>NZ_JBYCZW010000001.1:0-1076071 GCF_057586455.1 Acidovorax sp. SRI_002 | reverse complement strand
AATCGCCCTTCTGCTCAATCGAGTAGAGGGGCGTTTTGCTTTGTGACTCAAGAATTCTTTTTCCTGCCCCTTTCTATGCAGCTCCAGGATATTTTGTATTCCCAAGGTTTTGGCACCCGCCGTGTCTGTGCGGGGCTGGTTCAGCAGGGCTGGGTTTCTATACGCGGGTCATCATCTGATGCTCAGGATTACGAGCCGTGCGTCGATGCGACTGCTGAGCTGGACCCAGAAGGCCTGCAGTTGCAGGTCCAAGGCATCAATTGGCCCTACCACGCTAAAGCCTATGTGCTGCTGCACAAGCCGGCGGGGACAGAGTGCTCTCAAAAACCCTCAACCTATCCCAGCATCTATACCTTGTTGCCAGCCCCTTTGCGGCAGCGGCCAACAAAAAGCGCGGTGCAAGGGGTGCAGGCCGTAGGACGACTGGACCAAGACACCACCGGGTTGCTGTTGTTGAGCGATGACGGGCAATTCATTCACCGCATGAGTTCGCCCAAGAAACATGTGCCCAAGGTTTATCAGGTCACTACCAAACATCCAGTCGATGAAAAACAGATATCGAGCTTGTTGGCGGGGGTGGTTCTGGACGATGACCCCAAGCCTGTAAAAGCGGCGGCTTGTGAGCAGACTGCGAGCCATCGGCTGTACCTCACCCTGACCGAAGGCAAGTACCATCAGGTCAAGCGCATGCTTGCTGCCGTCGGTAATCGTGTAGAGGGATTGCATCGGTCGCAGATCGGTGCTCTGGTGTTGCCCGCTGACCTGCCTCCTGGGGCATGGAAATGGCTCAGTCAGGAGGATCTGTCCTTGCTGGCTCAGTCGTCCTGAGGGGCTTGGACCACAGATGGTGAAGCGCTACTTGGTGTGCGATCTGACTAAGCGAAGCGACCGCTACATCTCTGGAAGGATTCGATGATGACGAGAGCGTGGCGGCGAGTGCGCTGACTTGACGAATCCCTGATGAGCCTCAGTGGTCGCCAGTCGAGTGAAGTGCCTTTTTACTCGTCGGAATTCGTTCCACATCAAGAATGTTACGTGTTCTCCCCCAAGGTATTGGTAAGTGCACAGCTACACTTCTTGGCTGTGTTGAAAGTGGTTCTGTGAAGATTTTCTCGATTGCACGCGCGTGCGCTGTCTTGGGTGGGCTGTGGATCTCAATAGGGGGGGCACTGGCTGCCGCGCCTCCACTGTTTGTGCTGAACTCCCTCGAAGCCAATGTCAGTGTTATTGACCCGGTGACCTGGACCGAGACGGCCCGCATTCCGACGGGCAAGGAGCCGCACCATCTGTATCTCACGCCGGATGAGAAGTCGATCATTGTGGCCAATGCGTTGGGGGATACGCTGACGTTCCTGGATCCGCGCACTGCGCAGATTCAACGCACGGTGCGGGGCATTGTGGACCCCTACCACCTGCGGTTCACACCCGACATGAAGTGGTTTATCACCGCTGCCAATCGTTTGAACCATGTGGATTTTTACCGTTGGGACGGGAAGGAGTTGACCCTCGTCCAGCGGGTGGCCACCTCCCGGACTCCCAGCCATTTGTGGATCGACAGTCGCAGCACCACGGTGTATTCCACCATGCAGGATAGCGATGAGCTGGTGGCCATCGATATCGCAACGCAGACGATCAAGTGGCGCACCAAGACGGGTGCTATGCCGGCGGACGTATATGGCAGCCCAGACGACAAGCGCCTTTTTGTGGGCCTGACCGGTAGCGACAGCGTGGAGGTATTTGACGTCTCGGGACGCGAGCCCGTGAGCATCAAGAAGATCAAAACGGGCAACGGTGCCCACGCCTTTCGCGCAGCCGGCGACGGGCGCCACCTGTATGTCAGCAACCGGGTGGCCAATTCCATCAGCAAGATCGACATGACCACCCAGCAGGTGGTCGAATCCTATCCGGTACCCGGTGGGCCGGACTGTATGGAAGTGTCGGCCGATGGCCGCTTCATCTATGTGAGTTCCCGCTGGGCTCGCAAGCTCTCTGTGGTGGATACCGAGGCCAAGAAGGTCGTGCGGCAGGTCACTGTGGGCAAGTCGCCCCATGGCGTATGGACGTTGCAACACGCGCCCCGCTGATTGGCGATGGTGTGCGAGCGTCGGCGCCTCGCAGGGGAGTGTCTCTGCGAGTTTGTTTTGCTATATATTTTGTAGCTTCTAGCGTTTTTGTATCCAGCGCTAGTGCCCAAAAAGACTGTAAAAAGCCTCTCTATCTGACCTTTGATACTGGCCATATGGCCGTGGCGCCTTTGGTCGCCGACGTTCTCGCACGCCAGCAGGTACGCGTGACGTTTTTCGCCGCCAACGAACGCACCCAGGAAGGGGATGGCAGCCTGGGCGACCACTGGGCTTCCTGGTGGCACGCACGGGCCGCAGAGGGACACGAATTTGCATCCCACACCTGGGACCACACCTATTGGCGCGCGGATCTGGGATCGGCGCAGGCCCCTTCGTTCCGTGTTCGACCATCGGCCGGGCCGCGCGCTGGGCAGGATTTTGTGCTGACGGCAGCCGGTTACTGTGAGGAGATCGCTCGGGCCGCAGATCGGTTGAAGCACGTGACCGGCAAAACACCCTTGCCCTTGTTTCGCGCCCCAGGTGGAAAGACTTCGCCGCAGTTGCTTGCCAGTGCCCGCGCATGTGGGTACACGCATGTGGGGTGGTCACCGGCGGGATTCCTGGGCGATGAGTTGCCCAGTGAAAAGGCCAGCAACACCACGTTGCTGAACAAGGCTTTGCGGGATGTGCGCAGTGGCGACATTCTGCTTGCGCACCTGGGGATCTGGTCACGCAAGGATCCCTGGGCGCCTGCCGTGCTGGAGCCGCTGATCGTCGGGCTGAAGGAGCGCGGATTCTGCTTTCGCACGCTGCGAGAACACCCTGACTACGCGCCGTTGGTGAGGCGCTGAATGCGGTGGAGGAGGCGAGGCAGATCGTGGAGGCCGTTCGGAGCAAGGGCGTGTGTGGTGAGAGATAGACGGAGCATGACGCAATGGGTTGGCTAGGCAATGGCTTTGATGCGGCTCAGCAATGGCTTTTCGAGAGCCTGTTGCAGCCAGTGATGTTTGCTATCGGTTTGGGCAACCAGCTCGAAAGTGGCTATGAGGCCTCTGGATGGCTTCTGGTGGGGCTGCTGCAGCTGGTGGTGATCGCGGCAGTGATTGGCCCATTGCAGCATTGGCGGCCGGTAGAGGCTGTGACCGACCGCGCGACGATCCGCACCGACATTCTCTACACGCTGATTCACCGGCTGGGGCTGTTTCGCCTGGGTCTCTTCCTCGCGGTGGATCCGTTGATGGATTCCATCTTTGGGGCATTGCGAGTGGCTGGCATCAGCACCTTCCAGCTTGATGGCCTCTGGCCTGGGTTCACCGACGTACCCTGGGTCAGCCTGCTGCTGTACCTGGTGGTGTTCGACTTCGTGGACTACTGGATTCACCGGGGGCAGCACCACTTTGAATGGTGGTGGCGCCTGCATTCCTTGCACCACGCGCAGCGCCAGATGACCATGTGGAGCGACAACCGCAACCATCTGCTGGACGACGTGCTGCGCGACACCATCTTGGTGGTGGTGGCGCAGCTCATCGGTGTGGCACCTGGACAGTTCATCGCTATCGTGGCCATCACGCAGCTCAGCGAGAGCTTTCAGCACGCCAATGTGCGCCTGTGGTTTGGGCGCTGGGGCGAGCGGCTGTGGATCAGTCCGCGGTTTCACCGGCTGCACCACAGCATCGGAATTGGCCATGAGACCGTCAAGCCATTGTCAGGGGAGGCTGCTGCGCAGGGCGCCAGATACCGCGTGGTGCTGGGCGGGCACAACTTCGGCGTATTGCTGCCCTGGTGGGACATGCTGATGCGCACGGCCAACTTTGAATTGCGTTTTGATCCCACGGGCGTGCGCGATCAGGTGGAGCCGGGGCCAGACGGGCGCTTGCGCGACTATGGCAAGGGCTTTTGGTCGCAGCAATGGCGGGGTGTTCTTAGGCTGCTGGGCAAGGCCTGAAAGACCCTCCACGCGGTCAAGAAGGTATGCTTGTCGGCATGGGACTTTTGCTTGATTCTTTCTGGCGTGCTGCGGCCTATTGCCTGCGGCCCCGCGTCATGGCCCTGTCCGTTTTGCCGTTGCTGCTGATGGTGGGGCTGGCGTTGGGGCTGGGCTATTTTTATTGGGACGGAGCCGTGCAGGGCATGCGCGCGCTGCTGGATGCCTCTCCGCTTCTGGCCAGCTTCTGGAATTGGCTGCAAGGGTGGGGGTTGGGTGATGTCACCTCCGTCGTGGCGCCCCTCATGGTGGTTTTGGCGGTGGCTCCGGCTTTGGTGGTGGTCTCGCTGCTGGTGGTCGCGGTCCTCATGACCCCCGCATTGGTGGCGTTGGTGGCGGATCGGCGTTTCCCTGTGCTGGAGCGCAAGAAGGGTGGCTCCTTCATCGCCAGCGTGGCCTGGTCGGTCAGCTCCACCGTGCTGGCATTGATCGCCTTGGTGGTGTCGGTGCCCCTGTGGCTGGTGCCACCCCTGGTGCTCATCCTGCCCCCCTTGATCTGGGGGTGGCTGACCTACCGCGTGATGGTGTTTGATGCGCTGGCTGACCATGCCAGCAAGGAAGAGCGGCAAGAGATTTTCCGCCGCCACCGCAGCAGCCTGCTGGGTATTGGCATTCTCACCGGCTACCTCGGGGCGGCGCCAAGCATCGTGTGGGCCTCAGGCGTGGTCTTTGCTGCGGCTTTTTTCATTCTGGTGCCGCTTGCGATCTGGATCTACACCCTGGTTTTTGCGTTCTCTTCCCTCTGGTTCACCCACTATTGCCTGGCAGCCCTGGAGCGCTTGCGCGCAGAGGGCACAGGGGTAACACCCGTTGAAGTGTCTACACCGAAGGCTGCAGACGCGGGGGAGCCCGCGCATTCCGCGCTGCCGCCTGCGGCGTCGCCCACTGCTGTTCTTTCTGCCCCCCCATCTCCTGCCAACGGAAGCCCTGCACCATGATCCCATCTTTCGGTCTGATCATCGTGGGTGATGAAATCCTGTCTGGCAAGCGTGCCGACAAGCACATGCCCAAGGTCATTGAACTGCTGTCAGCGCGAGGGCTTTCGCTGACCTACGCCGACTACGTGGGCGACAACCCGGACCGCATCACGGCCACGCTGCAGCGCGCTTTTGCGTCAGGTGACGTGGTGTTTTCCTGCGGTGGCATTGGCGCAACGCCAGACGACCACACCCGCCAATGCGCCGCGCGTGCCCTGGGCCGGGACCTGGTACTACACCCCGACGCTGAGGCTCTGATCCGCGAGCGCATGCAGGACGTGGCCCAGGAGCAGGGTGTGACGTATGAGCCGGACCGTCCCGACAACGTGCACCGGCTCAACATGGGGGTGTTTCCGGCAGGTGCCCACATCATTCCCAACCCTTACAACAAGATCCCCGGGTTCAGCTGCGAGGGCGGTCGTGGAGGGGCCGTGCATTTTGTTCCTGGATTCCCTGTCATGGCCTGGCCGATGATCGAGTGGGTGCTGGACCAGCACTACGCAGCGTTGTTCAACCGCACGCCACAGACCGAGCAGTCGGTGGTGGTCTATGGGGCCATGGAAGCGGCTTTGACGCCCCTCATGGAGCGCATCGAAAAAACGCACCCGAACGTTCGGGTGTTCAGTTTGCCCAGCGTGGATCATCCACAATACGGGCGGCATATTGAACTGGGTGTCAAAGGTCCTGCTCCCCTCGTTCCCGCTGCATGGCAGGACCTGAAACGGGGGTTGCACGAGTTTGGTGCAAATTGTGGCCCTGAATTGGTGCGCAGCTTGTGATGCCCTGTGTTGATAGCAGGTTTGCACTAAATTGGTGCGGTTCGGCGGGTGCTCCCTCGGCCTGCAGTCCTTAGTGCTCCTTCATAGTGCGGCGGCTGCACCCAGCTGGCACGCAAACTGCTTTTATTTCGGTAAATTCCTTTTTTCAACAAGCGCTTTATCCAGGAGAACCTGATGGCCAAGACCGTTGCAGACGTGATGAAGATGGTGAAGGAGAACGAAGTCAAGTTCGTTGACTTCCGTTTCACCGATACCCGTGGCAAGGAACAGCACGTGACAGTGCCTGTGTCCCACTTCGACGAAGACAAGTTCACGTCCGGCCATGCATTTGATGGCTCCTCGGTAGCCGGCTGGAAGGGCATTGAAGCCTCGGACATGCAACTCATGCCCGACCCCAGCACCGCCAACATCGACCCCTTCTTTGAAGAAACCACACTGTTCCTGCAGTGCGATGTGATCGAACCCGGTGACGGCAAGGCCTACGACCGCGATCCACGCTCCATCGCCAAGCGCGCTGAAGCCTACCTCAAGGCTTCCGGCCTGGGCGACACGGCGTTCTTCGGCCCAGAGCCAGAATTCTTCATCTTCGACGGCGTGCGTTGGTCCAACGAACCCGGCAAGGTCATGTTCGAGATCGAAGAGTACGAAGCCCCCTGGAACTCGGGCGCCAAGCTCGAAGGTGGCAACCGTGGTCACCGTCCCACCGTCAAGGGCGGCTACTTCCCAGTGCCTCCCGTCGACAGCACGCAAGACATGCGCGCTGAGATGTCCCTGATCCTCGAATCCCTGGGCATCCCGGTCGAAGTGTTCCACCACGAAGTGGCGGGCGCTGGCCAGAACGAAATCGGTACGCGTTTCAGCACGCTGGTCGAGCGCGCCGACTGGACGCAGGTCCTGAAGTACGTGGTCTGGAACGTGGCCAACGCCTACGGCAAGACCGCCACCTTCATGCCCAAGCCCTATGCTGGCGACAACGGCTCGGGCATGCACGTGCACCAGTCCATCTGGAAGGACGGCAAGAACCTGTTCGCTGGCGACGGCTATGCCGGCCTGAGCGACTTTGCGCTGTACTACATCGGCGGCATCATCAAGCACGCACGTGCCCTGAACGCCATCACCAACCCCGGCACCAATTCGTACAAGCGCCTGGTTCCTGGCTTTGAAGCCCCTGTGAAGCTGGCCTACTCGGCCCGCAACCGCTCGGCCTCGATCCGTATTCCTTACGTGGCTAACCCCAAGGGCCGCCGCATCGAAGCGCGTTTCCCCGATCCATCGGCCAACCCATACCTGTGCTTCTCGGCACTGATGATGGCGGGCCTGGACGGTGTGGAAAACAAGATCCATCCCGGCGAAGCCGCCACGAAGGATCTGTACCACCTGCCACCCGAGGAAGACAAGCTGGTGCCCACCGTGTGCCACAGCCTGGACCAAGCGCTCGAATATCTGGACAAGGACCGTGGTTTCCTTACCAAGGGTGGCGTCTTTACCGACTCCATGCTGGATGCCTACATCGAACTCAAGATGGGCGAAGTCACGCGTTTCCGCATGGCACCTCACCCTGTCGAGTACGACATGTACTACTCCCTGTAATCGCCTGCCTGCAGGCCATTACCCCCAAAAAGGCGGCCCCGGCCGCCTTTTTTTATTGCGCTCAAGGATCGGGTTTCGCTGAAACGGAACCACTGGCTGGGCCGTTGCATCCTTGTACAAAGCCCTGTGCGGGGCTGCTGGTGTTGGATTGGCGATGTGTGGCGATTGGGGGATACTCCCCGAACCCCTGCATGGCAGTGCGAGGAAACCGAATGAAGAAAACGCTCATCACCCTGTTACTGATCGCCGCGACGGCTCCCGCCGCATGGGCGCAAGACCGCATCTACCGTTGCGGCAACGAATACACCAACAACGCCCAGCAGGCCAAGGAGCGCGGCTGCAAGCTGGTTGAGGGAGGTAACGTCACCGTGGTCCAGGGCACCCGACCTGCAGGCGCAGCAACGGCAGCGCCAGCGGCGGGAACCGGGGCTGGGGCGGGCACAGCTCCCGCCGCATCTCCCCCGTCTGCACCCCGTGTCGCCACCAACGACCAGAAGGCCCGCGATGCCGATGCCCGTGCCATCCTCGAATCCGAGTTGCGCAAGGCCGAGGCGCGCCATGCCGAGCTGGTGAAGGAATACAACGGTGGCGCGCCGGAGCGCAACGCGCTCGACCTGCGCAACCCGCAGCGCTACATGGAGCGCACGGCAGAACTCAAGGCCAGCGTCGCCCGCAGCGAAAGCGATATCGCAGGCATCAAGCGCGAAATCGCCCGTCTTCCGGCCAACTGAATCTCTTTCCCTCGTTTGGCACGCGTGTGAGTTCCTCACCCTTCACAGAAGCCCCAGCCTCCGACACGGGGCGCTTTCATTCGCTGGACCTGATGTCCACCCTAGTGGCGGTGCTGCGCGCCGATGGTGCCGTGCAATTCGCCAATGCAGCGCTGGAGAACGCGCTCGGCCTCTCGCGCCGCACCCTGGAGGGGGTGGACTTCTCCACCTTCTTCACCGACCCCGCCTTGCTACAGACCGCATTGGCGGGCGCGCGGGGCAAGGACTTCGCGGCCCTGCGGTATGAAGCCAGCCTCAAGCGCCAGCACCAGGACCCGGTGCCCGTGCATGTGAGCGTGGCCGATGCCGAGCAGGTCGGCGAAATCCTGGTGGAGCTGTGGCCGCTGGAGCAGCAGGCCCGCCAAGACCGCGAGGAGCGCCTGCTGGACCAGGCCCAGGCCAACAAGGAGTTGATCCGCAACCTGGCCCACGAGATCAAGAACCCGCTGGGCGGGATTCGCGGCGCTGCGCAACTGCTGGAGATGGAGCTTGAAAGCCGCGAGCTGACCGAGTACACCCAGGTCATCATCCACGAGGCCGACCGCTTGCAAAGCCTGGTAGATCGGCTGCTGGCACCCCATCGCCATCCCCACCTGGTGGGTGACGTCAATATTCATGAGGTGTGCGAGCGCGTGCGGTCTCTGGTGCTGGTGGAGTACCCCCAGGGCCTCAAGGTGCTGCGCGACTACGACACCTCGATCCCTGAGTTCCGGGGCGACCGCGCCCAGCTCATCCAGGCACTGCTGAACATCGTGCAGAACGCAGCCCAGGCGCTGACCGAGCGCATCGCAGAGGGTGAGGCGACGATCACACTGCGCACCCGCGTTGCGAGACAAGTAACGTTTGGTCGCCAACGCTATCGGCTGGCACTGGAATTGCATGTCATCGACAACGGACCGGGCGTGCCTGATGCGATCAAGGAGCGGATTTTTTACCCTCTGGTATCGGGTCGGGATGGCGGGTCAGGGCTGGGGCTCACGTTGGCGCAAACCTTCGTGCAACGCCACCACGGGTTGATCGAATGCGACAGCGCGCCGGGTCGCACCGACTTCCGCATCCTGATTCCCTTGCCTTAAAAAAACGCATGACGGTCCCTGACACGCAACTACAGGGAAGGTAAGAAAAACATATGAAGCCGATCTGGATAGTAGATGACGACCCCTCGATCCGCTTCGTCCTCGAAAAGGCGCTGGCCCGCGAGAACCTGCCTACGCGCAGCTTCACGCACCCCCGCGAAGTGCTGGACGCGCTGGCCGATATCACCCCCGGAGACCCGGCGCGGCAAGGCCCCCAGGTCCTGGTAAGCGACATTCGCATGCCTGGCGGCTCCGGCCTGCAACTGCTGGAAAAAGTGCGCGAACTGCAGCCAGGCCTGCCCGTCATCATCATGACGGCGTACTCCGACCTGGACAGTGCCGTTTCGGCCTTCCAGCGCGGCGCGTTCGAGTATCTGCCCAAGCCGTTTGACCTGCCCAAGGCGGTCGAGCTGATCCGCCGCGCGGTCGAAGAAAGCCAGCGCGAGGAAGTGACCGAAGAGCGCCAGGCCGAAGCCCCGGAGATGCTCGGCCAGGCGCCCGCCATGCAGGACGTGTTCCGCGCCATCGGCCGCTTGAGCCAAAGCCAGGTCACGGTGCTGATCACCGGCGAATCGGGCTCGGGCAAGGAGCTCGTGGCGCGCGCGCTGCACAAGCACTCGCCGGTCGCAGACGGACCCTTTGTCGCCATCAACACGGCGGCCATCCCCAAGGACCTGCTCGAATCTGAACTCTTCGGCCACGAGCGCGGCGCCTTCACCGGCGCACAGACGCAGCGGCGCGGCCGCTTCGAGCAGGCCGAGGGCGGCACGCTGTTCCTCGATGAAATCGGCGACATGCCGTTCGACCTGCAGACGCGCCTGCTGCGTGTGCTGTCGGACGGCCAGTTCTACCGTGTGGGCGGCCATGCGGCCGTGAAGGCCCATGTGCGCGTGATCGCTGCCACCCACCAGGATCTGGAGCGGCGCGTGAAGGAGGGGGGCTTTCGCGAAGACTTGTTCCACCGTCTCAACGTCATCCGCCTGCGCCTGCCCGCGCTGCGCGAGCGGCACGAGGACGTGCCCGTGCTCACCCGCCATTTTCTGCAGCAAAGCGCGCGGCAACTGGGCGTGGAGCCCAAGCGCATTGCCGACTCGGCCATCGCACGGCTGGAGCAGTTCGCCTTTCCGGGCAATGTGCGCCAGCTGGAGAACATCTGCCACTGGCTCACGGTGATGGCGCCCGCCCAGGTCATCTCGCTGCAGGATCTGCCGCCCGAAGTGCTGGAAGCGCCCCTTTACCAACCCGCTCCCCGACCCGGCAGTGATCCGTCTGCGGCGGTAGCTGCCGTGCACGCCGTTGCGGCCCCAATGCCAACCCCTGCGCCGGCGGTGGAACTGGTGGGAGGGCTGCCACAACCTGCCACTGTCGCCACGCAGCCCCTGGTGGGCGGTATTGCGGCCTCAGCCACCCCGGCGCTGGGCGCTACGCCCCACTGGCCCGCCGAGGCGCAGATGGCGACGGGTTCGGGCGGGATAGCTGCCACCGTTGGCCCTGCGGCGACCTGGGAGCAGGCGCTGGAGACCGAGGCGCAGAAGCTGCTTGCGGGCGGCCAGCCCGAAGTGTGGGACGCCCTTACGCGGCGGTTTGAATCGCGCCTGATCCGCACCGCGCTCACGGCCACCCATGGGCGCCGCATGGAAGCCGCGCAGCGCCTGGGCATTGGCCGCAACACCATCACGCGCAAGATCCAGGAGCTGGGCCTGGATGCGCCCGATGAGGCATAAAAATAGCCTCTAGCGCTTGATGGTAAAGCGTTAAGGGCTATAAATTTTGTAGTGCTTGAGGTGGGTCTGTCTTGGCGGATGCCGGGGCAGACACACCTCCCAATGTCCTACAAGCAGGCCCTCCTTGGGCCGACCCAGCCCTCCGGGAGTGACTTCAACAATGAAGGCACTGTCAACCAACCGGAGAGCTCCTATGTCGGATTTCAACGATGCCAACCGTGACCCTTTGACCAATGAACCGGGTTCCCATCCCGTCGGAACCGGGGTCGGTGCTGCCCTGGGCGGCGCCGCTGCGGGTGCCGCAGCAGGCGCCTTTGGCGGCCCGGTCGGCGCAGCCATTGGCGGCGTGGCCGGTGCGGTAGCTGGCGGCCTGGCGGGCAAGGCTGCCGCCGAGGCGGTCAACCCCACCGAGGAAGATGCCTACTGGCGCGAAAGCTTCCACCGCGAGCCGTATTACGTGGGTGGTCGCACCTACGAACAATACCGCCCTGCCTACGAACTGGGCTGGTCGTCGGTGGGCCGCTATGAAGGCGATTTTGAGGCGGTGGAACCCCGCCTGGCCGATGACTGGCGGGCGCGCCATTCGGACGGCCTGGCCTGGACGGATGCCCGCCCCGCCGCCCGCGCCGCCTGGGAACGGGTAACGCGCTCCAGCCTGAACGACGACCGCCCCATGGATGTCGTGGACAACGAAGACGTGGTGGATGTGCTCAACGACCTGCTGGAGTCGTCCCGCGATGGCGAATACGGCTTCACCGCCTGCGCCGAGCATGCCGACTCTGCCCAGCTCAAGAGCGTGTTCCAGCGCCACGCGCGCGAATGTGCGGCCGCAGCTGTCGAATTGGAGCACGAGGTGCGTCGCCTGGGGGGCGAGCCTGCTTCAGGCGGCACCGTGGCTGGCGCGCTGCACCGTGGCTGGGTGTCGGTGAAATCCGCTCTGTCTGTGCACGACGACAAGGCCGTGCTGCAGGAATGCGAACGCGGTGAGGACGCTGCCGTGGCCCGTTACCGCAAGGCCCTGAAGGCCACCCTGCCGCTGGATGTGCGGGCCCTTGTAGAACGCCAGTCCCAGGGCGCGCAGCGCAACCACGATGAAGTACGTGGCCTGCGCGACACGTTCGCCAACAGCTGATAGGGCACAGCTTGCGCGCTGGGGTTTCGTTCAGGGGCTCCTGGTGCGTCGCAAGTCGTAGGCCATAGGCCATAGGGATCTCTGGGCGCAGGCTTCTTACGCGCTGATTCCCCAAAAACAAAGGCTGCATGGATTTTCCTTGCAGCCTTTTGTGTATGCCGGGCTTCCAGCTTGTTGTCGCACGGCCTGCGTCGTCAAGGGTTGTTATGCCATGGTAAGCACCACGGGCGCGTGGTCGCTGGGTTGTGGGTTCTTGCGGGGGGCGCGGTCTACCGTGCAGGCGGTCACGCTGCCGCGCAGCGCATCGCTCACCAGAATGTGGTCAATGCGCAGCCCCCGGTTCTTCTGAAACCCAAGCATGCGGTAGTCCCACCACGAGTAGCTTTTCTCGGGCTGCTCGAACATGCGGAAGGTGTCTGTCAGGCCCAGGGTAATCAGGTCCTGAAAATGCTGACGCTCTTCCACCGTGTGGTGGATGGTGTCTTTGAGTCCCACCGGGTCGAACGAATCGCGGTCTTCGGGCGCTACGTTGAAGTCACCCAGCAGCGCCAGGCGCGGGTGGGCCAGCAGCTCTTCACGCAGCCAGCGGTGCAGCGCCGCAAGCCACAGCATCTTGTAGGCAAACTTCTCCGATCCCGGGGCTTGGCCGTTCACGAAGTAGCAGTTCACCAGGCGCAGTTCCCCGTCGGGCGTGTCCAGCGTGGCGGCAATGACGCGGGCCTGCTCGTCCGTGTGCCCGGGGATGTTGCGCACCACGTCGCGCATGGCGTGGCGGCTCAGGATAGCGACGCCGTTGTAGGTCTTCTGGCCAAAGGTCACGGCCTCATAGCCCGCCTCCTTGAACGCGTCGTGCGGAAACTTGTCGTCAGTGAGCTTGAGCTCTTGCAGGCACAGCGCATCGACCGGGTTGGCCGCGAGCCAGGCCAGCACCTGGGGCAGGCGGACGGTGAGGGAGTTGACATTCCAGGTGGCGATTTGCATGTTTTTGGCCTCCAGCGCTTGATGGGTAAGCGCTAAGTGCTATCAATTGAAGAGCTTTGCGTTCCGGCGCCGTGTCAACCTGCGCGCACGTAGGTCACAAAGCTGAAGGGCAGCCCCTTGGTGCTGACGTGGCGGCTGCGTGCGGATTCTGTCCACGGCGCACCCAGCGTGGGCGCGTAGGCATCCCCGTCGAAATCCTGGTCGATCTCGGTCACTTCCAGGCGGTCGGCCAGGGGCAGGGCCTCGGCGTAGATCTGCGCGCCGCCGATCACCCACACCGTCTGATCGGCAGGTGCCTTCTGCAGCGCATCCTGCAGGCTGGTGGCGCGCACGGCGCCCTCGGCCTGCCAGTCGCCCTGGCGCGTGACCACGATGTTGGTGCGGCCGGGCAGGGGGCGAAAACGCGGGGGCAATGAGTCCCAGGTCTTGCGGCCCATGATGACGGCGCAGCCCTGGGTCAGCTGCTTGAAGTGCGCCATGTCTTCGGGGATGTGCCAGGGCAGGCGGTTGTCCTTGCCGATGACGCCGTTGGCGGCGCGGGCGTAGATGAGGTGCAGGGGCATGGTGGGGCCTCCTTGTTTCAGATATGCAAGGCGGCGAGGGCGCCCACGCCCAGGCCCACGGCAGCCACGCCGTACATGCCGTACTCCAGCCATTTTTTCTTGGTCAGCAACGCAATGGCGGCCAGGGCGATCGCCACCTGCAGCGCCGTGGTGGCCTGTGCCCAGCGGTGGTGCTGGTGCATCTGGGCCTCGCTCTTGCGGTCGAACTCATGGGCGTCGGCTTCGAGTTTTTCGGCCACCACCTTGATCTCGTTTTTCTCGGCCTCGTAGCGCTCCACCTTGGTCTGGTAGCCCGCCTTGCGGTCATCGGGCGCCAGGTCGCGGGCCAGCTCGGCCAGGGATTGCTTGGTGCTCTTGGACTGGAAGTAATTCCACTGGTTGGATGCTTCGGTCTTCTTGATGGCTGCGTCGTTCTTGAGCAGGCCGGCATTGGCTTGCGTGGCGCCGCCCATGTAGGCAAAGATAGCACCCACCGTGGCCACGATGGCGGTGAACATGGCGATCTTGTTCATCGACGAGTTGCTGTCGGTGCCATGCGTTGCAGCGTGGTCGCCGTGGGTGGCATGCTCCACCGCGTGGTCGTGGGGGCCGTGTACGTGAAATCCGCCGGAAGACATGGATAAAAGCTCGTGGTGTTGGGTGGAAGCGGGCAAGGCGCTGTTGACTCTGCCCTTGGGACTCAAGAGGTATGGGGTACCAAAGAGGGGTGTCGGCTGATCAAACGGCCACAGGAGCCTTGATGGCGGGGTGGCACTGGTAGTCCAGCACTTCAAAGTCTTCGTACTCGTAGTCAAAGATGCTGTCGGGCTTGCGTTTGATGTTCAAGACCGGGTAGGGGTAGGGCGTGCGCGCCAGCTGGGTCTGCACCTGCTCGTGGTGGTTGCTGTAGATGTGGCAGTCGCCGCCGGTCCAGATGAAGTCGCCCACGTCCAGGTCGCACTGCTGGGCCACCATGTGGGTCAGCAGTGCATAGCTGGCGATGTTGAAGGGCACTCCGAGGAAGATGTCTGCGCTGCGCTGGTACAGCTGGCAGCTCAGCGTGCCGCGCCCGCCGGGTTCTTGCGCCGGGGCCACGTAGAACTGGAAGAACGCGTGGCAGGGCATGAGCGCCATCTTGTGCAGCTCGGCCACGTTCCAGGCGCTCACGATGATGCGGCGCGAGTCGGGATTCGTTTTGAGCGTATTGATCACATCGCTGATCTGGTCGATGTGGCCGCCGTCCGGCGTGGGCCAGCTGCGCCATTGCACGCCGTACACCGGGCCCAGGTCGCCGTCCTCGCGCGCCCATTCGTCCCAGATGGTCACGCCGCGCTCCTTGAGCCAGTTGTTGTTGCTCGACCCCGTGAGGAACCACAGCAACTCCTGGATGATGGATTTGAGGTGCACCTTCTTCGTGGTGACCAGCGGGAAGCCTTCTTTCAAATCAAACCGCATCTGGTGGCCGAACACGCTCTTGGTGCCGGTGCCCGTGCGGTCCGACTTGTCCACGCCATGGGTGAACACGTGGCGCATGAAGTCTTCGTATTGTGAGCGGACGGGGCGGGCGTGTTCTGTCATGGCGGTTGGAAGGCGAAAGACGCGATTTTAGGGGCGCGGCTGCCGGCAGGAACCGGCTAAGCTCGCAGACCTTTTCGCCCAGCTGCCCTTTCTAGAAAGAAGCCCCCGATCATGCGCCCTGTCTCTCCAGCCCCTTTGTCACGCGCCGTGCTGGCCGCTCTTGCGTTGGCGGTGCTGCTGCCGGGTTGCGTGGGTACGGTACCCACCGCGCCCACTGCGCCGCGCAAGGTCGCGCGTCCTGTGCCCAACGACGTACCTGCCGCGCCCGCCAATCCCTGGGGGAACCTGCAAACCCAGGTAGGCAACTATCCGGTCGGGGGCTCAGACTTCCTGCGTGCCGGCCCGCTGGCCGAGCGGCTGCGTGGGCTGCTCGGTCTCGCCAACTACAACGTGCTGCTGGACAACCTGCAGGTGAGTGGGCCGCTGCGGCAAGACGGCTCCATGCTCTACATCACCGGCAACCGGCCGGACGCAGGCGACACGGCGGCCGCCGCCATCGTGATCCACGCCGCCACCGACACGGTACGCGTATGGCTGCTGACCGGCGGGGAGGAATGGGACGTGCAGGACCTGGGGACCCCGAAGACCCTGCCGGCCCACGTTGCCACGATGATGGAAAACGCGCGGCGCTGAGCGCGCAGCCGACCTGTCCGCGTGGTGGCGTGCCCAGGATCTGGGCGGGAATGTGTTTCTATAATCGAGAATCATTCTCAAAAAGGCCGTCACGCCATGTCTGCCGCTCATCCCCTGCACGCGCTCTACAGCCGCCACCACGGATGGCTGCAGTCCTGGCTGCGCCGGCGGCTCGGTTGTGCCGACGATGCGGCCGACCTGGCGCAGGACACTTTCGTGCGCCTGCTCGCACGGCCGACCGCCATCGCCCCCGACGCGATGCGCGAGCCGCGCGCCTACCTGACCACGGTGGCACGCGGGCTGCTGGTGGACTTCTGGCGCCGGGGTGAACTGGAGCGCGCCTACCTGGCAGACCTGGCCCTGCAGCCCGAGGTGCTGCAGCCATCCCCCGAAGAGCGCCTGGCCGCCGTGCAGATGCTCCACGCGGTCGATGCATTGCTGCAGGGCCTGACGCCCAAGACGCGCGCAGCGTGGCTCATGAACCGGCTCGATGGCCTCACGCATGCAGAGATTGCCGAGCAGCTGCAGGTGTCGGTGCCCCGCGTGCGCCAGTACCTGGCCAACGCCATGCGCCACGCCTACCACCTGCGTTTTGGCGGCGCGGCGTGAGCAGTGCGGGCTGGACAATGGGCGGCCCACCTGGTGGTACAGGCGACGACCATCCCGTGCCGCCTGCCGTGCTGGAGGCCGCCATCGGCTGGCAACTGCGCCAGGGCGAGGGTGATAACTCGCCGGCGGACGCCCAAGCCCTGGCCGACTGGCTTGCCGCACACCCCGACCATGCCCGCGCCTGGCGCCAGCTGGGCGACATCGACCAGCACTTGGCCCGTGCCGCCGCAGGTCCCGGAGCACGCGCAGCGTTGCTGCTGCCACCGCGCCGGCGCCGTCCTGCCCGTGTGGCGGGCGCCGTGCTGGGCCTGGCATTGGCGGTGGCCTGCGGCGTGCTGGTGCTGGACCGCTACCAGCCCGCGGGCCAACTGCTGGCCGACCACCGCACTGCGACCGGCGAGCGCCGCACCATCGTGCTGCCCGACCAGACCGTGCTGCACCTGAACACCCGCAGTGCCGTGGATGTCGTGTTCAGCCAAGACCAGCGCGCCATCCACCTGCGCGCGGGCGAGGTGGCCGTGGAAACCAGCCATGCCGACCCGGCCGAACGGCGCCCGTTCGTCGTGCTGACCGAGGACGGCAGCCTGCGCGCTCTGGGCACCCGCTTCACCGTGCGCCGCTGGCCACAGGCGCACACCGCTGGCAGCGATGGGGCGCAGGGCCGTGGCGCGCCCGCCACTGAGGTCGCCGTCACCCAGTCGGCCGTCGCGGCCCGCCCGGCGACCTGCGCGGCAGCCGCGTCCGAGCCGTGCGCTGCCGAGCGCATCGTGTCGGCCGGGCAGGGCGCGCGGCTGGAGGGCGGGCGGGTGGACCCGTGGGTGGCCCCACCCGATGCCGATGCCTGGAACGACGGCATGCTGGTCGTGGACAACCAACCCTTGGGCGAGGTGGTGGCCATGCTGGCGCGGCACCGGGTCGGCCACCTGGGTGTCGACCCCCGTGTGGCCGGGTTGCGTGTGACGGGCACGCTGCCCCTGGCGGACACCGACCAGGCCCTGTTGGCGCTGACCGCGGCCGTGCCGGTGGAGGTGGTCTGGACCACGCGCTGGTGGGTCATGCTCAAGCCGCGTGCTGCGCCCTGAGGATGAAAATACTAAGAAAATCGGCCGCTACCGCTTGATGGGTAAGCGCTGGAAGCTATAAAAAGATGAGTGATTTGGTGCGGCTGATCGACGGTTCCATTCAGTTCAACCCAGATCAACCCGCCGAAGCAGATCAACCCAGATCGCCGCTGCTAGCTGGCACCCCATCCACCAACGATGCCGGCCCGAAAAAGAAATTACCCCGGCCCCCTCTCACTTTTCGGCACCCGTTCGGCAATCAGACAGAGACCGTGCATCGGCGCGGTTGCCCCTCTTTTCTGACGTGACCGTTTCGGAGCCTGACCCATGCCCTCTGCTGTTCTCTCCTTCCCGCTGAACCCCTGCGCTGCGGCGCTGCTAATGGCGCTGGCGGCCTCTGCTGTGGCTGAACAGCCAGCCGCGGCAGAGGCCCCTGTGGCCACGGCCAGCGCTGCGGCCGTGCGCGACTACGACCTGTCCGCCGGGCCGCTGGGAGCAGCCCTCAACCGCATCGCGCGCGACGCAGGCCTGGCCCTCACCGCCGATGCGCAGTTGGTGGAAGGCCGCAACGCGGCGCCCGTGCGGGGCCGCTTCGATGCACCCGAGGCACTGCGCCGCGCGCTGGCGGGTTCGGGGCTGGAGCTGCGGCAGGCCACGGGCGGCGTCTTCACGTTGCGTGAGGCATCGCGCCCTGCGGCGCAGGCACCCCGGCTCAGCGATGCGGCCACCCTGGGCGCCGTCACCGTGACGGCCAGCGCCGAGTCAGCGCCCGGCGATTTGCTGCCCGCCTATGCCGGCGGCCAGGTCGCCACGGGCAGCCGGGTCGGCCTGCTGGGTCAGCAGAGCCTGATGGACACGCCGTTTCACATCACCAGCTACACGGCCGAACTCATGCAGGACCAGCAGGCGATCACCGTGGCCGATGTGCTGGCCAACGACCCGTCCGTGCGCACGGTGTCCTACAGCCTGACGAACGCTGCCGCGGGGGGCGACATCTTTCTGATCCGCGGCTTCTCGGTGCAGGACTCGGTGCTGTTCGACGGGATCGGCGGCATCGCCACCAACCGTGCCGTGGCGGTCGAAGCGGCCGAGCGCGTCGAGGTGCTCAAGGGCCCCAACGCGCTGCTCAACGGCATGGCGCCTGGGGCGGGCGGCGCGGTGGGCGGCGCCATCAACCTGGTGCCCAAGCGGGCGGGCGATGTGCCGCTGACCCGCCTGACCACCACTTACCTATCCAAAGGCAACCTGGGCGGCCACCTGGACGTGGGCCGCCGGTTCGGCGACGACCACCAGTGGGGTGTGCGCTTCAACGGCGTCTACCGTGACGGGAAGACCGCCACCCAGGGCCAGTCCGTCGAGCTGGGCGCTGCGGCGCTGGCCGTGGACTACCGGGGCAGCCAGCTGCGGGCCTCGGTAGATGCTGGCCACCAGACGATGAACAACGAAGCGCCGCAAGGCGCCGCTGGCTTCGGTATCGACGACGCCATTGACATCCCCAGGCCGCCCCGGGCCAGCCAACGCATCGCGCAGGACTGGGAGTTCGCCAGGTCGCAGAGCAACTACCTGTTGGCCAAAGCCGAGTACGACCTCACCCCGGACTGGACGCTCTCTGCAGTCGCGGGTGGCAGCCACACGCGGTCCCGCTACCTCGCCACCGACGTGTTCGTGACCAGCGTGCAGGGCGATGCGCAGGCCACCACGTACTTCTGGCCCAACTGGACGAACTACCGCACCGTGCAAGGCGGCCTGCAAGGCACGGTGCGCGCCGGCGAGCTCACGCACCGCATCCACCTGCATGCGTCGTACCTGAAGAAGGACAGCGGCTTCACGGCGCAGTACTACGGCTTCGACAGCTTCGCCACGAACATGTATGCGCCCGCGGCTACCGCGCGTCCGTCCATCGACGGTTTCTCATCGCGGCCGCCACAGACCGATTCCTTGCAGTTGCCGTCTGTGGCGCTGTCAGACACCGTCTCGCTGTGGCAAGACCGCCTGGCCGTCACCCTGGGTGCCCGCTACCAGCGCGTGAAGGTCGTCAAGTACGACACCACCACCGGGGCCGGCAGCACCGCGTACGACGAGCACGCGGTGACGCCGGCGCTGGCGGCGGTGTTCAAGCTGCAGCCGCACGTATCGCTCTACGGCAATTACATCGAAGGGCTGGTCCAGGGCGATTCAGCGCCACTGGGCACCACCAATGCCGGACAGGTGTTTCCGCCGGTCCGGACGAAGCAGCGGGAGGTGGGCGTGAAGGCCGATTGGGGCCGCTTCAGCACCACGGCGAGTCTGTTCCACATCCAGAAGCCGAGCGGGCTGGTGGCGTCCAACGGCGATGGCACGTTCACCTACCAGGTCGGTGCAGAGCAGCGCAACCGCGGGGTCGAGCTCAATGTCTTTGGCGAGGTGGCCCGGGGCACGCGCCTTTTGGGCGGCGTGACCTTCAACGATGCCCGGCTGACCAAAACCGAAGGCGGCACCTACAACGGCAACGCCGCACCCAATGTGTCGCGCTGGCAGCTCAACCTGGGCAGCGACCACGACGTGGCTGCCGTTCCAGGACTGACGCTGTCGGCCCGCATGATCGCTAGCAGCGCGCAGCATGTGGACGCCGCCAACCTGCGGCGCATTCCGGGCTGGACGCGCTGGGACATCGGTGCCCGCTACAAGACCCAGGCGTGGAGCCGGCCGCTGGTGCTGCGCGCGGGCGTGGACAACCTGTTCAACCGCAACTACTGGTCCAGCGGCTCCGGCAACTGGCTGTATGTGGGAAGTCCTCGCACGGTGACTCTCTCTGCCACGGTGGATTTCTGACGGGAGCAGTGCTGCCGTGGGCGGACGGACAAATGGATGGAGGAGGGGGTAGTGGTGTCTTCCCCGGTGGGCCTTGGTGCACGAAATATGGATTAAATTGGCCTCTACCGCTTGATAGATAAGCGCCAAAAGCTATTGATTTGATAGTGATTTGGGGCATCCGCGACTAACCGTGCTGGGGGTCCGGCCCCTCTCTTCCTGGTCGGTTAGATACCCTGTTGACACCTCTAGGTATAAATCCTGAGTATCTGGTGCAAATTAGTATTTGTGGAGGCATCTGGAGTACCAATCGAGCATTGCAGCATCGGTATCGTTCAGTTCGTCAATGCCGTATGCCTGCACTGGCGTTGAACGGTCGATCCCATACCAATTACGAAGGAGACATTCCGATGCCACATTCCCCCCGTGTTTTTGCTCCTCAGCGCCTCGCCCTGGCCGCTGCACTGGCCCTGTCGCTGTGCGGCGCCGCCAGCGCGCAGACCGAGCTGGTCATTGCCACCGTGAACAACGGCCACATGATCGAGATGCAAAAGCTCAGCAAAAACTTCGAGCAGGCCAACCCCGACATCAAGCTCAAGTGGGTCACGCTGGAAGAAGGCGTGCTGCGCCAGCGCGTGACCACCGACATCGCCACCAAGGGCGGCCAGTTCGACGTGATGACCATCGGCATGTACGAGGCGCCCATCTGGGGCAAGAAGGGCTGGTTGCAGGAGCTGAAAACCGACGCTGCGTACGACGTGGACGACCTGCTGCCCGCCGTGCGCAACGGCCTGTCCATCGACGGCAAGCTGTTCGCTGCGCCGTTCTACGGCGAAAGCTCGATGCTCATGTACCGCAAGGACCTGGCCGACAAGGCGGGCGTGCAGGTTCCCGAGCGTCCCACCTGGCCGCAGATCAAGGACCTGGCCGCCAAGATGCACGACCCCAAGAACGGGGTGTACGGCATCTGCCTGCGCGGCAAGCCGGGCTGGGGCGACAACATGGCGTTCCTGACCACGCTGGTCAACACCTTCGGCGGCCAGTGGTTCGACATGCAGTGGAAGCCGCAGCTCGAGTCCAAGCCCTGGAAAGATGCGATCAACTTCTACGTGGACCTGCTCAAGAACTACGGCCCGCCCGGCTCTGCCGCCAACAGCTTCAACGAGATCCTGGCGCTGACCAACTCGGGCAAGTGCGGCATGTGGGTGGATGCCACCATCGCGGCATCGTTCGTGGCGGACCCCAAGCAGTCCAAGGTGGCCGACCAGATGGCCTTTGCCCAGGCGCCCACCATGAACACGCCCAAGGGCGCCAACTGGCTGTGGTCGTGGAATCTGGCCATCCCGGCCGGTTCCAAAAAGGTCGACGCCGCGCAGAAGTTCATCACCTGGTCCACCAGCAAGGACTACATCCAGCTGGTGGCCAAGACCAACGGATGGGCCAACGTGCCCACCGGCACGCGCAAGAGCACGTATGCGGCGCCGGAGTTCCAGAAGGCAGCGCGCTTTGCGGCCGCAGAGAAGACTGCCATCGACTCGGCCAACCCGACGGATTCGACCCTGCCGAAGAGCCCGTACGTGGGTGTGCAGTTTGCGGCCATTCCTGAGTTCCAGGCCATCGGCATCGCGGTGGGTCAGCAGATGAGCGCAGCACTGGCGGGCAAGACGACGGTGGACGCCGCGCTCAAGGCCAGCCAGGTGTCGGCAGACCGCGAAATGAAAAAGGCCGGCTACTACAAATAGGCATTCATTCGGCTACTGCACGGGCCGATCCGGGGCCTGTATTCCTCGCCGTACAAACGTGCGGCCCCGGTACAGCAACCCCGACTCGGCCCACTCGCGTCGCCGACTGAACGCCTATTTTTGCTGGACTATTTTCTGAGGCTTCCATGAACCGCCGCCTGCTCCCTCGCCTGCTGCTCACGCCTGCCATGGCCACGCTCTTCCTGTGGATGATCGTGCCGCTGGTGATGACGATCTACTTCTCGCTCATCCGCTACAACCTCATGCAGCCGGACCAGACCGGCTTTGCCGGGCTGGAGAACTTTGAGTATTTCGTCACCGACCCCTCGTTCGGCACGGCGGTGGTCAACACCATCTTGCTGCTGGGTAGTGTGATTCTCATCACGGTGGTGTTCGGCATTGCGATTGCGCTGCTCATCAACGAGCCGTTTGCGGGCCGTGGCATCGTGCGGGTGCTGCTGATTTCGCCGTTCTTCGTCATGCCCACGGTGAACGCGCTGATGTGGAAGAACATGATGATGAACCCCATCTACGGCGTGCTCGCCCAGGTGTGGATGTTCTTTGGCGCACAGCCGGTGGACTGGCTTACCGACCACCCGCTGTTCTCGGTGATCGTCATGGTGTCATGGCAGTGGCTGCCGTTTGCCACGCTGATCTTCATGACCGCATTGCAGAGCATGAACCACGAGCAGCTCGAAGCATCGCGCATGGACGGCGCCAACTACCTGCAGCAGCTGCGCTACCTGTATGTGCCACACCTGGCGCGCTCGGTGGCCGTGGTGGTGATGATCGAACTCATCTTTTTGCTCAGCATCTTTGCCGAGATCTACACCACCACGGGTGGCGGGCCGGGCGATGCGAGCACCAACGTCACCTTCCTGATCTTCAAGCAGGCACTGCTCAACTTCGACGCGGGTGTGGCCTCGGCCGGGGCGCTGTTCGCAGTGCTGCTGGCCAATATCGCGGCGGTGTTTCTGATCCGCATGGTCGGCAAGAACCTTGACAAGTAAGACGGGGCAACGCTCATGACAACGACAAAACGACGCCGCTCCAACTTCCCGCTGGGCCTGCTGGCCCTGCGCACCGCCGCTGCCTGGGGCGTGGCCCTGCTGCTGTTCTTTCCGCTGGGTTGGCTGTTCCTCACGGCGTTCAAGACCGAGTTGCAGGCCATCGCCGTGCCTCCGCAGCTGTTCTTCATCCCCACGCTCGAGAACTTTCACGAGGTGCAGGAGCGCAGCGACTACCTGCTGTACGCCAAGAATTCGGTCATCACCAGCGTGGTCTCTACCCTGGTGGGCCTGATGCTGGCCGCGCCTGCGGCCTACGCCATGGCCTTCTTCAAGGGCAAGTACACCAAGGACATCCTCATGTGGATGCTCTCGACCAAGATGATGCCCGCCGTGGGCGCGCTGGTACCCATCTACGTGCTGGCGCAAAAGAGCCACCTGCTCGATACGCAGCTTGCGCTCATCATCGTGTTCGCGCTGTCCAACCTGCCCATCATGGTCTGGATGCTGTATTCGCACTTCAAGGACATCCCGCGCGAGATTCTGGAAGCCGCGCGCATGGACGGTGCCACGCCGTGGCAGGAGGTGCGGCTGGTGCTGCTGCCGCTGGGCATGGGCGGCCTCGCGTCCACCGGCCTCTTGTGCCTGGTGCTGTCATGGAACGAGGCCTTCTGGAGCCTAAACCTCAGCGCCGCCAAGGCCGGCACGCTGGCTACGCTGATCGCGTCGTACTCCAGCCCCGAGGGCCTGTTCTGGGCCAAGTTGTCCGCCGCCTCGCTGATGGCCATTGCACCCATCGTGGTCTTTGGCTGGTTCAGCCAGAAGCAGCTGGTGCAGGGCCTGACGTTTGGTGCGGTCAAGTAAGCCGCAGTTTTCCTCTCAGTTTTCAAGATTTCAGGAACCCGATTCCATGGCCTACCTTCAACTGCGCGGCATCGAGAAATTCTTTGGTGAGCATCGCGCCATCAAGGGCATCGACCTCACCATCCAGCAAGGCGAGTTCATCGTCTTCGTCGGCCCCTCGGGCTGCGGCAAGTCCACGCTGCTGCGGCTGATTGCGGGGCTCGAAAATATCGACGGCGGCACCCTGATGCTGGACGGCCGCGACATCACCGACCAGCCCTCGAGCAAGCGCGATTTGGCGATGGTGTTCCAGAGCTATGCGCTGTACCCGCACATGAGCGTGTACGAGAACATGAGCTTTGCGCTAAAGCTCGCCAAGGTGGACAAGCAGGTGATCGACGAGAAGGTGCAGAACGCCGCGCGCATCCTCAACCTCACGCAGTACCTGCAGCGCACGCCCAAGGAACTGTCGGGCGGGCAGCGCCAGCGCGTGGCCATCGGCCGCGCCATCGTGCGCGCGCCCAAGGTGTTCCTGTTTGACGAGCCACTGTCCAACCTCGACGCGGCGCTGCGCGGCCAGACCCGTGTGGAGATCGCCAAGCTGCACCGCGACCTTGGGGCCACCACCATCTACGTCACGCACGACCAGGTCGAGGCCATGACGCTGGCCGACCGCGTGGTGGTGCTGCGCGACGGCGTCATCGAGCAGGTGGGCACGCCCCTGGAGCTGTACGACCGGCCCGCCAACCAGTTCGTGGCCCAGTTCATCGGCACGCCGCAGATGAACGTGGTGCCCTTGCCGCAGCTGCCATCGCCCGTGCAGCAGCAGGCACCCGTCGGGGCGGAGGGCGGCGCCATCGGCCTGCGCCCCGAGAACATCACAGTACGCGACACCGGCGCGACGCCGGTGCCGGGCCAGGTGGACCTGGTGGAAGCATTGGGCGCAGAGACGCTGATCTACGTGAGCACGCCCAGCGGAGCGCAGTTTGTGGCGCGCCAGAACGACCGCACAGGCCTGCGCGCCGGCGATGCGGTGAGCCTGGACATCGACGCGTCGCACGCCCATTGGTTCGACCCTGCGGGCCGTGTTGTCGCGGGTGCAGCTGCATGACCGCCGTGACCGCAGGCCGGGAATTGCACGGCAAGGTGGCCGCCGCCACCGGCGCTGCATCGGGCATCGGGTTTGCCAGTGCAAAGGCCATGGCCGACGCTGGAGCGCACGTGGTACTTATCGACCGAGATGAAAAAGCGCTGGACAAGGCTTGCGCTGCCATCGGTGCCCAAGCGTCGCCGCTGGTGCTGGATTTGCTGGACACAAAGCAGTGTGCGAGCCTGCTTGCGCGCACGCTGGCCATTGCGGGACAACTCGACATCTTTCACGCCAATGCTGGGTTGTATGTGGGCGGCGACCTGGTGGATGCCGACCCCGACGCCATCGACCGCATGCTCAACCTGAACGTCAACGTGGTGATGAAGAACGTGCACAACGTGCTGCCCCACATGATTGAGCGCGGCACGGGCGACATCATCGTCACCAGCTCGCTGGCCGCGCATTTCCCCACGCCGTGGGAGCCCGTCTACGCATCGTCCAAGTGGGCCGTCAACTGCTTCGTGCAGACCGTGCGCCGCCAGGTCTTCAAGCACGGCATCCGCGTGGGCTCCATCTCGCCCGGGCCCGTCATCACCTCGCTGCTGGCCGACTGGCCCGCGGAGAAGCTCGCCGAAGCCAAGGCCAGCGGCAGCCTCATCGAGGCCTCCGAAGTGGCCGACGTGGTGCTCTTCATGCTCACCCGCCCGCGCGGCATGACCATCCGCGACGTCGTGATGATGCCCACGAACTTTGATCTCTAGAAACCCGCAGTCACGCACCATGAATTTCATCCTGCACCTGGGCCTGGGCTCGTTCCACCGCGCCCACCAGGCCGTTTACGTTCACGCATTGCGCCAGCAGGGCGACACGGGCTGGGCCATCGCAGGCGGCAACCTCCGCCCGGACATGGCCGACACCATCGCAGCGCTGCAAGCGCAGGATGGGCGCTACACGCTCGAAACCGTCACCCCCCAAGGCGAGCGCAACTACACCGTCATCGAGTCGATCCAGCGGGTGATCCCCTACCAGGATGACCTGGCCCCGCTGATTGCCATGGGTGCCGACCCTGCCACGCGCATCATCAGCTTCACGGTGACCGAAGCGGGCTACTACCTGGATGCCCAGAACCAGCTCGACTGGCCCACGTTTGCCGACCTGCGCGCCGACCTGGCGGCCGTGAAGGCGGGCCAGGCAGGCCACACCATCTACGGCGGCCTGGTCAGCATCCTGCGCGCGCGCAGGGCAGCCGGTGCGGGCGCCGTGACGCTGATGAACTGCGACAACCTGCGCCACAACGGCGACCGCTCGCGCGACGGGCTGCTGCAGTTCATCGAGGCGCTGGGCGATGCGCCACTCAAAGAGTGGGTAGAGCAGAACACCACGAGTCCCAACGCCATGGTGGACCGCATCACGCCGCGCCCCACGCCCGATGTGGCCGAGCGCGTGAAGGCTGCCACCGGCTGGGACGACAAGGCAGCACTCATGGGTGAAAGCTTTATCCAGTGGGTCATTGAAGACGACTTCATTGCAGGCCGCCCCGCGTGGGAAACGGTCGGTGTCGAGATGGTGCAGTCGGTGCAGGCCCATGAAGAGGCCAAGATCCGCCTGCTCAACGCAACCCACAGCTGCATTGCCTGGGCGGGCACGCTGGCGGGCTACCAGTACATCCACGAAGGCACACACGACGCGGCCATTCGCCAGACGGCCTACGACTACGTCACCGACGACGCGATCCCTGTGCTCCACACGCCCGAGCAACCATGCCCCATCAACCTGGAGCAGTACCGCGACGTGGTGCTGGACCGCTTCGGCAACCCCGCCATTGCCGACACTAACCAGCGCGTGGCCATGGATGCGTTCTCCAAGATCCCCGGCATGATTGCGCCCACTATCCGCGACAAGCTCGCGCGCAACGCGTCGTTCGACAGCGTGGCCATGCTGCCCGCGCTGTTCCTGGCCTACCTGCAGCGCTGGCACGCGGGGCAGATCCCCTACAGCTACCAAGATCAGGCCATGGATCCCGCCGTGGCCCATGCCATCTGCGATGCCGCTGACCCCGTGGCGGCCTTTGCGGCCGACACGACCCTGTGGGGCGAGATGGCCAGCCACCCCCAATTGTTGGACGCGCTGCGCAAAGCCTATGCCCGCGTGTTGGCTTTTGTGGCGGAGCGGACAGGCGCCTGATGCTGGTGTAATTTGAGTCCACTATCGCCATGACCGTGAAGACGCCCATCGCCCCGCGCCAGACCAAGCCCGAGCTGGAGCACGACTATGTGCGCTCGCCCGCTCTGGGCTACGAGTCGCCCGAGACGGCGGGCTTCATCCGTTGCTTGTCGCACGGGTTTCCCACGCCGCTGGCGCGCTGGCATTACCACGACGAGTACGAGCTGCACCTGATCACCGCGACCTCGGGCAAGGTCTTTGTGGGGGACTGGATCGGTCAGTTCCAGCCCGGCCACCTGGTGCTGACCGGGCCGCGCCTGCCGCACAACTGGATCAGCATGGACCTGCCGGAGGGCGGCGTGCCGCTGCGCGACCTGGTGATCCAGTTCTCGCACGCGCCGCTGCTGGCCAGCAGCGAGACCATCCCCGAGCTGCGCGAGGTACTGCCTCTGCTGGAGCGCGCGCGCCACGGTGTGGAGTTCTTTGGCATGGAAGCGCAGGCGCAAGAGCATTGGCACCGCATCAAGGCGCGCCAGGGGCTCGCCCGGTTCGGCGCTTTCTGTGAGTTCATGAGCGACCTGGCGCGCTGCACCGACTTTCGCCTGCTGTCGAGCACGCAGCTGCAAAGCGAGGACAACGACACCCAGCTCGACCAGATCAACGTCATCGTGAGCCGCATCACCGACCATCTGGCCGACCCGCTGTCGGCGGCCGACCTGGCGCAGGAGCTGGGCATGACGGAGAGCCGCTTTTCGCGCTTCTTCCGCCGCGCCACGGGCAATACCTTCACCGACTTTGTGAATCTGGTGCGCGTGAACCGCGCGTGCCAGCTGCTGATGGAGACCGAGCGCTACATCACCCACATTGCGTATGACGTGGGCTTCAACAACATGGCCAACTTCAACCGCCGCTTTCTGGATATCAAGGGCATGACGCCCAGCGAGTACCGCAAGCAGGGCGCGGGAAGGTTTGGAAAGACTTCCTGATCCCTGGCCGGATCTGCACCCTGAGAGGGGAGGCCCTTGTTGCGTGACCCCTTCACGCAGCCCGCCAAAGGCAAAGGCCGGGCCATGGCTTTCACTGTGAATCACTGACATCTGTCCATCACCCATGTACCTCGGAATCGATTTAGGCACCTCGGGTGTCAAGCTCCTGCTGCTGGACGATGCGCACACTGTGGTCGCTACGGCAGATGCCGCCGTGCCCCAGCTGCGCCCCCAGCCCACCTGGAGCGAGCAGCACCCCGCCGACTGGTGGGCCGCCGTGGAGACTGCCGTGGCGCAGTTGCGCGCGCAGGCTCCCGTAGCGTGGGCGCAGGTGCGGGGCATCGGCCTCTCGGGCCACATGCATGGCGCGGTGGTGCTGGGCGCACAAGGCCAGGTGCTGCGCCCCGCCATCCTTTGGAACGATGGCCGAGCCAGCGCCGAATGTGCGCAGCTGGAATCGGCTGTGCCCACCTCGCGCCAGATCACCGGCAATCTCGCCATGCCGGGCTTCACCGCGCCCAAGCTGCTGTGGCTGCGCATGCACGAGCCCGCTGTGTTCGACCAGATCCGCACCGTGCTGCTGCCCAAGGACTGGCTGCGCCTGCAGCTCACCGGCGATGCAGTGAGCGACATGTCCGACGCATCGGGCACGCTGTGGCTGGACGTGCAGGCCCGCGCCTGGAGCCCGGCCATGTTGCAAGCCTGTGGGCTCGATGTTTCGCACATGCCTGCGCTGGCCGAGGGCAGTGCGCCCACAGGCACACTGCGCAGCGATGTGGCGCGCCGCTGGGGGCTCGGGGACAGTATCGTCGTGGCCGCTGGCGCGGGCGACAACGCCGCCAGTGCCGTGGGCGTGGGCGCCCGCACTGCGGGACAGGGCTTTGTGTCGCTGGGCACCTCGGGCGTGGTCTTTCGCGTGACGGATGCCTTTGCGCCCGCCACCGAGCGTGCCGTGCATGCCTTCGCGCATGCGCTGCCGCAGCGCTGGCACCACATGTCGGTCATGCTCAGCGCAGCGAGTGCGTTTGGCTGGATCACGCGGCTGACGGGGCGTGGCGACGAGGCGCAACTGTCTGACGCCGTGGGAGCCCTCAGCGCCAGCCGCCAGGCGCAGGTGCCACTGTTTTTGCCTTACCTGAGTGGCGAGCGCACACCGCACAACAACGCGGCTGCCACCGGCGTGTTCATGGGCCTGCGGGCCGAGCACGAAGCGGCGGACCTGGCCTATGCCGTGATGGAAGGCGTGGGCTTTGGCCTGCTTGATGGCCTCAATGCCATGCGTGCCGCCGGGGCCGGGCAGGGCGGTGCTGCCCGCCGGGATGATGAAGCCCTGGCCTTGGTCGGTGGCGGTGCCCGCAGCAACCCCTGGGCGCAGCTCTTGGCCAGCGCGTTGGGCACCCCGCTGCAGCGCCCGCAGGGCGCACACGCCGCAGCCGCCCTGGGGGCTGCGCGCCTGGCGGCCATGGCCTGCGGTGGTGACGAAGCCCACTGGTGCCAGCCCCTGCCCGCTGACGCCACCTTCATGCCACAGCCCGCACAACAAGCCCAGCTGGCCGAACGCTATGCCCGCTTTGTCGTGCTGTACCCCGCGCTGCAATCGCAGTTCTGACGCACTGTCTGCTTCCTCCCAAACATCCATGACTTCCGCATCCACGATTTCCAACGCCACAGCGCCCATCCAAGCCGCCATTGCCGGCGAGGCCCTCATCGACCTGATCCGCCGCCCCGATGGCAGCTACTTGTCGTGCCTGGGCGGCGCGCTCTACAACCTGTGCCGCGCGCTGGCGCGACAGGGCGTGGGCACCCAGTACCTCAACCCCCTGTCGCGCGACCGTTTTGGCCGCGAGCTGGCGGCGCAACTGGTGGCCGACGGCGTGGTGCTGGCCCAGCCCGAGCCCGTACAGCAAGTCACGTCATTGGCAGTGGTTAACCTCGACGCACATGGCCACCCCGACTACGCCTTCTACCGCGAAGGCGTGGCCGACCGCGCCGTGTCCGCCGCAGGTCTGGGCGATAGCTGCGCCGCCTTGCCCGCGCTGCAGTTGGTGTGCACCGGCGCGCTGGCGCTCGACGCGCGTGACACTGCCATCTACCTGCCGTGGCTGGCCGCCCAGCGCGCCGCAGGCCGCTGTGTGGTGGTCGATGCCAACCTGCGCCCCTCCGTCATGCCCGACCTCGCGGGCTACCGCGCCACGGTGCACGCCGCGCTGGCCCACGCCCACATCATCAAGGCCAGCGACGAAGACCTGGAGCATCTGGCCGTGCCCGGCGTGGATGCCCTGGCCCGCGCACAGCACCTGCTGGCCGCCAACCCGCAGGCCCATCTGCTGGCGCTCACGCTCGGCGCGGAAGGCGCCTGGCTGCTGCACCGCAACGGCGCCCAGTGTTTCGCCAAAGAGGCCCAGTCGCTGCCAGTGGTGGACACCGTGGGCGCGGGCGACAGCTTTCTGGCAGGGCTGCTGGCGCATTTGCTGCGGCAGGCGCAAACAGAAGGCGTGGCGAGTTTTGTGCAGTTCGTAGAAACGCTATCCATCCGGGCTTGCCAGCAGGCACTACGCCATGCGCTGGCCAGCGCGAGTTTGTGTGTGATGGAGCAGGGTTGTGTGCCGCCGGGGTGGGCTGATGTAGTCGCTTGGTCAACTATCTCTCTCTCGGCTTGTCATCGTCACCCCGCCTGAGGGCAGGGTTCATTGGCAATGAGCTGGCTACTTGCGAGCACTACAAGACGCCCATTTTTTCCGAATCGGGAGGACTTGAGATGACTGATGCGTCATGGGAATGCGGCAAAAAGTCATTGTGATTAGTAAGATCGCGTCGTCTATTTCAACTCAGGCATTCCAATGGCCACAGAGACTCTCTATGCGCAGTTCAATTCTGTGGCTGGGAACGCAGAGCGATTCCGGCATGTTCTGGTGCAGCAATTCGAACGGTTGTTGTCAGAGTCAGACGTAACTCTCGGAGTCCCTTTGGAGAGTCGAGTAAAGACGTGGAACTCGATAGGAGAAAAAATTGAGCGTAAGGCTCTTCAGCTAAATCGTATTGAGGATATTGATGATCTCGTTGGAATCCGACTCATTCTTCTATTTAGAACAGATCTGTCGAGAGTGGCTGACCTGCTCGCCAAGACCTTTGACGTGGTGACGTCTGAGGATACGTCGTCAAGGTTGGCTGAGAACCAGTTCGGCTATCAATCGCACCACTATGTACTAAGGTTACCGAGCTCTTGGTCTCAGGTGCCAATATTCGGTGGACTAGAACACCTCCGCGCCGAAGTCCAAGTGAGGACACTAGCGCAGCACATTTGGGCAGTTGCATCTCACAAGCTACAGTACAAGCACGAGGCTACTGTTCCAGTTCCGCTCCGGCGATCTATCAATCGCGTATCTGCTCTACTCGAAACGGTTGATCTGGAATTCGAGCGCTTGCTTTCTGATCGATTCAGCTACGTGCATCAAGGGTTAGCAGAAAGTGCCCCGAACTCGCTCTTGAACGTTGATCTGACGCAGGCGGTACTTGATGAGATGCTCCCGGCCAGGAACAAGAAGCCGGGTGCCGAAAAATATGCGGAGCTTTTGCGCGATCTAACGCATTTCGAAATTCAATCAGTTGCTCAATTGCGCGAACTTTTGAGTACACAGATGACAGCGGTATTGGAGTCCGAAGAAGAACACTTCAATATCGCTGTAGCCAATTACGATGAGGAAGGGACGTCTCCCGAGAGGCTGGCTGCTGGCGTCTTCTTTACTCACGTGGGACTTACTCGCGAAGCTCTTTGCATGAGGTTCGGAGGCGACGCTGTGAGAGGCTGGTTGTTAAATAACAGCGGCAGCGACGACGATGCCTAACTGTCAAGGTGTATGAAAACCCGCGCAACAGCAAGAGGTCTGACCATTTGTCACCCCACTCCACATATCGCTCCAACACAATCCGTTCTGTGCAGGCGGGTTCAGCAGTCCAAGCCTGCACCGTCATCCGCCAATCCATCATTCACTGCTGCGCCCTGGACCACCACCACGACACCACCATCCTCAACGCATGGCTGGTCAACAAGACCCCAGAGAACCTGGCCGCGTGGATCACTGCACCCGGTGCGATGGCATGGGCCGCTTATCGGGAAGAGGCGATGGTGGGTTTCGCCCTTTTGACGCGGGCCACGCTGGCGCTTTGCTATGTGGTGCCAGAGGCCTTGCACCAGGGGGTAGGCCACGCCCTGCTGCGGGAGGCCGAGGCCCACGCACGGCAGTCGGGGCTGGCGGCACTGGGGCTGGAGAGCACGCGAACGGCGGAGGCTTTTTACCGCCGCAATGGATATGAACCCGCAGGTGCAGTGCAGTCTTGGGCAGGGCTGCAGGCACAGCCGATGCGCAAGATGTTCTGAAGGGGGCTCTGGGCCGCGTGGAACGCGATGTCCAGAGCCACGACCTCGCCGAGTGCCCTGTCCATCAGGGTTGTGGCAGTTGTTGGAAGCGAGAATGTTAATAAAAAATGGCCCTGGCGCTTGATGTGTAAGCGCAATCAGCTATTGTTTTCATAGTAAATCTCGGCGTGGCCGGCAGGCGTTGATCAGAGTTCCTGCGAGTAGACGATGGACCCATGGTGCTTGGCCATCTTGTCGTACAGCAGTCGCGCGGTGGTATTGGTTTCGTAGGTTTGCCAATACACGCGCGATGCCTTGGCTGCCCGCGCTGCGCTGTACACGGCGTCGATGAGCGCACGTCCCACTCCCCGGCCCCGCGCGGCTTCGTTGGTGTACAGGTCGCTCAGGTAGCAGATGGGATCGATGCGTGTTGTGCTGCGGTGAAAAAGGTAGTGCGCAAGCCCGAGGATCTTGCCGCCAGCAGCGTCGTGCGCCACGAGGCAGAAGACGGGCTCTGCCGGGTCCAGCAAGCGCTGCCAGGTGGTTGCGTTGATGTGTTCGGGCAGCGCTGTGGCGCCAAAGCGGCCGTAGAACGCGTTGTAGCCGTCCCAGAGCGGGCGCCATGCGGCATAGTCTTCGGGCTGGACGGGGCGCACGGTCAAAGTGGAACTCATGGTCGGCCTGGCGGTGTTGCTGGAGCCGTGATTGTGCAGGTGGTGGAAAAGGATGGGTGTCAGTGCCAGCGCACCGCAAGGCACGGCTCCGGGGTCGTGACGGGCACCCAACAGCAGCGAACGCAAGGCCCTGTGGGGTTCTCGCGACGGCCTGGGCTGCGGTGCCGTGGGCGTGGCTACGATGTGCGCTCGTTGGCATCCCGTCTCCAACCTTCCACTGCCCGCCCATGAGCTATGTCCTACACCTTTGGCGCCATCCGGTCCCTGTTTCCAGCGAGGATGCGCGAGCCACGCTGCACGACCTGCGCCAGCAACTGAGCTTCAGCCCCGATGCTGCGGCGGGACAGTTGCTGGAGGCCATCGCAGCCGGGCTGCCGCAGGATGGCGAGCCCGAGGACTATTGGACTGAACCCCCGGAGCCGGACCCGTTTGCGCTGGTGCAAAGCCTGAGTCCCGCCGTGGCCGAACTGGAGGTGGTGCTGCCGGTGATCGAGCGCGTGGCCCGCCAGCTGGGGTGGGTGATTTTTGATCCGCAGAGCGGCGAGGTGCACACCCCTTCGGGGCAGGTGATGTGCCCCATGGGATCTGTTGCAGCCGTGGCGGATGTGCCTGTGCTCCCTGAGCTGAATACTTCGCCTTCGGCGCGCGGCCGCTGGGTGCTGCAATCGCTGGAGCCCCTGTTCACCCAACGGGGCTGGCGCAAGCTGCGGGGCGAATTCTGGTTCAAGAAAAAGCTGCCTGTGGGCGAGGCGCTGGTGTACTCGGACATGGTGCGGGACACCTTGCACCACGGCGTGTGGATACGCCTTGCATTGCCCTCCCACCTGCAGCCCGCTCTTAACAGCGATGGCGGGCCGGCCTTCAAGGTGTCCTTGCAGCACTTCGCGCAGATGCACAGGCTGCCCTTTACTTATCTGGAGCCACCGGCACTGTTCCAAAAACAGGCGGGAGGGGTGATCTACGAGTTGCCCATGGGCACCGCTGACAGTGCTGCCACGCGCCGGGATGAGCTGGCGGCGCTGTACGACAGGGCCGTGCTGGACTGGCTGGACCAGTTGCACAGCCTGGAGGATCTGGACAGATGGGCCAACCGCGTGCCGGATGAGGAATGCCCCTTCGTGGGCCTGCGCCAACGCAGCGACTACCGCTTGCTGAACTACCACCCCGATCTGCTGGTGGCGGCTGCAGTCAACGCCCCTGACTTTGAGCAACGCGCCCTGGAGCGCTATGCAACGTACGAGGCCGACGCATTTGGCAGGGGGCTGCTGCCCCAGATGCACGAGCTGCTGGCCGTGTGCGGCTTGCACGTCTCGCGCTGATCCTATGTTTGCGCAGACCGTGCGGCGTTAGACCTTCAGTACCCGCCCCGGGTTCATGATTCCCTGCGGGTCCAGCGCCTGCTTGATGGCGCGCATCATGCCCATGGCCACAGGCGACTGGTACTTCTCCAACTTGTCGGCCTTGAGTTCGCCAATGCCGTGCTCGGCCGAGAATGAGCCGCCGAACTCGGCCACGGCCTCATAGACGAGGTGGTTCACATGGGCTTCGTGCTCGCGCAGAAAGGCCTTGGGGTCGCCCTCGGCGGGCGCCTGCACGTTGTAGTGCAGGTTGCCGTCGCCCAGGTGGCCGAAGTTGACCAGGCGCACGCCGGGGATCTCGCGCTGCAGCACCGCGTCGGTGTGGGCCACAAAGGCGGGGATGCGCGAGATCTGCACCGAGATGTCGTGCTTGATGTTCAGGCCTTCCTCGGCCTGCGCGAGCGGAATGCTCTCGCGGATGTGCCAGAGCTGGTGGGCCTGCGTGAGGTTCTCTGCCACCACGGCGTCGGTCACGCAGCCCATTTCAAACGCGGTCTCCAGCAGCGACTCAAACCGTGCACGCGCGTGTTCTTCGGATTCGCTGTCGGAGTTTTCGAGCAGCACGCACCAGGGCGCGTTGTCGTCGCCCAGAAAGGGCACGCGCAGCTGCGGCATGTGCTTGCCCACCAGGCTCAGCGCAAACTGGCCCATCACCTCAAAGCCCGTAAGGCCCGCCCCCAGCTGCTTGTGCGCCAGGCCCAGCAAGGCCACGGCGTGTTCCATCGACGGCACGGCGGCCCAGGCCGTGAGGTTGGCGGCGGGCTGGGGATAGAGCTTCAACGTCGCAGCGGTGATGATGCCCAGCGTGCCTTCGCTGCCGATGAACAGGTCGCGCAGGTCGTAGCCCGTGTTGTCCTTGCGCAGGCCCTTGAGGCCGTCCCACACCTCTCCCTGGGCGGTGACCACCTCAAGCCCCAGGCACAGGTCGCGCGCGTTGCCGTAGCGCACCACCTGTGTGCCGCCTGCGTTGGTGCCCAGATTGCCGCCAATGGTGCAGCTGCCCTCGGCCGCGAGGCTCAGGGGGAACAGCACGCCCGCGTTCTGCGCCACATCCTGCAGGTTCTGCAGGATGCAGCCAGCTTCCACCGTCATGGTGAGGTTGTCGGTGTCCACGCTGCGCACCGCGTTCATGCGGGTGAGGCTCAGCACGATCTGCGTGCCCGAGTCATCGGGCGTGGAGCCCACGGCCAGGCCAGTGTTGCCGCCCTGGGGCACGATGGCGGTGCCTGCTGCTGCGCAGGCCTTGACCACGGCCGCCACTTCCTGCGTGCTGGCGGGACGCACCACGGCCAGGGCCTTGCCGCGCACGCGACGGCGCCAGTCCTGCTCCCAGGCAGAGAGGTCGCCTTCGGTGATCACATAGGCGGGGCCGACGATGGCGCGCAGGGTGTCAAGCAGAGTGGTCATGGTCAAGGAGTTTCTTCTTCAAGGCGATGAAAAGAGGAGGTTGGCATCAGGATGCAGCAGAGGCGGCTGCAGCCGCCTTGGCATTGCGCTGGCGCAGCCGCACATGCAGCGTGCAGGCGGTGAACAACACGAGGCACAGGGCCACCTCGGCCCAGGCCAGCCACTGCGACGGGGGCTTGTCGCTCCAGCCGCGCACCACGCCTTCGGTGAAATACAGCCAGATCACCAGGCTGACCCAGCGGTAGGTGTACATGCGGTTCTTGAGAATGCCCGCCAGCGGGATGCACAGCGGAAGCGCCTTGAGTGCGAGCCATGAGCCACCAGGGCGCAACGGGGCCAGCACCAGCTCCCAGGCCAGGCACAGAACAATCAGCGCCAGCAGGCTGCAAGTGGCCAGCCAGCGCGTGGATTCCACAGCGCTGTCTGCGGGAACGGGGAGGGCGGGCGGGGCGGAAGGTGATGCGGTCATTGGGGTGGCATCATATCGGCCATGTCCTTGTCCTTACAGGCAGTGGCCCAGCGCGCGGAGGCGCTGGTGACCGAGCTGTCGCACTTCCCCTGGAAAACCACGGCCCAGACGCTGCGTGAGCGATTTCGTGAGGACCATCTGGGGCTCACGGCCAGCAGCCTGACCTTCACCACCATCCTGGCGCTGGTGCCCTTCTTCACCGTGGCACTGGCAGTGTTCACGGCCTTCCCCATCTTCGGCAAGCTGCAGGATGCGCTGCAGGGCTGGCTGGTGAACAGCCTGGTGCCCGACAGCATCTCGCGCCAGGTGCTGGGCTACCTCACGCAGTTTGCGGCCAAGGCCAGCAGCCTGGGGGTGGCAGGTTTCAGCATTTTGTTGGCCACGGCGCTGGCGCTGATCCTCACCATCGACCGCACCCTTAACGACATCTGGCGCGTGCAGCGGCTGCGGCCGCTGGGCCAGCGGGTGCTGATCTACTGGGCCGCCATCACACTCGGCCCGCTGCTCATGGGGGCGAGCCTGGCGCTCACGTCGTACGTGATGTCGGCCTCGGGCGGGCTGGTCAAGCGCCTGCCCGATGGTGTGCAGCTGCTGTTCGATTCGATCCAGTTTGTGGTGCTGGCGGGCGGCATGGCGTCGTTGTACCACTATGTACCCAACACGCCGGTGAAGTGGCGGCACGCCTGGACGGGAGGGCTGTTCGTGGCCGTGTGCATCGAGCTGGCCAAGAAGGTGCTGGCGCTGTACCTCGGCAAGGTGCCAACGTATTCGGTGGTGTACGGTGCATTCGCCACGCTGCCCATTTTGCTGGTGTGGATCTATGTGGCCTGGGTCATCGTGCTGCTGGGCGCGGTGGTTACGGCCTACCTGCCCAGCTTGCTGGCAGGTGTGGCGCGGCGCGGCACCGTGGCGGGCTGGACGTTTCAACTGGCAGTGGAGGTGCTGCAGCAACTGCACCGCGTGCGCCACCAGCCCCTCAAAGGCCTGCGCCCCGGCCAGCTCGCCCAGTTGCTGCGGGTGGACGTGCTGCAGCTGGCCCCGGTGCTGGAGGCGCTGACCGCGCTGGACTGGGTGGGCCAGGTCAACGATGCGGCGGTGGACGCTGCGGACGTGCCCGAGCCGCGCTATGTGCTGCTGGCCAACCCGGGCGCGACACCCCTGGCGCCGCTGGTGCAGCGCCTGCTGCTGGAGCGCGCCGAGAGCCTGCAGCCGCTGTGGTCACAGGCCCGGCTGGACGGGTTGCTGCTGGAGGATGTGCTGCAGGTGGGCGCAGGCGCTGACTCCGGCCTGGGCGCGCAGCGGGCCGTGCCCATGTAAGCTATCGAAAATATAGCTGCTTGCGCTTGCTGGATAAGCGCTAGGGCCTGTTTTTACTTGATTTATCGCCGTGACAGCTGTCGCGAATCACCGCTTCAGAACGGCACCTTCCCCGTCCAGATGTCCTTGTACATCACCCAGTCGCCCATGAAGCTGTAGAGCGGCCGCTTGAAGCTGGCGGGTTTGTTCTTCTCAAAGCCGAAGTGACCCACCCAGGCAAAGCCGTAGCCGCACAGCAGGCCATACAGCAGGTACTGCGGTTTGCCCGTGACCACCAGCATGGCCAGGCAGACCAGGGTGAGCGTGGAGCCCACAAAATGCAGGCGGCGGCAAGTGCGGTTGCTGTGTTCGCCGAGGTAAAAGGGGTAGAAGTCGGCGAAACGCTTGAAGGTGCGCGGGTCGGTGGTCGTGGTGTGGGGGGCACTGATGTCCATCGTTGTCTCCTTGGGGGTGGGGCTACCTGATGCCAAACGCTTTATACGCCCAAGCCCTTAAAAATGCAGTGCCGCTGTGGACATGAGATGCCATGGGCTGTCGTTGAACAGGTTCTGTCACCATCGCCAGGATGACTTCCACGGAATCCTCAACCACCCCGTCTGTCGCTGCCCCCGCCGGGGGGCGCGAACACGCCATCGACGCGCTGCGCGGCTTTGCGCTGCTGGGCATCCTCATGGTCAATGCGGGCAGCTTTGCCTCCACCTACTTTGGCGTGGGAGTGTCTGACCCAGCCTTCTCGCGGCCGGTGGACCACGCCGTGCGCTGGCTGGTGAGCTTCTTCTTCGAGACCAAGTTCTATCTGCTGTTCTCGATGCTGTTTGGCTACAGTTTTGCACTGCAGATGGATGCCGCCCGGCGCACCGGCAGCGCTTTTGTTCCGCGTTTTCTGCGGCGCTTGCTGGGGCTCGCATTGCTGGGGGTGGCGCATGCGTGGCTGCTGTTTGCGGGTGACATCCTGGTTACCTATGCGCTGCTGGGTGTGCTGCTGCTCGCATGGCGGGACGTGCGTCCGGGCACGGCAGTGGTGCTGGCACTGGTGCTGCTGGGGGCCACCGCCGCTGGCTGGGGCCTGTTGGCTTGGCTGATGGCGCAGGTGCCGCCGATGGACTTGCCCCTGGCAGAGCTGCACGCCAAGGCGCAGCAAGCCGCGCAAGCGTATCGCGCCAGTGCCCTGGAGGCCATTGCGCAGCGCGGGCGGGACATGGCCGAGGGCGTATGGTTTGTGCTGGTGTTCGTGCAGGGCCCGTGTGCGCTGGCCATGTTCCTGTTGGGGCTGGCGGCGCACCGCACCGGCTATCTGGCCACTGTGGCGCAGCACCCCGCGCGACTGCGCCGCTGGATGGTTTGCTGCCTGCCGGTCGGTGTGGCGGGCGCGTTGTTCTATGCCTCTACGCAGGGAGGCGGCAGTGTTCACTCGCCCGAACATGTGGGTCTGGCTGCACTGGCAGTGGATTTGGCCACCGCGCCGTTTCTCACTTTCGGCTATGTCGCGCTGCTGCTGTGGTTGCTGCAGCGCGGCCCAGCCGGCCGCCGGCTGGGCGCTGCGCTGCAACCAGCGGGGCGCATGGCACTGACGAACTACCTGCTGCAGTCGCTGGTGGGGGCGCTGGTCTTTACGGCCTACGGCCTGGCGCTGGTGGGCCAGGTGTCGCCGGGGTGGGTGGTGCTGGGCGTGCTGGTGCTGTACGCCACCCAGCTGGCGTGGAGCCACCGCTGGATGGCCACGCATGCCTATGGTCCGGTGGAATGGCTGCTGCGTGCTTTCACGCAGTGGCAGTGGCCCGCATGGCGGCGCGTCCCGGCCTGACTGCAGGCCGGGACGCGTGTGGAGCGCTGCTCAGCGGGCCAGAAAGTCGCGCAGCGCGAACAGCGTTTCTTCCGGCGCCTCGGTCATCTGGTTGTGGCCCACCGGCAGGTTGGCCATCGACACGGATTTGCCTGCTGCGCGTGCCGCATTCACCAGGCCCTGCGCGGCTCTGGGCGGTGTCATCTGGTCCTGGCTGCCTAGCGCAAACAGCACCGGGCATGTCAGCTGCGCCATGGCGGCTTCGCCGCCGGTGTAGCTATCGCAGGCCACAAACCCCCGGTGGAACACGTTGACCGCCGTATTGCTGCGCAGCACCTTGCGCCCCAGCGCCATGCCTGCGCCAAACACCCAGGTGCCAGGGCCCAGGGCCGACGGGGGCGCAGACAAGGTGCTGCGTGAGAACACATTGACCATGCGCATCGCCTTCTCGGGGTCGGTCTGTGACGCTTCGATGAGCGCGGGCGAGACCTTCATCGGGAAGGCCGTGCCCACCAGCACCAGGTGGCTGATGCGGTCCTTCAGGCGCGCGGCCGCCTCCATGGCAATGAGTGAACCCCAGCTGTGGCCCACCAGCGCTGCGCGCTGCACACCGGCGGCATCGAGCAGCGCACCGATGAAGTCCGCGCCTTGCTCCACCGTGGCGGGCGCCTCGCCACTGCTGCGGCAGTGGCCGGGCAGGTCGATGGCCAGCACGTTCCAGCCGTGGTTGGCCATGTAGCGGCTTTGCAGGGCCCACACGCTGTGGTCGTTGAGCACTCCATGGATGAACACCACGGTCGGTTTGGCGGCATCAAATGCCTTGCCGCCGGTGTAGCAGTAGATGGCGGCGCCGTTGACTTGGATGTGCATGGTCAGGCCCCCGCCTTTTCTGCGGCTTTGAGCGCGCGTTTCAGGTCGTCAATGAGGTCGTCGGCATCTTCGAGGCCGATGGACAGGCGGATCGTGCCCTGGCTGATGCCTGCGCCCGCCAGCGCTTCGTCGCTCATGCGGAAATGCGTGGTGCTGGCCGGGTGGATCACCAAGCTGCGGCAGTCGCCCACATTGGCCAGGTGGCTGAAGACCTTGAGGGTTTCGATGAACTTCTTGCCCTGCTCGCGGTTGCCCTTGAGGTCAAAGCTGAACACCGAGCCCGCGCCACGCGGCAGCAGCTTTTGCGCGAGGGCGTGGCTCCCGTGCGACTCCAGCATGGGGTGGCCCACGCGCGACACAAAGGGCTGTGTGGCCAGAAATTCGACCACCTTCTCGGTGTTGCGCATGTGCTGCGCCATGCGCAGCGGCAGGGTTTCAATGCCTTGCAGGATGAGCCAGGCCGTGTGCGGGCTCATGCAGGCGCCAAAGTCGCGCAAGCCCTCGCGGCGCGCGCGCAGCAGAAAGGCGCCCACGGTGCTCTCCTCGGTGAACACCATGTTGTGAAAGCCGTCGTAGGGCTGGGTCAGCTCGGCAAACTTGCCGGCGGATTTTGGGCCGTCCCAGTCGAAGCTGCCGCCGTCGACCACGATGCCACCCACCACGGTGCCATGGCCTGAGAGGAACTTGGTGGCCGAGTGGTAGACCAGGTCGGCGCCATGCTCGAAGGGCTTGATGAGCCAGGGCGAGGTGAGCGTGGAGTCCACCAGCAGCGGCACGCCGGCCTCGTGCGCGATGGAGGATACGGTGGGGATGTCCAGCACATCCAGGCCTGGGTTGCCCACGGTTTCGCCAAAGAACAGCTTGGTGGTGGGGCGCACAGCGGCGCGCCAGCCGTCAATGTCGCCGGGTTTGACGAAGGTGGTCTCAATGCCAAAGCGCGAGAGCGTGTAGTGCAGCAGGTTCTGCGAGCCGCCATACAGCGCCGTGCTGGCCACGATGTGGCTGCCCGCGCCCATGAGTGTGGCAATCGCCAGGTGCAGCGCGGCCTGGCCGCTGGCGGTGGCAATCGCGCCGACGCCGCCTTCCAGTGCTGCCACGCGCTGTTCCAGCACCGCGTTGGTGGGGTTGCTGATGCGGCTGTACACATGGCCGCCGCGCTCCAGGTTGAACAGCGAAGCCGCGTGGTCGCTCGACTCGAAGACGAACGACGTGGTCAGGTGGATGGGCGTGGCGCGCGCGCCAGTGGCGGGGTCGGGGCTCGCGCCTGCGTGCAGCGCCAGCGTGTCAAAGCCGGGGTCGGAGTAACCGGGCATCTTGTGTCTCCCATGTTGTCAATGCAGGCGGGCATTGTGGGCTATATTTGCCGACAAACGGCCTGCAGCACCTGGGCAACCCCAGCGGATGTGCTGGTGCCTGTGGGTCCACACATACTCTTCCCGATCCCCCGGAGACTCTGCACCATGAAAGTCAGCGACATCCTTCGCGTCAAAGGCAACACCCTCTACACCGCATCGCCGGACGAGCCGCTGGCGAGTGCCGTGAGCCTGATGGCCGAGCGCGACATTGGCTCGCTCGTGGTGATGGAGCATGGCGACCTGGTGGGCATGCTTACCTTTCGCGAGGTGATCCAGGCCTTGGTCAAAAACGGGGGCAGCGTGGGCACGATGCTGGTGCGCTCGGCCATGGACGACGCGCCCCTGACCTGCACGCTCGAAACCGACATGGACGAAGTGCGCCGCATGATGCTGGACCGCCATGCGCGCTACATGCCCGTGATGGACCGCCGCATGCTGATGGGCGTGATCAGCTTTTACGACGTGGCCAAGGCCGTCGTGGACAGCCAGAACTTCGAGAACAAGATGCTCAAGGCCTACATCCGCGACTGGCCGGAAGACGAGTCCCGCAGCGGCTGAACGCTGCGACGTCTGCGACACCGAGCGCTGTTCTCAGCTCAGGCCCCGCGCAGGCGCGCAAAGCCAGGCTTCCAGTTCATCTGGTGGCATGGGCCTGCCGAACAGATAGCCCTGCATCACAGGGCAACCGTGGGCCTGTAGCCATTGCTGCTGGCCGGTAGTTTCCACCCCTTCGGCCACCACCACCATGCCCAGGCTGTGGGCAATGCTGAGCACCGATACCGTGAGCGCGCGTGCGGTGGGGCTGGTGGTGAGGTCTTGCACAAACGCCATGTCCAGCTTGAGTTCGCTGATGGGCAGGCGGTGCAGGTAGCTCAGGCTGGAGTAGCCAGTGCCAAAGTCATCGAGCGACAGCTTAAAGCCCTTGTGGTGCAGCGCCTCGATGTTGGCCAGCGTTACCGGCCGTGCATCCATCATCACGCTTTCGGTGATCTCCAGCAGCACATCGTTGGTGCGCAGGCCGTGGCGCTCCAGCGCGTCGCAGACCTGCTGCGCAAACTCTGCCTGGTGAAAACTGCGTCCTGACAGGTTCACGGCCACGCAGGGCACGCTGTGGCCAGCTGCACGCCAGGCCGACAGCTGCGCACAGGCTTCGTCCAGCAGCCACAAGGTCAGTTCGTGAATGAGGCCGGCCTCTTCGGCCACTGGGATGAACCGGCTGGGGGGCACCATGCCCCATTCGGGATGTTGCCAGCGCGCCAGGGCTTCCACACCGTGCAGGGTGCCAGGCGCACTGCTGAGCACCTGGGGTTGGTAGTGCAGGCTCAGGCTGCGGTCGGCCAGCGCCTGGCGCAAGGCGCGTTCCAGGGCGGCACGCTCCTGTGCGCGCCGGTTCATTTCGGCGCTGAACAATTGCAGGCTGTGCCTGTGGTCGCTTTTGGCCTGGACCATGGCTTGGTCAGCGTGGCGCAGCAGCGTGTCGATCGCATCGCCATCGTCCGGAAACATCGCAATGCCAATGCTGGCGTGGCAGACATGGGCTTGCCCGTGGAGGTCCATGGGGCGGGCCATCTCTTGCAGGATGCTCTGGGCCATCTGCACGACTTGCCCAGTGCTGCACTCGGACAACAGCAGCACGAATTCATCACCCGCCAGCCGGCCGATCAGATCGCGCGCGCGCAGGCACTGCGTGAGTCGCTTGGCCACTTCGCACAACAGCGCGTCGCCTGCGGCATGGCCCAGGGTGTCGTTGACCTGCTTGAAGCGGTCCAGGTCGATGAAAAGCACCGCACCAGGGTGTTCTTCCTGCCGCAGGCTGGCCAGCGCACGCTCCGCACTGCTGCGGAACATGGCGCGGTTGGGTAGGCCCGTGAGTTCATCAAAAAAGGCGAGCTGGTGAATGCGCTGGCGTGTGGCGTTGCGTTCAATGGCCAGCGCACACAAGTGCAGGCACACTTCCACCAGCCGATGGTGCAGCGCGTCGGGCGCGCGCGGCTCCCGAAAATAAAAGGCAAAGGTGCCAATCACCTTGCCTGCGTGGTCACAGATCGGGCTGGACCAGCAGGCTCGCATGCCGCTGGGCTCAAACAGGGTGTGGTAGTCGGCCCACAAGGGGTCGGTGGTGATGTCGGTGACCACAACAGGCGCCCGCCGGAAGGCCGCAGTGCCACACGAACCGACACAAGGGCCGATGGGAACCCCGTCCAGCGCCTGGCAGATGGCGGGGGGCAGCCCGGGCGCTGACAGCGGGTGCAGCAGGCCTAGCTCGTCCACGGCAAGGATGGAGGCCGTGACTTCGGGGGCGATGCGTTCGACTTCGCGGCACACCAGAGCCATCAGGTCGGCGAGCGGCAATTCGTTGACCATGCCCTCCAGCACGCGCTTTTGCAGCACCTCGTGCATCTTGGTGAGTGTGATGTCGGTCAGCACCGTGATGCTGCCCCCCGGTCCGCCGGAGGCCTCGTTCGAGGCATTGATCATCATCGACACCCAGCGTGGCTGGCCAGCCTTGCTGTACAGCAGCGTCTCTATATGAAAGCCCCCTTGCTGGTCGATGCCATCACGGATTTCACTCAGCAGCCCGGGGTCGGAGTGTGGGCCCAGCAGCACGTCGCTGAGGTATTTGCCCAGCACCTCCGCAGGGCTGAACCCAAACAGGCGGGTGAATCCTTCATTCACATACACCACGTGCCGGGTGCTGTTGCTCATCACGATGGCGTTGTCGCTGGCATCCAGTGCCCTGCGCAACGGGGCATCGGCCAAAGGGGCTGGCGGCAGGATGCCGTGGTGGGGAGGAGTGCCGGAAGTGTGCGGGGCTGAAACGGGCATGGATGTCCCAAAGATCGTCCATGGATGCTAGCAAGTGCGCGCCACACTGCCAAGCGCGTTTGTGGCAAGTATTCATCTGAACCCCATGTTGTGCCTGTCATTCTTGGGTGGGGCGTGCTCTGTGGTGGGGCCCAGCGACGGCGGCGCACGCCGCTCTGGGATAATCCCGCCCCATGAGCGGCAACACCTTCGGAACCCTATTCGCAGTCACCAATTTTGGTGAATCCCACGGCCCGGCCATTGGCTGCGTGATCGACGGTTGTCCGCCCGGCATGCCGCTGTCCGAGGCCGACATCCAGGCCGACCTGGACCGGCGCCGCCCTGGCACCAGCCGCCACGTCACGCAGCGCAACGAGCCCGATGCGGTGGAAATCCTCTCCGGCGTGTACGAGGGCAAGACCACAGGCACGCCCATCGCCCTGCTGATCCGCAACACCGACCAGCGCAGCAAGGATTACAGCAACATCGCCGAGAGCTTTCGCCCCGGCCATGCCGACTACACCTACTGGCACAAGTACGGCATCCGCGACCCGCGTGGCGGTGGCAGGTCATCGGCCCGGCTGACGGCCCCCACGGTGGCTGCGGGCGCGGTGGCCAAGAAGTGGCTGGCCCAGCAGTACGGTGCGCAGTTTCGCGCCTGCATGACGCAGCTGGGCGAGCTGGTCATCCCGTTCGAGAGCTGGGAGCATGTGCGCAGCAACCCCTTCTTCGCCCCCGTGGCCGACGTGCAGCAGTACGAGGACTACATGGATGCCCTGCGCAAGGCCGGTGATTCGTGCGGTGCCCGCATCCGCGTGCAGGCCACCGGCGTGCCGGTGGGCCTGGGTGAGCCGCTGTACGACAAGCTTGATGCCGACATTGCCCACGCCATGATGGGCCTCAATGCTGTCAAGGGCGTGGAAATCGGCGCTGGGTTTGCCAGCGTGGCCCATCGGGGCACCATGCACGGTGATTCGATGACGCCCCAGGGCTTTCGCACCAACAACGCCGGTGGTGTGCTGGGCGGCATCAGCACCGGGCAGGACCTGGAGGTGAGCATTGCGATCAAACCCACCAGTTCCATCATCAGCCCGCGTGAATCGATCGATGTGCATGGCAACAGCACCGAGGTCATCACCAAGGGCCGTCATGACCCCTGCGTGGGCATCCGCGCCGCACCGATTGCCGAGGCACTGCTGGCACTGGTCGTCATGGACCACGCCCTGCGCCATCGCGCGCAGTGTGGCGACGTGGTGCCCCCGGTGCCGCCCATCCAGGCATCGTTCCTGTAACGGGCGCGCTGCGCTGCGGGTGGAGCACGGGCTTTCGGTGCTGGTGACGCAGAGGGCGTGCAGCGATGCGCGCCCTTTTTTCTTGGATTGAATGAGGTAGTCCATGCGCAGCTTGTTGGCACAGGGTTTCATGGGATCGCAGCGAGGTCGCCGCAAGGTCGCACGCGCGATGGTGGCCACACTGGGGGCGCTGCTGGCGGGCTGCGGCACGGCTTTGCCAACTGGCGATGGGCGAACACCTCAGCACATCGACATCACGCTCATTGGCTTCAACGACCTGCACGGCAACCTGGAGCCGCCGCGCATGGCGCATACCGTCCAGACTGCGGCGGGGCCGGTCTCGGTGCCTGCCGGGGGCATGGCTTATTTTGCCAGCGCCATGGCGGCGCTCAAGGCCCGGGGGCCGCACCACGCCGTGGTTTCGGCGGGGGACATGGTGGGTGCATCGCCCCTGCTGTCGTCACTGTTCCTGGATGAGCCCACCATCGAGGCGGTCAACGCCATGCAGATCGACTTCAATGCCGTGGGCAACCATGAGTTCGACCGGGGCTGGCGCGAACTGCTGCGCCTGCAGCACGGCGGCTGCGAGAAGTTCACCGCGCGCCAGCCCTGCCAGATCAGCCAGCCGTTTGCCGGGGCGCGGTTCGGCTTCTTGGCCGCCAACACCGTGCGCACCGAGGATGGGCGCACGCTGCTGCCTGCCACCGGCATCAAGCGATTTACCGAGGGTGGGGTTACCGTCACCCTGGGCGTGATCGGCCTCACGCTGCAGGCCACGCCCACCATGGTCAGCCCTTCGGGTGTGGCGGGCCTGCGCTTTGAGGACGAAGCGGCCACGGCCAACGCGCTGATTCCGCTGCTGCGGGCCCAGGGCGCCGATGTGATCGCTGTGGTCATCCACGAGGGCGGCGGCACCACGGCCGGCGTGCAGGAGACCAGCTGCGCGGGCCTTTCGGGCGACATCGTGCCCATCCTGGAGCGGCTGGACCCGGCCGTGGATGTGGTGGTCTCGGGCCACACGCACCAGGCCTATGTTTGCGACTACGGCCGCGTGAACCCGGCCAAGCCCTTTCTGCTGACCAGCGCGGGCCAGTACGGCACGCTGCTCACGGACATCCAGTTGCGGGTGGACACGCGCACCCGCCGCGTGGTGCACAAAGCCGCGCGCAATGTCATCGTGCAGGGCGAGGCGTTCACGGGCAGCCAGGGGCACGTGCCCCTGACCTCGGCCGTGCCGTCCTTTGCGGCGGATCCGCAGGTGCAGAAGGTCATCGACACTTACCGTGCCGCTGCCGTGCCGCTGGCCCAGCGCCCCGTGGGGCAGGCCGCTGGCGCCCTGCGGCGCACACCGGCCCCGTCGCTCGAAAGCGCGCTGGGCAATCTGGTGGCCGATGCCCAGCTCCACGCCACGCGTGCTCCGGAGCAGGGTGGGGCGCAGCTGTCGTTCATGAACCCGGGTGGCCTGCGCGCTGATCTGGTGCCCGATGAACAAGGGCTGGTGCGCTATGGCCAGCTCTACGCGGTGCAGCCCTTCGGCAACCAGTTGGTCGTCAAGACCTTCACGGGCGCGCAGATCAAGGCGGCGCTGGAGCAGCAGTTCGCCAGCGGCAGCAACACCATGCAGCGGCCCCGGGTGCTATTGGTGTCAGCAGGGTTTTCGTACCGCTATGACCTCACCCAGCCAGTGGGTGCGCGTATTAGCCACATGGTGCTGAACGGTACCCCGCTGCGCGACGATGCGCAGGTGCGCGTGGTGATGAGCAGCTACCTGGACAGCGGCGGGGACAACTTCACCGTGCTGGCCGAAGGCCGCGACCGCCTGGTGGGCGGGCTGGACCTGGATGCGCTGGAGGCTTACTTCCGCGCCCACAGCCCGGTGCCGGTGCCCGCCACTGACCGCATCACGCGCGGGGCCCGCTGAGGCGCTTGCTGGTTCTTAGCTGCGCCCCGGGCGCATTGCCGCCAGCCAGCGCAGCGGGTTGAATCCTGTCACCAGCCCGGTGGCCACCAGCACCAACGCTCCGCCCCACACCATCCCGGGGCCCAAGGCCTCGCCCAGAAAGACATGGCCCCAGGCCACACCGAACAGCGGGATCATGAAGGCCGAACTCATCGCTGCCACGGGCGAGACATGTTTGAGCACCCGCAGGTTGAGCCAGTAGGCCAGGCCCGAGGTCACGATGCCCATCACGGCCACCGCAGCCAGTGCCCCCGGTGTGAAACGGGCCTCGGGCAAGCTCCACGCAGCGCCCGGCAGCAGCAACACCAGTGCGGCGGCGTGGATGCCTGCGGCGATCGACAGCGGGGACATTCGCGTCGTGGCGCGCTTCATCCACGTCGTAGAGATGCCATAGCAGGCAGACGCTGCAACGCAGGCCGCGGCGGCCATCAGCAAGGCAGGCGTGGGCTCCACGGGCCCCAGCTGCACGATCAGCGCCACCCCCGCAAAGCCGCAGACGCAACCCAGCCACTTGCGCGTGCACAGTGTGTCCTCCTTCATCCACGCGGCGGCAATCACACCAAAGGGCACGGCCATGGTGTTGAGCAGTGAGCTGTAGCCGGCGGGCAGGTGCAAGGCCGCCCAGGCATACAGCAGAAAAGGCAGTGCGACGGTGAGCGTGCCCAGCCCGAACAGCTCGCGCCGATGGCGCCACGGCCAGGGTTCGTTGGCGACCCGCATGATGCCCATCAGCGTCAGCGTGGCCAGCCCAATGCGCAGCGCGGCCATCACGTTGGGCCCGAGCACGGGGCTGGCAATGCGGATGAAAAGAAAGGAGGCGCCCCACAGGGCGGACAGCAGCACCAGCTGCAGGAAGTGGCGGGTTTTCACCGGGCGCATTGTGGAGTACAGGCGAGTCGCGCGCTGGCTCGCACCAAGCCAATTTTCAAGCCAAATTGGCACCTAGCGTTTGTCCAGAAAGCGCGGGCAGCTATTAATTTTGGAGCATTTTGCGGTGTAGCACGCGCGACAGCGCCCGCCCGCACAGGTCCACATGCGTCGCCCGTGGATGTGGGTGCTACTCTATTTATAGCTGTTAGCGCTTGTGTGATAACCGCTGGAGGCCAAAATCGCCTGAGATCGTCCGGCCCTGTAGCCGGCACCGGTGCAGACAGCAATACGAAGGCTTTTACTTGCGCACTTCGTCGACCATGGCGCGGAAGTCGTCGATGTCTTCAAAGCTGCGGTACACGCTGGCAAAGCGGATGTATGCCACCTTGTCGAGCTTCTTGAGCTCGCGCATCACCAGCTCACCAATGCGGCTGGAGATCACCTCGCGCTGGCCCAGGTTGAGCAGCTTTTCCTCGATGCGCTCGATGGCGCTGTCGATCTGGTCGGTGCTCACGGGGCGCTTGCGCAAAGCCAGGTTGAACGAGGCGAGCAGCTTGCCCCGGTCGTATTCAATGCGGCGCCCGTCCTTCTTGACGATGGCCGGGAAGTTTACTTCCGGCCGCTCGTAGGTGGTAAAGCGCTTGTCGCACGCGCCGCACTGGCGGCGGCGGCGGATGAAGACCCCATCCTCAGACACCCGCGTTTCAACGACTTGCGTCTCGAGGTGGCTGCAGAAGGGGCACTTCATGGTTTTCGGCTGTGGATTTAGCCGTAGACGGGGAAGCGGGCGGTCAGGGCATTGACCTTGGCGCGCACCGCAGCGATGTTGGCTTCGTCGTGCGGGTTGTCCAGCACGTCGGCGATCAGATTGGCCGTGATGCGGGCCTCTTCTTCCTTGAAGCCGCGCGTGGTCATGGCAGGGGTGCCAATGCGCACGCCGCTGGTCACCATCGGCTTTTCAGGGTCGTTGGGGATCGCGTTCTTGTTGATGGTCATGTGGGCGGCGCCCAGCACGGCCTCGGCTTCCTTGCCGGTGATGCCCTTGGCGCGCAGGTCCACCAGCATCACGTGGCTTTGCGTGCCGCCGCTCACGATGCGCAGGCCGCGTGCGGTCAGCGTCTCTGCCACCACCTTGGCGTTCTTCGCTACTTGCTCCTGGTAGGCCTTGAACTCGGGTTGCAGAGCTTCCTTGAAGGCCACGGCCTTGGCGGCGATCACGTGCATCAGCGGGCCGCCTTGCAGGCCGGGGAAGATGGCGCTGTTGATAGCCTTTTCGTGCTGGGCCTTCATCAGGATGATGCCGCCACGGGGGCCGCGCAGGCTCTTGTGCGTGGTGGAGGTGACCACGTCGGCGTGGGGCACGGGGTTGGGGTACACACCAGCTGCGATCAAGCCAGCGTAGTGGGCCATGTCCACCATGAAGATCGCACCCACGTCCTTGGCCACCTTGGCAAAGCGCGCAAAGTCGATGTGCAGGCTGTAGGCCGATGCACCGGCGATGATCAGCTTGGGCTTGGTCTCGTGGGCCTTCTTTTCCATCGCTTCATAGTCGATGGCTTCGTTGGCGTCCAGGCCGTAGGAGACCACGTTGAACCACTTGCCCGACATGTTCAGCGGCATGCCATGTGTCAGGTGGCCGCCTTCGGCCAGGCTCATGCCCATGATGGTGTCGCCGGGCTTGAGGAAGGCCAGGAACACGGCCTCGTTGGCAGAGGCGCCGCAGTGGGGCTGCACGTTGGCGGCTTCTGCGCCGAAGATCTGCTTGACGCGGTCGATGGCCAGTTGCTCGGCCACGTCCACATGCTCGCAGCCACCGTAGTAGCGCTTGCCGGGGTAGCCTTCGGCGTATTTGTTGGTCAGCTGCGTGCCCTGCGCCCACATCACGGCGGGGGAGGCATAGTTCTCGCTGGCGATCAGCTCGATGTGGTGCTCTTGCCGGGCGTTTTCAGCCTGGATGGCGGCAAACAGTTCGGGGTCGGTTTGTTCGACAAGAATATTGCGGTCGTACATGATTGGCAGTCCTATGAACTTGTGTCCCTTGAAACAAGGGCTGCCCAGGCGAACGGCTGAACGCAGAGGGGATAAACCCCGTGCGGCACGCTTCCCAGTGGTTCACAAGAGGCAGGCCCTTGTCGGTTTCCACGTCAGCGGCAGCACCCTGTGTGGGATGCCGCGCCTATCGCCAGTCGCGTACCTCGCTAGTGTAGCTGACGTGACGCGCGCAAAGGTGCCAGGGAAATGGGAGGCGGTGTGTCCGAGGGATGTTTCTACCCCCAGGGGCTCGCGAACCTTGTCAGAGCCCGGAGAGCAGGGCCACTTTGTCACCGCTGGCGGCAGGCGTTGCGGGCGGTGCGGCCACCGGGATGACCTGTGCGGGAGCCTGGGTAGAGAGGTTGGGTGGTGGCGTGGTGGGCATGGCCCGGCCACCGGCGACCTGGCGCAGCCGGAAATGCTCGGCCATCACCTTGGCCGCATAGCCGCCATCGTCGGCAAGATTGCCTGCGCCGACATAAAAGCGCAGCCCGCCCTCCACCGAACCGGCGCGCGCAATGCACTCCTGCAGAACCTTCACGCCCACACGCAGATTGCTCACGGGGTCAAAGGCAGCAAAGTGCCCGCCAAAGTTCTGGTACTTGTCGGTGTGCACATTGGTCATCACCTGCATCAGCCCCTGGGCGCCAACGGCGCTTTGTGCAAATGGGTTGAAGCTCGACTCGATGGCCATGATGGCAAGGATCAGCGTCGGGTCGATCTTGGACTTTGCGCCAATTTCATAGGCCTCGGCCACCAGCACGCTCAGCGGCTCAGGGGCGACACGGTACTTCTTGCTGAGCCAGAAGGCGACGGCAGCCTGCTCTTTGGGCAGGTCCTTGGGGTTGCCCGCCGTGGCGCGCTCACTGGCTTCTGGCTCGATGGGCATGCCAAGCACTTCCACTTGGCGGGCCTGCAGCCAGTTCATCAACTGTGCTTCACCAGCCTGGCGCAAGTCCGGGCGGGCCGTGAGGGTGATCACGACGAAGGCGACAGCCAGACCGATGAGGGCAAAGCTGTTGTGGGTGATTTCAAGAAAACCTTCGGTCACGTCGGCCACGAAGGTCCGCACGCCGGAGACTATTTTTCCTGACGCTGTCATAGCTCTTCCTTTCTGAGGCGCCACAGTGAGCCGGGCAGTCGTCGGGGACTGTCTCGTCTCGGCGGATCGCCTGGATTGGTACGCCATCAAGTGAGGCCGCACGTCTTTGGTGTGCTTGGGGCCTGCTTTGACTTAGCCGGGTTCGGCAGCGAGGTTGGGGTTTTTACTAGCCCGTTTTGGGGCTGGCGGATTCTAGAAGTTCACTAAATGCTTAGTCAATACTAACATTTTGATTTTTAAGATCATTAAGTTATGAAAAGTATGTAAAAAATCACAGGTTTTAGGGGGTGTGCGCCGACCTGGCGCTCGGGACTTTGCGAGCTGTTGTTACGTGCGTATGTCAAATTCAATCGCCGGTCTTTTCGCCATTGAGAATCCAGTTTGAGTTGCGGCGGCGCCTTTGGTAAGGTTGCGTTGCCTGTAGATTTCAGGCATCGCCAGACGAAGCCAAGTCTCCCTCCGAGGGCATTCAGTGTCCTGGTGCAGCAGATGCGGCTTCTACGGCAAACCCCTGGAGGCAATACCTTGCCTCCTCGCCATGTGGACCTTCATCTCCGCATCGCGACCGATGGCAAAGACCGTTGTGTCAGCCGTCAAGCCCGGCAGGCAGGCCTTGAGGCCCTGTCTGCCGGGCTTTCTTGTTTGTGGCGTGGCGTGCTTTTGGGCTCTTGGCCCTTATATATAGATAATGGGGGCTGTTCCCTAGAGCGGCGGCACCCTTGCAGGGCCGCAGCATGTCAGCCCGTCTGGCAAAGCCTTGTGCCAGATCACCCCTCAGGGCTTGGCACACCGCCATGCTGCGGCCTGTTTGCCAAACCCGGTGAAAATAGCCGCTTTGTTGCCCTGGCGCGCGTGCAGCGCAGTTGCCGGGGCAGGCCTTCAGGCAGTGCGCCCGGGGCCGCCTTTGTTATCCATTGGATCCATGTTTCCATTTTTTTCCCGCAGCAAAATGTCCGACGCACCTGAAGTGAATCCGGCCCCGGCCAAAACCCATGAGCCGCATCCGCTTGATGCGCTGACCGGTGGCGCTTTTTCTGCCGCTACCTCAGGCGAGCGCGCCTCCCGCATTCGTGACTGGCTGGCTACCCAGCCAGACCACGAGCAGTTGCAGGAGGTTTTCAAAGAGTTGAGCGGGCGTGACAAGGGCGCCGCGCGCGCGGTGCGTGAGCGCCTCGATGAAATCCGCCGCGCCAAGGGCCAGGAGGTCATTGCCGCCGAGTGGGCTGAAAAAGCGCAGGTGCTGCTTGCAGCCCCTAAGCTCAACATTGCCGATGCCCTGGCATGGCAGCGTGATGCCGCCAAGGCGGGCGCACCGCTGTCCCGCGAGCCCTTGTCTGTGCTCAAGGTACAGGTCGCGGATCGCGTGAAGGTGATCGAGGATCTGCAGCACCGCGTTCAGGTGCAGCGTGAGGCGGCTGTGCTGCTGGCCCAGCGCATCGAAGTGCTTTCCACCAAGTCCTGGCGTGACGCTCAGGCGGCGCTGGAGCTGTTGCGTGCCGATGTGGCCCGCTGGCAAGAACAGGCGCAGGAATTGACTGGCGATGCCAGCTGGGCCAGTGTGGAGGCACGTTTCCCCCCCTTGCTCGATGCGTCGCGCACCCAGCTGCTGGTGGTGTGGGAGGCATTCCAGCCCGCTTTGGCCCAGGCTGTGGCGGCCGCCGAAGATGTCAATGCACCGCTGCCGCCAGTGCCCGTCTGGGCGGATGAGCTGCGTACCGCGCGCGGCCTGCCCACGGAGGCTGCTGCTGCCGCTGCGGCCGCCAAGCCTGCGCGTGTTGCCAAGCCCAAAGTCGCGCCGGAAGTGATTGAAAAGGCTGCGCATAGTGTGCGGGAGGCCTTGGCGGTCCTCGAAAAGGAAACTGCCGAGGGTCATGGGAAGGCCAGTGCCGGGGCTGCAGCCGCGCTGCGCGCCGTGCTCAAGGTGCATGGCAAACACATCGATAGCGCCCTGGAGCAGCAGGTGCATACGGCTCTGGTGGCGGCTGGTGAGCTGGAAGGCTGGCAACGCTGGAGCGCAGACCAGGTGCGCGAAGACCTGGTGGCCAAGGCTGAGGCCTTGCTCAACCGCCCTGAGGGCCAGGCCCTGGGCGGCCGCAAGATGCAGGAAACCCTGCGCAACCTGCGCGAGCAGTGGAAACAGGCAGACCAGGGCGGGGCTCCCAACCACAGCCTGTGGAAGAAATTCGACGAAGCCTGCAACGCTGCGCACAAGGTGGTGGAGGCGTGGCTTGACAAGATCCGCACCGAAGCCGCTGAGCACAAGGCCCAGCGCCTGGCGCTGATCGAAGAGGTCAAGGCGTGGGCGCAGGAACATGCCAACTCTGGCGACTGGAAAGCCATCAACCGTGCCCTCCACCAGTTTGGTGATCGCTGGCGCGAAGGCGGCCATGTGGGCGAGAAGCTGTTTGCGGAACTGCAACCCCTTTGGAAGCAGGCGATTTCCATGGCAGCTGCTCCTCTGGAAGCTGCACAGAAGGAAAGCCTGGCCCGCCGCCATGCAATGATTGATGAGGCCATGGCCCTTGGTGCGGCGCCCACTTTGCGCATCGATGCTGTCAAGGCGCTGCAGCAGCGCTGGCAGGCTGAGGCGCAAACCGTGCCCTTGGACCGCAAGCACGAGCAGAAGCTGTGGGATGCGTTTCGCAAACCCATCGATGAAGCCTTCAACCGCAAGTCGGCAGACCGCGAGCGCGCGGTGACCGAATTGAGCGCACGCGATCGCGTGGTGCTGGAGGCTTCCAAGGCCCTGGAGGCTGCCAATGCCAGCGGTGATGCGCAGCAGATTCGCGCGGCCATGCAGGCGCTGGAAGCTGCACTGCGCGGTCAGGCCCAGGCGGCAGAAGCTGTGGCCACGGCGCAAAAGGATGCTCAGGCGCATTCAGAGGCGCAGGCAGGCGCTCTCCCGGTTGCTACCGAGGGTGGCGCCGGTGAATCTGCCGAAACCCCCGATGGTGGTGAAGTTGCCGAGGTTGCCACTCCAGCGCCCGCAGCATCTAAGCCTGCTGCCCGGCCTGTGGTGGCAGTGCGCGGTGACGACCGCCCAGGCATGAAGAAGGATGCGCCTGCGGCCCCTGGCCGTGGTGCGCGTCCAGGCGACCGCCGCGATGGTCGTCCGGGTGATCGCGATGGCGCCCGTGGCCCGCGTGGCGATGGCCGCATGGGCGACCGTGCTGACCGTGGCGGCCGTTTTGGCGAGCGCCCTGCGTTCGAGGACCGCGGCCCCCGCCTGGGTGACACCGCGTTCCGCGCCCAGCGCGAAGCCATGGAGCATGCCCAGCTGGCCTTGAAGAAGCTGGCGGCTCAGGCCCACGGCGAGGCGCTGACCCAGTTGTTGACGGCCTGGGAGAAGCGCGATGCAGCGCTGGTGCCCGGCACGCAAGATCTGGGTTCGGGTGTGACGGCATCGGTGCGCAGCGCATGGACGCAAGCGCTGACGGCTGCCCCCAAGGGTGATGCGGCAGAAGCGCTGCTGCGCCTGGAGATGGCGGCTGAGGCACCCACTCCGGCGGAGCACATCGCTGCCCGTCGCATGCTGCAGTTGCAGCTGCTGACGCGCCGCAATGATCCTGCGCCTGCACAGACCTGGGGGCAGGATGTGGCGCGCGTGCTGGCCAGCTCCAGCGATGCAGGCAGCGCACGCCGTTTGCAGAACGTGCTGAAAACACTGCTGCGCAAGTGACGTGATGTGACGGGTGGGCATGTGCACTGCGGTGTGTGTGTGCCCACAGCGCTTACCGCAACACGCAAGACGAGATCGCTGGTGGTCTCGTTTTTCTTTGGCGGCCAGAAAACAAAAAAGCCGTTGCAACTGCAACGGCTTTTAATGTGTTTGGTGCCCAGGAGAGGACTCGAACCTCCACGATGTTACTCGCTAGTACCTGAAACTAGTGCGTCTACCAATTCCGCCACCTGGGCTTTCAGATCAGCCTCGAATTATAGGACAAGAAACTCAGGCTTCTGGAGAGTTTTCAAAAAAATGTACCGTCGGTTCAAAATTCTTTGGCCGCAACAGAAGGTGCAAAACGTATCGGCAAATAAAAAAGCCGCTGTGTGTACAGCGGCTTCGATATTTTGAAAACCATCGCTGGTTCTCGTTAAACTTGGTGCCCAGGAGAGGACTCGAACCTCCACGATGTTACTCGCTAGTACCTGAAACTAGTGCGTCTACCAATTCCGCCACCTGGGCATTTCAGGAAAGTCTAAGATTGTATATCAAAAAAACCACCCCCGGCACGCAGTCCACGCATTTGTCGGACGAGATTGAAGGCAGCGTGCAAGGGCACCGTGATGGACACGGTTTTGTCATCCGTGACGATGGCGAAGGCGACATCTATATCCCCCCGAACGAAATGCGCGCAGTCTTGCACAAGGACCGTGTGCGCGTGCGCATCGTCCGCCAGGACCGCCGTGGCCGCCCCGAAGGGCGCGTCGTTGAAATCATTGAGCGTCCGCCCCAGCCCATCATTGGCCGACTGCTGCAGGAAAGCGGCGTGTGGCTGGTGGCCCCCGAAGACAAACGCTACGGTCAGGATGTACTGATCCCCAAGGGCGCCACCGGTGCCGCGAAGCCCGGGCAGGTCGTGGTGGTTGAGCTGACAGAACCTCCAGCCCTGTTCGGCCAGCCTGTGGGACGCATCACCGAAGTGCTTGGCGAGGTCGATGACCCCGGCATGGAGATCGAAATCGCCGTGCGCAAGTACGGTGTGCCACACGAGTTCTCTGCCGAGTGCCTCGCACAGGCCAAAGAGCTCCCCGACAAGGTGCGCGCGCAGGACAAGAAGCGTCGCGTGGACCTGACCGACGTGCCCCTGGTCACCATCGACGGCGAAGATGCGCGCGACTTCGACGATGCCGTGTACTGCGAGCCCGCCAAGGTTGGCCGCAGCAAGGGCTGGCGTCTGCTGGTGGCGATTGCCGACGTGAGCCACTATGTAGAAACGGGCAGCGCCATCGACATCGATGCCTACGACCGCGCCACCAGCGTGTACTTCCCGCGCCGCGTGATCCCCATGCTGCCCGAGAAGCTCAGCAATGGGCTCTGCTCTCTGAACCCCGAGGTAGAGCGCCTGTGCATGGTCTGCGACATGCTGGTCACCGCCAAGGGCGAGGTGCATGCCTACCAGTTCTACCCGGCCGTGATGTTCAGCCATGCGCGCTTCACGTACACCGAAGTGGCGGCCATCCTGGCCAACACGCGCGGCCCCGAGGCCAGCAAGCGCAAGGACCGCGTGAAGGACTTGCTCAACCTGCATGACGTGTACCGCGCGCTGCTCATCGCGCGCCAGGCGCGCGGCGCGGTGGACTTCGAGACCACCGAAACACAGATCGTCTGCGACGAAAACGGCCGCATCGAGAAGATCGTGCCGCGCACCCGTAACGATGCGCACAAGCTCATCGAGGAGGCCATGCTGGCCGCCAACGTGTGCAGCGCTGACTTTATCGCCCAGGGCGGACAGCCCGGCCTGTTCCGGGTGCACGAAGGCCCCACGCCCGAGAAGCAGGAGATCCTGCGCAACTACCTCAAGGCCATGGCTGTGGGCATGACGATCGGCGACGACCCGAAACCCGGTGACTTCCAGGCCATCGCCACGGCAACCAAGGACCGGCCCGACGCACAGCAGATCCACACCATGCTGCTGCGCTCCATGCAGCAGGCCATCTACACGCCCGTCAACAGTGGGCACTTTGGCCTGGCGTTCGATGCCTACACGCATTTCACCAGCCCGATCCGGCGCTACCCCGACCTGCTGGTGCACCGGGTCATCAAGGCCATTCTGAGCAAGACGAAGTACGCGCTGCCGTCCTTGCCCACACCCGGCGAAGCCCATGCCAAGCTGGCCAAGCGGTTGGCGGCCCGCGTGGCGGCGCCCGGCACCAAGCCCCGCAAGGATGTAGCACCGCCAAGCCGCGACACCCAGGCCTGGGAGGCCGCAGGCCTGCACTGCAGTGCCAACGAACGCCGTGCCGACGAGGCCAGCCGCGATGTGGAAGCCTGGCTCAAGTGCAAGTACATGCGCGAACACCTGGGCGAGGAATACAGCGGCGTGGTCAGCGCAGCAACGAGCTTCGGCATCTTCGTCACGCTGGACGCGATGTATGTCGAAGGCCTGGTACACATCACCGAACTGGGCGGCGAGTACTTCAAGTTCGACGAGGCGCGCCAGGAGCTGCGTGGTGAGCGCACAGGCATCCGCTACGCCATCGGCGCGCGGGTCCGGGTGCAGGTCAGCCGTGTGGACTTGGACGGACGCAAGATCGACTTCCGCCTGGTGCGCGAGGGCGAAGAGTTGCTGGGCCGCGCGTTGAAAGACAAGGGCCTGGGCACAGAAGGCGCTGGTGGCGCCCGCAAGGCGGGTGGCCGGTCCGGTGGACGCAAGTCCGACAAGGGGCCAACCCCATCTGCCACGGAGCAAGCGGGCCTTTCGCGTGAGCGGGCCGCGCGTTCACCGATCCAGTCTCTGAAAGCATCTGTCAAGAAGGCGGTTGCGGGAAAATCCAGCAAGAGCAAGGCGCGCAAGCCCCGTCGGGGCTGACACAAGCGGGGACGGCGTACAAAATCACGCTCAAGCTATTGCTCACTAATTGATAGCTGCTAGCGCTTTATAGATAAGCGCTAGCAGCTATTTTTATTGGATTTTCGGTGTGGTCTCGCGCGGGGTCGTGGCCACAACGCCCAAGAAGCGGGCGTACCGCTGCGCCGTCTCTTTGGGCGCCTCCATCATGGGCAGGTGGCCAATGCCGGGCAGTGCTTCGGCATGGGCGTAGGGCAACAGCTTCTGCAAAGTCTGCAGTCCAGAGTGGTCGAACACGCGGTCGCTCTCGCCCCACAGGGCGAGGATGGGGTGTTGCTGCAACGTGCTCAGTCGTTGCTCCAGCAGGTAGCGGTCTTTGAGCTGCGCGTCCCACAGGCGCGTGTTGGAGGTGGCGTTGCGCAGCGCTTCTTGTTCAGACGCATGCAGGATGGGGTAGGGCAAAAAGGGGCGCTTTTCAAACACCAGATCCATCATGGCGCCGAAGGCTGCGGCATCGTGGGCTACCAGCGGGCGTTGTCCGGTGTCGATGAGGCGGTCCATGGTGCTGGGCTGGGGCGAGCGAATGCCGTGGGGTGCGCCGATGAACGCCACGCTGGCCACGCGCTCGGGATGCTGCAAAGCAAAGAGCGCGGCGATGGTGCCGCCCATTGAGTTGCCCGCCAGATGCACTTTCGCAAGGCCGAGCGCGTCCAGAAACGCGGCCAGCCGCGTGACGTGGGCGGCGTAGTCGTAGGGCTGGTCTGCCCGCCGTGTGCTCTCGCCAAAACCCGGGATATCTGGGGCAATCACCCGGTACTGGCCGGTGAGCGGTCGCGCAAAATCCACCCAATGGTCTTTCTCCGCAAAAATGCCGTGCAGCAGAACGATGGGCGTGCCACTGCCGTGGCCCGGCGCGGGGTTTGGGGGCGTGCCGTTGTCCAGGTAGTGGATGGTGTGCATGGCCGCATCGGCGGTTTTTTCTTCCAGGCCGGACAGATGGCGATTGGCGCTGAGCAGAGGCTCTTTGAACAGCGAAGGTGCCCCGTAGTAGAGGCCGACCGTGCCCAGTACCAGAGCCGTTGCGACAGAAATAACGATGCGTTTCAAGAAGCGTTCTCCAAGGATATGGCTGCGTGCATGCCTGGAGCTGCTGCTTCAAGCGTCAACACACGCTCGGCCCCTGGCGGGAGAGGCAAGGCTACGGAGAACGCGGTAAAAAAACTTGTAGGTTTGGGCTATGCCAGCACGCAACACACTGACCCTGGGCACTGACCGGGCGCTCTACGTCGGAGAGATCCCGGCCACGGGCTGGCACTGCCATGCGTCGCCGGTGCTTCTGATGGGGCTCTCGGGTCGGTTCGCGGTGCACTGGGGGGCAGGGCGTGTGGAGACCTGCCACAGCGCGCTGGTGGACGCAGGCGTGGAGCACCTGTTCGACCCTTGCGGCGAGACGGTTGCCCTGGTGTACCTGGAGCCCGATTCGCGCGAAGCACGGGGGTTGCGCGGTCTGTTCCAGCAAGAGGGTGGTGTGGTGCTGGATGTCGCAGTTTCCGTGGGGGCGCGCAGTGCCATGGAGGGCTATCTAAATCACTTCGACCTGCCCGCCTTGCTGCGTTGCCCGCTCGATAACGAGGTGGCGCCGCTGGACCCACGCGTGGCGCGCAGCCTGCATGTGCTGCGCCATCCGCAGGCGGGGCGGGTGGCACGGGGTGACCTGGCCTCGGGCGTCCAGCTTTCGGCATCGCGTTTCAACCACCTGTTTCGCGCCGAGATGGGCGTGAGCTTGCGCAGCTACCGCGTCTGGTCCCAGGTGCGGCTGGCGATGGCGGGGCTGGCGCTCAGCCCGCGCCTGACCGACGCGGCGCTACATGGCGAGTTTTCTGATTCGGCCCACTTCAGCCGCATGTTCCGGCAGACCTTTGGCATGACACCGTCGAGCGTGCTCAAGCCGCTCAAGACGGTGACCTTGCTGGCTTGAGGCTCAGCTTCCGCCCACGCGCCGCGCCAGCACACTGGCCGTCAGCGCCTGGCGCGCTGGCCAATCATCAGCCGCCTGGCCATGCTGGTACACCGCTTCACTCGCAGCGCGCAAGGCGCTCGCGCCAGCGGCCAGGTGAGCGCCCACCATGCCTGCCAGCACATCGCCCGTACCCGCCGTGGCCAGGCGCGCATTGCCCGTGGGGTTGATGGCCGGGACGCGGTCGGGTGCGGCAACCACGGTGCCCGAGCCCTTGAGCACCGCCACGCAGTTGAACTGGTCTGCCAGCTGCTGCGCGGCCCCAAGCCGGTTGGCTTGGACTTCGGCGGTGGTCAGGCCCAGCAGGCGCGCAGCCTCCAGCGGGTGCGGCGTGAGCACCGTGGGTTGCCCGTGCTGGCCGCGCGCCACCACCAGCGCGTGCAAAGCGGCCTGGGTGGCGATGGTGTTGAGCGCATCGGCGTCCAGAACCAGCCGGGCTGCGCGGGTGATGACCTCGGGCAGAACGCGTGCGATGGCCTGCCCGCCGCCACAGCCGCAGACCACGGTGAGCTGTTCCAGTGCCAGTGCGTCAAAGCGGCGGAACATCAACTCGGGCTGCTGTGGGTCGAGTTGCTGCTGGCCGTTGTCTAGCAGGGCCACCAGCACCCGGCCCGCGCCGCTGTGCAGAGCGGCCGAAGCGGCCAGCAGTGCGGCGCCCGCCATGCCCATGCCCCGCGCTGCCAGTCCTTCGCCGCCCAACACGGCCACGTCGCCATAGCTGCCCTTGTGGCTGGCATGGGCGCGGGGGGCGGGCAGGGCGGGGCCGGAAAGCCAGGCGTTGGGCGGCTCGTGCCCGGGTTCTACGCCCAGATCATCCAGCCAGACCTGGCCTGCTGCGTCCCGCCCGGCGGCGGTGAACAGGCCGGGCTTGAGAGTGAGCAGACTCAGTGTGTGGCGTGGCGGGGGCGCTTGCTGGTGCAGGTGGTAGTGCTGGTGGGTTGGGGTGTCGGGCGCAAGGCCTGCAGCAAACTGGCCGGTGTCTGCGTCCAGCCCGCTGGGCAGGTCCACGGCCAGCACGGGGGCCGGGCTGCGGTGCAGGGCTTGCAGACAGGCCTGGAGCCTTGTGTCGGGCGGGCGTGCGGGGCTGTGGGGTGAAGAAGAGACGCCAATGCCCAGCAGCGCATCAACGCACAGGTCGTTGGCCCCCAGATCGCCGGGTGCGGTGTCTGCCCAGACCACGCCCGCATCCAGCGCCCGCTGCCACGAGGCCCTGGCATCGGCCGGGGCCGTATCGGGCTGGCCCAGCCAGGTCACGATCACTCTGCGGCCACAGCGCTGCAGGTGCATGGCAGCCTCCAACCCGTCACCCCCGTTGTTCCCGGGCCCGCAGGCAATCCACACGGTGCGTGCGTGGGGGGCCAGCGCCTGGGCCAATTGCGCCACGGCGAGGCCGGCGCGTTGCATGAGGGTGTGCGGGGGCAGGGCGACCGCCGCCGCTTTTTCCAGGCGGCGGGTGGCGGCTGTGTTGAACAGGGGATAAGGCTGGTGGGCGGTGATGCGGTGCATGGGCTGCAGGGGGCAAGGGCTGCTGCCAGTGGCAGCGCGCCTGCCATTGTGCGCCGACACCCCGTGGGGGCAAAGCGCAGGAAGGTTCAGAATCGACGCATGCCCAGCCCGTCCAGCGACACCTCGGGCTCGCGCTGCGCGATCAAGTCGGCCAGCGCCCGGGCGCTGCCGCAGGCCAGAGCCCAGCCACTTGCGCCGTGGCCGGTGTTGATCCACAAGCCCGGCACGCCGCTGGCGCCCACCACCGGTGCTCCGTCGGGCAGCATGGTGCGGGCGCCGCGCCAGATCTGCAGGTTGGATGACAGCTGCACGCCACCGGGGAACCAGTCGTTCAACGTGCGGTACAGGCGCTGCAGTGTGGGGGTGTGGTGCTCGGCATCGGCCCCGGCCAGTTCAGCGCCACCGGCAATGCGCACACGCTGGCCCAGGCGGGTGATGGATATCTGCTGACCCGCATCCACCACGCTGGCGCGCGGGGCGTGGGTGGATTCGCGCAGCGGGGCACTGACGGAGTAGCCATACACGGCCGCCATGGGCAGGCCCAGGCCCAGCGCGGGCAGCAGCGTGGCTGATGCCATGCCCGCGCACAGCACCACGGCATCAAATCGACGCAGGTCCGCTTCGCCTTGCAGCACCACGCCGGTGGGGCTGCTGCCCAGTCGGTCCACGCGGGTGTTGAACACAAACTGCACGCCACCGCCCTGAATACCCTGGCGCAGCAGCTGGGCAAACAGGCGGCAGTTGCCCGCGCGCGCGTCGGGCAAGTGGATGGCGCCTGCCAGCGGCGCCTCGGGCGACAGGCCGGGCTCGATCTGGCGCGCCACATCGGCGTCGATCTCGCGCAAGGTCACGTCGCTGTCGCGCAGCACCTGCAGTGCGGGCTGCAGGCGCGTGCGGTCTTCCTCAGTGCGCAGCAGCACCAGGCGGCCATCGCTGGCTTCGAAATCCAGCTCGTGCTGGCTGGCGATGGATTGCAGGCGCGTCTGGCTGTACTGCGCCAAGCGCTCGACGGCTGTAGCCGGGGCGCTGTGGCTGCGGGCCATGCTGCGCCAGCGGCGCAACCAGGCCCAGTTGGCGAGGGTCAGGCCGCCTGCCATCCGCAGGGTGGCCTGTGCCCCCATCAGTCGCAGCGGCTGGCCAAAGCCCGGCACTGCCCAGGGGCTCAGCAGGTAGGGGGCGAGCAGTCCTGCAGTGGCAAAGCTGGCTTCCTCGGCGGCTGCGCTGCGTTGTTCGAACACCGTGACTTCGTGGCCGTCGCTGGCCAGCTCGTATGCGGTGGTGACGCCGATGATGCCGGCGCCCACGATAGCAATCTTCATGAATATGGGTGTTTTTGGCTTCTGGCGCTTGTTGGTAAAGCGCGAGCAGCTATTATTTTTGTAGTATTTGTTCGATCTGCAGGCTCACGTTGAGCACCGTGTCGTCCCTGAGCGCTCCGTGCCAGACCATCAGCCCGACCGGGAGTTCCCCTGGCACATGGCAAGGCAGCGACAGCGCACAGCCATCCAGCAGATTGACCACGCTGGTGTTGCGCAGCAGCAAGTTGTTGACGCGGAAGAACTCGGCGTCGCGGGCTGCGTCCTGGGCTTTGTCCACGCCATTGGCGGGGGCGACATCGGCCACCAGCGGTGCCACGATGGGCACGGTGGGCGACAGCAGGGCGTCGTAGGGCTCCATATCGGCGAGCATGCGTGCAATCCATTGCTGGCGCGCCTGCACCAGGTCGATGTATTCCCAGGCCATCAGCGTGGCGCCTTTTTCAATGCGCATGCGCACCCGGGGGTCGTAGCCGTCGCCTGCGCGCTGCAGCAGCTCGCGGTGCCAGGCGTAGGCTTCGGGGGCGGCAAAACCATAGGCGGGCTGCTCCAGCACGGCGGGCAGGTCGACGGTGTCGATCTGGGCGCCGGCCTGGCGCAAGGCTTCCACGCTGCGCTCAAAGGCGCGCGCCACGGTGGCATCCAGCCCGTCGAGGAAGAGGGTGGACGGCACCGCCAGCCGGTACTGCGACAGCGGCGCCAGGCTGCGCGTCACGCGCCGGGCGGCCAGCACCTCGTGCGCCACGATGGCGTCGCGCACTGTGCGCGTCATGGCGCAGGCAGTGTCCAGGGTGGTGGACAGCGGCACGGCGCCAGCGGTAGGCACCAGCCGGGCGGTGTTCTTGAAGCCCACGATGCCGTTGAGCGCCGCAGGAATGCGGATGGAGCCGCCGGTGTCCGATCCCAGTCCAATGAACGCGGCGCCAGTGGCGACCGACACCCCGGCGCCGGACGAAGACCCGCCGGGCACCCGGGGTGCGCCGGGCACGGCGCCAAAACGGGCGTCCCAGGCAGCAGGCGTGCCGTAGTGGGGGTTGACGCCCACGCCCGAGAAAGCGAACTCCACCATGTTGGTGCGGCCAATCAGGCTGGCACCCGCTGCGCGCAGCCGGGCCACGGCCGGGCAGTCTTGAGCTGCTGCGGGAGCCCCCGCCAGCGCGGTGGAGCCTGCCGGGGTGGGTTGGCCGGCCACGTCAAACAGGTCCTTCACCGACACCGACAGCCCGGCCAGAGGCAACTGGGCCACGCCCGGCTGCACCGCTGTGGTGCGAGCCTCGTCGAACAGGGTTCGCACAAAGCTGTGGGCGTTGGAGGTGGCCTGGGCAGCGTCGATGCAGCGTTCCAGCTCGGCGGGCGCGGAAGTGGCGCCGTCCCGCAGTTGCTCACGGGTGGCGATCAGGTCAGGGAGCATGGGTGTGCTAGAATCTTTGGGTTTTGCTGGGAGCAGTAGCGCAGTGGTGCAAGGTTTGCACAACCAGCGTGGCCGCTGCGGCAAGACCAATCGCAAAGCAGCCCTGTCAAGGTGTTGCGGTGTTCGTGACGATCACGGCACTGCAAATATTGGGGCTGATTTTAGACCTAACCTTTGGAGTATTTTTATGTCCGTTACCATGCGCGAAATGCTGGAAGCCGGTGTCCACTTCGGTCACCAAACCCGCTTCTGGAACCCCAAGATGGCCCCCTACATCTTCGGCCATCGCAACAAGATTCACATCATCAACCTGGAAAAGTCGCTGCCACTGTTCCAGGAAGCCCAAAAGTTCGCCAAGCAACTGGCTGCCAACCGCGGCACGATCCTGATGGTCGGCACGAAGCGCCAAGCCCGTGAAATCCTGGCCACCGAAGCGCAACGCGCTGGCGTGCCTTTCGTGGATCAGCGCTGGCTGGGCGGCATGCTGACGAACTTCAAGACCGTGAAGACCTCGATCAAGCGCCTCAAGGACATGAAGGCCCAGCAAGAAGCTGGCCTCGACAGCCTGAGCAAGAAGGAGCAACTGACGTTCTCCCGCGAAATCGAGAAGCTCGAAAAGGATATCGGCGGCATTCAGGACATGGCTGCTCTGCCCGATGCCATCTTCATCATCGACGTGGGCTTCCACAAGATCGCCGTGGCCGAAGCCAAGAAGCTGGGCATCCCGCTGATCGGTGTGGTCGATACCAACCACTCGCCTGAAGGCATCGACTACGTGATCCCTGGCAACGACGACTCGGCCAAGGCTGTGACGCTGTACGCCCGTGGCATCGCTGACGCGATCATCGAAGGCCGTGCCAACGCCGTGAATGAAGTCGTGAAGGCTGCTACTGCAGAGAGCACCGACGAATTCGTGGAAGTGCAAGAAGCCGCTGCCTGATAGCCCGGCTGCGCGATCCGTCGCGAACAAAAGCGGGGCCCCTGGTGAGCCCCCTTTTTTTTAGCCCGAATCTGAACTGACTGAACTGAACACTGAAGGAACAAAGATGGCTGCAATTACCGCAAGCATGGTTGCTGAACTGCGTGGCAAGACCGACGCTCCGATGATGGAATGCAAGAAGGCGCTGACGGAAGCCGACGGCGACATGGCCAAGGCGGAAGAGCTGCTGCGCGTCAAGCTGGGCACCAAGGCTGGCAAGGCTGCATCGCGTATCACGGCTGAAGGCGTGGTCGCCAGCTACATCGACGGCACCACCGGTGCCTTGGTGGAAGTCAACAGCGAAACCGACTTCGTCTCCAAGAACGACAGCTTCATCGCCATGGCCAACGCTGCTGCCAAACTGGTGGCTGAACACAACCCCGCCACCGTCGAAGCCTTGGGCGCGCTGCCCTATAGCCAAGACAGCTTCGGCCCCACGCTGGAAGACGTGCGCAAGGGCCTGATCGGCAAGATCGGCGAGAACATGTCCTTCCGCCGCTTCAAGCGCTTCAGCGGCTCCAACCTGGCAGCCTACCTGCACGGTTCGCGCATCGGCGTGGTGGTGGAGTTCGAAGGCGACGCTGCAGCAGCCAAGGACGTTGCCATGCACGTGGCCGCCATGAAGCCCGTGGCCCTGACCAGCGCCGACGTGCCTGCAGATCTGATCGCCAAGGAGCGCTCGGTCGCCGAAGGCAAGGCCGACGAAGCCAACAAGGAACTCGTGGCTGCTGGCAAGCCTGCACAAAGCGCTGAAATCACGGCCAAGCGCATCGACGGCGCGGTGCAGAAGTACCTCAAGGAAGTCTCGCTGGCCGACCAGGTCTTCGTGAAGGCTGCCGACGGCAAGCAAACCGTGGCCCAGATGCTCAAGGCTGCCAACACCAACGTGAAGGGCTTCACGCTGTACGTGGTGGGCGAAGGCATTGAGAAGAAGGTGGACGACTTTGCAGCCGAAGTGGCTGCCCAGGTGGCTGCTGCCAAGGCTGCTGCCTGATCGTTCCCTGTAACCACCCCACCAAAGCCTCGTACCACTTACCGGAGAAATTTCCCATGTCCAACGCTGCACCAGCCCACAAGCGCATTTTGCTCAAGCTGTCTGGTGAGGCGCTGATGGGGGATGACGCCTTCGGTATCAACCGCGCCACCATCGTGCGCATGGTCGAGGAGATCGCCGAAGTGACCCGCCTGGGTGTGCAGGTGGCGGTGGTGATCGGTGGGGGCAATATTTTCCGTGGCGTCGCGGGCGGTTCGGTCGGTATGGACCGCGCCACCGCTGACTACATGGGCATGCTGGCCACCGTGATGAATGCGCTGGCCCTGGCCGATGCCATGGACAAGCAGGGCCTGGTGGCCCGCGTGATGTCCGCCATTGCCATCGAGCAGGTGGTTGAGCCCTATGTGCGCCCCAAAGCGCTGCAGTATCTTGAAGAGGGCAAGGTCGTCGTGTTTGCGGCCGGCACGGGCAATCCTTTCTTCACCACCGACACCGCCGCAGCGTTGCGCGGTGCCGAAATCGGTGCTGAACTGGTGCTCAAGGCCACCAAGGTGGACGGCGTTTATACTGCCGACCCTCAGAAGGACCCCACGGCCACGCGTTATACGAAGCTCAGCTTTGACGAGGCCATGTCCCGCAATCTGGGCATCATGGATGCGACCGCGTTTGCCTTGTGCCGCGACCAGAAGCTGCCCGTGCGGGTGTTCTCCATCATCAAGCACGGCGCCCTGAAGCGTGTGGTGATGGGTGAAGACGAAGGTACGCTGGTTTACGCTTGACGACAATGGCCGAGGCCTGCCCACGATGCAGGCGGGCGCCCAGGAGAAAACATGACGATTGCCGACATCAAGAAAAATGCAGAAACCAAGATGGACCAGTCCATCTCGGCTTTCAAGAACAACCTGCAGAAGATCCGCACCGGCCGTGCCAACCCGGCGTTGCTCGATACCGTTCAGGTCGAGTATTACGGCTCCTTGGTGCCCCTGAGCCAGGTGGCCAACGTGGCGCTGATCGATTCGCGCACCATCAGCGTGCAGCCCTGGGAAAAGGGCATGGGCGCCAAGATCGAGAAGGCCATCCGCGAAAGCGACCTGGGCCTGAACCCTGCCTCCATGGGCGACCTGATCCGCGTGCCCATGCCCCCCATGAGCGAAGAGCGCCGCAAGGAAATGACCAAGCTCGCCCGCAACGAGGGCGAGAGCGCCAAGATTGCCGTGCGCAACCTGCGCCGCGATGCAAACGAGTCCGTCAAGAAGCTCGTCAAGGACAAGCTGGCCTCCGAGGACGACCAGAAGCGCGCCGAAACCGACGTGCAGAAGTTCACCGATAAGCATATCGCCGAGATCGATGCGCTGGTGGCCGCCAAAGAGCAGGAAATCATGGCGGTCTAGAGCGTGTTATGCGCTTTTACGTACCCGCGTTGGCCCCACACGCAGGTGATCGCAAGGCGCAGTGCGCAGGTAAGGCCCCGGCCTTGGCAAGCGCTGCAGCACCGCGAGTGCCTGCGTGTGGGGCCAACCCTTTGGGAAAGTCGGGGAAAGGCCCGGCTACGTCGTTGCAAGCCGCTTGCGGTATTCATACCGCGGCGCGTCCTGCGCCTAGTTGCCGGGCCTTTCCCCGACTTTCGCGGGCACTTAAAAGTGCATCACACGCTCTAGGCCCCAGGGCTTGAACATTCACATGGCTGACTCTTCGTTGGTGCCACACCACATTGCCATCGTCATGGATGGCAACGGCCGCTGGGCCACGCGCCGTTTTTTGCCGCGCCTGGCGGGCCACAAGCAAGGCGTGGATTCACTGCGCCGCTGTGCACGCGCCTGCGTGCAGCGCGGTGTGGCTGTACTCACGGTGTTTGCGTTCTCCTCCGAAAACTGGAACCGCCCCGCCGACGAGGTCTCTGGCCTCATGGAACTGTTGGCGATGGCGCTGGCGCGCGAAGTGCCGCAACTCAAGAAGGATGGCGTGCGCCTGTATTTCGTGGGTGAGCGTGCGGGTCTTTCGCAGAAGGTCCGCGATGGCCTGGCGCAGGCAGAAGCCGCTACGGCTGAAAATACCCGCCTGGTGCTCAACGTGTGTTTCAACTACGGTGGCCGCTGGGACATTGCCCAGGCCGCAGCGTCGCTGGCGGCACGCGGTGAGCCTATCACCGAGGCCAGCCTGCAGGGTGCGATGGGCATGGCCCATGTGCCCGATCCGGACCTAGTGATTCGCACCGGCGGGGAAATGCGGATCAGCAACTTTTTGCTGTGGCAGGCCGCATACTCCGAGTTTTTCTTCAGCGACCGGTTGTGGCCGGATTTCGATGAGTCGGCGCTGGACGAGGCGATTGCTGCCTTCGGTGGCCGCGAGCGCCGTTTTGGCAAAACCTCCGAACAAATCCTGTCCGCGCATCCCCAGCCGATGCCGGGCTAAGAACCTGAACAGGTTCTGAAAGGCCCCATGCTCAAGCAGCGCGTTATCACAGCCATTGTCCTGCTGGCCATTTTGCTGCCGGCGCTTTTTTACCCATCTACGGTGCCCTTCACCGTGGTCGTGTTGGTGCTCATGGCGGCGGGTGCCTGGGAGTGGGGGCGTCTGAGCGGTTTTGGCCAGGCCGGCTCTCTGACCGTGGGCGCTGCATGTGTCGCACTGTGTGCGGGTTCGTGGGCCCTGGGCTGGGTCGATCGTTCGTTGACCGCCCTGTGGGTGGTGGGCGGGGGGCTGTGGGTCTTGGCGGCTGCCTGGCTGCTCAAGGCAGGGGTGCCTGGTTGGCCCCGCATTCCGGGTGGAGTGCGCCTGGTGGCAGGGGTATTGGCGCTGTGGCTCGCTTGGCTCGCCGTTGTGCAGGCGCGCAATGTGGGTATCAATTTCCTGTTGTCGGTGCTGCTCCTGGTGTGGGTCGCAGACATCTTTGCTTATTTCGCCGGCCGTGCTTTTGGCCTGCGCTTCACAAAAGGCAAGCTGGCCCCTTCGATCAGTCCTGGCAAAAGTTGGGAGGGCGTGTGGGGCGGTTTGGCGGGCGTGATGGTCATGGCCTTCGTCTGGGTCGTGGCCGATGCGCACTGGCAGGCGGCTGTGCCCAGTTTTTACAGCCGAATGGCGCTACAAGGCTGGTGGATGCTGGTGCTTGCCGCGCTGTTCATGGTGGCCATGAGTGTGTCGGGAGATCTCGTGGAGTCCCTCATCAAGCGCAGCGCCGGTGTCAAGGACAGCAGTGGCCTGTTGCCAGGACACGGTGGTGTGCTCGACCGCGTGGATGCTCTGCTGCCCACGCTCCCCCTGGCCATGATGCTCACGAGCCTGACGACTCCATGAAGAAACAACAAATCACCGTCCTCGGTTCCACCGGCTCCATTGGCACCAGCACGCTGGATGTGGTGGCCCGCCATCCCGATCGCTTCGAGGTGTTTGCGCTCAGCGCTGCCACCCAGGTGGATCTCATGCTGGCGCAGTGTGCACAGTTCCGTCCTCGCTTCGCGGTGATGGCGAGCGCGCCCCATGCGGCGCTTCTGGCTGAAAAATTAGTGGCCAATAGCCTTCCAACGCAGGTCCTTCAAGCGCAAGATGCTCTTGAATTGATAGCATCACACGATGAAGTAGATGCGGTGATGGCGGCCATTGTGGGCGCTGCGGGTCTCGCACCGTGTCTGGCGGCTGCGCGCGCGGGTAAGAGGTTGCTGCTGGCCAACAAGGAAGCGCTGGTGGTTGGCGGCGGTTTGTTCATGCAGACGGTGCGCGAGGGGCGGGCGACGCTGTTGCCCATCGATAGCGAACACTCCGCCATCTTTCAGTGCCTGCCAGAAGATCCTGCCACTTGGGCGCAACGGGTGGACAGCATTTTGCTCACGGCTTCCGGGGGGCCGTTTCGGCAACGAGACCCGTCCACGCTGGCTGAGATCACACCTGCCCAGGCCTGCGCGCATCCCAATTTCTCGATGGGGCGCAAGATTTCGGTGGATTCGGCCACGATGATGAACAAGGCGCTCGAAGTGATCGAGGCCCGCTGGCTGTTCGATCTGCACCCGGACCAGATCAAGGTGGTGATCCATCCGCAGCAGATCATCCATTCCATGGTTCAGTTCAAGGATGCATCGATCCTGGCTCAATTGGGAACGCCCGACATGCGCGTGCCCATTGCCTGCGGCCTGGCCTGGCCGGAGCGCATTGCGAGTGGTGCGAGCAAACTGGACTTTTCGACCCTGTCCGCGCTGGCGTTTGAAGATGCTGATGCCCACCGCTTCCCGGGTTTGCACCTGTCCTGGCAAGCGCTGAAAGCCGCCGAGGGGACGACGGCCGTATTGAATGCTGCCAATGAGGTGGCTGTGGGAGCGTTCTTGTCGGGGCGGCTTCGTTTTGACCATATTCATGCCGTGAATCTTGCAACTTTGGAGGCGGTTTCCCCCTCCAAGCCCAATTCGCTCGAAGCGTTGCTGGACCTGGATAGCCAAGCACGCAATGCCGCTGAGCAAGCTGCAGACCGCCTGGCGGCCTGAGTTTCCACCGCAACACGGACCCGCACATGCTCCTCACCATCGTTGCCTTCATCGTGGCCCTCGGCCTTCTGATTGCCGTACACGAATACGGCCACTACCGGGTGGCCGTGGCGTGCGGAGTGAAGGTGCTGCGCTTCTCGGTGGGCTTTGGCAACCCGCTGCTGCGCTGGCAACCCAAGGGCTCGCCCACGGAGTTTGTCCTGGGGGCGTTTCCGCTGGGTGGATACGTGCGCATGCTGGACGAGCGGGAAGCGCCTGTGCCCCCCGAAGAGCGGCATCTGGCCTTCAACACCCAACCTCTGCGGTCTCGCGCTGCCATCGTGGCCGCAGGCCCTGTTGCGAATCTGCTGCTGGCCGTGCTGCTGTATTCCATCGTCAACTGGAACGGGGTGGAGGAGCCCAAGGCGGTCCTGGCCAGCCCGGTGGCTGGTTCCGTGGCGCAGAGCGCGGGCCTGCGTGGCGGTGAACTGGTCGCGCAGGCAGCATTGGGTTCTGACGACCTGGAACCCGTGCGGTCGTTTGAAGATTTGCGCTGGCTGCTTACTCGCGGTGCCCTGGAGGGGGTGAACGTGCGACTGGATGTGCAGCCACAGTCGGGGGCTGCACACCGGGAAATTTTGCTGGACATGTCGAAGATCGACAGCCGCGAAGCAGACGCCCAGCTGTTTCGCAAAATAGGCATTCTGGGGCCATGGACACGTCCGGTGCTGGGCGAGGTCATGCCTGACGGAGCCGCTGCGCACGCCGGATTGCGCCAAGGGGATGTAGTGCTCAAGATTGGTGCCATCGATGTGGTGGATGGCCAGCAGCTGCGCGAGTTGATCCGGCAGTCCGTGCGTGGCAGCGAGCCACTGGCCCAGCCTTGGCGCGTGGATCGCGCGGGGCAGGTGCTGACCTTGGATGTTTTGCCGGAGGCCAAGCCGGAACTGGGCGCGACCATAGGCCGCATTGGGGCCTACGTTGGCGCTCCACCTGATTTCGTGACCGTTGAATATGGCGTGTTGGAAGGCGCTTGGGCCGGTGTGGTCAAGACCTGGGATGTGTCGGTATTGACGCTGCGCATGATGGGCCGCATGGTGATTGGTGAGGCATCTCTCAAGAACATCAGCGGGCCCTTGACCATCGCCGACTATGCCGGGCGTTCTGCCAGCCTGGGCCTAACGCAGTACCTCGTTTTCCTCGCCCTGATCAGCGTGAGCCTGGGCGTGCTCAACCTCCTGCCGCTGCCCGTCTTGGACGGAGGGCACCTGATGTATTATCTTTGGGAGGGTGTCACGGGCAGGGGGGTGTCAGACGCGTGGATGGAGCGCCTGCAGCGTGGAGGCGTTGCGGTCTTGCTTCTCATGATGTCCATTGCCCTGTTCAACGATATCACTCGGCTCTTTGGCTAACACTTTTGCCGCGCTTGCCCTGCAACTGCGGCGCCAGCTTCATTCATGAAAAAACACATCAATCGCCTGGGCGTGCGTACCGCATCGGCCGTTGCAGCCATGATTTTTGCCGCCAATGCGGCATGGGCTCTGGAGCCTTTCAAGGTGCAGGACATCCGCGTCGAGGGGCTGCAGCGCGTCGAGCCCGGCACCGTGTTTGCCTCCATGCCACTGCGGGTTGGTGACGACTACAACGACGAGAAGGGCGCAGCTGCCATTCGCGCACTTTTTGGTCTGGGCCTGTTCAAGGACGTGCGCCTGGAGGCGACTGGCAATGTGCTGGTGGTTGTGGTGGAGGAGCGCCCCACTGTGGCCGACGTGGATTTCGCCGGTACCCGCGAGTTTGACAAGGACGCGCTGAAAAAGGCCATGCGCGATGTCGGTCTGACCGAGGGTCGTCCCTATGACAAGGCGCTGACCGACCGTGCCGAGCAGGAGCTCAAGCGCCAGTACATCAACAAGAGCCTCTATGGCGCCGAGGTCGTCACGACCGTGACCCCGATCGAGCGCAATCGTGTCAACCTGACTTTCACCGTGGTCGAAGGCGATCCCGCCCGCATCAAGGAAGTACGCATTGTTGGCAACAAGGCCTTCAGCGAATCCACGCTCAAAGGCCTGTTTGATCAGGACACCGGTGGCTGGCTCAGCTGGTACACCAAGTCGGACCGCTATTCACGTGCCAAGCTCAATGCGGATCTGGAAACCCTGCGCTCCTACTACCTGCAGCGCGGCTATCTCGAATTCCGTGTCGATTCCACCCAGGTCGCTATTTCGCCCGACAAGCAGGACATTTCCATCACTGTCAATGTGACCGAAGGTGAGCGCTATGTGGTGTCTGGCGTGAAGCTGGAAGGCAACTACCTGGACCGGGAAGATGAGTTCAAGTCCCTGGTCACCATTCGCCCTGGCGAACCCTACAACGCGGACCAGGTCACTGAAACGACCAAGGCGTTTTCCGAGTATTTCTCCCGGTTTGGCTTTGCGTTCGCGCGGGTAGAAGCCGTGCCAGAGATTGACCGCGAAAACAACCGCGTTGCTTTTGTTCTGCAGGCGGAGCCCTCGCGCCGTGCCTATGTGCGCCGCATCAATGTGAGCGGCAACAACCGCACACGCGACGAAGTGATCCGCCGCGAGTTCCGCCAGTACGAAGCCTCCTGGTACGACGGTGAAAAAATCCGCCTGTCGCGTGATCGCGTGGACCGCCTGGGCTTCTTCACCGAGGTCAATGTGGAGACCCAGGAGGTCCCGGGCTCTCCAGACCAGGTGGACCTGGTGATCAACGTGGCAGAAAAACCCACCGGGTCGCTGCAGATGGGGGTGGGTTTTTCCAGCGCCGAAAAGGTGTCGCTGTCGTTTGGTATCAAGCAAGAGAACATTTTTGGCTCTGGCAACTACCTGGGCATTGATGTCAACACCAGCAAGTACCGCCGCACGCTCGTGTTCAGCACCACCAATCCGTACTTCACTCCCGACGGTATTTCTCGCACGCTGGACGTGTACTACCGCACGGACAAGCCTTACGAAGACCAGGGCGGTAACTACGAGTTGGTGACCACCGGCACGTCGGTGCGATTCGGTGTTCCGTTCAGTGAAACCGATACCGTGTTCTTTGGCGGTGGGCTGGAGCAGACCAAGATCAAGGCGGGGACGAACATTCCCGCCACCTACCTGGCTTATGCCGACCAGTTTGGCTACAGCAGCACCTCCATTCCTCTGACGATCGGTTGGTCGCGGGACGACCGCGACAGCGCTCTGGCACCGAATTCCGGCCGCTATCAGCGCCTCAATTCAGAATGGTCGGTGGCTGGGGATGCTCGCTATGTGCGGGCCAACTACCAGTACCAGCAGTACGTACCGCTGAACAAACGTTTCACCATCGCCTTCAATGGCGAGGTGGGTATCGGCAAGGGCATGAATGGCCGGCCGTTCCCGGTGTTCAAGAATTTCTATTCGGGCGGGTTGGGCTCGGTGCGTGGCTTTGACCAGGGTACCCTGGGTCCGCGCGACGTGACGGGGGCCTCTTTGGGGGGGCCAAAGAAGGTGACGCTGAACGCGGAGCTGATCGCGCCGTTCCCGGGTGCAGGGAACGACCGGACGCTGCGTGTATTTACCTTCTTTGACGTGGGTAATGTGTACGGAGAAAACGAAAAAGTTACCTTCAGTGACATGCGTTCTTCCGTGGGCCTGGGCTTGAGCTGGATTTCCCCGCTCGGTCCTTTGCGTCTGGCTTTTGCGCAACCGGTGCGCAAGTTCGCCGGCGATAGAATCCAGAAACTGCAATTCCAGATTGGAACGTCTTTCTAATGAAATCCATTTCTCGCCATATCTCTTTGGCTCTGCTGCTTGGCTCCATGGCCGTGGCTGCCCCTGCGCAAGCTCAAGAGTCGTTCAAAGCCGGTTTTGTCAATACAGACCGCATCTTCCGTGAGGCCAGCACTGCCAAGGCTGCACAGGCCAAGCTGGAGCAGGAGTTCTCCCGTCGCGAGAAAGAACTGGTGGACATGGGCAGTACCCTGAAGACCGCCACAGAGAAATTCGAACGCGAAGCCCCTACGATGGCTGAAAGCCAGCGCACGACCCGCCAGCGCCAGCTGGTGGACCAGGACCGTGAATTCCAGCGCAAGCGCCGCGAGTTCCAGGAAGACCTGAGCGCCCGCAAGAACGAGGAACTGTCCCAGGTGCTCGAACGTGCGAACAAGGTCGTCAAGCAAGTGGCTGAAGCTGAGAAGTACGACGTGATCCTCCAGGAGGCCGTCTACATCAACCCCAAGCATGACATCACCGACAAGGTGATCAAGGCGCTGAATGCCTCTGCTGGCAAGTAAGCCACAGCCCTGGACAGGTGGCGCGTGAGCTTGCTTCTTGGGCACATAGTTGATGCGCTCGGTGGCTCGCTGGAAGGAGGTGCGACACGGGATGTCGTCATCTCCCGCATCGCGCCCCTGGAGGTTGCCGGGCCGGGAGATCTCAGTTTCCTGAGCAACCCCCGCTACCAACAGCAACTGGCCGCCTCCCGGGCGGCCTGTGTCATTGTGGCACCTGCCATGCGCGATGCCGCTCTGGCACGTGGTGCCTGCATCGTGGCGGACAACCCCTACGTGTATTTCGCGCGTGCCACCCAGTTGTGGCGGCAACGCAATGCGCCAGCGCAGTGCGCGGGGGTACACGCCAGTGCCGTGGTGGATCCCACGGCACAAGTGCACCCCACTGCGACCATTGGGCCGCTGTGTGTGGTGGAGCGTGGAGCGCAGGTGGGCGCGGGGACCATCCTCAAGTCGCGTGTAACCGTGGGCGAAGGCTGCACCATCGGCGCGCGTTGCATCGTGCACGCCGGTGTGGTGATTGGCGCGGATGGTTTTGGCTTTGCGCCTGAACAGGGGCAGTGGGTCAAGATCGAACAGCTCGGTGCCGTGCGCATCGGAGACGATGTCGAGATTGGTGCCAACACCTGCATCGACCGGGGCGCGCTTCAGGACACCGTCATCGAAGATGGCGTCAAGCTCGACAACCTGATCCAGATCGGCCACAACGTGCGCATCGGCAAGCACTCGGCCATGGCGGGGTGTGTGGGGGTGGCTGGCAGCGCGACCATTGGCGCGCACTGCACTGTGGGCGGCGGGGCGATTGTGCTGGGCCATCTGGAGCTGGCCGACAACGTGCATATCTCGGCAGCTACGGTGGTCACACGCTCGCTCACGCGGCCTGGGCAATACACGGGCATGTTTCCCATCGACGACAATGCGCGCTGGGAAAAAAACGCTGCAACACTCAAACAACTGCACAGCTTGCGGGAGCGCATCAAGGCGCTTGAGCAGGCTCTCAAGGCAGCATGAACGGAAGAACAACTCGATGATGGATATTCACGCAATTCTCAAGCAACTGCCCCACCGCTACCCGTTCCTGCTGGTGGACAAAGTGATCGAGCTTGAGAGCAACACCCGCATCAAGGCCATCAAGAACGTAACGTTCAATGAGCCCTACTTCATGGGGCATTTCCCCGGACGTCCCGTGATGCCGGGTGTGTTGATCCTGGAGGCGCTGGCCCAGGCTGCGGGCTTGCTGGCGTTTGATGCCATGGGCAAGGTGCCCGATGAGAACAATATCTACTACTTTGTGGGCATTGATGGCGCGCGTTTCAAGCGCCCGGTGGAGCCCGGCGACCAGTTGATCCTGAGCATCACCATCGATCGCGTTCGTGGCGGCATCTGGAAGTTCAAGGGCGTGGCCAGCGTGGGCGAAGAGGTGGCCTGCGAGGCCGAACTCATGTGCACCATGCGCAGCGTGGGTTGACCGACCCGGGCCTGTTGGATCGTGAGCAATATTCATCCCACTGCCATTGTTGCGGACGGCGCACGCCTGGACCCTTCGGTCACGGTGGGACCGTATGCGGTTATTGGTGAGCATGTGTCGATCGGTGCGGGCACGGCGGTCGGCGCACATTGCGTCATTGACGGGCGCACGACGATTGGCGCCGACAACCGCATCTTTCAGTTCAACTCCATCGGCGCCATCCCGCAGGACAAGAAATATGCGGGCGAGCCTACCGAACTGGTCATCGGCGACCGCAACACCATCCGCGAGTTCTGCACCCTGAACCTCGGTGTGCCCCAGGCCGGTGGCATCACCACGGTGGGGGACGACAACTGGATCATGGCGTACACCCACATCGCCCATGATTGCCATGTGGGCAACCACACCACGCTGGCCAACAACACCACCCTGGCAGGCCATGTCCACCTGGGCGATTGGGTGACGGTGGGCGGGCTTACCGGCATCCACCAGTTCGTCAAGGTCGGGGCGCATGCCATGGTGGGCTTTGCCAGCGCAGTGTCGCAGGACGTGCCCCCCTTCATGCTGGTGGATGGCAACCCGCTGGCCGTGCGGGGCTATAACGTGGTGGGGCTGCGCCGCCGCGGCTTCTCGCCCGAGCGCATTGCTGCGGTCAAGCAGATGCACAAGCTGATCTACCGCCAGGGCCTCACGCTGGAGGCTGCACGTGCCGCCATTGCTGAGCTGGTGCAGTCCGCACCGCAGGCCAGCGAGGATGCCGCGATGATGGAGCGGTTCCTGGCCGACGCCACGCGCGGCATAGCGCGCTGAGGGCTGGGTGATGGCTGCTTCCCCCCGCGTCGCCATGGTGGCGGGCGAGACATCGGGCGACCTGCTGGCCGGTCTGTTGATCGACGGCATGCAGGCCCATTGGCCAGACCTGCAGACCTGCGGCATTGGTGGCCCGCAAATGCAACGCCGGGGTTTTGATGCCTGGTGGCCCAGCGAGAAGCTGGCCGTGCATGGCTACAGCATGGAAGTGCTGCGCCGCCTGCGCGAGTTGCTGGGCATCCGCAAGCAACTGCGTGAGCGGTTGCTCAAGGACCGCCCGGATGTCTTCATCGGTGTGGATGCCCCTGATTTCAACCTGGGGCTGGAAGCTGACTTGCGCGCTGCGGGCATCAAGACGGTGCATTTCGTGTGCCCCTCCATCTGGGCCTGGCGCGCGGAACGCGTCGAGAAGATTCGCCGCAGCGCTGATCATGTGTTGTGTATCTTTCCGTTCGAGCCTGAACTGCTCGCGCGGCATGGCATCGCCGCCACCTACGTGGGGCACCCGCTGGCAGGTGTGATTCCCATGGTGCCGGACCGCGCTGCGGCCCGTGCGCAGCTCGGGCTGCAGGATACGGACGAGGTGCTGGCCATTCTGCCGGGCAGCCGTTCTTCGGAGATCGCCTACATCACTCAACCCTTCTTTGAGGCTGCAGCGCTTGTCAGAAAAGCGCGACCAGCTATTAAATTGATAGTGCCTGCCGTGCCAGCGCTGCGCGAACGCATCGTGCAGGCAGCGCAGGCCGCTGGGCTGGGCGGTGTGGTGCAAATCGTTTCCGGGCAATCCCACGCCGTGCTCGCAGCCTGCGACACCACGCTGATCGCCAGTGGCACCGCCACGCTGGAGGCGGCCCTGTTCAAGCGCCCCATGGTCATTGGCTACCACATGCACCCATTGAGCTGGTGGCTTATGCGCCGCAAGCAGTTGCAGCCCTGGGTGGGGTTGCCCAACATCCTGTGTGGCGACTTCGTCGTGCCCGAGCTGATCCAGGATGCCGCGACACCCCAGGCGCTTTGTGCGGCAACACTCCAATGGCTGGATGCCCGCCAGCACCATCCCGAAAAAATCACGGCCCTGGAGCAGCGCTTTACGGCGCTGCACGAGAGCCTGCGCCGCAACACTCCCCAACTGGCTGCCGATGCGATCCAGAAAATCCTCCATCCCGCTGCCTGAACAGGCCTGCCTGCCCTGGCACCCACCCGGCCTTGTGGCCGGCGTGGATGAAGCGGGCCGTGGCCCGCTGGCGGGACCTGTGGTGGCTGCTGCAGTCATCCTGGACGATCTGCATCCCATCGCAGGCTTGGCTGACTCCAAGAAGCTCACGCCCGCCCGGCGCGAAAAGCTGTACGACGAAATCCGCGCCAAGGCGCTGTGCTGCAGCATTGCCGAGGCCAGCGTGGAAGAGATCGATCAGCTCAACATCCTGCAGGCCACGATGCTGGCCATGCGGCGGGCCGTGATGGGGCTGCGCCTGAAGCCCGTTATGGTCCTCGTCGATGGCAATCGGCTGCCCACGCTCGACATCCAGGCTGAGGCCATCGTCAAGGGCGATGCGCTGGTGCCGGCCATCTCGGCCGCGTCCATCCTGGCCAAGGTGCACCGTGACCGCTGGTGTGTGCAGGTGCATGAAGAATTTCCCCAGTACGGATTTGCGGGCCACAAAGGCTATGGCACGGCGGTGCACATGGCGGCCCTGCGCGAGCACGGCGCGTGCGTCCACCACCGGCGTTCCTTTGCGCCCGTGGCGCAGAATCTGCGCGGCTGAACCTGCCCAACCATGACATCCTCCTCGATCACCACCATCCATTCGCGGGACAACACGTTCGTGAAAGACCTGCGCCGTCTTGCGCAGGACACCACGGCCTACCGCAAGCAAGGCCGGGTTTGGCTGGAGGGCGATCACCTCTGCCGCGCGGCCCTGGAGCGTGGCCAGCGCGCATCCATTGCGGTGTTTTCAGAGTCTTTTTGGCCGCTGGCGCAGGTAGAGTGGGCGCAAAATGCTATGAAATTCATAGTAATTGCTGACGCACTGTTTGCCGACATCAGTGGGCTGGAGTCGCCCGCTCGGATGGGTTTCATCATGGATTTGCCCGCGCCCGCTGCGGTGCATCCGGGTGCGGCGACCGTGGTGCTGGACCGTGTGCAGGACGCTGGGAATGTGGGCTCCATCCTGCGCAGTGCGTCCGCGTTCGGGTTCCGGCAGGTGGTTGCCATCAAGGGCAGCGCCGCATTGTGGTCCCCCAAGGTGCTGCGGGCGGGCATGGGTGCGCATTTCGCGCTGGACCTGATCGAGGGCGTGGAGCACGGCGAGCTTCAATCGCTGCAGGTGCCCATGCTTGTGACCAGCTCGCACGCCGGAGACTGGTTGCACCGTGCCGCCTTGCCCTGGCCGTGTGCATGGGTGTTGGGCCACGAAGGGCAGGGCGTTTCCCCTGCACTGGAAGAGCGTGCCGCTCTGCGCATCCGCATTGCACAACCGGGCGGCGAAGAGTCGCTCAATGTGGCGGCCGCTGCAGCGATCTGCCTGCATGCGAGCGGCGCCGGGCGCTGAAGCCACCGCTTCTTGATCGTTTCCAGCAGATCTCAGGGGGCGGAGCGCCTCACTTTCTTTAGAGATTGCGCAGGAACTGGCGCACGAATTCTTCCTGGTTGGGGGCGTCCTTCTCCGTGCTGAACAGCACCTGCTGGTTCTCCACCCGGATTTTCAGCTGCGGCGCGAATTTGCATTGCACCAAGCCCAGGCCGGGTGCCGTGCTTTTGAAGGCGGGGGTGTTGCGGCACATGGACTCCAGCTCTGATGCCACCACGCCGCAGAAGCTGCCGATGCTTAGCGACTGGAGTTTCTCGTCGTCAATGGTGGCCCAGTCAACGTTGGTCTTCACTGGCGTACCGCATGCAGCGGTGGCGTCCTGGTCGGCCTTGCCCAGTTCGGCCTGCACGCTGGCCAGGCGCTTGTTGCGGTCAAAGCGGGCCAGTTTGTCCTGCAGGCCCTGCTTTTGTTGGCCTTTGTAGCTGGCCAGCAGGTCTGCCAGCTTGAAGGCCTTGCTCTTTTCTTCACTGAAGGCCAGTGGCACGCCATCGCGCTTGCCTGGCAGGTACACCACATAGTGGTCGCCATTGCGATAGGCCTGGTTCTGCTTTTGCAGCAGACCGTAGCTGCGGCCATCGAGCGTGGTGGCGTATACCTCGCGCGCCGAGCCCCGTTGCTCCAACTGGCTCAGGAAGACGACCTGATCGATGGGGTCGTTGATGCCACTCACTCGCACGAGGGCCTGCTTGCCGTCTGCGGTGGGAGCCAGCACGACTTCAACGCCCTGGGGCGCCACGAAGACCTGGGGGTATTTCGCCAGCTCCAGGGCCTGAGCGGCCATGGCGGCACACAGGCCCGCCAGGGAAAGGGCAAGGGGTCGGAAAAAAATGCGCATCGGGATCAGCCTTTGGAGTGGAGGCGGTGGGGAAACGGGGCGAAGTCTAGGGCGCCTGTTGTCCTCTGAAATGCCTGGAACACTTGCTTACGTAACAAGGTTATGCAAGACGCGCATTTGTTGGTGAGCGCGCCATGAAGGATATAATCGGGAGCTTTTCTCGCAACAGCGTCGCCCGACCGCACCCAAAGCAACAACCCATCTGAGAGCAGCCACCAGCACTTGCGTACCTTTGCGTGCACGAGTGGACTGCAGGCGCCGGGCGACCGTAACCATCCGGAGAACCCAGTGCTTTTGTCTCTACAGGGAAACTTCCCGCCCGCCATCCTGGCGCTCGCAGACGGCACGGTCTTTATCGGCAATTCGATTGGTGCCACCGGCACCACCGTCGGCGAAGTGGTGTTCAACACCGCCATCACCGGCTACCAGGAAATCCTCACCGACCCGAGCTACTGCCAGCAGATCGTGACCCTCACGTATCCGCACATCGGCAACTACGGCGTCAATGTGGAGGACATCGAAGCCGAAAAGGTCCACGCCGCAGGCCTGATCATCAAAGACCTGCCGCTGCTGGCAAGCAACTTCCGCTCCACGGAAACGCTCTCGCAGTACCTCGTGCGTGAGAAGACCGTTGCCATCGCCAACATCGACACCCGAAAGCTCACGCGCCTGCTGCGCAGCAAGGGTGCGCAAAACGGCACCATCATCGGCCTTGCCGCAGGGCAGGCTATCACGCAGGCGCTCATCGACGAAGCCATCGCCAAGGCCAAGGCGGCCCCCAACATGGCCGGGCTGGACCTGGCCCAGGTGGTGACCACGGCAGCGCGTTATGAGTGGACGCAGACAGAGTGGAAACTGGGTACTGGCTACGGCGAACTGTCGGCCCCACAGTTTCACGTAGTGGCGTACGACTTCGGCGTCAAGAAGAACATCCTGCGCATGCTGGCGGAACGTGGCTGCAAGGTCACCGTGGTGCCAGCAAAGACGCCGGCCGCTGATGTGCTGGCTCTCAAACCCGATGGTGTTTTCCTGTCCAACGGCCCTGGCGACCCCGAGCCTTGCGACTACGCCATCGCCGCGACCCGCACCATTGTGGACAGTGGCATGCCCACGTTCGGCATCTGCCTGGGGCACCAGATCATGGCCCTGGCTGCTGGTGCCAAGACCTTCAAGATGACCCACAGCCACCATGGTGCCAACCACCCGGTGAAGGACCTGGATACGGGCCGCGTGAGCATCACGAGCCAGAACCACGGTTTTGCGGTGGACATGGAATCGCTGCCCGCCCATCTGCGCGCCACGCACGTCAGCCTGTTTGACGGCACGCTGCAAGGGCTGGTCCACAAGGACAAGCCCGCTTTCTGTTTCCAGGGGCATCCTGAGGCATCCCCCGGTCCGCACGACATCGCATACCTCTTTGACCGCTTCACCGACGCCATGCGCGCGGCAAAAGCCGGTTAAGCGCGGAAGGAAACAGCACCATGAAACTGTTCAGCTTCCCCCTTGCATCGCTGGAAAAGGCGATCCACAAGCGTGTCCTGACCCTGCCTTCGCCCCACCGTGAGTGGTTCACGGAACGTTGGGCGCAAAAGCCCTACAAGAAAGCGTTCGTCGAGAACAAGGCCATGCCGCTCGTCACGCTCGTGGCCAAGGGCAAGACGCTGGACGATGCTGCCTTTGCAGAGCTGCTGCAGGAGTGGGAAGTGACGTTTTATGACGCGGAAGAAGAAGTCTTGCGCCCACTGATCCAGGGCGACGGCCTGCTGCAGCTGATGCAGAAGAACCTTCCTCCCGCACGCGCCGAGGCGCTGCTTGCCAAGTTGACCCAGCGGCGTTTGCCCGCAGATGCAACAGCAGCCTCTGCCCCAACCCCCAGCCCCCAGGCAGCCGAACCCACGATCGACTGATCGACGCACCATGCCAAAACGCACAGACATCAAAAGCATCCTCATCATCGGCGCTGGCCCCATCATCATCGGCCAGGCCTGCGAGTTCGACTACTCCGGCGTACAGGCCTGCAAGGCCCTGCGCGAAGAGGGCTACAAGGTCATCCTGATCAACAGCAACCCTGCGACGATCATGACCGACCCGGCCACGGCCGACGTCACCTACATCGAGCCCATCACTTGGCAGACGGTCGAGAAGATCATCGCCAAGGAGCGTCCCGACGCGATCCTGCCCACCATGGGTGGCCAGACAGCGCTCAACTGCGCGCTGGACCTGTGGCACAACGGCGTGCTCGACAAGTACAAGGTCGAGTTGATCGGTGCCACCCCCGAAGCCATCGACAAGGCCGAAGACCGCTTGAAGTTCAAGGACGCCATGACCAAGATCGGTCTGGGCTCGGCGCGCTCCGGCATCGCCCACAGCATGGACGAAGCCTGGGCCGTGCAAAAGACCGTGGGTTTCCCCACCGTGATCCGCCCCAGTTTCACGCTGGGCGGTACCGGCGGCGGCATTGCCTACAACCCTGAAGAGTTCGAGACCATCTGCAAGCGCGGCCTCGAAGCGTCGCCCACCAACGAGCTGCTGATTGAAGAGTCGCTGCTCGGCTGGAAGGAGTACGAGATGGAAGTGGTCCGTGACAAGGCGGACAACTGCATCATCATCTGCTCCATCGAAAACCTGGACCCGATGGGTGTGCACACGGGCGACTCGATCACCGTGGCCCCCGCGCAGACGCTGACCGACAAGGAATACCAGATCATGCGCAACGCCTCGCTGGCAGTGCTGCGTGAAATTGGTGTGGACACGGGTGGCTCCAATGTGCAGTTCTCGGTCAACCCGAAGGACGGCCGCATGATCGTCATCGAGATGAACCCGCGCGTGTCGCGTTCGTCGGCGCTGGCGTCCAAGGCCACGGGTTTCCCCATCGCCAAGGTTGCCGCCAAGCTGGCCGTGGGCTACACGCTGGATGAGCTCAAGAACGAAATCACGGGCGGCGCCACGCCCGCATCGTTCGAGCCTTCGATCGACTACGTGGTCACCAAGATCCCACGTTTTGCGTTCGAAAAATTCCCCACGGCCGACAGCCGCCTGACCACGCAGATGAAGTCGGTCGGCGAGGTCATGGCCATGGGCCGCACCTTCCAGGAGTCCTTCCAGAAAGCCCTGCGCGGCCTGGAAGTCGGCGTGGACGGCATGAACGAGAAAACCCAGGACCGCGAGACGCTCGAAAAAGAACTGGGCGAGCCCGGCCCTGAGCGCATCTGGTACGTGGGCGATGCGTTTGCCATGGGTCTTTCGGTCGACGAAGTGTTCGAGCTGACCAAGATCGACAAATGGTTCCTGGTGCAGATTGAGCAGATCGTGAAGATCGAGCTGGACATCGACAAGCTGGTGGCCGAAAAGGGTGACGGTGCCCTGGCGGCGCTGGATGCCGGCACGCTGCTCACGCTCAAGCAAAAAGGCTTCTCCGACCGCCGCTTGGCCAAGCTGCTCAAGACCACCGAGAAGGCGGTGCGCGACGCACGCCGTGCGCTCAAAGTGCGCCCCGTGTACAAGCGTGTGGACACCTGTGCGGCTGAGTTCGCTACCAACACCGCGTACCTGTACTCCACTTACGAAGTCGCCACCCACGGTGGTGTCGCCGAATGCGAGTCGGAGCCTACGAACAACAAGAAGATCATGGTGCTGGGCGGCGGCCCCAACCGCATCGGCCAGGGCATCGAGTTCGACTACTGCTGCGTGCACGCGGCGCTGGCGATGCGCGAGGACGGCTACGAGACCATCATGGTCAACTGCAACCCCGAGACCGTCTCCACCGACTACGACACCTCCGACCGCCTGTACTTCGAGCCCGTGACGCTGGAAGACGTGCTGGAGATCGTGGACAAGGAAAAGCCGGTCGGCGTGATCGTGCAGTACGGCGGCCAGACGCCCCTGAAGCTGGCCCTGGGCCTGGAAGCCGAAGGCGTGCCGATCATCGGCACCAGCCCCGACATGATCGATGCCGCCGAAGACCGCGAGCGCTTCCAGAAGCTGCTCGGTGAGCTCGGCCTGCGCCAGCCGCCCAACGCCACGGCGCGCACCGAGCCCGAAGCCCTGGAAAAGGCCGCCGCCCTGGGTTACCCCCTGGTGGTGCGCCCCAGCTACGTGCTGGGCGGCCGCGCGATGGAAATCGTGCACGAGCAGCGCGACCTGGAGCGCTACATGCGCGAGGCCGTGAAGGTGAGCAACGACTCGCCGGTGCTGCTCGACCGCTTCCTGAGCAATGCCATCGAGTGCGACGTGGACTGCGTGCGTGATTCCGCGGGCGTCACCTTCATCGGCGGCGTGATGGAGCACATCGAGCAGGCCGGCGTGCACAGCGGCGACTCCGCCTGCTCGCTGCCCCCGTACTACCTGTCGCAGCCCACCATCGACGAGATCAAGCGCCAGACCGCCGCCATGGCCGAAGGCCTGAACGTGGTGGGCCTGATGAACGTGCAGTTCGCCATCCAGGAAGTCGATGGCAAGGACGTGATCTACGTGCTGGAAGTGAACCCGCGCGCCTCGCGCACGGTGCCCTTCGTGAGCAAGGCCACGGGCATCCAGCTGGCCAAGGTGGCCGCGCGCTGCATGGCCGGCCAGACGCTGGCCTCGCAGGGCATCACCAAGGAAGTGACGCCGCCGTACTTCAGCGTGAAGGAGGCCGTGTTCCCCTTCGTGAAGTTCCCGGGCGTGGACACCATCCTCGGCCCCGAGATGAAGTCCACCGGCGAAGTCATGGGCGTGGGCAAGACCTTCGGCGAAGCCTTCGTGAAGAGCCAGCTCGGCGCGGGCACCAAGCTGCCCACATCGGGCAAGGTGTTCCTCACCGTGAAGAATGCCGACAAGCCGCGTGCCGTGGACATCGCGCGCCAACTGGTGGCGCTGGGCTTTGAGCTGGTGGCGACCAAGGGCACTGCAGCTGCGATTGCCGAAGCTGGCGTGCCTGTGGGCGTGGTCAACAAGGTGACCGAAGGCCGCCCGCACATCGTGGACATGATCAAGAACAACGAGATCGTCATGGTCATCAACACCGTGGAAGAGCGTCGCAATGCGATTGCCGATTCGCGTGCGATCCGCACCTCGTCGCTGCTGGCCCGCGTGACCACGTTCACGACCATCTTTGGCGCCGAGGCGGCGGTGGAGGGCATGAAGTACCTGGACAAGCTCGACGTGTACTCGGTGCAGGAGCTGCACGCCCAACTGGCTGCCTGAGCATGGGCAAAAGCGGCATAATTGCCGCCTGAACAGACACCGCCGCGCGGCAACGTGCGGCGGTTTCCTTTTGTAGACTTGCCATTCGCATCGCCCAGCGCAGCGCGGGCATGCCTGGCGATTGACCGGTGGAAGTGCTTCTGGCGCTTTCACCGTTTTGATTTATGGAGACGCAACACGATGGCCACCATTCCGATTACCAAGCGCGGTGCTGAAAAGCTCAAGGAAGAACTGCACCGCCTCAAGACCGTAGAGCGCCCCGCTGTGATCACGGCAATTGCCGAAGCGCGCGCGCAGGGCGACCTCAGCGAAAACGCTGACTATGACGCCGCCAAGGACCGCCAGGGCTTCATCGAAGGCCGCATCCAGGAGATCGAGGGCAAGCTGTCGGTGGCGCAGGTGATCGACCCCAGCGCCGTGGATGGCGGCGGCAAGGTCGTCTTTGGCGCCACGGTCGAACTGGAAGACGAAGAGTCTGGCGACCTCGTGAAATACCAGATCGTGGGCGAGGACGAGGCGGATCTGAAGCAAGGGCTCATCAATATCTCGAGCCCTATCGCCCGCGCCTTGATCGGCAAGGAAGAGGGCGATACCGCCGAAGTGCAGGCTCCCGGCGGGATTCGCCGCTACGAAGTGGTGGCGGTCAGCTACCAGTGAGCGGGAACGGCATGTTCCACCGCCTTCCTGCCCTGATCGCTGCGCTCTGGTGGGGCAGCCTGACTACCATCGGGTTTCTGGTCGTTCCCATGCTGTTTGCCCACCTTCCGTCGCCCATGGTGGCGGGCAACATGGCGGCCAAGCTGTTTGCGGCGCAGACCTGGGTGGCGGTCGCCTGCTGTCTGGTTCTGCTGCTGATTTCAAGGCCAAAACAGGCGATAGCGCAGTATCCATGGGCGCAAGCTGCTATGGTTTTTATACTCGGTGGCATGCTGCTGGCGTTGCTCACGCAGTTTGGCGTGGCGCCGCGTATCGTGGCGCGGCAGGATTTGCGCCTGTGGCACAGCGTGGGGACGGTGATGTATGTGCTGCAGTGGTGCTGCGCACTGGCCGTGTTGTGGCAAACACTGCGCCAGGTTCAGAAGCCGCCGTTGTTGCCGGTCGGGCCTGACGGCACTGCAGACGACTGAAGCGAGCGCTGGTCGCAACCAGCGCTGCCTCCAAACCGCCTATTCGCGCCAGTGCTCCGCCACCCAGGTGGCCGGACGAATGAAGCGAAACCGCCGGTTGCGCCGCCCGGCCAAAGCATCGGGGGGATTGCATTCCCCATGAAAGATCACGATGCGTGCGCCCGCTGGCACAAACGGCGGCCGCCAGTAGTTGGTCGGCCAGGGCGGTATCCCGTGGTATTTGAAACTCGGGCACCACGCCGCAGGCCAGTATTGCAACTTGCCCTGCCGGTGCAGGAAGTCCGACAAGTAGGCCTGCTCGTTGCGAAACTGCTCACGAATTTCTGAGAAATGCGCGCGAAAGTGCTCCAGCACGTCGGGGTGAGCTCCCAGCTCAAAGCGATAGACCGAGGAGTTGCCCGTGATGCGCCAGGGGCGCTTGTAGTCGTGGATGATCAGGAATTCACCCGGCTGGGTGAAAAAATCGTCCAGGCTGCCGGTGATGACCACGTCCACATCCAGGAACAAGGCCGTGCCTCGAAGTCCGTGCAGGTCCTTGCTGAAAGTGACCAGCTTGGTCCAGCCCCGCTCGGGGATGCCGGGTGGCAGATCGAGTGCGGGGATGGGCAGGCACTGCACTTCGCTGCGGATGCCCGTGCTGTCATCGGTCAGGCAGACAAAGCGAAAATCCCCGCTCAGGTGCCTGCGCACCATGGCATACAGCCGGTTGACGTATTCGGGGCCGTATTTCGTGCCCCACTTCATGCAGAGGATGTGGCGGACGGGCGCCATGCCGGCAGGTGCTGCAAAGTTTGCAGGTACTGCCGAACCTGCATCGTGGCTCATCAGTCTGCCTGGCGCTTCTTGATTGATTTTTGCTTGGGCTTGGCGCGTTTGATCTGGCCGCCCGAAGTGAGGCGCTGGTTGCCCAGCACGCGCAGTTGCTTGATCTCGGGGCGCTGGCCGCCGCGCTTGCTGTATTTGAGCACCTTGACGTCGCGTGGGCCGGGCATGCGGTCCTCATCGACCGTACGTTCCTTGACGGGCTGGGGGCGCCACAGTACCAGCAGCTTGCCGATGTGCTGGATGGGGGCTGCGTTGAGTTCGGCGGTCAGCTCCTGGTACATCAGCTCGCGCGCCACGCGGTCATCGTTGAAAACGCGCACCTTGATCAGGCCATGGGCGTTCAGGGCGGCGTCGATTTCCTTCTTGACCGCAGGGGTGAGTCCATCGCCGCCGACCAGGACGACGGGGTCCAGGTGGTGGGCATTGGCGCGTTGTTCCCGGCGCTCGGCGGGAGTCAGTTGAATTTGGGGCATGGGCCGTATTATCGGCGGTGCTGATTGTCGAGAGACAATGGAGCGGTATGAAAGTCAAAACCCAAAGCAAGAAGGTCAACAAGGCGTGGTTGAACGACCATGTCAACGACACCTATGTCAAATTGGCCCAGAAAGAGGGATACCGGGCACGCGCCGCCTATAAGCTCAAGGAAATCGACGAACAGCTGGGTCTCATCAAACCCGGTTACACCGTGGTGGATCTGGGTTCCACGCCGGGCGCCTGGAGCCAGTACCTGCGCAGGCGCATGTCGCCCGGGGGGGCTGCAGCGGGCCAACTCAACGGCACCATCATTGCGCTAGACCTTCTGCCCATGGAGCCCATCGAGGGCGTTACCTATATCAACGGTGATTTTCGTGAGGCGGAGGTGCTGGAGCGCCTGGAGCAGGCCCTGGATGGTCGGGTGGTGGATGTTGTCGTTTCGGACATGGCTCCCAATCTGTCCGGTATCGAATCGGCCGACGCTGCGCGCATTGCCCATCTGGTCGAACTGGCTGTGGAGTTTGCTTGCAACCATTTGAAACCGGATGGGGCCCTGGTGGTCAAGCTGTTCCATGGCAGCGGCTACAGCGATCTGGTCACGCTGTTCAAACAGACCTTCAAAGTGGTCAAGCCGTTGAAGCCCAAGGCCTCCCGCGACAAATCGTCCGAGACCTTTCTGGTGGGCATGGGCCTCAAGAAGACCGCCTGAACGGGCTTGCCTCAGGTCAAGAATCCGTGAATTTCGACCCTAAAGCCCGTGCTGTTTCCATGGCCGCTAGGGGGAATAGGGATGGCCGGATGGCTTGAAACACCTAAAATGGGCCGCACATGCGTGCCATGAGGGCAGTGTGTCCGTTTTCTGTTTTCCGCAACTGGAGCCCCGCTTGAACAATCAGTGGTTTTCAAAAATTGCCGTGTGGCTGGTTATTGCCATGGTGCTGTTCACGGTGTTCAAACAGTTTGACACCCGTTCTGGCGCCAGCGCAGGCCACGTCGGCTACTCGGAATTCCTGGAGGAAGTCCGCAGCAACCGCATCAAGAGCGCGACCATCCAGGAAGGCCAGGGCGGCACCGAGATCGTGGCCGTCACCAATGACGACCGCAAGATCCGCACGACGGCCACCTATCTGGACCGTGGCCTTGTGGGCGATCTCATCAACAACAACGTCAAGTTCGACGTCAAGCCCCGTGAAGAAGGCTCCCTGCTCATGACCCTCCTGGTCAGCTGGGGCCCCATGCTGCTGCTGATCGGCGTGTGGGTGTACTTCATGCGTCAGATGCAGGGCGGCGGCAAGGGCGGCGCCTTCAGCTTCGGCAAGAGCAAGGCGCGCATGCTCGACGAAAACAACAACCAGGTCACGTTCGCGGACGTGGCGGGTTGCGACGAGGCCAAGGAAGAAGTCAAGGAAGTCGTGGACTTCCTGAAAGACCCGCAGAAATTCCAGAAGCTCGGCGGGCGTATTCCGCGCGGCCTGCTGCTGGTTGGCCCTCCCGGTACCGGCAAGACCCTGCTGGCCAAGTCCATCGCAGGCGAAGCCAAGGTGCCGTTCTTCAGCATCTCTGGCTCCGACTTTGTGGAAATGTTTGTCGGCGTGGGTGCGGCCCGTGTGCGCGACATGTTCGACAACGCCAAGAAGAACGCTCCGTGCATCATCTTCATCGATGAAATCGACGCGGTGGGCCGCCAGCGTGGTGCTGGCCTGGGCGGCGGTAACGACGAGCGCGAACAGACCCTCAACCAGATGCTGGTTGAGATGGACGGCTTCGAAACCAACCTGGGCGTGATCGTGGTGGCTGCCACCAACCGCCCCGACATCCTGGACGCCGCCCTGCTGCGCCCTGGCCGTTTCGACCGTCAGGTCTATGTGACGCTGCCCGATATCCGTGGCCGCGAGCAGATCCTGAACGTGCACATGCGCAAGATCCCGATTGGTCAGGACGTGGCCCCTGGCATCATTGCCCGTGGCACCCCTGGCATGAGCGGTGCCGATCTGGCCAACCTGTGCAATGAAGCTGCCCTGATGGCTGCGCGCCGCAATGCCCGTACCGTCGAGATGCAGGACTTCGAGAAGGCCAAGGACAAGATCCTCATGGGCCCCGAGCGCAAGAGCATGGTCATGCCCGAGGAAGAGCGCCGCAACACGGCCTACCACGAGTCTGGCCACGCACTCATTGGCAAGCTGCTGCCCAAGTGCGACCCCGTGCACAAGGTCACCATCATTCCTCGCGGCCGTGCTCTGGGCGTGACGATGAGCCTGCCTGCCCAGGACCGCTACAGCTACGATCGCGAATACATGCTCAACCAGATCAGCATGCTGTTTGGTGGCCGCATCGCTGAAGAAGTGTTCATGAACCAGATGACCACTGGGGCCAGCAATGACTTCGAGCGTGCTACGCACATTGCCCGTGACATGGTCACCCGCTACGGCATGACCGATGCCCTGGGGCCCATGGTTTACGCCGAGAACGAAGGCGAAGTGTTCCTGGGCCGTTCGGTGACCAAGACCACGACCATGAGCGAGCAGACCATGGAAAAGGTGGACATGGAAGTGCGCCGCATCATCGATGAGCAGTACAACCTGGCCCGCCGCCTGATCGAAGAGAACAGCGACAAGATGCACGCCATGGCGAAGGCCCTGCTCGAATGGGAGACCATCGACACCGAGCAGTTGGACGACATCATGGCTGGCAAGGAGCCCCGTCCTCCCAAGGACTGGACGCCCCGTACTCCTCCCTCGGGCGGCGACAACTCCAGCGGCGGCACGCCTGCGGTGACGACGGACACCGCACCATCGGCCGCCTGATTGGCTGGCCGGTCCATCCGTTCTCACGGGGCCTTGTGCCCCGTTTTTCATGGCTGGTGTTGTGCTGCCTCCCGACCTCGACCAGGAAGGCGCCTGTGACCTTTTCTCGATCCCCCCATGATCTGGCAGACCTCCCGTTTCTCTGTTGACCTGGCCGAGCCCCGCGTGATGGGCATCGTCAATGCCACGCCGGACTCGTTCTCCGACGGCGGGCGGCATGGCTCCACCGCTGCGGCCCTGCGGCATTGCGAGCAGTTGCTGCGCGACGGGGCACACATTCTGGACATTGGCGGGGAGTCCACGCGCCCCGGCAGTCCGGCGGTGCCGCTGGACGAAGAGCTGGCGCGTGTGGTGCCTCTGGTGCAGGGCGCGGTGTCCCTGGGGGTGCCTATCTCCATCGATACCTACAAGCCCGAGGTCATGCGCGCGGTGCTGGACCTGGGCGCGGACATCATCAATGACATCTGGGCATTGCGCCAGCCGGGTGCCGCAGAGGTGGTGGCATCGCACCCGCAATGTGGGGTGTGCCTGATGCACATGCACCGCGACCCCCAAACCATGCAGGTGGCCCCGATGGAGGGCGATGTGGTACAGCAGGTACTATACTTTTTGCAGCGCTCTGCGCTTGACCTGCAAGCGCTAGGGGTCGAAAAGAACCGGATTGTGCTGGACCCGGGTATTGGTTTTGGCAAAACGGTGGAACAGAATTTTGCGCTGCTGGCGCACCAGTCGGTGCTGCGGGCTGCAGGCTATCCTCTTCTGGCAGGCTGGTCCCGCAAGTCCTCGCTGGGCGCGGTGACGGGCCTGGCGGTAGAGCAGCGCATGGTGCCCAGCGTGGCGGCGGCGGTGTTGGCCGTGGAGCGTGGAGCTTCTGTGGTGCGCGTGCACGATGTCCGCGAAACCGTGGCGGCGCTCGCGGTGTGGCGTGCAATGCAAGCGGTCTGACGGGGTCTTCCGGAGGCTGGGGCGTTGTATGGATGGGCGCATGCCAGACCCTTTGGCGATGGATAACAAACAATGAGATTCACACGAGGAGACGCTAGAACATGACGCGCCAATACTTTGGAACCGATGGCATTCGTGGCACCGTCGGGCAGCCACCCATCACCCCGGATTTTGTTCTGCGCCTGGCCCATGCCGTCGGGCGAGTGTTGCGCAGGACCGAGGAGCGCCCCACGGTGCTGATCGGCAAGGACACCCGCATTTCAGGCTACATGCTGGAAAGCGCGCTGGAGTCAGGCTTCAACTCCGCGGGCGTGGATGTGGTGCTGCTGGGTCCTTTGCCCACCCCGGGCGTGGCCTACCTGACCCGCGCACAACGCGCCAGCCTGGGGGTGGTCATCAGCGCCAGCCACAACGCCTATCCCGACAACGGCATCAAGTTTTTCAGTGCACAGGGCACCAAGTTGCCCGACACGTGGGAGCAGGCCGTGGAAGCGGCCCTGGGCGAACCCCCGGTGTGGGCCGATTCGGCCAGCCTGGGCAAGGCGCGGCGGCTCGATGATGCGGCGGGCCGCTACATTGAGTTCTGCAAGAGCACGTTTCCGCAGGACCTGACCCTCAAGGGCCTCAAGATCGTCGTCGATGCCGCGCATGGCGCGGCCTACCAGGTGGCACCCAAGGTCTTCCATGAGCTGGGTGCCGAAGTGCTGTCGATTGGCTGCTCGCCCGACGGCCTCAACATCAACCACGAGGTGGGAGCCACCCATCCCGATGCGCTCGTGCGGGCCGTGCGCGCCAACCACGCCGACTATGGCATTGCGCTCGATGGCGACGCGGACCGCCTGCAGATCGTCGATGCCACGGGGCGCCTGTACAACGGCGACGAGCTTTTGTACCTGATGGCTTCGGACCGCATGGGCCGCGATGAGCATGTGCCGGGTGTCGTGGGCACCCTGATGACCAACATGGCAGTGGAGGTGGCGCTGAAGGCAAAGGGCGTGAAGTTTGTGCGGGCCAAGGTGGGCGACCGCTATGTGCTTGAAGAGCTGGCGCGGCACCAGTGGGTGCTGGGCGGCGAGGGCTCGGGCCATCTGCTGGCGCTGGACCGCCATACCACCGGCGACGGCTTGGTGAGTGCATTGCAGGTGCTGCAGGCCTGTGTGCGCAGTGGCCGTACCCTGGCGCAACTGTTGGCCGACATCACGCTCTATCCGCAGGTGCTGCTGAATGTGCGGCTGGCCCCTGGCCAGGACTGGAAGGCCAACCGCTTGCTGGCTGACACGACCCAGGCCGTCGAGCAGGAACTGGGCGCGTCAGGCCGCGTGCTGATCCGCGCGAGTGGTACCGAGCCGCTGCTGCGGGTGATGGTGGAGGCCCGTGATGCGCAAATGGCCAGTTCCTGCGCGCAAAGGTTGGCCGACGCGGCCCGTGCTGGCTGATGGTGATCCCGCCGAGAGCTCCTTCCACCGTTGGCGCGCCGCACGATCCGCTACGCTGCGGCCTTTGCCGCCGACCAGGAACCCCATAGATGCCTTCAAACACTGACATACCTTCCACCATCACCGTCCGTTCCGTGGACTACGGCAATGCCCGCGAAGCGCGGGCGTTGGTCGAACTGCTCGACGGCTATGCAAGGGACGTGGCGGGTGGTGGCGTTCCACTGAGCGCCGAGGTCCAGCGGGGCTTGCCCGAGGCGCTGCGCCAGCGGCCGCAGGCTTTCAGCGTGATGGCCTGGGCGGCGGACGCTTCGGCGCCACACGGCGAGGTGCCCGTGGGGCTGATCAATTGCCTGGAGGGCTTTTCGACCTTTGCCTGCCGGCCTCTGGTCAACGTGCATGACGTGGTGGTGGCACCCGGCTGGCGCGGCCACCGCATCGCCCAGCGCATGCTGCACCGGGTGGAAGCGCTGGCCCGCGAGCGCGGTGCCTGCAAGCTCACGCTCGAAGTGCTTTCGGGCAACCACAGTGCAATGCGCGCGTACGAACGGGAAGGCTTTGCTGCCTACACCCTGGACCCCAGCATGGGGCAGGCGCAATTTCTGCAGAAGATGCTGGATGGGGCAGGGCCTGCGCCATTGGCGGCACCGTGAATCACCCTTCCGGAGACCTGACCGCATGAAGACAGTGTTTGGCCAGATCGCCCCAATGGGCGCCATCGTTGTGGCCGCGTTGCTGGCCGCTCCCGTGGCCCATGCGGGCAAGACTCTCGACGGTATCAGGGCGCGCGGGCAGGTGGTGTGTGGTGTCAATACCGGGCTGGCCGGGTTTGCGATGGCAGACTCCAGCGGCAAGTGGTCCGGACTTGACGTGGATGTCTGCAGGGCGCTTGCAGCCGCCGTGCTGGGCGACGGCAAGAAAGTCAGGTACGTGCCGTTGGACGTGCCGCAGCGTTTCACGGCCTTGCAATCCGGCGAGGTGGACGTGCTTTCGCGCAACACCACCTTTTCGCTGGCGCGCGATGCATCGATGGGTCTGCACCAGACGGTCGTTACCTACTACGACGGCCAGGGTTTCATGGTGCCCGCCAAGAGCAAGATCAGGAGCATCCGCCAGCTCAAGGGACAGACCGTATGTGTGCAGTCGGGCACCACCACCGAAAAAAACCTGGCCGACTATTCCCGTGCCAACGGCCTCGACATCAAACCCGTGATGTTTGAGAAGGTAGATGCTGCAACGGCCGCCTATCTGGCGGGCCGGTGCACCGCATTCACCACCGATGCATCGGGCCTGGCAGCCTTGCGCAGCGGTGTTTCGCAAGGTGCGGCAATGCACACCATCTTGCCGGAACTCATCTCCAAGGAACCCCTGGGGCCCTTGGTGCGGCGGGGCGACGACGAGTGGTTTGCCGTGGTCAAGTGGGTGATCTACGGCCTGATCGAAGCCGAAGAGTATGGTGTGACGCAAGCCAATGCGGACTCGCTGAAAGCCAGCAGCGCCCACCCGGTGGTGCAGCGTATGGTGGGCACTGCGGAAGACACTGGAAAGCTCCTGGGGCTGGACCGGGACTGGTTGCTGCGCGCCCTCAAGACCACCGGGAACTACGGCGAGATTTTCGAGCGCAACGTCGGCCAGAAGTCGGCGCTGGGGCTGCCGCGCGGCCTCAACAACCTGTGGAGCAAGCAGGGCCTGATGTACGCGTTTCCGATCCGCTGAACTGCGCTTGCAGGGACTGACCTGGGCGACGATGCATTGGGTGCTGGTTGCTGAAAGCCCGCACAGCACCAAGAGCCTCGGTCCTGCAGACTGGGTGTATTTGCTACTGAAATTATAGCTGCTTACGCTTTACCATCAAGCGTTAGGCCCGGTATTCATGTTATTTTCGAGCCGATGGGCTGCTGTCCCTGCTGCGTCCACCGGTGCATTCCTTGGCCGCCGCATGAGCCCTTCGGCCAGCATGGGGCAGTGTCGGTCAATGCAACTGCCGCCGCATGAAGGCTTCCAGCTCGGGCGCGGACAGCGGCATGCTGAAGTGGTAGCCCTGCGCCTCGTCGCACCCTTGTTCGCGCAGGTAGGCCAGTTGACCTTCGGTCTCCACGCCTTCTGCCGTGGTGCGCATGCCCAGCGCCTGGGCCATGCGGATGATGGCGCTGACGATGGCGCGGTCGTTGCCGTCATCACCCAGGTCGCGCACGAACGACTGGTCGATCTTGAGCTTGAAGATCTGAAAGCGCTTGAGCTGGCTCAGCGATGAGTAGCCGGTGCCAAAGTCGTCCATCGACATGCGCACGCCGCGTGCGTGCAACTGGTCCATGGTGGCCACGGCAGCATGGGGGTCGTCCACGGCCACGCCCTCGGTCAGCTCCAGCTCCAGGGAGTCGGGCGGCAGACCGAACTCGGCCAGCATGCGGCTTACGAGCTCCGGCAGTTGCGGCTGGCGAAACTGGATGGCTGACAGGTTTACGGCCATCGTCAGGTGGGGGAATCCGTTCGTGCGCCAGGTTTTGAGCTGTGACAGCGCCGTGCGCAGCACCCATTCCCCAATCTGCAGGATCTGCCCGCTGTCTTCGGCAATGGGAATGAACTCTGCCGGCGATACTGCGCCCAACTGCGGGTGTTGCCAGCGCAGCAGTGCCTCCACGCTGCGCACGGAGCCGTTGGTCAGGCTCATCTGCGGCTGGTAGTGCAGGTGGAACTGGTTGCGCTCCAGCGCACGCCGCAGGGCGTTTTCAAGCTGCAAGGCGCGCACCGACTGCGCCTGCATCTCGGGGGTAAAGAACTTGAAGGTGTTGCGCCCGTCGAGCTTGGCGCGGTACATGGCCACATCGGCCGACTGTGTCAGCGTGTCGAAGTCCGTGCCATCCTGCGGGAACAGCGCGATGCCCATGGACGGCGCCATGGTCAGCTCGTGGTGGTCAATCTGGTAGTGCTGGCGCGATGCCTCCTGCAGCTTGCCGGCCACGCGGGCGGCGCCATGGGCATTGGCGCCCGGCAGCAGCAAAATGAACTCGTCGCCGCCCAGGCGCGACACGGTGTCCTTGTCGCGCACCACGGCCCGCAGCCGCTTGGCGATCTCCACGAGCAGGGTATCGCCCACGCGGTGGCCCAGCGAGTCGTTCACATGCTTGAAGTGGTCCAGGTCCAGGAAGATCAGGGCCAGCGGCGTGTTGCCCTCCTGGGCGACGCGGATGGCCTCCTGCGCCCGTTCTGCCAGCAGCGTGCGGTTGGGCAGGCCTGTCAGGGCGTCGTAGTGGGCCAGCCAGTAGATGCGTTCCTGATCGGCCTTGCGGTCGTTGATCTCACGGTGCAGGTTGTCCACGGTCTCGCGCAGTTCGCGGGTGCGGTCCTGCACCTGCCTTTCGAGGTCTTCGTGGGCACTGGCAAGCACGGCCTGCGCCTGCTTGCGCTCCGTGATGTCCATCGTGATCCAGATGGAGCCCTGCGATGGATCGGCTGGGTCGATGGACTTGCTGCGCACCTCGCAGATCACGGGGGTCCCATCCTTGCGGCACAGCTCCAGCTCGCCCTCGTAGGAGTGGCCCGCGGCCAGCTGCGGATAGCATCGGCGGCCGACCTCTTCCCACGCAGCGTCGCTGGCGTACCACCGGCGCGAGGGGCTGCCCACCAGTTCACCGGGCTCGTAGCCCAGCATCTGTTCGAAGTGGTGGTTGCAGCGGGTCAGGCGCCGGTCGCGCAGGAACACGATCCCCACCATCGCGCTGTCAAAGAGCAGCTGCTTTTCACGCACCGCTGCGCCCAGTGCAGCCTGCGCACGCTTTTGCTCGTCGATGTCGTCCAGAATCCAGATGGAACCTTCGGCTGTGTCGTGCGGGTTGATGAGCCGCCCGGTCAGGCTGCCCCAGAACAGGCTGCCGTCGCGCCGGCGCAGCTGGCGCTCGACGCGGAACGCCTGGCCCTGGGCTAGGACTGGGTAGGCGGTGCGGCCCAGATCGCGAAACGCCTCGCGCGAAGGGTAGAAGGTTTCGGTGTTCAGCCCGACCAGGCTCTCGGGGCTGGCATGGCCAAAAATTTCGGCATACCGCTGGTTGCAGCGCACCACACTGCGCTGGCGCAGGAACACAATGCCTACGCCCGCACTGTCGAGCAGGGTTTGCTGTTCGCGCAGCGCGCGTTGCAAGGGAGTGTCGGTGGCAATTCCAGGACGCTGCGATTCTGGAGTGCTGTACGGCGCAAACATGGAGACCGGTACGGGCTGTAGGGCCTGGCGGCCTGGGTAATTTGTACCAAAGTGTAGCAGCGCTCCCTTACAAGCCCATGGGGGCACCTTCGGTAACCGCCCCAATGCCGCCCGCAACCAACGGCGTGCAAGTGCCTAGCCTGACGACGACGACTGCTGCTCCTGCTGCTGGCGCAAGTAGGCCTCGAAGGCATCCGCGGGCAGGGGGCGACTGAAGTAAAAGCCCTGCGCTTCGTCGCAGCCCTGCGCACGCAGAAATTCAAGCTGCCCGTCGGTCTCCACCCCCTCGGCCGTGGTTTGCATACCCAGCGCCTGCGCCATGCGGATGATGGCGCTCACGATGGCGCGGTCGTTGGCATCCTCTTCGAGGTCGCGTACAAACGATTGGTCGATCTTGAGTTTGTAGATCTGAAAACGCTTGAGGTAGCTCAGCGATGAGTACCCGGTGCCAAAGTCATCCATCGACAGGCGCACGCCCCGGTCGTGCAGCTGGTCCATCATCGCCAGTGCGGCGGCGGGATCGTCCACGGCGGCACCCTCCGTCAGCTCCAGCTCCAGCCTGCGGGCTGGCAGGCCAGCCTGTTCCAGGCAGCGGGTCACCATCTCGGGCAACTGGGGGTGCCTGAATTGCACGGCGGAAACGTTCACGGAAACGGCCCGCAGGGGCAGGTGCAGATCCAGCCAGCGTTTGGTGTCCCTCACCGCTGTGTGGATGACCCATTCGCCAATTGCCACGATCATGCCGCTGCTCTCGGCCACGGGGATGAACTCGGCTGGCGACACCAGGCCCAGTTCGGGATGGCGCCAGCGCAGCAGGGCTTCGGCACCCACCACCTGGCGCGTGGTGAGCGAGACCTGCGGCTGGTAGTGCAGCTCAAACTGGTTGCGCTCCAGCGCACGGCGCAGCGCATTTTCGATCTGGAGGGCACGGGCGGTGCGGGCTTCAAGATCGGCGGTGAAGAATCCGTACCGGTTGCGTCCGTTCTGCTTGGCACGGTACATGGCGGCGTCTGCCCGCTGGTACAGCGTGTCGAACGATTCCCCGTCGGCCGGGTACATCGCAATGCCGACCGACAAGGTGGTGGTGAGTTCGTAGGGGTCAATCTGGAAGGGCTGGGCCACGGCGGCCAGCAGCTGCGTGGCCATGTCGGCGGCGGCAGCGGCGGAAGTGGCGGGGAGCAGCAGCAGGAATTCGTCCCCACCCAGGCGCGAAACCGTGTCCTGGGGCCTCAGGAGAGACTGAAGCCTTTGTGCGACAGCCACGAGCAGGATGTCGCCGATTCTGTGGCCCAGCGAATCATTGACGTTCTTGAAGTGGTCCAGGTCCAGAAACAGCATGGCCAGCGTACCGCCGCGCGCCTGCTCGTCGGCAATGTGGCGGTGGGCGCGTTCCGCCAGGAGCGCGCGGTTGGGAAGGTTGGTGAGCGGGTCGAAGTGGGCCAGCCGTTGAATGCGGTCCTGGGCCTCTCGCTGCTGGGTGACGTCGCGGAACAGCGTGATGGAATGCGTGACAACGCCATTGCCGTCTCGCACGCTGCTCACCGACAGCCACTGCGGGTAGGTGGATGCATCCTTGCGGCGCCCCCAGGCCTCGCCCTCCCAGCTTCCGCCCTGCGGCAACTGTGCGTAAACGGTATCGGCGTGGAAGTGATCGTCGGCTCCGGCGACCGTGAGCAGACGCACGGACCGTCCTACCGCTTCGGCTTCCGTGTACCCGGTGATCCGTGTGAATGCCCGGTTGATGCGCACGATGGTATGCGCCGCGTCTGCAATCACGATGGCTTCACTGCTCTGGTCAAACACCTGGGCGGTGAGCTGTAACTGCTCCTGGGACCGCTTGCGTTCGGTGATGTCGCGCGACAGCACAATGAACCTGGGCTTTGCGCTGGGGGAGGTGGCCTTGCGCGCCGCAGACAACTCAAACCAGGTGGCGCCCAGACTGGGCAGATCAAGCACGATCTGCCGTCCGGTGGACCAGCCCTGGGCGTGGGCTTCGTTCAGCACGTCCATCACCGACAGTGCGGCCACCGCAGGCAGTACCTCGGTCACGTTGTGCCCGACCAGCATGTCTGCGGGTGCCATGAGCAACTCAGCGCGCTGGCTGTGCACGCTGCAGTACAGGCCGTCCAGGTCAAGCTCGAAAAGCGGGTCCGGGATGGCATCGATGGTGGCGCGCAACTGCTGCTGGGTGGCCTGGATCTCGGAGGTGCGCTGCGCCACCTGGTAGGCCAGACCGCGCTCATGCGCCTTCAGCTCGAAAAGCAGCCGGGCCAGGTAGGTCATCAGCAGCGCAAACAGCAAGGCCACCGCGCATCGCATGGCCAGCACGCCCGGGTCTCCCCAGCCTTTGATGGGGACCAGGCTCAACGTCCATTGTCCGTTGGGCAGCGTCAAGGAACGGCCCACGGCGTCGGGGCCAGCGGGTGGGGTCGAGGCTGCGATCGTCTGTTCTTCCCCCGTGTCGGGCCGGATGCGCCACAACCTGTAGTGGTATCCCCGCTGGGTCAATTGCGGCAGTCGGGCGGCTGCCAGCACCTCGGGCAATCGGATGGTGACGTAGGTAAAGCCCCAAAAGGCACGGTGGCCCTGTGTGTCTTCCAAATAAACAGGCTGGCGCCCCACCACTCCCAAGCCACCTTGCACCAGTTCCATGGGGCCGGCCAGGGTCAGTCGGCCTGATTCCCGTGCCCTGGCGGATTCGGGGCCTTGGCGTGGGTCGTTGAGCTGATCGAAGCCGATGGAGTTTTCGTTGCCTTGGCGCGGAACTACGTGCCTGACCACCCCGTTGGGTGACAGCCCCATGGCGGCGATGCCCGGATAGAACGGCAGCATCTGGGTGCCGATCTCTTCAAACTGCGTTACCTGGCCTTTTCCCTGGCGCACGAGGGCCACCAGGGCGTTGTTGGCCGATAGGGCCAGCTCGATGGCGCGTTGCAGGGCCTGCACATGGTCGCCAGCCATGTCCGCCACCTGGGTGCGCTGTTGTGCATGCTCCTGGCGCTCCAGCGCCCACACCATCACCCCTGCACACAGCGCCGCCAGAACAAACACGACCAGTGGGCCCGTAACAGGGCTCCGGGGGCGAGCGGGGGAGGGGGCATGCACGGTGCGGGTTCCTGAATCAATTATGCAGTCCGCACGATGGCGAGCGTTGGTGCTTCTGCGTGAACGGCTGTCACGGCATTGACACGCCTCCGACATGGCGACGTCACGTCCCAATTCCACACTTATCCGCAGGGAAAAAAGATTCCCGGCCATGGTTGGTGCCTTCAGCCCAACCCATCCTCATGCAAGGAGATGTTGCACCATGAACGAACTGTCCACCTTGACACCACCGCTGTCTGCCGAAGTTGCTTCCCCGAGAGTGCTTCAAGGAGTGGGCGCTTTGACGGGTGCTGCGCATCCGATCCCGGAACGCGGCGCTATTCAGGTGGCCTGGGCGCGCCATGAAGATGAAGTGCGCCAGGCGCAGCGGCTGCGGTTCGACGTGTTTGCGGCGGAAATGGGCGCTCGATTGACGACCCCCATTGCGGGCCATGACGTGGACCTTTTTGACGATTACTGCGAGCACTTGTTGGTGCGCGATGTCCAGAGCCAGCAAGTCATTGGGACTTACAGGGTGCTCACTCCGGCCCAGGCCCGGCGCGTCGGCGGTACTTACAGCGATACCGAGTTTGACCTGACGCGGCTGCGCTCGCTGCGCCCCCGCATGGTGGAATTGGGGCGCAGCTGTGTGCACCCCGACCACCGCCACGGCGGTGTGATCATGGCTTTGTGGGGCGCGCTGGCGGACTTTATGGTGCGCAACCAGTTGGACACGATGATCGGTTGCGCAAGCATCCCCATGCTTCACAACGGTGTTGTCAGCGGCGATGCGGCCGCCAGCATCTGGCAGCAGGTGCGAAAGACACACCTTGCCCCCATCGAATACCACGTGCTTCCCCGTTTGCCCTTGCCCGTGGAGCAACTCGACGGATCCATCACGGTGGAGCCACCGGCGCTGATCAAAGGCTACCTGCGGCTCGGGGCCCGCGTGCTGGGCGCGCCGGCTTGGGATCCAGACTTCAACACGGCTGACCTGCCAATGCTGATGCGCCTGGCGGACCTGCATCCTCGCTATCGCAAGCATTTTCTGGGGGCCTGATGCGCGCCGCATTCGATGCCCTGGGACCCTGGATGGAGCCATCCATGGGCCACGAGGACGCGGCCGAAGACGCACATGCCTGCGCTGCTGGTCATCGTCGGTACCGTGCGGTCTTTATTTCTGATCTGCATCTGGGCACGCCGGGTTGCCAGGCGGTTGCGTTGCTGGACTTTCTCAAGCACCACCCCAGCGATCAACTCTACCTTGTGGGCGACATCGTCGATGGCTGGCAACTGCGCCGCAAGTGGTTCTGGCCACAGGCCCACAACGATGTGGTGCAAAAGCTGCTGCGCCGTGCGCGCAAGGGGTGCCGGGTGGTGTTTGTGCCGGGCAACCATGACGAATTTGCCCGCGCGTTCGTAGGCCACTCGTTTGGAGGCATCGAGGTGCGGGCCGATGCGGTGCACACCACGGCGGATGGCCGCAGCCTCTGGGTCACGCACGGCGACCATTTTGATGGAGTCATCCAGTGCGCCAAGTGGCTGGCGTATTTGGGCGACAACCTTTATGAATTCACGCTCAAGCTCAACCGGTACCTCAACACATTGCGCGCCCGCATGGGCCTGCCCTACTGGTCTTTGTCGGCTTACCTGAAAGGCAAGGTCAAAAAGGCCCTGAACTACGTCACCGACTTTGAAGTGGCTGTTGCGGCTGAAGCACGCCGCAGGGGGCATGACGGCGTCGTGTGCGGCCATATCCACCGTGCCGAGATGCGCGAGATCGGTGGGACGCTTTACTGCAATGACGGCGACTGGGTGGAAAGCCACACCGCCTTGGTCGAGCACATGGACGGCAGGCTGGAACTGTTGCAGTGGCCGGCTTCTCCTGTCGCCAATATTTCCCGGGCCGAGTCGGCTGCCGTTGTATGAAAATTGCCTTGTTGACAGACGCCTGGCTGCCCCAGGTCAATGGGGTGGTTACCACCTTGCTGGAACTGGTGCAGGAGCTTGAAGCGGCCGGGCACGAGGTGCAGGTGCTGCACCCCGGCCAGTTCGCAACCCGTCCGTGCCCCGGCTATCCTGGCATCGACTTGGCAGTGCGCCCGGCGAAGCGGGTGACGACGATGCTGGACGCGATGAAACCCGATGCCATTCACCTTGCCACGGAAGGGCCGTTGGGCTGGGCAGGGCGCCGCTATTGCCTGCGCAAGGGGTTGGCATTCACTACCGCTTTCCACACGCGATTTCCGGAAATACTGCATGCAGCGCTGCGCGTGCCACTGCGATGGGGGTATGCGCTGTTCAGGCACTTTCACCGGCCATCTTCGGGGGTGATGGTGCCTACGCAAGGCGTTTTGCAGATGCTGGAGCGACGGGGCTTTCGCAATCTGCGCCCATGGACCCATGGGGTGGACACACGGGCTTTTCCGTTCCACGGTGCAACCATCCAGAGCCCGCTCACGGGTGCTTTGGCGCACCCCGTCTCCTTGTATGTCGGGCGGATTTCGTACGAGAAAAACATCGAAGCTTTCCTCCAGCTGGACATACCAGGCTCCAAGGTGGTGTGCGGGGTCGGTCCACTGGAAGCTCGCCTCAAGGCCAAGTATCCGCAGGTCCGTTGGCTGGGCATCCTGGACCGTGCCGCGCTGGCGCAGGTATATGCGGCTGCGGATGTGTTTGTGTTTCCCAGCCGGTCAGAAACCTTCGGCTTGGTCATGCTGGAGGCAATGGCCTGCGGGACGCCGGTGGCCGCCTACCCTGAGGACGGCCCGATGGAGGTGCTGGGGGCGCATTCAGGTCAGCCGCCCAGAGGGGGCGTGCTGCACAACGATTTGTTCGTGGCAAGCCAGCAGGCACTGGCGATACCCCGGTCCGAAGCGCGCGCACGGGCACTCGATTTCACCTGGGCGCATGCCGCCCGGCTGTTCGAGCAGTATCTGGTTCCCGCCCAAGCGCAGGGCTCGCCTCGTGTGACTGTCACAAAATCTGTCACATCTTTGTCATCTGGGCGTTAAATACTGCTGCCATCCTGCACTAGCCGCGTTTGCGTACCCATGTTGCCTTTGCCTTCCGATGATGCTCTCGTGCATGCCAACGCCTCCCTGTCGCCGGACAGTGGCACGAGCGGAGGATCCTCACAGTCCGCCAGCGCGCCCCCTCACATGTTTCTGGACAGGGACCACAGCATCCTGGCTTTCAACGAGCGTGTTTTCGACTGGGCTGTGAGGCCGGATGTGCCGCTACTGGAACGATTGCGATATCTGTGCATCGTGTCGTCCAATCTCGACGAATTTTTTGAGGTCCGTGCTGCGCCGCACATTACCGCTGCGCAAAAAGGTGAGACCAAAGGGCTCTATTCGACGGCATCGTTCGAAGCCATGGCCGCCAAAATACACAGCCTGGTGGAGCGGCAATACGCGCTGTACAACGAGTCCCTGGTGCCTGCTTTTGCCGCGCACGGGATTCGCATCGTGGGGTATGGCGAGCGATCACCCGCCCAAAAGCGCTGGGTCCACGACTATTTTGTGAACGAGGTCCGGCCACTGCTGATTCCAGTGGGGCTGGATCCGGCCCATCCGTTTCCACAGGTGGCCAACAAATCGCTGAACTTCATTGTTCGCCTGAAGGGCCACGACGCTTTCGGCAGGGAGAACGAGATTGCCATCGTCAAGGTGCCGCGTGCGCTGCCAAGGCTGATCCGCATGCCTGCCCGCGTGGCGCCTGGGGAGGCTCTTTTCGTGAGCCTCTCCAGCATTGTTCGCGCGCATCTGGAGGATCTTTTCCCGGGGCGGGAGGTCACGGAATTCTCGCAGTTCCGCGTGACACGCCATTCCGATTTGGCACTGGACGAAGAGGATGTGCGCAATCTGCGGACTGCCCTTCGCCAGGGCTTGCAACACCGGCACTATGGGCAGGCGGTACGGCTGGAGGTGTCCTCCGGGTGTTCGCAGTTTTTGTCGGATTTTCTGTTGGCGCAGTTTGCTTTGCCGGCCGCTGCCTTGTACCGGGTGCATGGCCCGGTGAACCTGGTGCGTTTGACGCAACTGGTGGATCTGATGGATGCGCCGGAACTGCTCTTTCCACCCTGGAATTCCGCGTGGCCCCGGCAGCTGCAATCCGGCGTGTCCATCCTGGAACAACTGCGCAAGCACGATGTGCTGATCCACCAGCCGTTCGAGAGTTTTGACGGGCTCCTTGCCTTTTTGCGTGAAGCCGTCAATGACCCTGATGTGCTTGTCATCAAACAGACGATCTACCGCACCGGCGCGGACTCCGAACTCATGGACCTGCTCACCGAAGCTGTACGCCGCGGCAAAGAGGTCATGGCGGTTGTGGAACTCAAGGCGCGCTTTGATGAAGAGGCCAATATCAACTGGGCCGAGGCCCTGGAGTCGATTGGCGCCCAGGTGGTCTATGGCGTAGTGGGTCTCAAGACGCACGCGAAGATGCTGCTGGTTACGCGCAGGGAAGGGCGAAAACTGCGGCGCTACGGGCACCTATCGACGGGCAACTACAACGTACGTACTGCACGGCTGTATACCGATCTGAGCTACCTTACGGCCGATGAAGAAACCACGGCCGACATGGACGGGGTGTTCAATCACCTTGCGAGCCAGAACCGCCCGCCCAAGCTGCGCAAGCTGATGCTGGCGCCGTTCCATCTGCACCGGCGAATGCTGGAGAAAATCGAACAAGTGGGTCTGGCGGCCAGCCGGGGAGAGGATGCGCGGATCGTGGCCAAGATGAATGCCCTGACCGACGAGGCCCTGATGCGTGCTCTGATCGTGGCAGGCCAGCGCGGTGCGCGCATTGATCTCATCGTGCGGGGAGCTTGCATGCTGGCAGCCCAGGTGCCCGGGGTGACCGACAACATCCGTGTACGGTCGGTGATCGGCCGCTTCCTGGAGCACACACGTGTCTTCTACTTCCGCAGCGGGGGGGAGGAAGATCTGTACCTTTCCAGCGCCGACTGGATGAACCGCAACATGATGCGGCGTGTGGAGTTGGCCTGGCCTGTGACAGACCCGCGCCTGCGGCAGCAGATTGTGGACGAGTGCCTGGTCGCCTATTTGCATGACGACCGGGATGCATGGACGCTGAACGCTGACGGCTCCTACAGCCGAGCCCCCCGTCCGCAGGATGGGTTGGGCGCCCAGAACGCTTTAATGGTTCGCTACGGTCCAGCCCCGTCGGGGACGCGCATGGACCAGGGGGCGGCATGATGGACCTCATCCTGTGGCGCCATGCGGAGGCAGAGGAGCTCGCAGAGGCGGGCGATGATCTGGCGAGGGCCTTGACGTCGCGCGGGGAAAAGCAGGCAGCGCGCATGGCGGCCTGGCTGGACCGGCAATTGCCCGAGGGCTTGCGCGTGCTTGCCAGTCCGGCCCGGCGCACCGAGCAAACGGCCAACGCCCTGGGGCGCAAGTTCAAGATGCGCGCCGAGCTGTTGCCTGGTGGAACGCCGCAAGATCTGCTGGACCTTGCGCAGTGGCCGCGCGCCAAGGGGACGGTGCTGGTTGTGGGCCATCAACCCATGCTGGGCCAGACCATTGCGCAGCTGATGGGGCTGCAGGCTTCGGAATGCGCTGTGCGCAAGGGAGCTGTCTGGTGGTTGAGGCAGCGGCAGCGGCTGGACCAGAGCCAGACCTTGTTGATCACCGTCCAGTCCCCCGAGTTTCTATGAGACCTGTTGTGCCGAGGGGATGCCTCGGTACAGCTGGGGCTACTTGCGCGAGGCTTTGGTCGACGTTTTGGTGGCGGGCGCCGGAACCGCAGGCGCGGCTTCCGCCTTGGGGCGACCTGTCTTGATGGAAGGTACTGCCTGTACCGCGCTGCGCAGGGCAGCGTCAGACATGGCGGCCAGGACCTTCAAGCCCGCGCGCAACAGCTCGCTTTTCTTCACGGGCTGGGCGAGAGCAGCCGAGCGCTGCTTCAGGGTTTCTATGACCGCGTATTCATCTTTGGGAATAGTGAAACTGTCGCGCACCAGCTTGGGCTTCTTGGCCTTGGTATCCCGGGCGGCGGTTGGCGCGGCGGGGGCCTTGGCCAATTTCGGTGTCACTTGCGTGGCGGTGGTCGCCTTTTTCTTGGAAGCCGAGGCAGGCTTTGTGGCTGCTTTTTGGGGCTGCTTGGCGACCGCAGCCGTTTTGGCGGGAGCCTTAGTGGCCGTCGCAGCCAGCTTGGCCGACTTTGCCGCAGTGGTGGGAGCGGGGCTGGGCGAGGGGGCAGCGGGCAGGGCGGGGCTTGAAGTGGTCATGGCAAACAAACGCTTTCAATAAACGGTATAAACAGTTTATATAGTTTATTGCCAATGCTCAGGGAAGGTCAACCACCAGTTCCCAAGGGGTCTTCTGCCATGCCTGGATTTCTTCGCGCAGCAGGTGTGCAGATTGTGGAAACGCCGTAGCCCAGCCAGCGCGGGCTTTCAGAATGAAACGGTGGCCTTGAGTCTGCAGTGACAAGCCCTGGGTGTCGGGGTCGCGGCGGGCGTGGCACAGTGCCACAGCCAGCCGCATGCTCAGCAGTTGAAGCACGAAGACGGGGTCTTGCAGGTCCGCTTCCAGCTTGCGGACCTTGCCGCGCTGGCCTTGAACCAAGATGCCCAAGCGGTGCAGTTCAGGGACTGCAAATCCGGCTGCGTCGGTGTTGTCGAGGATGTAGGCGCCATGGCGGTGGGAATCGCTATGGGATATCAGGCAACCAATTTCGTGAAGCCGGGCCGCCCAGTCGAGCTTGCGCGATGCTCGCTCACTTCCAAAAGGCGTAGCCTGGTCAAACAGCGTACAGGCCGTGCGCGCAACCCGTTCCGCGTGCTCCATGTCCACGCCAAACCGCTGCATCAGGCCGTTCACGGTGGCGGTGCGCAGGTCGGTTCCGGGTTGTTCGCGGTCCAGTAGATCGTAGAGTGCGCCTTGGCGCAAGGCGCCCTGGGCCACCTGCATCTGCTCGATGTCCAGCAGATCAAACACGGCGCGCAGTACGCTGATCCCTCCGCCAATGACGGCGCGCCGCTCTTCCTTGAGGCCTTCCAGGCGGATGCGATCCGCAGACTGGGCGCGCAGCAGGCGTTCGTGCAGCCAGTCGAGGCCTTCGCGGGTGATGACGCCTTGGGGGCCTCCCGCAGCTGCAAGCACGTCGCCAACGGCGCCGGCTGTGCCGGATGATCCGTAGGCCACCTCCCAGGCATCTGGCTGGAAGGTTTCCAGCGCTTCGTCCAGCACGGCCTTGGCTGCAATTTCGGCAGCCAGGAACGCCTGCGTGGTGAACTCGCCATTGGCAAAGTAGCGCTGCGACCACGCTACGCTGCCCACGCGGTACGAGGCCACGGCGTGGGGCGTGAATTGCTGGCCCAAAATGAGTTCGGTGGAGCGCCCCCCGATGTCCACCACCAGGCGGCGCTCGTCGGACTGCGGGAGCAGGCGGGCGACGCCCTGGTAGATCAGCCTCGCTTCTTCGGGGCCGGAGACGACGTCGATGGGATAGCCAAGCACTTCGCTCCCGCGTGACAGAAACTCTTCCCGGTTGCGTGCTTCGCGCAGGGTCTGGGTGGCCACGGCGCGAACCTGCGAGCGCGGAAATCCAGCCAAGCGCTCTCCAAATCGCGCCAGGCAGGCCCAGCCGCGCTCCATGGCGTCTCGGGTCAGATTGCGGTCTTCGTCCAGGCCATTGCCCTGGCGCACGGTCTCCTTGAGGTATTCCACCCTCTGGATATGACCGAACTCATAACGCCCGATTTCAAGGCGAAAACTGTTGGAGCCGAGGTCGACTGCGGCGAGGCGTGTGCCGTTCTGCATGTTTTTCTGATTGGAGCTTCGTTCGGCATGGTACCGCGAGCGTCTGGAGCACCCGCGCAACGCGCATTGCCACCGGGATGGCGGGTGGGCTGATCGTAAGAATGTGATCTTCGCCAGTGTCTGCGGCTTGTATGACAAATCAATGACGGCGTTGCTGGTGCTGGATGGGACGGGATGTATATGTGGCAGTTGCTGGGATGAGGACGGTTTGTGTCACTGAATTGTCATCTGTGGGCCCTAGAGTTCAGCCTGTTCCTGTCAACCCTAGCCAAAAGGTACTGAATAATGAAACGCACATTTCTCAAAACCGTCGCTGTAGCACTGGCCTCCATGGCTGTAGGCAGTGCTTTTGCGGCGGACATCACCGGCGCTGGCGCAACCTTCCCGTTCCCCATGTACGCCAAGTGGGCTGAAGCCTACAAAAAGGAAACGGGCACGGGGCTGAACTATCAGTCCATCGGCTCTTCCGGCGGCATCCGCCAGATTCGCGCCAAGACCGTGGCCTTTGGTGCATCCGATGCTCCAGTATCCGGCGCTGATCTCGAGAAGGACGGCATGGTGCAGTTCCCTGCAATCATTGGTGGCACGGTGCCGGTGGTGAACCTCGAGGGCTTCAAGCCGGGCGAGCTGCGCGTGACCGGCCCTGTGCTGGCAGAAATCTTCTTGGGCAAGATCGCCAAGTGGAATGACGCCAAGCTGGCCGCACTGAACCCGGGCAAGACCTTGCCGGACCAAAACATCACCGTGGTTCACCGCGCTGATGGTTCGGGCACCACGTTCAACTGGACCGACTACCTGTCTGCTGTCAGCAAGGAATGGGCAGACTCCGTGGGCAAGGGCGCTGCCGTGAAGTGGCCTGCTGCGTCGTCGGTGGGTGGCAAGGGCAATGAAGGCGTGGCCGCCAACGTGACCCGCGTGAAGGGTGCTGTAGGTTATGTGGAATACGCCTACGTCAAGAAGAACAACATGAACTTCCTTCAGCTGCAAAACGCTGACGGCAAGTACGTGAGCCCTGATGACAAGACCTTTGCCGCAGCCGCAGCCAGCGCTGATTGGTTCAGCGTTCCTGGCATGGGCATCTCGATGGTCAATGCCAAGGGTGCAGAAAGCTGGCCTGTCAGCACAGCCTCGTTCATCCTGATGTACAAGGACCCTGCGGACAAGGCGCAGTCGGCTGAAGTTCTGAAGTTCTTTGATTGGGCGTTCAAGAATGGCAAAGGCATGGCCACGGAGCTGGACTATGTGCCGCTGCCTGACAGCCTGACCGCCGAGATCCGTTCCAAAGTCTGGTCGCAGATCAAGAAGTAAGTCAGTCTGCCCCAGAATACCCCCCATCGGCCGCCTTGGCTGGCCGATGGGTGCTGGTTTGTGGGGATCTCCAGAAGCCAGATGGGAGTCAACATGAGCGTGGGAACCACCATGAGTTCGCAACCCGGGTCCGCCAAAAAGACGGACGCCCCTACGGAGTCGATGGTATCGATTGCCAGGCGGCAGCGTCTTCAGGACATCTTTTTTCATCGGTTGACCCAAAGTCTTTCGCTGCTGGTGCTGGCGGCGCTGCTGGGGATCATCGTCTCTCTGTTTATCTACGCTTGGCCGACGTTCCATAAGTTCGGTGTCCAGTTCATCTGGCGCGTGGAATGGGACATCATCAATGAAGAATTCGGTGCTGCGATTGCCATCGTCGGCACCCTGGCCAGTGCTGGCATTGCGCTGCTGATTGCGGTGCCTCTGGCTTTTGGCATTGCCCTTTTTCTGACGGAAACCTGCCCGGTCTGGCTGCGGCGCCCCCTGGGCACCGCAGTGGAGCTGTTGGCGGCCGTCCCCTCGATCATCTACGGCATGTTCGGTCTGTTCGTATTTGCCCCGCTGTTTGCCGATTACTTCCAGATGCCGGTACAAAAGCTGCTGGGCTCCATGCCGCTGGTGGGCTTTCTGTTTGGCGGCAGCACCAACGGCTTTGGCATCCTGGCGGCCGGTATCGTGCTCGCGTTCATGGTGCTGCCGTTTGTGGCGGCAGTGATGCGCGACGTGTTCGAGATTGTTCCGCCCATCCTGCGCGAGTCTGCCTATGGCCTGGGCTGCACGACCTGGGAAGTGGTGCGCCGCGTGGTGCTGCCTTACACCCAGAAGGGCGTTATAGGCGGAATCATGCTGGGCCTGGGTCGCGCTCTGGGGGAGACCATGGCTGTGACCTTTGTGATCGGCAACGCCAACCGCATGCCGACATCCCTCTTTTCGCCGGGAACCTCGATTGCCTCTACGCTGGCCAACGAGTTCGGCGAGGCGGCTGACTTCCATCTTTCCACGTTGTTCGCGCTGGGTTTCCTGCTGTTCGTGATCACCTTCGTGGTGCTTTCGGCCGCCAAGATCCTGATGCTGCGTGCTGAAAAGGCCAAGGGCCTTTGAGTCCTCATGCCCTGACCATGAACCTCTTTTGAGACAAGCTCCATGGAATTCAACCAACAACTCTACAAAAAGCGCCAGCGCTCCAACGCCATCGGGCTAACCCTTTCCCTGGGGGCGATGGTGCTGGGTCTGTTCGTGCTGCTCTGGATCCTGAGCGTTCTGCTGTCCAACGGCTTTGCTGCGCTGGACTGGAACATGTTCACCCAGTCCACGCCGGCACCCGGATCGGAAGGCGGTGGGCTGGCCAATGCCATCGTCGGTAGCCTCATGATGGTGGGTTTTACCGTGCTGGTATCCACACCGATTGGTGTACTGGCTGGCGTCTACCTGGCGGAATACGGCGACCAGAGCAAGACGGCCGAACTCACCCGCTTTGTGACCGACATCATGTTGTCCGCGCCCTCCATCGTTCTGGGCCTGTTCGTCTATGCCATTGCCGTGGCGACGGTAGGCAACTTCTCTGGTTGGGCCGGTAGCCTGGCCTTGTCGCTGATCGCCGTGCCGGTGGTGGTCCGTACCACCGAGAACATGCTGCGCCTGGTGCCCGGCAGTCTGCGCGAGGCTGCTTTTGCACTGGGTGCACCACGCTGGAAAGTGTCCACCATGGTCACCCTGCGTGCTGCGCGCAGTGGGGTGATGACGGGCTTGCTGCTGGCTGTGGCCCGCATCAGTGGCGAGACTGCGCCGCTGTTGTTCACGGCGCTCAACAACCAGTTCTTCAGCACCAACATGAATGCCCCCATGGCCAACCTGCCGGTGGTGATCTTCCAGTTTGCCCTGAGCCCTTACGAAAACTGGGTGCGCCTGGCCTGGGGTGGGGCGTTGCTCATCACGTTGTCGGTGTTGATCCTCAACATCGTGGCGCGGGTTTTCCTGCGCGAGAAGAGCCGTGCCTGACCTGTCGGCCCATTACGCAGACACCACCCAGACAGCCTCCATTTTCAGGATTTGACAATGAACGCCACCGCTACCGTCACCCCCAGCAAGAATGCGCTGGAACTTCGCAACCTCAGCTTCTTCTATGGCAAGTTTCAGGGGCTGCGCAACGTCAGCCTCAACATTGCCGAGCACAAGGTGACTGCTTTCATTGGCCCCTCGGGCTGTGGCAAGTCCACCCTGCTGCGGACTTTGAATCGCATGTACAGCCTGTACCCGGGCCAGCGTGCCGAAGGCACCATCAACTTCTACGGTCAGGACATCCTGGACCCCAAGCAGGACATCAACCTGCTGCGCGCCCGCATCGGCATGGTGTTCCAGAAACCCACGCCGTTTCCCATGTCCATCTACGACAACATCGCCTTCGGTGTGAAGCTCTACGAAAGCCTGAGCAAAAGCGAGATGGACGACCGCGTGGAATGGGCGCTCTCCAAGGCCGCCTTGTGGACCGAGGTGAAGGACAAGCTGCACCAAAGCGGTTTGTCGCTCTCCGGCGGACAGCAGCAGCGCCTGTGCATTGCACGCAGCGTGGCGGTCAAGCCTTCTGTGCTGCTGCTTGACGAACCCACCTCGGCGCTGGACCCGCTGTCCACTGCCAAGATCGAAGAGCTGATCGACGAACTCAAGCACGACTATACGATTGCCATCGTGACGCACAACATGCAGCAGGCTGCCCGCTGCAGCGACTACACGGCCTACATGTACCTGGGCGAAATGATCGAGTTCGGTGCCACCGAGCAGATCTTCTTCAAGCCCGAGCGCAAGGAAACCGAAGACTACATCACCGGCCGTTTCGGCTAAGGAGACAGCAGATGCCCGATAAACACCTTTCGTCCCAGTTCGACAGCGAACTCAACAGCGTCTCCGCCCGTGTGATGGAGATGGGTGGCCTGGTGGAATCGCAGATTCGCCAGGCGGTATACGCCCTGTCGCAGTTCAGCCTGGAGGCCGTGGAGACCGTGGCCTCGATGGAAACCCGTATCAATGCGATGGAAGTCGAGATCGACCAGGAGCTGTCGTCCATCATCGCCCGCCGTCAGCCGACGGCGCGCGACCTGCGCCTGCTGCTGGCCTTCTCCAAGGCCACAGCCAACCTCGAACGCATGGGTGATGAGGCCAACAAGATGGCCCGTATGGTGCGCTCCATCATCGAGAGTGGTGCACCTCGCTCGCTGCCGTCGAGCGACCTGCGCACGGCAGCCGAGCTGGCGTCGGGCCTGCTGCGCAAGACGCTGGATGCTTTTGCGCGCCTGGACGTCAAGGCGGCGGTGGCCATCCTCAAGGAAGACGACCTGATCGATAAGGAATTCGATGGATTCGTGCGCAAGCTCATCACCTACATGATGGAAGACCCGCGCACCATCTCCCCCAGCCTGGACCTGCTGTTCCTGGCCAAGGCGATTGAGCGCATCGGCGACCATTCCAAGAACGTGGCTGAGTTGATCATCTATCTGGTCAAGGGCAAGGATGTGCGCCACACTGCCCTCGATGAGATCGAGTCAGCCGTTCTGTAAAAAAAGAGCTTTGGCAAAACTATGAGAAAGCTCCCACGCGTCCTCATCGTTGAGGACGAACCTGCGATTGCCGAGTTGATTGCAGTCAATCTACGCCACAACGGATTCCAGCCCTTTTGGGCGGAAGACGGTGACTCGGCCCAGCGCGAGCTGGATGCCGTGCTGCCGGATGTCATCCTGCTCGACTGGATGCTGCCGGGGCAAAGCGGCTTGTCGCTGGCACGCAAGTGGCGTGCGGACAGCCGCACCAAGCCGATCCCGATCCTGATGTTGACGGCCCGGGGCGATGAACCTGACAAGATCGCTGGGCTCGATGCGGGTGCCGACGACTACATCACCAAGCCGTTCTCCACGCAGGAGCTGCTGGCGCGGATCCGTGCCGTGCTGCGCCGTCGTGCTCCCGAGCAGGTCAGCGACAGCGTGACCATTGGCGAGCTGGTGCTCGACGCCGGGACCTACCGCGTGACCTTCCAGGGGCAGCCGCTCAAGGTGGGCCCCACCGAGTTCAAGCTGCTGCACTTTCTCATGAAACACGCCGAACGTGTACACAGCCGCTCGCAATTGCTCGACAAGGTGTGGGGTGACCATGTTTTCATCGAGGAGCGCACAGTGGATGTGCACGTCAAGCGGCTGCGCGAAGCCCTGGGCGCCGCCTCCGTGATGGTGGAAACCGTGCGTGGCGCGGGCTACCGGCTCACCGCCCAGCCCCAGGTGCAGTTGCAGGCCTGAGAGCCTGGTGATGATCTTCAGCGATAGAGTGAACAGGTGCTGAGGGCGCGGGCCTGATGTTGTCGATGGGGCGCACAGGATGCGCCCCTGTTTTTCTGAGAAGGCGTTGCTGACCGCATGCTGTGGCGTATTTCGTATTTCCTGCTCTGGCAGATAGCGGGTGGCGGGCTGGGATGGTGGCAGGGTGGTCCCTGGGGCGCAGCTCTGGGCGCCGCCCTGGCGGCGTGGGCCTGGTTTGTCTGGGATCTGCTGCGTGGCGCGCGTGTGCTGCGCTGGCTGCGCACGGGTGACCTGTCCGAAGTCCCGGCCATGCGCGGCATCTGGGGTGAGGCGGCAGACCGTGCGCGGCGCCTTTTGCGCAGACAGGAGACCCAGATCCGCGACAGCCAGGACCGGCTGCAGGAGATCCTGGCCGCGCTGCAGGCCACGCCCAATGGGGTGGTGCTGCTGGATGCGCAAGGCCGCATCGAGTGGTGCAACCAGATGGCCGCCAGCCAGTTCGGCTTTGACGCCCAGCGCGATGTGATGCAGTCGATCGGCAACCTGGTGCGCGATCCCGAGTTCACGGCCTACTATGCCGCCCAGGATTTCAGCCACGATGTGGTACTGGAGGGGCGCTTCAGCACGCCATCGCGGCCGGTGCGCATCTCGGTGCATCTGCACCCCTATGGCGACGGGCGCACCCTGCTGCTGTCGCGCGATGTCACGGCGCTGGAGCAGGCCGAGGCCATGCGGCGCGACTTCGTGGCGAACGTGTCCCATGAGATCCGCACGCCCCTGACGGTGCTGACCGGTTTTGTCGAAACGCTGCAGACCTTGCCCCTGAGTGCCGACGAGCGCTCGCGCTACCTGGGCATGATGGCCCAGCAGGCGCTGCGCATGCAAAGTGTGGTGCAAGACCTTTTGACCCTGTCGCGCCTGGAGGGCAGTCCGCCACCGGGCATGGCGGAGTGGACGCCCGTGCAGGCGCTCATGCAGCGGTGCGAGGAGGAGGGGCGTGCGCTGTCGGCCGTGCTCTCGCAAAACCAGCCGCGCCAGCATGTCATGGTGTTTCCGTCGAAGGACGCGTTGCATGCCGAGGGCGACATTGCAGGCGTGCCCACCGAGTTGCAAAGCGCATTGTCGAACCTCATCAGCAATGCTGTGCGCTACACGCCTGCGGGTGGGGTGATCACGGTGGCGTGGCACCGCATGGAAGATGGCTGCGCAGTTTTCTCGGTGCAGGACACAGGCCCGGGAATCGCACCCGAACACATTCCGCGTTTGACAGAGCGTTTTTACCGCGTGGACCGCAGCCGCTCCCGCGAGACCGGTGGCACCGGCCTGGGGCTAGCCATCGTCAAGCATGTGCTGCAGCGGCACGGGGCCACGCTGGACATTGCCAGCACGCTGGGCAAGGGCTCGGTGTTCTCGGTCACCTTCCCCGCGAACCGGTTGCGTGGGTTTTCGCTGCCGGTCTGACCGCACGCCACAGCATGGCCAGGAACAGCGCGGCAGTGAACCACAGCGCCGCAGCGCTTGCGGCCCAGAAAGGTGTGGGCGATGGCTCCGCTGCCCAAGGCCCCAGGCCCCGGTAGGCCAGCAGGTAGCCGCCCCCCAAACCCGCACCCCACAGCAACACGCAATACACCACCAGCGGCGCCACGGTGATGCGGTAGCAGCGCAAGACAAACACGCACAGCGTCTGCAGTGCATCGGCTGCGTGGTACGCAGCCACCCACACGATGACCCCGCCCGTCAGGGCCACCACGCCGGTGTTGGTGGAATACAAACCGCCAATCTGATTTTTTGCTATTAATAATATAGCTGCTAGCGCAATACCAATAAGCGCTGAAAGCCTAAAACCTATAAAAACCACCTTGCGCGCGCGTGCTGGATCGCCAGTGCCCAGCCAGTAGCTGAGGCGGGCGCTGGTGGCGATGGCCAGCGACAGCGGCACCATGTAGAGCACAGCCGCCACATTGGCCGCGATCTGGTGCGCCGCCGATGCGGTGGTGCCCTGGCGTGCAATGAACAACGCCATCAGCGTGAACGACGTCACCTCCACCATCACAGCCAGCCCGGCCGGGATGCCCAGGCGGGCAAAGCCCGCAATGGTGGGCCAGTGCGGGGGCTCCATACGGCGCCAGATGCGCAGGGGTTCATAGATGTCCTGCGTGCGCAGCAGCCAGATGGCCAGCGCAAGCATGCTGCCGTTGACCACCAGGGTGGCCCACGCGCATCCCACCACGCCTTGCGCAGGCAGCCCTGCGCCGCCAAAGGTGAACCAGATCGACAGTGGCAGCTTGATGAACAGCGAGCCCACCTGCAGCCAGGTCACCAGCTTGGGGCGGCCCAGGGCCTGGTTCAAGGTGCTGTAGATGCGAAAAAGCAGGGCAGGCGGCAGTGCCAGGGCCAGCACGGCCAGGTAACTCTCCACCTCGGTGCGCAGGGCTGGCGGCACCTCGGTCCAGCGCAGCAGGGGGGCGGGGGACAGCAGGATGGCCATGCCCACCAGTGAGGCCGCGCCGCACAGGTACAGCGACTGCCGCAGAGACCGGCCCAGGCCGTCGGTCTGCCGGGCGCCGCGCAACTCGGCCCACACCGGAAGCAGCGCCTGCAGCACGCCAATCAGCGCCACATACACGCTGATGAAGATGGCGCTGCCCACCGAGAGTGCCGCCAGCGAGGCTTCTCCATGGCGCCCGGCGACGATGGTGTCTGTCACGCCAAACGCCATCACCGCCAGTTGCCCGGCCAGCACCGTGATGGCGTGGCGCGAGATGGTCGAAAGCTCCGACATTACTCCGGCATCATTCGGGCATCAGCGTGCAGGCCCCGCACGGTGAAACACCAGGAGGTGATCGTTCTTGTCAGTGGGGCGTGGAATGGTGGCCCGGGCTTCCCAGCGCGCCACATTCACCATGCGCTCGGACGGAGGCCAGGAGGCGATGTCAGCCACCAGCCAGTCGCACTCGTCCTGCAGGCCCGCCCTCTGCAGCGATAGGCCACCGTGGTACTGCAGAGCCGTCACCTGGGCACGGTTCAACCCTACCGTCTGCACACAGCCCGGGGATGGGCCCAGTGCGGCCATCACACTGCGAACCTGGGGGCGATAGCTGCGGGCGTAGTCCAGTAGCGGCAACCACAAAGTCATCAGCAGCAGCCAGCCCAGCGCAGCGCCGCTGGCTGGCAGCACCAGGCTCTTCCAGATGGGCGCCCGGTTGCGCGCGGCGCGCCACCACACCAGGCTGCACCAGCCCACGGTGGCAGCCAGGGCCACGACAAGCGCCAGTGCGGAAAACTGCGGCACAAAACCAGGGGCCAGCTTGGCCACATTGGCTGCAGGCTTGGCGGGAACGCCCGTTTGCATGGCAATCCAGATCACCCAGATCGCCAGCGCTGAAACGGTGAAGAACAGCAGCGTGAACCAGTCGATCAGCGCCCCCACACTGCGCCGCAGCGTGGGCAGTGCAAACGCTGCCAGTGCCGCCAGGGCCGGCAGACCGAGCAGGAGGGCCCTGTCTGCAGGTTGGGTGGTGATGGTGGCGGCAATGGAGACTGCCGAGAACCACAGCGGGAGCAGCAGGTGCCTGTGCCCCTGGCGGCTGATGATCTGCTTGCGCCAGCGCCATAGCGTCCACAGGGCCAGGGGCCAGGCGGGCCATCCAAACCACAGCAGCAGCCGCGCCAGGCTCTGCCACTCTTTGCCGCCTGAGCCGGAATCCACAATTCGCCAGCGCCAGAGATCGAGCCCCCAGGCGATCAGCGCCGCTGCCAACGTGATTGCCCCGAGGGCCAGGGCCCAGCGCAGGCGATGGTCTGTCTGGCTGCCTGGCGCATACACCACCACCACCATGCTGCCCAGTCCCAGCAATGCTGCAAGCGCCGGCGCGCCTGCCAGCGTGAGCCCCACCATGCCTGTGGCCAGCGCCACGGCAGGGGCTACGGTGCGGTGGGGCATGGCTGCAACCGCAAAAAAGATCAGCGCCGTGCAACTGAGCTGCACCAGATAGCTGGTGACCTCATGCGAGAGCTGCGCGAGGCCCAGGCAGGCAATCAGGGCCAGCAACCCGCCATCGGCAATGGCGCGGGCGTAGTCGGGTGGATTGGCTTCGCCCCCAAAGGCAAAGGCCACAGGCTGGGCGCCGGGGCTGCGGGCGAGGTAGTAGACGGCGTACCACGTGGCAATGAGGGTGATGACCAGCAGGAGTGCGAAGGGTAGGCGCACCGCCATCTCGGCAGAAACCCACTGGGGCGCTAGCTGAATTGCCCAAGCGCCCAGCCAGTACGGCAGCAGTCCTTCGGTTTCCGGGGGCATGCCGCCCAGCAGGGGGCTCAGCCAGGGCGTGTGCCCGTGGGCCAGCTCCAGCATGTAGCCAAACGCCGTGACATCCGCACTTTTCCACGGGTCGCGCCCGACGAAGCCGGGCACGACATAGGCAATACACAGCAGTACCAGTGCCCAGCGTGGCAGGGGGCTGACAGCGTTCTGGGTAACGATGGCGGGGGTCGGTGGATTCACGCGTCAGAGGGCGGCAAAGCGAAGCCACCGAGAATAAGGGCAAAACCAACGGAAAAAGGCAGCCCGGTTGCCCGGGCTGCCTTTTTGGCGGGAACGCAAGCGCGAATTACTTCGCTGCGGTCTTGCCGAAACGGTTGCGGAAGCGCTCCACGCGGCCACCCATGTTGTCCACCGACTTTTGCGTACCGGTGTAGAAGGGGTGCGATTCAGAGGACGTATCCAGCTTGAACAGCGGGTATTCCTTGCCTTCGAACGTTTCCATTTCCTTCGTGTTCACGCACGAACGGGTCACGAACTTGAAGCCGTTGGACAGGTCCGAGAACAGGACTTCGCGGTAGTTGGGGTGAATGCCTTCTTTCATGATCAATCCTTGTCAAGTGCGGGAGCCGCGCTGAACCCGGAGCAACCTTTGCGCCGTGGAACATCCAACGTACTTTCCGCAGAAAAAGCCCTCTATTATTGCACAGGCGGTTTGATGGCATTTTCGCGACGGCCCGTAACGGCTGAAACTGGCAAGGCCTTGGCCAGAACCGCCGCGCAAGGGCCGCCCCGCCGCGCTGGCGGTGTCTCCCTTCCTGAATTGCGCAGCAATTCGAGAGAAGGGGGAAGGCGCGAAAGCGCCTCAGAGGGTTGTCACCCTCCTCTTCGCATCATGTCAAAGAAGTCCACATTGGTCTTGGTGGCCTTCATGTTCTTGATCATCAGCTCCATCGACTCGATCTCGTCCATGTTGTACATGAACTGGCGCAGGATGCGGGTCTTTTGAAGGATCTCGGGCGCCAGCAGCAGCTCTTCGCGGCGCGTGCCGCTCTTGTTGAGCTCGATGGCGGGGAACACGCGCTTTTCGTACAGGCGGCGGTTCAGGTGGATTTCGCAGTTGCCCGTGCCCTTGAACTCTTCAAAGATCACTTCGTCCATGCGGCTGCCGGTGTCGACCAACGCGGTGGCGATGATGGTGAGCGAGCCACCTTCTTCGACCTTGCGCGCGGCGCCGAAGAAGCGCTTGGGGCGCTGCAGTGCGGCGGCGTCCACACCGCCCGAAAGCACCTTGCCGCTGGAGGGCACGACGTTGTTGTAGGCGCGCGCCAGGCGGGTGATGGAGTCCAGCAGGATGACCACGTCCTTCTTCAGCTCGACCAGGCGCTTGGCGCGCTCGATCACCATCTCGGCCACGTGCACGTGGCGGGCGGCGGGCTCGTCGAAGGTGGAGGCGATGATCTCGCCCTTCACCGTGCGCTGCATTTCGGTCACTTCTTCAGGGCGCTCGTCCACCAGCAGCACCATCAGGTGCACGTCGGGGTTGTTGGCCGTGATGGCGTGGGCGATGTGCTGCATCATCACCGTCTTGCCGCTCTTGGGCGGGGCGACGATCAGCGCGCGCTGGCCACGGCCGATGGGCGCAATGATGTCGATGATGCGGCCTGTGATGTTTTCTTCGCCCTTGAAGTCGCGCTCCAGCTTCATCTGTTCCTTGGGGAACAGGGGCGTCAGGTTCTCGAACATCACCTTGTGCTTGTTCTGCTCCGGCGGGCCGCCGTTGACGGAGTCGAGCTTGTTCAGGGCGAAGTAGCGCTCACCGTCTTTGGGTGTGCGGACTTCACCTTCGATCATGTCGCCGGTGTGCAGATTGAAACGGCGCACCTGGCTCGGGCTGATGTAGATGTCGTCCGTGCTGGCCGTGAAGCTCGTGTCGGGGCTGCGCAGGAAGCCGAAACCGTCGGGCAAAATTTCCAGCACGCCATCGGCAATGATTTGTTCCCCGGTCTTGGCCCGCTTCTTGATGATCGCAAACATCAGCTCCTGCTTGCGCATGCGGCCGGTATTTTCGATTTCGAGTTCTTCGGCTTGCTTCAGGACTTCAGACACGTGCAGTGCCTTGAGTTCGTTTAAGTGCATGGAATGACTCCTTGGCGGAGCTGGTATGAATCTTGGGGGAGGAGGGCTGGTGCCAGATGGGCTGCTGTTTGCAGGTCTGGCTCGCCGGGGATCTCGGTCCGGCTGCCAATGCGTGCAGGCCGGTGATCTGAAGGAATTATGACAGGAAAAAAAGCGGGAGATTCACGGGATCCGAATTCGGTCTGTGTCTGGCGCTGCAAGTGGTGTCGTGAAAACAAACAACCCCGCGTGCATGGGCAGGCGCGGGGTTGGGGGCGGATCAGGCCAGTTGCTGGTCGATGAAGGCGGTCAGTTGCGCCTTGCTCATGGCGCCGACCTTGGTGGCGGCCAGCTGGCCGTCCTTGAACAGCATCAGTGTGGGAATGCCGCGAATGCCGAACTTGGCGGGGATCTCGCGGTTTTCGTCCACATTCATCTTGGCGATCTGCAGCTTGCCCTGGTAGGTGCCTGCAACTTCGTCCAGGATCGGGGCAATCATTTTGCAGGGGCCGCACCATTCGGCCCAGTAGTCCACCAGCACGGCGGAGCCGGGTTGCAGCACGTCGGCTTCAAAGCTGGCGTCAGAGACATGTTTGATGAGTTCGCTGGCCATGGCGGATTCCTTGATTTTGAGCGGGTTGTGACCGGTGTACGTTTAAAGTCTGGGCATTGTGACAGAAACCAATCCCACGTTCACCGGTGTGGCCGGGCCTTGCGACGCTATGACAGTCATAGCGAAAAGCGATCAAACCAGTGGGTTTGCTGTCGCCAGCACCGCCTTGTGGCAACGTGCTCTGGCCCAGGTGGCCGCACATGCCCAGGCCCATGGCGCCCATTTGGCGCGCACCGTGGTGCTGGTGCCTTACGCCCAGCTCATGCCCTGGGCCCAGCGCCATTGGGCGCTGCAGTTTCCGCAAGGCTTTGCGCCGCGCTTTGAAACCACCCGCAACTGGGCCCGCCAGTTGCAGGTGTTTGAGCCTTCGGCTGACGACTTTGCGGGCGACGTGGCGCGTGACACCCTCACGGCCCGCGCCTTGCTCGACCGTGTGGGGCAGGGCGCCCAGCGCGAGATGCTGGCCACGCCCCTGCAAGAAGCCGCCGCACAACTGGCACCCGCCGTGGCCGCTGTGCCCCCCGCGCAGCGCGCCGCCTGGGGCGACGAGGCCCGCAAACTGCTGGCCACCGCCGATGAAGGCAGCAGCCTGCATTACGAGGCCCTGGTGGCGCGCCTGGCGCTGGAATGGGTGCTGGCCTCACGCCACGCCACCGATGTACTGTTTGAGCCCGGTGTGCGTGCGGCGGTGGATGCGCTGGTGGTGCTCGAAGGCTTTCAGTCCGACGCGCTCCCCCAGGCCCTGCTGGCCCATTGGGGCGAGCAGGGGGCTTGTGTTGCGCTGCCAGCATTGGTCGATGAAGCTCCCGCGCCGCCAAAACGCTCTCTGCATGCCGCCACCGATGCCGAAGACGAAGCCCACCGCGCCGCAGCCTGCGTGCTGGCCCATGTGCGAGATGGCCGGGTGCCCGTCGCGCTGGCCGCCACCGACCGCGCACTGATCCGCCGCGTGCTCGCTCACCTGGACAGCAGCGGCGTGCTGGTGCGCGATGAAAGTGGCTGGATTCTCTCGACCACACGCGCCGCTTCGCGGGTCATGGCCACGCTGAAGGCTGCGGCGTGGAACGCATCATCCAACGAGGTGCTGGACTGGATCAAGCACACCCCTGCGCTGATGCCGGGCGAGGTGAATCGGCTGGAGCAATGGCTGCGCAAGGGCGTGGTGCAGCACTGGAGCGCCGCCACCGCGCGGGATCTGAGTGCGCAGCCCCACCTGGCCCGCACCGTGGCCACCGTGGAGGTCTGGCGCGACACCCTGCGCACCGCTCGCCCGCTGGCGCAGTGGCTGCCCGCCCTGCGCGCCGTGCTGGAGCAGGCGGGCCAGTGGCAAGGACTCTCGGCCGACCCGGCCGGCATGCGTGTGCTGGTTGCCCTTCGCCTGCAAGACGGCCAGCAGGCCGAGCCGGACGCCTGGGGTGACAGCGCGGGCCGGCGCATGACGCTGGCCGAATTCACCCGATGGGCCAAGGACGTGCTCGAAGCCGGGCGCTACGTGGCCGCGCAGGCCGCCGATGCGCCCGTGGTGGTGGTGCCCCTGCCGCAACTGCTGGCCCGTCCCTTTGCCGCCGCGGTGCTGCCGGGCTGCGATGAAAAGCGTCTGCAAGCCGCACCGGAGCCTGCGGGCGACTGGTCGCAGGCCCAGCGCGAGGCCTGGGGCCTGCCCACACGCCAGTCGCTGGAGGCCGCCCAGCGGGCCGCCTGGGCCCACGCCCTGCGCATACCCGTGGTGGACGTGCTGTGGCGCACCGGCGATGAGGGCGGCGAGCCCCTGCTGGCCAGCGCCCTGGTGCTGGCCCTGCAACTGGATGGCGCCGCTACACCCGGCACGGACGACCGTGCGGCCCGTGCAGTGGCCGCCACCCCCACACTGCGTCCCCAGCCCGTGGGCCAGGCGTTGCCGGTGGCGCACCTGTCGTCCACCGCGTATTCCGACCTGCGCCATTGTCCGTACCGCTTCTTTGCACAGCGCGAGCTGGGTCTGCGCGAGGCCGAGGAACTGGATGCCGAAGTGGACAAGCGCGACTTTGGCAACTGGCTGCACGCCGTGCTGCAACACTTTCACGAGGCGTTGCTGGCTGAGCCCACCGACCACCCGGCCGAGCGCCGCACCCGCATGGACGCCGCCGCCGAGGCTGTCACCCGCGAACAGCGGTTGCAAGACGGAGACTTTCTACCCTTTGCCGCAGGCTGGGCGCAACTGCGCGACGGCTACCTGCAATGGCTGGCAGGGCACGAGCAGCAGGGCGCCACCTTCCGCCAGGCCGAGGTCAAGGCGCGCCAGCCGCTGGGCGATCTGGAGCTGGTCGGCACCCTCGACCGCATCGATGGTGTCTCGTCTACCGGCGAGCCCACGGTGCTGGTGATTGACTACAAAACCGAAAGCGACAGCGTGACCCGCCAGCGCATCAAGAGCGGAGCGGAGGACACGCAACTGGCCTTCTACGCCGCCCTGCTGAGCCACGACACCCTGCGCGCTGCCTACGTCAACGTGGGCGAGCGCGGCGAGACGCAAATGCACGAACAGGACGAAGTGGTGCACCTGCGCGATGTGCTGATCGAAGGCATTCAGCACGACATGGTCCGCATCGCCGCCGGTGCGCCGCTGCCCGCGCTGGGCGAGGGCTCGGTGTGCGAGTTCTGCGCCGTGCGCGGCCTGTGCCGGAAAGACTACTGGGCGGACGCTGAACAGGCGTTGCCCGCGCAAGAGACGCCATGACCGTCAGCATTCCACAACCCACCCAGGCCGCCTACGAACACAACGGCCGCCCCGTCTCGCGCGAGGCCTTCTATGCCATTGCCTGCGACCCCGCACGCAGCGTGGCGGTGGAGGCCTGCGCGGGGGCGGGCAAGACCTGGATGCTGGTCTCGCGCATGCTGCGAGCGCTGCTCGACGGCTGCGCGCCGCACGAGATCCTGGCCATCACCTTCACCAAAAAGGCGGCGGGCGAAATGCGCCAGCGCCTGCAAGAATGGTTGGAGCAGTTCAGCCACAAGCCGCTGGAAGAGCTTACGGCCGAGCTGATTGCACGCGGAATCAGCCCCCAAGGCGCACTGGACAAGCGCGAGGCGCTACAAAATCTATACCGCCAGCTGCTCGAAGCGGGCCGCCCGGTGCAAATCCGCACTTTCCACAGCTGGTTTGCCGCGCTGCTGGGCACAGCCCCGCTGGCGCTGCTGCAGCAACAGGGCCTGCCCGCGCACTTTGAGCTGCTCGAAGACGATGCCGAGGCCGTGCGCGAGGTCTGGCCCCCGTTCTTGCAGACCGTGGCCGAAAGCGCCAGCCTGCGTGCCGACTATGAAGCCGTGGTGGCCCGCCACGGCCGCTCGCAAACCCACAAGGCCCTAGCGGCAGCGCTGGCCAAGCGGGTGGAGTTTGATCTGGCCGACGAGGCAGGCGTGGTGGATGCGTCGGTGCCACCCTTCCAGCTCGCGTACCCCGATCTGGCCGCCTTGGCCGAGCCCGCCGAGGCCCTGCAGACCGAAGCCGCGTTGCAACGCTGGCGCAGCCGCGCCAGCGCCCTGGGCGCAGAGGCCAACAAGACCCCGCAGAAGGCGGCGGACGCCATCATCGAGGCGCTGGCCTGCACCGACCTGAACCAGCGCCTGGACATGCTGCGCAAAGCGATGTTTGTGGCCAAGGAAGACCGCCTCTCCAAGAACCTGGAGAAGTTCCCCGCCGCGCAGGAGGCCGAGCCCGAGTTGCAGCGCCTGCTCACCGCCCGCCGCCAGCACGACGCCTGGCAGCACCAGCAGCGCATGGCCCGGCTGGCGCGTTGCCTGATTGCGCAGTTTGTGGCCGTCAAGCAGCAGCACGGCTGGGTGGACATGAACGATGTGGAGCGCACGGCCCTGGTCATGCTGGCCGACCCGGTGCTCAGTGGCTGGGTGCAGGAGCGGCTGGACGCGCGCATCCGCCACTTGCTGGTCGATGAGTTCCAGGACACCAACCCGCTGCAGTGGCAGGCGCTGCACGCGTGGCTGTCCGGCTATGCGGGCTCGGGCGGTGGTTCGGCCGCGCCCAGCGTGTTCATCGTGGGCGACCCCAAGCAGAGCATCTACCGCTTTCGCCGCGCCGAACCACAGGTGTTCATCGCTGCGCAGGCGTTTGTGCGCGATGGGCTGCGCGGCGACCTGCTCAGCTGCGATCACACGCGCCGCAACGCACAGGGCGTGATTGCCGCGGTCAACGCCGTCATGGGCCAGGCCCAGGCGCAGCAAGAGACCAGCGGTTTCCGCGATCACACCACCGAATCCAAGCACCCCGGCCAGTTGCTGCGCCTGCCCGCCATCACCGACGCGGACGACGACAGCCAAGGCGCAGGCCGCGACCCCCTGGCCTGGCGCGACAGCCTGACCGAACCCCGCCACGAGGCCGAAGAAACCCAGCGCATGCGCGAATGCACCCAGGCCGCCGCCTGGGTGGCTGCGCAGATTGCCTGCGGTACCCCGCCCAAAGAGGTGCTGGTGCTGGCCCGCAAGCGCGACCGCCTCGCCAGCATGCAAGACGCTCTGCGCGCCTTGCACCTGCCCTGCGTGCAGCCCGAAAAGGCCGACCTGTTCGACGCACCCGAGGTGCAGGACATGGTGGCGCTGCTGGATGTACTGGTCTCGCCCACCCACGACCTGTCGCTGGCCCGCGCGCTCAAGTCGCCCCTTTTCAGCCTGGGCGACGACGCCCTGGTGGCCTTGGCCGTGCTGCGCCGCCAGCCGGAACATGCGGGTTGCAGTTGGTTTGATTTGCTATTAAAAAGTGAGCTTCTTGCGCTTGATTTGAAAGCGCTGGGGCCTGTTTTGATTCAATACCAAGACTGGGTGAGTGGCCTGCCTCCGCACGATGCGCTGCATGCCATCTACGAGCACGGCGACGTGCTGGCCCGCTTCGCCGCTGCTGCCCCGGTCACCCAGCGCCAGGCAGTGCAGGCCAACCTGCGCGCGCTGCTGGCGGCATCGCTGCAGCACGACGGCGGCCGCTACCTCACGCCCTATGCGTTTGTGCGGGCCATGAAGAAGGGCGGCGTGCGCGCCCCCGGCCGGGCCGATGCGCAGGCCGTTCGCCTGCTGACGGTGCACGGCGCCAAGGGGCTGGAGGCCGACTGCGTGCTGCTGCTCGACACCGACACCCGCCCGCAAAAGGCCGAGACCATGGGCGTGCTGGTGGACTGGCCTGGCGAGCAGGCCGTGCCCTCGGCTTTCGTTTTTCTGGCCAGCGAATCGAACCCGCCGCCCAGCGCACAAGCCGCGCTAGCCGCCGAGCAGCAGGCCCGCAGCCGCGAGGAGTTGAACATGCTCTACGTGGCGATGACGCGCGCCAAACACTGCCTGGCGCTATCCTCCGTGCAACCCGGCAATTCGGCGCCGGGCAGCTGGTGGAACCGGCTGGCACCACTGGTGATCGAGGTGGACGCGGGCACGGCCCCGGCGCCTTCCGGTGGAGCCGGGGCGACCCCCGACACCTTCACCATCGCCGCGCTGCCCCCCCTGCCCGCAGCCCTGCAAAGCGCCCGCACCAAACCGGGTGCTGCAGCCGCCGATCCCACCAGTGCTACGCCCGTGGCCATGCCTGGCGACGCCGAGTCCACCCCCCTGTCACGTCAGGGCGACGCCATGCACCAGCTGCTGGAGCAGGCCGGTGTGGCCGGTGCCCCGCTGGCCGACCTGCGCACCCAAGGCTGGCCTGCTGCGCGAATTGCAAGGCTGGCCAGCGACCACGACATTGCCCCTGCAGCGGCTGAGTTGGCAGCCCGCATGGCACAGGGCATTCTGGCGGGCGAGGGCGCCTGGGCGTGGGACCCGGAGCAGGTGCAGACCGCCATCAACGAGGCCCCGCTGCACTACCAGGGCCAAAGCCTGCGCATCGATCGGCTGGTGCTGCGCCGTGCCCTGTCTGCAGATGATGCCGTGGCAGGCTGGTGGGTGCTCGACTACAAAAGCGCCGCCCAGCCTCAGCGCCAGCAAGCGCTGGTGACGCAACTGCAGCGCTACCAAGAAGCCGTGCAGGCCCTGATGCCGGGCGAGGCCGTGCACGCGGCCTTCCTCACAGGCGATGGGCGTTTGGTGCGGGCAGGGGGCGGGCCTACCCCTGCCGCCGTCGGGCATACTCTCGCCCCCGCTGCGCCGGATGCTCCGGCAAAGCCCGAGCGTCCACGCCCCGCGCCGGGGCCTGCAGATTCTGCGCAAGGCTCTTTGTTTTGACCCGCACCCAGGGCTTCCAACCCGCGCAACGCCCCCACTTTTAGCAAGGTTCTCCCGTGTCTCACACCCTTTCTCCTTCCGATTCACCCGTCGCACCTGCCCTGCCTGAGGGGAGTTTGCCGTGCGATGTGGCCATCATCGGCGGTGGCCCGGCGGGCCTGATGGCGGCCGAGGTGCTGGCCCAGGCTGGGGTGGTCGTTCATCTGTTTGACGCCATGCCTTCGGTGGGGCGCAAATTTCTGCTGGCGGGCAAGGGCGGGCTCAACCTCACACATTCCGAGCCCCATGCTCCGTTTGTCAGCCGCTATGCAGAGCGCCAGCCTCAGCTCGAACCTTTGCTGCAGGAATTTGGCGGGCCCGAGGTCCGGGCCTGGGCGCAAGGCCTGGGTGTAGAGACCTTCGTGGGCACCTCCGGCCGCGTGTTCCCCGCCGACATGAAGGCCGCGCCCTTGCTGCGCGCCTGGTTGCAGCGCCTGCGCGGGCAGGGCGTGGTGTTCCACATGCGACACCGCTGGCTGGGCTGGTCGGACGACGGTGCCCTGCGTTTTGCAGCCCCTGCGGGCGAGGTGCCAGTGGCCGCCAAGTCGGTGGTGTTGGCGCTGGGCGGCGGCAGCTGGGCACGCCTGGGGTCGGATGGTGCCTGGGTGCCGCTGCTGGCGCAGCGCGGTGTGGCCGTGGCGCCGCTGCGGCCCTCCAACTGTGGTTTTGACGTGCTTCGCGCCGATGCGCCGGCGGGTGAGACGCGCCGCGCGTTCTTGCAGGAGCTGATCGGCCGCACCCCCGTTCCCGCTGTGGGCTGGACGCCCCATTTTGTCGAGCGTTTTGCAGGCCAGCCCTTCAAGACGGTGGCGCTGGCTTTCACCGACAGCCAGGGCCGCACGTTCAGCCGCAGGGGTGAATTCGTGGCCACAGCGACAGGCGTCGAGGGCAGCCTGGTCTACGCCGCGTCGCACCTGCTGCGCGATGAGATCGAGGCCCACGGCCATGCCACTTTTCATCTGGATTTGCTGCCCGACCACACGCCGGAACGCGTGCTGGTGGAAGTGCGCCATCCACGCGGATCACGTTCATTGTCCAGCCACCTCAAGAGCCGTCTGGGGCTCGATGGCATCAAGGCGGGCATCCTGTATGAACACCTGGGCAAGGACGGCATGAACGACCCGGTGGCTCTGGCACACGCCATCAAGGCACTGCCCATCACGGTCGTGGCCACACGGCCCATCGACGAAGCCATCAGCACCGCCGGTGGTGTGGCTTTTGAGGCGCTGGACACGCACCTCATGGCCCATGCCTTACCGGGCGTGTTCTGCGCGGGCGAAATGCTCGATTGGGAGGCGCCCACCGGGGGCTATCTGCTCACGGCCAGCTTGGCCAGTGGCCGCGTGGCGGGGTTGGGCGCGCTGCACTGGCTGCGCCAAGCTGCCGGAGCTTGAGAACGCTGAACGAAAGGGGGGTTGCGCCTGAGGCGAAGGGCCCGGCCTCGCCAGCCAAGAGCACATCGCAAAGGATGTCGCCGCTGAGAGGGGGCTGCGCGACAGCGCAAAAAAAGAAGTTGACGAGCCTTACCCCCGGCACTGACTCCACAGTTAGGGCTGCTTGGTTCCCCACCTGACCCGGTTGGCCGCTTCACCATGCGAGGAGGCCCGTCACCGTCGATTGTACGACGGATGCGGATGCACTTTTCTGAACAGCCCCGCTGCCGTGGGCGCTGGAAGGACACTCGGCACAGCCCGTAGAATCTGCCGAATGTCCTACCTCGTGCTCGCCCGCAAGTACCGCCCCCGCAATTTCACCGAAATGGTGGGGCAGGAGCATGTGGTGCAGGCCCTCACCAATGCGCTCAACACACAGCGCCTGCACCATGCCTACCTGTTCACAGGCACGCGGGGTGTGGGGAAGACGACGGTGTCGCGCATTCTGGCTAAATCGCTCAACTGCCAGGGGCCCGACGGTCAGGGCGGCATCACCGCCACACCCTGCGGCGTGTGCTCGGCCTGTACGGATATCGACAGTGGTCGCTTCCCGGATTACACCGAGTTGGATGCTGCATCGAACCGGGGTGTGGATGAGGTGCAGAGCCTGCTGGAGCAGGCGGTCTACAAGCCAGTGCAGGGCCGCTTCAAGGTCTTCATGATCGACGAAGTGCACATGCTCACGAACACGGCGTTCAACGCCATGCTCAAGACGCTTGAAGAGCCTCCTGAATACCTCAAGTTCGTGCTGGCCACGACCGACCCGCAGAAGGTGCCGGTGACGGTGCTGAGCCGCTGTCTGCAGTTCAACCTGCGGCCCATGGCGCCCGAGACGGTCCTGAGCCACCTCACGCAGGTGCTGGCGTCGGAAAACGTATCGTCCGAGCCCCAGGCCCTGCGGCTGCTGTCGCGCGCCGCGCGGGGCTCCATGCGCGATGCACTGTCGCTCACCGACCAGGCCATCGCTTTTGGCAGCGGCCAGTTGCAGGAAGCCGCCGTGCGCCAGATGCTGGGCGCGGTGGACCGCTCCTACGTGTTCCGCCTCATCGGCGCGTTGGCCGAGGGCGACGGCAAGACCGTGGTGGAAACCTCGGACACGCTGCGTCTCAATGGCCTGTCGGCCGCCTCTACGCTCGAAGAAATGAGCGCCGTGCTGCAGCGCATGGCGGTGTTCCAGGCCGTGCCCCAGATGGCAGGCGCCGTGGATGCCGACGACCCCGAGGCCGCAGAAACGGCCCGTCTTGCCGCGCTGATGCCTGCTGACGAAACCCAGCTGCTCTACAGCCTGTGCCTGCACGGGCGCGGTGAACTGGGTCTGGCGCCCGATGAGTACGCGGCACTGACCATGGTGCTCCTGCGCTTGCTGGCGTTCAAGCCTGTAAGCGGTGTTGGCGGCGTTGGCGAATCGGCTGAAAAAAAAACTCTGACGCGGGCTGAAGCGGCGTCTTCCAGCCCACCAGCTGCGGTTTCTGCCGCTCCCGCAGCGGCAGCCGTGGTGGTGCCAGCCCCCGTGGCGCGAACGGCGCCGACGCCCGCGCCTGCTCCTCAGGTGCCACCAGCGGTGCCTCCCGCAGCGCCTGCAGCAGGTGCTTCGCCAGCATTGCCCCCGGAGATTTCTGCAGAACCCGGCGAATCCGTGGACTCTGCGGAGCCACCACCCTGGCCAGGCTCGGAAGAGCCGGGTGCTGCATCACCTGCAAACTCCGCCGCCACGGCACTGCCGGTGCGTACGCCCGAGAGATTTGGAAAAAATCAGCGTCCAGCGCAACCTCAGCAAGCGCAAGGCGCTCCTGAATATGTAGCAATCCCGGTGCGTGAATCGCCCGAACCAGGGGAGCGTCTGCAACCGTTGCCGCTTTCTGCGCCCACGCCTGTCTCGGCGCGCTACACGCCCACCGAGGAGGGCGATGTCTGGCATGCCACTGTGCAGCAGATGGTGGCGGCAGAATCGATTACCGCCCTGGTGCGCGAACTGGCCCTGCAGTCGCAACTGGTGGCGCGCGATGGGGGGCACTGGTTGCTGCGTGTGGAGCGTGAGTCGCTGAACCAGCCTACTGCACGCGAGCGCCTGCGCGCCGCGCTGGAGGCTGCGGGCCACGCCACCCAGATCAGTGTGGAGGTGGGCCACGTCATCGACAGCCCCGCCCGCCGCAATGCCGCTGCCGCTGCCGAGCGCCAGCGCCGTGCTGAGGAGATTGTGAACAACGACCCCTATGTGCAGTCGCTGGTGCGCGACTATGGCGCGAGAATCGTGCCGGGCAGCATCAAGCCTGCGTGAGATGAAGCGCCCCCTGAGTCGCCTGCGGCGCCTTCCCCCTCTCTCGCTTCGCGGGAGGGGGACGCACTCGGTGGCCTGGCAAAGCCAGCTCCACGAGTGCACTGGATTGGCGTGTGCCAGTTTCGACGGCCGCTGACATTGCACAGCACAATACCGTGCATCTCGGATACCGAATCTCTGTCCCTTCGTGGGAATCGATCAACCAGAAAGAAAGCAAAGGAAATCACACCATGTTCAACAAAGGACAACTTGCAGGCCTCATGAAGCAAGCCCAGGCGATGCAGGACAACCTCAAGAAGGCGCAGGACGAGCTGGCCTTCATCGAGGTGGAGGGTGAATCGGGCGCGGGCCTGGTGAAAGTGGTGATGACGTGCAAGCACGACGTCAAGCGCATCACCATCGACCCGAGCCTGCTGGCCGAAGACAAGGACATGCTGGAAGACCTGGTGGCGGCGGCGTTCAATGCTGCGGTGCGCAAGGCGGAAGAGACTTCTTCGGAGAAGATGGGCAAGCTCACCCAAGGCATGCCAGGCCTCCCCGGCGGCATGAAATTCCCTTTCTGAGGGGTGGCTACCGAGCGGGCGATCTGCGTCGTTGGGCGGTGCTCGGAATCCTCACGTACAGGAAGTACGTTCCGGTTCCTGTGCTCCGTCCGCCTAGCAGCTCATCCCGCTCGCTACGCCCTTGAGGGTGGGGTGTGAAGGCAGAGGGCGAGCACCTGTTGTTCTTCCCTACATCCGTTTGGGCTGAGCTTATCGAAGCCTGGCTCCGCCGCTCCCTACAACGTCACGCGCATCGCCTCTAGTCTGTCCATGTCCACCACCAACTCCCTCGACGTTCTGATCCAGGCGCTGCGCCGCTTGCCGGGGGTGGGGGTGAAGTCTGCGCAGCGCATGGCGTTTCATTTGCTGCAGCATGATCGGGAGGGGGCGCTGGCCTTGTCGCGGGCGCTCGGCGACGCGGTGGGCACCGTGCAGCATTGCGCGCGCTGCCACACGTTCACCGAGGCGGAGGTCTGCAGCACCTGTCTGGACCCTGAGCGCGATGCGACGCGGCTGTGCGTGGTTGAGACACCGGCCGATCAGTCGGCGCTGGAGCGCACGGGGGCGTTCAAGGGGCTTTACTTTGTGCTGATGGGACGGCTGAGCCCCCTCGATGGCATTGGCCCCAAGGAAATAGGCCTGCAAAAGCTCATGGACCGGGCCACCGATGGCACGGTGCAAGAGGTCATTTTGGCGACCAACTTCAATGCCGAAGGCGAGGCCACGGCCCATGTGATCACCGAGGCGCTCAGGAGCCGGGGGCTGCACGTGACGCGGCTGGCGCGCGGCGTGCCCGTGGGCAGCGAGCTGGAGTACGTGGACCTGGGCACGATTGCGCATGCGCTGGTGGATCGTCGCTAGGTGTTTGTTCGCGAAACTTGTGCCTGCGGCGGCTAGAATACTCACAATTTAATAGCTGCTAGCGCTTGTGTATCAAGCGCTAGAGCCAAAAAAGGCTTAAAAATGAATACCACCATGCATGTCGCACGGTTCACAGTGGCCTACTGGTGCGTGCTGATCGCAGCCCTGCTTCCCATGGGCTGCGCCTGGCTGGCCAAGAGTGGCAGCTTCGGCAAGTCGCGCAAGGACGGTGGCTTTGACAACCGTGACCCCCGCGCCTGGATGGCTCGGCAGACCGACTGGCGGGCCCGCGCCAATGCGGCGCAGGCCAACAGTTTCGAAGGCTTGCCGTTCTTCATCGGTGCCGTGATCATCGCGCACCTGCTCGGGGCGGGGCAGACGTTGCTGGACATGTTGGCGCTGCTGTACGTCATGCTACGCATCTTCTACATCATGATGTACGTGTCCGACATGCCCACCGTGCGCAGTGTGGTCTGGGCCGCAGCGTTTTTGGTCAATATCGGCATCCTGTTCGTCGGCTACCGCTGATCTTTGCCAGCCCGGCCTTTGAAGAAGGGCTGGCGTCACTCTTTCGGGGGCTGCCGGTCGGGCTCCAGTTTCTATCAACCCTGGTACGTAGAAACCCGCAGGGATTCCCCCTGATGCGGGTTTGTGGGCTCTGGGGCACGATTGTTGCAATGCAGCATTGCTGCTTCCACTGATTCTCACGGATTTTCATGACCCGCCCCTTGCTCACCCGCCGCGCCTTTGGCGCCGTCTCCGCCCTGTCGGCGGCCGGGGTGTTTGCGCCTGCCATTGTGCGGGCGCAGGCAGAGGGGGCAGCAGCGTTGGGCAACGTCACCATTGCCGTGGGCGGACAGGGCGTGCTCTACCACCTGCCGCTGGCGCTGGCCGACCAACTGGGCTACTTCAAGGCGGAAGGTCTGGACGTGACGGTGCGCGATTTTTCGGCCGGCGCCCTGGCCCTGCAGGCGGTGCAGGAGGGTGGGGCCGATGTCTGTGCCGGAGCCTTCGAGCACACCATCCGGCAGCAGGTGCGTGGCCAGTCCTACCGCTCGCTGGTAGTGATGGGGCGTGCGCCTCAACTGGCGCTGGGGGTTTCGCAACGCTCGCTGCCTGCGTACAAGGATCTGGCGGATCTGCAGGGACGGCGCATTGGCGTGTCATCGGTGGGGTCGTCCACGCACCTGGCGGCCAGCGTGGTGCTGGCCCGAGCGGGCATGGGGCCGCGTGACGTGGCGTTTGTGGGCGTGGGATCTGGCATGGCCGCGATGAATGCGCTGCGTTCCGGACAGGTGCATGCGCTGTGCCATGCCGACCCGATCATGACGCTGCTGGAGCAAAAGGCAGACACACGCATTGCCGGCGACATGCGCTCACTCAAGGCCGCGCAGGAGATGTTTGGCGGCGCCCTGCCAGCCAGCTGTCTTTATGCGCCGCAGCCCTTCCTGCAAAAACATGCCGCCCAGGCCCAGGCACTGGCCAACGGCATCGTGCATGCCCTCAAATGGCTGCAGACCGCTGCCCCGGCAGACCTTGTCAAGGCGGTGCCTCCGGGCTACCTGATGGGAGACCGGGGGCTGTACCTGGCGGCCTTCAGCCGGGTGCGCGAGACCTATTCGACCCACGGGATGATGCCCGACGATGGCGCAGCCACGGCCTTGCGCGTGCTCTCGCGCGTGCACCCCGAGTTGGCGGATTTCAAGGTGGAGCAGGCACGCACCTACACCAACGATTTCGTGCGCAAGGCGCGGCAGAAATTCAACGTCTGAGATTGCGCACCGGATACCCGCTGGGCCACTTTGGGGGTAACCGCGCGAGAGCGGTGGCAGTGCAGGACCCAGATTGATCAGTGGATGCCGCGCATTGTCGCAATGCGTCGGCATCCGGGTCGGGAAGATGGCTTACATTCGTCGGCGTTCGGTTTGCCGTAGCCTCGGCCTACCAGTCATCTACCTCACCAGGATTGCTCCATGTCTTTTACCCTCAGCATCGGCCCGCTTGTCTCTTTGATCGCGGGCATTCTCATCCTCGTCATGCCCCGTCTGCTCAGCACCATCGTGGCGCTGTACCTCATCATCATGGGCATTCTGGGGCTGCTGGGCATGCATTCGCTGAAGTTCTGAGGCGCGTGGTGACGCCTTCTTGCGCGTTGCCCGCGGCGTTTCAACGGCGTTTTAGCGGCGCTTGACCTTGGAGGGGGTTCCCCCTCGGCGTACAGGCGCAGCAGCCGAGCGCTTATCAGATCCGGAGCGGGCCACCGTGCCACGCGCCTGCGTGGCCTGTCGCACGGGCAGGTACACGACCACCTGCTCGCCCAGCTTGAAGGCCGCACTGGCACGCACGTCGTTCCAGTCGGCCACGCTGGCAGCGCTGAGCTTGTAGCGCCGGGCAATGCTGGCCACGGTTTCACCCTTGCGGGCTCGCACCGTTGTGCGGCGGGTCACGATCTCTGGCGAGAAAGCGACCTGGCCGTTGTCTGCCAGGTGCGAAGAGACGTCCTGCCGGATGGCGGATGAACGCGGGACCATCAACGCCGAGCCTGCCTTGATCAGCATGCGGGGAGGAATGTTGTTGATGCTGCGCAGGTCGTTCTCGCTCATGCCTGCCCGCTGGGCGGCTTCGGAGACCGTCATGGTGGAGGGCACGGACCACACGGTCCAGCTTGCATACTGGCCCTCGCGGCGCGCTTCAAGGTTGCGCTGGAACACCTTGGCGTTGTCCCAGGGCAGCAGGATTTGTGGCGTACCGGCAGCCAGAATGACAGGCTTGTTGAACGACGGGTTCAGCGCGCGGAAATCTTCCTCGCGAATGCCTGCCAGCGTGGCCACCAGCGCAACGTCGATGTCATGGGTGATGTCCACCGTCTGGAAATAGGGGTGGTTTTCGATGAGGGGCAGCTCGGTGCGGAAGGCCTCGGGGTTGGCTACGATGTTCTTCACGGCCTGCAGCTTGGGCACATACATGCGGGTTTCGGCCGGCATGTTCAGGTCGGTGTAGCTGGTGCCCAGTCCCTGCTTCTGGTTGCGGGCAATGGCCCGGCCTACGCTGCCTTCGCCCCAGTTGTAGGCGGCCAGGGCCAAGTGCCAATCGCCAAACATGCCGTAGAGCTTTTGCAGGTAGTCGAGTGCAGCGCGCGTGGATGCGAGCACATCGCGGCGGTCGTCGCGGAAGGCATTCTGCTTGAGGTCGAAATAGTTGCCGGTGGCGGGCATGAACTGCCACATGCCGGCCGCCTTGGCGCTGGACACAGCCTGCGGGTTGAACGCGCTTTCGATGTAGGGCAGCAGCGCCAGCTCGGTGGGCATGCCGCGTCGCTCCAGCTCTTCAACGATATGGAAAAGGTACTTGCTGGAGCGCTCGGTCATGCGCTGCATGTAGTCGGGTCGCGTGGCGTACCACTGCTCGCGGTCCTGCACCAGTTCGTGCTGCAGGTCTGGCATGGCAAAGCCTCGGCGGATGCGGTCCCACAGGTCGGCGGGGGCCGAGAGCGATGCGACCTCGCCGCTGGAGGCCTGCGCGGCGGTGATGGGCCTGAGCGGGCCGTTGGGGATGACGGGGGTGTGTGCGGTCCGGGGTGGTGCACCGGTGGGTGTGGAGGGTGCGCTGTCAGCCGCGCTGTCCTGCGAAGGCCCGGTGGTGGCGCAGCCCGTGAGCCAGAGCGCGCACGCCAGGCAGGCGATGTGCAAAATTTTCATCGAAACTCGTTTTTCCATTGACGCAGTGCGGCCAGTACCGCCACGGCATCGTCTTGATTCACCTTTGCGTCGTAGGCATGGGCCGCCTGGGCCACTGCAGGCTGTCGCACGCGCAGGAAGGGGTTGATGTCTTGCTCCAGGGCCATGCGCGATGGCAGTGTGGGCTTGTGGCGGGCCCGCAGTGCTTCACATTGGCTGCTGTAGTGGAGCAATGCCGCATTGCCGGGTTCCACGGCCCGCGCAAATTTCAGGTTGGAGAGGGTGTACTCGTGGGTGCAGCATACGCGGGTGTTGCCGGGCAACGCCGCCAGCTGGTCCAGGGAGTTCAGCATTTGGGCGGGCGTGCCTTCAAACAGCCGGCCGCAGCCGCCCGAAAAAAGCGTGTCGCCGCAGAACAGCAGGGGCTCCCCGTCGATGTCGGGGCAGTAGTAGGCAATGTGGCCAGCGGTATGGCCGGGCACATCAATGACTTCGAACCGAAGTCCCATGGTTTCCACGGCATCACCGTGCGCCAGACGGTGCAGCGGCTCGGGGATTTTCTCGCGTGCGGGGCCGTAGACCACGGCGCCGGTGGCGCTGCGCACGGCATCCACACCGCCGACATGATCGGCATGGTGGTGCGTGACTAGAATGGCCTTCAACTGCACGCCAAGGTGCTGCAGGGCCTGCAGCACAGGCGCGGAATCTCCCGGGTCCACAACGATCGCCTGGCGGCCGTCGTGCAGCATCCAGATGTAGTTGTCGGTAAAGGCGGGCAGCGGCAGCAAGTTCATGAGCGATCAAATTATAGGTTTGCACCACTGGTTCGATTCCCCGCCGGGCCGGTACCTGCTGGCGTGGGAGCAGGCGCGCTTCGATGACGCGGTGGCCGATATCTTTGGCTACCACAGCCTGCAGCTTGGAATGCCCTTGCTGGATGGCCTTCGCACCAACCGCATGCCGCACCAATGGCTGGCGCTGGGGCAGGAGGCGGTGCGGGGTTCCATCGCCTTTCTAGAGACCGGTAATGGCGATGCCCCCCTGCAGCGCCGCGCGGTGGATCTGCTGACAGAGCCCGTGGCCTTGCCGTTTGCGGCAGCGAGCCTGGATCTGCTGGTGCTGCCCCATACCCTGGAGTTGAGCATTGACCCCCACGCCGCCCTGCGTGAAGTGGAGCGCGTGCTCGTGCCCGAGGGCCGGGTGGTCATCAGCGGGCTGAACCCGACCAGCCTGTGGGGGCTGCGCCAGTGGCGTGCCCGCATGATCCAGCGTCTGGGCGGGGGCACTCTATACCTGCCGGATGTGGGCGAGTTCATTGGCTACCGGCGCTTGCGCGACTGGCTCAGGCTTTTGAGTTTTGAGGTCGAGTCGGCCCAGTTTGGCTGTTATCGTCCGGCGGTGCGCAGCACCCAGTGGCTGGAGCGTTTTGGCTTCATGGACCCGTTGGGCGAGCGGTGGTGGCCTATTTTTGGCGCGGCCTATTTTCTAGTGGCGGTCAAGCGGGTTCACGGCATGCGTTTGCTGGAGCCCGCCTGGCGGTCCAGCCGACAGCGTGCCGCCTCCACAGTGCCCATTGCCAACCGGGCAGGCCCGGCGGGTGCAACGGGCAGCACCTCGCGCATATTCACAGACAGCGACGACAGAGACAGGAACACAGTTTGAACCAGGTAGAGATATACACAGATGGCGCCTGCAAGGGCAACCCCGGCCCTGGGGGATGGGGTGCATGGTTGCGTTCGGGATCGACAGAAAAAGAGCTTTTTGGGGGTGAGCTGGGCACCACCAACAACCGCATGGAGCTGATGGCCGTGATCGAGGCGCTGTCGGCCTTGAAGCGCCCCTGCGCCGTGACGCTGTACCTCGACAGCGAATATGTACGCAAGGGCATCACCGAGTGGATTCACGGCTGGAAGGCCAAGGGATGGCGCACGGCCTCCAAGCAGCCGGTCAAGAACGTGGAGCTGTGGCAGCGGCTGGACGCGCTGGTGAGCACGGCTGGCCACCGTATCGAATGGCGCTGGGTGAAAGGGCATTCGGGCGATCCAGGCAACGAGCGGGCCGATGCACTGGCCAACCGGGGTGTCGAAAAAGCCCTGGGGCGTGGGTGACGGTGGGCGTCTATCGGTGCGCAGCGTCTGTGCACCACGGCATCAGAAGCCCCCTCCGGGGCTTTTTTTGTCTCTGCAGCATGTAAAGCCTGCGTAAATCTGCCGCAATTGCCCTTGTGGGTATGCCAAGGTTTGCTGCAGCGCAAGACACGCACTGATACATTGTTTGGCTGCCTTCCCCACATCACCCGCTTCATTGATCCATGGCGTCCAAGAACAAATACATCGTTTTCGCTGTCATCGGCATCGCTGCCGCGTCGGGCACAGCCTGGTGGCTTCAGAAACCGGCCCAGTCCGTGCGCAGCGAGGCGCCTGCCGACGGCAGGGGTAGCGCCGCGCCGGCTGGTGCGGCGGCCAAGGGTGGGGGCACAGGCCGCCCCGTGGCGGTAGAGGCCGTGGCCGTGCGGCAGATGGCCCTTCGCGACGATGCCGAGGCCGTGGGCAGTCTGCGGTCGCGCCAGAGCGTGGTGCTGCGCCCCGAGGTGAGCGGTCGCATCACGGCGCTCAACTTTCGCGACGGCGAGCGCGTGCGGCGCGGGCAGGTGTTGGTGCAGTTTGACGACCAGTTGCCCCGCGCCCAGGTGCAGCAGAGCCAGGCCGAGCTCTCCATCGCCCAGGCCAACCACAAGCGCAATCAGGAACTGGTAGCCCAGGGCTTCATCAGCCAGCGTTCGGTCGATGAAAGTGCCGCCAACCTCGAAGTGGCGCGGGCCAAATTGTCCTTGGCGCAGGCCACGGCCTCGCGCCTGAAGATCGTGGCGCCGTTTGACGGCATCGCTGGTATTCGCGGGGTGAACGTGGGCGACTACCTCAAGGACGGTGCCGACATCGTCAATGTCGAAGACCTGGATGTGGTGTATGTGGACTTCCGCCTGCCCGAGCGTTTGCAGAGCAAGGTCCGCACGGGCCAGACCGCCCAGGTGGCGTTCGACGCCTTGCCCGGCGTGCGCTACAGCGCCGTGGTGCAGGCCATCAACCCCCAGATTGACGCCGATGGCCGCTCGGTGGTGGTGCGCGGCTGCATTGACAACCGGCGCTTGCAACTGCGCCCCGGCATGTTTGCGCGCGTGACGGCCGTGTTTTCAGAGCGCAGCGATGCCCGGGTGATCCCCGAGGAAGCCATCGTGCCCGACGGCAGCAGCCCGTATGTGTTCAAGATTGTGGATGGCAAGGAGCCTGGCAGCCGCGTGGCGCGGCGCACACCCGTCAAGCTGGGTGCGCGCACCCCCGGGTTTGTGGAAGTGGTGGATGGTCTGGCCATGGGAGATGTGGTGGTGACCGCAGGCCAGCAGCGCATCCAAAAGGATGGCACCCCAGTGCGTGTGGTGGAACTGGGCAAGCCAGGCAAGCAGAGCAATGGCGGCGCGCCATCACCAGCGCGCGCAGCCGCCTCGGCCGGGGCGGCAGGTGCAGACCGTGCTGCAGGTGCCGTGGCACCGACCGATGCACCAGCGCCCACTGGGGCTGGCAGCGCCAGCAGCCCCCGCGCAGCGGCGCAGCCGATGGCAGCCGCACCCGTTGCCAATGCTGCTACCGCTGCCACTGCCACTGCCACTGCCACTGCAGCATCGGCCAATGCCGTAGTGGCGCCGTTGCCCGGCCCTAATCCTTGCCAGCTTGCGGGCACGCCCGGCCGCGCACCACAAGGCAGCCCACGCCATCCTGCGTGATCGATGAAGTTCCAGGACTGCCATGCAACTCGCTGAAATATCGATACGCCGACCGGTCTTTGCGACCGTGCTCTCGCTGCTGGTGCTGCTGATCGGCGCCGTGAGCTTCACCCGCCTGTCGGTGCGCGAATACCCCAAGATCGACGAACCCGTGGTCACCGTCAGCGTGCGTTATGCGGGCGCGTCGGCCGAGGTGATCGAATCCCAGGTCACCAAGCCGCTCGAAGACTCCATTGCGGGCATTGACGCGGTGGACGTGATCACCTCCATCAGCCGGGCCGAGCAAAGCCAGATCAGCGTGCGCTTTCGGTTGGAGAAAGACGCCGACAACGCCGCCGCCGAGGTGCGCGACCGCACCGCGCGGGTGCGCAACCGCCTGCCCGATGCTGTGGATGAGCCCGTGATCGCCAAGGTGGAGGCCGATGCCTCGCCCGTGATGTGGCTGGCTTTCAGCAGCGAGACACGCACGCCGCTGGAGATCAACGACCTTATCAACCGCATCGTCAAGCCGCGGCTGCAGACGGTGACCGGTGTGGCCGATGTGCCCATCTACGGCGAGCGGAAATACGCCATGCGCGTGTGGCTGGACCCCGAGCGTTTGGCGGGCTACCGCCTGACCACGCAGGACGTGGAAGACGCCATCCGCCGCAACAACCTGGAGCTGCCCGCAGGCCGCATCGAGTCGCAGCAGCGCGAGTTCAGCGTCACCTCGCAGACCGACCTGGCCACGCCGTCGCAGTTTTCCGAGGTGGTGATCCGCACCGTGAACGGCTTCCCGGTCCGTATCCGCGACGTCGCGCGGGTGGAAGAGGGCGCCGCCAGCGACCGCAGCCGCGTGCGCCTGAACGGGCGCGAAGCCATTTCCGTGGGCGTGATCCGCCAGGCCACCGCGAACCCGCTGGAGCTGTCGCAGGGCGTGCGCGCCATGCTGCCCACGCTCAAGGCCGACCTGCCACCGGACATCGGCATCGACATTGCCAACGACAACTCGCTGTTCATCGACCGGTCCATCAAAAGCGTCTACACCACCATTGCCGAGGCCGTGGTGCTGGTGGCCCTGGTGATTTTCGTGTTTCTGCGCACCTTCCGCGCGTCCATCATTCCCATCATCACCATCCCGGTGAGCCTCGTGGGCAGTTTTGCGCTGATGTCGCTGGCGGGTTTTTCGATCAACACCCTCACGCTGCTGGCGCTGGTGCTGGCCATCGGCCTGGTGGTGGACGATGCCATCGTGATGCTGGAGAACATCTACCGTCACATCGAGGAAGGGCTGGACCCGTTCTCAGCCGCCATCAAGGGCGCGCGCGAAATCGGCTTTGCCATCGTGGCCATGACGCTGACGCTGGTGGCGGTGTATGCCCCGCTGGCCTTTACCCCGGGCCGCACGGGCCGGTTGTTTGTGGAGTTCGCATTGGCCTTGGCGGGCGCGGTGGTGGTGTCCGGCTTCGTGGCGCTGACGCTGTCACCCATGATGTGTTCGCTGCTGCTCAAGCACAACCCGAAGCCCAACTGGTTCGACCGCTCGATGGAGCGCTGGCTCACGTCTCTGTCAGACGCTTATGGCCGCCTTTTGCGATGGCTGGTGACGGCCCGCTGGTCGGCCAAGGGCAGCGAGCGCGGGGGCGTGCGCGGCGCCATCTTCCAGGCCCGCTGGATCGTGCTGGCGGTGATGGCGGTGAGTGGTGCGGCGCTGGTGGTGGTGTACCCCAGCATGCGGCAAGAGCTGTCGCCGCTGGAAGACCGCGGCACCATCCTGGCCAGCGTCACCGCCCCCGATGGCGCCACGCTGGACTACACCAACCGCTACGCACTGGAGCTGGAAAAGATCGGCCAGGACTACCCCGAGTTCGACCGCATCTTCGCCAACATCGGCAACCCCACCGTGGCCCAGGGCAGCGTGATCTACCGCACTGTGGATTGGGAGAAGCGTGACCGCACCACGCTGGAGCTGGCGCGCGAACTGCAGCCTAAGGTGTCGGGCTTGCCTGGCGTCAACGCCTTTCTCATCACGCCGCCGTCGCTGGGTCAGGGCTTTCGCTCGCGTCCGCTCACCTACGTGATCCAGACCTCGGACAGCTACGAAAACCTCAACGCCGTCACCAACGCCTTCATGGCCGAGATCGCGCAGAACCCCGGCATCGTCGGCCCCGACGTGGACCTGCGGCTGAACAAGCCCGAGCTGCGCATCGAAGTCAACCGCGAACGCGCCGCCGACCTGGGCGTGAGCGTGGACGTGGTGGCCAAGGCCATCGAAACCATGCTGGGAGGGCGCACAGTGACGCGCTACAAGCGCGATGCGGAGCAATACGACGTGATCGTGCAGACCGAGGCCAGGGGCCGCACCACGCCCGAGAACATCGACACCATCTACGTGCGCGGCCGCAACGAAGCCATGATCCCGCTGTCCAGCCTGGTCAACGTGCGCGAAAGCGTGAGCCCGCGCGAGCTGAACCACTTTGGTCAGCGCCGCTCGGCCACCATCACGGCCAACCTGTCGCCTGACTACTCGCTGGGCGAGGCGCTGAGCTTCATGGACGCCACGGCGGCGAAAGTGCTCAAGCCCGGCTACACCACCGAACTCAATGGCACCTCGCGCGAGTTCAAGAGCTCGCAGGGGGCGCTGGGCATCGTCTTCGTACTGGCTTTGGTCTTTATCTTCCTGGTGCTGGCCGCGCAGTTCGAGAGTTTCATCGACCCGCTGGTCATCATGGTCTCGGTGCCGCTGTCGATGATTGGTGCGCTGCTGGCGCTCAAGTGGAGCGGCGGCTCGCTCAACGTGTATTCGCAGATCGGGCTGATCACGCTGGTGGGGCTCATCACCAAACACGGCATCTTGATCGTGGAGTTCACCAACCAGCTGCGTGAGCAGGGCATGGAGATGGTGGATGCGCTCGTCAAGGCCTCGGCCCAGCGCCTGCGCCCCATCCTGATGACCACCGGCGCCATGGTGCTTGGAGCCATCCCGCTCGCGCTGGCTTCAGGCGCGGGCGCCGAGACGCGCACGCAGATCGGCTGGGTGATTGTGGGAGGCATGTCGCTGGGCACGCTGCTCACGATCTTTGTGGTGCCCACCATGTACACCCTGTTTGCGCGCAAGGCAGTGCCGGGTGCGAACACGGCCGTGGCTGCCGAGGAGCCTGAGCATCCGCTGCACCCGCCGCACGATTACGTGGCCAAGTAGCCATGCGGAGCCCCAACGGCGGAGCGTTGCTACCCAATAAGAAGCCCCGATGGGGCTTCTTTCTATTCGGAGTCGAACGCGTGCCTCATGCAGGTGCCGAGACGGTGTTTACGGCGTCCAGAACGTCTTGCTGCCCCTGCGGCCGCACCAGGCGAGCGACCTCCTTGCCGTCCTTCAAGAACACCATCGTGGGCCACAGCTTGACGCCGAACGTGCGACCCAGGCGCTGGCCGGGGCCATCTTCCACCTTGATGTGCGCTACATCTGCCCGGTCCTTCAGCGCTTGTTCGATCAGTGGCTGCGCGCGCTGGCAGTGGCCGCACCAGGGGGTGCCAAATTCCACAACGGCGGCGCCTGTCAGGCGGTCCACCTCGTCACGGGATGGGGGTTGCGCAAGGTGCTGGGCGGTGTAGGGCATAGGCGCAAGATTTCCAAACGGGTGCAAATGAAAAAAGCCATTGTGCTGTGCTTCGCCCGCGCGGGGTGCCACGGGCGCGGCTCCTGTAAGAGATGCTTAGCAAGGGCCGCCCCGCAGTGAAGGCCGTCCCCCTGGGGGGAAGGTGAAAAGCGACTCAGGGGGTCAAATAACGCCGTCAAACACCATCACATCCACCGTGTCGCCCACGGCCACGTTGCCCTGGCCGTGGTGCAGCACGATGAGTCCGTTGGCCTGCACCATCGAGCTGAGCACACCCGAGCCCTGGTTGCCCGTGGTGCGCACCTGCAGGGTGCCGTCGGCGGCGGTGGTGATGGTGCCGCGCTGGTACTCGGTGCGGCCAGGCTTCTTGCGCATGGCTTCGGTGCTGGTGGCGCGCAGCAGCGGTGGGGTGCTGTGGTTGCTGCCCATCATGCGCAGCAGGGCGGGGCGCACAAAGGCCAGAAACGTCACCATCACGGCCACGGGGTTGCCCGGCAAGCCGAACAACACCGCACCGCTGTGGGGTTGATTGGTATCATTTTGATAGCTGTTAGCGCTTGATGGGTAAGCGCTGGAGGCCAATTTGGCTTGATTATTTGTGGTGGCAATGCGCCCCACCGCCATAGGGCGGCCCGGCCGCATGGCAATGCGCCAGAAGGCCACGTCGCCCAGCTTCTTCATCATGGTGCGTGTGTGGTCGGCCTCGCCCACGCTCACGCCGCCGCTGGTGATGATGGCGTCCGCGCGCTGCGCCGCGTTGCGAAATGCGGCCTCCAACAGTTCCGGCTCGTCGCGGACCACGCCCAGGTCGATCACCTCTACGCCCAGCCGCGTGAGCAGGCCGAACACGGTGTAGCGGTTGCTGTCGTACACGGCGCCTTCGCGGGGTGGCTCGCCGAGGCTCAGGATCTCGTCGCCGGTCGAGAAATACGCCACGCGCAGGCGGCGGTACACCGTGACGGTGGGCAGGCCCAGGCTGGCGACCAGGCCCAGCGCAGCAGGCGCCAGCAGCGTGCCCTTGGCCAGCGCCACGCTACCCTCCATCAGGTCTTCGCCCTTGAAGCGGCGGTTGTCGCCGGTCTTGAGCACATCGGCCGCGATGGTGATGTGGCCGTCAGCTGCGGCGGCTGTGGTGAACTCCTGCGGCACCACGGTATCGAGGCCCGTGGGCATGATGGCGCCGGTCATGATCTTGACGCACTCGCCCGCCGCCACGGTGCCCACCCAGGCCTTGCCCGCCAGCGCCGTGCCCACCACGCGCAGCGTGAGAGGCTGGCCTGCGACCAGTTGGTCGCCCGCAAACGCATAGCCGTCCATGGCCGAGTTGTCGTGTGGTGGCACGCTGATGGGCGAGACCACGTCCTGCGCCAGCACACGGCCCAGGGCGCTGAAGAGGGGCAAGTCTTCGGTGGCGCTCACAGGCTCGACCAGCCGTTCCAGAAACGTGTTCACATCGGCGGCGCTTAAGGCCTGCGGGTCGTAGCCTTGCAGTTCGGCGGCAATCTGGGCAATGGTTTTCATGGGTCTCAGTAACTTTCAATCAGTCGTGCAGCACGCGCACCATGTGCAGCTTGTCAAAGCCCACGCCGTCCACCACGATGGCGTGGGGCAGCAGGCCCCAGGCGCGGAACCCGGCCTGCTCGTACAGGCGCACGACATGCGTGTTGGAGGCCGTGACCGTCAGCACCAGCTGGGTCAGCCCGGGCACGCGGCTGGCGGCCTCTACACAGGCGGCTACCAGCTGCTGGCCGATGCCTTGGCGCTGGGCTTGTGGCGCAACCATCATGCCTACCAGCGTGGCGAGGTGCCGCTGCTTGGTGCGCTGCTCGCGCTCACAGCCCAGGCAGCCGACCAGCTGGCCTGCGGCATCGAAGGCACCGAGGAAGAACTGACCCGACTCCGGCGCGCCAAAACGCGCCACGTACTCGCTGGCATCGCGGCCCACCGAGGATTCGTAGTCGGACGTGAACGCATCCGGCGCGGTGCGCAAAGCCTCGTCGCGAAGGGCTTTGTAGGCCACAGCGTCCGATGCGACCAACGGGCGGATCAACACTGCACGGGCGGCCGCAGGCGTGTGCGCGTTCATCGCAGCGGTGCGTGATCAGGCCTGCGGTGCGCTCGCGCTTTCCAGCGCGTGCAGCTCAGCTAGGGTGTTGGCGTTGAAAAAGGCCTTGGGGTCGTCGCCGGGCTGGTCAAACGGCACGATGGCGCAGCGGTGCTGTGCCGTCCATGCGTCAATCTTGCGGCCACCGGCCTGGGTGAAAGCGACCAGGCTTTCGAGCAGGTCCACGCGCAGCAGGCAGAACACCGGCTGGGTGCGCACGGTGGTGCGGCCCGTGCCATCGTCCTCGGGCGCTGCGGCCATGGCGATGTCGGCGTCCTGGGCGTCAGCCGCCGCCGCCAGGCGCTGGGCCAGGTCCAGGGGGAACAGCGGGGTGTCGCAGGGCACTGTCAGCAGCCAGGGCGTTTCGCAACGCTCCAGTCCTGTCAAAAAACCCGCTAGCGGCCCGGCATAGTCGCTCAGCACGTCGGGCCACACCGGTGCGCCGAAGGCTTCGTAGGCGGCCAGATTGCGATTGGCGTTGACCATGGTGGCGCCGGTCTGCATCTGCAGTCGCATCAGGGTGTGCAGGGCCAGGGGCAGGCCCCGAAAGTTTTGCAGGCCTTTGTCGACCCCGCCCATGCGGGAGCCGCGGCCGCCGGCAAGGACGATGCCGGTAATGTCTTGGGTGTCAATCTTGGTCATGGTGCGCGCGATGGAGCGTGAAATAGAGGGCTACCGCAGCGGCCGGGTGCGCAGCGCGGTCAACTGCAGGCAGGAAAGGACAGCCGTGCCGACCAGCAGGCCCAGGGACACAGGTTGTACAAAGGCCTCGTGTCCCAGGGCAAAAAACAGCCCGTGGATCACCACGGTCAAGGCACCGAGGCAAGGCATGAGTTTGTAGAACATCAGGGCCGCTGAACCCTCGCCACGGGCCACTTGCGACTGCGCGTACAGCACCAGCGCAATGATGGGCAGGTTCAGCAGCAAGTTGACCTGGTTGCCGCCGGGGATGTGAAACAGCTCCCACTCGTGCCAGTACGCGGCGTCGATCTGGTGGGTGACCAAGACGGCGGCGTTGGCCAGAAACAGTGCGCGGTGTTTGGGTTGAAGGGACATGGGTGGCTGTAAGGACAACGCGAGGACCGAAGCCACCGATGGTGCCCTAAAAAGTCGGCACTTTGCTTACCCGCCGATGTAGCTCATTTCCACACGCCGCACCCCTGGCGTGTTGTCTGCCGGCAGGCTGCTGCGCAGCTCCGAATAACGATCCGTGCGCTGCTGCCAGATGGGCGCGATGGCCGAGGCAATCGCCTCGTCGCTGGCGCCGCCGCGCAGCAGGGTTCGCAGGTCGTAGCCCTCGGAGGCAAACAGGCACAGGTAGAGCTTGCCTTCGGTGGACAGGCGCGCGCGGTTGCAGTCGTGGCAAAACGCCTGGGTCACGCTGCTGATCACGCCCACCTCGCCCAGGGCGGGGTCATATTGGCCTGCGGCATTGGCATAGCCCCAGCGCTCGGCGGTTTCGCCGGGGCTGCTCGGGTCGAGCTGGACCAGCGGCAGCTCGGCGCGCAGGCGCTCGATCAGCTCGGCCGAGGGCAGCACTTCGTCCATGCGCCAGCCGTTGGTGGCGCCCACGTCCATGTATTCGATGAAACGCAGCGTGGTGCCCGTGCCCCTGAAGTGGCGGGCCATGGGCAAAATTTCGTGGTCGTTGGTGCCGCGCTTGACCACCATGTTGACCTTGATGTGCGACAGCCCGGCGGCGTGCGCCGCTTCGATGCCTGCCAGCACGTCGGCCACCGGAAAGTCCACGTCGTTCATGCGGCGAAACACGGCGTCGTCCAGGCCGTCGAGGCTCACGGTCACGCGGTTCAAGCCCGCGTCTTTCAGCGCTTTGGCCTTGCGCGCCAGCAGCGATCCGTTGGTGGTCAGCGTGAGGTCGGGCGCCAGCCCGTCCACCGTGCGCAGCTGGGCCAGCTGCGCCACCAGCGCTTCCAGGTTCTTGCGCAGCAGGGGCTCGCCACCGGTCAGGCGGATCTTGCGCACGCCATGCGCCAGGAAGAGCTTTGCCAGCCGCGTGATCTCTTCAAAGCTCAGCAGCGCGCCATGGGGCAGGTAGGGGTAGTCCTTGTCGAACACTTCCTTGGGCATGCAGTAGTTGCAGCGGAAGTTGCAGCGGTCCGTCACGCTGATGCGCAGGTCACGCAGCGGGCGGCCCCGGGTGTCAGTGAGCAGGCCGGTGGGGGCCACGGGGTGTGTGGGCACCCGCGCCGCCAGAGCGGCGATGCGTTGGTCCACCAGAGGAATCACACGTTCGGCCATGGCGTGATTTTGCCGCAAGGGGGCCTACAGAGGGGGCAAGCCCCTGCGCGCGGAGTTGATCGCGGTCAAGTTTTGCCCAGGCGCTGGTATGGCCCGCCTTTGACATGGCGCAGGGCGTTCTGGTTGCTGCGTTGCAACAATCTGCCTATTCGATTTCAAGGGGATTCCCATGTTGACGCGCGAATTTTCTGCCGATGCCACGCCATGCCAGCGCCGTGTGGCCCTTCAGCGGGTTGCGGCGGGTGTTCTGCTGCCCACCTGGGCAACTTGGGCGACTGGAGCCCAGGCGCAGATGGGGTTGTCGGGGGCCATCAACTATGCGGGCTGGTTTCGCGCACTGTCGCAGCGCATGGCCAAGGCCTATTGCCAGCAGTACCTGCAGGTGCTGCCTGCTGCGGCGGTGGATGTGATGGGGCTGGCGCGAAAGATGGTGCAGACGGGCAGCGGCGAACTGGCCCGAGGCATGCAGTCGGGCCAGTGGCCTGCAGAAGTCGGGCGGCAGCTGGCAGAAGTGCAAAAGCAGTTTGCCCTGCTCAACCAGATGACTTCGGCGCCCGCCACCACCACGGCCCTGGTAGCGGCGGCATCGGAACAGGCCGATCGAACGCTGCTCATTGCGCAGGCCGTGACCGAGGCCATCGAAAAATTGGCACAGGCCCCCAGTGCCCGCCTGGTGAACCTGGCGGGCCGCCAGCGCATGCTGTCGCAGCGCCTGGCCAAGAACTACTTTTTGAGTGCTGCCAAGGTGGATTCCAAGGTGGTGCAGGCGCAGCTGGCGTCCGATGCGGCGGACTTTCGCCAGGCCTTGCAGACATTGAAGGCGGCGCCCGTGTCCACATCGTCCATCCGCAACGAGCTGGAGTTGGCCGACTCACAGTGGCTGTTTTTTGAATCCGCGCTGCGCCGCCCGGCCGATGACGCGGGGCTGAACGCCGTGGCCACCACCAGCGAACGCCTGCTGGGGGTGATGGACAAGCTCACCGGCCTGTACGACGCTGCCCTGCGCGAGGTGCTGGGCTGAGAGGCAGGGAGCGGCCGGGGTCACCCGATCAGCCGCCCCAGCCCGCATGCTGCATGAAGTCCGCCAGGCGGCAATCGCGCCCCACCAGCACCAGCCGGGTGTCCAGCGCGTTGAAAAACCCTGGGGGAGGTGGAAGCGGCAGCTGCTGGACGCGTTTGTGGGTGTCGATGCGCGCCGCTGCCAGTTCGTAGTCGCGTGCCAGGGCCATCCACAGGCCATGGGCGCCGGCCGACTGGCGTGCGCCTGTTATCAGGCTCCTCCCTGAGTCCAGCCACCATCGGTAGATGGCGGATGCAATGCCCATGCGTCGGTAGCAGTCCACCACCTTGGTGTGGGGCGCACGCAGGTGGCGGTCGGTGCGGCGGTCCACCTCGACCAGCCGGTTGAACACGGTGTAGGCCACGATGCGGTTGCGCTGCGGGTCGATGGCATACACAAAGTATTCGCCGTCGGCCTCGCGCAGGCGAAACACCAGCCCATGCAGATGCAAGGGCAACGGCTGCATCGCATCGCGCGTGCGGTGGTTGGTGCGGATGCGGTCGTACAGCGCCTCGAACTCGCGCTGGATGTCGCGGCCCGACAGATCCACGTCGATGCGCAGTTCGGTCAGCCGCTGGGCCCACACGCCCAGCAAGCCCTGGCCGGGCCACGTGTTGGCGATGACGGTGGCGTCGCGTGGGTCGCACAGGCTGCAGGCGATGGCCATCATGGCGTGTTCCCCTGGCCATCGGTCCAGCAGCCGCTCAGCAGGCGTGCAGGCTGTTCGCGGGCGCACACCTGGGCGCTGTGGGGCCAGTCGGGCAGCGGCACCACCAGGCCTGCGTATACGCCGTAGGCCTCACCCGCCGCGATGGTTTCGCCCGCCCACAGGCTCTCGCCCGCACGGATGGCCCCTCCGGCGTGAATGTGCCCACCGGCCCGCACACCCCAGCCCACCTGCAGGTGGCCCTTGCAGTCCACGTCGCCCGTTACCCACACGCCCCGGGCAGCCTGCACGGCAGCATCGGTTTGCAAGTGGCCACCCACCTTGATGCCGCCGTCGCAACCCAGGTCGCCTACCACCCGCAGATCCTGGGTCACCCGGCAGTGGCCACCGACGTGGGCGGCAGCCCCGCAGTCCAGCTCGCCGCCCACACGCAGGCTGCCTGTGCACTGCAGTCGCTGCGCCACTGTCAGCGACCAGCCCACGCGCGCATCGCCGTGCAGCCGCGCGCTGCCCTCGCAGCGCACTGCGCCCGCCACGCGCAGGTCTTCGCCCACGCGCAGCGCGCCGCCCACCCGCAGGCCGCCCAGCACGCTCAGGCTGCGGCCCGTGCGCAGCACACCCTCCACGTCGGCATGGCCCCGGCAGCGCACACTGCCCGCAAACACCAGCGCGTCTGCCTCCAGGTGGTCCACCTCCAGCACATCGTTGGTGGGGCCGAACTGGTCCAGCATCCAGCACGCGTCTTCCACGCGGCCTTCACGCACCAGGTCGTCCAGCAGCGCCTGGTAGTTGCTGGCGCCCTCCTGGCGGCGCAGGTACCAGCGGTAACCGTCGGCACAAGGCCGCTTGGCGCGGATGAAGTGGCGGGTGATGTCGGTGGTGGCAGACGTGTTGGCGATGGCCTCATCGGCGGGCAGGCTGTGCGCAAGGGCGCATGGGGCGAGCGAAATCTCGCCCGAAGGGAACGGGGGCATGGACACTCCTGACGTCCGCGCCCCGGCAGTGGCCAAGGCGCAAGCTGGCGCTGGGCGTGGGGCCCGGCGACAAGAGGTGCGCGAAAAGAATGCGAAGGGGAGGGGGTGTCGCCGGGCTCAGGAATCTGCAGCGAGGGTGCAGAGAGCGCGGTCACCGGCCTGGAGCGTGGCCTGCGAGCGCGCGGCACGGCGCAGCGGCGCGGTCGCGCTGGCGGCTGTGGCGGGAGAGTGGCTCGCAAACATCGGCGGCACTATAGGCAGCAGGGCCTGCACCGTCAAATCAATCCGCACTGCCCTAGTGCGGATTGGGCCGCTCAAAAAGGGGCGTGGTGGCTGCTTCAGAGAGCATGCCGCGACGCCTGTTTGTTTGCTTGCTGACTTACACGCAGCGCCCGCCATCCACCTCAATGCACACGCCGCTGATGAACGACGCCTCTTCGCTCGCCAGGTACAGCGCGGCGTTGGCCACGTCCAGCGCGGTGGAGAAGCGGCCCAGCGGAATGGTGGCCAGGAACTTGGCGCGGCGCGCATCGTCCACCGGGCCGCCCGCAAACTCGGCGGCCAGGCCGGTGTCGGGGTTGAACACGGGGTTGATGCAGTTCACGCGGATGTTGTCGGGGCCCAGCTCAGCGGCCATGGACTTGCTCGTGATGATGACGGCGCCCTTGGAGCCGTTGTACCAGGTCAGGCCTGGGCGGGGGCGCAGCCCGGCGGTGGAGGCGATGTTGATGATGCTGCCGCCACCCGCCTGGCGCAGTGCGGGCACGGCGTGGATGGCGCTCAGGTAGATGCTCTTCATGTTGATGGCGTAGACCTTGTCGAACTCGTCTTCGCTCACTTCGAGCATGGGGCGGTTGCGGTGCGTCCAGCCTGCGTTGTTCACCACCACGTCCAGGCGGCCGTACAGGCGCACGGCTTCGTCGACCATCGCCTTCACTTCGGCGGACTTCGTCACGTCGGCCTTGAAGAACGCGGCGGTGCCGCCGGCGGCCGTGATCTCAGCCACCACGCGCTGGCCACCGGCTTCATTGATGTCGTTGACGATGACCTTGCCGCCCTCTGCGGCCAGGCGTTTGGCGATGCCTTCGCCAATGCCGTTGCCAGCGCCGGTGACGATGATGGATTTGTTCGAAACGCGCATGGAATGGCTCCTTGAATTATTCAAAATTGATAGCTACTGACGCTTTAGTTTCAAGCGCTAGGGGCTTGTTTGGCTGAAATTTCTGCAGTGAAATCTGTGGTTGTGGCTTGCTCCGCCAGCTTGGGGGCCTGCGGCGCACGGCCGTAGAACTGGGGGAAAAACTCTTTCACGCCCTGGCCGTTGAAGTCCCACCCCGTGCACTGGCCCAGGTGGCGCGGTGGCTCGTCGGGGTGGCTGGACGAAAACACGGCGGGCACCGACTGGAACGCCGCGGTGGCCAGGTTGAACAACAGCTCGCGCAGGTGGGTACAGCTCGCCACGCAGCCCAGGTGCTTCTGGATGGACTGGCGCCAGCCGCGCGCCATGCTGCAGCCCACCATGTGCTGCAGTGCAGTTTGGGCCTCGGTGCAGCCCTGGAGCGGGTGCGAATCCATCGCCACATCGATCGCCTGCACCACCAGCTGGCGGTTCACGGTCACGCGCAGCCACATGTGGTGGATGGCCTCGCCCGCGAGGCGCTGTTTGGTGGGGTCGCGAAAAGAGGTGGCGTCGTAGGCCTTGCTGTCGTGCAGCTCGCCTTCAATGTCCCACAGTCCATCGTCGCGTTCAAAGCCCTGGTAGTTCACCCGGCGGACATGTTTCAGGGTGCGGGGGGCGGGGGGGCTCAGGGGCATGCGTTTTTTATGGTGACTAGGTAGCGAGAGACTGGAACTGGCGCGGCCTACGCCAGGGCCGCCGCGCAAGGGCCGCCCCGCCGCGCTGGCGGCGTCCCCCCAAGGGGGAAGGCGCGCAGCGACACAGGGGGTTATCCATATTTGATGGCAACGGTCTTCAAGGTGGTGAAGCCGTACAGCGCCTCAAAGCCCTTTTCGCGTCCATAGCCGCTGGATTTGACGCCGCCAAACGGCAACTCCACACCGCCGGCCGCGCCGTAGTTGTTGATGAACACCTGGCCGCTGTGCACACGCTTGGCCATGCGGAACTGGCGCGCGCCGTCACGCGTCCAGATGCCGGCCACCAGGCCGAATTGCGTGGCGTTGGCCAGCTCCACCGCATGGTCTTCGTCCTGAAAGGCCATCGCCGACAGCACGGGGCCGAAGACTTCTTCCTGTGCCAGGCGGTGGCCCACGGGCACATCGCGCAGCAGGGTCGGGGCCTGGTAGTAGCCGGTCTCGGGCGCTTCGTCCACCACCACGCCCTGGGCCACCATGGGGATGCCGGCCACTTGCGCGTCCGACAGAAAGTCCCACACGCGCTGCTGCTGCGTCTGGCGGATCAGCGGGCCCACGTCCAGGTCCATGGCGGCGGGGCCGACGCGCAACTTTTCAAACGCCTTGCCCAGGCGCTCCAGCAGGGGTTCATAAATCAGCGAGTCGATCAGCACGCGCGAGCCGGCCGAGCAGGTCTGCCCGGCGTTCTGCACGATGGCGTTGATGACCACGGGGATGGCGGCATCGAGTTCCGCATCCGCAAAGATGATCTGCGGGCTTTTTCCGCCCAGCTCTAGCGTCACGGGGCAGTGGCGCTCGGCGGCCACCTGCTGGATCAGCGTGCCGATCTTGGGGCTGCCGGTGAAGCTGATGTGGTCGATGCCGGGGTGGCGCGCCAATGCGTCGCCCACCTCATGGCCGTAGCCGGTGACGATGTTGAGCGCGCCGGAGGGAAAGCCCACCTCGGCCGCGAGCTGCGCCACGCGGATCAGCGACAGGCAGGCGTCCTCAGCAGGCTTGACCACGCACACATTGCCCGCCGCCAGCGCGCCGCCCACGCTGCGGCCGAAGATCTGCATGGGGTAGTTCCAGGGGATCACATGGCCCGTGACGCCGTGGGGCTCGCGCCAGGTCAGCACGCTGTAGCCGTCGGGGTAGGGGATGGTCTCGCCATGGAACTTGTCGCACGCCCCAGCGTAGAACTCGAAGTAGCGCGCCAGCGCAATCGCGTCGGCGCGTGCCTGCTTGGTGGGCTTGCCGCAGTCGCGCTGCTCCAGCGCCGTCAGCTCGTCCGCATGCTCCAGGATCTTGGCCGAGAGCTTTTGCAGCAGTCGGCCGCGCTCCACCGGGGCCAACTTCTGCCACACCGCGTTGTAGCACTGGCGGGCCGCATGCACCGCCGCGTCGATGTCGTCGGCGTTGCTGCGCTGGATCTCGTCGAAGGGCTGGCCGTCGGACGGGTCGATCATGGCAATCGTGCGGCCCGAGGCGGACGGCACCGAGGCGTTGGCGATGTAGTTCAGTTGCATGGCCGTCATTTTGCCCGGAAATGAAATGTGTGCTTATTATTTAAGTAAAAAATGCTTCTGGCGCTTGTTGGTAAAGTGCTGGTAGCTATATATTTAATAGCAATTCAATAGCAGGTGGCGCGCAGCGCCGCCAGGTCCAGAATCTCCAGCTCGCCGCGTTGCACGCGCACCAGGTGGCGCGATTCCAGGTCCTTGAGGATCTGGTTCGTGGTCTGGCGCGAGATGGCCAGCATCAGCGACAACTGCTCTTGGGATATGGACAGCACGCGGCGCGACCGCCCCTCGGCCGTCCACTGGCCGTAGCCCTCGGCCATCATCACCAGGCGGCGCGCCAGGCGTTGTGGCGCAGGCAACAGGGCCAGCTCTTCCATGGCCACAAAGGCCGAGCGCAGCTTGTCGGTGAGCAGCAGCGCGAGCGCATGCCAGTGCTGAGGGTGGGCCTGCAGCCACGCCTGCAGCCGCTCGTGCGGAATGTGCAGCAGCGTGGTGGGCTCGGTGGCCTGCGCGTCGTGCGTGCGTGCGGAGTTGTCGAACACCGAGATTTCGCCAAACCAGTGCGGCGGCTCCAGGCGGATCAGCAGCGCGGCCCGCGCCTCGTCGGCCCGGCCGCCCGTGCCCGAGATGCTGACCGCGCCGCGCACCACCGCATACAGCCCGCAGGGCGCATCGCCACGCAGAAACAGCACTTCGCCCGTCTGCAAATGGCGCACCTGTGCCATGGCCAGCAGCGGCTGGGCAAAGTCGGGCGGCAGGTGGGCAAACCAGCGGCCGGACTGGAGGACGGGCAGATAGGTGGCGGGGTCGGTCATGCAGTGCAGATTGGGCGCGAGGCAGGGTGGGGCGGTGCCGTGGGAGTGTGCCTTTTTGTCGTCTGCACGACAGACGCTGGCAATGCCCCGGGGCGAGTATTGATGCTGCTCAAAACAACAGCCGGAGACACCCATGAAAACCCTGATCGACCACCTTGCGCAGTACGCCGACTACCACCGCGACCCGCGCAACATCCACACTCATTTTGTGGGCGTCCCGATGATCATGTTTGCGGTGGTCATCCTGCTGTCGCGCCCGACCTGGATGGCGGGCGCGTTGCCGCTGAGCCCTGCGCTGTTCGCTGCGCTGGCGGCCAGCGTCTTCTACTTCCGGCTGGATATGCGTTTTGGCCTGGCCATGGCGACCCTGCTGGCGGCCATGCTGGTGGGGGGGCAGTGGGTAGCTTTGCAGAGCATGGCGGTGTGGCTGGCCACGGGCATCGGCCTGTTTGCCGTCGGCTGGGTGATTCAGTTCGTGGGCCACTACTACGAAGGTCGCAAGCCCGCGTTTGTGGACGACTTGGTGGGCCTGATCGTCGGCCCGCTGTTTGTGGTGGCCGAGTGGGCCTTTGCGCTGGGTTTGCGCAAGGAAGTGCAGGCGGCGATCGAGCAGCGCAGCGGCCCGGTGCGACTGCGCACCGGCCAGGCACCTGCATAAGCCCCGCGCGTGACCCATGAGCTTTGTTTCCATACTTCCCACCTTGTTGTTCATCGCCCTGGGGCTGGTCATGTTCGGCCTGGGCCTTTCGCTCACGGTGGGCGACTTCAAGCGCCTGCTGCAGCATCCGCGTGCCGTGGTGCTGGCCCTGGTGCTGCAGGTGCTGGTGCTGCCATCGGCCTGTTACGCCCTCATCGTGCTGCTGGGCGTGGCGCCGCTCTACGCGGTGGGGCTGATGCTGCTGGCGGCTTCACCGGGTGGGGTGTCGGCCAACCTGTTCAGCCACCTTTTTGGTGGCAATGTGGCGATGAACATCTCGCTCACCGCCATCAACACCGTGTTGTCCATCGTGAGCCTGCCGCTCATCACCAACTGGGCGATCAACACCTTTGCGCACACGGGCCAGGTGGTGCCGCTGCAGTTTGGCAAGGTGGTCGAGGTGATCATCATCGTGCTCGTGCCGGTGGTGCTGGGCATGGCGGTGCACCGGCGCGCGCCGGCCTTCAGCGCCCGCATGGAAAAGCCCATGAAGATTTTCAGCGCCGTGGTGCTGGCCGCTTTTGCGCTGATTGCGATTGCCAAGGAGTGGACGGCGCTGGTCGAGTCCTTCGCGGGCATCGGTCCGGCCGTGTTGTTGTTCAATGCGATCAGTCTTGCGTCGGGGTACTACCTGTCGCGGGCGGCGGGGCTCGACAAGTCCATGGCCACGGCCATCAGTTTCGAGATCGGCATCCACAACTCCACGCTCGCCATCTTCATCGCGCTGTCGGTGCTGGGCAACTTTCAGCTGGCACTGCCTGCGGCCATCTACTCGGTCAGCATGTACATACTGGCGACGCTGTTTGGTGGTCTGGTGCTGCGGCGTGGTGCCCAGCCAGCGGCCGCCGTCAGCGCCTGAAACCGCATTCTGGCGTTGTGGCTCAGCGTGCGCCCACGGGCACGTAGGCGTCGCTGTGCTGGGTCAGCCATTGCTGTGACAGGTCGGTGCCGTGCTGGCTGGGGTGAAAGTCGCGGCGCAGGTATTCGCGCCATGGGCGCCAGGTTTCGCGCACCAGGCCGCCCTTGCCAAACAGCGTGCGCGCTGCGCTGGCCCAGGTGGTCCATTTCCACAGCGTCCCGTCGCGGCGCAGGTTCAGCGCCGTCTGGCGCAGGGCGTCGCCCAAGAAGACGAGGGTGATGCGGCGGAACCACGTGATGCGCCACTCGTGGTTGCCGCCCAGCGCCTGGTAGATGTCGAACGCCGTGTTCTTGTGCTCGGCCTCTTCGGCGCAGTGCCATTGCCACATCGTGGCCAGGCGGGGTTCGGCGCCCGCCAGCGTTTCGGGGTGGGCCAGCAGCCATTCGGCCAGCAGCGCGGTGAAGTGCTCGTTGGCAGCCGTTACGGCCAGGGGGTGGCGTGGGTCGGCTCCGGCAAAAAGCTTCATGCGCTCCTGCGCGCGGGACGCCCATTCGTTGACCAGGCCCTGCTTTTCGAGGTGCCCATTGAACAGCGCATGGATGCGGCGGTGAGTGGCCTCTTGTCCGATGAAGCCGCGCACCTCGTCGGCAAATTGCGCGTGTTGCTCGGGCGGCATGGCTTTGTGCCCGCCCTTCACAGCGTCGATGAAGAACTGTTCGCCCACCGGGAAGCTCATCGACAGCGCATTGAAGAACGCCGTGCGAAACGCATCGCCGCCGCACCAGTGGCGGTCAAAAGGCGTTTCCAGGTCAATGAGCAGGCGTCGCACGACGAGTTCGGTCATGGGGATGGATCTCCGGGAGCTCGGTAAAAAGATAACGTCTTTGTGGTTTGGTACGTTGTAGTACCAGCGGTGAGGAATCATGGAGTGCGCATGTGGTACTGTCAAGTACCTGTTAACCCCAAGGGAATCTGCCAGCATGACCGAACTGCAAGCCGCACCCCGACCTGGCGCCACCGAGGGTAGGGAACATCGGGATCGCCTGCTGCAGGGCATGGCCCGCGCTGTGGCGACCAAAGGCTATGCCGACACCACGATTGCAGACATCGTGCGCGAGGCTGGCGTCTCGCGGCGTACTTTCTACGAGAACTTTGCCGACAAGGCCGAATGCCTGACAGCGCTGTACGAATCGGCCAGCGGCAACGCACTGGCAGTGCTGCGTGGCGCCATCAACCCCCAAAGCGATTGGCAGGCTCAGGTGGAGCAGGCGATGTCGGCGTACTTTGGTGCGCTGGCCTGCAATCCGGTTCTGCTGCGCACTCTGTTCATTGAAATCCTGGGCCTGGGCATGCCCGGCCTGGCCGCGCGGCGGCGCGTCAACCAGCAGTTGGTAGACCTGATGCTGGAGGTGGTGAACAACCGCCCGGGGGCGCCCCTGCGCAAGGCCCCGCTGCAGCCCATGATGGCCATGGCGGTGGTGGGAGGTATCAACGAGATGGTGCTCCAGTCCATCGAGCAGGGGCGCGCCGGACAGCTGCAGGAGCTGGTGGCGCCCGCTGCATCGCTGCTGCGCGCGGCCACCTCGACGGATCTTTGACCGTTCACACTTCGTTGGCGATCTCGATCAGGTTTTCGTCCGGGTCATAGATGTAAACCGACAGCAACTTGTGGCACGCTCCCGTAGCACCCACCGGGCCTTGCACGATGGAGACGCCTTCAGCTTGCAGATGTGTCACCACTTCTTCCAACGGGGTTTGCGTGAGAAAACACAGGTCGGCAGAACCCGCGGTGGCATGTCGCACGTTCGGGTCCACCACCGTGCCTACTTCGTGCAGATTGATCTTTTGATCGCCGAAGTGCAGCGCATACCGCCGGGGCTTGAACTCCCGCGCAGTCATGCCAAGCACACGCTCATAGAACGCGATGGTTTTTTCAATGCTGGCAACGGTGAGTACAACGTGGTCGAGCGATTCCAGAACAATGGGCATGGCGTGTGGCGGGATGGTCAGACGGTCGGATGATTGTGCGCCAGCGTTGTGGGGCGGAGCCATCGTTTGTTGGCTGCAAAGAGCCCTGTCAATGTCAACCCGGCCACCATCGCCATGAGCCAATGCAGGGGCGGCAACGGCGCAAACTTGAAGGCTGAGGCCAGCCAAGGTACTGTGGTGATGGCAGTCAGCGCCGCCAGTGTGCCGCCCAGCACCCACAGGCTGACGGGCGTGAGGCCCGCCCACAGGCTGCGCCAGCTCGTCTGGTTGCTGCGGCTGGGCAGGATGAGCGCTGCGTTGGCAGCCACCAGCACCACGAAGGCGACCGTGCTGGCCGTGGCGGCATGCGCGGCCTGGCCCAGCAGCCAGGCATAGAGGCCCACTACGGCAGCCGTCACCACGCCGCCCTGCACCAGGCTCAGCAGGATGTGGCGGGCTGAAAGCAAGGGTTCATCGGCGCGGCGCGGCGGCTGCTGCATAAGGTCGGCCGCACCTTCCTCGGCCTCAAAGACGATGGAGCAGGCCGGGTCGATGACCAGTTCCAGAAACGCAATGTGCAGCGGTGCCAGCACCAGCGGCAGCCCAAACAGCACCGGCAGCAGCGCCAGCCCGATGATGGGCACATGCACGGCGAGCGTGTAGACCATGGCCTGGCGCAGGTTGGCAAAGGTCTGCCGCCCCCGGTGGATGGCCTGAACAATGGCTGCGAAGTCGTCGTGCAGCAGCACCAGCGCTGCGGCCTCGCGCGCCACGTCGGTGCCGCGCTGGCCCATGGCGATGCCGATGTGGGCGGCCTTGAGGGCGGGGGCGTCGTTCACGCCATCGCCCGTCATGGCCACCACCTCACCCTGGGCCTTGAGTGCTTCGACCAGCGCCAGCTTCTGGTGCGGCTTGATGCGTGCAAACACGCTGACCTGCCGGACTTTGCCGGTGAGCATGTCGGGGGACATCAAGGCCATTTCATCGCCGGTGACGACCTGGTCGTGGGCGATGCCCGCCTGGGCTGCAATCGCGCGTGCGGTGCGGGGGTGGTCGCCTGTGATCATCACCACGCGGATACCCGCCTGGTGACACTCTGCAATCGCCTGGGGCACCTCGGGTCGCAAGGGGTCGGCCAGGGCCACGAGGCCCAGCCATTCAAAGGCAAAGTCGTGCTGAATGCCGGGCCAGTCGTCTTGCACGCGGTGCTGGGCCTTGGCCACGCCCAGCACCCGAAGGCCCCGATCGGCCAGCCGGGCGGCCTGGGCGCTGACGGTGGCGCGCTCGGCGTCAGACAGATGGCACAGGTCGGCCACGGCTTCAGGCGCACCCTTGGTGGCCACGGTATCGTGCGCGGATGTGCCGTCGCGCCACAAGTGGCTCATGGCCAGCAGCTGGGGCGAGAGCTCATATTCGCGCGCCAGCGACCAAGCGGGGTGCAGGTGCTCGGTGCCTGCCAGATGATTCCCCGCCATGCGGTGAAAGGCCTGCTCCATGGGGTCGTGCGGTTCGATCTCGCTAGCGAGCACGGCGTATTCGAGCAGTTCGTGAAAGGCCTCTGGCAGCGCCGTGCCACCTGCCTCGGCTGCTTTTTCGGGCAGGTTCTGCACATCCAGCTCCTCGCCCGCAATGCACAGTGCGGCCACGGCCATGCGGTTTTGCGTGAGGGTGCCGGTCTTGTCCACGCACAGCACGGTGGTCTGCCCCAGCGTTTCGATGGCGTTGAGCCGCCGCGTCAATACCTGCTGCGCCGCCAGCCGCCGTGCAGCCAGGGCCAGGAAGACGATCATGATCACCGGAAGCTCTTGCGGCAGGATGCCCATGGCCAGGGTGATGCCTGCCAGCACTGCTTGCAATGCGTCGCCGCGCAGTGCCCAGAACAGGGCCACCAGCAGCACGCACAGCGACAGGCCGATCAGCACGAGCTTGTGGGTGAGCCGTGCCATTTCTTCACGCAATGGCGAGGCCTGCAGCGCAATGGTGTCGAGCGACTGGCCAATGCGGCCCAGTTCGGTGTGGCGTCCCACGCCAGTCACCCGCAGCAGGCCCTGGCCGCTGACCACCAGCGTGCCTGCAAATACCTTGTCGGCAATCTGCTTGGCCACGGGCTCGGACTCACCGGTCAGCATCGATTCGTTGGTGGCCAGTTCGTGCGCCTGCAGCAGGGTGCCGTCAGCCGGGATGCGGTCGCCCTCGGCAATCATCAGCAGGTCCTCGCGCACCACATCGCGGCCTGCGATGCGCACCATGGTGCCGCCTCGCAGCGCCAACGCGCGGGGGCTGGAGAGGTCGCGCAGGGCGTTCAGCGCGTTGTCGGTGCGGCGCTCCTGCAGCACCGTGATGGTCATGATGATCACCACAAAGCCCAGCAGGATCAGGGCCTCGTGCGCGTCGCCCATTGCCAGGTAGATGCCGCCTGCGCCCAGCAGCAGCAAGAACATGGGCTCGCGCACCACGTCCAAGGCCATGTCGCGCAGCGTGCGGCGCTGGCTGATGCCCAGTTCGTTGGGGCCTTCTTCACGCAGGCGCTGAGCGGCAACGGCCGGGTCAAGGCCAGTCTGTGGGGGTTGTGCGGGCATCTGGGGGCGTGGGGAGTCTTGAGGCGATCTTTCTTATACCTTTGATCGGTGAAAGTGTCAGTGTGCTGGTGCAGCTGTTTCCCAGATCACACCTCACACCTCACACCTCGCACAGCACAAAGTCTGCCTTGCCCACATTGCACTCAGGACACCGCCAATCGTCGGGCACCTCGGCCCACAGGGTGCCTGGCGCAATGCCCTCATCGGGCAAGCCTGCAGCTTCGTCATAGATCCAGCCGCAGACCACGCACATATAGATTTTCATGGGTTGATCCTGAAAGCTGTTTTGACGGGCTTCAGTCGTCATCGTTGTGTCTGCTGCGCTCGCTCGTCGTGCCGCTGGCAATCAAACCATTGGGCGATTGCTGCCACTCCCATGCGCCAAAGGCCAGCACTGCCAGCAGCAGCGCGGCCGCCAGCCAGGTGCGGTTTTTCTGTACCAGGTTGGGCCCGGGGCCTTCCACGCGCCCGGTCAGCATGGGCAGTGCCTGATTCTTGCGCCGCAGCATGCTCAGGCCGGCAATCAATGCGAGGTGGGCCAGCACGACAAACAGCATGGCTTCCCCGAAGAACTCGTGCACTTCTTCGATCCAGTCGCCACCCAACACGTCGCCCCAATCGTTGTAGGTGGCGTAGCCGCTCAAGGTGATAGGAACGACCAGGACCAGCAGCAGCACCACCGCGAGTGTCATCAGCATGTTTTGCCCCTGGCGCCAGTTCACCTGGCTCACCTGGCTGGCAGAGCGTGCTTGGGACAGGGTGCGCAGCCATGCGGGAGCCCCGGCCAGCTTGCGCCACAGCAGGCCCAGGCCCGAAGTCCGCGGGCCGAAGATCCCGTACAGCACGCGAAAACCCAGCAGGCCCGCCATGGTGTAGCCCAGCGTGACGTGCAGCAGCCGCCAGTGCTCGCCATCGGCGGTGGCGTAGGCACCCACAAAGCAGAGCGCAAACAGCCAGTGGAACATGCGTGTGGGCGCGTCGGTGACCCGGCGGCTGGGCGTTTGGGCAGTCGCTGGCTGCGCTGTGGCGCTGACCGGGTCGAAGGAGGGGGTGGTTTGCATGGTGTTGTCCTTGGGTTCAGTCGTTCCAGGCGCGGCGTGATCGGGCATCCAGCCCCGCCGGTATGCGCAGGTCGTGGTCGTCAAATTGCCCTTGGTCGGCACCCGTGTGGCAGGCCGCGCAGTTGGCGGCGCTTTTCACGCTGGCAAGCCTCCAGGCGGCGGGCTCGATCTTTCGGTGTTTGCGCTCAAACCAGGCCGAGCGGGTGATGCGGTCCTCGGGAGGCTCTTCGCTCACGCGCTTGTAGGTGCCGGCGTGGGCCTGCAGCCACTGGTTGAGCTGGCGCACGGTGGCCGCGTCCAGCGATGCGTCGGTGCCATAGTGCTTGTCGAGCCCCGTCATCACGCGGTTCCACGACGCAGAGGGCAGCAGCCCGGGCGGGTAGGCGGTGTGGCAGGCGGCGCATTCCTGCGTGAAAGCACTGGGCACGTAGCGGGGCATGGCGCGCCCGCTGTCCGCATGGGCGCTGGAGATTGACAGCAGGGTCAGTGCGCACACAGCGGCGGCCAGGGCCGCAGGGCGTAGGGGGGCAGGTTTTTTCATGGTGTCGGTCTCAGGGCTTGAGGGCGTTGAGGTACGCCAGCACATCGGCCTTCTCCACAGCCGTGCATTCGCGGCTCAGCACGTCGTTGCAGTTGCGGCGAAACCACTTGTCCACCTTGGCGGTGTCGGTGAATGCCTTGGGGTTGAAGGCGGGGGCCAGAGGCGCTATCGACTTGCCGGTGCTGGCATGTTTGCCCTGGGCGGTGGGTGGCGTGCCGTGGCAGGATGCGCAAGACCACTCGCCGCCGTGCCGGGTGGTGAAGAACACCTTGCCCTTGTCGGCATTGCCGGGGCTGCCTGCCTGCGCGCTCCAGTGCGCGAGCTGCCGGGCGGCGGTGGTGTCGGCGGCGTGGCTGGGGCTGGCTGCGGCCCAGAGGCACAGTGCAGCCAGGGCCAGAGTGCGAACGGTTGTCATCGTGGTGTCCTTGTAGGTGTTGGTTGTCCTATGCAGCCATTGTTGAAACCCCAGCCTGAACGGCGCGTGAAAGGGCTGTTCATCGGCCGTTCAGACACTGCGCGGGACAATGCACCCATGCTTTTTTCCCCCCACCGTGCTTCAGAGCGCTGCCACGCCATGCGCTGGGGTGCGGCAGCTTGTCTGCTGTGGGCTGCAGCGGTAATCGCGCCAAACGCCTTGGCCAGCGGCAAGGACGACCACGACCGCGCCCGCCAGGCCGTGCAGGCGGGTCAGGTGCTGCCGCTGCCTGCAGTGCTGGAGCGCCTGCAGCGCGAAGTGCCCGGCCAGGTGCTCGAAGTGGAGCTGGAGCAGGAGCGGGATCGCTGGATTTACGAGATCAAGCTGCTCACACCTGCGGGGCAGTTGACCAAGGTCAAGCTCGATGCACGCACGGCCGAGGTGCTGCGCGTCAAATCGCGCGACGATCAACGTACCGGCCGAGAACACCGCTAAGACTGCCCCGCGTGGGCGCATGCCCATGCAAGCAGCCGAGGCTTCCAATCGCCCGATTTCACTCCAACCCTTCGGGCAAGGTACTTGTGCGACCCTAAAAAGACACTGAACAGGTTCTAAAGCCCATGCGCATCCTCCTCGTAGAAGACGACACGCAGCTGCGCACCCAGTTGCGCACCGCGCTGCAAGGCGCGGGCTACACCGTGGACGAGGCCGACAACGGGCGCGACGCGCAGTTCCTGGGCGACACCGAGGCCGTGGACGCCGTGGTGCTGGACCTGGGCCTGCCGGTGGTGGATGGGCTCACGGTGCTCAAGCGCTGGCGGGCCGAGGGGCGCAACATGCCGGTGCTGATCCTCACCGCGCGCGACAACTGGCACGAGAAGGTGGCGGGCATTGATGCGGGTGCCGATGACTATCTGACCAAGCCCTTTCACCTCGAAGAGTTGCTGGCACGCCTGCGTGCGCTGATCCGCCGCGCCAGCGGGCAGGCGTCTGCGGTGTTGCAGTGTGGCGACTGGTCGCTGGACACCCGCAGTGGCCGCGTCACCTGCGCGGGCCAACCCGTGGCACTCACGGCGCACGAGTACAAGGTGCTCGACTACCTCATGCACCGCCCTGGCGTGTTGGTGTCACGTGCAGAACTGACCGAACACATCTACGCGCAGGACTTTGACCGGGACTCCAACACCATCGAAGTCTTTGTGGGGCGCCTGCGCAAAAAACTGCAGTCGCCGTCGGCCAGCGCGGCCCGTATCGAGACGGTGCGTGGCATGGGCTACCGCCTGGTGCCGCCATGAAACGGGGCGCGAACCGCGGCGGTTTGCGCTGGTCACGTTCCCTGCGGTTTCGGCTACTGGCCGTGACCGTGGCGGGGCTGACGGTGGCGGTGGTGCTGGCGGGCCTGGTGCTGAGTGGGCTGTTCCGCGAGCATGTGCAGCGCCAATTCGAGGCGGCCCTTGTGCAGCAGCTGGACCAGGTCACGGCGCGGCTGGAGTTTGATGCCCAGGGCCAGCCTGTGATTGCCGCGCAGGCTTTGTCGGACCCGCGCTGGCTCAAACCCTATTCGGGTCTGTACTGGCAGGTGGACGCCATGGCGCCCGATGGGCGCGGCCGGGCCGGGGTGCTGCGTTCGCGCTCGTTGTGGGACACCAGCCTGACGCTCCAGGTGGATGCGCTGGCTGACGGTGCCGTGCATATGCACGAAGTGGCAGGCCCGCAGGGCGCGCCGTTGCTGGTGCTGGAGCGCACCGTGCGTGCCGAGGGCGTGGATGCAGCACGCTGGCGCCTGATCGTGGCGGCCGATCTGCAGGCCACCCAAGCGGCCACCGCGCAGTTCACGCGCGTGCTGGCGCTGTCGCTGGCGGCCCTGCTGGTGCTGCTGGCAGCGGCCGCGTGGGCCCAGGTGGCCGTGGGCCTGCGGCCTCTGCAGGCGTTGCAGCGGGGCTTGCAGGATGTGCAGCAGGCACGCATCACACGGTTGCACGGCGCATTCCCTGCCGAGATGCAGCCGCTGGTGGATGACTTCAACGCCGTGCTGGAACGCAATGCAGAAGTGGTGGAGCGCGCGCGCACCCAGGCAGGCAATCTGGCGCACGCCCTGAAAACCCCGCTTTCGGTGCTGGAGAACGCGGCCTGCGCGCCAGCACCCAGTGATGGCGCAGCGCTGGCTGCACTGGTGCGCGAGCAGGTGCAGGTGGCGCGGCGCCACATCGACTGGCACCTGGCGCGATCCCGCGTGGCTGCATCGGCACACCTGCCCGGCCAGCGCACGGCGCTGGAGCCGGTGGTGGGCGGACTGGTGCGCGTGATGAACAAGGTGCATGCCGGGCGCGGGGTGGACATCACGGTGGCGCTGCTCGATGCCCCGCTGTTCTTTGCGGGCGAGGCGCAGGACCTACAGGAAATGCTGGGCAACCTGCTGGACAACGCCTGCAAATGGGCGCAGTCCACCGTACGCTTGCAGGCGCAGGTCCTTGGCGGGCAGCCGTCCCAGATGGTCGTCAGTGTCGAGGACGACGGCCCCGGCATCGGTGCGGCGCAGCGTGCGCAGGCGGTGGAGCGTGGCGTGCGGCTGGACGAAACGGTGCCGGGCACGGGGCTGGGCCTGGCCATCGTGCAGGATCTGGCGGCCCTGTACGGCGGGCGGCTGGATCTGGAGCCTGCCGACCTGGGCGGCCTGCGGGTGGTGCTTGTGTTACCCGCGGCGCTGGAGACGGCGTAAAAAAGCCCGCCGAAGCGGGCTAAGGCCCTGACAAATCCCTTCAATCTCTCGAATGTCGCAAAGCCTTGGACTGGACGCCCCCAGCGTAGCACCCCCGTTGGAGTTTGACTACCCGGGGAACACCAGGGTGTGCCGCGAAGGTGGCGGGCCTTGGCCGGATGGCCAAGGAGATGGGATATTAATTTTGATTGAAAATGGGCTCTAGCGCTTATCCATCAAGCGTTATAAGCTATTTTTTTAGGAGTAAATTCATAGCCTGCTCTCCACGCTGTTGCGCATGGCCGCCTGTGCCACGGCGTCCAGGGCGCCGTCCACCACGGTCTGCTCGGTCAACACCTGCACGGCGCCCTGGTGGAAGAGCCGCTCCAGCAGCCGCAGGGTCATCGATTGGGTCCGGCCCGATGCGCTGGTGAAGAGGAAAAGCTGGCCTTGCGAGCCGATCCAGGACAGCTGGGTGCGTTCCCACTGGCCTGCCACTTGCAGGTTGACCCAGGTCCCAACAGCCAATGGGGCCAAGGGCGCGCTTGAGGCCAGGTGGGGCAAAGTGGCCGGGCCGCTGGTGGTGCTGGTGGATTCGGGCACAAGCTCGGCGCTCTCCGATACCGGGGACTGTGAGATGTCCACATAGCCGGATTCCTTGGCCTCGGACGGGGCGACCCACGGATCGTCATCCTCCAGCGGGGCGGGCTGCGCCACAGCCGGTGGTTGGGGCGGCGGGGCGGCGGGCTTGGTGGCCACCCGGGGCCCGGGCTTGAAGGCCTGCTGGTGCAGTTCCATCAGCAGTTCGAAGACGGCCTCGGTTCGGGCGGCCGGGTAGTCGATGGACGCCAGGCCCTCGCGCAGCTTGGCCAGCAGTTTGGGCAGCAGGCGCGCCAGCTGGCCTGTGTTCGCGCGGGTCAAGGCGGGCTGCGTGCTCCAGATCAGGGCGTCCACCAGCTCCTCGTAGCGGCCTGGGTCGGCGCTGCGGGTGGTGTCGGTCAGGCGCGCCTGTGCCATGACCTGGGACCAGGGGCCGAGCAGAAAACGGGAAATTTCGTCGGGCACCTTGCCGAAATCAGGCCGCAGCGAGAGGTCGCGCGAAATCCGGGCGGCCAGCAGGTGGCGCTGTTCAGCGTGCTGCAAGGCCTCGATGGCGCGCTGGCGTTCCTGTTTGCGCTGCTGGTCCTTTTCTGCCCATTTGGCGTGCAATTGCTGGAGCACGTGCTCGAAATCGTCGGGCCCGTCGATGGTGGCGGTGGCCAGCGGGCCCGCGATGTTCATGAGCGAGCGCATGAAGCTCTGGAAGCCGGGGGCTTCGGGGCTGTTGAAGGCCAGGCTACGGTCGGTGATGTCTTGCAGCAGTCGGCGCGCGGGGTGCTCCTTGTGGCTGAAGAAACGGGGGTCGGCTACGGCCAGCTGTATCAAGGCCGGCTCCAGCGCGCGGATGAACTGTTGCACTGGCCACAGCAGCCGACCATCGCGCGCAATGTTGTCCACCATCAGCGCCACCACCTCCATGCTCAAGGCCTCTCCCAGTCCGCCGGAATGTTTGCGCGGCGGGGCTGCAGGGCTGCCCTCTGTGCTGCTGCCGACCTGCTGCGGGCGCTGGCCCCCCAGTCGCTCCATCATGTGGCCGACCTGGTTCATGGCCTGCAGCGCTTCGAAGGCGGCGGGCACGGTGGCTGCGAAGTCCGTGGCGGGTGGGTCGATGGGGGGCAGCTGGTTGGGGTTATCGAACTCGCGTGCGAATTGGTCCGCGAAGCTCTCGTCTGAATGGGGGGAGGGCGTGTGTGTTGGCGCCGACGTGGGGGCCGGGTTCTCGCTGAACTCGCCCAGCAGCAGGCGGCGCAGGCGGTCGAGTGTGAGCAGGGAGTCGGCGTGGCCTTCCGCTGTGGACAGGTCGTTGTCTGCTGCAAAGCCGGGGGATGCGCCGCCTTCGGTGGGCGCCACGTAGACCACCTGGCCATCGGCCTGGCGCATCGCATAGCCCACGGGCTGCACGCCGCTGAGCTTGAGCCGATCAATCTGCGCCAGATAGAGCCCCCGCAGCTCCGTGCCCAGCGCCTGGGCCATGGGGCCCATCCAGTCGTGCCGCACCTGCGGCGTGACCTGCATCTGCGACACCACGGTCTGCAGCGCCTGTAGAAAGACTTCGGGGCGCAGGGGGTTGTGCTCCGGCTGAACGCGGGCCAGGCCCAGGGCCGCGCACACCAGGGCGTCGAGGTCGGCCAGCGGCCCTTCCACGGCCGAGATCAGCACCTGCCGGGCGCGGGCGCGCTCCACGCTGTCGTTGATCTGCGTCTCGTCCATCAGTTCAAGGTCGTCGAAATGGACGGTGAACAGGGAGCGTGTGGGCTTTTCCTCGTTCTGTGCCGCCTCCTGGTCGAGTGCCTTGCGCAGCGCGTCGGGGTAACGCTCGCCCATCACGGACGTGAGCCGGGACAGCTGCTGCCGCGCTTCGTGCATGGCGTTGTGTTCGCCCGGTGTGCGGGCCTGGTCCTGGCGCGTGAGCAGGGACATGCGCGTGGCCTCGGCGACGCGCTCCATCAGGGGCCGGGCCTGTGCCAGCACGTCGTGCACGATGTGCTGGTAGGGCGTGGTGTCGCTGGCGGAGGGGGCAGGGGCCGACGGTGTGGTGTGTTTCAAGGCCATCTTCTGGGAGGACGGGAACCGGTGCCCGCCATGGTACGCGGCAAAAAGGGGCCCGCGGCCCCTTGTTTACCTGGATTCCCGGCTTGTCAGACCGGGGCTGTGGTTTCACCCACCGTGAAACTTGACCACCAGCGGCACGATGAGCAGCGCCACGATGTTGATGATCTTGATCAGCGGGTTGATGGCCGGGCCGGCCGTGTCCTTATAGGGGTCGCCCACGGTGTCCCCGGTCACTGCGGCCTTGTGGGCCTCGCTGCCCTTGCCGCCATGGTGGCCGTCCTCGATGTACTTCTTGGCGTTGTCCCATGCGCCGCCGCCCGTGCACATGCTGATGGCAACGAAGAGGCCGGTGACGATGGTGCCCATGAGCAAACCGCCCAGCGCCTTGGGCCCCAGCAGCAGGCCCACCACGATGGGCACCACCACAGGCAGCAGGCTGGGGATCACCATCTCCTTGATGGCGGCGGTGGTCAGCATGTCCACCGCCTTGCCGTATTCAGGCTTGGCGGTGCCCTCCATGATCCCGGGAATATCGCGGAACTGTCGGCGCACCTCCACCACCACGGCCCCGGCCGCGCGGCCCACGGCCTCCATCGCCATGGCGCCGAACAGGTAGGGGATCAACCCGCCGATGAACAGGCCGATGATGACCAACGGGTCGGACAGGTCAAACGTGATGGCCTTGCCGTAGCTCTCCAGCTTGTGCGTGTAGTCGGCAAACAGCACCAGCGCGGCCAGGCCCGCCGAGCCGATGGCGTAGCCCTTGGTCACTGCCTTGGTGGTGTTGCCCACGGCGTCCAGCGGGTCGGTGATGTCGCGCACGCTGCTGGGCAGCTCGGCCATCTCGGCAATGCCGCCTGCGTTGTCGGTGATGGGACCATAGGCATCCAGCGCCACCACGATGCCCGCCATGGACAGCATGGACATGGCCGCCACGGCAATGCCGTACAGGCCCGCGAGCTGGTAGGCCGACAGGATGGCCAGGCACACGAAGATCACGGGCCAGGCGGTGGACCGCATGGAAACGCCCAGTCCTGCAATGATGTTGGTGCCATGGCCCGTGGTCGATGCCTGCGCGATGTGCTGCACCGGCGAATACTGCGTGCCGGTGTAGAACTCGGTGATCCACACCAGAGCAGCCGTCAACACCAGCCCGGTGGCGCAGGCACCGAACAGCTTCATCTGGCTGCCGGTGGCGGTGATGGAGTTGTCCGGCATGATCCAGACGGTGACAAAGTAGAAGGCGACGAGCGACAGCGCTCCCGCAATCGCCAGGCCCTTGTACAGCGCGGGCATCACATTCTTCATGCCGGGCGAGGCCTTGACGAAGAAGCAGCCAATGATGGATGCAATGATGGACACGGCCCCCAGCGCCAGCGGGTACACCACGGCGTTCACGGGCGCGGTGGCCACCAGCAGCGCGCCCAGCACCATGGTGGCGATCAGCGTCACCGCATAGGTCTCGAACAGGTCGGCCGCCATGCCGGCGCAGTCACCCACGTTGTCGCCCACGTTGTCGGCGATCACGGCGGGGTTGCGCGGGTCGTCTTCAGGAATGCCGGCCTCCACCTTGCCCACCAGGTCGGCGCCCACGTCGGCGCCCTTGGTGAAGATGCCGCCGCCCAGGCGCGCAAAGATCGAAATCAGCGACGAGCCGAACGCAAAGCCGATTAGCGGGTTGAGCAGCGTGGCCAGGTTGGCCGTGGGTGTGAGGTTGCCATTGCCGGCCAGGAACCAGTAAAAGCCCGTGACGCCCAAAAGCCCCAGGCCCACCACCAGCATGCCGGTGATGGCCCCGCCGCGAAACGCCACGTCCAGTGCCGGTCCAATGCCGTGGGTGGCCGCCTGCGCGGTGCGCACGTTGGCGCGCACCGACACGTTCATGCCGATGAAGCCACAGGCCCCCGACAGAAAGGCGCCCAGCACGAAGCCAACGGCCGTCGTCATGTCCAGAAAGATGCCAATCAGGATGGCCAGCACCACGCCCACGATGGCGATGGTCTTGTACTGGCGGGCGAGGTAGGCCGCCGCGCCGGCCTGGATGGCGGCGGCGATCTCCTGCATGCGGGCGTTGCCCGGGTCTTTGGAAAGAATCCAGCCCCGGGCCCAGATGCCGTAGGCCACCGCGATGAGCCCGCACACGAGGGCGAGGATGAGAGGGGATGTCAGTGCTGAACTTGCAGCCATTCAATTCTCCTAGGGTTGTGTTGCACGGAGGGGGACCAACGCATCGGTGGTATCCCCGCTGCGTTGCTTCCTCGTGCTACCCATGCGTTTCGCGCAGGAGCCGATTGGCCAACAGGCCCAATTTACAGGCAAACGCTGGTTTGCAAGCGGGCAGAAAGGGGCGTGCGCCTAAAATCAGGGTTAATCCCGACGGTTCGTTGCGCTGTGTCAGCGTCGGCCGCTTCGCGGGTTACCGTCAACAAACCACTCTCCAAAGACATGTCCCTCAACAACGTCCCCCCAGGTAAGAACGTCCCCGAAGCCTTCAACGTGGTCATCGAGATCCCGATGAACTCTGACCCGATCAAGTACGAAGTGGACAAGGAATCGGGCGCGATCTTCGTGGACCGTTTCATGACCACGGCCATGCATTACCCCACCAACTACGGCTACGTGCCGCAGACGCTGTCGGGCGACGGCGACCCGGTGGACGTGCTGGTGATCACCCCCTACGCGCTGCACCCCGGTGTGGTCGTGCCGTGCCGCCCGCTGGGCATCCTGATGATGGAAGACGAGGCCGGTGTGGATGGCAAGGTCATTGCCGTGCCCACCTCCAAAGTGTTGCCCATGTACGACCACTGGCAGAACATCGACGACGTGAATGCCATGCGCCGCAACGCCATCGCCCACTTCTTCGAGCACTACAAGGACCTGGAAAAGGGCAAGTGGGTCAAGGTGCTGGGCTGGGAAGGCATTGACGCCGCCAAGAAGGAAATCACGGACGGCATCGAGGCTTTCAAGAAGTCGAACGCCTGAAGAAAATTGGGCATCAAATAGCCTCCAGGGCTTTTTGGTAAAGCGGGATTAGCTACAAATACAATAGCCTTCCAGCGTTCCCGACAAAGCATGCGCGCCACAAGCCCGCATGCTTTTTTTTGGCCGCGCGGTGTTGTTCTGTAAGGGGAAAGCCCACTTTGCAGCGCGGCAGGCACTGCTAGACTGCATTTGGTTACAAGTATGCGGTGCTGAGCAATACAGATTGGCATGCGTCGAAGTGCCTTTTGGGCAAACGCAATGTGAAGGGTGATCCATGAGAGTTTCCGATCTGCGCATCGGCGTCAAGCTGGGAGCGGGATTTTTGGCGGTGGTGCTGTTCACCACCTTGCTGGGTGTGATGGCGCTGGTGCAGATGTCCCGCATCCACCAGGGGGCGGACCAGATCGCCACCAACTTGCTGCCCAGCGTGGCGCAAACGGGGGAGCTGCGCGTGTTGCTCAACCGCATGCGGCGCTCCGAGGCGGGGGTGGTCACCTCGCGCAGCGTGGCGGAAGTCAAGGCGTTTTCCGAGCAGGTAACCCTGCGCCACAAGGATCTGGACAAGGTCGAGGTTGCGTACGAGGCCCTCATCGACATGGACAAGGAGCGCGAGGTCTATACCGCCTACAAGCAGCGCAAAGCCGAATACATCAAGCTCCAGGCCAAATTGCTGGAGATCGCCTCGGGCGTGGACTTCACCAACGCCGAGACGCTGGAACTCACCGGCGACGCCCTGGGCATGCTCTATGCGGGCGAGTCGGAAGCCGCTTTTGTCGCCGCGGCAGAAACGCTGGGCGAACTGCAGAAGATCAATTCCGAGGCCGCGTTGCAAGCCAGTGCCGAAGGGCGTGAAGTATTCGCCACGGCGCGCCTGTGGCTGCTGGGCACCCTGGCGGTGTGTGTGGTGCTGGCGGCCTTGCTGGGCGTGGGCATTACGCGCACCGTCTCCCGGCCGGCCCACCATGCTGTGCGGGCGGCCCGCGCAATTGCCGAGGGCGACCTCACCACCGAGGTGCCGCCTGGCGGCAAGGACGAAATGGGCCAGTTGCTCACCGCGCTCGGTGACATGCGTGCCAACCTGGCGCACGTGGTGTCCGGCGTGCGCAGCAACGCGGAAGGCGTGGCCTCGGCGAGCTCACAGATTGCCTCGGGCAACAACGACCTGTCGGCCCGCACGGAGCAGCAGGCCAGCGCGCTGGAAGAAACGGCAGCCTCGATGGAAGAGCTGGGTTCCACCGTGCGCCAGAACGCCGACAACGCCCGGGCCGCCAACCAGCTGGCGGTGAGCGCCAGCACCGTGGCCGTGCAAGGCGGCGAGGTGGTGGCCGAAGTGGTCGAGACCATGAAAGGCATCAACGACAGCAGCAGAAAGATCGCCGACATCATCAGCGTGATCGACGGCATCGCCTTCCAGACCAACATCCTGGCCCTGAACGCCGCCGTGGAAGCCGCCCGGGCCGGAGAACAAGGCCGGGGCTTTGCGGTGGTGGCCGGTGAAGTGCGCAGCCTGGCAGGGCGCAGCGCAGAAGCCGCCAAGGAAATCAAAGCCCTCATCACCGCCAGCGTAGAGCGCGTGGAACAAGGCACGGCCCTCGTGGACAAGGCAGGGGCCACCATGACCGAAGTGGTGGCCTCCATCCGCCGGGTGACGGACATCATGGGAGAGATCAGCGCCGCCAGCAGCGAACAAAGCGCAGGAGTGGGCCAGGTGGGAGAAGCGGTCACGCAGATGGACCAGGCCACGCAGCAAAACGCAGCGTTGGTGGAAGAAATGGCGGCTGCTGCCAGCGCCCTGAACGCCCAGGCGGGCGAACTGGTCAACGCCGTGGCGGTCTTCAAGCTCGACGCCAACGCGATGCGCAGCGCACCGGCACCCCGAGCGCCCATCGCTGCCCCGGCATTCACCGCCCAACGCGGTGCAGGCGCGACCAAAGGTGCCAGCAAGATCGGCAGCGCAAAGCCCGCCAAACCCCAGGCCAGCCTGGCAGCGCCCAAGGCTAGCGCAGCCGCCCCTGCAGCCAGCACCAGGCCCCCGGTTGCCAGCGCGCCAGCGCCTGCAGCCGCCGCCAAGGGCGGCAACGACGACGAATGGGAGAGCTTCTGAGCGGGCATGCCCCCGCCTGAGGGATAGCGACGAGGGATATGGATAAAAACAGGACCTGGCGCTTGCCCATAAAGCGCAGGTAGCTATCAAAAGAAAAGCACGCTGAGGGGCATCCTCAGCGTGCTTTTTTGTTTTATGTTTTCTATTTCTGTGGGCTGATTGGCTGCATAGCCCCGCGCAAGTCGCTTAGCGGTGGGGGTCTGGATACACCAGGTGCAAGCCCGGAACCCGGGGGCGCTGAAAAGGCTGCCACACCACTTGCGGCCCATGCGGTTGCCCCAGGCGGTCGGCCACGGCCCACCAGGCGCTGGGGTTCAGGCCGATGCCAAAGTGGCTGGCCACCACTTCGATGTTTTCGGTGTGCGGGTTGTGCGCCGCCGGGGCCTGGATGCTGCCGCGCCAGGCCACCACGCCATCTGTGCGCGAGTAGATGCTGGTGGTGGGCACGGGGGGCGCTTCGGGCAGGTTGTAGCTCTCGGTTTCGCGCTCGATGTTGCGGCCGCTGGCGAACTGGTAGATGCGCCAGGCATTGGTCGAGGTGTGGTGCCCTGCGAATGGCGTGCCCAGTGTGATCACACAGCGCACCAGGTCGGGCATCTCCTTGGCCAGTTCGCGGGCATAGACGCCGCCCAAGCTCCAGCCCACCAGGCTCACCTTGCCGCCACTGGCTTGGGCGGCCTCCTGCAGCTGGCGCTTGGCGGTTTCCAGCACGCCATCGCGGGGGCCCAGGTTCAGGCCCTGGCCCCAGCCCAGGGTGTCGTAGTTGCGCGAATCCAGGTAGCGGCGCAGCGGCACGGTGGTGGCGTCACCTGCCGTGAGGCCCGGGAACACGATCACCGTGTGGCCGTCGCCCAGCGGGGCGCGCTGCAGCACCGGCCAGGCGGGCAGCACCGCGCCAAACTCCCAGGGCGCCCGCAGCTCCAGCGCCAGCAGGGGCAGGCCCGGGGCGGGGATGTGGTTGGGATCGGTTTCTTTGTTGCTGAAAAGGGGCATCGGATCGTCAGTCAAAAGCGGAGGGCGCACCTGCGGTAGGGCCGCTGTGGAAGGTAGCATTTTTTTGCCTGCGCACCGGGGCTGGGACTGGAGCTAGCTCTCCAATCCCAACCGGGCAGGCCGGGGCTGCGGCGGGGTGGGGAACGCACTGAACCGACCGGATGCGGCGTTTTGTCAATAAATGCCTGGGCGAGTGCAGGGTGATCTGTGGCGCCCAGGTCGGAGTTGCTGCGCCGCGGCGAAATAGCACTGGTGACAAAGATCGCTCACGGCTAAGGTGGTGACAGCCAAAAAAACCACCTTCAAACCACCACCAGTCCAGAGGAGAAGCAGGATGAATCAGCTGAAGATATCAACCCGACTTACCGTAGCGTTTGCCGTCATGGTGTTGTTGCTCATCGCGCTGGGGGCGGTCAGCCTGATCCAGTCTGCGAGCCAGCGCGCAGAGCTGAAGGATGTGATTGACGTTCGCATCCCCATCACTAAAGCACTGGGCACGTTGACCGACCGGGTGAATGTGCAAGCCATCCAGGTGCGCAATCTGGCGATTTTCACGACCGAGGCCGTGACTAAGTCGTCCATGGACCAGATTGCCGCGTCGAGGGCGGAAGTGGACGCGCAGTACAAAACCCTTGACGCGCTGATCGTCTCGGAAAAAGGCAAAGAAATTCTGGCGCGCATGCAACAGCGGCGCGCAGACTTTGCAAAGATTGGCGTGCAGTACCTCACCATGATCCAGCAAGGGCAGAAGGACGAAGCCACCAAGCTGCTGGAAGAGCAGTATCGCCCCGCGCAGCTTGCCTACCAGGCGGCTATTCAGGAGCAGGTTGAGTTTCAGGCCCAGACCACGGTCAAAGCAGGTGAGCGGGCCGAAGCTGCCGCCGCTGCGCTGCAACGGGATGTGTTGATCGCTGGCGTGCTCGCCATTGCGATTGCCGTCTTTCTCGCCATCACCATCATCCGCTCCATCACCCGCCCCCTGGCGCAGGCCGTGGAGGCTGCCGACCGTGTGGCCAGCGGCGATCTCAGTGGCCAGATCACCGTGAGTTCCAAGGATGAAACCGGCCACCTGCTGGGCGCCTTGCAGCGCATGCAGCAAAGCCTGGTGAACACCGTGGGCTCGGTGCGCCAGAACGCGGAAGGGGTTGCCTCGGCGAGCTCACAGATTGCCTCGGGCAACAACGACCTGTCGGCCCGCACGGAGCAGCAGGCCAGCGCGCTGGAAGAAACGGCAGCCTCGATGGAAGAGCTGGGTTCCACCGTGCGCCAGAACGCCGACAACGCCCGGGCCGCCAACCAGCTGGCGGTGAGCGCCAGCACCGTGGCCGTGCAAGGCGGCGAGGTGGTGGCCGAAGTGGTCGAGACCATGAAAGGCATCAACGACAGCAGCAGAAAGATCGCCGACATCATCAGCGTGATCGACGGCATCGCCTTCCAGACCAACATCCTGGCCCTGAACGCCGCCGTGGAAGCCGCCCGGGCCGGAGAACAAGGCCGGGGCTTTGCGGTGGTGGCCGGTGAAGTGCGCAGCCTGGCAGGGCGCAGCGCAGAAGCCGCCAAGGAAATCAAAGCCCTCATCACCGCCAGCGTAGAGCGCGTGGAACAAGGCACGGCCCTCGTGGACAAGGCAGGGGCCACCATGACCGAAGTGGTGGCCTCCATCCGCCGGGTGACGGACATCATGGGAGAGATCAGCGCCGCCAGCAGCGAACAAAGCGCAGGAGTGGGCCAGGTGGGAGAAGCGGTCACGCAGATGGACCAGGCCACGCAGCAAAACGCAGCGTTGGTGGAAGAAATGGCGGCTGCTGCCAGCGCCCTGAACGCCCAGGCGGGCGAACTGGTCAACGCCGTGGCGGTCTTCAAGCTCGACGCCAACGCGATGCGCAGCGCACCGGCACCCCGAGCGCCCATCGCTGCCCCGGCATTCACCGCCCAACGCAGTGCAGGCGCGACCAAAGGCGCCAGCAAGATCGGCAGCGCAAAGCCCGCCAAACCCCAGGCCAGCCTGGCAGCGCCCAAGGCCAGCGCAGCCACCCCTGCAGCCGCCCCTGCCGCCAGCACCAGGCCCCCGGTTGCCAGCGCGCCAGCGCCTGCAGCCGCAGCCAAGGGCGGCAACGACGACGAATGGGAGAGCTTCTGAGCGGGCATGCCCCCGCCTGAGGGATAGCGACGAGGGATATGGATAAAAACAGGCCCTGGCGCTTGCCCATCAAGCGCGGGTAGCTATCAAAAGTAAAGCACGCTGAGGGGCATCCTTAGCGTGCTTTTTGTTTTCGCCCCGGCTCAGACCCGTGTCTGTGCCGGACAGGTTGTGCTGCAGTGGCCGCTCTATAAATTTGAGCTGTTGGTGCACTCACCAAGGGGTGTCCGCGCACCCTCGGCAGCCAGCACAGTGGCCAGGCGGCCCACGCATTCCAGGGCGGGTTGCAGGCGGTCGTGTGCCGGGTGCCCGTAGTTGATGCGCACGCAGTGCGCAAAACGCCGGTCGGCCGAAAAAATCTGCCCAGGCGCCAGGCTGATGCCCTGCGCGAGTGCCTGACGATGCAGCGCCAGTGCATCGACCTGCTGCGGAAGCTCTGCCCACAAAAAGTAACCCCCCTCGGGCCGCGACACGCGCGTGCCCCGCGGGAAGTGCTTGGCCACCGCCGCCAGCGCAATCGCCTGCTGCTGTTCCAGGCTGCGGCGCAGCGCGCGCAGGTGCCGGTCGTAGCCGCCCTGGGCCAGGTATTCGGAAAGCGCCTGCTGCGATGGTGTGGCGGCTGATAGTGTGGTCATCAGCTTGAGCCGTTGCACCGCCGTGGCAAAGCGGCCCGCCGCCACCCAGCCCACGCGGTAGCCGGGCGCCAGGCTTTTGCTGAACGAGCTGCAGTGCATGACCAGCCCCGTGCCATCAAACGCCTTGGCAGGCGGCGGGCGCTGGGGGCCGTAGTGCAGTTCGCCATACACGTCGTCCTCGATCAGCGGCACGCCGTGGCGGGCAAGCAGGGCGACCAGTTCGCTCTTTTTTCCCTCCGGCATCAGGCTACCCAGAGGGTTTTGAAAGCTGGGCATGAGCCAGCAGGCCTTGATGGGCTGGTGGGGGGGCTGGCGCTCCAGCGCCTCGGCCAGCGCGGCCAGGTCGATGCCGTCGCGTGGGTGGGTGGCGATCTCCAGCGCCTGCAGGTTCAGCCGCTCCAGCGCCTGCAGCGCGGCGTAGAAGGTGGGCGATTCGACCACCACCACATCGCCGGGCTGGGTGACGGCCTCCAGGCAGAGGTTGAGCGCCTCCATCGCGCCGTTGGTGATGATGATTTCTTCCACATCCACCGCGCTGCCGTGCAGGCCGTAGCGCAGCGCGATCTGCTGGCGCAGGCGCTCGTCCCCGGGCGGCAGGCTTTGCACGATGTTCCAGGGGTCGAGCTTGCGCATGCCGCTGGCCAGGCACCGCGCCAGCCGGTCCAGCGGAAACAGCTCCAGCCCCGGGAAGGCCGAGCCCAGCGGCACCAGGTCGCGGTCGCGGGCCAGGCCCAGCACTTCGAACACCAGGTCGCTGATGGCCACGCCGGTGGAGGTGTGCGCGGGCTGCGAGGGCAGGGGCTCGGCGGGGCGCTGGCCTGCGGTGGGTTGCCGGGCGCTGACGTAGTAGCCCGAGCGCGGCCGGGCGTGGATCAGTCCCTGGGCCTCCAGCAGGTAGTACGCCTCGAACACGGTGGACGGGCTGATACCCCGCGTGCGGCTGGCCTCGCGCACCGAAGGCACGCGGTCGCCAGGCCGCAGCGCGCCGCTGTGGATGAGCTGCGCGATGGTGTCAGCGTGGCGTTCGTAGCGTTTCATTGGGGTGGTGGGGCTGGATGCTTGTCAAACTGATCTGTATTTTTAACAGGAAACTGAATCTGTACTGTTTTTGCCGCTGGGCGTAGAGTGTCGGCTTGTGTTGGTGCATGCCCCGAGCGCACGGCTTGTGGGTGCCCGCCGACCGTTTCCCCACGGAAAAATCCCCATGATCGATTGCCTGCGCGGCTTGCTGCGCCCTGTTTTTTCCGCGCCCGGCGCGGCTGCCCTGGTGGCGCTGGCGTTGACGGCTGGCGTTGCGGCCCAGACGGTGCCCGCCAGCACGCCCCCTGCCGCCCCTGCCGCCCCTGCGGCCACGGTCCCCGTGTCGTCCATGTCCTCGCGCGTGCTGGCCTGCACCGCGTGCCACGGCAAAGAGGGCCGGGCCACGCCCGATGGGTACTTTCCACGCATTGCGGGCAAGCCGGCGGGCTACCTGGCCAATCAGCTTCTCAACTTCCGGGATGGGCGACGCAGCTACCCGCAGATGACTTACCTGATTGAACACCTGACCGACGACTACCTGCGCGAGATGGCCGAGCACTTTGCAGCGCTGGACTTGCCTTACCCGCCGCCGCCCGCACCACAAGCGCCCGCCGCTGTGCTGGAGCAAGGCCGCAAGCTGGTGCAAGGGGGCGATGTGGCCCGCAACATCCCCGCCTGCGTGGCCTGCCATGGCGCAGCCATGACGGGTGTGACCCCGTCCATACCCGGCCTGCTAGGCCTGCCGCGCGACTACCTCAACAGCCAGCTGGGTGCCTGGAAGACCGGCCAGCGCCGGGCGCATCTGCCCGACTGCATGGCCGACATTGCCCGCCAGCTCACGCCCGACGATGTGAGTGCTGTCTCGGCCTGGTTGGCCGCCCAGCCCGTGGCGGCGGGGGGCAAGCCCGCCCGCACCTTGCCTGCTGCGATGCCCGCGCGCTGCGGTGGTGTGGCCGAAGTGCCCGTGGCCGCTGCGGCTGCACGTTGAGAAGGGATGCACCGATGAAACGCATCCTCTGGACGAGCTCTTCCATTCTGGCCGCGTTGGGCATTGCGGCAGCACTGCTGATCAGCCTGAACTTGCACGGCGAAGAGCCTCTGCCCGCTGGCGAGACGCTGCAGAGCACACCTGAATTGATTCAGCGTGGCGAGTACCTGGCCCGCGTGGGCAACTGCATGGCCTGCCACACCACGCAGGGCGGTGCGCCGTTTGCCGGCGGGCGCGGCATCGAGACGCCGTTTGGTGTGGTGCACAGCTCCAACCTCACGCCCGACAAGGCACATGGCATTGGCAGCTGGACCTCGGCCGAGTTCTGGCGCGCCATGCACCACGGCCGCAGCAAGGACGGGCGGCTGTTGTATCCGGCCTTTCCGTACCCCAACTACACACAGGTGACGCGCGAGGATTCGGACGCCATCTTTGCCTACCTGCACAGCCTGCCCGCCGCCGCTGAAGCCAACCGCGACCACGCGCTGCGTTTTCCGTACAACACGCAGGCGGCGCTGGGTGTTTGGCGGGCGCTGTTCTTCACGCCCGGGGCGCCTCAACCCGAACCCACGCAGTCGGCTGAATACAACCGGGGCGCTTACCTGGTCAACGGCCTGGGCCATTGCACCGCCTGCCACACGCCGCGCAACGCATTGGGCGCCACCACCGACGCCAAGGCCTTTACCGGCGGGCTGATCCCGGTGCAGAACTGGTATGCCCCTGCGCTCAATGCTGCGCATGAGGCGGGTGTCAAAGAATGGAAAACCGAAGACGTGGTGGCCTTGCTGAAAACCGGCGTGGCCCCGCACGGCTCGGCGCTGAGCCCCATGGCCGAAGTGGTGTTCCGCAGCACCCAGTACCTGAGCGACGTCGATGCGCGCGCCATGGCCGTGTACCTGCAGGGCCTGCCGCAGCAGGATCGCAAGGTGCCTGCCACCGTAGCCGCCCCGCCAGCCAGTGCCATGGCACGCGGCAGCAAGGTGTACGAACAACACTGCGCCCAGTGCCATGGCGACAAAGGCCAGGGCGAACCCGGCGCCTTCCCGGCGCTGGCGGGCAACCGCGCCATCACGCTGAGCGACCCGACCAACCTGGTGCGCGTGGTGCTGCAGGGTGGCTACCTGCCTGCCACGGCGGGCAACCCGCGCCCGCATGGCATGCCACCGTTCCAGCAGTTTCTGTCCGACGAGGACGTGGCGGCGGTGACGACCTTTGTGCGCAACAGCTGGGGCAACCAGGCGCCGGGTGTGGGTACCATCGAGGTTTACCGCGCCCGCGAACGACGCGGTTTGTAGCGCGGGGCCTGCTGTCTTCACAGCGCTCCCGCCACGCCAGCCCCAGGAGCCCGTTTGATGTCCAGCCCCGCCGCATTGCCCCCGTCCCCCCCCCCAAGCCCTGCGGCCGCCACGCCCGGTGGCTGGTGGGCCGTGTGCTTGTGCGCTGCGTGGTGTGGAACCTGTGGCATCTACCGCCCCCTGTTCGACGAATTGGCCCGCGCGCATCCGGAGGTGCGTTTTGAATGGGTGGACATCGAAGACGAGTCCGATCTGGCTGGCGACCTGGACGTGGAAACCTTTCCAACCTTGCTGATTGCCGACGGCCAGCGCGCGCTGTTCCTGGGGCCGCTGCTGCCCCAGGCGCCCGTGCTGGCCCGGCTGCTGGCCAGCCTACAGGCCGCCCCTGGCAGCGCAGGGGCGGGCAGCGAGGCCCAGGGCGTTTTTGAGCGTGTGCGCGCCGCGCGCAGCCAGTAAACGCCGCGTTCTGGATACTCACTCATTGCTCATTTTTTAGTAGCTGCTAGCGCTTGATAGTAAAGCGCTAGGGCCATTTTCCGCTTCTATTTGTGTCTTCCCCCGCTGCTCCGTCCTTTTCCATCAGCTCGCTGCAGGCACACTGCGACCAAGGCGCATGGTCGCGCGGTATGGGACTTTTCCGGCAGTCCGCCGTCGTCCGCATCGACGTTGAAGAGGAAGGCAAAGGCGTCTGGCGCATCGGCGGCGAAGTGCAGGGCACCCAACCCGAGCCGTACGCGCTGTCGGTAGAGCTGGTGCTGGCGCCCAACGGCCAGGTCCGCTCCTGGACGGGCGAATGCACCTGCCCGGTGGGCGAAGACTGCAAACACGCCGTAGCCCTGACGCTGAAGGCACTGGACATGCGCCCAGGCGCAGAGCCTGCCCCCCGTTCGCCCCCTACAGCGCAGGCCGCGCAAGCGCTGCAGGCTATGCAGGAGCGCGTTGCCGCCCAGGCCCGCGCAGAGGCCGAGGCCCGCCTGGTGCGTTGGCTGAACGACTGGGATCTGGCGGCAGACAACGCCGCGCTGCCACTGGCTGGCGCACGGGCAGACCGGCCGGAGTGTTACCTCTACCTGCTCTCCACCATCGGGCGCCTGCGCAATGGCGCGCCACAGCTGCAGATCGAGGCCGTGGTGTCCTACCCCAAGCTCACCGGCGGCTGGGCCAAGCCCAAGGCCGTCCGGACCCAACCTGGACCCGGCCAGGCGGTGTATGACCGCGCCACGGATGCAGACCGCCAGCTGCTGCAACTGCTGCGTGCCATGCCGCGCAGCGTGGGCTACTACTCGGCCTACAGCGGCGCGCCGACGGGTGTGCTGGAGGGAGCTGTAGGCCTGCTGGCACTGCAGCAGGCGGCTGCCACGGGGCGTCTGTTTGTGGATGCAGGCGGCTCCACGGTGGGCGTGCCGCTGCGCTGGGGCGATCCGCTGCCCATTGCCTGGGCCTGGAAAGAAAAAGTCGCGTCCGGTGGTGGCGACGGTGGCGACAACGCCTGGACCTTGCAGGCCCGCCTGCCCAGCCCCAGCGCCACGCTGTGTGCTAACCACCCGCCCCTGTACCTCGATGTCGCCCAGGGCCTGTGCGGCCCCGTGTCGGCCGAGGGGTTGAGCCCCGAACAACTGGAACTGTTGCTGCAGGCGTCTCCGCTCGCCGCCGCCGCGCTGCAAAAACACCATGCCGAGGTGGCGAGCCGCCTTGGGGGCATGCTGCCGCTGCCGCCGGTGCTCAGCCCTCTCACACGCGTGCAGGGCGTCAGGCCCGTGGCGCGCCTGCACCTGGCGCCCGTGCCCGAAGCCGATGTGCCGGGCCTGGGCCTCATCACCGCCCAGTTGCGCTTTGACTACCAGGGCCATGTGGGCTGGTGGGCCGGGCAGGACCTGAGTGTGCTGGTGACTGGCGCCGACGGCAGTCAGGTGCTGCTGCAGCGCGACGCGGCGGCCGAGCTGGATGCCATTGAACGCCTGATGGACCTGGGCCTGCTGGCCACCGACGATGGCCTGTTCGGCATCCCCGGCGAGGAATCGCAGGACGACTGGATGCACTGGTTTGACAACGGGTTTTCTGTGTTGCGCGAGGCCGGTTTTGTGCTTAGGCAGGACGCGGCGCTGGACGGCTGGATCACCCATGCCGACACGCTGGACGTGTCACTGCAACCCAGTGGCGAAGATGAGGCCACATCGCCCTGGTTTGCGCTGTCGCTGGGCATGGAAATCAACGGCGTGCGCCACAACATCCTGCCGTTGCTGCCCCTGCTGATCGCCGCTGCCGCCCAGCAGCCGCCCGACCCCGTCACTGGACAGCCGCAGCTGCCGCCGTTTGCTTACCTGCGGGGTGTGGGTACATCGGGTTTTGTGCGGGTGCCGACCGACGCGCTGCGCCCCTGGATGGCCGCCTTGCTGGACCTGGTGGGCGACCGCGCGCACGATTTCAGGGGCGAGAGCCTCAAGCTCTCGCGCATGGACGCGCTGCGCACCAGCGCCGCGTTGGGCGAGGGCGCGGTGTGGCAGGGCGCCGATGCCTTGCGCGCCATGGTGGCTCAGTTGCAGGGCGTTGGCGCCTTGCCGGAGGTGCCTTTGCCCGCCAGCGTGCGGGCCACCTTGCGGCCGTACCAGCAGCAGGGGCTGAACTGGCTGCAGTTTCTGAGTGCCCACGGACTGGCCGGGGTGCTGGCCGACGACATGGGCCTGGGCAAGACGCTGCAGACCCTGGCACACATCCAGGTCGAAAAAGACGCGGGGCGGCTGACCGCACCTGCGCTGGTCATTGCACCCGTGAGCCTCATGGGCAACTGGCAGCGCGAGGCGGCCCGCTTTTGCCCTGGGCTGCGTTGTCTGGTGCTGCATGGCGCCGGCCGACACGGCATGGCAGATACAGTCACCGAGCATGACCTGGTCATTGCCCCGTATTCGCTGCTGCAGCGCGACCGCGAGCGCTGGTTGGCGCACCAGTGGCACCTGGTGGTGCTGGATGAAGCGCAGAACATCAAGAACGCCAGCACGCATGCCGCGCAGGTGGTCAGCCAGCTGCAGGCGCGCCACCGGCTGTGCCTGTCGGGCACGCCCATGGAAAACCACCTGGGCGAGATCTGGAGCCTGTTTCACTTTTTGATGCCAGGTTTTCTGGGCAGTCAGACACGCTTCAAGGAGGTGTTTCGCACGCCCATCGAAAAGCAGGGCGACGGCGCGCGCATGGCGCAGCTGCGCTCGCGCATCACGCCTTTTATGCTGCGCAGGACCAAGGCCCTGGTGGCGGGCGAGCTGCCGCCCAAGGTCGAGTCGGTGATGCCCGTGGAACTGACCGGCACGCAGGCCGATCTGTACGAAACCATCCGCCTGGGTATGGAAAAAACCGTGCGCGAAGCCTTGCAGACCAAGGGGCTGGCCAAGTCGCAGATCACCATCCTCGATGCGCTGCTCAAGCTGCGCCAGGTGTGCTGCCACCCGCAACTTGTGCCGCTAGATGCCGCCAAAAAGGTCAAGACATCGGCCAAGCTGGACCAGCTGATGGCGCTGCTGCCCGAGATGCTGGCCGAGGGGCGGCGCATTTTGCTGTTCTCGCAGTTCACCAGCATGCTCACGCTGATCGAGGCCGAGCTGAAAAAACGCAACCTGCCCTGGGTCAAGCTCACGGGGCAGAGCCAGAAGCGCGACGCGATCATCGAACAGTTCACCAGCGGGCAGGTGCCGCTGTTTTTGATCAGCCTGAAGGCGGGCGGGGTGGGGCTGAACCTGCCGCAGGCCGACACGGTGATTCACTACGACCCCTGGTGGAACCCGGCGGTGGAAAACCAGGCCACCGACCGCGCCCACCGCATTGGACAGACACAGAGCGTATGGGTGATCAAACTGGTGGCGCAGGGCACGATTGAAGAGCGAATTTTGGCGCTGCAGGAGCGCAAGGCGCAGCTGGCGGGCAGTCTGTACAGCGACTCCGCTGCACGCAAGGAGCCGCTGTTCACCGAGGGCGATCTGGCTGAGCTGCTGCAGCCGCTATCACTGTCATAGCTGCTCGCGCCGATTGGATAAGCGCCAGGTGCCGTTTTGGCACCACATCGTCCGGCAGGCCGCATGCACACTGGCCTGGGCGCGTTGACAACAGTTTTGCCCGTCCGCGCCTTTGCAAATCAACACTTTGCGCGCTACAATACGACTCTCACGACCAAACGGGCGGGTACCAACCGCCCGTTTTTTTTGGTCGAACGCTTTTGGAGCTCGAAGCTGTCGGGGAAGAGTCTCCGGGGGTTATCGGGTTTTTTGTTTTTCCGGGATTGAACTGAACACGTGGCATTGCAGCAAGTCGTTGAACAAATTGTGACGGGCCTGGGGTATGACCTGGTGGAGATCGAACGCTCCGCTGGCGGTTTGCTGCGCGTCACCATCGACTTGCCCTGGGTGCAGCCGGCCGCTGATGCGCCCCAGCCCGTGATTGATCAGTTCGTGACCGTCGAGGATTGCGAGAAGGTCACGCGCCAGCTGCAGTTTGCGCTGGAGGTCGATGGCGTCGAGTACAAGCGCCTCGAAGTGTCGTCCCCCGGCATCGATCGCCCTCTGCGCCATGAGCAAGACTTTGTTCGCTTCGAGGGTTCGGTCATTGACGTCACCCTGAAGGCGCCCATCGGCGTTGCGGCGGCGGCGGGGCAGGTCAATGCCACCCGCAAGAAATTTCGCGGCACGCTGGAGCGCGCCGAGGCTGGGGGGTGGCAGATTGTCTGGAGTGACGAGCCGCCGGTCAAGCCAGGTCAAAGGGTCAGCAAGAAACGTGTGCCCGCCCCATTGCAGGCGCTGGGCTTTACCTTGGACGAGGTTCGGGATGTGCGCCTGGCGCCCATCGTGGATTTCAAGGGGCGTGCAGGCAAGGCTGGGGCGGCACCCGCCTGAGTGGCTGCTGAAAAATTGGGGTGGGTGGCAGCCGCGCGCAGCCTCCGCCTTCGGGTGATTGAAACAGGAGAGTCGTCGCATGAATCGCGAATTGTTGATGTTGGTTGAGGCCATTTCGCGCGAAAAGAACGTGGAGCGTGATGTGGTCTTGGGCGCCGTGGAGTCGGCCCTGGCCCAGGCTACCAAGAAGCTGTACCAGGGCGAGGTGGACATTCGCGTGTCCGTAGATCGCGACAGCGGCAACTATGAGACTTTCCGTCGCTGGCTGGTGGTGCCCGATGATGCCGGCCTGCAAAACCCCGAAGCCGAAGAGCTGCTGATGGATGCGAAGGACCGCATTCCGGACATCGAGGTGGGCGAGTACATCGAAGAAGGTGTCGAGTCCGTGCCGATCGGCCGCATCGGCGCCATGGCTGCCAAGCAGGTCATCCTGCAGAAGATTCGCGACGCCGAGCGTGAAATGCTGCTCAACGACTTCATGTCGCGCGGCGAGAAAATCTTTACCGGCACCGTCAAGCGCATGGACAAGGGCGACATCATTGTCGAATCCGGCCGTGTGGAAGGACGTCTGCGCCGTGGCGAGATGATCCCGAAGGAAAACCTGCGCAGTGGCGACCGTGTGCGTGCCATGATCATGGAAGTGGACCTGACGCTGCGCGGCGCTCCCATCATCCTGTCGCGCTCGGCCCCCGAGTTCATGATCGAACTCTTCCGCAACGAAGTGCCTGAGATCGAACAAGGCCTGCTGGAAATCAAGTCCTGCGCCCGTGACCCCGGCTCGCGCGCCAAGATCGCCGTGCTGAGCCATGACAAGCGCGTGGACCCCATTGGCACTTGCGTCGGTGTGCGTGGCACCCGCGTCAATGCGGTGACCAACGAACTCGCTGGCGAACGCGTGGACATCGTGCTGTGGTCCGAAGACCCCGCACAGTTTGTGATCGGAGCCCTGGCCCCGGCCAACGTGTCCTCCATCGTGGTCGATGAAGAAAAACACGCCATGGATGTGGTCGTGGACGAGGAAAATCTCGCCATCGCCATTGGCCGTGGTGGTCAGAACGTGCGTCTGGCGTCCGATCTGACCGGCTGGAAGATCAACATCATGGACGCCGCCGAAAGCGCGCAAAAGCAGGCCAACGAGACCGACACGGCCCGCAAGCTGTTCATGGAAAAGCTCGATGTGGACGAGGAAATCGCCGACATCCTGATCTCCGAAGGCTTCAACAGCCTCGAAGAAGTGGCCTATGTGCCGCTGCAGGAAATGTTGGAGATCGAAAGCTTCGACGAAGACACCGTCAACGAGTTGCGTGCCCGTGCCAAGGATGCGCTGCTCACGATGGAAATCGCCCGTGAGGAAAGCGTGGAAGAGGTCTCCCAGGACCTGCGCGACCTCGAAGGCCTCACCCCCGAGCTGATTGCCAAGTTGGCTGAAGGCGGTGTGCACACACGTGACGACCTGGCCGATCTGGCCATTGATGAACTGACCGACCTGACCGGACAGTCTGAAGAAGATGCCAAAGCCTTGATCATGAAGGCGCGCGAACACTGGTTCGCGGGGCAAGAGTAAAGGTCAGGGAGGCACGAACCACATATGTCCAGTAATACTGTCGCCGAGTTTGCAACCGAACTCAAAAAATCGCCTGAAACCCTGCTCGACCAGCTCAAAGCTGCGGGCGTGGGCAAGGCCGCCCCTTCCGACGCGTTGACCGAGTCGGACAAGCAAAAGCTGCTTGCTTATTTGCAGGCCAGCCACGGCACGGCTTCGGCCGACCGCAAGAAGATCACGCTGGTGAAGAAGTCCACCAGCGAGATCAAGCAGGCGGATGCCACGGGCAAGGCCCGCACGATCCAGGTGGAAGTGCGCAAGAAGCGCACGTTCATCCAGCGCGACGAAGGTGCCGAGGCATCTGCCGAATCCCACGCGCCCGCCGCTGCGGAAGAGGCCGCTGTTTCCAGCGAAGACCTGGAACTGTCCCGCCGCGAGGAAGAAGCGCGCCGCCAGGCCGAGCTGATCCGCCGCCAGGAGACGGAGCTGGCCGAAAAGCGTGCCGAGCGCGAAGCGCGTGAGAAGCGCGAGCGTGAAGCTGAAGAGCGCGCTGCCGCCTATGCCGCCCAGGAAGCCGAGAAGAAGGCACAAGCCTCTGCTGTCAAGCAGGAGGCCACCCGCGAGCAAGCGGCCGAAGCCGCTGCACGCAATGCAGCCCAAACCGAAGCCCGCGAAAAGGCTGCCGCTGAATCCAAGGCACGCGCCGACGAGGAAACCGCGCGCGCTGCTGACCTGGACGCCCGTCGCCGCAAGGCCGAAGCGGAAGCTGCTGCGATCCGGTCCATGATGGCCACGCCCAAGAAGGCGGTCATGGTGGCCAAGAAGCCAGAAGAACCCAAGCCAGTGGCCAAGCCCGCTGCCGTGGGGGATGCCAAGAAGGGCACCCTGCACAAGCCGGCTGTTGGCACCGGTGTGGCGCGCGCAGGCGCTCCCGCCACTGCCGGGGCAGGCGCAGGTGCGCCAGGCGCTGGCAAGGAAGTGAAGTCGGCCAAGCTGTCCTCCAGCTGGGCCAACGACACTGCCAAGAAGAAAGAAATCAAGACCCGTGGCGACAGCAGCGGCGGTGTCGGTCGCAACAACTGGCGTGGTGGCCCGCGTGGCCGTCGTGGCGACAGCCGCGACCATCGCGACGATCACCAGCAGTCCGCACCGGTCGAGGCGCGCATCATTGAAGTGCATGTGCCCGAAACCATCACGGTGGCAGAGCTGGCACACAAGATGTCGATCAAGGCGTCTGAAGTGATCAAGGCGCTGATGAAGATGGGACAGATGGTCACCATCAACCAGCCGCTGGACCAGGACACCGCCATGATCGTGGTGGAAGAACTGGGCCACAAGGCGGTGGTGGCAGCGCTGGACGATCCAGAAGCCTTTACCGACGACGATACGACCCAGCAGAACGTGGAATTGTTGCCACGTGCTCCTGTGGTGACCGTCATGGGCCACGTGGACCATGGCAAGACCTCGCTGCTCGATTACATTCGCCGCGCCAAGGTGGCTGCGGGTGAAGCCGGTGGCATCACGCAGCACATCGGTGCCTACCACGTGGAAACACCACGCGGCATGGTGTCGTTCCTTGACACCCCGGGCCACGAGGCCTTCACGGCCATGCGTGCCCGTGGTGCCCAGGCCACGGACATCGTGATCCTGGTGGTGGCGGCCGACGACGGTGTCATGCCCCAGACCAAGGAAGCCATCAAGCACGCCAAGGCGGCTGGTGTTCCTATCGTGGTGGCGATCACCAAGGCCGACAAGCCCGATGCCAACCCCGACCGCGTCAAGCAGGAGCTGGTGGTCGAAGAGGTGGTGCCTGAAGAGTACGGTGGCGATTCGCCTTTCGTGCCGGTGTCTTCCAAGACCGGCATGGGCATCGACACCCTGCTGGAGCAAGTGCTGCTGCAGGCCGAAGTGCTGGAACTCAAGGCACCGGTCGATTCATTGGCCAAGGGTCTGGTGATCGAAGCCCAGCTCGACAAGGGCCGCGGCCCTGTAGCCACGGTGCTGGTGCAGTCCGGCACGCTCAAGGTGGGCGATATTGTGCTGGCTGGCCAGACCTATGGCCGCGTGCGCGCCATGCTGGACGAAAACGGCAAGGTCGCCAAGACGGCAGGCCCGTCGATCCCGGTGGAAATCCAGGGTCTGACGGAAGTGCCGCAGGCCGGCGACGAATTCATGGTGCTCACGGACGAACGCCGTGCCCGCGAAATCGCGACCTACCGTGCCGGCAAGTTCCGCAACACCAAGCTGGCCAAGCAACAGGCCGCCAAGCTGGAAAACATGTTTGCCGACATGACGGCGGGCGAAGTGAAGATGTTGCCCATCATCGTCAAGGCCGACGTGCAGGGTTCGCAGGAAGCGCTGGCGCAGTCGCTGCTCAAGCTGTCGACCGACGAAGTCAAGGTGCAGCTGGTGTACGCCGCAGTGGGCGCCATCAGCGAGTCGGACATCAACCTGGCGATCGCCTCCAAGGCCATCGTGATCGGCTTCAACGTGCGGGCCGATGCCGGCGCGCGCAAGCTGGCCGAGGGCAATGGCGTCGATCTGCACTACTACAGCATCATTTACGACGCTGTGGACGAGCTGCGGGTGGCGATGTCCGGGATGCTGGCTCCAGAGCAGCGCGAGGAAATCATCGGTACGGCCGAGATCCGCACGGTGTTCGTGGCGACCAAGATCGGCACGATTGCCGGTTCGTACATCACCTCGGGCATGGTCCATCGCAATGCACGCTTCCGCCTGCTGCGCGACAACGTGGTGGTCTACACCGGCGAAGTCGATTCGATCAAGCGCCTCAAGGACGATGTCAAGGATGTCAAGGAAGGCTTTGAGTGCGGTATCAAGCTCAAGAACTACAACGACATCAAGGAAGGCGATCACCTCGAATTCTTTGACATCAAGGAAATCGCGCGGACGCTGTAAGGCATCGGTGACGACGACATGGCTGCGAAGAAATCTTCCACCCCCAACCGCGCCTTCAAGGTCGCCGATCAGATCCAGCGCGATCTGACGGAGCTGATCGCGCGCGAGTTGAAAGATCCGCGTGTGGGCATGGTGACGCTGCAGGGTGTGGAGGTGACTCCAGACTACGCACACGCCAAGGTGTTCTTCAGCCTGTTGACGGGCGACCCTGTGGAGACACAGGCGGCGCTCAACCAGGCTGCGGGTTTCCTGCGCAACGGCTTGTTCAAGCGCCTGCACATCCACACGGTGCCCACGCTGCACTTCGTGTTCGACCGCACCTCCGAGCGTGCGGCCGACATGAATGCCTTGATCGCCAAGGCAGTTTCTTCCCGCGCAAAAGAGGAGTAGTCCATGCACGCGCCTCGCACCAGGGTGCAGCGGCGCCCTGTGCATGGGGTGTTGCTGCTCGACAAACCGCTCGGCCTTTCGAGCAACGACGCCTTGCAAAAGGCGAAATGGCTCTTGCGCGCCGAAAAGGCGGGCCATACCGGCACGCTGGACCCATTGGCCACCGGCGTGTTGCCGCTGTGTTTTGGCGCGGCCACCAAGTTCAGCCAGCTGCAGCTGGATGCGCCCAAGACCTACGAAGCCGTTGCACTGCTGGGCACCACCACCACCACCGGCGACGCTGAAGGCGATGTGGTGCAACGCTGTGATGTGGACTTGGCACAGCTGACCCCTGAGCGTCTTGCGGCCGTGCAAGAGCAGTTCACCGGCCCTATTCGCCAGGTGCCGCCGATGCACAGTGCGCTCAAGAAAGACGGCAAGGCGCTGTACGAGTACGCGCGAGCAGGTGTCACGGTAGAGCGTGAAGCGCGCGATGTCGTCATTCATGCATTAAAACTGACCCTGACGCAGACAGATAAAGCGCAAGTAGCTATCAAAATAATAGTAACTTGCAGCAAAGGCACCTACATCCGCACGCTGGGTGAAGACATCGGGGCGGCGCTGGGTTGCGGCGCGCACCTGACCTTCTTGCGCCGCATCGACACGGGTGGAATCGGTGTGGAGCGCTGCGTCACGCTGGCCCAGCTGGAAGCCATGCCGGAGGCGGAGCGCCTGGCCAGCCTGGAGGCGCCCGAGTCGCTGCTGGCACAACACGTGCGTGTCACGCTGGACGGCGAGAATGCAGCCCGATTCCTGTCGGGCGTGCGTCGCCGTGGCACCTGGCCCGATGCCAGTGCCGTGGCGGTGTTCGGCGAGAATCCTCCGGCACTGCTGGGGGTGGGCCACATCGTGGGCGGGGAGCTGGTGCCGGACAGGCTCCTGAGTCCGCTGGAAATTCAACAAATTTTGGAAGGCATGCCGCACCCTCAAGCCAGCGGCACATTGGAAAAACTATGACGACGAAACAAATCCGCAATATCGCGATCATTGCCCACGTTGACCACGGCAAAACCACCATGGTCGACCAGCTGCTGCGCCAGTCCGGCACCTTCGCCGACCACGAAAAGGTCGTTGACACCGTGATGGACAACAACGCGATTGAAAAAGAGCGTGGCATTACCATCCTGGCCAAGAACTGCGCCGTGAGCTGGAAGGGCACGCACATCAACATCGTGGACACCCCCGGCCACGCGGACTTCGGCGGGGAAGTGGAGCGTGCGCTGTCCATGGTGGACAGCGTGGTGCTGCTGATCGACGCGCAAGAAGGCCCCATGCCCCAGACGCGTTTCGTGACCAAGAAGGCCCTGGCTCTGGGCCTGCGCCCCATCCTGGTGGTGAACAAGGTGGACAAGCCCGGTGCCAACCCCGACAAGGTGGTGAATGCCGCTTTCGACCTGTTCGACAAGCTCGGTGCCACCGACGAACAGCTCGACTTCCCCGTGGTGTACGCATCGGGCATCAACGGCTGGTCGTCGCTGGAAGAAGGCGCGCCGGGCGAGCAGTGGGGTCCCGACATGTCGGCCCTGTTCGACACGATCCTCTCGCACGTTCCACCGAACACGGGTGACCCAGCCGCTCCGCTGCAACTGCAGATTTCGGCGCTGGACTTCTCCACCTTTGTGGGCCGCATCGGCGTGGGCCGCATCAGCCAGGGCACCATCAAGCCCGGCCAGGATGTGCTCGTCATGGAAGGCCCCGATGGCAAGTCCGTCAAGGGCCGTGTCAACCAGGTGCTGACCTTCCAGGGCCTTGATCGCATGCAGACGCCGCTGGCGGGCCCTGGCGACATCGTGCTGATCAACGGCATCGAAGACATCGGCATCGGCGTGACCGTGACCGACCCCGCCAACCCGTCGCCGCTGCCCATGCTGAAGGTGGACGAGCCCACGCTGACCATGAACTTCTGCGTGAACACCTCGCCCCTGGCCGGCCGCGAAGGCAAGTTCGTGACCAGCCGCCAGATCTGGGACCGTCTGCAAAAGGAGCTGCAGCACAACGTGGCCCTGCGCGTGTCCGAGACCGATGAAGAAGGTATCTTCGAAGTGATGGGCCGGGGTGAACTGCACCTGACCATCCTCTTGGAAAACATGCGCCGTGAAGGCTACGAGCTGGCCGTGTCCAAGCCCCGCGTGGTGTTCAAGGACATTGACGGCGTGAAGCACGAGCCTATCGAGCTGGTGACGGTGGACATCGAAGAAGGCCACCAGGGCGGCGTGATGCAGGCCCTGGGCGAGCGCAAGGGCGAGCTGGTGAACATGGAGTCCGACGGCCGTGGCCGCGTACGCCTCGAATACCGCATCCCCGCACGTGGCCTGATCGGTTTCACCAACGAATTCCTGAACCTGACACGTGGTTCCGGCCTGATCTCCAACATCTTCGACAGCTACGAGCCGCACAAGGGCGACATCGGTGGCCGCAAGAACGGTGTGCTGATCTCCATGGACGATGGTGAAATCTTCACCTACGCCCTGGGCAAGCTGGACGACCGTGGCCGCATGTTCGTGAAGGCGAACGACCCCGTGTACGAAGGCATGATCGTGGGCATCCACAGCCGCGACAACGACCTGATCGTGAACGCCACGCGCACCAAGCAGCTGACCAACTTCCGTGTCTCTGGCAAGGAAGACGCGATCAAGATCACGCCCCCGATCGACCTGACGCTGGAATACGGCGTGGAATTCATCGAGGACGATGAACTGGTCGAGATCACGCCCAAGTCTGTGCGCCTGCGCAAGCGCCACCTGACCGAGAACGAGCGCAAGCGCGCTGCACGGTCCTGATCGGCGGAGCGTTCAGAGAAGCGCTCAGAGCACGTTCAAAAAGGGGCCACTGCGACGCAGTGGCCTTTTTGCCGTCTGAATCCTGGAGCCTCTGTTGAAATTGACACATTCCCGTGCCGTGGCGCTGATGGTGGCCGTGACCCTCATGTGGTCCATTGCCGGTGTGGTCACGCGCCACCTGGAGCATGCGGCGAGCTTTGAGGTGACCTTCTGGCGCAGCTTCTTCACGCTGCTGTCGCTGCTGGTCATCCTGCCTGCGCTGCAGGGCAGGGCGGTGTTCGCCTCCATGCGCCACAGCGGCCGTGCGCTGTGGATCTCTGGCGTGTGCTGGAGCGTGATGTTCACGGCATTCATGGTGGCGCTGGTGCTCATGCCGGTGGCCAACGTGCTGGTCACGATGGCCGTGGGGCCGCTGCTCACGGCGTTGTTCGCGCGCATTTTTATCGGCCACCACATCGCCCCGCGCACCTGGGCCGCGATTGCCGTGGCGGGGCTGGGCATTGGGTGGATGTATGGTTCGCAGATGGCGGGCCTGCCCCTGGCAGGTACGCTGGTGGCGCTGTGTGTGCCGGTGGCAGCCGCCATCAACTGGACGGTGGTGCAGCATTCGCAGCGCCACGGCCATGCGGTGGACCTGGTGCCTGCGGTGCTGGTCGGCGCGGTGATCTCGGTGGTGGCTACGTTGCCGTTGGCGCTGCCTTTTCAGGCTTCAGGGCATGACCTGGCCCTGCTGGCGCTGTTGGGCGTGGTGCAATTGGCCATCCCTTGTGTGCTGGCCGTGCGCTGCGGCCGGGTGCTCAAGGCGCCAGAGATGGCGTTGCTCGGCTTGCTCGAAGTCATCTTTGGAATTTTGCTGGCCTGGCTGGGCGCAGGCGAAAAGCCTGCTCCGGCGGTGCTGACGGGAGGCGTGCTCGTGATCGGTGCGCTGGTTTTTAATGAACTATTGGGTTGGAAGGAACAAAAATGACGGAGACGGTATTGTCTGATGTGTTGAGTGAAGTGCGAGGCCAGGTGGGCTTCATCACGTTGAACCGCCCGCGTGCGCTCAATGCCCTCTCGCTGGGCATGGTGCGTGACCTCATGGGCATCTTGCTGGCATGGCAAAACGATGCGCGGGTGCTGGCCGTGGCCATCCGTGGCAGCAACAAGGAAGGCCCGTTTGGTGCCTTCTGCGCCGGTGGAGACATCCGCTTTTTGCACCAGGCGGGCAGCCAGGGCAACCCGCTGATCGAGGACTTCTTCACCGAGGAGTACGCGCTCAACCACCTGATCCACAACTACGCCAAGCCCTACATCGCCTTCATGGACGGCATCGTGATGGGCGGCGGCATGGGCATCAGCCAGGGCGCAGCCCTGCGCGTGGTGACCGAGCGCACGAAGATGGCCATGCCTGAGACGGCCATTGGCCTGTTCCCGGATGTGGGGGGCGGCTATTTTCTGAGCCGTTGTCCCGGTCGTGTGGGCGAATGGCTGGCGCTCACCGGCGACACCATTGGCGCCGGTGATGCCATCGAAAACCGGTTGGCGGACGGTTGTCTGCCTGCCGACCAGCAAGCGGCAGTGTGGGAGGCGCTGGGCACCCAGAGCTTTGCCAGCGGTGCTGCCGTCAAAGACTATGTTGCTTCTAAATTTGTAGCTGCTAGCGCTTTGCAGAAAAGCGCTAGGGGCCAAATTGACCAATATTTTTCGTTGGGCAGCGTGGGCGAGATCGTGGCGGCGCTTGAAGCGGCCGACAGTGACTGGGCACGCGCCACGGCGGCCACGCTGCGCAAGCGCTCGCCCCTCATGCTGCACGTGGTGCTGGAACAAATCCGCCGCGCACGGGACATGGGCTTGGCCGACGACCTGCGCATGGAGCGCGACATGGTGCGCCACTGCTTCTTCCTGCGCCCCGGCCAGAGCGAAACGGTGGAGGGCATCCGAGCCCTGGCCGTGGACAAAGACCATGCGCCCCAATGGAACCCGGGCCGCATCGAAGACGTGACGCCCGATATGGTGGCGCAGTTCTTCACCAGTCCTTGGCCTGCACACGCCCACCCGCTGGCCCATTTGTCCTGATCGGCGAAGGTTGTATCCGGGCAGGCCACCCGGAGAGTCCCTGGCGGCGCGTCAGGGGTTCAGCTGTTGGTACGCCGCTGTCGCCAAGCTCAGCAGCTCGGTGCGGGACAGCTGTCCGCTCAAGGCGTAGCCAAAGCCCGCGTCCGTCCAGTAAAAGCCTGGCACCGGGCCATCTTGCGTGAACTGGAATGCGGTCGTGCTTGCGGTGGTCGGTGGCTGTGGACGGGGCGTGTTGTCGCTGGCAGGGCCAGGGCTGGTGGATGCCGCAGCCAAGGCGCCCAGGTACAGCGTGATCCGCTGGCCTGCGCTGTTCTGGTACATGAACTGCGCGCGCACCCCGGTGTCGCCAGGCAACAAGCGGCCGCCCACCAGTTCATAGCCCTGCGCGCCGAGCGCGGGGACCTTGAGCGGGCGGTCCAGTCGCTTGGACAGCCATTGCACCAGGTGGTCTTGCTGGGCGGCTGTGACTTCCACGGGGTGGCGGACTTCGGGCTGGTACACCGCGTGGGCGACTGCGGCTTGCTGGGCGAAGCGTTGTGCCGGTTCGGCAGCCAGCAGCGTGGTGCCGTTGCCCATCGCCAGCGTTTTGCCGGGTGCCACGGCAGGCCACTGGCCGCGTCCAGCCCACCCCAGCACAAAGGCCAGCAACACAGAGGCGGCCATGCCACCCCAACGCCACCACTGCGCCTGCTGCTCCCGGCGGTCCGTGGCCCGCAATGCTGCGGCCATCAACGTATCGGGCACGGGGGCGTGGAGCAGGTCCTGGTGCAGGGCGTGTAGCTGCTCTCGCTGTGCCTGCCAGTGCGCCAGTGTGGCCTGCGCTTCCTGATCATCCTGCAATTGCTCGCGCAGCGCCTGCGCCTGTGCGGGCGGCAATTGGCCGTCCACGAGGGCGTGCCAGGTGCTGCTTTCGCCAGCGCGTGGGTGGGGGGCAGGGTGGATCGGGTCCATGGTGGGGGGGCGGGTCATGGCTCTTTTTTATTTGAGGCGACGCAGCACAGGCACAGCGCCTGCTGCGGGTGCGTCTGCGTGGGCAGCCGGTATAGGGCTGGGCGCGGGCTCTCGGTCCATCAGCGCGCGCAGGCGCGTGCGGGCGCGGGACAGGCGTGACATCACAGTGCCTGCCGGAATGCCCAGAATGCGCGCGGTGTCCTCGTAGCTCATGTCCTCCATGGCCACCAGCAGCAGCACGGCCCGCTGGTCGGCGGGCAGGCGCTGCAGACAGCGCTCCAGATCCAGGGCGTCATCCGAGGGAGCGCGGGCACCCGGCAACTGGTCGTGAATGTCGTCGATGTCCACCTGCGCCAGCGCGGGCAGCGCACGGCGTTGGTTGAGGTACAGGTTGTGCATCAGAGTGAACAACCACGCGCGCAGGTCGCTGCCCGTGCGCCACAGCAACCACTTGCTGCAGGCACGTTCCAGCGTGTCCTGCACCAGATCATCGGCCGCCCAGGCATCGCCTGTGAGCACCCGCGCGTACCGGCGCAGGCCGGGCAGTTGTTCGATGACCTGGGTGCGGTTCATGCCGTGTGGGGCCTGTGCGGCGTTGAAGGGTTCTCAGGGCCGTGCGGTGCGCCAGACCTGGTTCACCCCGTCGCCGGTTTTGTCGCCGGGCTTGGTGTCCTTGATCCAGTAGTAGAGCGGCTTGCCCTTGTAGGCCAGTTGGGTCTTGCCATCGTCACGGGTGATGATGCTGTAGTCGCCACCGGGTGCCTTGCTGGCCATGAGCGGTGGCCAGTTGGTGGCGCAGGGGCCGTTGCACACCGACTTGCCACTGCCTGCCGCGTCGCGGTCGAACGTGTACAGCGTCATGCCGCCCGCTCCGACCAGTACGCCGTCCATGGTCTTCACGGGCGAGTCGTTCATGGTGGCGCAGCCGGCCAGTCCGGCTGCTGCGACAAAGGCGGCCATCGAGATCAGTTTTTTCATGGGTTTCTCCAGGGTGTGGTGCAGGCGGAGGCGAATGCTGCCTTGCACCGGGACAAACACATGGGCGCAGCGGTTTATTCCACGGCGTCGCAAAAAAATCTCAAGGGCTGGGCTGGGTGAGCGCAGACCGCATCGCACGCATGCCTCAGCGGCTGCGACTTTTCATGGCGCGTTCCACCTCGCGCTTGCCTTCGCGGTCCTTGATGGTGTCGCGCTTGTCATGCTCAGCCTTGCCCTTGGCCAGGGCAATTTCGCATTTCACAAAGCCGTTTTTCCAGTGCAGATTGAGCGGCACCAGCGTGTAGCCCTTTTGCTCGACCTTGCCGATCAGGCGCTTGATGTCGTCTTTCTTGAGCAGCAGTTTCTTGGTGCGCGCCGATTCGGGGTTGACGTGGGTGGAGGCGGTCTTGAGCGCATGGATCAGGCAGCCGAGCAGATACAGCTCGCCATCGCGGATCAGCACGTAGCCATCGGTCAGCTGCACCTTGCCCTCGCGCAGGGCCTTGACCTCCCAGCCGTGCAGCACCATGCCCGCCTCGTGGCGTTCCTCGAAGAAATAGTTGTAAGCCGCTTTCTTGTTGTCGGCAATGCGGGACGTAGGATCGGGTTTTTTGGCCATGAAGAGGTAGATGCGGCACAAACCGGGAGTTAAAAGGCCTCCCTACAATGTGTGGGTGTCGCTGGCAGCGATTCTAATTTCCTCCGCTTGGCGCACACCGATGCCAGGCACAGTCTGCATGAAAACCGTTCATAAGTCCGTCCTCATTTGGTACAGCCCCGAAGAAATGTTTGCCCTGGTCACCGGGGTGGAACACTACCCCCAGTTTCTGCCATGGTGCGATCACGCGGGCGTGCTTGAGCAGACCGAGGACGGCATGACCGCCGAAGTGGGCATTGCGTTCAGCGGCATCCGCCAGACCTTTGTGACGCGCAATACCCACGAGGCAGGTCGGCGCGTGCAGATGCATCTCATCAAAGGGCCGTTCTCGCGCCTGGATGGCGACTGGCACTTCCACCCGGTGGGCGACGGTTCGCAGCGCGCATGCAAGGTGGAGTTGCTGCTGAATTACGGTTTTGACAGTGCCACGCTCGCGGCGCTCGTAGGCCCGGTGTTTGACCGCATCGCTGGCAGCATGGTCGATGCCTTTGTGAAGCGTGCGGAGCAGGTGTATGGCTGAGCGGGTGCCGGGGAGCACTGTGCAGGTCACGGTGGTGGTCTGTATTGCTCCTCGCAAAACGCAGGAATGGGTACTTCAGCTGCGCGAAGGTGCCACTGTGGCTGATGCGTTGCGGGCGTGTGGGGCGGATGGCGCCCTGGGGCCGCAGGGCAGTGCAGACCGGCCGACCCTGGGCATCTGGGGGCGTGCAGTGTTGCCTGACGCCGCAGTCAGGCATCTGGACCGTGTGGAGGTCTACCGCCCACTGAAAGTGGACCCCAAGGTGGCCCGCCGTGAACGTTTTGCACGGCAGGGCGCGCGGACCACGGGGCTGTTTGCACGCCAGCGGCCCGGGGGTAAGTCGGGCTACTGAGGTCGCCTTGGGTGGCTCGGGTTAGCGCTTGCAGTCGGCGGCAATGATGCCGTCGATGCGTTTGGATTCGGCCGCCCGTCCAGCTTCGTCGAGGAAGATGCGCTCGCCCTGGGCGTTGGACTGGGTGATGGGTTTGCCCGAGTCAAACGCTGCCTTGGCCTGGCGCGCGCGCGTGCAGTTGTCTGCCTTGGTCTTGGCCAGCTTTTCTTCGTCTGCTTTTTTCTTGGCCGCTTCCGCCGCTTCTGCCTGGGCTTTTTTCTCTTCCAGGGCTTTGTCTTTGCCGGTACCCGGCGCGCTGGCGGCAGGCTTGGTGGCCGAGGCGGCAGCGGTGGTTGTGGCCGCAGGGGTTCCTTCCGCTGGCGCGGCTGCCACTGGAGCGGGTGCTGAACGCGGAACCCCGCCACCGGGCTGCTTCAGGATGTTCTTTTCCGGGGTATCTTGGGGTGGAGGGCGGTCGCTGAAGACCTTGCGGCCGTCCTTGTCGATCCACTGCCATTGCGCCGCCGCGCCCATGGCCCAGGTGCAGGCCACGGCCAGCAGGAGAAGCTTGTGCATTTTCATGCGGACAAGTTTATCCATGTGACTCACCCCCCGCCAGTGCGTTGAAGACGGGCGGGCGCGTTTTCACCACACGCGGCGCGGGTACAATCCGTCTTTTGGAGCTTTCTCATGCGCCTTCTTGGAAAAGCGCTCACCTTCGACGATGTGTTGCTGGTGCCAGCGTACTCCCAGGTCCTGCCCAAGGACACGTCCCTCGCGACGAAACTCTCCCGCAATATCCAACTGAACCTGCCGCTCGTGTCCGCCGCCATGGACACCGTGACCGAGGCGCGTCTGGCCATTGCCATTGCCCAGGAGGGCGGCATCGGCATCGTGCACAAGAACCTCACGGCGCAGGAGCAGGCTGCTCATGTGGCCAAGGTCAAGCGCTACGAGTCCGGCGTGCTGCGTGATCCGGTGGTCATCACGCCCGAGCATACGGTGCTGCAGGTGCTCCAGCTGTCCGAACAACTGGGCATCTCAGGCTTTCCCGTGTGCGACGGCGGCAAGGTGGTGGGTATCGTCACCGGCCGCGACCTGCGCTTTGAGACCCGTTACGACGTCAAGGTCCACCAGATCATGACCCCGCGCGAGAAGCTCATCACGGTCAATGAAAAAGAGGGCACCACGCCGGCCGAAGCCAAGGCGCTGCTCAACAAGCACAAGCTCGAACGCATCCTGGTCGTGAACGACGCCTTTGAGCTCAAGGGCCTGATCACGGTGAAGGACATCACCAAGCAGACCAGCTTCCCCAATGCGGCCCGCGATGCCGCTGGCCGTTTGCGCGTAGGTGCAGCGGTGGGTGTGGGCGAGGGCACCGAAGAACGCGTCGAAGCCCTGGTCAAAGCCGGTGTGGACGCTATCGTGGTGGACACGGCCCATGGCCACAGCAAGGGCGTTATCGACCGCGTGCGCTGGGTCAAGCAGAACTACCCGCAGATCGACGTGATCGGCGGCAACATCGCCACCGGCGCGGCGGCACTGGCGCTGGTCGAGGCGGGCGCCGATGCCGTCAAGGTCGGTATCGGCCCTGGTTCCATCTGCACCACACGCATCGTGGCCGGTGTGGGCGTGCCCCAGATCATGGCCATCGACAACGTCGCCACGGCCCTCAAGGGCACAGGCGTGCCGCTGATTGCCGACGGCGGTATCCGCTACAGCGGCGACATCGCCAAGGCCCTGGCCGCTGGCGCCGGCACGGTGATGATGGGCGGCATGTTTGCGGGCACAGAAGAAGCGCCTGGCGAAGTCATCCTGTTCCAGGGCCGCAGCTACAAGAGCTACCGCGGCATGGGCTCCATTGGCGCCATGCAGCAGGGCAGTGCAGACCGCTACTTCCAGGAGTCGAGCACCGGCAACCCCAACGCTGACAAGCTCGTGCCTGAAGGCATCGAAGGCCGCGTGCCCTACAAGGGCTCCATGGTCAGCATCGTCTACCAGATGGCTGGCGGCGTGCGTGCCTCCATGGGCTACTGCGGTTGCGCCACGATCGAAGAGATGAACAACAAGGCCGAGTTCGTCGAGATCACCACGGCTGGTATCCGCGAAAGCCATGTGCACGATGTGCAGATCACCAAGGAAGCGCCGAACTACCGCGCTGATTAAGGGACAACCCCCTGAGTCGCTTCGCGCCTTCCCCCTTCTCTCGAATGGCTGCGCCATTCGGGAAGGGAGACGCAGCCAGTGCGGCGGGGCGGCCCTTGCACGGCTGCCCTAGCCTGGATCGCGGGCGTTAGCAGGGCATGGGTCTGATCTACCTTGGGAGATACCGAGTCTGGCCTGATTGAAGAAATCTGGTCAGACTGATATAGTCTGGTCTGAATTCACCATTCAGGCCAGACTTTTTTATTTATGCAGTCCGTTGGCATCTACGAAGCGAAAAGCAGGTTCTCTGCCTTGATCGAGCTGGTCGAGCAGGGCGAGGAAGTGCGCATCACCCGCCACGGCAAAGAGGTGGTGCGCATGCTTCCCGTGCGTCGGCGCCCAGTGATTTCTGACGAGCAGATTGCGCGCGAGCTGGGCCAGATGGATGCGCTGCATGCCAGCATTCAACCCGCAGGTTCATCGACGGTGGATAGCCTGCGCCGTACAGGGCGGAGCACTGCATGACCGCCTTCGTGCTGGATGCCTCGGTCACCGCCGCCTGGCTGCTGCCTGACGCGGCCAGCGAACACACCCGCCGCCTGTACACCCTGATCCGCCGCGATGAGGTGGAGCCCCAGGCGCCCAACCTCTGGCACTGGGAGTGCCACAACATCCTGGCCAGTGGCGTGAACAGCGGGCGCATTCCCGCCACATCCGTCGAAGGCCTGTGGGGCGTGCTCGAAGCCATTCGTCACCGCGTCGAATTGCACGAACTGGCCCCTGCCCAGCACAAGGCCGTGCTCGACGTGGCACTGGAGACCGGCCTGCCCACCTTTGATGCAGCCTATCTGTGGCTCGCCCGCTCGCTGCGCTTGCCCCTGGCCACGTTTGATCCCCAACAGGCCGCTGCCGCACGGCGCAGCGGTGTCCCACTTCTCGACCTCTCCCGCCTCTGACGGACCACCACCATGCAACACCAGAAAATCCTCATCCTCGATTTCGGCTCGCAAGTCACCCAGCTCATCGCCCGCCGCGTGCGCGAGGCCAATGTGTACTGCGAAGTGCACCCTTGCGATGTGACTGACGAATGGGTGCGCGACTATGCCAAGGACGGTTCGCTCAAGGGCATCATCCTGTCGGGCAGCCACGCCAGCGTGACCGAAGACACCACCGACCGCGCGCCGCAAGCGGTGTTCGATCTGGGTTTGCCCGTCTTGGGCATCTGCTACGGCATGCAGACCATGGCGCAGCAGCTGGGCGGCAAGGTCGAAATGGGCCACAAGCGCGAGTTCGGCTTTGCTGCCGTGCGCGCGCGCGGCCACACCGCACTGCTCAAGGACATCGCCGACTTCACCACGCCTGAAGGCCACGGCATGCTCAACGTGTGGATGAGCCACGGCGACAAGGTCACCGAGCTGCCCCCGGGCTTCAAGCTCATGGCCAGCACCGACAGCTGCCCCATCGCCGGCATGGCCGACGAAAGCCGTCGCTTCTACGCCGTGCAGTTCCACCCCGAAGTCACGCACACCGTGCAGGGCAGGGCGTTGCTGGACCGTTTCGTGCTCGGCATTTGCGGCACCCGTCCCGACTGGGTGATGCGTGACCACATCGCCGAAGCTGTGGAGCAGATCCGCCAGCAGGTGGGTGATGAAGAAGTGATCCTGGGTCTCTCGGGCGGTGTGGATTCGTCCGTGGCCGCCGCGCTCATCCACCGCGCGATTGGCGACCAGCTCACCTGCGTCTTCGTCGATCACGGCCTGCTGCGCCTGAATGAAGGCGACATGGTCATGGACATGTTCGTCGGTAAGCTGCACGCCAAAGTGATCCGCGTGGATGCGAGCGACCTCTTCCTGGGCAAGTTGGCGGGCGTGAGTGACCCCGAAGCCAAGCGCAAGATCATCGGCGGCCTGTTCGTGGACGTGTTCAAGGCGGAAGCCGCGAAACTGAAGGCGGGCGACGGGGGCCACAAGGGTGCCACCTTCCTGGCGCAGGGCACGATTTACCCCGACGTGATCGAGAGCGGCGGGGCCAAGAGCAAGAAGGCCGTCACTATCAAGAGCCACCACAACGTGGGCGGTCTGCCCGAGCAACTGGGCCTCAAGCTGCTGGAGCCCCTGCGCGATTTGTTCAAGGACGAAGTGCGCGAACTCGGCGTTGCCCTGGGCCTGCCGCCCGAAATGGTCTACCGCCACCCCTTCCCTGGCCCCGGCCTGGGCGTGCGCATTTTGGGCGAGGTGAAGAAGGAATACGCCGACCTGCTGCGCCGTGCCGACGCGATCTTTATCGAAGAGCTGCGCAACTTCCGTGACGAAGCCAGTGGCAAGACCTGGTACGACCTCACCAGCCAGGCCTTCACCGTCTTCCTGCCCGTCAAGAGCGTGGGCGTGATGGGCGATGGCCGCACGTACGACTACGTGGTGGCGCTGCGCGCCGTACAGACCAGCGACTTCATGACCGCCGACTGGGCTGAACTGCCCTATGCGCTGCTCAAGAAGGTGTCAGGCCGCATCATTAACGAAGTCCGCGGCATCAACCGCGTAACGTACGACGTGAGCAGCAAGCCGCCAGCGACGATCGAGTGGGAATAAACAAGCACTGTCACGCCAAAGACCTAGAAACAATGATCTGGCTTGATGCAGCGAGGGTCGTCTCGATCATGGCCGTGGTGGTCCTGCACGTGGTCGGCAGCGTGGTCACCGTGGCGGCGCTGGGTTCCCCTGGTTGGTGGTACGGCAATCTGTACGACGCCCTCGTGCGCTGGTGTGTGCCGGTGTTTGTGATGGTGAGCGGCGCGTTGTTGCTCGACCCGCGCAAGACCGAGGGCGTGGCCGAGTTCTACCGAAAGCGGGCGGCACGGGTCCTGCTGCCAATTGCTTTCTGGAGTGCTGTCTACATTCTTTGGAACCACCGGGGTGCCCTGGCCGAGCTGCGCGCGATGGATGTCTTGCACAGCGTTGCCAGAGGGTGGCCTCACTACCACCTGTGGTTCCTGTACATGATCCTGTGCCTGTACCTGTTCGTTCCCTTCCTGAGGACGCTGGTGCGCAACACAAGCCGGCGCGATCTGTGGTGGCTTGTGGCCTTGATGTTTGTGCTGTCTGGCGTGAACGAGTTTTCCCGCGTCTTTTCTGGCGATGGGGCGGGCCTTTTCATCAACTGGTTTCTGCCGTACCTGCCGTATTTCCTCTGCGGCTACCTGATCCAGACCAGTAACAGGAAAATCCCCCTGGCTGTGTTGATGGCGGTCTTTGGGTTGGCTGTCGCGGTCACCGCAGTGGGCTGCTACTGGCTGGGCCGCGCGCAGGGGCTGGACAGGGGACTGTATTTCTATGGCTACCTGAGCTTTTCCGTCATCCCCATGTCGATCAGCTTGATGCTGATGCTCAAACAATGCACGTTGGCGGAGGGATGGGCGCAGTGCGTTCAGAGGGTTGCTCCGTTAACGCTGGGCGTCTATCTGGTGCACCCGATTTTGCTGGAATCGTTCAGGGAATACGGTTTCAAGCCTGAGGACCACGCGCCGCTGCTCACGGTGCCGCTTGTGGCTGCTGTGGTGTTTGGTGGCGCGCTGGTGGTGGCGCTGGTGTTCCACCGTACCCCCTGGTTGAAACGGCTCATTTAGGAAGATCATGGCGGACCACGTCTTCCCCGCCCTGGGAAGACGGCAAACCCCAGGCCAGGCTGCGGTCAGGCCCTGGCTTCACCGGTGACAGGGTCGTAGGCGGTTCCGTCGAAGTTGATGATGCTGTTTGTGGCCGAGTCGTAAGTGGTCAGCCGGTAGGTGTCGGCACCTTTGCCGTCCAGACCGATGTAGGGCGCTTGGGCCAGAACCAAGCGGTTGTCTTGGGGGACTACCCCATCAGCCGTCCATTTATTGCTCATCAGCCATTCAGAGGGGTTCACGCCCTCGGGCGTTGCGACGGTCCCGTCCGTGCGCATCTTGGCGAGTGTCGGGTCCATGTTGAACCCTTCGGCCGCCAGCAGCATGTCGGGGTTCTTCTTGTAGAACGAGGCGGTCTCCGACGGCATTGCGGTCAGGTCGCTTTTGACGAGTGTCGAGCCATCCGTTGGGAATTGCGACAGTTTGCCGCTGCGAATGGCTTCGTAGTCCGCCGCAAACTCGGGGTGGTTCTTGAAGAACATGTAGCGGCCAACCACCTCCTGGTCGCCTCCGCTCAAAGACATCGCTGTCATCCGCACATAGTCCGGCACTTCGTAGTCTTCGGCAAACGTATCGCCCAGACCACGCTCCCAGGCGCGGAATTCTTCCAGGTTGCTGAAGGGCGCCTTGACTGCGGCCTCGGTGGTCCCGGTGTCCGCCGCATCTTTGGTGCTGTAGAGGGCGGCGGTGGATTGGTAGGGTTTGGTTTGTGCGGCCACCGTGGTGCCCCCTGCGGTGCCGGTGCCAGTCGCTTTTCCTTGTGCAGCCTCGGCAGACAGTTGTTCCAGCGTGGTCTGCAGTTCTTTGAGAAAGGTGACAGGGTCCGCGCCCGCGTGGTTCTGGGCCGTGCGCTCTGCCGCCTTGGCCGCCATGGAACTGGCGACGCCCAGGGACGTCAGCATGTTGGTGGCTTGTGAAATATCGAGCATGTTGCGACTCCTCGGGTGGTCTGGCAGTCCATGGCGTGGCATCGGGTGGATCACCCGGCCGATGGGGGTTCTGTGGACGTTGCCTTGATAGTCCCTGAATTCGATCAGGCCAATCCCGGGGTAAGCAGCGGAAAAACGGTGCTTTTCGAGAGGAGGTGGCCCCCTTTGTGTACATGGGGCGGTATGGGTAGCGAGAGGGGTTCGCACACAGCGTAAGGCGTGAGGAGTGCGACAACTACACTCACGGACTGTGTCAACGCCGCGTCGCAACTTCCCGTGAAGCCACTTGTTGCCCACCCACATTCACCCCAGCATTCACCTCCCGTCTTCCATGGTCCGACCCTTGACGCTTCCCACCGCGCCGCCACAACGTTCTTCTTCCTGGGGCAGAGGTCCTTCGCATGACGCCAGCTGCTGATTTCTGGCCCGGATGTGGCTTTCAGGCGCTGGCCCGGGATGCGCGCGGCTGGCTGGTGCCTTCCGATGAATACCTGCAGTGGCTGCTTGCCCGGCCTGAACTGGCGCTGGTGCCAGAGTCCTGCGCCGCCGAGATCGCCCTGCACGAATCTCTGGCGTTATCGCCTGCACGGGCGGTTTTGTCGGCCGAACTGGCAGCGGTGCAGGACGACGACGCCCGTGAAAACTACACCGTGTTCCTGCGTTTTCGCGATGGCCTGCTGGCCGCCGGCACGCTGGAGGCGTACTACTTGCAGCTCATGCGCAGTGGGATGGTGAACGTGCCCGCCGTGTTCATTGACGCCGTGGTGCAGGCCCTGCTGCGCAACCTGCTCGACAACTGCAACGACGCCTTCGAAGCACGCGCTGCCGAAATGCTGTTTCGGTCGCAGCGCATCACCTTGCAAGACGGGCAAATGCTGGCAGGCGACCGGGCGACGCTCGACATGCTCAACGAGACCGCGGGCCTGGGCGAGGTGGGCCGCTTGCTGCTGCAAAGCGGTGCACTGCAGCCCACGGCGCAGGTCAAGGTGCTGTCGGCCGACAATGCGGCGCAATATTGGCAGGAGAGCGACCGCCACCACTTTCTGCTCGACCTGACCCATGAGCTGACGCAGGACCTGAGCCATGGCCTGACCTTCAAGATGACCCGCGCCCGTTCTGGCCTGAAGGCGCTGGCGCGGGTGCTGGAGCGCTGGGTCGGCCACTTGCTGGGCGTGCAAGTGCAGATCGAGCCTGTGCACCAGGTCGCCGACAGCGCGTGGCGCTGGCATGTGGGGCTGGATGTGGAGTCCACCGCCATCCTCAACGACCTGTACCAGGATCGGCCGGTGGATGGCGAGCGCATGGCGCGGCTGGTGAGCCTGTTCACGCTGACCTTTGCCAACCCGGCCGAGATGCGTGCCGATGTGGCGGGCAAGCCGGTGTACCTGGGGCTGGCGACCAACGCCGAGGGCGTGGTGCGCATCAAGCCGCAGAACCTGTTGCTCAATCTGCCGCTCGCATCGGTATCTTGAGTGCTATTAAATTAATAGCTACTAACGCTTGATGAATAAGCGCTAGCAGCCAATTTTATTCAAATTTCTCCAGGTTGGATGATGGCCCGATGCTGGGCCCTCATCCAATGGTCATCAGGCTCGCGTTGCCGCCAGCTGCGGCTGTGTTCACGCTCAGCGCGCGCTCGATCAGCAGGCGCTCCAGCGGGATGTCCGTGGCACCGGGCTGCAGTGCCGTCACGCCCACGATAGGCCCCGAGCGGCGGGCGAGGGCGGTGCACACGGCTCGCAGCGAGGGGGCGTCGCCGTGGTGCAGCACGGCATCCAGCACCAGCGTGCCGTCGTTCAGCGTGTTGTCCTGCAACTGGATCTGCGCCTGCACCAGCGTGGGCAATGGCGTGCGCAGGTGGGCCTGGGCGCTGGGCCACAGGGCCGTGCCACCGGTGGCGAGCACAGCCGCAGTCTGTACCAGCAGGTCATCCACACTTCGCGCCAGGCACAGCACCCGGGCACGGGGGGCCAGGGTGTAGACGTTGCGCTCGCCCGTGGGGCCGGGCAGGGTGCGGGCGGTGCCGCTTTGGGTTTGCTGGGCAAACTGTTGGCAGGTGTTGGCCAGGGCTGCATTGCCCTGGATCTGCGCCCATTGCTGCAAGGTGGCCAGAGGCGCCAGCAGGCGTTCGCGCACTGCCTCTTCGGGCGGCGTAGCGCGGTCGGCGTCGGCAAAGGTGCGCGCCAGCACATCGGCCGGGCGCTGCGACAGCAGGCGCAGCAGGTACAGCGGCCCGCCTGCCTTGGGCCCCGTGCCCGACAGGCCCTCGCCGCCAAAGGGCTGCACGCCCACCACGGCGCCCACCATGTTGCGGTTGACGTACACGTTGCCAGCATGGGCGCGGTTGACCACGCGGGCGATGGTTTCGTCGATGCGGGTGTGCACGCCTTGCGTCAGGCCGTAGCCGGTGGCGTTGATCTGGTCGAGCAACTGGTCCAGGTCGTTGCGGGCGTAACGCACCAGGTGCAGCACAGGGCCGAAGACTTCGCGTTGCAGCTCGCCGATGTGGTTCAGCTCGATCAGCGTGGGGGGCACAAAAGTGCCTTGGCTGGTCGCGGTCGCAAGGTGCTGCGGGTGCTGGAACACCCGATGGCCTTGGGCCTTGAAGTTCTCGATGTGTTGGGTGATGCCCGCTTGTGCTTCGGCGTCGATCACCGGGCCCACGTCCACGCGCAGCTCGCCAGGGTTGCCCACGCGCAGTTCACCCATGGCACCTTGCAGCATCTCCACCACGCGGTCCGCGGCATCTTCCTGCACGCACAACACGCGCAGCGCCGAGCAGCGCTGTCCTGCGCTGTCAAAGGCGGACGACACCGCATCGCCCACCACCTGCTCGACCAAGGCGGACGAGTCCACGATCATCGCGTTCTGCCCGCCGGTTTCGGCAATCAGCGGGATGGGACGGCCTGCAGCGTCCAGCCGCCCGGCCACGGTGCGTTGCAGTATGCGCGCCACTTCGGTGGAGCCAGTGAACATAACGCCCATCACGCGGGCGTCACCGATCAGGCGCGCGCCCACGGTCTCACCCTGGCCGGGCAGCAGTTGCACCGCCGCACGGGGCACACCGGCTTGCCACAGCAGGCGCACGGCCTCGGCGGCGATCAGCGGGGTTTGCTCTGCCGGCTTGGCCAGCACGGGGTTGCCAGCGGCCAGCGCGGCCGCCACCTGGCCCATGAAGATGGCGAGCGGGAAGTTCCAGGGGCTGATGCAGGCCACGGGGCCGAGCGGGATATGGGTGGTGTTGTCGAAGGTGCTTTGCACCTGGGCCGCGTAGTAGCGCAGGAAGTCCACGGCCTCGCGCACCTCGGCCACGGCGTTGCTGGCGCTTTTGCCCGCTTCGCGCATCAGCAGGCCCAGCAGGGGCTGCATGCGGGCTTCGAGCAGGTCGGCGGTGCGCAGCAGCGCGGCAGCACGCTCGGCGGGTGGTGTGGCGGCCCAGGGGGCTGCTGCTGCCTGGGCGTGGGCCAGAGCCTGGTCTACGTCGGCTGTTGTGGCTTCTTGCACCTGGCCCACCACATCGCTGTGGTCGGCGGGGTTGCGCACGGGCTGGGTGGGGCCTGCGGGCAAGTCAGTAGCCAGCAGGGGCGCTGCCGTCCAGGCGTGGCTTGCCGTGGCTTGCAGGGTGGTGGCCAGCTCGGTCAGCGTGTTTTCGTTCGACAGATCCAGCCCGCGCGAGTTGGTGCGATGCGCGCCATACAGGCCCTGGGGCGTGGCAATGCGGGGGTGGGGCAAGCCCGCAGTGCCTTCTGCCGCAGCTTGCTGGTCTACGACCTGCACGGGGCTGCGTACCAACTCATTCAGTGCAATCGTTTCGTCAGCAATGCGGTTCACAAACGAGGTGTTGGCGCCGTTTTCCAGCAGGCGGCGAACCAGGTAGGCCAGCAGGGTTTCGTGCGTGCCCACTGGGGCGTAGATGCGGCACGGGCGGCCCAATTTACCGGCGGTGATGGCCCCCACCACCTGCTCATACAGCGGCTCGCCCATGCCGTGCAGGCACTGGAACTCGTACTGCCCGGCGTAGTAGTTGCTGCCCGCCAGTTGGTAGATGGTGGCCACCGTCTCGGCGTTGTGGGTGGCGAACTGGGGGTACACGGCTTCGGGCGCGGCCAGCAGCTTGCGTGCGCAGGCGATGTAAGAAATGTCGGTGTGCACCTTGCGGGTGTAGACGGGGTAGTCCTCCAGCCCATCAACCTGGGCGCGCTTGATTTCGCTGTCCCAGTACGCGCCCTTCACCAGGCGCACCATCAGCCGGCGCTGGGTGCTGCGGGCGAGTTGAACCACATAGTCGATGACGAAGGGGCAGCGCTTTTGGTAGGCCTGGATGACGAAGCCAATGCCGTTCCAGCCCGCCAGCGTGGGCTCGTGGCACAGGCGCTCCAGCAGGTCCAGCGACAGCTCCAGGCGGTCGGTTTCTTCGGCGTCGATGTTCAGGCCAATGTCGTACTGCTTGGCCAGCGCGGTCAGGCGCAACACCAGCGGGTACAGCTCATCCATCACACGGCCAAACTGTGCGCGGCTGTAGCGCGGGTGCAGGGCCGAGAGCTTGATGGAGATGCCCGGCCCTTCATAGATGCCGCGCCCGGCAGAGGCCTTGCCAATGGCGTGGATGGCTTGCTCGTACGAGGCGTAGTAGCGCTGCGCGTCCGCGCTGGTCAGCGCAGCCTCGCCCAGCATGTCGTACGAATAGCGAAAGCCCTCGGCTTCCATCGTGCGGGCGTTGCGCAGCGCTTCGTCGATGGTTTCGCCGGTCACAAACTGCTCGCCCATCATGCGCATGGCCATGTCCACGCCCTTGCGGATCAGGGGCTCGCCGCCCTTGCCGATCAGGCGGCTGAGCGAGTTGCCCAGGCTGCCTTCGCTGTGCGTGGCCACCAGCTTGCCGGTGATGAGCAGGCCCCAGGTGGCGGCGTTGACGAACAGCGACGGGCTCTTGCCCAGGTGGGCATCCCACTGGCCGTGGCTGATCTTGTCGCGGATCAGCGCATCGCGTGTGGCCTTGTCGGGGATGCGCAGCAGGGCCTCGGCCAGGCACATCAGCGCCACGCCTTCTTGCGACGACAGCGAAAACTCCTGCAGCAGCCCCTGCACGATGCCCGCGCGCCCGGCGCTGGCCTTGCGTTCGCGCAGTGCCTTGGCAATGCGCAGGGCCAGTTGCTGGGCCGACGCTGCTTGATCGGCAGGCAGGCGGGCCTGGGCCAGGAGTGGGGCCAGTGCTTCGGGCTCGGGGCGGCGGGTAGCGGCGGTGATGGCTGCGCGCAGCGGGTTGGAGAGCGGCGTGCGGGGCGCGAAGTCTGCAAACGGGGCGGAGGGCTGCGTCATGACGGAGTCTTTCAGGGGTTTGGCGGGGCCCAACACGGGGGAAAGTGTTGGTGGGGCGCGTTATTGGCGATGATCCTTGGGTTGGTGGTGAATAAATGGTCGAAAATTGGCTTCTACACCGAATTAATCGCTAATCAAGATGCAAGCAGAACCCGATCTCGACCGGATTGACCGCAAGATCCTGTCAATCCTGCAGGAAGACGGCCGCATTGCCAACCTCAAGCTGGCCGAGGCGGTGGCTCTGTCGCCCACGGCCGTGCTGGCGCGCGTGCAGCGCCTCACGCGGGATGGCTTCATCCTCGGCTACGAGGCGCGCCTGAACCCCCTGAAGCTGGGCGCGGGCATGCTGGTGTTTGTGGAGGTGCTGCTGGACCGCACCACGCCCAATGTGTTCGACCAGTTCAAGGCCGCCGTGCAGGTGCACCCCGAAATCATGGAATGCCACATGGTGGCGGGCGGGTTCGACTACCTGCTCAAGACGCGATCCGCCGACATGAATGCCTACCGCTTGTTTGCGGGCAACGTGCTGTGGCAACTGCCCGGCGTGCGCGAGACGCGGACCTATGCGGTGATGGAAGAGGTCAAGCACACCAACCATCTGCATCTGCGGTGAATGCCACGGGGTTCGTGATGCCGCGCCGCAGCCTCCAGCGGCCACATTGGCGTTGCCTGCCAAAGCCCGCATAATGCCCGGCAGACCTGTCAGATTGAGGAGAAGAACCATGATCCGCTTTCCATACGCTGCTGCTGCCCTGCTGGCGGCGGCCTTTTTCAGCCAGTCGGCTGCAGCCTCGTGCTACGTGGTTTACGGCCCCGACCAGGACATCGTGTACCGCGCCCCCCAGCCACCGGTGGACCTGTCCTACCAGATCCACCAGACCCTGCCACAGGTTGCCCCGGGCTCCACACTGGTGTTCTCGCCTGACAACCACAACTGCGACCTCCCCATCAACAAGCTGCCCCTGGCGTCTGCTCAAGGGGCTACGGGTTCCATGGGCATGGGCGGTCGTCCCGCCCGTGCAGACCGCAGCTGAGCGCCCGGTTCAGCGGCCCGTGCGGGGGCTGTCCCGGGCCTGAGACAATCGGGGGATGAGCGAACCGAAAGAACTATCCCCCTCGTTTGAACCCACCGCGCAGGATTCCCAGAGCGACTTGCCCGAAGGCTGGCTGCAAGTGCAGTCCATGGACCTGGATGCCCAGGGCGTTGCCCGCAAGCCCGACGGCAAGGTGATCTTCATCGACGGTGCCCTGCCGTTCGAGCTGGTCACCGCCAACACCCACCGCAAAAAGAACAACTGGGAGCAGGCCAGCCTGGTGGCGATTCACCGCGAATCGTCGCAGCGTGTGCGCCCCGGCTGCCAGCACTTTGGCCTGCACGCCGGTGCCTGCGGTGGCTGCAAGATGCAGCACCTGCACGTGGGCGCCCAGGTTGCCGTCAAGCAGCGCGTGCTCGAAGACAACCTCTGGCACCTGGGCAAGGTCAAGGCCCAGACCATGCTGCGGCCCATCGAAGGCCCGTCCTGGGGTTATCGCTACCGCGCCCGTTTGTCGGTGCGCCATGTGATCAAGAAGGGCCAGGTGCTGATCGGTTTCCATGAGCGCAAGAGCCGCTATGTGGCCGACATGCAGCAGTGCCCCGTGCTGCCCCCCCATGTGGACGCCATGCTGATGCCCTTGCGCGCGCTGATTGCCGGCATGGATGCGCGCGACACCTGCCCCCAGATCGAACTGGCCTGCGGCGACACCGTAACCGCGTTGGTGCTGCGGCACCTGGAGCCGCTGAGTGCGGATGACCTCGCCCGGTTGCGCGCCTTTGCGGCCGAACACCACGTGCAATGGTGGCTGCAGCCCAAGGGGCCCGACACGGTGAAGCTGCTGGACGAAGGGGGCGAGCTGCTGTCATATGCGCTGCCGGACTTTGGCATCACCATGCCGTTCAAGCCCACCGACTTCACCCAGGTGAACCCGCACATCAACCGCGTGCTGGTGTCGCGTGCGCTGCGCCTGCTGGATGTGCAGCCGCACGAACGCGTGATCGACTGGTTTTGCGGTTTGGGCAATTTCACGCTCCCACTGGCCACACAGGCGCGCGAGGTGCTGGGCATCGAAGGTAGCGAGGCCCTGGTAGCCCGTTCGCGCGAAAACTATGCATTGAATCAGGCCGTGGCGCCTGACCATAAAGCGCTAGCAGCTACGGATTTTGTAGCGCGCAACCTGTTCGCGATGACCCCGGAAATGCTGGTGGCCGACGGATCTGCCGACAAATGGCTGGTGGACCCACCCCGCGAAGGGGCGTTTGCCCTGGCCAAGGCCCTTGCCGACATCGAGCAGGCGCGCATCGGCGCCGAAGGCGCGGGCCCGCTGCCAAACGGGGCGGAGGGCTGGACCCCGCCGAAACGCATCGTCTACGTGAGCTGCAACCCCGCCACACTGGCGCGGGACGCCGGGCTGCTGGTGCACCTGGCAGGCTACCGGTGCACGGCAGCGGGCATGGTGAACATGTTCCCGCACACGGCACACGTTGAGAGCATGGCGGTGTTCGAGCGCGACTGAGCGAAGGGGGGGGAGGCCGACGACGGTGCTCCCTGCGTCCTCAGGTGTCGATGCGGGACGGGCTAGCTGCGATTGCGGCTGGCAGCCGGGTCGCGTGGCTCGGTTTCGATGTCGCTGGATCGTTCGGTGCGCTCGGGTTTCTCGACCTTGCCGAGCACTGACGGTGCGCCTTCGATCTTGTTTTCGCGCATGTAGGCGTCCATGTCCTTCCACCCGGCAAACACCGAGGCCTTGGGGGCCTTGGGGTTCAAGGTGTAGCAGTCTTCCAGGCCCCGCAGCGCGTGGCGGCAGGCGCCGCCGATGGCCTTGGCTTCCTCCTCGCGCTGGGCGACGCGCGGATCCGGGCCCAGGCCGGGAATCTTGTCGCAGGCAGTCAGCAGCAGGATGCTGGAAAGAGCCAGCAGCCGTAGTGCGGTGGAGGAAGGTTTGCGATACATGTACTTGCATTATCGGCACGCCGTGCGCGCTATTGAGCCCCGGGCTGTGCAAAGCCGCAAGAAAAAAGGCTCCCGAAGGAGCCTTTGAGGCAAATCACCTGCTTGCAGGTGCGCGGGTTACTCGCGCTCCCCGCCCATGATGCCCAGCAGGGCCAGCAGGCTCTGGAACACGTTGAAGATGTCCAGATACAGCGCCAGAGTAGCGCTGATGTAGTTGGTTTCGCCGCCGTCCAGGATCTGCTTCAAGTCATACAGCATGTAGGCGCTGAAGATGCCGATGGCCGCCACCGAGATCGCCATCATGCCGACCGAGGAGCCCACGAACACGTTGATGACAGCGCCGACCATGAGCACCAGAGCGCCCACCATCAGCCACTTGCCCATGCCCGACAGATCGCGCTTGATCACGCTGGCGAGGCTGGCCATCACGAAGAACACGCCAGCGGTGCCGGCAAACGCCGTCATGATGAGGTCGGTACCGTTCTTGAAGCCCAGTACCATGCCGATCAGGCGCGAGAGCATGAGGCCCATGAAGAACGTGAAGGCGAGCAGCACAGGCACGCCAGCGGCCGAGCGCTTGGTCTTTTCGATCGCGAACATGAAAGCGAACGCGCCGCCCAGGAACACGATCAGGCCCACGCCGCCGCGCAGCGACTGGGTGATGCCTGTGGCAACGCCCACCCAAGCGCCGAGCACCGTGGGGATCATGCTCAGTGCGAGCAGCCAGTAAGTATTGCGAAGCACCTTGTGGCGCTCTTCCTGCGAGATGCCATAGCCCGCAGAGTGGCCCAGGGTGGTGACTTGGTCATTCATCTTGTGTCTCTCCTTGTTGGCCTGCACAACGCAGACATGAGAAATTTTAGGTGGTGATGGTTTTTGGCCCTGCAATACCCGCATCCGGTCACCTACTTTTGGTAAGGGTTCTTTCACCCTGGTTGGGGGTGAAGGGCGGTTGGGATGCCGCTATGCTTGCCGCTTCTTGTGCCGGGCTGGCCCGTTGGCAGCCGCACAGCCTCCATTTCATCTCTCTGTTTCTCTACTTTTCCATTTCTCGGATCGCACCATGAAAACCAAACACGAACTCGAACTGGCCGACGTCAAGGCCGTCGCCGCAGCGGCCGAAGCCGAAGCCCTCAAGAACAACTGGGCAGTGACCATCGCCATCGTCGATGACGGCGGCCATCTGCTGTGGCTGCAGCGCCTGGATGGCGCCGCAGCGGTGTCGTCCCACATCGCCCCGTCCAAAGCGCGCACGGCCGCTTTGGGGCGCCGTGAGAGCAAGGTGTACGAGGACGTGATCAACGGTGGCCGCACATCCTTCCTGAGCGCCCCCACCATCGACGGCCTGCTCGAAGGCGGCGTGCCGATCCTCAAGGACGGCCAGTGCCTGGGCGCCGTGGGCGTGAGCGGTGTGAAGTCCACGGAAGATGCGCAGATTGCCCGCGCCGGGATTGCAGCGCTGGGGCTTTGATACCCGCGGGTTGCTGGAGATTGCTATAAAAATAATAGCTGCTGGCGCTTTTCCATCAAGCGCTAGCAACCAAAAAAGCTTTAAACCTTCAGGGCAGACCTGCATCTCCCATAAAAAAACCGGCCACTGGCCGGTTTTTTTATGGGGTTCGATGAATCCTGGGGCGAGGAGAGCTGGGGAGAAAAAAAGCCTGGCTACGCGGGCGAACCCGTTGGCTGGCAAAAACGACCCTTTCGAGCTTGTTGCAAGCCCGGGAGTCGCCCCACGATGAAACTTGGTTCCTGGTGCAATTACTTGGTGAGGATGAGCTTGCCCAGCTTGGTGGCCTGCAGGCGATATACCGAGCCGTTGTGGCTGATCGCTACCGCTTTCTGACCCTGAAGCAGGGCACTGCTGTCCACGGCGCCAGCCACTGCGTCGGCAGGGTGGGGCGTGTCCCGATCCGTGTGTGGCACGGGCAGGTCTGAAGGGGCAGTACGCAGGAGCGAGGCGGCGGTCAGTGTGGCTTGCATGAAGAGTATTCCTGTTGCGTTGCAGTGCGTTTTGTTAATGATAACGATTCGCAATTACGAGTCAAGCGGGTTTGGTGTTTCTTTTTGTTGTTTTTTATGGCCTGTGCGACCCTGAAAAGACTTTGAACAGGTTCTGAGGGCCTTCAACGCCTGTGCCCGGGCAGCGTTGCTGCACCGGGCACAGGCGTAAAAACGTTCTTGAAAGTGACCTGCAGGCGGTGCTGATTCGGGCGAAATGGATTCACTGCGCCTGTAAAGCCCGACCCACTCAGGACTGGGGCTCGGTCACGAACCCAATCTTGCGCACGCCGGCCCGCTGCGCTGCGGCCATGGCCTGGGCCACGAACTCGTAGCGCACGTTCTTGTCGCCCCGGATGTGCAGGTCGGGCTGGGGTTCCTTGGCGGCCTCGGTCTGCAGGCGGGGGAAGAGTTCTTCCTCCGTGACCTCGAACTCGTTCCAGAAGTACTTGCCATCGGCCGACACCGACAGGCGCACGGTCTCGGGCTTGATGTTCTCGGGCTGGTTGGTGGCGCGGGGCAGGTCCACGTTCACCGAGTGTTTCATCACCGGCACGGTGATGATGAAGATGATGAGCAGCACCAGCATGACGTCCACGAGGGGCGTCATGTTGATCTCGTTCATCACGTCATCGGCATCGTCTTGGGTTCCGAAGGCCATGGCTTAGCCACCTTTCTTCATGGGCAGGACCTTGCCTTGCTCGCCGGGCGCATTCACGCGGGCGCCGGTCACAAAGTAGGCATGCAGGTCGTGCGCAAAGCTGTTGAGGCCGCCCAGGATGGACTTGTTGCCACGCACCAGCGCGTTATAGCCCAGCACGGCAGGGATGGCCACGGCCAGGCCCAGGGCGGTCATGATCAGCGCCTCGCCGATGGGGCCGGCCACCTTGTCGATGGTGGACTGGCCCGAGGTGCCAATGGCCAGCAGTGCGTGGTAGATGCCCCAGACGGTGCCGAACAGGCCGATGAACGGGGCGGTGGAACCCACCGAGGCCAGGATGGCCAGGCCGGATTGCAGACGTGCAGTGAACTCGTCAATGCAGTTGCGCAGGCAGCGGGTGACCCAGTCGCTCACGTCCAGGCTGTCGTGCAAGTGGGCCTTGGTGTTGCGGTGGTGGGCGGTGGCTTCGCGGCCTTCCAGCGCCAGGTGGCGGAAGGGGTTGGTGGGGTCGGCGCCCAGCTTGGTCAGGCCGGCGGCAAAGTCTTCGCTGTGCCAAAAATCCTGGGCGGCGCGGGCGTGTTTCTTGAACTTGATGATGTCCAGCGCCTTGATGAGGATGACGATCCACGAGGCCAGCGACATGGCCAGCAGCAGGATGGCGACGGCGCGGGTGACAAAGTCACCCTGGATCCAGACGTTGGCGATGCCGAATTGCGATTCCATGTGAAAACTCCCTAAAGCGATGATTGGTGGTGAATGCGGTTATTCGAGAACGAAATTGACAGGGACCAGGTTCCACATGGTCTCGGGCACGCCGTTGCGTTTGCCGGGCACGAAGCGCCAGCGCATGACGGCCTCCTGGGCCTGCCGGTCCAGGCGGTCGAAGCCGCTGGACTTGTTGATTTCCACCTTCTGCGGGGTGCCGTCGATGCCGATCAGTACGCGCAGCACCACCTTGCCCTGTTCGCCCATGCGTTTGCTGATGGCGGGGTAGCTGGGCTTGGGGTTGTTCAGGTAAGCGGCGTCGCTCGACGGCAGTTCGATCTTGGGCGGTGCGGGCGGAGCCGGGGGGGCTGGCGCAGGCGCAGGCGGGGCGACGGGCGCCTCAATGGGCGGCGCAGGTGGCTGGGGTGTGGTGATGCCCGTGGGGGCGTTGGGCGCCGGGGTGGGGTCGGCAATGGCCACTGGCATGGGTGCGGGGCGCGGAGCCACCTTGGGGGCGGGCTTGGGCGGTGGGGGTGGCGCTGGCGGCGGGGGGGTGACCTTGGGCGGAGCGGGGGGCGCGATGAACTCGGTCAGCAGTTCTGCTGGCACGATGACTTCGGCGGCCTTGCGCAGCAGGCCCGATTGCAGGGCCCAGAGGCCCGCAACATGCAGTGCGACGACGGAGCCCACGATCACGGTATTGCGGCTGAGGCCCCCGGGGGTGGCAAATCGATCTGGGTGAGACATAAAAATGATAGCAGCTAGCGCTTGTAAATCAAGCGCTAGCGCCCTAAAAGACCTCGATTATTTGCGAAAGATCCACCAGGCCGAGCCTGCGACGAGGATCAGGCTGCCTGCGAGTGTAGAGAGGAGTTCCATGACTTGCTTTCCAGGATGGAGCTGGCAAGCTGGATCGTTTTCGGCGCTACCTCATTGTGCAGGGCGGCCACCGGACTCGATGCACTGCACTGCGCCACCACATCCCGGGCGCAGCTTTCGCAGCACCCGCATTGGGTGGCCACGCCCAGTTCGAACTGGATTTCGTCAAAGCTCATGCCTGCACGTGCGTGGCGGGCAATCTCACGGTCGGAAATCCGGCGGCAAACACAGACGATCATGGCGGCAGGCAGTGTGGCTGGCTGTTGAAGGTGATGTGATTATAAATACGAATCTATCGCATTTGCAATAAATCATTTCCCGCAACGGGGACAAGGCCCACGGAGCGAGCAGGTCCTCAACGCGGCACCAGCAGCGCCGGGGACGCGTCGGCCAGGGTGGCACAGCCGGTGAGCGCCATGGCGATCTCCAGCTCATCGCGCAGCAGACGCAGCACGTGGGCCACGCCAGCCGCGCCGGCATTGGCCAGGCCGTGGACGGCGGGGCGCCCCACCAGCACGGCGCTGGCTCCCAAGGCCATGGCCTTGAGCACGTCGGTGCCGCGCCGGATGCCTCCGTCCACCAGCACAGGCATCGCTGGGCTCACCGCGCGGACTGCCTCGACCACGTGCGGCAGCTGGGTGGCGGTGGCGGGCGTGGTGTCCAGCGTGCGCCCACCATGGTTGGAGACGATGATCCCCGCCACGCCCAGGTTGGTGGCCTCGCGGGCGTCGTCGGGGTGCAGCACGCCTTTCAGCAGCACGGGCAGCCGGGTGATGGACTGCAGCCACTGCACATCGGCCCAGGTGGGGGCGTGGTGCAGAAGGCCGTCGAACAGTGCGCTTTGGCCGGGGGCGAGCGGGACTTCCGGCGCCGGCAGCATGCCCAGCAGGTTGACGGCGGTGATGCCGGTCGGAAGGCGGAACCCGGCACGGCGCTCGCGGTCGCGTGCGCCATGGCAGGGGGCGTCTACCGTCAGTACCAGGGCTTCGTAGCCCGCGCGCTCGGCCCGTTCGACCAGTTCGCGGGTGAAGTCTCGGTCGTGCTGCAGGTACAGCTGAAACCACAATGGCCCTCGCCCCGCGTCGTCCCGGATGGCATTGGCCACGGCCTCCAGCCGGGTGCTTGCCTGGGTGCTCAGCACCATGCCTGCGCCCAGGGCGGCTGCGGCATAGGCGGCGCCCAGTTCGCCATCGGAGTGGGCCATGCTCTGGTAGGCCACGGGGGCCAGCAGGATGGGGTGGGCCAGCGTGCGGCCGAGCAGTTCCACCCGCGTGTGCCCGCCCGCCAGCGGGCGCAGCACGCGGGGCAGCAGACCCATCCGGTCCCAGGCATGGCGGTTGGCAGCCAGCGTGATCTCGTCGGCCGCAGCCCCGTTGAAATAGGCCCAGGCTCCAGGCTCCAGGTGGGTGGCGGCATGGGTTTCGTGGTCCGCCAGGTTCACGATACCAGGCGGCAGGACGGTGCGGGGATCGGAGGCAGGATGGCTCACGTATCCGCCCACATACGCAGCAGGTTGTGGTACGTGCCCGTCAGGGCCACGGTCTCTGGCGATTCGCCGTGCTCCTGCCGCAGGCGCAGCAGGGCCATGTCCATGTTGTAGAGCAGGCGCCGCTGCTCGTCGCTGCGCACCATGCTTTCAACCCAGAAGAAACAGGCCATACGGTGCCCCCGGGTCACGGGGCTCACCTGGTGCACGCTGGTGCCGGGGTAGATCACCGCGTGGCCTGCAGGCAGCTTGACGCGTTGCTCACCAAAGGTGTCGTCGATGCAGAGCTCGCCGCCGTCGTATTCGTCGGGCTCGGACAGAAACACGGTGCACGAGATGTCGGTGCGCAGGCGTTCGCGCCGGTCCGCCATCTGGCGCACGGCGCTGTCCACATGGTCGCCGTAGTGGTTGGCGCCGCCGCCGTAGCGGTTGATGCGCGGGGGGAAGACGCGCTTGGGCAGTGTGGCAGTCAGGAACAGCGCACTGCGGTCCAGCGACGCCATCACCAGGGCTGAAATGCGCTGCGCAGCCTCGCAGTCGCGGGGCAACTGTTCATTGTTCTTGGCCTGGCGCGCCTGCGTGCCCGCACTGTCCTTGCCATCGGCCCAGGGGGCGTTGCGCAGCAGCTGGCGGGCGGTCTGCAGGTCATGCGGCGAGAGAAGATCGGGGAGCGTGAGGAGCATGGCGGGGGTTGTAAAGCAAAAAAGCCGCCCCGGTAAGGGGGCGGCAAATACCTTGAAGAAACGTTGTGACGTAGGTCAGACATAACTCGCGCAAAACAGAGGTTCGCCACCTGCCTGCCCCTTGGAACTGCAGGTGGCCATCTATGTCTGCGCGAGCCCTGTCAGAACTTCATGCTGGCCGTGACCTGGAAGACGCGGCCCGCGCCCGGAATGTAGTGGCCGCTGTAGATCGAGTCGGCGTAGAGCTTGTTCGTCACGTTGCTCAGATTGGCCTTGATCGTGTAGCGCTCGTTGATGGCGTATTCGGCCATCAGGTCGGCGGTCACGTAGCCGGGCACTTCCCAGCCGGGGTTGCGGTTGGGGGTTTGCGAGCTGCGGAAGTTCAGGCCGCCACCCACGCGCAGTTCGGGTGTGATCTGGTAGGTGGTCCACACCGTGCCGCTGTGGCGGGGCGTGAGCGAGGGGCGTGTGCCCTGGCCTTCGGCGCCTTCAGCACCGATGTCGATCTTTGCGCTGGGCATCCACATGTACGAGCCATAGATCTCCCACTTGGACGTCAAGCGGCCGGTGATGTCGATCTCGGCACCCGCGGCGTGGCGCTTGCCCGACAGTACGGCGATGTTCAGGTCGGGGTCGGTGTTGCGCTCACGGTACTTGGTGGAGTGGAACACGGCCAGTCGTGTGGTGAAGCGCTTGTCGGCCGAGTCCAGCTTGGCGCCGATTTCGATGTTGCGGCTGGCTTCGGGCGGTGTGTTCACCGTCTGGGCGCTGTACGAATACGTGTCGCCCGAGGTGTTGAACGACGTGCCGTACGAGAAGTGGTACGACTGCAGGTCGTTGGGCTGGTACAGCACGCCTGCACGCTTGCTCCACTCGGAAATCTTCTGGCGGTAGCTGGTGGTGGTGACGGGGCCTGGCGCATCGGCAGGAATGCCGAACGTGTTGTAGCGGCCGTCCATGTTGTCGTAGCGCAGGCCGGCCAGCAGCTTCCAGTGCGGAGCGATCTGGATCAGGTCTTGGGCATAGATGCCAAAGCCCTTGGCTTCAAAGTTGCTGGTGTCGCGCAGCACGCGCAGGGACTCGTCCACGCCGACGCCGTCGTTCGGTGTGCCCACGGTGGTTGGCGGTTTCGTGATATTGACGCCCCCTTGCGCTGCAGTGCGTGCGCCGTACACGGTCTTCTTTTCGTGGGAAAAGTCTGCACCTGCCAGCAATTCGTGCTTGTAGCCCAGGGCTTCAAATTTCTTGCTGAAGTCGCTTTGCAGGTGCACCGTGTCCATGTCCTGGATCTTCAGGTGCGTGCCGCGCGTCAGGCGCGTGGCCGGGCCGAAGTTCTCCAGCGTGGCAGCCACGCCGCCGGGTTGCTGGGCGGCCGCTGCCAGGCGGATGGCGCCGGCGCGCTGGTCACGCTCGAAGCGGCCCACGCGCAGTTGCGTCTTGAGCTCGGCATCGCCGTCAAAGCGGTGGATGTGGCCCAGCGTGGCAAAGCTTGCACTGCCGGCGTTGTAGTCGCTGGCGGCGCCGTAGTAGGCCTTGGGGTCCAGCGGCAGCAGCGTGGTGTCGCTGGCGGGCGAGCCTGCGCTGCGGCGGATCCAGGGCATGCCGTAGTTCATGCCGTTCTTGTTGTCCAGGTGGTACAGGCTCACGGAGAACTCGTCGCGCGTTCCGATGCCAAAGGCGTAGGTGCCGGCAATGCCCTTCTTCTCGATGCTGCTGCCCGAGCCGTTGTTGTCGGCCGTGGTGCTCATCGCGTTCAGGCGCAGGGCAGCGTTTTCGCCGGTGAGGATGTTGAAGTCGCCCGTGATGCGGCGGTATTGGTGGCTGCCCAGGGTCAGGTCGACCTGGTGCGAATCGATAAGGCGCGGGGCCTTGCTCACCTGGTTGACCGCGCCGCCGGTGGAGCCCCGGCCGAACAGCATCGAGGCCGAGCCGCGCAGCAGTTCGACGCGGTCCAGGTTGAAGGTGTCGCGGTCGTAGAACGCGGGGTCGCGCATGCCGTCGATGAACATGTCGCCCGTGCTTTGCAGCGCAAAGCCGCGCAGGCGGATGTCTTCCTCGCCGCCTTCGGCCGCCAGGAAGGTGATACCGGCGGTGTTCTTCAGGGCTTCCTTGACGGTGTCGAGGTTGCGGTCGTCGATCAGGCGTTCGGTGACCACGGTGACGGACTGTGGAATGTCACGCAGCTGCTGCTTGCCCTTGCCAATGGTGGTCTCGGTGGCGCGCACGCTGTCTTTGCCCTCGGGGGCTTCGGCACGTTCTTTGACGACCACAGGGGCCAGCGTTTTCTCGGGGGTGGTGGTCTGTGCCATGGCGCCCACAGAGGCAGCCAACATGAGTGCGCCCAGCGGGAGCAGGGCCTTGTCGGACGACAGGCCGCGCGGTGTGGTGGACACGAAGGAAGGAGAAGATTGTTGTGGGCGCAGCACGGAGCTGCGGCGCTGAGCGCGTGGTTTTGCCAAGATGGCCTCCGTCGGTGGGGATGTGCTGATGGCGCGCGGGGCGCCAGGCGCAGGCGAGAGGCAGTGGCTAGGTCAACATGGCTGTGCTTCGACTTGCTTCATTATGTTACATCAAATGCGGGTCATTCTCATTTGCATTGATGTTAATGCACCACAGTCTGCCGGAGTACAGGCGAAAAAAAGCCGGCTGAGCCGGCTTCTTTGGTGCACCAGGTGCGGGGATTATTTGACGTGCTTGCCAATCAGGCCAGCCAGCTCAAACATCGAGACCTGGGGCTTGCCGAACAGCTCCTTGAGCTTGGCATCGGCGTTGATGTTGCGCTTGTTGGTGGCGTCCTGCAGGTTGTTGGCCTTGATGTAGACCCACAGCTTGCTGATGATCTCCGTGCGTGGCAGCGGTGCCGAGCCCACCACGGCGGCCAGCGCGGGGCTGGGCGTGAGCGCTTTCATGAAAGCAGCGTTGGGGGTGCGCTTCTTGGCGGGGGCAGCAGCCGTCTTGGCTGCGGGGGCTGTTTTTGCCGGAGCTTTTTTTGCAGTTGCCATGTTGGGTTTTCCTTGTTGGAAGTAAATTTTCACCAGCGAAAACTAGGCTTTCCCACTGGCAGGCTGATGCTACTGGGAAAAAAACGCGTTTCCAAGGGAGAAACGGCTTTTTTTGCCTCGATTTGTAGCCGTGGTGCCGCGTGCAGGCCAATAAGTTGCCCACGCTGCGCTCCTGCCTTGACAAAGCGGCCTGCGCGGGCCGCGTTTGAGGGCCTGCCCCTGGGGCTGTATGACAATGCGGGGCAACCTGCGTGGCCCGGCGCTAGGAGGCTTCGCGGCAGAATGCGTCGAAGCGAAACGCGCGAAAACCGGGGATCGCGCGGTGCTACCGACAAGCCCAGGGGGACCCCTGGGCGCAGGAGGTAGTACCGCGCGAGACCGGTTTATCGCACGTTGCAGCCGATGTTCCTTCTGCTGCGCAGCCTCCTAGCCGCTTTCCCTGTTGTTCATTCCGCCTGAAAGGCTTACGAAACATGACTGCTGCACCTTCCTCCACTCCCTTCAGCACCTGTGATTTTTGCGACGAGCACAAGGGTGATATGAGCGGGTCTTTCCGCGTTTTGCCCCCCGTTTTCCAGAGTTTTGGCGGTGTGGCCGCGTTTGCGGGCCCCGTGAGCACCGTCAAGTGCCATGAGGACAACACGCAGGTCAAGGCTGCTGTGGAGTCACCGGGTGAGGGCCGCGTGCTGGTGGTGGATGGGGGTGGATCGCTGCGCCGCGCGCTGGTGGGTGGCAATCTGGCGGCTGCCGCTGCGCGCAATGGCTGGGCCGGCCTGGTGGTGGATGGCTGCGTGCGTGACGTGGCCGAACTGAACGCCGCAGCCGTCGGCCTTCGTGCGCTGGGGTTGATGCCATTGCCCACCGAGCGCCGTGGCGAGGGGCAGCGCGATGTGGCCGTGCAGATCCAGGGGGTCTGGGTGCGGCCGGGCGACTGGCTGTATGCCGATGCGGATGGCATCGTGGTCAGCACACAGCCCTTGGCTGCGTAGCGATCGCGGTCGGGCTATCGTCACCCTGCTTGATTGTTGCGTCGGCCGACACGCAGCGCTGTGCGTGAGGGCAGGGTGGCCAGCAGCATGCTGGCCAGCGCGATGGCAAACGCCGCCCATTGCCAGACGGTCAGTGATTCGCCCAGCACCAGCACGCCGACCAGGGCCGCGCTCACTGGCAACATGACCGAGAAGACGCCGCCCTGAGCAGCCGGCACGGCCTTGAGCCCGGTCATCCAGAGCCACACCGTCCACACGCAGGCAGCCAGCGCGTAGAACACCAGCAGCGTCCAGGTGCCCCAGCCTACGGCGGCAAAGTCAAAATGCCAGGCGGCGTACAGCCCGAACGGAGTGGACAGCACAAAGCCCCACAGGTTGATGAGCGAGGTGATGCGCTTGGGGCCCAGACTGCTGGTGAGCTTCTTGCCGATCACCGTGTAAGCAGCTTCGCACACCACCGCGCCCAGCAGCAGCAAGGGCCCCAACCATGCAAGGTTTTGAGTATTTTGGGTGCCTGGCGCTTGTCCAATATGCGCTGAATGCTCTTGTTTTGATAGCGAATACAAGGCAATACCCGCCACGGCACAGACCACGGCGGCCCAGGTGCGTGGCGCCACGCGTTCGCGCAAAAAGAGCCAGCCCATCACCGCCACCGCGGCGGGAATCGCGGCCAGGGTCACTCCGGCCGTGACCGCATCGGTGAGGCTCACGCCATAGATCATGCAGATGGTGAACAGGAAATTGCCCAGAAACGACTGTAGAAACAACAGCCGCCGGGTTTGTGGGGCGAGGGGTGGCTCATCCACAGGTTTGCGGAGCCAATGCAGCATGGCTATGCCACCAATGCCAAAACGCATCCATGCGAGCAGAAAAACCGGCAGCACGGCGGCCAGCGGTTTGGACAGCGCCACGTAGCTGCCCACCAGCGCCATGCTGAGGGCCAGGCACAGGTAGGCAAAGGGGCGGCTGGGAGTGGTGTTCACTAGACTGGTGATCGCTCAACGAAAAGGAGGTGCGCATCATGCCCGACGAAACCCCGCCCGCCAGCCCTGCACGCCACGTCTTTGTCTATGGCACCTTGCGGCGCGGCGGATCCAATGACATCACCCGCCTTCGCCCGGCGCCAAGATTCATGGGGGCCGCCCAGGTGCCTGGGGTGCTCTACCACCTGGGGGCCTATCCCGGCATGGCGTTGGGCGGGCCCCTGGGGGTGGTGCACGGGGAGGTGTATGCCATCGAGCCAGCGCTGGAAGCTGTACTGGACGAGATCGAGGACCTGGGGGCGACCCCCAGTGACGAGTATGTGAAGCGCGAGATCGTGGTTGATGTGGGCGGGCAGGGCGTGCCTTGCCTGGTCTATGAGATCAATCCCCGGTATGTAGTCTCTGCACCCCGGATTGCCGGGGGGGACTGGCTGCAAGCGCCGCCTTCGGCCGTGTTGTGAATGACGATCTTTGTTTTTTGTAATACGGAATTTTGATTCCTCAATGTGGAATACGATAGATGTTGCATTGCAGCATTTTTTCTCGATATGAGAAATCAATTTCTGTATTGAGAAATGCTGTGGTTAAGTTGTTGTTTTTCAAAGAGAAAATTTATCTCTTCTATAAGACATAAGAGCTTGCACAAGTCTTATAGAAGACTTAAAGTTGTCTCCAAGGGCGGCACAAGCAGCCCGGCGTTTTCAACCAACCTCTGGAGTGATCTCATGCCCCAATCCCTCAACGAACAACTGAGCCGCGAACAGCAAATTGCCGCCCTGGAAAAAGACTGGGCGACCAACCCCCGCTGGAAGGGCGTGAAGCGCGGCTACTCCGCTGCCGACGTGGTGCGTCTGCGCGGCTCGTTGCCCATTGAGCACACGCTGGCCAAGCGCGGCGCTGAAAAGCTGTGGGACAAGATCAACGGCGGCGCCAAGAAGGGCTACGTCAACGCGTTCGGCGCCATCTCCGCCGGTCAGGCCATGCAGCAAGCCAAGGCAGGCCTCGAAGCCGTGTACCTGTCGGGCTGGCAAGTGGCCGCTGATGGCAACACCAGCGAAACCATGTATCCCGACCAGTCGCTGTACGCCTACGACTCGGTGCCCACCATGGTTCGCCGCATCAACAACACCTTCAAGCGCGCTGACGAAATCCAGTGGGGCCGCGGCATCAACCCCGGCGACAAGGAATTCATCGACTACTTCCTGCCTATCGTGGCTGACGCTGAAGCCGGTTTCGGCGGCGTGCTGAACGCGTTCGAACTGATGAAGAACATGATCCAGTCGGGCGCTGCCGGTGTTCACTTTGAAGACCAGCTGGCCGCGGTGAAGAAGTGCGGCCACATGGGGGGCAAGGTGCTGGTGCCTACGCAAGAAGCCTGCGAAAAGCTGATCTCCGCACGTTTCGCGGCCGACGTAATGGGCGTGTCCACCATCGTTCTGGCCCGTACCGACGCTGAAGCAGCCAACCTGATCACGTCCGACCACGACGCCAACGACAAGCCCTTCCTGACTGGCGAGCGCACGCAAGAAGGCTTCTACCGCGTCAAGAACGGCCTGGAGCAAGCCATCAGCCGTGGCGTGGCCTACGCCCCCTACGCCGATCTGGTGTGGTGCGAAACCGGCGTGCCAGACATCGGCTTCGCCCGTGAATTTGCGCAAGCTGTGCACGCCGCCTGCCCCGGCAAGCTGCTGTCGTACAACTGCTCGCCCTCGTTCAACTGGAAGAAGAACCTCAACGACAAGCAGATCGCTTCGTTCCAGGAAGACCTGTCGGCCCTGGGCTACAAGTACCAGTTCATCACGCTGGCCGGTATCCATATCAACTGGTTCAACACGTTCCAGTTCGCCCATGCATACGCTCAAGGCGAAGGCATGAAGCACTACACCGAGATGGTGCAAGAGCCAGAATTCGCAGCACGCGAAAAGGGCTACACCTTCGTGTCGCACCAGCAGGAAGTGGGCGCAGGCTACTTCGACGACGTGACCACGGTGATCCAGGGCGGCTCGTCCTCTGTGAAGGCCCTGACGGGTTCGACCGAAGAAGAGCAGTTCCACTGATCTGAAATCCCCCGTACGGGGGATGGGGATACAGCAAGAAAAAAAGCCACCCCTTGGGGTGGCTTTTTTCCGTCTCTCTTTTTCGTCTGGTGTTGGACGCATCGGGGCCGGGCGGTACGCGCACATGGGCTTTGCGTGGTCTTTCCGGGGAGTTCGCCCCGTCAGTGCACAGTGATGGGACGGGTAATTGCCGAAACGTCGCAATCCAGTGGGCCCAGCGTCGACGAAATGGTGGCGCCGTAGGCTTGGCTTGCGGGCATGGTCAGTGTCCATTCCAGATCGTAGTAGTTGGAACCAAGGTACCGGGCGTGCGCGGTGGTCAGGGGCTTTTTGTACTCGGCGCCCTGGACCTTCCAATGGGCCTGTTGTTCGATGGGGTAGTCCCTGCCGCACCGCAAGGCAACACGCACGATGGTTTCTGGCGCAGGCGGGAGGGTGAGGGTCAGGCCTTCTGCGAATCGTGCTGGCAGGAAGGTCATGTAGTCCATCTTTTTGTTGGACAGGACATTGTTTTCTGCCTTGCCATTGACCAGCGCACCAGTGTTGCGGACTGCATAAATCGCGCTGGCGCCCACTGTGGTCATGGCCTGCAAGCCTTTGGTGAAGTCGAACCGGAGTGCATCCTGATCGTTGGCGATGAAATAAAGGGTCTGCGAAACCTGCCCCGTCGTAGCCGGAGAGGGGCAAGGCGCGTCGAGCGTCCGGTTGACGGCGTTGCTCATCACCATGGGGTCCAGGCCGATGACTTGGTCCTGGCAAATCCCTCGGCTCGACAGGCCGTCGCGCATCGCATGCAGGTACTTGAATGTGTACCCCGGAATCTTGTATTCCAGGGGTTCCAGTTTGGGGAAAAACAGCGATGCGAGCAGGAGATCGTATTTGCCCCTTTTCTCGAACTGAAGGTAAAGGTTCAGATGGGCGACGACAACGAGGACCAAGGATGTTGCGGCTAGGGCATTGAAGTGCCCGGTCGAAAGTGACGCTTTTTCGCTGGCGCGCGCCAAACCATGGGCCGCCAATACTGCAAGCCACGGGTGCACCACGTCCAGGTGCCAAAAAGCGCCCTGGCTTAGAAAAGCCATGGAAACGATGAACCACAGCACCGTGGTGAGCAATATCCAGCGGAGGGTCCGCTCTTTTGCTGCAAAGACGATGCCCAGCAACACCCCTCCCAGCATCAGAGTCAGGTGAAAGGCCGTCAGTGCGCCCAGTCCACTGATGGCCGGGTGGATACTCTCAATGGCGCTGTAGGGCATCAGGAAAACGTCACGCCATTTGTCCATGTCCAACAGATTGCTGAGCCAGCCATGGCCGGAGGCTGTGGCGGCCGACGCAGGCGCGGGCGACAACAGCTTCGAGACGGCCCCTGATTGGCTTCCCCACACGGCTGCCATCCCTGCAATGAGGAGCAGGGAAGCCAGCGTTCTACGGTTCAGGAGAACCTGGTAGTTCAGCAGTGCGTAGGCTCCCAGGCCCAGCAACAATGGCGCTGCAGAGGGGTGGATTTGTACAAGCAGGAATGCCGCCAGCGGAAGCAACAGCCCATCGTGACGGTGCTGTTGCGCAAGGCTGATGAACAACCCCAGGACCACATTGCTCAATGTCATCACCAGAGCAGGATTCCAGGCGCTGTGGGTGTAGAAAGACGCAAAGACGGGGAATGCCAGCACTGCATAGGCAAGTGCACATCTGGAACCCAACTGTGCGTGGATGACGCGGAGCAGATACCAGACCGACAGCGCAAACAGTGCGCCGAATGTGATGAAGATCGCAGCCTCGGTGTCCCTGATCAGAAGGGGCAGGGCGAGCAGGTAGTAAAAACCTGGCGGCAGGTTGAAACGTTCCCCGAACAGCGGAGGACCATTGAGCGGCCATTCCTGGTGATGGATCAGTCTGCGTGCAATTTCCACGTCACGGATCTGGTCAGGGCCGTGGAATGTAATGTCAAAGAAGTAGACCTGTATGGCCCCCAGGATGGCGACAAAGATCAGCGCTATCCAGTAGCTTGATGTTCGCTGGCGGGTCATCAAAGCGGCTGTCTGCATGTCTACCTTTTTGATCGTCTTGTTGCTGGGGGCTGCGCCCTGTTCCTCGAAGGGCAAGAGAGCCCAAGACCCCTGTTGCGCGGGGTGTGATGGGCCGTTGCCAGAGCTTGTTTAGGGCATGTCCGAGGTCTTGTGCGTGAAGGTCCAGGCGTTGTTGAGAAGGAAATTGTTCAGTGCCACGGCGCCCACAGCTACAAACGCCCCCCAGCCGTACCACAGGCCCAGAAAATCCGTGAACAGCTTGATGATGAGGATGTTCAGCCCCAGGCCGATCAGCGACACGATGCAGTACCTGATCAGCGAAGCCCAGTAGCTGCCAACGTATCCAAAGGTCCAGATCCTGTTCATTCCGTAGGAGATCAGCAGTGCAAATACAAACCCTGTGGTGGTGGCAACGACCGGCCCTGTTAAGCCAAGCTCCACCAGCAGGAACAGGGTGGACATGTGCACTACGGCACCGATAACACCCACAACGCCATAGCGAAGCAGTTTGGAAAAGGAGGGCATGAGGGCAATGGTGAATGTGAAATAGCGGTGCCGTGACCCCCGCGTGGTGGAGAAAGAAGGGTCAGTGCGACATGGAGCGCTCAGGCGTGCGGCCTGCGTTGCCGGATCAAGGGCTGGCGGGGTTGTCGGGTTGGTTCAGAGGCAGCTTCTGGGAGACGATGTAGCGGGGTCGTTGTTTGACCTCGTCATAGATGCGCGCGAGATACTCCCCGATGATTCCGAGGCCAATCATCAGTGAGCTGCCGATGATCAGTAGCAGCAAGATGACGGTGGTAAAGCCGTTGATCGCCGCTCCCGACAACTTCATGTACACCGTGTGCATCCCCAGCATGACGGAAAATGCGAAGAAGAGCACACCAAAGATTGTGATCAGGTGCAGTGGAAAAGTGCTGAAACTTGTGACGGCAACGGCCGCAAGGCGAATCAGGCCAAAGACAGACCATCCCGAATCTCCAGCGATGCGGGGCTCCACCTCGAAGGGGATCTGCGTAGACCGGAACCCCATCCAGCTGATCATGCCGCGAAAGAAGACGTTGCGTTCTTTCATCGTGCGATACGCCTCGATGACCCGTTGATCAAGCAGTTTGTAGTCGGACGCGCCGTTCAAGTCGTGGCCGGAGAACGCCCGCAAAATGAGATAAAACAGTTTTGCCCGTGCAGCAGAGAGGCTGGATTCGTCGCCCCGGCTGGTTTTGACCGCTTCCACGATGTCGAACTCGCCAGTGCGCCAAGTTTCGATCATGGTCGGGAGCAGGGAAGGAGGGTGCTGCATGTCGCCGTCCATGATGATCACCGCCTTGCCTCGTGCCGCCTCCAGGCCCGCCGACACCGCCGCTTCCTTGCCAAAATTGCGACTCAGGCGCAGACCCCGCAACCGGGCCATGGTTTGAGAGATGGCGGTAATTTCATTCCATGTGTTGTCTTTGGACCCATCATCCACCACCACGATTTCCCAGGTGGAGGCTGACACAGCCAGGAATTTCTCGACCTCCCGCAAGGTGAAGCGGATGCCAGCTTCTTCACAATAGACAGGGATGACAACGGAAATCTCAGGGTGCATAAACATTCTCATAAAGCCGATCCTGGCCGAAGATCAGCTACGAGCCAGTGTGATGGGATGTACCGAAGTGCTGCCTTGGGGTGTGGCTGCGCAATCGGTGCTAGCGAGGTGCTGTTGCTTGACGCCCGTGTTACCGGGGCGCCTGGCTTGGTGACGCCCCAGTGCAGGACTTTCTCACATTTCGACGCACCGACTGTGGTTGCCAGATTGACTACCGCCAAAAATCATCGCACAGTTTTGCTCATGGGGCGGGAGTGTTCATGGGTGCTCCAGTTGTGTAAGCGAAATGTCTTTGATGATGTGCGCAAGCGCGTTGTCTGGGCAATCGATCCCGGGGCGGGGGTAAAATGCCAAAAATTCCACTTACAAGAGCGAGAAAGGCAATCTGGTTATGACACCGCGAACTACATCGGAGATGTTGACTGGCCGTTAAGGCTGGCTGTTCGCGCCTGCACGAGATTGCACTCCTCATCCAGAAAGCGCGGACCCGTTCCGCGCTTTTTTGTTTCTGGGCCTGGCGCGTGCCCGCATCCATTGCACTGATTGAAAAGAAAGAGTTACTCCCATGATTCACATCACGCTTCCTGATGGCTCGCAGCGCGAATTCCCGGGTCCTGTCACGGTGGCCGAAGTGGCGGCCTCTATCGGCACCGGTCTGGCCAAGGCGGCTCTGGCCGGCAAGATTGACGGCAAGGTGGTGGACACCAGTTACCAGATCACGGCCGACAGCCCACTGTCCATCATCACGGCCAAGGATGTCGATGGCCTGGGGGTCATTCGCCACTCCACAGCCCACTTGCTGGCCTACGCCGTCAAGGAGCTGTTCCCGGAAGCCCAGGTGACCATCGGCCCGGTGATCGAGAACGGTTTCTTCTACGACTTTGCGTACAAGCGCCCCTTCACGCCTGAGGACCTGGTGGCCATCGAAAAGCGCATGGTCGAACTCGCCGCCAAGGACGAGCCCGTGGTACGCCGCGTTCTGCCGCGCGACGAGGCCGTGGCCTATTTCAAGGGCCTGGGCGAGCACTACAAGGCTGAGATCATTGCGAGCATCCCCAGCAATGAAGACGTGAGCCTGTACCGTGAAGGCAATTTCGAAGACCTATGCCGTGGCCCCCATGTGCCCAGCACGGGCAAGCTGAAGTTCTTCAAGCTCATGAAGGTAGCGGGCGCCTACTGGCGTGGCGACCACCGCAACGAGATGCTGCAGCGTATTTATGGCACGGCCTGGACTTCCAAAGAAGAACTGCAGCAGTACCTCACCATGCTGGAAGAGGCCGAAAAGCGCGACCACCGCAAGCTGGGGCGTGAACTGGACCTGTTCCACATGGATGAGCATTCGCCTGGCACCGTGTTCTGGCACCCCAAGGGCTGGGCTTTGTGGCAAGAGGTGGAGCAGTATATGCGCCGCGTCTATCGCAATAACGGCTACCAGGAGGTGAAGGGTCCGCAGATCCTGGACAAGAGCCTGTGGGAGAAAACGGGCCACTGGGACAAGTACCGCGACAACATGTTCACGACCGAGTCGGAAAAGCGCGAGTACGCGCTCAAGCCGATGAACTGCCCCGGCCACATCCTGATCTACAAGCAGGGAATCAAGAGCTACCGCGACCTGCCATTGCGCTACGGCGAGTTCGGTGCCTGCCACCGCAATGAGCCTACGGGCGGCCTGCACGGCATCATGCGCGTGCGCGGCTTCACGCAGGATGACGGGCACATTTTCTGTACGGAAGAGCAGGTGCTGGAAGAGTGTGCCAACTACACGGCGCTGGTGCAGAAGGTCTACAAGGACTTTGGCTTTACCGACATCATCTACAAGGTGGCCACACGGCCTGAGGCACGCATTGGCACGGACGAGTCGTGGGACCGCGCGGAGAAGGCGCTGATGGATGGCCTGCGCCATTCGGGTTGCGAGTTCGAGATTGCCGAAGGCGAAGGTGCGTTCTATGGTCCGAAGATCGAGTACACGCTCAAGGACGCGCTGGGCCGTCAATGGCAGTGCGGCACGATGCAGATCGACCCCAACCTTCCCGAGCGTCTGGACGCCGAATACGTGGCCGAAGACGGCAGCCGCAAGCGCCCACTGATGCTGCACCGTGCAACCGTGGGCAGCATGGAACGGTTCATTGGCATGCTGATCGAACACTATGCCGGGGCGTTCCCGGTCTGGCTCGCTCCGGTGCAGGTTGCGGTACTCAACATCACCGACGCACAGGCCGATTACTGTCGCGAAATTGCCGCAAAACTGCAAAAAGCACTTCCGAATCAAGACCTTAGGGTGGCGGTCGATCTGCGCAACGAAAAGATTACGTATAAAATACGCGAGCATTCGTTGCAAAAGCTGCCGTACATCCTTGTCGCGGGCGACAAGGAAAAGGCCGCAGGAGCCGTCGCAGTGCGCGGCCGGGGCAATCGTGACCTCGGCGTGATGTCTGTTGAAGCGTTCGCTGAGCTGATCGCCCAAGACATTGCCACCAAAGCCTGATTTTTAGTGAAAACATGCTTCGGCGCCTGCCATGTGTACGGTTGTAGCTACAAAGTTTGTAGTATTTTGATTGAAGGAAGATAGCCATCGCTACTGAATTTCGTGATCGTCGCCACCGTGAAGAGCGCAAGCACCGCCTGAACCGTGAAATCATGGCTCCGGAGGTCCGTCTTTCGGGTCCTGATAACGAGCCTTTGGGGGTTGTCAGTCTGATGGAAGCCCTGCGCATGGCGGGCGAGTTGGATGTGGATCTGGTGGAAATCGCCGCTACGGCGAACCCTCCAGTGTGCCGCCTCATGGACTACGGCAAGTTCAAGTACCAAGAGCAAAAGCGTGCGGCGGAAGCCAAAGCCAAGCAAACGGTCATTGAGATCAAGGAAGTCAAGTTCCGTCCGGGCACGGACGATGGCGACTACAACATCAAGATGCGCAACATCCGCCGTTTTCTGGCGGATGGCGACAAATGCAAGATCACGCTGCGATTCCGGGGGCGCGAAATCACGCACCAGGAACTGGGCTTGGCTTTGCTGAACCGGATTCGTGACGAGTTGGCAGACAGCATCATCATCGAGCAGTTTCCCAAGCTGGAAGGCCGCCAGATGATCATGATGATTGCCCCGGGCAAGAAAAAGCCTGCTGGCGCCAAGCCAGCAGCAGAGGTTGCTCCGGCAACGGGCACCGCAGCCTGAAGTTGTGCGGGTTGGTATGAGATTTTGAATGCTGCTCCTTTACCGGAGCAGGGTTCAAAAAGGCAGTGTTTCGGCACTGCTGAGCGAAGGGTGCGAACCCTTCGATAAAAGTGGCTCGGGGCCAACAAGTTTGCAGATCGGTTTGCAAACGCCTCACGAGCACAAACAAAAGGAGCATTCACATGCCCAAAATGAAGACCAAGAGCAGCGCGAAAAAACGTTTCCGCGTTCGTCCCGGTGGCACCGTCAAGCGCGGTCAAGCCTTCAAACGTCACATCTTGACCAAGAAGACCACCAAGAACAAGCGCCACCTGCGTGGTGCAGTTGCTGTGCATGAGACCAACATGGGCTCGATCGCACAAATGCTGCCCAGTGCTGGCCTTTAATAACGACGAACAAGGAGTACATACATGCCTCGCGTCAAACGTGGTGTAACGGCCCGTGCCCGTCACAAGAAAGTTCTCGCCCTTGCCAAGGGCTTCCGTGGTCGCCGCGGTAATGTCTACCGTATCGCCAAACAGGCGGTAATGAAGGCTGGGCAATATGCCTACCGTGACCGCCGCACCAAGAAGCGCGTGTTCCGCCAGTTGTGGATCGCCCGTATCAACGCCGCTGCCCGTGAACTGGGCCTGACCTACAGCCAGTTCGCCAACGGCCTGAAGAAGGCATCCATCGAGATCGACCGCAAGATGCTGGCCGACCTCGCCGTGCACGACAAGGCTGCCTTTGGCAGCATCGTGAACCAAGTCAAGGCCAAGCTGGCTGCTTGAGATCACGATGAGCGGCTATCGTTCTGATAGCTGCTTGCGCAATAACAGCAAGGGCTAGAGCTTGAAAAGGCGCTAGCCCTTGTTTATTTTTCACGAGCGATAAAGAGTCGTATGAACGAGTTGGATTCCCTGGTCGAGAGCGCGACGCAACTGTTTGCCCAAAGCGCCACCCCCGCTGATCTGGAAAACGCCAAGGCGCAGTTTCTGGGCAAGTCGGGCCGCGTGACCGAGCTGATGAAGGGCATGGCGCAGCTGTCCGTCGAGGAAAAAAAATCCCGTGGCGCAGCCATCAATGTGGCCAAGCAAGCCATTGAAGCCGCACTGACCGCACGGCGCCAGGCGCTGGCCGACGCAGAATTGCAGCTTCAGCTCAAGGCCGAGGCATTGGATGTGAGCCTGCCAGGCCGCCAGCGCGGGCAGGGTGGTCTTCACCCGGTGTCCCTCACGCTTGAACGCATCCAGGGCATCTTTGGCTCCATGGGTTTTGACGTCGCCGAAGGCCCCGAGATCGAAACCGACTGGTTCAACTTCACCGCATTGAATACGCCGGAAGACCACCCTGCGCGGTCCATGCATGACACGTTTTATGTCGAGGGCGGCACTGCCACTGCCCCCAACCTGCTGCGCACGCACACCAGCCCCATGCAGATCCGCCACGCGGTGCAGCATGTCAAAAAGCACCGTGCCGCGCTGGATGCCGGCCAGGCGATGCCCGAGATCCGCGTCATTGCGCCGGGCCGCACCTACCGGGTGGACAGTGACGCCACGCACTCGCCCATGTTCCACCAGTGCGAAGGCCTGTGGGTTGGCGAAAACGTGAGTTTCAAGGATCTGAAGGTCATCTTCACGGATTTTTGCCGCACGTTCTTCGAGAGTGACGACCTCGTGCTGCGCTTCCGTCCCAGCTTCTTCCCCTTCACGGAGCCCAGCGCCGAGATCGACATCCAGTTCCAGACGGGCCCATTGGCCGGCCGTTGGCTGGAGGTGGCTGGCTCGGGCCAGGTGCACCCCAACGTGGTGCGCAACATGGGCCTCGACCCCGAAAAGTACATCGGCTTTGCCTTTGGCATGGGACCGGACCGCCTGACCATGTTGCGCTATGGCGTGAACGACCTGCGCCTGTTCTTCGACGGCGACATTCGTTTCCTGTCGCAGTTCCAATAAAGCAAAAAAGTGAGCTGCTAGCGCTTGATTTCAATGGGTTTCATCGCCTTTTGACATTGAAATAAAGAACAGACAAGCGCAAGCAGCTATTTTTTTCAGAGCAAACGCCAAAGAATCTCTTCACTATGCAATTCCCTGAGTCCTGGTTGCGCGAATTTTGCAACCCACCGCTGACCACCCAAGAACTGGCCGACACGCTGACCATGGCGGGTCTGGAAGTTGAAGAATTGCGGCCCGTGGCGCCGCCTTTCACGAAAATTGTGGTCGGCGAAATCAAGGAAGCCGTTCAGCACCCGGACGCCGACCGCTTGCGCGTGTGCCAAGTGGACGTGGGGCAGGGGGCCTTGCTGAATATCGTGTGTGGTGCTCCCAACGCCCGTGTGGGCATCAAGGTGCCTTGTGCGCTGGTGGGGGCCGAACTGCCGCCGGGTGATGACGGCAAGCCGTTCCTCATCAAGGTGGGCAAGCTGCGCGGTGTGGAAAGCCAGGGCATGTTGTGCTCGGCGCGCGAACTCAAGCTGTCCGAGGACCATGGCGGTTTGCTCGAACTCGATGCTTCTGCGCCGGTGGGCCAGGACATCCGTGAACACTTGAACTTGGATGACACGCTGTTCACCCTCAAGCTCACGCCCAACCTGGCGCATTGCCTCAGCGTCTATGGGATTGCGCGCGAAGTGTCCGCACTGACCGGGGTGCCGCTGCAGCAACCCTCGTTCCCCGCCGTTGCTACCAAGCTTGCCGACCGGTTGCCGGTCAAGGTGAGCGCTCCTGACCTGTGCGGCCGCTTTTCCGGCCGCATCGTGCGCAACGTGAACACGCGGGCTGCCACGCCCCAATGGATGCTGGATCGCCTGGCCCGTTGCGGCCAGCGTGGTGTGTCGCCGTTGGTGGATATCTCCAACTATGTGATGTTTGAGCTGGGGCGCCCATCTCACATTTTTGATCTGGACAAGATCCACGGCGGCCTGGATGTGCGCTGGGGCAAGCCCGGTGAACAGCTCAAGCTGCTCAACGGCAACACCATCACCGTGGACGACAAGGTGGGTGTGATCGCCGACGACAGCCAAGTCGAGTCGCTGGCGGGCATCATGGGCGGCGACGCCACGGCAGTGTCCGACGATACCCAGCACATTTACATCGAGGCCGCCTTCTGGTGGCCCAAGGCGGTGGCAGGGCGCTCGCGCCGCTTCAACTTCTCGACCGACGCAGGCCATCGCTTTGAGCGGGGTGTGGACCCGAGCCTGACAGTGGAGCACATCGAGCGCATCACACAGCTTGTGATTGATATCTGCGGTACGCCTGACACGGTATGTGGCCCCATGGATGATCAGGCGGTGAATCTGCCGGTACCCCGGCCGGTCGCACTGCGTGTCGCACGTGCGGCCAAGGTCATCGGTATGCCCCTCACCCAGGCGCAATGCGCTGATGCATTGCAGCGTCTGGGGCTGCCCGTGGTGCAGGGCGAGGGTACGCTCACCGTCACGCCACCGTCGTTCCGGTTCGACGTCACGATCGAGGAAGACCTGATCGAAGAAGTGGCGCGCATGGTGGGTTACAACAACCTCCCCACCACCCCACCGCTGGCGCCCATTACGCCCAAGTTGCCGGCCGAGGCCACGCGCAGCCCGTTTGCGGTGCGCCGTTCATTGGCAGGCCTGGGGTACCAGGAGACGATCAACTTCAGTTTTGTGGAAGAGCGTTGGGAGCACGAACTGGCCGCCAACACACAACCCATCAAGCTGCTGAACCCCATTGCAAGCCAGATGAGCGTGATGCGCTCTACCTTGTTGGGTTCTCTGCTACAAGTTTTGAAGTTCAACCTGGACCGCAAAGCACAGCGTGTGCGGGTGTTCGAACTGGGCCGCGTGTTCCTGCGCGACGCGAGTGTGCGCAACACGGACACCACCGTGGAGGGCTTTCATCAGCCTATGCGAGTGTCAGGCCTGGCGTATGGCCCGAACGACACCTTGCAATGGGGCCGCAAAGAGCAGGCTATCGATTTCTTTGACGTGAAGGGCGATGTGGAGGCGCTCCTGGCGCCTGTGGAGGCCATGTTTGAACCTGCGACCCATCCTGCCATGCACCCCGGCCGGTGTGCGCGCGTGCTGGTGAATGGGCGTGCCATAGGTTTTGTGGGCGAGTTGCACCCTCAGTGGCGCCAGTCGTGGGATTTGCCACAGGCGCCTGTGATGTTCGAGCTGGAGCTCGATGCCGTGCTGCAACGCGTAGTGCCCCAGTTCAAGCCAGTGGCCAAGCATCAGGCTGTTGAGCGTGATCTGGCCGTAGTGGTGGCCGAGCGCGTGACGCACGCCGACATCATGGGTGCGGTGGAGCAGGCCGTTCCCGATGGCATGCTGCGGTCTGCCGTGCTGTTTGACGTGTACCGGCCCAAGGCACTGCGTGCCGGTGAAGAGACCCCCGCAGGTGGCCTGGCTCCCGGCGAGAAGAGCCTGGCTGTGCGTCTCACTCTGGGGCGTGACGAGGCCACGCTCACAGAGGCCGAGATCGAGGCGGCGGTGCAAGCCGTGGTCGCACAGCTGGCGCAGCGTGCGGGCGCACGGCTGCGGATGTGACGATGTCCAAAGGGAGTGATAAATCATGATCGAATTCGCAGTCGAAAGCCTGGAGACCCCAGCGCTGACCAAGGCGCAGCTGGCCGATCTGCTGTTCGACCAAATCGGCCTGAACAAGCGCGAGTCCAAGGACATGATCGATGCGTTCTTTGACCTGATCTCCCAGAGCCTTGTGGAGGGCAAGGATGTCAAGTTGTCGGGCTTCGGCAACTTTCAGATTCGGACCAAGGCTCCACGACCTGGTCGTAATCCGCGCACGGGCGAGGCCATTCCGATCAAAGCACGCCGGGTCGTGACGTTTCATGCCAGCAGCAAGCTCAAGGAGCAGATCCAGACGGCCGCTGCCTCGTGAATTTGTGCGCTTTTTGTGACCAGAATGTTGCCGATGGCTGGCGGTCTGTGCGCGTCTGCAGTACGCTAGTCGGCTGTTCGGTTTGAATCCACAACCCATGGGCACCCCGCTTCCTTCCATCCCTGCCAAGCGCTACTTCACGATTGGTGAGGTCGCGGAGTTGTGTGGCGTCAAGCCCCATGTTTTGCGCTATTGGGAGCAGGAGTTCACGCAGTTGCGTCCCATGAAGCGGCGCGGCAATCGGCGCTATTACCAGCACCATGAGGTGTTGATGATCCGCCGCATCCGCGATCTGCTGTACGACCAGGGGTTCACGATCAGTGGTGCACGCAATCGTCTGCAGGAGCTTGCGCATCCGGCCCGCGATGATTCCGGAACCGACGCTGCATTGAATGGTGATGGCCTGGATTCCCAGATGCCCAGCATGCTGGTGGATAGCGCGCGTGACCTTTCCATCGAGGCGATGGGGTTCACCCTGGACTCCAATGCGGTGCGCAAAGAATTATTTGAGATTCGTGCGCTGCTTTCTCTGAACTGAGGTTTTTTGTGCATATAATCTAAGTCTTGTCGGCGTGTAGCGCAGCCTGGTAGCGCACTTGCATGGGGTGCAAGGGGTCGCGAGTTCGAATCCCGCCACGCCGACCATTGATAGCAAAAGCCCAGAACCGAAAGGTTCTGGGCTTTTTTGCTTGAGAGGGCGCTCAGAGGTATCCCTGAATGATTTGTACCATGCCTCCTGACCGCTGCACTCTTAGGGCTTGTTGCGCGGGCTTGCCGCCAGGGAGCGCGCTGTGTGCTGATCGAAAACAGGTGATGGCCCGCCGGGGCGGAGGACTTTCATGATCGATGGACTCGTGGCCGGAAGGCTTTACGGTGATTCCGAGCAGCGTACCGACAAGGCTGGAAAGCCTTTCACTGTGGCCAAGGTGCGTGCAAACACGGCGGATGGCGAGTTGCTTTTTGTGAATGTGATTGCGTTTGAGGCGGGTGTTTGCGCTGCCATTCATCACCTGCGCGATGGGGATTCACTCGCGCTTTCGGGCAGCATCACACCGAGAGTCTGGACGGACAAGCAGGGCAACACCCGGCCTGCATTGGATATGGTGGCGCACCGTCTGCTTGCGCTCCACGGAGATTGAAACAGGACGCTGCTGAGTGGCGGACTTGAAGCGGGGCAACGGTGTATCCCTGTGGGTTTGGGCAACCGGCTTCAGGCGCTTGTGGGGCACCGCAGATATCAAGTCGGGCTTTGTGGCATGGATGTGGTTTTTATAAATCCCAGCGCTTTGAGTTCTTCTTCGTCCAGATGCAGCTCCGTCAATTCCGGTTGCCGTGCCTCCACGGCACGCCTGCGTTCGTAGTTGCTGGGAGGGCCTTTTTCTGTTTGTCGGCGGTCCTGCCCGTTGCGTCTGTCGGTGTTGACTCTCCGGTCGGTGTTCATACTGGTGCTCATGCTGGTGAGGTCATGGGTATTGATGGGGGCTGGGGCTGTCGGTGCTTCATGAACGTGATGCTCGGTGGTTGCCAGTCGCCTCCGTCCTGCCGTGCCAGTCTGCCGGAGCTCGCTTTGTTTGGAAATGAAAAGATGACCGCAAGGCAAGGTGGGTTGCAAGGGTGACACTGCAGATGCTTTGGTGAATCGGAAGATTCCAAAGTGTCCACCGCCCAAGCCTTTGCCAAAGCCTGGCGACTCCAGTCCTTGCAGCTCGCTACCGGTATGGGTGATTGCCCTGATTTGGTGAGGTGCTGCACTGCATTGATGCATTCCGCCACCGGGCGGTACTCCAGAGAACGATCCGGTCAGCCCTACCTGGTCCGCCCACAGGGGCTTGGCATGGCCTCGGATGGTGCGGCATGAATATTGCGATCCCCTTCCGTGTCTGCTGGTGAAGCTGCCTGCGGACTGATCGATACCCTCCGCTAATGATGGCGGAACACCCGAGTGAGTTGCGGCTTTTTTTGCAGTCGCCCGCTTGGTAGTTCCAACCCACGCCCGTGGTTCCGCGGAGGGTGTGCTGTGCCGCTGGCATGGCACATCCTGCACCCCTCGAAACGGTTCCCCGGGTTCTTGCAGGATGAGCAAGCATGAAAATCGTTCTCATTGGCCACGGCATGGTCGGCCACAAGTTCCTCGAAAGTCTGGCCGAAACCGGCATGACTGGTGTCGAGGTCACCGTGCTGTGCGAGGAGCCGCGCCCTGCCTACGACCGGGTGCATCTGTCGGCCTTCTTCAGTGGCACCTCGGCCGATGAACTTTCGCTGGTCGAACCCGGCTTCTTCGAGCGCACCGGCTTCACGTTGCGCCTGGCCGCGCGCGCTGCATCGGTGGACCGTCGCATCCGCACCGTGACCACGGCGGATGGCGAAGTGCTCACCTACGACAAGCTGGTGTTGGCCACCGGCTCCAATCCCTTCGTGCCCCAGGTGTCCGGACGCGACCGCGATCACTGCTTTGTCTACCGCACCATCGAGGACCTGGAGGCCATGCAGGCCTCGGGTGCCAAATCGAAGACCGGCGTGGTCGTGGGCGGGGGGCTGCTGGGCCTGGAATGCGCCAAGGCGCTGCGCGACATGGGCCTCGAAACCCATGTGGTCGAGTTCGCTCCCAGGCTCATGGCTGTTCAGGTGGATGAGGGCGGTGGCCGCGTGCTGCGGGCCAAGATCGAAGAACTGGGCGTGCAGGTGCACACCGGCCGCAATACGCAGGAGATCACCGATGGCGCCCGCGCGCGCCACCGCATGGTGTTTGCCGACGGCACCTGGCTGGAGACCGACATGATCGTGTTCTCCGCTGGCATCCGCCCACGAGACGAACTGGCGCGCCAGAGCCTGCTGGCCATTGGCCCGCGCGGCGGCGTGGCCATTGACAGTGCCTGCCGTACCAGCGACCACGATGTCTACGCCATCGGCGAATGCGCCTCGTGGAACGAGCAGACCTTCGGCCTGGTCGCGCCCGGCTACGACATGGCGCGTGTGGCCGCCCGCCACATCGCGGGTGAGACCGACGCGGCTTTCGTCGGTGCGGACATGAGCACCAAGCTCAAGCTCATGGGCGTGGACGTAGCCAGCATTGGCGACGCGCATGGGAAAACGCCGCACAGCCGCACCTGCCAGTACGTGGACGAGCGTCGCCAGGTCTACAAAAAGATCGTCATCAGCGAGGATGGCAAGCAGCTGCTGGGCGCCGTGCTGATCGGCGATGCCTCCGAATACGGCACGTTGCTGCAGATGGCGCTGAACGGCATCACGCTGCCTGATGACCCCGAGTTCCTGATCTTCCCGTCCAGCGACGGCAAGGCCAAGCCCGGACTGGGTGTAGAGGCGTTGCCTGATACGGCACAGATCTGCTCGTGCAATAACGTCACCAAGGGTGGCATCTGCGAGGCCGTGGGCAATGGGGCGTGCACCATTGCCGAGATGAAGGCCTGCACCAAGGCTGGTGCCACCTGCGGCGGCTGCGTGCCCCTTGTCACCCAGGTCATGAAGGCGGAAATGGCGCGCCGTGGCATGGCCGTGAACAACCACATCTGCGAGCACTTCGCTTACTCGCGCCAGGAGATCTACCACCTGGTGCGTGTGGGCCAGATCAAGAGCTTCGAGGACCTGCTGGCAAAGCATGGCAAGGGCATGGGCTGCGATATCTGCAAGCCCGTGGCGGCCAGTGTGTTCGCCTCGTGCTGGAACGAGTTTGTGCTCAAGAAGGAGCTGGCCGGCCTGCAGGACAGCAACGACTACTTCCTGGGCAACATCCAGAAGGACGGCACCTACTCGGTGGTGCCACGCATGCCCGGTGGCGAAGTCACACCCGACGGCCTGATCGCCGTGGGCCAGGTGGCCAAGAAATATGGGCTGTACACCAAGGTCACGGGCGGTGCGCGCGTGGACATGTTTGGTGCGCGGGTGGAGCAGTTGCCGTTGATTTGGGAAGAACTGATCGCCGCCGGTTTTGAATCCGGCCACGCCTACGGCAAGTCGCTGCGCACCGTGAAGAGCTGTGTGGGCTCCACGTGGTGCCGCTACGGAGTGCAGGACAGCGTGGGCTTGGCCGTGGAACTGGAGAACCGTTACAAGGGCCTGCGTGCCCCGCACAAGATCAAGTTCGGCGTGTCGGGCTGCACGCGCGAATGCGCCGAGGCGCAGGGCAAGGACATTGGCGTCATTGCCACTGAAAAGGGCTGGAATCTCTACATCTGCGGCAACGGTGGCATGAAGCCACGCCACGCCGAGCTGTTTGCCTCCGACCTGACGAAGGAAGAACTGGTGCGCATGATCGACCGCGTGCTGATATTCTACGTGCGCACGGCAGACCGGTTGCAGCGCACAAGCACCTGGCGCGAAAACCTCGAAGGGGGCCTCGACTACCTCAAGGACGTGCTGCAAAAAGACAGCCTGGGCCTGTGCGCCGAGCTTGAATCGCAGATGCAAAACGTGGTGAACACCTACCAGTGCGAGTGGAAGGCGGCCGTGACCGACCCCGAGACGCGCAAGCGCTTCCGCTCGTTTGTGAACAGCGACCAGGCCGATGAGAACGTGCTCTTCGTCGAAGAGCGCGGCCAGATCCGCCCGGCGCGCGCCGATGAGCGTGGCCCCGCGTCGGCCAGAGTGATCCCCATCCGCCAGGCGGCCTGAAAGGAATAGACCATGAGTGCACTCCCCATGAACAGCACCGATTCCCTCGACTGGACCGACATCTGTGCGGTGGATGACATCCTCCCCAACACAGGCGTCTGCGCCCTGGTCGCCGATCTCCACGTGGCGGTTTTCCGCACTGGCAGCGACCAGTTCTTCGCCATTGACAACGTGGATCCCAAGTCAGGTGCCAGTGTGCTGTCGCGCGGGCTGATCGGCAGCCTGAGCGGCCGCGTGGTGGTGGCTTCACCGCTGTACAAGAACCACTTTGACCTGCAGACCGGCGAATGCCTGGAAATGCCGGAGCATTCGGTTCGCACCTACAGCGTGCGTGCCGTACGTGGTCGTGTCAGCGTGGCTGGCGCGCCGGCAGCCTGACACAATCGCATCCACGTCGCGGCACTCCGGCTGCGCCCTAAACAACCCAGGAAACCTGCATGCCCGACCTCGCGGCGCCCTTGTCCGTATCGAACCTTGTCCTGCGTTCCAAGCAACTGGAGATTGATGCTGTGCGCCATCTGGCCAGTCGGGCTGAACTGGTGGATGTGATCGGGCAACTGATCCAGGGCCTGCAGCGCGAGCGGGGCGCGTCAGGGGCCTTCCTGGCCTCCAAGGCAAAGCGTTTTGCCGACATGCGCCTGCGGGTGGTCGAAGAGGTGGGCCCCTTGGAGGCCCGGCTGCGTGAAGTGTTTGCTCAGCACATCGAGCCTGCACAGGGCGCCACTGCCAAGGCGCTGTCGCTGATGGCATGGGCGCTGCTCGGGATGGAGTCGTTGCCAGCGCTGCGCACCCAGATCGAACGCCAGGCAATGAGTGCCAACGATTCTGTCGCCGCTTACAGCCACCTCATTGCAGGGCTGATCGAGTTGGTTTTCCATGTAGCCGATGCGGCGGGTTTGCCCAGCGTGTCTCGCCTGCTGGTGGCGTTGCTGCACCTCGTGCAAGCGGAGGAGGAGGCGGGCCAGGAGCGGGCTTTAGGGGCCTTGCTGTATGCCTCCGGTCGTAGCAACGAGGCGCACCAGCAGCGTGTGATTCACCTCATCGATGCGCAGGAGCGTAGCCTGCGTGTCTTCGCCGAGTTCGCCGAGCCAGAACTGCGCGTGCGATGGGAGCAACAACAGCTATCTCCCGGTGTGGCCAAGTTGGAGCGCTTGCGCCGAACGCTGTGTGTGGCTCGGCCAGACGCTGCGCTGGACGGCGATCTCAGTGACATCTGGTTCGACGTTTGTTCCGAGCGCATCAATGCGCTGTGGCACCTCCAGGTCGATCTCGTCAAACGCTTGCGGGCGGACTGCGAGGCGCGCATCCTCGAAGCTCAGCAAGATCTTCAGGACTCCAAAGGCCTGCTGCGCGGACTGCGCGACAACCCGCCGCAGCGTACGCATGCCGTGGATCGGTTTTTTGGCATGGCACTGGCGCCCACTGTGTTGCCAGCACCTCCGGGTGGCGCCCAAGCGGGGGAACCCGCATCTCTCATGGAACTGCTGCAGACCCAGACGGCCCGCATGGCCAGCATGGAAGCGGAGCTGGATGCTGCGCGCCGCACGCTCAACGAGCGCAAGGTCATAGAGCGCGCAAAAGGAGTGTTGATGGCCCGACTTGGCATGAACGAGGAGGTCGCCTTCAGAGTGTTGCAAAAAACCTCGATGGACCAGAACCGCCGCCTGCTGGAGGTAGCCGAGGCCACGTTGTCGCTGCCGGACTTCGCATTCGCGCAACAGGGGCAGAGGGATCCCAAGCCTTGACCTTGGCTGGGCGCAGGATGGTCGCGAGCCCTGCCTGGTCTTGTCGGTGGCGTTGCTGACCGGTGTCACAACGTTTGCGTCACGATGGAGTGCAACAAGGATTTGCACATCAATCGCATGTAAAAAGCCCCTGACTCTTGCGAATCAGGGGCTTTTATTTGGTGCCGGAGAGATGAATCGAACACCCGACCTTCTCATTACGAATGAGCTGCTCTACCGACTGAGCTACACCGGCTTAGCCTCGAATTATAGCGTGGAATGGTAGCTGGTCACGCGCTCGACCTCATTTTTTGAGCCGAGGATCACGCTGACGCGCTCATGGAGCTGGGTGGGCTGGATGTCGAGGATGCGTTGCTTGCCATTGGTAGCGGCGCCGCCAGCTTGCTCGACGAGCCAGCCCATGGGGTTGGCTTCATACATCAGGCGCAGCTTGCCGGGCTTGTTGGGCTCGCGCTTGTCCCAGGGGTACATGAAGACGCCGCCACGGGTCAGGATGCGGTGCACATCGGCCACCATGCTGGCAATCCAGCGCATGTTGAAGTCCTTGCCGCGCGGGCCGTCCTTGCCCTGCAGGCATTCGTCGATGTAGCGCTTCACGGGTTCGTCCCAGTGGCGCATGTTGCTCATGTTGATGGCGAATTCCTTGGTGTCCTCGGGAATGCGCACGTTTTCTTCGGTCAGCACGAAGGAGCCCTGTTCGCGGTCGAGCGTAAACATGGCCACGCCGTCGCCCACGGTGAGCACCAGCGTGGTCTGCGGGCCGTAGATGCAGTAGCCCGCGGCCACCTGCTGGGTGCCGGGTTGCAGGAAGTCGCCTTCCTCCACGCCACGGTCACCATCGGGTTTCTTTAGCACGCTGAAGATGGTGCCGATGCTCACGTTCACGTCGATATTGCTGGAGCCGTCCAGGGGATCGAACAGCAACAGGTATTCGCCTTGCGGGTAGCGGTTGGGCACCAGGTAGATGCCGTCCATTTCCTCGGACGCCATGGCCGCCAGGTGGCCGCCCCATTCGTTGGCTTCGATCAGCACCTCGTTGGCGATGATGTCGAGCTTTTTCTGGATCTCGCCCTGCACGTTTTCGCTGCTGGCCGTGCCCAGCACGCCGCCCAGCGCGCCTTTGTTCACGGCGTGGCTGATGCTCTTACAGGCGCGTGCCACCACTTCCAGGAGCAGGCGCAGTTGCGAGGGGATGAGTCCGTCCACCCGTTGCTGTTCAACAAGGTAGCGGGTCAGGCTGATGCTTTTTGCCATGTCGGTCTCTTCTCGGTCGTGGTTTATTCGGCGAGTGCGCGGGTCACCACCTCGCGCACGTCGTTGGACAGATCCGGCTTGGCGGCTACGCGGGCAATGGCTTCGCGGGCGGCGCTGCGCCAGGGGTCTGCCAGCTTCTTCCAGCGGTCGAGCGCGCGCGCGAGGCGGGCCGCTACCTGCGGGTTGATGGCGTCCAGCTCGATCACACGGTCGCTCCAGAACACGTAGCCTGCGGCATCCGACCGGTGGAAGGCGCCGGGGTTCGCACTGCAGTAGCTGAAGATCACGCTGCGTGCGCGGTTGGGGTTCTTCAGGCTGAAGTCTGGATGCGCCATGAGCTGGCGCACTGCGGGCAGCACGTTGCCGCCACGGTCGGGCGCACCGGCCTGCAGCGCAAACCACTTGTCGATGACCAGGGGCTCGTCCTTGAACAGCGTATGGAAGCGGGCGAGGGCGGGTGTGGCCAGTTCGCTGCCGCTGGCCACCAGGGCAGTCAGGGCGTTGAAGCGGTCCGTCATGTTGGTGGCCACCTTGAAGCGTTGGTACGCCTTGCCGGGCCAGACCACGTCGCCCGTCTTCTGCGCGGCGATGCACAGCATGTGCAGCGCCAGCCCGCTGAGTGCGCGGCGGCCCGAGGACACAGGATCGGGGCTGTAGCCACCGGTGTCCTGGTTCTGCTCCCAGGCCGCTTCCCAGTCGGCCTGCAGCGACAGGGCCAACTGCTCGCGCATGGCTTCGCGCACGGCATGGATGCGCTGTGGGTCCACCACCGCAAGCTGCTCTGCAATGTAGGTTTCGGATGGCAGCGTGAGCACCAGCTCCTTGAAGGCCGCGTCGAGCGCTGGGTTGCGCAGCACGCTGCGCATGGCATCCACAAATTCCGCAGCAAGAATTTGATGGTCAAATTGGCCGCTAGCGCTTGTCCCCATTGCGCTATCAGCTATTGCATTGATAGCGGTGCGAAGCGCAAGGCGTTGCCCTGCTTCCCAGCGGTTGAAGGCGTCGGCGTCGTGCGCCAGCAGAGTGAGCAACTGCGCATCGGTGTAGTCGATGTCCAGCACCACCGGGGCGCTGAAACCGCGCAGCAGCGACGGCACCGGCTCGGCGTCCAGGTTGGTGAAGGTAAGGGTCTGCGATGCCTCGGTGAGCACCACCACGCGCGAGGTGGTGGGGGCTGCGCCTTCTGCAGCGCCGTCACCCGCGAGGTGCAAGGGCAGGGCGGCACCGGTGGTGGCATCGATCAGGCCCAGCTCGACCGGGATGACGAAAGGCTGCTTCTCGCTTTGGCCGGGCGTAGGGGCACAGCTTTGCGACAGGGTGAGCGCATAGCAGCGCGTGGCCGCGTCGTAGCGGCCCGTGGCGCGCACGCGGGGCGTGCCGGCCTGGCTGTACCAGCGCTTAAATTGGGCCAGATGCTGCGTGAGCGGGCTGCCTGGGTTGGCATCGGCGATTGCCTGCACAAAATCGTCGCAGGTCACGGCCTGGCCGTCGTGCCGTTCAAAGTACAGCTTCATGCCCTTGGCAAAGCCTTCGCGGCCCACCAGGTTGTGCTGCATGCGCACCACCTCGGCACCCTTTTCGTAGATGGTGACGGTGTAAAAGTTGTTGATCTCGACGTAGCTGTCGGGACGAACCGGGTGGGCCATGGGGCCCGCGTCTTCGGGGAACTGCGCCGTGCGCAGCACACGCACATCTTCGATGCGCTTGACGGCACGGGCCGAGGGGCTGCCCGCGAGGTCCATGCTGAATTCCTGGTCGCGGAAGACCGTGAGGCCTTCCTTCAGGCTCAGCTGGAACCAGTCGCGGCAGGTCACGCGGTTGCCCGTCCAGTTGTGGAAGTACTCGTGGCCCACCACGCTTTCGATGTTGGCGAAGTCGGTGTCGGTGGCCGTGGATTCGCTCGCCAGAACGTACTTCGTGTTGAAGATGTTCAGGCCCTTGTTCTCCATCGCGCCCATGTTGAAGTCGCTGGTGGCAACGATCATGAAGCGTTCCAGGTCCAGCGGCAGGCCGAAGCGGGCTTCGTCCCAGGCCACGCTGTACATCAGCGAGTTCATGGCGTGTTCGGTCTTGCCCAGATCGCCGGGGCGCACGTAGACCTGCAGCAGGTGGTCGGCGCCCGAGCGGCTCTTGATCTTCTGCTCGCGCGCCACCAGCTTGCCCGCCACCAGGGCGAACAGGTAGCAGGGCTTCTTGTGCGGGTCCACCCACTTGGCAAAGTGTCGGCCGTCTTCCAGGTCGCCGCTGTCCACCAGGTTGCCGTTGCTCAGCAGCACCGGGTACTGGGCCTTGTCGGCGCGCAGCGTGACGGTGTAGCTGGCCATCACGTCCGGGCGGTCCAGGAAGTAGGTAATGCGGCGAAAGCCCTCGGCCTCGCACTGCGTGAAGAAGGTGCCCTGGCTCACGTACAAGCCCATGAGCTGCGTGTTCTTGGCGGGGCAGCAGGTGGTGAAGATTTCGAGCGCAAAGGGCTCGGCGCCCTCCGGCAGGTTCTCCAGCACCAGGCGCGCGCCTTCCATCTTGAACGAGGTGCCCTGGCCGTTGACCAGCACGCGCGCCAGGTTCAGGTCATCGCCATCGAGCTTGAGCGGCTGCGCAGCCACATCGGGGTTGCGGCGCAGCGTCATGCGGTTGAGCACGCGGGTCTTGTTGGGGTCCAGGTCGAAGGTCAGCTCGACGCTGTCGATCCAGTAGGCGGGGGCCGTGTAGTCCTCGCGGCGGATGGCGGCGGCCGGACCTGCGCCGTCTCCGCTTCCGTCTGCGCTATGCAGTTGCAACATGGATGCTCTCCAGAAAGTCGGTGTTCATGAGTTCGGTGTAGTCGCGCACGGCAGCCAGCACATGGGGCCCGGCCAGTTGTTCGGGCGTGTGGGTGCTGCAGATGGCCACGGCGCGCATGCCGGCGCGGCGTGCGGCCTCAATGCCAAAAGGCGCGTCTTCAAAAACGATGCAGTGCTCGGGGGCTGCCGCAATGCGGCGTGCCGCCTCCAGAAAGATGGCGGGCTGGGGCTTGCCAGGCAGGCCCTCGTCGCCGCGCACGATGGCCTGTGGGGCCGGTTCCAGGCCCAGGTGGCCCAGGGCGAATTCCACATTGCCGATGTCGCCCGCAGTACCCACGGCCACCTTGAGCCCGCTCGCGCGCACCTGGGTTGCGAACTGGCGAAAACCCGCCACTTCGGAAAAGCGGGGGGCGAACAGTTCGCGGTAGATGGTTTCCTTTTCGTGCGTGAGCGCGTCGGCCTCGTCTTGCGACACGGGGCGCCCCAGCAGCTCCACGATGCACTCGGTGCCGTTGCGGCCCGTGGTGCGTGCCATGAGATCGGGCACGTCAATGTCCATGCCACGGCGGCGTGCAAACTCGACCCACGCCTGGGCGTGCCAGGGCATGGAGTCGATCATGGTGCCGTCCATGTCGAAGATGATGGCGTCGGTGCGCATCCGCATCGCTTAGACGCCTTGCTTCAACGAAGCTTCGATGAAGGCGTCCAGGTCGCCATCGAGCACCTTCTGCGTGGCCGAGATTTCGACGTTGGTGCGCAGGTCCTTGATGCGGCTGTTGTCCAGCACGTACGAGCGGATCTGGTGGCCCCAGCCCACATCGGTCTTGGTGTCTTCCAGCTTTTGCTGCTCTTCCTGGCGCTTGCGCATCTCGTGGTCGTACAGGCGCGAACGCAGGCGTTGCCAGGCGATGTCGCGGTTGCCGTGCTGGCTGCGGCCGTCCTGGCACTGCACCACGATCCCCGTGGGAATGTGCGTCAGGCGCACGGCCGAGTCGGTCTTGTTGATGTGCTGGCCGCCCGCGCCCGATGCGCGGTAGGTGTCAGTGCGCACATCGGCCGGGTTGATGTCGATCTGGATCGAGTCATCAATCTCGGGGTAGACGAACAAACTGGCAAAGCTGGTGTGGCGGCCGCCCGACGAGTCGAAGGGGCTCTTGCGCACCAGGCGGTGCACGCCGGTTTCGGTGCGCAGCAGGCCATAGGCGTATTCGCCCTCAACTTTGATCGTGGCGCTCTTGATGCCGGCCACGTCGCCCGGGGTTTCTTCCTCGACCGTGGTCTTGAAGCCCTTGCGTTCGGCGTACTTGAGGTACTGGCGCAGCAGCATGCTCGCCCAGTCGCATGCCTCGGTGCCGCCGGCGCCGGCCTGGATGTCCACAAAGCAGTTGAGCGGGTCGGCCTCGTTGCTGAACATGCGGCGAAACTCCAGCTCTTCGATCAGCGGGCGCAGCTTGGCGGTTTCGGCCTCGATGGTCATGAGGCCCGGCTCGTCGCCTTCCTCCTTGCTCATCTCATACAGCTCGGCGTTGTCGGCCAGCTCGCGCGTGAGCTTGTCGAGCGTGACGACCACACTGGAGAGAGACTTTTGTTCCTTGCCCAGCTCCTGGGCCTTCTTGGGGTCGTTCCAGACCGCAGGGTCTTCCAGCGATGCGTTTACCGTGCGCAGGCGTTCAAATTTGGCATCGAAGTCAAAGATACCTCCGTAACTCTTGCGTGCGCAGAGCCAGGTCGCTGAGGGTGGTGCCGATGAGGTTGATACGTTCTGCGTCCATGATTCTTGTCCTGAGTGTTCGGTGGAATAACCCGCGATTTTCTCATGGGATGGGCCACGGCCCCCTCAATGCCCCCTGGCTGGGCAACTGGACTGACAGAGGGCTTGCCAAACGGAGAATCTGTGGGGACAAAATTTCAAAAATGATAGCTGCTAGCGCTTGTTGGATAAGCGCTAGCGGCCAATTGGGCTCAAATTCTGGCTACGCTTCGTTCAGGAACTGCTCCATGAGCTGCGCCACCTGCTCGGGCTGGTCGTGGTGCAGCATGTGGCCCGCGTCTGCGACGACAGCGGTGCGGCAGTTGCGCACATGGGTCAGGCGCTGGTGGTATTCGTCCAGCGTGTACCGGCCGTTCCACCACTGGCCCAGGCTGTCGCCGCTGGCCTCTATGGCCAGCACGGGAGCGGTAATGCGCTCGTAGATGGCCAGGGCTTCGTCCACGCGATACAGCTGGGCGCTGGTGATCTTGTGCGCAGGGTCGCCCAGGATCTCCCACAGGCCCTGCGCGTTGGGTCGCGCCCAGTGCAGGGCCAGCCATTGCGCCTTGTCTTCCGACAGTCGCGGGTTGGTCTTCATGAGGCGGCGCGCCACGCCATCGGCGCTGTCGTAGGTCTTGAGGTCCTTGTTGCCCTGGTGCAGCTGCTTGATTTCGTCGATCCATTGCGCATAGCGCGTGGGCGCCTGCGCGGGCCGCGTGGCGGGCAAGCCGAAGCCTTCGAGGTTGACCAGCTTGTGCACGCGTTCGGGCCGCACACCGGCGTACATCATGGCCACGTTGCCGCCCATGCTGTGGCCAACGAGGTCGATGGCCTCGCCGGGCGCGTAGTGGTCCAGCAGCAGGTCCAGGTCGGCCAGGTAGTCGGCAAAAAAGTAATGGTCGGCCTGCGCGCTGGACGTGAGCCCGAAGCCGCGCCAGTCGGGCGCGATGATGCGCCGCTCTTGCTGCAGCGCGTCCACCGTGAACTGGTAGGAGGCGCTCACGTCCATCCAGCCGTGCACCAGCACCAGCGTGGGCAGATCGCTCTGCTCAGGGCCCCAGTGGCGGACGTGGTAATCAAGGTGGCGCAATGGCAGCGTGCTGCTGCGGGAGGGCTTGAGGGCTTGGTACATGGAGAGAGGGGCAGGGCGGTCAGTGTGGGGTGGGGCTGCGCAGGTGGTTGCAAAGCACGCATCCGGTGTGGCGGCAATGTTACGTCGGGTGCCAGCCAGCCGTGGGGCGGGGCCTGTCGCCTAGGTGGCTCAAGGTAGTGAGGGCTGCGCAGGCAGCGAAAGCCAGGGAGCGCGATGGGATGTGCCCCTCCAGGCAAAGGGCCTGCAACGGACAAAAGACGGATAAGACCCCTTGGGTATGGAAATTGCTTTTTTGACGCATATCAAGCAGCGCATCGTCGAATGTGCTGCGCCTATTCCCACGAAGAGGTCTTATCCGATGGCGTCCCCGTCTGCCTTGTCTCTGGACCTGTCCGCCCTGCAGCGGCGGCGGGTGTTCACCTCGGACGCGCGGGTGGATTCCCATGATCTGGTGGCCCGCGAGTTTTCGGACCACGGCCTGAAATGGTGCAGTGGTGCGGTGGACACTGCGTTGTCCAAGGTGCGCATCCGCCAGTTGCAGATGTTCATGCTGCAATACGGTGCAGAGGTGGAAATCCGCCCGCGCCCTTTCGATGATTTTGTCCTTGTGCATCTGTCGCTGTCGGGCGTGGCCGAGATGGTGTCGGATGGGGTACCGATCCGCCTGCCTGCGGGGGCCGCTGCGCTCATCGCGCCGCGCCGCGACCTGCACATGCGCTGGCAGCAGGGCGCGCGCCAGCTCATCCTCAAGGTGCCGTGCCAGTTGTTGAGGGCCTGGGCACCCGAATCTCTGCAGAACGACACCCGTTTTGTGCACCCCATCGTTGCGCTGTCCTCGGTGCAGGGGCAGCAGTGGCATTTTCTGATGCAGTCCCTGCTGCACGTGAGCCAGCAGACGGTGGAGAGCGCCGCCCAGGTGCGCTGGGTGGATCACATGGAGAGCAATGTGGCGCTGTTCCTTGCATCGTGTACGCAGGGCATGCCGGTACTTATGCAGCCTACGGTGCCACAGATCGAACTGCCTTCCAGTGCCGCTGCCGCAGGCGACCTGCGCCGCCTGGAGCGGCTGGATGACTACATGCGAAGCCGCCTCAGCGCCCCCGTGGCGCTGGAAGACCTGGCGCGTGCTGCTGGCGTGAGCGTGCGCGGTCTGAACATGCTGTGCCAGCGCCACCATGGCGAGTCCCCCATGGCGCTGTTGCGCAACCGCCGACTGGACGCCGTGCGTGCGCGGCTGCTGGAGCAGCCGGGCCACTGCGTGACAGATACCGCGCTGGAATTTGGCTTTGGCCACTTGGGCCGTTTTTCGAGCTACTACCGCGAGCGCTTCGGCGAGCTGCCGAGCCAGACGGCTGGCGCGTAGTTTCACTGGCCACTCCGACTGCTGCAGTCGCCTGCATGGCGCAGGGGCTGCCGCATGCTCCAGCGCTGCACAACTCCCATCAGATTTGCAAGAACCGGACAGGCGTTGCGCGCACTGTGCCGATACTGGATAGCGCGAGTGTGCTTCGATTTTTAGCATGGAGGTATCCCCATCCAAGAGGTGTTGCCCATGTCTGAAATCCCGGTTGTTGAAGTCGCACCACCCGTCTCGCTGAAGGCCCAGCGCCAGGTGTTTTTCCCGCAGCCTGATGGCTCCAACGTGCCGTACCGGGTGTTCAGCGCGCAAGAGGTCTATGACCGCGAGCAGGAGCGCATCTTCCGTGGCCCCGTGTGGAGCTTTCTGGGCCTGGAGGCAGAGATCCCCAATGTGGGTGACTTCAAATCCACGTTCATTGGCGATACGCCCGTGGTGGTCACCCGCACCCCTGAAGGCCTTTCGTGCTGGGTCAACCGCTGCGCGCACCGTGGCGCCATGGTGTGCCGCGAAAAGCGCGGCAATGCCGCCAGCCACACCTGCGTGTACCACCAGTGGAGCTTTGCGGCCAATGGCGACCTGCAGGGTGTGCCGTTTCGCCGGGGCCAAAAGGGCATGGTGGGCATGCCCAAGGACTTCAAGCCCGAAGAACACAACCTGCACAAGCTGCGCGTGGACAGCTACAAGGGGCTGCTGTTTGCAACCTTCAGCGGCGAAACCCCACCACTGCCTGACTACCTGGGCGCCGAGATGCGCCCATGGATCGACCGCATTTTCCACAAGCCCATCGTCTACCTGGGCTGCACGCGGCAGTACTCCAAGTCGAACTGGAAGCTGTACTTCGAGAACGTCAAAGACCCGTACCACGCCAGCCTGCTGCACCTGTTCCACACCACCTTCAACATCTTCCGCGTGGGGATGAAGGCGCGCTCCATCCCCGATGCGAACCACGGCCTGCACAGCATCATCACCGTGACCAAGCCTGAGGTGGAGACGGATACCGCTGCGGCCTACAGCGCGCAGAACATCCGCTCGATGGACGAAGGCTTTGCGCTCGAAGACCCGACGCTGCTGGGGCAGATCAAGGAGTTCGATGAGATGACCACCAACCACATCCAGCCCATCTTTCCGCAGCTGGTGGTGCAGCAAATCCACAACACGCTGGTGGCGCGCCAGTTGCTGCCCAAGGGGCCCAGCAACTTCGAACTGGTGTTTCACTTTTTTGGCTACGAGGACGACACGCCCGAGATGCGCGAGCTGCGCCTGCTGCAGGCCAACCTGGTGGGGCCTGCGGGCTATATCTCGATGGAAGACACCGAGGCCACCGAGCTGGTGCAGCGGGGCACGGTGCGCGATGGCGACAAGCACTCCTACATCGCCATGGCGCGCGAGGCGCCAGACCAGCAAGACACCGTCATCACCGAAAACCTGATCCGCCGCTTCTGGGTGGGCTACCAGAAGCTGATGGGCTATTGAGGAACCACCGAGATGACAACACAACTACAACGACTGCAACTGTGGACCGAGCTGCTGGAGCTGCAGCACCGCTATGTGAGCGCGCTGGACACCAACCGGCTGGAAGACTGGCCTGGCTTTTTTGTGGAGGACTGCCGCTACGAAATCATCCCCAAGGAGAACTTCGATGCGGGCTTTCCTGCGCCCATCGTGTACTGCCGCAACGCCGGCATGTTGCGCGACCGTGTGCTCTCCCTGCGCCACGCCAACATCTTTGAGGACCATGCCTATCGCCACGCCACGTCGGGCCTGGTCATCACCAGTGTGGAGGACGACGTGGTGCGCACGCAGTCGAGCTACATCGTGGTGATCACCGGCCAGGCCGGGGATTCCACCGTGTACCAGGCGGGCACCTACCTCGACGAGGTGGTGCAACACGAAGGCGAGTGGCGCTACCGCAGCAAGCGGGTGGTGTACGACACCTTGCGCGTACCCACCTTGTTGGCCACCCCCATCTGAGATCCACCATGCAAACAACCACAGACATTGAAACCACCGGGCACACCTGCGCCGCCTGGCACGACGTGGGCGAACCCGATGACTTCCCGGACGGCGCCGTCTGGCCCGTGGTGGTGGGCGGACTGCCCGTGGCGGTGTTCCGCAAAGGAGAGGGCTTGTATGCCCTGTACGACCTGTGCACCCACGGTGCCGCCAAGTTGTCCGATGGCTACGTGGAAGACGGCTGTGTGGAATGCCCCTTGCATCAGGGCACCTTTGACATCCGCACGGGCGCTCCCTGCAAGGCACCGGTCACCGAAGCGGTGCGCACGTTCCCGGTGCGCGTGGTGGCGGGGCGGGTCGAGGTGGGCGTGTAGTGCACACCGATTTTCTTTTGAACGTTGTTAGACAAGGACTGAAGATGGCTCTCACATTTCGCTCATCCTCTCGCGTGCACGTTGTGGCACGCCTGACGGCTCTGGTGGCCCTGGGGGCCTGCAGCTGCGTATCTGCGATTGCGCAGTCCGGCCCCATCAAGGTCGGCATGGCGCTTGATATCTCGGGCCCATTTGCAGGCCCTGGTGCCGAGGCGCGTGACGGCTTTGCCCTGGCGATCAAGCAGCTCGGGGGCAAGCTGGGCGGCCAACCGGTCGAGTTTGTGCAAACCGACATGGCCGGCAGCCCCGACCAGGCCAAGCAGCTGGTGGACCGCTTTGTGCAGCGCGAGAAGATCGACCTTTTCACCGGCCCCATCGCGTCGAACGTGGCGCTGGCGGTGGCGCCTTCGCTGTTCGCGGCCAAGGTGCCTTACCTCTCGAACAACGCCGGTCCCAGCCAGCTCGCAGGCGCCCAGTGCAACGCGTATTTCTTCGGCACGGCCTACCAGAATGACCAGTTCCACGAGGCAGCTGGGCAGTTTGCTGCCGATCAGAAATTTGGCCGCATGGTGGTGATGGCGCCCAACTACCCGGCGGGCAAGGACGGCATCACCGGCTTCAAGCGCAAGTACAAGGGCCAGGTGGCCGACGAGATCTACACCAAGGTCGGGCAGATCGACTACGCCACCGAGCTTGCCCAGCTGCGCGCGGCCAAGCCTGATGCGGTGTATTTCTTTTTGCCCGGTGCCATGGGCATCAACTTCATCAAGCAGTTTGTGGGCGCAGGCCTGTCCAAGGACATCACGCTGGTCACCAGCGGTTTTTCGGCCGACGAAGACATCATCGGTGCAGTGGGCGAACCGATGTTGGGCCTGTTCAACACCACACACTGGGCGCATGACATGGACAACGCGCCCAACAAGGCATTTGTGTCGGCTTTCCGCAAGGAGTACGGCGGCCGCTATCCGTCCATCTACGCAGCCCAGGCTTATGACGTGATTGCCTCCATGGACGCCGCTGTGAAGGCCGTGGGCGGCAAGGTGAGCGACAAGGAGGCTCTTATCAAGGCCTTTGCCAAGGCGCAGTTTCCCTCGGTGCGTGGCACGTTCCGATACGCCAACAACCACTTCCCGGTGCAGAACTTCTACCTGCGCACCATCGGCAAGAACGCTGAAGGCCGTGTGACCAACAAGACCATCAAGACGGTGCTGGAGAACTACGGCGATGCCTATGCCAGCCAGTGCCCGTTGAAGTGATCGTTGGCAGCCCACTTGAACAGGCCCTTGCGCACCATGAATCCGATACTTGTCTTCGAGCAGTTGTTCAACGGCGCGGGCTATGGGCTCATGCTGTTCCTCATCGCTGCGGGCCTCACGCTGGTCTTCGGCATCATGGACGTGATGAACCTGTCGCATGGCTCGCTGTTCATGGTGGGGGCCTATGTGGCGGCCACCGTGCATGTGCAAAGCGGCTCGCTGGCAGGCGCCGTGCTGGTGGCCATAGCGGCCACGATGCTGGTGGCGGTGCTGCTGGAGGTGACGCTGATGCGCCGCCTGTATGGGCGTGACCACCTGGCCCAGGTGCTGGCCACGTTCGGTGTGATTTTGGTGGCCGACGATGCCGTAAAGATGGTGTGGGGCCCGTCCCCCATCATGGCCCCCACGCCCGCAGCCCTGGCGGGGCCGGTGGAGCTGTTTGCCGGGCTGCCTTACCCCTCGTACCGCCTGGTGGTGCTGGGCGCAGGGGTGTTGGTGGCAGGACTTTTGTACCTGCTGGTCAACCACAGCCGCGTGGGCATGCTGGTGCGGGCGGGGGCATCCGACCGGTGGATGGCCGAGCTGATGGGCGTGCGCGTCAAGCGCGTGTTCAGTGGCATCTTTCTGCTGGGTGCTGCGCTGGCCGCACTGGCTGGTGCGCTGATGGGACCCATCATGGCCGTGCAGGTGGGCATGGGTGAGTCCATTTTGATTCCTGCGCTGGTGGTCATTGTCATCGGCGGCATTGGCTCGGTGCGGGGCGCCTTTGTGGCCGCGCTGCTGGTGGGCCTGGTGGACACCATTGGCCGCGCCTTCCTACCGCTGCTGCTGCGCGCTACCTTGCCGCCCGCCGTGGCTGCCGACCTGGGGCCGCTGTGCGCCGAAGTGGCCATGTACGCGCTGATGGCCGCAGTGCTGTCTTTTCGCCCTGCGGGGCTGTTTTCTGCCAAGGGCTGAAATGAAACACCCCCTGAGTCGCTTCGCGCCTTCACCCCTCTCTCGACTCGCTGCGCGAGTCGGGAGGGGGACGCCCCAGCGCAGCGGGGCCGCCCTTGCGCGGGGGCACTGGTCTTGGCCGCGCCAGTTTCATGCGCTGCGGGTGGCGCACATAACCGAAGGAACCTGATATGCCTTCTTCCCTGAGTTTTTCTTCTTCCGCGTTGCAGCAGGAGAATGTGCCGCGCTGGCGTGGCGCACTGCTGCCGCTGGCCTTGCTGGTGGCGCTGGCGCTGTTCCCGCTGGTGGCATCGGCCCTGGGCCTGGATTTCTACATCGGCTTCGTGCGCCGGGTGCTGGTGGTGGCGCTGGCCGCCGCCAGCCTGAATTTCATCATGGGCTTTGGCGGCATGGTGGCGCTGGGGCATGCGGGCTTTGTGGGCGTGGGCGCCTATGCGGTGGTGGTACTTAGCGATGCGGGCGCCACCTCGGCCTGGGTCGTCTGGGGCGCTGCGATGGTGGTTGCCGCGCTGGTGGCTGCACTGGTCGGCGCCATCTCGCTGCGCACCAAGGGCGTGTACTTCATCATGATCACGCTGGCCTTCGCGCAGATGCTGTACTTCGTGTTCGTCTCGCTGCGCAGCTACGGCGGCGACGACGGCTATACGCTGCCCATGCGGCCGGCGCTGGGCCTGGGCCTCGATGTGATGCACGAGCCCACGCTGTACTGGGTGGTGCTGGCCCTGGTGGCGCTGATGCTGTGGTGGCTGGACCGGGCCACGGCCTCGCGCTTCGGCGCGGCGCTGGCGGGCATCCGCGACAACGAGACGCGCATGCGCGCCCTGGGCTACCCTGTGTACCTGCTGCAGCTGGCGGCCTTCACGCTGGCCGGTGCAGTCGCCGGCCTGGCGGGCGCGCTGCTGGCCACGGGCAACAGCTTCGTGAGCCCTTCGATGATGCACTGGACGCAATCGGCCACGCTGATCGTGATGGTCGTCATCGGCGGCCTGGGCCGGCGCTGGGGCGGGCCGGTGGGCGCGGCCGTCTGGCTTGCGCTCGAAGAGGTGCTCAAGCTCAACACCGACTACTGGCACATGCCGCTGGGCGTGTTGTTGATCGCCACCGCGCTGTATGCGCCCAAGGGCCTGGCCGCGCTGGCAGACCTGCGCGCAAGGAGCCCGCGATGAGCCTCTTTCAAGTGCAGGGCCTGGTCAAGCGCTTTGGCGGCCTGCTGGCCACCGACCATGTGGACCTCTCGGTGGCGCATGGCGAGGTGCATGCCCTCATCGGCCCCAACGGCGCCGGCAAGACCACGCTGGTCAACCAGATCTCGGGCCTGCTGGCGCCCGACGCGGGCCGGGTGCTGCTCGATGGTGCCGACATCACCGCGCTGCCCATGCACCGCCGCGTGGCCAAGGGGCTGTCGCGCTGCTTTCAGGTGACGCGCATCTTTCCCACGCAGACCGTGCGCGACAACCTGCTGCTGGCCGTGCAGGCGCACAGCGGGTCGAGCTTTCGCTTTGTGCAGCCGCGCTCGCAGGCGCAAGGCCTGTACGAGGCCGCCGACCGGCTGGCCGAGCGCGTGGGGCTGCAGGCCAGCATGGGCGAGGTGGCGGGGGCCCTGCCGCACGGCGCGCAGCGCACGCTGGATGTGGCGCTGGCGCTGGCCTCGGCTCCCAAGCTGTTGCTGCTCGACGAGCCCATGGCCGGCATGGGGCCGGACGAATCGCTGCAAATGGTGCAGCTCATCGAATCCCTGCGCAAGGACATGGCGGTGCTGCTGATCGAGCACGACATGGAGGCCGTGTTTCGCCTGGCCGACCGCATCTCGGTGCTGGTCTATGGCCGGGTGCTCACCGCCGGAACGCCCGACGAAATCCGCAACAACGCCGAGGTGCAGGCCGTGTACCTGGGCACCGAGACCCTGGAGACGACCCCATGAGTGCGCCCGAGCCATTGCTGAGCTGCCAGGGCCTGGAGGCCGGCTACGGCGTGAGCCAGGTGCTTTTCGGCATCGACCTCGATATCGCCGCGGGTGAAGTGGTGTCCCTGCTCGGCCGCAACGGCATGGGCAAGAGCACCACCATCAAGACCCTGGTGGGCGCGCTGCGCCCCACGGCTGGAGGCATCCGCTTCGCGGGCCAAGCCACCGATCGCCTCAAGAGCGACGCCATCGCCCGGCTGGGCCTGGCCATCGTGCCCGAAGGGCGCCACGTGTTTCCCAACCTCACGGTGCGCGAGCACCTGCTGGCCTTTGCCGACCACCGCAACGGCCTGCGCGATGCCTGGGATATGGACCGCATCTACGGCATGTTTCCGCGCCTCAAGGAGCGCCAGAACCACCTGGGCAACCAGCTCTCGGGCGGCGAGCAGCAGATGCTGGCCATCGGCCGGGCGCTGTCAACCAACCCGCGCCTGCTTGTCCTGGACGAGGCCACCGAGGGCCTGGCCCCGGTCATCCGCGAGGAGATCTGGCGCTGCCTGGCCACGCTCAAGGCCGCGGGGCAGACTATCCTGGTGGTCGACAAGTACGTGCACCGCCTGGTGGACCTGGCAGACCGCCATGTGATCCTGGAGCGCGGGCGGGTGGTGTGGCAGGGCGACTCTGCTGCGCTCAATGCAGACCGCAGCCTGTGGGCGCGTTACCTCACGGTGTAAGGGTTGAAGGGCCGACCATGCTGGATTGTGATGTGGACTTGGATCTACAGAAATCGCCATCTGCGCAGGCATACGCTGAACTCCGTGCGCAGGAGCACCGCGTCACGCTGCTGCCGGCCGGCAAGATGTTTGTGGCGCAGCTTGGCGAGAGTCTGCTGGACGCCGCAGCGCGCGCAGGCATCCGCTTGCCCCACCAGTGCAAAACGGGCAGCTGCTGCGCCTGCAGGGCGCAGGTGCTGCATGGGCCGGTCCAGGATATTGCTGGGGCCTTACCCTCCGCGCTGACGGCTGAAGACCTGGCCCAGGGCCAACGCCTTTTGTGCTGCTCGACTGCAGCGGGTGACCTGCAGCTGGAGTGTGCCGAGATCCCCCACATTCCGGGTATCGATGTGCGCAAGCTACCGGTGCGGGTGGCGGCCATGGAGCGTCTTGCACCTGATGTGGTGCGCGTGCAGTTGCAACCGCCCGCAGGCCAGCGCCTGCACTACGCGGCGGGCCAGTATGTGGATGTGCTGCTGCCTGGCAACCGGCGTCGCAGTTATTCGCTGGCCACCCCGGCGCGTGAGGGCGTTGACCTGCTGGAGCTGCACATCCGCCACCTGCCGGGCGGCCTTTTCACGGACCAGGTGTTCGGCAAACTCAAGGTGCGCGATGTGCTGCGCATTGAGGGGCCGTTTGGTACCTTCGGCATGCACACCGCCACCGATGCCCCGGCCATTCTTCTGGCGAGCGGAACAGGCTTTGCGCCTATCAAGGCATTGGTGGAGCAGCTCCTTGCCGCGGGGAGTGGACGCCGAATCACCCTGTACTGGGGCGGCCGCGTGCGGCAGGACCTGTATCTGCATGACCTCTGCAAGGAATGGGAACAGGCCTTGAAAGGACGTCTGACCTATGTGCCGGTGCTGTCAGACTCCTCCGAAGCCGATGGTTGGACGGGGCGTAGGGGTTGGGTACATCAGGCCGTGTTGCAGGACCATCCAGATTTGTCGCAGCATGAGGTGTATGCCTGCGGTGCGCCCGCCATGGTGAATGCCGCGCGGCGAGACTTTATGGCCTTGGCCGGTATGCAGTCCACCCTGTTCTTTGCAGATGCCTTCGTGGCACAGCCGGGGTGAGCGGGGATCAGTGCGGTGGGCCCAGGCGCTGGCGTGTCTCTGAGGGCGTCTCGCCGAAGCGCCGGCGGTAGCCTTCTGCAAAGTGGCCGAGGTGAAAAAAACCATAGCGCGCGGCGATATCCGACACCTGCGGTGCACGTTCTGCAAACTTGCTTTGCAGTGCCGTGCGGGCGGCATCAAGCCGCAAATCCCGAAGGAATGCCATGGGGCTCTTACCCGTGCATTGCGCAAAGGTCTGCTGCAGCGAGCGGGCGCTGACGCCCACATGCGCGCACACATCGGCCAGGGTGATGGGTTGTTCCAACTGGCTGTGCATGTACTCCTGCGCACGCTTGACCACGCGCGGCAGCACCGTGGGCACTGCGCCAGAACTGAATGCACCTGAGGCCAGTGCCGCTGAGTAGTTATGTCCCGTGCTGAGCAGCAGGCTGGTGAGCAGGTGGTTCTCGGCCTGCTCGGCCAGCACCGGGTGTCCCAGCAGGATGGCATTGGTTTCTACCGCAGAGCGCAGGTAGGCAATGAAGCTCGTCATGCCCAAGAGCGCCGGGTTGGTCAGGTCCACCCCCAGGTCAAACACCAGCGGCTGGTGCAAGGGCGCCTGCAGCAGTGCAGACAAGCGTGATTGCATGGCCGCTCGGTCTATCTTGACGATGAATTGTGGGCTGTCGTCATGCCAGCGCATCGACAGCGCTTCAGTGGGCGATGGCAGCGAGGCCATGAGCGCATGCGATTCCACGGCCTGGCTGCCGCACCGCACCATGGCGCCACCGCGCAGCGGAATCTGCAGCAGGTAAAAGCCTCCCAAATGGCCAGGCTCAATGCGCACCGCCGGCCCGTACTGCACGTAGTTCAGGCTCGCGTCGCGGTTCAGGGGCACGCTGTGGTGGCAGGCGTCAAGCTGCGAGCCCGGGCGCAGTGTGGCCAGGTCATGCGGGCAGAACACGCGGCCCACGAATTCGCGCGCCTCGTCCAGGTCGTGGCTGTCGAACAGGCGATAGCGCTCCAGTGGTAGCGGGTGCGCGGTGCTGTTCTGCTGGGCGGTGTGCATGCGGTTTGGCCGGTGGGATGTTGGTTCTTGGGCAAGCACGAAACACGCCACGGCAGGGGCGCGAAAATATGCGTTTGTGGGATACGCCCTGCGCTTTCGGGATGTGGATGTGCGGGCTGCTTTTCTATTCTTGTGCATGCCCCGGGTGCTGCGCAAGAGCGTTAGCACCGGGTGCATGGGGGCGGATGTGACGGCGTGTTACCGCTGCTGCGCCGCAACATGTTTCAGTCAGCACAGGAGTCAGCATGGTCCAGGGATTTGAAGGCATGCGCGGCAAGAGCGCGATCGTGACCGGGGGCGCCACCCTCATCGGTGCCGGGGTGGTGCGTGCACTGCACCAGGCTGGGGTGCGGGTGGTGGTGGCCGACATCAATGCCGAGGCCGGACAGGCCCTGGCGGACGAGTTGGGCGATGGGGTGCTGTTCAGCCGCACGGACATCACCGATGACGCCCAGGTGGCCGCCTGCGTGGCCTTGGCCGCCGCGCGCCATAGCGGGGTGAACTACCTGGTGAACCTGGCATGTTCCTATCTGGACGACGGCATCGCCTCGCCGCGCGCGGACTGGCTGGCCTCTCTCAACGTCAACCTGGTCAGCGCGGTGATGGTGCTCAAGGCCGTGCGCCCGCATTTCCAGCAGGCTGGGGGCGGGGCGGTGGTCAACTTCACCAGCATCTCCTCGGGCGTGGCGCAGACCGGGCGCTGGCTGTACCCGGTGGGTAAGGCTGCCATGGTGCAGCTCACGCGCAGCATGGCCATGGACCTGGCGGGCGAGGGTGTGCGCGTGAACAGCGTCTCACCCGGCTGGACCTGGTCAGCCATCATGGACCAGCTCACCGGGGGCGACCGCGCCAAGACCGACCGCGTGGCCGCGCCCTTCCACCTGCTGCGCCGCGTGGGCGACCCGGCCGAGGTGGCCAACGTGGTGCTCTTCCTGTGCTCGGACCTGGCCAGCTTCGTGACCGGCGCCGACTATGCCTGCGACGGCGGCTACTCGGCCATGGGGCCCGAGTCGTACGAGCCGGCCATCCCCAAACTCATGTCGTGAAGGAGCAGCCATGACCATCCGATCTGTAGGCATCATCGGTGCCGGTTTCGCCGGCCTTTCCACCGCCAAGGTGCTACGCGCCTTTGGCTTTGAGGTGACGGTGTTCGAGAAGGAGCCTGACGTGGGTGGCGTGTGGGCCGCCTCGCGCCGCTACCCGGGCCTGACCACGCAGAACCCGCGCACCACCTATGCGCTGTCGGACTTTCCGATGCCAGCCAGCTACCCCGAGTGGCCCTCGGGCCAGCAGGTGCAGGCCTACCTGCAGTCATATGCCGAGCACTTCGGACTGGTGCCATTCCTGCGCATGTCCACCACGGTGGAGAGCGCGGTGCTCGATGAAGAGGCCGGTGTGTGGACCGTGCAGGCGCGCCGCGCAGCGACGGGGCAGGGCGGCGCCTTGCCGGCCGAGGTGTATCGCTTTGATTACCTGGTGGTGTGCAACGGCATCTTCAGCGAGCCTGCAGTGCCGCAGTACCCGGGGGTGGATGCCTTTGTGGCCGCAGGCGGGCGTGTGTGCCATACCAGCCAGTTCAACGATGCGGGCGAGGCGCGCGGCAAGCATGTGCTGGTGGTGGGCTACGGCAAGTCGTCGTGCGACGTGGCCAATGCCATCGCGGCTGACAGTGCCAGCACCACGGTACTTGCGCGCCACCTCATCTGGAAGATTCCGAAGAAGTTCATGAACGTGCTGAACTTCAAGTTCCTGCTGCTCACGCGCATGGGCGAGGCGCTGTTCAAGTACATCGAGCCCAAGGGTTTCGAGAAATTCCTGCACGGCCCGGGCCTGCCGGTGCGCAACTCCATGCTGGGCAGCGTGGAATCGGTGGTCACGCGCCAACTCAAGCTCCGCGAGATCGGCCTGCACCCGGGCACGCCGCTCGAAACCATCGCCCGCAGCACCGTGAGCCTTGTGACCGACGGCTTCTACGAGAAGGTGGCCGCTGGCGAATTGGGCGTGCGCAAAGGCGTGAGTATCCAGACCCTGAAGCCCGGGCAGGCTGTGCTGAGCAACGGTGAAACGGTGCCTGCCGACATCGTGGTCTGCGGCACGGGCTGGCACCAGCAGGTGCCGTTCTTCGACAGCAGTGTGCTTCAGCGTGTGACCGATGCACGCGGCAACTTCCGGCTTTACCGGTCCATCCTGCCTGTGGGCATGCCGCGCCTGGCGTTCAACGGCTACAACTCCTCGTTCTTCAGCCAGCTCAACTGCGAGATCGGTGCGTTGTGGCTGGCCAACCACCTGCGCGGTGGGCTGCAGCTGCCGCGGCCGGACCAGATGAACGCGCAGATCGACCGGCGCCTGGCCTGGATGGAGGAGCGCACCGACGGCAAGCATTCCAAAGGCACCAACATCATCCCGTTCTCGGTGCACAACATTGACGAACTGCTGCAGGACATGGGGCTGCCGCTTGGTGTGCTCACCCGCTTCAAGCAGTGGCTGGGGCCAGTGGATCCGTCGGACTATGCGGTGGTCACCCGGCAACTGCTGGCGCGGCATGCGAATGCCACCGTGGCTGTGGCAGCGCCCCAAGCCACCTCGGGGGCTGCGGCTTCCTGAACCCTCCTGAAACCACTAATACCCTCTACAAGGATCCCGAACATGCCAGGACAATGGATCACCCTCGAAGCCGCAGACGGCAGCGGCAGCTTTCGCGCTTACCTCGCCACACCCGCCAGTGGCGGCGGACCAGGGCTGGTGCTTGCACAGGAAATTTTTGGAGTGAACGGCACCATGCGTGACGTCGCCGACTACTACGCAGAGGAAGGGTATGTGGTGCTGGTACCCGATCTTTTCTGGCGCCAGGAGCCGGCGGTGGAACTCGATGCAGCGAAGGATATGCCGCGCGCATTTGCGCTCTACCAGGGCTTTGACGAAGCCAAGGGCGTGCAGGACCTGCAGACAGCCATCTCGGCGCTGCGTGCGCGCCCCGAGGTCCGCACGCAGGGCGGCAAGGTGGGTGTGCTGGGCTTCTGCCTGGGCGGCAAGCTGGCCTACCTGGCGGCCTGCCGTACCGATGCCGACGTGGCGGTGGGCTACTACGGCGTCGGCATAGAAGCTGCGCTGGCTGAAGCCGCTGATATCCAGTGCCGCCTGGTGCTGCACATCGCTGAGCTTGACGGTTTTTGCCCGCCGCCCGCGCGCGAGGCCATCGTGCAGACCCTTTCGGGCCGCGAGAACGTGGAGCTGTACATCTACCCCGGCACCGACCATGCGTTTGCGCGCGTGGGTGGCGACCACTTCCACAAGCCGTCGGCCCTGATGGCACACCAGCGCAGCGTGGCTGCCTTGCGACGCGCAATGGGGCCACACTACGACCTCTCGGCCCTGTGGGACAAACACTGCGAATATGAGTTCGCCACGCGCAATGTGGACGCCACCATGTCCACCATGGTGGCGGAGCCCTATGTGAACCACATCCCCACCATGACGGGCGGTGTGGGCTACCGGCATCTGCACGACTTCTACACCCGTCACTTTGTCAACAGCAACCCACCTGATACCAGTCTGACCCCCATCTCGCGCACGGTGGGCGCCACGCAGGTGGTGGATGAAATGCTGTTTTGTTTCACCCATACCACCGAGATCCCCTGGATGCTGCCCGGCGTCGCGCCCACAGGCCGGCGGGTGGAAATACCGCTGCTGGCGGTGGTCAAGTTTCGCGGCGACAAGCTCTACCACGAGCATATCTACTGGGACCAGGCCAGTGTGCTTGTGCAGGTGGGGTTGCTGGATCCCAACGGCCTGCCCGTGGCAGGGGTGGAGACAGCGCGCAAACTGCTGGATGAAACGCTGCCGTCGAACGGGCTGATGGAACGGTAGAAAAACTCCTCAGGGTTTGCCGCATGGCGCGTGCAGCAAACCCTGTGAGGCGGGTGTGCAAGCCCAGGCCTGCAGACTTTGCTGGCAACCCGTAAACTGCGCGGCTTGCCAACGGAGTCCGCATGAACAACATCCAACTCGGTCAGAGCGACCTGCACGTCACCCCCATCTGCCTGGGCACCATGACCTTTGGTGAACAGGTCAACGAATCTGATTCCCACGCCATCCTCAGCCGCTCGCTGGCAAGGGGGGTGAACTTCATCGACACGGCCGAGATGTATTCGGTGCCCGCCAAGGCTGAGACCTTTGGCGCTACGGAAACCATCATCGGCAACTGGTTCGCCAAGAGCCCCGGTGCGCGCCAGAAACTGGTGGTGGCCACCAAGGTGGCGGGCCCTTCGCGCGGCATGCCCTGGGTGCGCGAGGGCAAGGGCATGGCTGCGGCCGATATCGTTGCTTCGTGCGAGGGCAGCCTGCGCCGCCTGCAGACCGATGTGATCGACCTCTACCAGATCCACTGGCCCGAGCGCCATGTGCCCGCCTTTGGCAACCTGTACTACGACCCTTCCAAAGAAACCTCCACCACCCCCATTCGCGAGCAGCTCGAAGCTTTGTCGGGGCTGGTGAAGGCGGGCAAGGTGCGGTACATCGGCCTGTCGAACGAGACGCCCTATGGTGTGCACGAATTCGTGCGCCTGGCCGAGCAGCACGGCCTGCCGCGCGTGGCTACGGTGCAAAACCCGTATTGCCTGATCAACCGCACCTGGGAAAACGGCCTGGACGAAACCTGCCACCGGCTGAACGTGTCGCTGCTCGCCTACTCACCGCTGGGTTTTGGCCTGCTGACGGGCAAGTACGACGAGAGCGGCATCACCGGCCCATCGGCACCCCAGGGCGCACGCATTGCCACGTATGAATCCGTGCGCAAGCAGCGCTGGGGCCGCCCCGAGGCGCTCACGGCATCGCGCCGCTACAACGCCCTGGCTCGTGCCAATGGCATGACGCCTACGCAAATGGCGCTGGCGTTCTGCTACACCAAGTGGCAGGTGGCCAGCACCATCATCGGCGTGACGTCGGTGGCGCAGTTGGATGAAGACCTGAATGCCTGGGGAACCACGCTGTCGCCAGAGGTGTTGAAGGAGATCGACGCCATCCGCTGGGAGCTGCGCGACCCGGCATTGTGATCACTGTGCACAGATAGCAAAAAGGGGCAGAATCGCCCCTTTTTTTACGTCGGTCAGTACGTCTGGTGTCTACGCAGCGGTGGTGATACGTCCTTCCTTCCACGGTGTGCCCTGCGCCTCACCCAGGTCCCAAAACAGGCCTGCCATGACGGCCAGCCCTTCGCGGGCCACAGGTGCCAGCAGGTGCTCGTTGGGCGCATGTTGCGCGCACGCCGGGTACGAGTGGGGCACCCAAAGGGTGGGCAGGCCCAGCTGGTCCGCAAAGATATCGTTGGGCAGAGAGCCCGCCAGGTTGGGCAGCAAGGTTGCAGGCTGCCCCGCGCTGGCTTGTAGCGACGCCAGCGTCCAGTCCACCCAGGGGTTGTGCAGGTCGAGCCGGGTGGCGCCGCACACCATGCCCATGGTGATTTCCACCTGGCTGAAACCGTGTGCGTCCAAATGCTCGCGCAGCGTGGCCTGCACGTTCTTCCAGTCGGTGCCCACTACAAAGCGCAGCTGGCAATGGGCCACCGCTTGGGAAGGGATGGCATTGATCGGGCGCTGGGCGTTGCCCGCACCCAGAGCCAGCACTTCCAGCGTGTTCCAGCCCACCAGTTGTTCGGCGGGCGTGAGGCCGGGTTCGCCCCATCCGGGCGTGAGCGCAGGGTCATCGGCACCTGCGCCGATCACCACGTCTTTCAGTGCGGTGCGCAGCTTGTCGGGCACGGCAGGCGGTAGCAAGCCGTCGACCAGAATGCGGCCCTGGGCGTCCACCAACGTGGCCAGCGCGTGCGTGAGCACGGTGGCCGGGTTGGCCAGCACGCCGCCCCAGTTGCCCGAGTGGTAGGCCTTGTCGCGGCTGCGCACCGCGAGCGAAAAGTTGATGGCACCGCGCGAACCCAGAAAGAGCGTGGGGCGCGCCGCGTTCACCCGGGGGCCGTCGCTGGCCACGAAGAGGTCGGCTTTCAGCGCATCCCTGTGCTGTTCGCAGAATGCGGCCAGGCCGGGTGAACCGGCTTCTTCGCCCATCTCCATGAGCAGCGTTACGTTGTAGCCCAGACGGCCTTGGCGTGCCTCCAGCGTGTGCGCCAGCGCGGCAAGGCTGACGGTGTGTTGGCCCTTGTTGTCGGCGGTGCCACGGCCATACCAGCGGTCACCTTCAATGGTCAGCTCCCAGGGCGAAGGACCTTCGCGCCATTGGCTGTCCTGGCCGTTGACCACGTCGCCGTGGCCATAGGTCATCACGGTGGGCAAGGCGGGGTCTTCTACCCGGCGGGCCAGCAACAGCGGGCCACCCTTGGAATCTGGGTTGTCGAGCACCTGGCAGTCAAAGCCCAGCGGCTCCAGCCAAGGCACGATTTCGTCGGTCAGGTAGGTGCGCAGCGTGGGGGGGACTTGCCCGGTGTCGCTTTCGGTGCGCCAGGCCACGCGTCGGCGCAGGTCATCGGCAAAGCGGCCGTCATCGAAGTAGTGGCGGACGTTGTTGATCAGTTGCTCTCGGTTCATCGTTTTCTCCTTGCTGGGGTCACTCCACCACGATCTGTGCGCGGTGGGCCAGCGCGCGGTAGCGCCCGATCTCGTCTTCCATGGCGGCGTGCATGGCCTTGGGGCCCACAAAAACGGGCTCCATGCCCTGGGCACGGATCTGGTCCTGCAGCTGGACGTCGCGCATGGCGGCCTCGACTTCTTTCACCAGTTTGTCCACGATGGGCGCGGGCGTGCGCGCCGGGGCTGCCACGGCGTACCAGCCGTCAAAGGCTGCGTCTGGCAGCTTCAGTTCCCGCACAGTAGGAATCGAGGGCAGGGCGCGGGCGCGCTCGTTGCCTGCAATGGCCAGTGCGCGCAGCTTGCCTGAGCGCACATGCGGTGCGGCACTGGCCACGGTGTCGATGGCCATCTGGATCTCACCGCCGATCAACCCCATCATGGCCTGTGCGCTGCCCCGGTAGGGCACGTCCTGCAGGCGCACGCCAGCGGCCTGCTCCAACAGTGCGCCGACCAGGTGGGGGGCCGAACCGGAGCCGAAAGTGGCGTAGTTGATAGTTTTGGGCGCGGCCTTTGCGGCGGCCAGCAGGGCGGCGAAGTCCTTGTGGGGCGAGCTGGCGCTGACCACGATCACCAGCGGTGCGCGGGCAACGATGGCCACAGGCGCCAGATCCTTGAGCGGGTCGTACGGCAGCTTGGGCCGCAGCGCAGCGTTCACGGTGTAGCTGGTGGAGCCCGACACCAGCAGGGTATAGCCGTCGGGCTCGGCCTTGACCACGCTGTCGGTGCCAATGATGGTGGAGGCGCCGGGCTTGTTGTCGATGACCACGGGCTTGCCCAGGCGTGTGGACAGCTTTTGGCCCAGCGCGCGGGCTACGGCGTCGGTGCCGCCCCCGGGTGGGAAGGGCGCGACCAGGCGCACAGTTCGCTGGGGCCACGCCTCCGAGGGCGCAGTCGTCTGGGCAAGGGACAGGGTGCTGGCGCTGGCGAAGGTGGCCAGGACGGCGGACAGCAAAGAGACTCGGACAAGGCTTTTCATGCAGGCTCCAGAGGTTGATGCGTGGGGTGTTGGTAGCACTACCGCAAAGGCGATCGCGCTGATACCCACAGCCATGGGTGAATTGGAGCCTTAAACCATGCAAGATGGGAGCCGGTTTACCATTGCTCTGGATAGAGATTTGGCAACTGAGCGTTGCCTTTTGGTTAGTAGGTACACGATGCCCATTTCACTGCTCAGCCTGCCCTTGCGTTACTTTCTGGAGGTGGCGCGCACCGGCTCTGTCAATCAGGCGGCGCAGCGCCTGTACGTGGCAGCATCGGCGGTGAGCCGCCAGTTGGGCAAGCTGGAAGACAGCCTGGGCGTGACGCTGTTCGAACGCCAGGCACGTGGCATGGCGCTGACCGAAGCGGGCACCCGGCTGCTGGCCCATGCCACGGCGCACGATGCGCAGGCCACAGAATTGGTCGAGCAACTGCAAGGGCTGTCGGCCCAGCAGGCTTTGCGTGTGCGGGTGGCCTGCACCGAAGGCTTTGCCGCGAGCTTCATGCCGCTGGTGATGTCGGTGTTCCGGCAGACGCACCCACAGGTGCAGCTGCAGTTGCTGGTGGACGTGCCGCAGGAAGTGTCGGCCCTGGTGCAGCGCGGAGACGTTGATCTGGCGCTGAAGTACAGCGTGGCGCCCGAGAAAGGTTTGCAGGTGCTGCATTCGGCCATTGCCCCGATCTACGCCATCATGCCCGCGCAGCACCCGCTGGCCCGCCAGCGCAGCGTGAGCGTGGCCGATGTGGTGCGCTATCCGCTGCTGCTGGGTGCGGGCAACACGACCGGGCGGCAGCTGTTTGACCTGAGCTGTGCAGTGCAGGGCCTGCGGTATGTGCCGGCGGTGGAGAGCAATTTTTCATCGGCACTGCTGCCGCTGCTGAGCGGGCAGGACGTGGTGCTGGCCAGCTACCTCACGGCGGCGCGCTGGGTGGAGGCGGGCCTGCTGGCGGCCCGGCCGTTTGACGAGGTGCAACTGCAGCAGCGGCGTCTGCAGGTGCTGGCCGTGGAAGGGCGGGCACCGTCGGCGCTGGTGCAGCAGTTCACGCAGGCGCTGGTGGCTGCCATTGAGCAGTACGGCAAGCGCAAGGTGGGGCGGCGCAAGACGACAGCAGCGCGGGTGATCGAGGTGCCTTGATTCGGGCTGCCTGCCGTTCGCAGTGGGGGCGCGCAACTGGATACCATTCGTTCCCTACCCGGATCGCACCATGGCCAAGAAAGAACACGTCTCCGAGACCCAAGCCACCCAGTTGCTCAAGGCGAACAAGGTGGCATTCACTGAGCACCCCTACGAATACCTGGAGCACGGCGGCGCCATGCACAGCGCCGAGGTGCTAGGCCTCGACCCCTTCACGGTGGTCAAGACCCTGGTCATGCAGGACCAGGATGCCAAGCCCTTGCTGGTGCTGATGCATGGCAATCGCAAGGTCTCCACCAAAAACCTCGCGCGCCAGATCGGCGCCAAGTCGGTCGAGCCGTGCGCGCCGGAGGTCGCCAACCGCCACAGCGGCTACCTGGTGGGTGGCACGTCGCCCTTTGGCACGCGGCGCGCCATGCCGGTGTACATCGAAGAAACCATCCTGGCGCTGCCGCGCATTGCCATTAATGGCGGGCGCCGGGGCTTTCTGGTGCAGATCGATCCGCAGGTGTGCGTGCAGTTGCTGGGTGCTAAACCGGTGCACTGCGCGCTGGCAGAATAGGCCGCCACGGCAGACCGTCCGCCGTCCCCCGATTTTTGAGGAGTTACTTTGACCGCCGTGTATCCCATCCTTGCCGCTGTGGCCGCCTACTTGCTGGGCTCGCTGTCGTTCGCCGTCATCGTGACGCGTGTGATGGGGCTGAGCGACCCGCGCACCTATGGCAGCAAGAACCCCGGCGCCACCAACGTGCTGCGCTCGGGCTCCAAGGCGGCAGCCATCGTCACACTGCTGTTGGACGCCATGAAAGGCTGGCTGCCTGTGGCGTTGGTGATGTGGTTTGGTCAGCCCTATGGGCTGGACGACGGCACGGTCGCCATGGTGGGGCTGGCGGCGTTTCTGGGCCACCTGTGGCCTGTGTTCTTCCGATTTGAAGGGGGCAAGGGTGTTGCCACTGCGCTGGGCGTGCTGTTGGGCATCAGCGTCTGGCTGGGGCTGGCCACGGCTGCGACCTGGCTCATCATCGCGTTTTTCTTCCGCTACTCGTCCCTGGCCTCGCTGGTGGCTGCCGCCTTTGCGCCGGTGTATTACCTGCTGGTGGATGGGGTGGTGTGGTATGCCGAGGGCACGATTGCGGGCTCCATCATCGTGATGGCCATGTTGCTGGCCTGGCGCCACAAGGAGAACATCCAGCGCCTGATCGAAGGCAAGGAGTCGCGACTGGGCAGCAAAAAGGCCAAGCCGAACGCCGAGGGTGCAGGCAAGTCGCCAAAGTAAACGCAGGGGGAAGGCACGCCGCGCTGAATGCGGTGCACGTGCCGTCTGCTCAGCTTCTTGTACGGACAGGTTCTACAGCGAACCTGGCCCTGAAATCAGCCCCCGGAGCCCGGCGCTGTGCTGGGCGGCATAGAGGCCCAGGCGCACCATGGTGCGGTGGTTGAGCTCCAGGCTCACGGCCGATCGGGCCAGAGCGGACTGGATGCGGGGTTTTCCGGTGGCCGTCTGGTACAGGCTGGGCTGCGCGTGGTGGGTGCCGGTGCGGTCCAGAAGGCTGGCGACCAGCGGATGATTGGCTTTTTCGCTGCGGCGCAGCACGATGGCGGTCTCGCCGTTGTCGAGCTTCACAAAAGTCCCTGGCGGGCAAAGGCCGATGGAGCGCACCAGGGTGTAGCTCACCTCATCGCGTTGGTCGATCTCCTGCCCGACGATGGCGCGTACCGAGTCGGTGGCACTGCGGCCTGCACGGGACTTGCGTGGGCTGATCATGGCTGCATAGCGGTCGATGGTGCCCAGGACACGTGTGAGCCGGTCCACCGGGTCCTGGTTGGCCAGCGGCACACGGTCGGCCACGGTGGCATGGTGTTGTCCCACCACGTCCAGCCAGAGCGCATCGTTGATGAACAGGCGCTCCAGCAGCATCATGCTTTCTTCCGGGTGGCTCTTGATGGCCTCTTGTTGGACCGGTGTCGGGCGTTCACGCTGTTCGGCCAGCTCATCCTGCAGGGCCGTCATGCCGATGTTCATGGTGAGGGCCGCGCGCACCAGGCTGTCGCGCTCGCGTGGTGCCAGCTGCAGTTCGTGCGCCATGATGTGGCACAAGGTGCCGCACACCAGCGCATGGGAGGCGCTATAGCCCACGGTGGATGTGGACGCCAGCTGGAACATCAGGTACAGCGCTGCGTCGATGTCGTGCGCCACCAGGTCCTGCATCCAGCTATCGAACTGGCGCACCTTGGCGGCAAAATCCTGTACCTGCAGAGGTCGCGACAGCAGCACCGACAGCGCTGATTCCAGGTCTGACCACAGGCCCAGCAAGTCCTCGTACTCGCCTTCGGCGTGGTGTGGGGTGCCGGTGGAGTGGTGGGCAGACATGGTGGTGTGTGCAGCGGTCAGGCTCAGTTGCGCTTTTCCAGCACCATCTGGTCGTTGATGCGTGTCATCTGGAACTCGGTCAGAAAGCTGTTGCCCAGCAGCACGTAGGGCATGGGCTGTGGGGTGATGATGGCCTCGACCCCGAACACCTCGACATCGCCGATGCGCACTGAGTCCAGCTTCATGCGCCACCCTTGCGCCACACCATTGGCCGTGTTCATGCGCACGGGCTGGCCGTTCTGGTAGTTGAGCCCCATACGCTCAGCATCCTGCCGCCCGATGGCCACAGTGGAAGCACCGGTGTCCACCATGTACTGCATCACACGCCCGTTGATGGTGCCGCTGTTGATGAAATGCCCACGGCTGTCGGCCATCAATACGACGCGCTTGCCGCTTCCGCCACGGGCGCCAACGCTCACCGGGGCCTCGCCCAGCCGCAGCACGCGTCGCGTGCCATTGACTTCGATGGTGGCTTCTTCTTTGGTGACGGTAATGACCTTGACGCCCTGGTACTCATCCCCAGCACCCACCGCCTTGGGTGGGTTGGCATCCACCACCAGCAAGGCCTTGCTGCCCAGCATGCCCGCCAGCGCCACCGCCTGCGCATGAGCCCAGGACGGAGCCAAGCACAGAGCAACCAGCGCGGCCAGGGCAAAGGAGTGGATCGTCATTCGTTGATGGCGTTGTGCTCCTCCCCCGTACCTCGGAACTGGCGCGGCCCAGGCGAGGGACGCCAAGCCAGGGCCGCCCCGCAGCGAGGGCGTCGTCCCCCTGGAGGGGGAAGGCGCGAAGCGACTCAGGGGGTGCACCATCTCAGTCGCGGAAGTTGTCGAACGACAGGGGAACGTCCGTTACATCCTTGCGGATCAGCGCCATGGCCGCCTGCAGGTCGTCGCGCTTGGCACCCGTCACGCGCACCTTGTCCTCCTGGATGGCCGCTTGCACCTTGAGCTTGCTTTCCTTCATGAGCTTCTGGATCTTCTTGGCCAGCTCGCTCTCGATGCCGTTGCGCACCTTGATGACCTGCTTGACCTTGTCGCCGCCTATCTTCTGCACATCGCCCATGTCCAGAAAACGCACGTCCACGTTGCGCTTGGTGAGTTTGTTGCGCAGTACATCCTCGATCTGGGTGAGCTGAAAGTCGGCGTCGCCGATCAGCGTGATGTCCTTGTCTTTGATCTCGATGCTGGCCGATGTGCCCTTGAAGTCGAAACGGGTGGCGATTTCCTTGGCGGTGTTCTCGACGGCGTTTTTCACTTCAACCAGGTTGGCTTCACAGACGGTGTCAAAAGATGGCATGGATGGCTCTCAATCTCAGGGAAAACAGCTACAGATCGCAGGGGCCCGAAAGGGCGGGTGCGACAATCGGGCCAATGGTAGTCGAGAAAAACGCCCCTTTGCAGCCCTGGAACACCTTTGGCATTGCTGCGCGTGCCCAAACCCTGGTGCGTGTGCGCTCCGTGTCGGATCTGAAGGCCGTTCTGGCCGATATGGAGCTGGCCCCCGCAGCCAAGTTTGTGCTGGGCGGGGGCAGCAACATCATCCTGACCGGCGATGTGAAATCTATCGTGCTCAAGATGGAGATCAAGGGGCTGCGCTTGGTGGAGGAAACCCCCAAGGCCTGGATCGTGGAGGCGGGTGCAGGTGAGGTCTGGCACGATGCTGTGGCCTGGACGCTGGCGCACGGGTTCCCGGGGCTGGAAAATCTGGCGCTCATCCCGGGCACGGTGGGCGCCTCGCCCGTGCAGAACATCGGTGCCTATGGCGTGGAGCTGCAGGATCGGTTTGAATCGCTCGACGCCCTCGATCTGGCCACCGGCCAGTCGTTCAGCCTGGATGCCGCGCAGTGCGGCTTTGGCTACCGCGACTCCGTCTTCAAGCATGCGCCGTCTGAAGCACCCGACGGCAGCGGGATGCCGCGCGGCATGGGCCTGGCGGGGCGCGCGGTCATCACCCATGTGCGGTTTCGGCTGCCCAAGCCCTGGAAGCCCGTGCTGGGCTACCTCGATCTGGAGCGCCGCCGCGCCGAGGCGGGCGTGGAGCACCCCAGTGCCCAGCAGATTTTTGACTGGATCTGCGACATTCGCCGCGCCAAGCTGCCCGACCCTGCCGTGGTGGGCAACGCAGGCAGCTTCTTCAAGAACCCCACGGTGTCGCCCGACCAGTGCGCCGACATCATCGCGCGCGAGCCCAAGATCGTGCATTACCCCATGCCCGACGGCAGCATCAAGCTGGCGGCGGGCTGGCTGATTGATGCCTGCGGCTGGAAGGGCAAGTCCATCGGCAAGGCGGGGGTGTACGAAAAGCAGGCCCTGGTGCTGGTCAACCGGGGGCACGGCGCCGACAGCGTGACGGGCGGCGAGGTGATGACCCTGGCCAAGGCCATCCAGACCAGCGTGTACGAGCGCTTTGGCATCCGGCTGGAGCCCGAGCCGGTGGTGGTTTAGACCAGCAGCCAACCTTCCCCGCAAAGAAAAAAGCCACCGTTTCCGGTGGCTTTGCTCATATATATGTAGCTGCTAGCGCTTGATGGGTAAGCGCTAGAGCCATTTTTGACCCATATTCTGGGCCCGAGGTTTATTTGCGGTCGTTTTCCAGCTGCGCCAGTGCCGCGTTGCCACCCAGCGACAGCAGGCCAGCGCGCGAATACACACCCAGCTTGTCGCGCGTGTCCGAGATGTCCAGGTTGCGCATGGTCAGCTGGCCAATGCGGTCCAGCGGGCTGAACGGCGCGTCTTCCACCTTTTCCATCGACAGGCGTTCGGGCGCGTAAGTCAGGTTGGGCGATTCGGTGTTCAGCAGCGAATAGTCGTTGCCACGGCGCAGTTCCAGCGTCACGGTGCCGGTCACGGCGCGGGCCACCCAGCGCTGGGCGGTTTCGCGCAGCATGATGGCCTGGGGGTCGAACCAGCGGCCCTGGTACAGCAGGCGGCCCAGCTTGAGGCCATTCATGCGGTACTGCTCGATGGTGTCTTCGTTGTGGATGCCCGTCACCAGGCGCTCGTAGGCGATGTGCAGCAGCGCCAGGCCCGGGGCTTCGTAGATGCCGCGGCTCTTGGCTTCGATGATGCGGTTTTCGATCTGGTCGCTCATGCCCAGGCCGTGGCGGCCGCCGATACGGTTGGCTTCGAGGATCAGCTCCACCGGGTCGTTGAACTCCACGCCGTTCAGGGCGACGGGCTGGCCTTCTTCAAAGCGGACCGACACTTCCTCGGCCTTGACGGCGACTTCTTCCTTCCAGAATGCCACGCCCATGATGGGGTTCACGATGCGGATGCCGCTGGACAGGAACTCCAGGTCCTTGGCCTCGTGCGTCGCGCCCAGCATGTTGCTGTCGGTGCTGTAGGCCTTCTCGGCGCTCATCTTGTAGCCAAAGCCGGCTTGTGTCATGAACGCCGACATCTCGGCGCGGCCGCCCAGTTCGTCGATGAACAGCTGGTCCAGCCAGGGCTTGTAGATCTTGAGCGAGGGGTTGGTCAGCAGGCCGTAGCGGTAAAAGCGCTCGATGTCGTTGCCCTTGAAGGTCGATCCGTCACCCCAGATGTTGACGTCGTCTTCCTTCATCGCCGCCACCAGCATGGTGCCGGTCACAGCGCGGCCCAGGGGCGTGGTGTTGAAGTAGGTGAGGCCGCCAGTGCTGATATGGAAGGCGCCAGCCTGCAGGGCGGCAATGCCTTCGTGCGCCAGTTGGGTGCGGCAGTCCACCAGGCGAGCCTTCTCTGCGCCGTATTCCATGGCCTTGCGCGGAATGGCTTCGTAGTCGGGCTCGTCGGGCTGGCCGAGGTTGGCGGTGTAGGCGTAGGGTACGGCGCCCTTGAGCTTCATCCAGTGCAGGGCTGCGCTGGTGTCCAGGCCGCCGGAGAATGCAATGCCGACCTTCTGGCCGAGGGGGAGGTTCTGGAGGATGGTTGCCATGAAATGCTTCTCAAAAATGATAGCTGCTTGCGCTTGATAGATAAGCGCTAGAGGCCAAAATCAATCAAATTCCAGCCGAATGCGCAGTCGAACGATCAGCCGAAATGGCAGATGTAGTGGTAGGCCTCGGTCACGCGGATGTCGAACTTCGAGTTGCCGGGCACGCTGAACTTGTCGCCCGCCGAAGACTTGACCCAGGCGTCGGTGCCGTCCAGCTTGTATTCGCAGGATCCGGCCACGCATTCCATGATCTCGGGCGCGCCGGTGTTGAAGGTCAGCGTTGCGGGCAGTACCACGCCCACCGACTTCTTGGTGCCGTCGGCAAACGTGATGCCGTGGCTCACGCACTTGCCGTCAAAGTACACATTGGCCTGGGTGGTGACGGACACGCCGTCAATTTTTTCGGTGGTCATGAGTGCGCTGGATAAGGTAGAGGGAAACCCAGGATTTTAGGGCAGAGGGCGGGGAGCGCCGCCGCAGCAGGCCTCTGAAAAATCCCCATCAGCCGTTGGGCGCAAAAAAAGAGCCCCGAAGGGCTCTTGGTGATACTGGCATGCCGAGGCTTAGCGCCAGTAGGGGTTGCGGTGGTGCGGGTAATAAGGACGGCTGTCGTAGCCGTACTCGATTACCGTGACGGGCGGCGTCACATAAGTGGGCTGCTGCTGGTACACCGGTTGCGCAGGGTAGGTCGAGGTCACCACGCCCGGCTGGCTGTACACACCTTGTGAGGCGTAAGGATCAGGCTGGGTGGAATAGGTCTGGCCTGCAGGCTGCACGCTCAGCGGGATCCAGCGGCCTGGATCGTTCTGGGTGCGGGTGGTGTACTGGCGCCCTGCATATTCATACACCACGTCGTAGCCCACTGTGCGATTCTCGTAATACGTCTCGGTCGTGCAGCGCTGTACGTTCTGGTACTGCGGCTGGCCACCTTCGATCTGGTTGCCGATCACGGCGCCACCGATCAGGCCAATGGCTGTGGCGGCGGCGCGGCCACTGCCTTTGCCAATGGCGTTGCCGGCTGCGCCACCCGCAATCGCGCCCATCACGGCGCCTGCTCCGGTGGTGCGGTTACCGCTATAGACGGTCTCGTTGCCACACACCTGCTGCGGCGTCGCGACCTGCTGGACGATGGGGGTGGCCGAGAGTACGCGGCCCTGTTCCTGGGCACTGGCCATGGTGGCGATGGCTGCCATGGCGGAAAAAATGACGATCTTTTTCATGGAGAAACTCCTTTCGGGTCGGTACATAACGCACCAGACTGCAGAAAAGTTTAGGCCCGCACGGTCAATTCAGGGCCTGCCCGCCGTAAATCTGCGTAAAGATTTGTGCAATTTCTCCGGTCCTGGCGATTGATTCACGTGCCGGTTCAGGTGCCTGCAGCCCGGCCTAACCACATCTGCCATTGGTCGGGAGCAAAACCCACGGAAATGTGCACCTGGCCACCGTGCCGCCACTCCACCACCGGGCGTTTGATGACGCTAGGTTGGGCCTGCATCAGGGCGCTGGCGGTATCGTCGTTGGTGACAGCTGCCTGGGTTTGCGCGTCCAGCTTTCGCCATGTGGTCCCCTGCCGATTGACCAGTTTTTGCCAGCCTGCTGCCGCCATCCAGTCGGGCAGGCGGTGGGCGGGCACCCCTTGTTTCTTGAAGTCGTGAAACTGGTAGTCCACGCCGTGTTCAGTCAACCAGACGCGGGATTTCTTGACGGTGTCGCAGTTGGGTATGCCGTAAACGGTGATGAGTGAGGTTGTCATGCCGCGCATCATCCTCGATCTTGTGGCTGGGCGACAATCCCGCCCTGTATGCATACCAAAATCCACACCCTGGAAGGCTGGCTCCGCCACTGCGAGCAGCTTCATCCCCGCAACATCGAAATGGGCCTGGACCGTGTCCGTGAAGTGGCACGCCGCATGGTGCTGCGGTTTGACTGCCCCGTGATCACCGTGGCGGGCACCAACGGGAAGGGCTCCACCTGCGCCATGCTGGAGGCGGTGGCGCAGCAGGCGGGCTACCGCACAGGCGTGTACACGTCGCCCCACCTTGTGCATTTCGAGGAGCGCTGCCGCGTTCACGGTGAAATTGTCAATGCTTCTGATTTGATAGCGCACTTCGAAGCTGTGGAAAGCGCCAGGGTCCAAAATGGCAATGAAATCTCCCTCACCTACTTCGAATTCACGACGCTGGCCATCCTGCGCCTCATGAGCCATGCGCGGCTGGACTTGGCCATCCTCGAAGTGGGGCTCGGCGGGCGCCTGGATGCCACCAACGTCATTGATGCCGACTGCGCCATCATCACCAGCATCGACATCGACCACACTGAATTCCTGGGACCAGACCGCGAGAGCATCGGTCGGGAGAAGGCCGGCATCATGCGCACGGGCCGCCCGGTGATCGTGGGCGACCCGATGGCTCCCCAGAGTGTCATCGACCATGCGCTGGAAATCGGTGCCGACCTGTGGCGTTTCGGCAAGGATTTCAATTTCTCCGGCGACAAGCAGCAGTGGAGCTGGGCAGGGCGAGGCCGCCGTTATGCGGGGCTGGCCTATCCATCGCTGCGCGGCGCCAACCAGCTGATCAATGCCTCGGGCGTGCTGGCCGCGCTGGAGGCCCTGCGCGAGCGCATTCCCGTCACGGCCCAGGCGGTGCGCAACGGCCTGGCTTTGGTGGAGCTGCCGGGGCGGTTCCAGATCGTGCCAGGCCAGCCTACGCTGGTGCTCGACGTGGCGCACAACCCGCATTCAGTGGCTGCACTCACTGCCAATCTGGATGCCATGGGGTTTTTTCCCACGACGCATGCGGTGTTCGGCGCCATGGCCGACAAGGACCTGGGGCCCATGCTGGCCAAGGTCGGCCCGCTCGTGGACCGCTGGTATTTCACCAACCTGCCGACCCCACGCGCCGAGACTGCTGCCGTCCTGCAGCAGAAGTGGAACGCCGTGCAGATGGTGGCGGGCGGGCGCCGCGATGTGACCTCCAGTCTGCACGCAGACCCCATGGAGGCCCTGGAGGCGGCGGTCGCCGCAGCAGACCCCGCTGATAGAATCGTGGTCTTTGGCTCGTTTTACACGGTGGGTGGTGTTCTGATCAACGGAACACCTCGCCTGCACGCCAAACATCTGGGCCAATAGACAGGTTCTGAGGTCCGAACGAGTCGTTACTCCATGGCATTTTTCAAGTTTCGGTGGCCCGGTCAGGGTGAACAAGCTCAGGCCGAAAAGCCGTCCAAGCGCCCGCGCACCCCGCAGGCCGAGAGCATCGAGGTGATGCGGCGGCGTGCTCGCCATCGGTTGATCGGCGCCGCAGTGCTGGTGCTGATTGGGGTGATCGGTTTCCCCATGCTGTTTGACACCCAACCCCGGCCGATTCCGGTGGATATTCCCATCGAGATCCCCGACCGCAACAAGGTGGCGCCCTTGGTGGTGCCCGCTCCGGTTGCTGAGGCGCCAGCGGCTGCCAAGCCTTCGACCCCGTCTTCGCAGGACGTGGCCACCGCACCGCGCCCCACGCCCCAGCGCAACAACAGTGCGGTGGGCAATGGCCTCGCGGATGGCGAGGAACTGGTGCAAGGATCGCGTTCCGCGGCTTCCAAACCCGCCCCTGCAGCGCCAGCCAAACCGGAAGTAAAACCCGAACCGAAGCCAGAGCCCAAGCCGCCGGTGCCCAGCGAGCCCAAGCCTGTGCAGCGCCCGGACGAGGCTGCCCGCGCGCGTGCGCTGCTGGAAGGCCGGTCGGCAGAGCCCGCGGCTGCGGCTGCCACCGCCGAGGAAGCCCGGTTCATTGTGCAGGTGGGTGCTTTCGCAGACGCAGACAAAGCCCGTGAAGCGCGTACCAAAGTGGAGCGTGCGGGCATGAAAACCTACACCCAGGTGGTGGACACCAAGGAGGGCAAGCGCACACGGGTTCGTGTGGGGCCTTTCACCAACCGGGCTGAGGCGGACAAGGCTGCGGCGCGCATCAAGGCGCTGGATCTGTCGGCCTCTGTGCTGACTCTGTAGGCCAGCGCCAAGGGGTTTTTGTATCCATGGCTGCGCTGGACTGGATTTTTGCGGCGGTGCTGCTGGCATCGATGCTCGTAGGAGCCTGGCGCGGGCTGGTGTTCGAGGTGCTGTCTCTGGTGGGCTGGGTGGTGTCTTTTTTTGTGGCGCAGTGGTTTGCCGAGGACATGGCGGCGTTGTTGCCTATGGGCGAGTCGGCCGAAGCATTGCGCTATGCCGCAGGGTTTGTGGTGGTGTTTGTTGCGTCGGTGTTTGCCTGCGGTTTTTTGACATGGCTGGCAAAAAAGCTGGTGGATGCCATCGGCCTGCGGCCTGCAGATCGTACTTTGGGGGCGGCCTTCGGGGTGTTGCGCGGGGTGGTTTTGCTGCTGGCGGTGGCCGTGGTGGCGGGCCTCACGCCCCTGCACGAAGCCTTGTGGTGGCAGGAGTCCCAAGGCGCCCCGGTGCTGGCTGAAGTGCTTCGGGGCTTGAAACCGGCGCTGCCGGAAGAATTTGGAAGGCATCTGCCTTCCTGATAGCGATGCGGTTGCGGCCAGAAGCCGTTGCCGCTGGGTTGCCGCGGGGCTGTTCCCGCAAACGGATGGAATACAACTATGTGTGGAATCGTCGGCGTCGTCAGTCCAGCGCCCGTCAATCAGCTGATCTATGACGCCTTGCTGCTCTTGCAGCACCGTGGTCAGGACGCGGCGGGCATCGTGACCCAGCAGGGCCGCAAGTTTTTCATGCACAAAGCCAAGGGCATGGTGCGCGATGTGTTCCGCACGCGCAACATGCGCGCGTTGCCTGGCAATGTGGGTCTGGGCCAGGTCCGCTACCCCACCGCAGGCAACGCCTACAGCGAAGAAGAGGCGCAGCCGTTCTATGTCAATGCACCGTTCGGCATCGTGCTGGTGCACAACGGCAACCTGACCAATGCGCGCGAACTTCGCACCGAGCTGTTCCTGACGGACCACCGCCATACGAACACGGAAAGCGATTCTGAAGTTCTGCTGAATGTGTTCGCGCACGAGCTGGAGCGCGCCACCCGGGGTGTGCCGCTGCAGCCTGAAGACGTCTTCACTGCGGTACGTGCGGTACACAAACGCATCAAGGGCTCTTATGCCGTGATCGCGCTGATAGCAGGCCACGGCCTGCTGGCCTTCCGCGACCCGCACGGCATTCGCCCGCTGGCCATGGGGCGCAGCCAGGATGGAACTGTGATGGTGGGCAGCGAATCGGTCGCCCTGGAGGGCACATCGCATGTGTTCGAGCGCAACATCGACCCCGGCGAGGCGATCTTCATCACGCTCGACGGACAGGTGCATGCCCGCCAATGCGCCGAAAACCCGCAGCTCAACCCCTGCATCTTCGAATTCGTGTACCTGGCGCGCCCGGACTCGGTGCTCGACGGCATTTCGGTGTACCAGGCGCGTCTGAACCTGGGCGAGGCCCTTGCCAAGCGCGTGGTGTCTACCGTGCCACCCAACGAAATCGACGTGATCATCCCGATCCCCGAGTCCAGCCGCCCCAGTGCCACGCAATTGGCTCACCTGCTGGGCATCCCATACCGCGAAGGCTTCGTCAAGAACCGCTATGTGGGCCGGACCTTCATCATGCCGGGGCAGGGTGTGCGCAAGAAGTCGGTGCGCCAGAAGCTCAATGTGATCGGCAGCGAGTTCAAGGGCCGCAACGTGTTGTTGGTGGACGATTCCATCGTGCGTGGCACCACCAGCCGCGAGATCGTGCAGATGGCACGCGATGCCGGCGCGCGCAAGGTGTACCTTGCCAGCGCTGCACCGCCGGTGCGTTACCCCAACGTGTACGGTATTGACATGCCCACCAGCAGCGAACTGGTGGCCCATGGCCGCACGGTGGAAGAGATTCGCCAAGCAATTGGCTGCGACGCACTGATTTATCAGGATGTGGACGGCATGAAAAAGGCGGTGGGCGCCCTCAATAGCGCCATCGTAGGGTTTGATGCGTCCTGCTTTGATGGTGTTTATGTGACCGGAGACATTACCGCCGAGGGCATCGCCAGCCTGAACGAGGGGCGGGTGGGGGTGGAGGAGGGAGAGGAAGACACCTCCCGCCTGGCGCTGCCGAATGCCCAAGAGGTTTAGGCATAGGATCGTTGCAGGTCGCCTTGTCCTGGATGGCGACCTGGCAGCAAGCTTTGCCCCCGCTCTCTGGATTGATTGAATCTTGAAACTGGCCCCGCGAGGGCCAGAACTTATTGACATGACTGATACCACTGCTTCCGGCGCGGGCCGCGTGCGCACCCGTTTTGCCCCGTCTCCCACGGGATTTATCCACCTGGGCAACATCCGCTCTGCGCTGTACCCCTGGGCGTTTGCCCGTGCTACGGGCGGCGATTTCATCCTGCGCATTGAAGACACGGACCTGGAGCGTTCCAGCCAGGCGGCGGTAGACGTGATCATCGAAGGCATGGCATGGCTCGGGCTGGACCACGACGAAGGCCCGTTCTACCAAATGCAGCGCATGGACCGCTACAAGACTGTGTTAGCAGAGCTGCAGGCCGCAGGCCATGTGTATCCCTGCTACATGAGCGTGGCCGAACTGGATGCCTTGCGAGAGAAGCAGATGGCCGCCAAGGAAAAGCCCCGCTATGACGGCACCTGGCGCCCCGTGGCTGGAAAAACCCTGCCGCCCGTGCCCGAGGGGGTATTGCCCGTGCTGCGTTTCAAGAACCCGCAAAGCGGTGTGGTGGCGTGGGACGACAAGGTCAAAGGCCGCATCGAGATCAGCAATGACGAACTCGACGATCTTGTGATTGCGCGCCCGGACGGAACACCCACCTACAACTTCTGTGTGGTGGTGGACGATATCGACATGGCCATCACCCACGTGATCCGGGGTGACGACCACGTGAACAACACCCCGCGTCAGATCAATATCTTCCGCGCTCTGGGCAAGGAGCCGCCGGTGTATGCCCACCTGCCCACCGTGCTCAACGAGCAAGGCGAGAAGATGAGCAAGCGCAACGGTGCCAAGCCCGTCACGCAGTACCGCGATGAGGGCTATCTGCCAGATGCCATGGTGAACTACCTGGCGCGCTTGGGCTGGAGCCACGGCGACGATGAGATCTTCAGCCGCGAGCAATTCCTGCAATGGTTCAACCTCGACCACCTGGGTCGCAGTGCGGCCCAGTTCGACGAAGCCAAGCTGCGTTGGGTGAACGCCCAGCACCTCAAGGCCATGGCCGACGACGCACTGGCCGCGCTGGTGGCGCCTCAGCTGCAGCAGCGGGGTGTATCTGCCGAAGCGCTGGCAGATGGGCGGCTTGCGCGGATTTGCGCCTTGTTCAAGGATCGCTGCGACACCACAGTGGCGCTCGCCGATTGGGCGCATGTCTTCTACGGTGAAGTAACGCCCGTGGATGCGGAGCGCAGCCAGCACGTTACCGAAGCCATTGCACCCGCGCTGGATGCTTTGGCCGATGCGCTGTCGGCCTGTGCATGGGACAAGGCTTCCATCAGCGCTGCGTTTAAGCAGGTGCTGGCTAGCCAGGGCCTGAAGATGCCCCAGCTGGCCATGCCCGCACGGGTTCTGACCGTGGGTACGGCCCACACGCCCTCGGTGGATGCCGTGCTGGAATTGGTCGGTCGTGAAAAAGTTGTAGCGCGTTTGCGAAACCGCTAAAAATCTGTCTATAATTCAAGGCTCAGATGATGACAACAAACACGGTGTGTTTCGAGTCATTAAGTGGGGGTATAGCTCAGCTGGGAGAGCGCTTGCATGGCATGCAAGAGGTCATCGGTTCGATCCCGTTTACCTCCACCAAAGTTTGTTAACGGTTAGTTCCAAGGTTTTGACCCTATCGTCTAGAGGCCTAGGACATCACCCTTTCACGGTGAGTACCGGGGTTCGAATCCCCGTAGGGTCGCCAAGTTGTAGCGCTTGGCTTGTGTTGAAAAGATGCAAGCAAAAGCTGCCTGCCAGGAGTGGTAGTTCAGTTGGTTAGAATACCGGCCTGTCACGCCGGGGGTCGCGGGTTCGAGTCCCGTCCACTCCGCCAGTCAAAACCCTTGCAGGTCTTTGATATGCAAGGGTTTTTCTTTGGTGTAAGCCAGAGAAATTTTGGGGGTATAGCTCAGCTGGGAGAGCGCTTGCATGGCATGCAAGAGGTCATCGGTTCGATCCCGTTTACCTCCACCAAAGTTTGTTAACGGTTAGTTCCAAGGTTTTGACCCTATCGTCTAGAGGCCTAGGACATCACCCTTTCACGGTGAGTACCGGGGTTCGAATCCCCGTAGGGTCGCCAAGTTGCAGCGCTTGGCTTGTGTTGAAAAGATGCAAGCAAAAGCTGCCTGCCAGGAGTGGTAGTTCAGTTGGTTAGAATACCGGCCTGTCACGCCGGGGGTCGCGGGTTCGAGTCCCGTCCACTCCGCCAGTCATCAACCGCTGCAGTCGCAAGGCTGCAGCGGTTTTTTTTGCGCCTGCGTTCCTGGTTTGTGGCTGAAGACGGGGTGTGCAAGAATGTGTAACGGCATGGCCGCACTGAGGGTGGGGCACATCAAAGAGACAAGGCGCCCATGACTCCCTCTCGGTGGCAGATCCATTCCCAACATACCGCCAGCTTCAGAAGTGTGGCTCCTGTGTTGTGGCTGCTGACCGGGGCTGCAGTTGCCGCCTGGGCATATTTCTCGATGGCGACTCCCGAACGAGTGCGGCATTTCCTGGTACTTCACCAGGGGCTGGAAACGCTCTCGATTGTGGTGTCGGCACTGATCTTTGCGGTGGGCTGGAAGGCGCACAGCATCAATCCTCAGCGGAACGTGTTCATCCTCGCCTGCGGGTTTTTGGGTGTGGCCCTGCTGGATTTTTCGCACATGCTGTCGTATGCCGGCATGCCCGATTACGTCACGGCCAATTCGGTGGCCAAGGGCATCAATTTCTGGCTGCCTGCACGTTACCTGGTGGCTGTAAGCCTGCTGTGGGCGCTGGGGCTGCACTGGCATGCGCCTGGGGATTCGGCATCTGCGGGGCCGGGGCGATTTGCCGTGCTGGCGCTGGTCCTGGGCGTTGTCGCAGCGGTTCACGTGCTGGTTTTCTGGTACCCGCACTGGTATCCCGAAACCTACGGATCAACAGGCCTTACCCCGTTCAAGATTGCGGCTGAATATAGCGTGATTGCCTTGTATGCCGGGTCGCTGGTGCTCCTGCTGCGTCTGGCGAGAGAGCGTACATCGTTTGATGTGGCTCGCCTATTCGCGGCGGTCTGGGTCATGGCCTTGAGCGAGTTCTTTTTCACTTTCTACGTTACCGCCACGGACCCTTTCAACCTGCTGGGCCATGTCTACAAGGTGGTGGGTTACTACTATCTGTACCGGGCCATTTTTGTGGGCACTATTGAGGCGCCATACCGCGCATTGAAGCAGTCCGACAAGGCCTTGCGTGCGGTGCTGGACGCGGTTCCCGATCTCATGTTCGAGGTGACGCGCGGTGGTCGTTATGTCGAGATCCATACGCGCCAGCCCGAGTTGCTGCTGTTGCCGGCCGAACAGGTTCTGGGGCGCACCATTCACGACATTCTTCCACCGCAGGCTGCTGCGGTGGCACAGCGTGCCATTGACGCGGCTGCCGAGCACGGGGTTGCCCGTGATTTCCAGTACACGCTCGATCTGCCAGATGGCAAGCACTGGTTCGAACTCTCCGTGGCCCGCAAAGTGATGTATGAGGCGTCAGAGGCGCATTTTGTGGTGTTGTCCCGTGACATCACGCAGCGGGTGCAGACGCTCGATACTTTGCGCAAACTGCGCCATGCCGTAGAACAGGCTCCCAATTCGATCTTCATCGCTGGAGCCGAAGGCAACATTGAATATGTGAATCCGGCTTTTTCCGTCACCACCGGATACAGCCTCGCCGAAGTTGTCGGGCGCAACCCGCGTCTGCTCAGCGCGGGGGGAACCCCGCTGTCTGTTTATGCCGACCTTTGGGCGCATCTGTCATCGGGGCGTGCCTGGCGCGGCGAGTTTCTCAACCGCCGCAAGGACGGTCGTGAGTACTATGAGTCGGCCATCATTTCGCCGCTGCACGATGAGCAAGGGCGGATCACGCACTACCTGGCCGTGCAAGAAGATGTGACCGAACGCAAGCGCGATGAAGAGCGTATCCGCAAGCTGGTCAACTTTGATGCGCTGACGGGCTTGCCCAACCGTACGATGTTTGCGTCGCGGTTCAGCCAGGCGCTTGCGCTGACCCAGCGCAGCGGACAGCATCTTGCATTGCTGTACCTGGATCTGGACCATTTCAAGAATGTCAATGACTCCCTGGGCCACCAGGTGGGCGATGAGTTGCTGGTGGAGATCGCACACCGGCTGCAGCAGGTGCTGCGCGAGGAAGATACCGTGTCGCGCCCTGGGGGAGACGAGTTCATCATCGTGCTGCCATTGGCGGATGCGCAGCATGCAGCCCATGTGGCCGAGAGCCTGCAGTCGGAGGTGCGCCGGGTCTGCAGGTTGGGCCACCATGAGCTGGTGGTGACGTCGTCCATCGGCATTGCTTTGTATCCAGAGGATGGCCGTGAGTTTGAAGCCCTGGCACAGCGTGCTGATGCGGCGATGTTCCGTGCCAAGGAGACGGGGCGTGACACCTACCGGTTTTTCTCTGCCGATATGCAAGCCCATTCATTGCGGGTGTTGCAGATAGAAAATGCGTTGCGCAGTGCGGTGGTGCAAAACCAGTTGGCGTTGCACTACCAGCCCCAGATCCGTTTGCGCGACCGCAGGCTCACCGGGGTTGAGGCATTGCTGCGCTGGACCCATCCGGAGCTCGGCTTGATCAGCCCCGCAGAGTTCATCCCCGTGGCGGAAAGCAGTGGGCAGATTCTGGGCATTGGGGAATGGGTATTGCGCACGGCATTGGAACAGGCACGCGCGTGGTGCGAAGCGGGCCATACCGGGTTCACGGTGGCGGTCAATCTGTCGATGGTTCAGTTTCGCCATCCCGGTTTGGTCGAGATGGTGCAGCAGGCACTGGCTGACAGCGGGGTGTCGCCTCAGATGTTGGAGCTGGAGCTGACCGAGAGCATTGCCATGGACGCCCCCGAAAAGGTGATCGCCATTGTCCAGCAGCTGTTCGACCTGGGGGTGCAGCTGTCCATTGACGACTTTGGCACAGGCTACTCGTCGTTCAGCTACATCCAGCGCCTGCGGGTTCACAAGCTCAAGATTGACCAGTCCTTCGTGCGCCATCTTGGCGAGGATGGCAGCGCCCAACACATCGTGCGCGCCATCATCGGCTTGGCGCAGAGCCTCGACCTGGAGTCCATCGCCGAAGGGGTCGAGACGGCCACGCAGTGTGAAGCTTTGCTATCTTTGGGTTGCAATACCGGCCAGGGGTATTACTTCAGTCGGCCGGTTCCGGCGGCGCAACTGGATGCCTGGATGACAGAGCGTCGCGTCACCCTGGTTTGAGAGCCTGCTTACGACCGTGCGAAACCGTGAACAGGCTGCTGATGACAGCCGTCTACCTTCCTGGCAATGACAACCTCCTCCTCAGGAGGTGCGAAAGGTAGAAGTTTGAAGAAAATGGCCTCTAGCGCTTTATATGAAAGCATTGTTTGCTATATATTTAATAGCAAATAAGGTGTGGCGCTGTCGGCGCCACAGGCCATTGTTTCAGCGTGGTGCCAAGCGGATGGCTCCGTCGAGGCGAATCACTTCGCCATTGAGCATGTCGTTCTCAAAGATGTGCTGCACCAGCTTGGCATAGTCCTGCGGCGTGCCCAGGCGGCTGGGGAAGGGCACACCAGCGGCCAGCGCGTCCTGCACTTCTTGCGGCATGCCAAACAGCATCGGTGTGCCGAAGATGCCGGGGGCAATTGTCATATTGCGGATGCCGTTGCGCGCCAAGTCGCGGGCGATCGGCAGTGTCATGCCGACCACGCCGCCCTTGGATGCGGCATAGGCTGCCTGGCCAATTTGGCCGTCATAGGCCGCGACGCTGGCCGTCGAGATCAGCGCACCGCGCTCGCCGGTGGATTCGGGTTCGTTCTTGCTCATGGCTTCAGCTGCCAGGCGGATCATATTGAAGCTGCCGATCAGATTGACCGTGATGGTCTTGCTGAACAGCGCGAGGGCATGGGCGCCGTTCTTGCCCACTGTTTTTTCTGCGGGGGCAATGCCAGCGCAGTTGACCAGGCCCATGAGCTTGCCCAGCGAAACCGCCTTGGCCACTACCGCCTGGCCATCGGCCTCGTTGCTCACATCACATTTCACAAAGGCGCCGCCGATCTCCTTGGCCACGGCTTCGCCTTTTTCGGCCTGCATGTCGGCAATGACCACGGTGCCGCCCTGGGCCGCCAGCATGCGTGCCGTACCTTCACCCAGGCCCGATGCGCCGCCGGTGACGATGAATACCTTGCCCTTGATGTCCATGTGCTGTCTCCTGTAAGTGACGTTAACGTAAACGTCAATTATGGCGCATCGAGGCCGACTTTCTGCAGGCGAAAAAAAGCCCGGCCAGGCCGGGCTTGTCAGGAGCCGGGCGGGCTTACTGGAAGCCGACGCGGTCCAGCATCTGCTGCACCTTCGTGGTGTTGGCACCCACTGCGCTGATAGGAATGGTCTCGCTCTTGAAAGGCTGTCCACCCGTCATGGCCTTGAGGGCAGGGTTGTCCAGGGTCACACCCTTTGCGGCAGGCCACTCGTTGTTGCCATTGGCAAAGTAGTTCTGTGCTTCCGGGCTGGCCAGGTATTCCAGAAACTTGACCGCGTTGGCCTGGTTCTTGGAGTGCTTGGCCACAGCGCCGCCCGCGATGTTCAGGTGGGTGCCCCAGGATTCCTGGTTGGGGAACACCACGCCCACCTTGTTCACCACAGCCACATCTTCAGGCTTGGTAGAACGCATCATGCGGGCCAGGTAGTAGCTGTTGGTCACGGCGATATCGCATTCGCCAGCAGCCACTGCCTTGATCTGGTCCGTGTCCCCACCTTTGGGAGGGCGCGCCAGGTTGGCCACTAGGCCCTTGAGCCAGGCCTCGGCCTTCTGCTCGCCCATGTGCTCTGTCACAGCGCCAAAAAGGCTCAGGTTGTAGGGGTGCGAGCCGGAGCGGATGCACAGCTTGCCCTTGTTTTTGGGGTCGCCCAGCTCTTCGTACGTATCGACGTCCGCCTTTTGCATCTTGACCTTGTTGTAGACGATCACGCGGGCGCGGGTGGAAAGACCGAACCAGGCGATGCCGCCGTCAGCGACTGGCTTGCTGCGCAGGTTGGCGGGGATGGCGTCGTTCAGCACCTTGGACTGGATGGGCTGGAAGAGACCGTCCACTTCGCCCTTGTAAAGACGTGCGGCGTCCACCAGCAGGATCACGTCCGCTGGCGAGGCAGCGCCCTCGGCCTTCAGGCGCGCCAGGATGCCGGCGTCATCGGCATCCACGCGGTTGATCTTGATGCCAGTGGCCTTGGTGAAGCCGCTGTACAGCGCTTCGTCGGTGGAGTAGTGGCGGGCCGAGTAGAGGTTGACGACTTGTTCCTGGGCATGGACAACGCCTGCAGCGGCGGCCAGGGCACAAGCACTCAGCAAGGCTTTCACAGTCTTCGACATGGATGCATCTTTCGGGGTTGTAACTCCGCCAATGATAAAGCAAACACGAATTATTCTTAATAAACGCTCGAGAGAGAGCGGGATTTGGTGCAAGCGTCTGATGCAGCGCAAAGGCGAGTCTGCACGTCGGGAAGGACGGGGCGGGAATTTCCGACAAGGCCCGCCACAACGAGGGCCCGTCGCCCGCCGAACCGGCCGCTGAAGCCGCGCAGAGCCAGTTCCAGTGCGCTGCGCGAAGGTCCAGGCAAAAAAAAGCCCGGTCATGAACCGGGCTTTAAAAGGATCCCTGAAACGGGGGTTTCGAGAGGATCCAAGGAGACAACTGGTGCACTGTGGAGGGTGTCCGCAGCGCGTGGTTGAATTATCAGGGTATTCCCTGAATGCGGCCTAGAGGTTGCACTCCAGACCGCAGGTACTGGACTTAGCGCTTGCGGGGAGCCGCAGTCTTGGCGGCGTTGGCAGCGGTATTGGCCACGGCGTTGAAGTTGGCTTCGGCGACATCAGACGCTTGCTTGACGGCCTTTTGAACGGATTCAAAAGCGTTGTTGGCAGCGGAGACGGCGCTCTTCATCACGGCCACAGCGGTTTCGGAGCCGGCAGGTGCGTTCTTGGCGGCGCTGTCGACCAAGTTGGTGAAGCTCTTCTGAGCATCAGCAGCTTGCGATTCAAAAGCCTTGCCGAATTCGGCGCCGGTGCCCGAAGCGATGTCATACAGGTGACGGCTGTAGGCGGCGGTCTTTTCAGCCAGGGGCTGGAACAGGCCGGCTTGCAGGGCCAGCAGTTCTTGTGCGTCCTTCACGCCCAGGACAGCCTGGGTGTGGGTAGCGGCTTCCGACAGAGCGGCGCGCGAAGCGGTCACGTTCAGTTCAACCAGCTTTTCCACGCCTTCGAAGGCCTTGGTGGTCAGACCAAACAGGGTTTCGATGTTGGCTTTGTGCGAGGCCAGGATTTGTTCAGCGGTCAGCGTCATGTCATATCTCCTAAAAATGAGGGCCTTGAAGGCCAGGTGGTTCACAGACATCTGCGCTGGCCCTGACTCGGTAAGTCATGTTGCAGTGCAGCATGGGTTGAATTTTAGGGGCTTCGTTCGCGATTGCAAGGGTTTTTTGTTGCGGTGCAGCAAATTAGGGACGGCCACCCAGAAATCCGCCCTTCGCCACAATCGCGTCATGCACGCCTATTACGCAGACCATTTTGTGCTGCCCTTGCCCGAAGGCCATCGGTTTCCCATGGCCAAGTACAGACTGCTGCGCGACCGGATTGCCCAACACCTGCCGGGTGTGTCGCTCCAGGTGGCCTTGCCCGCATCCGACCGCGAATTGGCGCTGGCCCATGCGCCCGACTACATCAATGCGATTGCCGACGGCACGCTGCCGCCCCTGGCCCAGCGCGAGATTGGGTTTCCCTGGAGCGAGGCCATGGCCGAGCGCGCGCGGCGCTCTGTGGGCGCTACCGTGGCTGCAAGCCGCGTGGCGCTGCACGAAGGGGTGGCGGGCAACCTTGCGGGGGGCACGCACCATGCCTATGCCGACAAGGGCAGCGGGTTTTGTGTGTTCAACGACGTGGCGGTGGCCGCCCGGTTGATGCAGGTGGAATGGGCGCGGGGAGGCGGCGGGCGCACCGCCCGGCCGCTTCAGGTGGCGGTGATTGACCTGGATGTGCACCAGGGCAACGGCACGGCGCACATCTTCCGGGGAGACCACAGCGTGTTCACGCTGTCGCTGCACGGGGCTCGCAACTTTCCGTTCCGCAAGGAGCCCAGCGACCTCGATGTCGAGCTGCCCGATGGCTGCACGGACCCTGACTATCTACAGGCCCTGGAGCAGGCGCTCGATACCCTGGAGCAGCGGTTTGCGCCCCAGCTCATCTTCTATCTGGCAGGTGCCGACCCCCATGAAGGTGACCGCCTGGGGCGGCTGGCGGTGACGCACGACGGGCTGGAGGCGCGCGACCGGCGTGTGTTCGACTGGGCGTGGCAGCGGCGCATCCCCCTGGTTTTTGCCATGGCCGGGGGTTACGGCCGCAACCTGGACGACACGGTGTTGGCCCAGCTCAACACCTGGCGCGTGGCCTGGCAGTACCACCAGCGCTGGCAGAATGTGCGGCCATGACTTTTGCCGCCAGCACCACCCCTGCCGCTGCGTCCGCACCGGCCGCCCGCCCGTCCCCGCAGCCGCGCAGCGCCTACCAGGCCTTTCGCTCCATCACCACACGCTGGGCCGACAACGACGTGTATGGCCATGTGAACAACGTCGTGTACTACAGCTGGTTTGACACTGCGGTCAATGCCCATCTGATCGACCAAGGCGTGCTCGATATCCATGCGGGCGGCACCATTGGCCTGGTGATCGAAACCCAGTGCAACTACTTTGCCCCGCTGGCGTTTCCGCAAACGGTGGAGGCGGGCATCCGCGTGGCACGGCTGGGCGGCTCCAGCGTCAGGTATGAGGTGGGCCTGTTTGCCCAAGGCGAGCCGCTGACCGCTGCCGCTGGCCATTTCATCCATGTGTATGTGGACCGCGAAACCCGCCGGCCGGTGCCCGTGCCCGAGGCGCTGCGCACCGTGCTGCAGGCTCTGGTGGTGCCCGGCTGACCGCGTGCAAATTGCCTGGTATGGTTTTGATAGCGCGTAACGCAACACAGATAGGCGCTGGCGCACCACAGGGCACTTAACCAGGCCAGGCGCTGTGCGGCGGCTGAAACCTGGCTGACGCCGCTGGCCTTGCGCGGTGCCAGGGCTCCCGATGGCCTACACTTTGTGGCTTCGTTGCCCGGTCTGAGGCCTTGGGAACGTGTTCGCGATTTCTGAGGCTTGCCCTGTCCATGATCATCACCAGCCTGCTCGACACCGACCTGTACAAGTTCACCATGATGCAGGTCGTGCTGCACCAGTTTCCGGGGGCGCAGGTCGAATACAAATTCAAGTGCCGCAACCCCGGCGTGCAACTGGCACCGTTTGCCAACGAAATCCGCGACGAGATCCGGTCGCTGTGTTGCCTGCAGTTCCAGGATGCCGAACTGGCTTACCTGCGGTCCCTGCGTTTCATCAAGAGCGACTTCGTGGATTTTCTCGGGCTGTTCAAGCTCAACGAGAAATACATCACCGTCACGCCCCAGCACAACGGCGAGATCGAAATCTCCATCCGGGGGCCGTGGCTGCACACCATCCTGTTCGAGATTCCGGTACTGGCCATCGTCAATGAGGTCTACTTTCGCAACACGCAGAAAGTGCCCGACTTCCTGGAAGGCCGCCGGCGCCTGGATGCCAAGATTGCGCTGCTGCAGGGTGACGGCCTGTCGGATCTCAAGATTGCCGACTACGGCACCCGCCGGCGTTTTAGCCGCGCCTGGCACGAAGAAGTGCTGCGCGTGCTGGTGGCCCGCCTGGGCACGGGCGACCGCCGTCCCGGCGCACCGGCAGGCCCCGGCCAGTTTGCGGGCACCAGCAACGTGCTTTACGCCATGAAGCTGGGCGTGACGCCCTTGGGCACCATGGCGCATGAATATCTGCAGGCCTGCCAGGCGCTGGGCCCGCGCCTGCGCGACAGCCAGGTCTTTGGCTTTGAGATGTGGGCCAAGGAGTACCGGGGGGACCTGGGCATTGCGCTGTCGGACGTGTACGGCATGAGCGCTTTCCTGCGCGACTTTGACCTTTACTTTTGCAAGCTGTTTGACGGCGCGCGGCATGACAGTGGCGACCCGTTTGCCTGGGGCGAGCGCCTTTTGGACCACTACCGCAAGAACCGCGTGGACCCGCTGACCAAGACGCTGATCTTCAGCGATGCGCTGACCGTGCCACGCACCATCGAGCTGTACCAGCAGTTCCGGGGCCGCTGCCAGCTGGCGTTTGGCATTGGCACCAATCTCACCAATGACCTGGGCAGCCCGCCGGCGCACGAGCCGCTGCAGGTGGTCATCAAGATGACGCGTTGCAACGACCAGCCTGTGGCCAAGCTGTCGGACACGCCGGGCAAGGGCATGTGTGATGACGAGAAATACCTCGCCTACCTGCGGCAGGTGTTTGATATCCCTGCGACAGCGTAGCCGCGCTGGCGCTCGGAAGCGCCCAGAGGTTCCGTGAAGTGCCACGATGTGCTGTGAAGTACGTCAAACCGCCGTGAGGCGCACCGATTTTTATAACTGGATGGAGACACAACCCATGAAACTCTCGCGCGGGCTGGCAGTGGCCGGTCTTTTGGCGGCACTGCCCGGCTGGGCCCTGGCCGCCGACATCGATGGCAGCACGCTGTCCGTCCTCTGGGGCGTTCCATTCGCGGGCATTCTGCTGTCGATTGCCCTCATGCCGCTCCTGGCGCCGATCTTCTGGCACCACCACTTTGGCAAGGTGGCGGCAGCTTGGGGGCTGGCGTTTCTGGTGCCGTTTGCCATCACATTCGGCCCCGGCATGGCGGGCGTAAGCCTGGTGCATGCGCTGGTGGCGGAGTACATCCCGTTTGTGATCCTGCTGACTGCGCTGTTCACGGTGGCGGGCGGGATTTTCATTCGCGGCAACCTGCATGGCAGCCCGGGGCTCAACACCACCATCCTGGCCATTGGCGCCGTGCTGGCCAGCTTCATGGGCACGACCGGGGCGTCCATGCTGCTGATCCGCCCCCTGATCCGCGCCAACGACAACCGCAAGCATGTGGCGCATGTGGTGGTGTTCTTCATCTTCATCGTGTCCAACGCCGGTGGCTCGCTCACGCCGCTGGGCGATCCGCCGCTGTTCCTGGGCTTCCTGAAGGGCGTGGATTTCTTCTGGACGGTGAGCCACATCTTCCAGGAAACGCTTTTCCTCGTGGGTGCGCTGCTGGTCATCTTCTTTGTGCTCGATTCCTGGTACTACCGCCGCAGCGAAGAAGTGGTCACGGCCGACCCCACACCCGACAGCCGGGCCATCGGCTTTGATGGCAAGGTCAACTTTGCCCTGCTGGGCGTGGTGGTGGCGCTGGTGCTGGTCAGCGGCTTCTGGAAGTCGTCGGTGGCGTTCAACATCGCGGGCACCGACGTTGGCCTGCCTGGCATCGTGCGCGACGTCGGTTTGGTCATCGTCACCTTTGTATCCCTGTGGCTCACGCCCAAGAAGGTGCATGAAGACAACCAGTTCGGCTGGGGGCCGATGCAAGAGGTGGCCAAGCTGTTTGCGGGCATCTTTCTCACCATCATCCCGGTTATCGCCATGCTCAAGGCGGGCGTCAACGGTCCGTTTGGCGCCGTTGTGTCGGCCGTGACCCGCGCAGATGGTTCGCCCGACCCGGCCATGTATTTCTGGGCCACGGGTGCCCTGAGCTCGTTCCTGGACAACGCCCCCACCTACCTCGTGTTTTTCAACACTGCGGGCGGCGACCCTGCGGTGCTGATGACCACCCTGGCGCCCACACTGGCTGCCATCTCGGCAGGGGCCGTGTTCATGGGGGCCAACACCTACATCGGCAACGCACCCAACCTCATGGTCAAGGCCATCGCCGAAGACCGGGGCGTGAAGATGCCGAGCTTCTTTGGCTACATGCTGTGGTCGGGGGGCATCCTGGTGCCGCTGTTTGTCGTTATGACTTTCATCTGGTTTAGGTAGTGACCATCCCCTTGAGCGGCGCGCCGCTTCCCCCTTCTCTCATCGCTGCGCGATGGGAAGGGGGACGCCACCAGTGCGGCGGGGCTGCCCTTGCACGGTGGCCGCTGGTGCGGGCCGCGCCAGTTGCAAGGTAGGGTAGCCGTATCGATACATTGGAGACTGAAGATTCATGAGCAAACCCCGCATCCTGGTCGCGCGAGCGATCTTCCCCGACATCGTGGACCGCCTGCGTGAGCACTTCGACGTGGAGGCCAACCCCGACGACGTGATCTGGACCCCTGCCGAGCTGGGCGTGCGCCTGGCGGACAAGGACGGAGTGCTCACCACCGGCAGTCAGCGTATCGACGCGGCGTTGCTGGCTGCGGCGCCGCGCCTCAAAATCTGCGCCAACATGGCCGTGGGCTACAACAACTTTGATGTGGACGCGATGACGGCGGCGGGCGTGTTGGGCACCAACACCCCCGACGTGCTGACCGAGACTACGGCCGACTTCGGCTTTGCGCTCTTGATGGCCACGGCGCGCCGCATGACCGAGAGCGAGCATTACCTGCGCGCTGGCAAGTGGACGAAGTGGAGCTACGACATGTTCGCGGGCAGCGACATCCACGGCAGCACGCTGGGCATCATCGGCATGGGTCGCATCGGGCAGGGCATTGCCAAGCGCGGCGCGCATGGCTTTGGCATGAAGGTGTTCTATCACAACCGCTCGCGCCTGTCGGCTGACCTGGAAGCCGAATGCAAGGCCACCTACGTGGGCAAGGAAGACTTGCTGCGCACGGCCGACCATGTGGTGCTGGTGGTGCCGTACAGCGCAGCCTCGCACCACACCATTGGCGCGGCCGAACTCGCGCTGATGAAGCCCACGGCCACCCTCATCAACATTGCGCGTGGCGGCATTGTGGACGACGCGGCGCTGGCCGTGGCGCTGCGCGAAGGCCGCATTGCCGCGGCGGGTCTGGATGTGTTTGAAGGCGAGCCCAGCGTGCACCCCGACCTGCTTACCGTGCCCAACGTGGTGCTCACGCCTCACATCGCCAGCGCCACGGTGCCCACGCGCCGCGCCATGGCCAACCTGGCGGCGGACAACCTGATTGCCTTTTTGGGCGGGCGTGCCCCCCTCACTCCGGTGAACCAGCCCGTGCCTGGCCTGCGGGCGCAGTAACGCCGGATTTATTAAGAGAAATTGGCCGCTAGCGCTTGATAGATAAGCGCTGGCAGCTATCGAAACCATAGTAATCCTTCCTTGACTACCGATACCCTCGTTCTGCTGGCCTCACTGGCCCTGGTGTTCATCGCGCTCGCGCTGCTGGCGCTGCGCCGCCCCCGCGTGGATTTGCCGCCCGAATGGCTGGCCCGCCTGCAGGCGCTGGAGCGCACTGCTCAGGCCACCCAACTGGCCGTGGCCAAGAACGATGGCGCGCTGGATGGCATGGGCCAGCAGCTGCGCGGCTTCACCCAAACCACGCAGACCACGCTGGAGGGGCTGCGCCACGCGGTCGATGAGCGTTTGACGCAGGCGGTGGCCGAATCGCGCAACGGCCGTGCCGAGCTGTTGGCCGCCTTTGGCGTGTTCGAGGCGCGGCTGGAGCAGCGCCTCACGGCCCTGGACGCAGCCACGCGCCTCACGCTCGATTCGCTCAAGAGCGACACCCAGTCGCAGCTGGGGGTGATGTCACAAGCGCTCAAAGACCAGCTCGAAGCCAACAGCTTTCAGATCAAGAACCAGTTTGCGGTGCTGCAAGACGCGGTGTCGCAGCAGCTCACCGGGCTGGTGCAGGGCAGCCAGCACAATGCCGAACAACTGCGCACGGCGCTCAACGAGCGCCTGGCCGCCATCCAGGCCGACAACGCCACCAAGCTCGAAGAAATGCGCCGCACGGTGGACGAAAAGCTCCACGCCACGCTGGAGCAGCGCCTGGGCGAATCCTTCAAGCTGGTGAGCGACCGGCTCGAACAAGTGCACAAGGGCCTGGGCGAGATGCAGACCTTGGCCGGCAGCGTGGGCGACTTGAAGCGTGTGATGACCAACGTGAAGTCGCGCGGTACCTGGGGCGAAATGCAGCTCGGCGCCATCATCGACAATGTGCTTACCCCCGAGCAGTTCGCGCGCAACGTCAAGACCGTGCCAGGCAGCGATGAGTTGGTGGAATTTGCCATCCGCCTGCCGGGCAAGAGCGACGAGCACCCGGTGTGGCTGCCCATCGACTCCAAGTACCCGGTGGAGCAATACCAGCGCCTGATGGATGCGCAGGACGCGGCCGACAAGGCGGCCATCTTGTCTGCGGGCAATGCGTTCGAGACCTCGATCAAGCTCGAAGCCAAGAAGATCTTCGCGAAGTACGTCTCGCCCCCACACACCACCGACTTTGCCGTGCTGTACCTGCCCACCGAAGGCCTGTTTGCCGAGGTCATGCGCCGTCCCGGCCTGGTCGAGGCCGTGCAGAACGATTGCCGCGTGATGATCACAGGCCCGGCCAATCTGGCCGCCATGCTCAACAGCCTGCAGATGGGCTTCAAGACGCTGGCGATTGAAAAACGCTCGTCAGAAGTGTGGAGCCTTCTGGGCATGGTCAAGACCGAGTTCGCCAAGTTTGGCGATGTGGTGGAGGCCACCAAAAAATCCATCGACGCCGCCGCCAAGAAGTTTGACGAGGTGGGCGTGCGCACCCGCGCCATCCAGAAGCGCCTGCGGGATGTGCAGGACCTGCCTGCGCCAGGGGCCACCACCGTGCCGTTGCCGGGGCTGGACCCCGAGGACGATCCGCTGTGAACTGGGCACTGGCCCGGCTGATTGCCGCGCAGATCTGTGTGCACGGCAGCATGGCTGGCATGCGGCTGGCCGCGCCCCTGCTCGCGCTGCGCGAGGGCTACAGCGTGGCAGCGGTGGGGTTTCTGGTGGCGCTGTTCGCGCTCACCCAGGTGTTTCTGGCCCTTCCTGCGGGCCGGTTTGCAGACCGCCACGGCCTCAAGCGCCCGATGGCTTATTCGGTGGCTGTGGCGTGCATGGGCGCTGGGCTGGCGGTGGTGTTTCCGACCTATGCGGTCTTGTGCGTTGCGGCCTTGATGACTGGCGCCGGCGCAGGGGGCGCCACCATTGCCGTGCAACGCCACGCGGGCCGCGCCGTGCATGACGCCACCGCACTCAAGCAGGTGTTCAGCTGGCTGTCGATAGGCCCGGCGGTGTCCAACTTCATCGGCCCATTTGCGGCGGGGCTGGCCATCGACCATGCGGGTACCACCCCGGGCAGCCTGGAAGGCTACCGCGCGGCCTTTGCGTTGCTGGCGTTGCTGCCCCTGGTCAGTTGGTGGTGTGTGCGCAGCACGCAGGATCTGCCCGCTGCGGCTGCAGCCTCCGCCAAAGATGGCCCGCCACAGCGTGCCTGGGATCTGCTGAACGACCCACCGTTTCGCCGCCTGCTCATCGTGAACTGGCTCATCTCGTCGTGCTGGGATGTGCATGCCTTTGCGGTGCCGCTGCTGGGGCATGAGCGCGGCTTGTCGGCGGCGGTCATTGGCACCATCTTCGGGGCGTTTGCGATTGCGGCCACTGTGATCCGCGTGCTTATGCCCTTTGTGGCCAAGCACTTGCGCGAGCGGGGCGTAATGGCCGGCGCCATGCTGGTGACGGCCGTGTTGTTTGCGGTGTACCCCATGCTGCAAAGCGCCTGGGCCATGGGGCTGTGCTCGGTGTTGCTAGGCCTGGTGCTGGGCACGGGGCAGCCCATGGTGATGAGCCTGCTGCACCAGATCACGCCCTCACATCGCCAGGGCGAAGCTCTGGGTCTGCGCCTCATGGCCATCAACGCATCCAGCGTGCTGATGCCCCTGATGTTCGGATCGGCCGGGGCGGTGATTGGCGTGAGCGGCCTGTTCTGGGGGGTGGGCGCCGCAGGCCTGGGCGGCGCCCGGCTGGCGTGGCGCATCGGGGGCGAGAAAAAACAGCCGGGGCAGGGGCCGCGCTGAGTGCCGCTTGCCGTGCGGAGCCAGTAGGCAAAGAAAGGCCTACAGCTGGTAGAACGACTTGATCAGCTCCCACGCTTCTTGTGGGTCGTCGGTGTAGTGAAAGAGCTTGAGGTCTTGGGCGGAGATCGTGCCTTCTTCCACCAGCACCTCGAAGTTGATCAGCCGCCTCCAGTAGTCGGTGCCAAACAGCACGATGGGCACGGGCTTGGCTTTCTTGGTCTGCACCAGCGTGAGCACCTCGAACAGTTCGTCCAGCGTGCCAAAACCCCCCGGGAAGGCCACCAATGCCTTGGCGCGCATCATGAAGTGCATCTTGCGCAGCGCGAAGTAGTGGAACTTGAAGGAGAGCGAGGGCGAGATGAAGCGATTGCCGCTTTGCTCGTGGGGCAGGGCGATGTTCAGGCCGACGTTCAGTGCACCGGCTTCGTGGGCACCCCGGTTGGCGGCCTCCATGATGCCGGGGCCGCCGCCCGTGCAGATGTAGATGCGGTCTGCGGGGCGCTGGTGCTCGCTGTATTCCGCCACCACCTTGGCGAACTGGCGGGCGAGGTCGTAGTAGCGGGCGTTGCGCACGGCCTGCTGGGCACGCTGCAGGCGCACCTCGTCGCCACTGGCCTCGGCCTCGGCCAACTGGGCTGAGGCCTCGTCGGGTGCCACAAACCGGGCGCTGCCGTAGACCACCACGGTGTTCTCGATGCCTTGCTCGGCCTGGCCCAGGTCGGGCTTGAGCATTTCCAGCTGAAAGCGGATGCCGCGTGTCTCGCGGCGGAACAGGAATTCCGGGTCGGCAAACGCGAGGCGATATGCGTCTGCGTGCAAGGGGTTGCCGTTGACTGCGTGGTTCTGCAGTTCCGCCCAGGCATCGGCCAGGCGGCGTTCGTTGAGTTGGGTATTGGCGTCCATAAGAGACTCTTCGTGTCGGTCTGTGGGGGAAAAGGGGTGGGGCGAATGCTGCGGCCACCGGCTTGGGCAGCGTAATGCAATGGAGGATGAGGTGTAGAGAAAAATGGGCCCTTGGGCAAGTCTACAATGCGCGGGCTGCTATGAAATATGAAGCACTTTGTATGCCAAGCGCCGTCAGGCATAGCGACCCGAACAGGTGCAGTGCTGTAGTGCCCAGGGCCATGGCGTAGCGTTGCACCATCAACATTTCAACCACCTCGGCCGAGAAGCTGGAGAACGTGGTGAGTGCGCCCAGAAAACCCGTGACCAAGGCCAGCCGCCAGACGGGATCGATCTGGGGCAGGGCGTGAAAAACAGCCACACACACGCCGATGAGATAACCGCCCATCAGGTTGGCTGCCAGGGTTCCCCAGGGAATCAAGCCGCCCGGGCTGAGCCACAGGCCCAGGCGCCAGCGCGCCAGTGCGCCCACACAGGCGCCGATGCAGATGGCCAGAACATTGAGCATGGGGGGATTGTCACAGCAAATGAAGTCCCCCTGGGTCGCTTCGCGCCTTCCCCCAAAAGAGCAAAACGGAGTGACCCTGGTCTGGACCACACCCGTTTCGTATGCCGGCGGCTCAGCGCGCCGCCATCTGCTGCGGCAGCCAAGTGACGATGCCGGGGAAGATATAGAGCAGCGCCACGGCCGCGCACATCAGCAGGAACATGGGCAGGGCCACCTTGGCGATCCAGGGCAGCTGGCGGCCCGTCATTCCTTGCAGCACGAACAGGTTGAAGCCCACGGGCGGTGTGATCTGCGCCATCTCGACCACCAGCACAATGAAGATGCCGAACCAGATGGGGTCGATGCCCGCAGCCTGCACCGTGGGCATGAGCACGCCCATGGTGAGCACCACCATTGAGATGCCGTCCAGGAAGCAGCCCAGAATGATGAAGAACACGGCCAACGCGACGAGGAGCTGCCCCTGATTCAGCCCCAGCGACGCAATCCATTCAGCCAGGTGGCGCGGCAGACCGATATAGCCCATCGATAGCGTGAGAAACGCGGCACCGGCCAGGATCAGCGCAATCATGCAGTACAGGCGCGTGGCGCCCATCAGCGATTCCTTGAAGGTGCTCCAGCTCATCGAGCCCTGCACGGCCGAGAGCACCAGCGAGCCCACCACACCCACGGCTGCGGCTTCGGTGGCCGTGGCAAAGCCGGTGTAGATGCTGCCCAGCACCGCTGCAATCAGCAGCACCACCGGGATCAGGCTGCGCGACTCGGCCAGCTTTTGCGCAAAGGTCAGGCGCACGTCGGCGGCGGGAATCTGGTCGGGGTGCCGCAGCGCCCAGACCATGATGTAGCCTGAGAACAGGGCCGCCAGCAGAATGCCCGGCAGCACGCCCGCAATGAACAGCTGCGAGATGGACACTTCGGCCGATACGCCGTAGACGATCATGATGATCGACGGCGGGATCAAGAGGCCCAGCGTGCTGGCACCGGCCAGGGTGCCCACCACCATGTGCTCAGGGTAGCCCCGGCGTGTCAGTTCGGGCAGTGTCATCTTGCCGATGGTGGCGCAGGTGGCGGCACTCGACCCCGACACGGCCGCAAAAATCGTGCAGCCCACCACGTTGGTGTGCAGCAGGCGGCCCGGCAGGGCCTGTACCCAGGGGGCGAGGCCCTTGAACATGTCTTGCGACAGCCGCGTTCGAAACAGGATTTCCCCCATCCAGATGAACAGGGGCAGGGCGGTCAAGGTCCAGCTGGAGGCGCTGCCCCAGATCGTCACCGCCATCGCATCGCCAGCTGGGCGCGACGAGAACAGTTGCATGCCGATCCAGGCGACGCCCGAGAGGGTCAGCCCGATCCAGACACCGCTGCCCAGAATCAGGAACAGCGACAGGACCAGCAGGCCGGTAATGGCGAGATCACTCATGGTAGATGGGCCTGGTTGTCTTATTCATTGCGCAAGGCTTCGCCGGGATGGGCGTCGGCGCGTTTGTTCATCACCTCCAGCACCAGCTCGTCGATGAAGGCGATGGCCAGAATCACCGTGCCCACGGCCATGGCGATCTGGGGAATCCACAGGGGGGTGGCATCGCTGCCTGTGGAGATGTCGTGGAACTCGTGCGACTGCCAGGCCAGCTTGCAGCTGTACACCGCAAACAGCACGGCCAGAAGCGTGGCAATGGCCAGGGCCCAGATCTCAAAGGCCTTCTTTGCGCCGCCCTTCAAAAAGTTGAGCAGCAGCGTGACGCGGATGTGTTCGCCGCGCTTCAAGGTGTGGGCCAGCGCCAGAAAACCCGCAGCCGCCATCAGATAGCCTGCGTAGGCATCCGTGCCCGGCACGTGGAAGTGGAACTGCCGGCTGGCGATGGACAGCAGCACCATGCCCAGCAGGCCGACCATGAAAAGCGCCGCCAGGGCGGCGGCGCTGTCGTACAGAAAGTCCAGCAGACGACGCATTTGCGTGGATGCCCGAGCTTACTTGCGGTAGGCGTCAATCAGCGCCTTGCCTTCGGGGCCGGCCTTGTCCAGCCATTCCTTGAGCATGGTGTCGCCGACCTTGGCCATGTCGGCCTTCAGTGCGGCGGGCGGCGCTTCTACCGCCATGCCATTGGCCTTGAGCTTGGCGATGGTGTCGGTGTTGACCTTGGCGCTGGCAGCCCAGCCGCGTGCTTCGGCGTCGGCACCGGCCTTGAGCAGGGCGTCCTGGCTGGGCTTGTCCAGCGCGTCAAAGGCCTTCTTGTTCACCAGCACGGCGTTCTTGGGCAGCCAGGCCTGGGTGTCGTAGTAGAACTTGAGGTGCTCATATAGCTTGCTGTCCACGCCGGTGGCGCCCGAGGTCATCGTCGATTCGACCACGCCCGTGGCGAGGGCCTGCGAGAACTCTGCGGCCTGCACTGTCACCGGCTGTGCACCCACCAGCTCGGCAATGCGGGCGGTGGCGGGGCTGTAGGCGCGCCACTTGATGCCCTTGAGGTCGGCGGCCGAGGCCAGTGGCTTCTTGGTGTAGATGCCTTGCGGAGGCCAGGCCACGGCATACAGCAGCACCATGCCTTGCTCGGCCAGCTTCTTTTCAAGAAAAGGCTTTTGGGCGGCGTAGAGCTTCTTGGAGGCGTCGTAGCTATCGGCCAGGAACGGCAGGCCGTCCACGCCAAACAGTTGCCATTCGTTCTGGAAGTTGGCCAGCAGGATCTCACCCATCTGCGCCTGGCCGCCTTGCACCGCGCGCTTGATTTCGGGGGCCTTGAACAGTGCGGCGTTGGCATGCACCGTGATCTTGAGCTTGCCCCCCGTGGCCTTGTCTACATCGCCGGCCAGCTGCACCATGTTCTCGGTGTGGAAGTTGGTGGCTGGGTAGGCGGCCGCCAGATCCCACTTGGTCTGAGCGAATGCCGAGGTTGCAGACAGGCCCGCCGCCAGGGTCAGGGCGAGTGCGGTCACGGGGAAGATTCGACGCTTCATGGATATTGCTCCGCAGGGTTGGATGTAACAAATCACTGTATCGGAAGCCGACCCGATTGCGATAGGTGTTTTGCCTAAACGCTGACAAATTGCCAACAAATTACCATCGACTTGCCTACAATGCCCCATGCATATCCCGTGCCAATGACTGAACCCGCAGGCCCGAATCCGCCATGAAATCTGACGCAAAGCCCAAGGCCAAAACCGACTCCGGCCCCATCGTGTCATCGGCACACCTGGTGTCGGCACAGAGCGCAGAGATGAGCGAGTTCGAGTTCGGCCTCATCGTGGCGGGCAACGCGTTCCACCGCTGGGTGGTGCACTGCATGGCGGCGGCGGGTCTCAAGGACCTGACGCCGCTCGACGTGGTGGTGCTGCACCATGTCACGCACCGCGCGCGCGACAAACGCCTGGCCGACATCTGCTTCATCATGAATGTGGAAGACACGCACCTGGTGAACTACGCACTGAAAAAGCTGCAGAACCTGGGCGTCGTGGCCTCGCAAAAGAACGGCAAGGAAGTCACCTACGCCGCCACCGATGTGGGCCGTGCCTACGTGCAGCGCTACCGCGAGATCCGCGAGAGTTGCCTGATCGACGCCCTGAAAGCCGACGACGCGCTGAACCGCGACATCGGCGAGCTGGCCCGGTTACTGCGTGTGCTCTCAGGCATGTACGACCAGGCGGCGCGCTCGGCGGCATCCCTTTGATCGGCGCAGAATTTTGAATAAAACCATGCTCTAGCGCTTATCTGATAAGCGCTGGTAGCTATCAAAAAGATAGTTATTCATGTCCCACCAAGTTTCACCCATGTCCCGCTGGCAGTTCTGGATCGACCGGGGCGGCACCTTCACCGACGTGGTGGGCAAGCGGCCGGACGGCACGCTGGTCACGCACAAGCTGTTGTCGGAGAACCCCGAGCAGTACAAGGACGCGGCTGTCGCAGGCATCCGCCACCTGCTCGGTTTGAAGCCCGGCGAACCCGTGACGCCCGAGCTGGTGGAGTGCGTGAAGATGGGCACCACCGTGGCCACCAACGCGCTCTTGGAGCGCAAGGGCGAGCCCACGCTGCTCATCACCACCAAGGGTTTCAAGGATGCGCTGCGCATCGCCTACCAGAACCGCCCGCGTCTGTTCGACCGCCACATCGTGCTGCCCGAGCTGCTGTATGAGCGCGTGATCGAGGCGCAGGAGCGTGTGGGTGCACGGGGCGAGGTGATCGATCCGCTGGACGAAGCCCACCTCAAGGAACGCCTATGGGCCGCCTACGACGCAGGCCTGCGCAGCGCGGCCATCGTGTTCATGCACGGCTACCGCTACACCGCCCACGAAGAGGCTGCGGCCCGGATTGCGCGGGAGGTGGGCTTCACGCAGGTGAGTGCATCGCACGCCACCAGCCCCATGATGAAGCTGGTGAGCCGGGGCGACACCACGGTGGTGGATGCGTACCTGTCGCCCATCCTGCGCCGCTATGTGGACCAGGTGGCGAGCGAAATGCCGGGCGTGAAGCTGTTCTTCATGCAGTCGTCGGGCGGCCTCACGGATGCGCAGGTGTTCCAGGGTAAGGACGCGATCCTGTCGGGCCCCGCAGGCGGCATCGTCGGCATGGCCCGCACCGCCGGTTTGGCAGGCCACGACAAGGTCATCGGCTTTGACATGGGGGGCACCAGCACCGACGTGAGCCATTACGCGGGCGAGTTCGAGCGCGAATTCGAGACCCAGGTGGCGGGCGTGCGCATGCGCGCCCCGATGATGAGTATCCACACCGTGGCGGCCGGTGGCGGCTCCATCCTCGGCTTTGACGGCGCGCGCTTCCGCGTGGGCCCCGAAAGCGCGGGCGCCAACCCAGGTCCCGCCAGTTACCGCCGTGGCGGCCCGCTGGCCGTGACGGATGCGAACGTGATGGTGGGCAAGATCCAGCCTGCACATTTTCCCAAGGTGTTTGGCCACGCGGCCAACGAGGCGCTGGACGGCGATGCCGTGGCGCAGAAGTTCGGCGACCTCGCCACGCAAACCGGCCGCAGCGCCGAGGACGTGTCCCACGGCTTTATCCAGATCGCCGTGCAGCAGATGGCCAACGCCATCAAGAAGATCAGCGTGGCGCGCGGCTATGACGTGACGCGCTACACGCTGCAGTGCTTTGGCGGCGCGGGCGGCCAGCATGCGTGCCTGGTGGCCGATGCACTGGGCATGACGCGCGTGTTCGTGCATCCGCTGGCGGGCGTGCTGAGCGCTTACGGCATGGGCCTGGCGGACCAGAACGTGATCCGCGAACAGGCCGTGGAAACCAAGCTGGTGCCTGATGCGCTGGCGGGTATCGAAGCCACGCTGGAGCAACTGGCCACCACCGCACGCACCGAGCTGGAGCGCCAGCAGGTGGGCGCGGGCACAGCCGTGGTGCACCGCCGCGTGCATGTGCGCTACGAGGGCAGCGACTCCGCACTCATCGTGCCATTTGGCTCGCTGGCCGAAATCACCGCCGCGTTCGAGAACGCCTACCGCCAGCGTTTTGCGTTCCTCATGCAGGGCAAGGGCCTGGTGGTGGAGGCCGTTTCCGTCGAGGCCGTGGTGCCCGGCGATGCGCCCGTGGAGCCGCGCCACACGCTGCAACCTGCGCGCGAGGTGCCGCGCCGCAGCACTGTGCGCATGTACACCGGCGGCATCGATGGCGTTGCGGCATGGCACGACGCCGCGCTGGTGGTGCGCGAGGATCTGCGCCCCGGCGATGTGATTCCCGGCCCGGCCATCATTGCCGAGAAGAACGCCACCACCATCGTAGAGCCCGGCTGGGAGGCCGAGCTGACCGACCTGGACCACCTGCTGCTCAACCGCCGCGTGGCCCGTGCCGTGCAACACGCCGTGGGCACCACGGTGGACCCGGTGCTGCTCGAAGTGTTCAACAACCTGTTCATGAACATCGCCGAGCAGATGGGGCTGCAGCTGCAGAACACGGCCTACTCGGTGAACATCAAGGAGCGGCTGGACTTCAGCTGTGCGCTGTTCGACACCGCAGGCAACCTGATTGCCAATGCGCCGCATATGCCGGTGCACCTAGGCTCCATGGGCGAGAGCATCAAGACGGTGATACGTGACAACGCCGGACGCATGCAGCCGGGCGACGTGTTTGTGCTCAACGACCCGTACCACGGCGGCACGCACCTGCCCGACATCACGGTGATCACGCCGGTCTACCTGGGGGACAACGCCGAGCCCACGTTCTACGTCGGCAGCCGGGGCCACCACGCCGATGTGGGCGGCACCACGCCGGGCTCCATGCCACCGTTCTCGACCCGCATCGAGGAAGAGGGCGTGCAGATCAACAACGTGAAGCTGGTGGAGCGCGGCGTGCTGCGCGAGGCGGAGATGATTGCGCTGCTCGAAAGCGGCGAGTACCCCAGCCGCAACCCGCAGCAGAACATGGCCGATTTGCGCGCGCAGATTGCGGCCAACGAAAAGGGCCAGCAGGAGTTGCGCCGCATGGTGGCCGAGTTTGGCCTCGATGTCGTGTTGGCCTACATGCGCCATGTGCAGGACAACGCCGAAGAGTCCGTGCGCCGCGTCATTACACGGCTCAAGGACGGTGCGTTCACGCTGCCGCTGGACAACGGCGCACAGATCAGCGTGGCGGTGAAAGTGGATGCAGCGAGTCGCAGCGCCACCATCGATTTCACCGGCACCAGCGCGCAGCAGACGAACAATTTCAACGCGCCCACGGCGGTGTGCATGGCGGCGGTGCTGTATGTGTTCCGCACGCTGGTGGATGACGACATTCCGCTGAATGCCGGGTGCCTCAAGCCGCTCAACGTGATCATCCCGCCGGGCAGCATGCTCAACCCCAATCCGCCGGCCTCGGTGGTGGCGGGCAATGTGGAGACCTCCACCTGTATCACCAATGCGCTGTACGGCGCACTGGGCCTGATGGCGGCGGGGCAGTGCACCATGAACAACTTCACCTTTGGCAGCACGCGCTACCAGTACTACGAGACCATCTCGGGGGGCAGCGGCGCGGGCGGCGTGTGGGATTCCAACGGGCAGCTCACTGGCGGTTTTGCAGGCACCAGCGTCGTGCAATGCCACATGACCAACTCGCGCCTCACGGACCCTGAAGTGCTGGAGTTCCGCTTTCCGGTGCGGCTGGAGGGTTACGAGATTCGCAAGGGCTCGGGCGGCGCCGGGCGGTGGAAAGGCGGCGACGGCGGCGTGCGCCGTGTGCGCTTCCTGGAGCCGATGACGGCCAGCATCCTGTCGAACGGCCGCCACCATGGCGCGTTTGGCATGGCAGGCGGCCAGCCGGGTGCCGTGGGCATCAACAAGGTGGTGCGCAGCGATGGCCGGGTGGAGCTGCTGGACCACATCGGCCAGGCCGAAATGCTGCCGGGCGATGTGTTTGAAATCCACACGCCGGGCGGCGGCGGATTCGGGTCTTCAGGTCAAGAATAGTGCTCAAAATGGCTGCTTGCGCGCGTCCATCAAGCGCAAGCAGCTATCAAATCAGGAGTCTTTGCCTTCTGCGGGTGCCTTGGGCTGGCTGAGGCTGGGCGGCACGTCCAGCCCCATCTGCCGCGCGCGGAACAGCGCCGCGCGCATCAATAAGATCGACATGATCGGCACCGTGATCGCCACAAACACGGCGATCAGCAGCGCATGCAGCGCCAGGCTGCGGTCGGCCACCGAGAAGTACAGCACCGTGCCATGCATGATCAGCCAGCAGCCCAGCGTGGCGATGATGGCGGGGGCGTGCACACGCTCGAAGAACGTGGGTAGGCGCAGCAGGCCGGTGGAGCCCAGCAGGGCCAGCCCGGCGCCCGCCAGCACCAGCAAGGCCACGATGATTTCAAGCCAGAGCGGCAGCACGGCGGCGGCAGTGGTAGCGGCTTCGGTCATTCGATCACCTCGCCACGCAGCAAAAACTTGGCCATGGCCATCGAGCCGACAAAACTGAACAGCGCCAACAGCAGAGCGGCCTCGAAGTAGTTCTTGCTGCCGTACAGCAGGCCCAGCACCAGCATCACCAGCATGCCGCTCAGGTACATGCAATCGAGCGCCAGCACCCGGTCTTGTGCGGAGGGGCCCTTGAGCAGGCGGATCAGCGCGCAGCCCATGGCCAGGGACAGCATGAACAGGGCGATGGGGAGGGCCCAATCCAGTATCGGGGTCATTCAAAAATCTCCATCAAAGGGGCCTCGTAGCGCCGCTTCACGTCGGCGATCACGGTGGCCGCGTCGTCCAGTTCCAGCACATGCAGCAGCAGCACGCTGCGGTCCAGCGACAGCTCGGCCCAGGCCGTGCCAGGGGTGATGCAGACGATCATCGCCAGCACGGCCAGTGCGTTGGGGTCGCGCACGTCCAGCGGGATGTGCACAAACCCGGCAGGGTGGCGCCTGCGGCCGGGCGCCAGCAGCAGGCGCGCCACGGCCAGGTTGGAGCGGGTGGTGTCGGCCACCACCGTGAAGGCCAGGCGCAGCACGGCGCCGGGTTTGCGCACGCGCACCGGCAGCGGCCGCAGCCCGGCCGTGAGCAGCGGAATCGCCAGGGCCAGCACGCTGCCCAGCACGAAATGCCCGGCACTCAGGCTGCGGTTGAGCAGCAGCCACAGGCCCAGCAGCGCCAGCGACAGCAGGGGCGCGGGCACCAGCCGCTTGAAGGGCCGGGGCGATGCTGGGGTGTTGGAGGACTCTGGCTTCATGGCAGGCTGCCCCCCGGTGTGGTGGCGGGCTGGGGCGGGTTGGGCACGGGCTCAGCGGTCATCACCGCGCGCATGTAGCCAGCGGGCGCGTGCAATGCGTCGGCCGTTGCCTGGGTGTAGCGCATCACGGCGCCGGCCTGCCAGGCCAGCGCCGCGCAGGCACCCAGCAGCAGGGCAATCGGCAAGCCTTCCAGTACAAGCAGCTTGGGGGCCGACCGATCATGTGCGGCCCAGAAATGGCGGATGCCTGCACGGGTCAGGGCCACCAGCGCCAGCAGGCCCGAGGCCACCAGCAGGGCCACCAGCGTCCAGCCCGCCGCGCCCAGCTGGAACCCGCTGGATGCGCCCAGCCCCAGCGGGTTGAGCAGCGCATGCACCATGGCGAACTTGCCCACAAACCCTGGCAGCGGTGGCAGGCCCGCAATGACCAGCGTGCAGGCGATGAAGGCCAGACCCAGGAAGGCAGCGGCCGCAGGGATCACCTCGCCGATGAGCGCCTCCTCCTTATCGTCGAGGTTCATGCCTTCGGTGGGCACCAGGTCGGCCGACAGGAACGGCGCGTCGTCGGTCTGCTCGTAGGGTGCGAGGTTGGAGCCGTCGTTGCGCCAGCGGTCGATCAGGTCGGTCAGGAGAAAGAGGGCGCTCACCGCCAGCGTGGAACTGAGCAGGTAGTACAGCAGCCCGCCTGTGAGCAGGTTCTGGCCGAAGCCTACGGCAGCCAGCAGCGTGCCCGACGACAGGACGGCGCTGAAGCCTGCCAGGTGCCCCAGGCGCTGCGAGCCCAGCATGCCGATGGCGCCATAGGCCATGGTGAGCAGGCCCCCGCCAATCAGCCACTGGCTGCCAAACTGGGCCGATTCACCAGCCTCGGGGCCAAACAGCAGCGTCCACAGCCGCAGCACGCTGTACACGCCCACCTTGGTCATCAGCGCGAAAAGCGCACCCACGGGCGCAGTGGCCGCGCTGTAGGCAGGCACCAGCCAGAAGTTGAGCGGCCACACGGCGGCCTTGATGAGGAACGCGACCGCCAGAATCGCAGCGGCCGCATGCAGCAGCCCCCGGTCTGCCACGGCCACACCCGCAATGCTCCGGGCCAGGTCGGCCATGTTGAGCGTGCCGGTGATGCCGTACAGCATCGACACCCCGATGAGGAACAGCGAAGATGCGGCGAGGTTGATGGCGATGTAGTGCAGCCCCGCCGACACGCGCGGGCGGCCCGAGCCGTGCAGCAGCAGCCCGTAGGATGCCGCCAGCATGATCTCGAAGAACACAAACAGGTTGAACAGGTCGGCCGTGAGGAACGCGCCTGCCAGCCCCATGAGCTGGAACTGGAACAGCGGGTGAAAGTGCACACCCGCCCGGTGCCAGCGCGCGGCCGAGAACAGCACCGTGGCGAGCGCCACTGTGCTGGTCAGCACCAGCATCATGGCCGACAGGCGGTCGATGACCAGCACGATGCCGAACGGCGCCGGCCAGTTGCCCGGCAGGTACACGCCCAGGCTGGTTTGCACGCTGGGCTCCTTGGCCTGCACCAGCAGCAACACAGCCACCACCAGGCCGACCAGGGTCGATGTGATGTTGAGTGTGACCTTGGTGCGCTGTCGTTCCTCGCGCAGCAGCAGCATGAGCCCGGCCGTGAGCAGGGGCAGCGCAATGGGCGCAAGGATCAGGTGTGGCATTAGCCACGCGGTGATCGATGCGGTGATGCTGGTGCCTCCCGTCATGGCATTTCCTGCACGTCTTTACCCTTGGTGCCGTCCACATGGTCGGTACCCGCCATGCCACGCGATGCCAGCAACACCACGAGGAAGAGGGCGGTCATGGCAAAGCCGATGACGATGGCCGTGAGCGTGAGTGCCTGGGGCATGGGGTCGGCATAGTGGGCCAGGTCTTGCGGCACCCCGGGCTGCAGCACGGGCTCCTTGTCAATCGCGAGGCCCAGGCGGCCCATGCTGAAGATGAAGAGGTTGACAGCGTACGACAGCAGCGACAGGCCCATGATGACCTGGAAGGTGCGGGGCCGTAGCAGCAGCCATACGCCCGAGCCGGTGAGCACGCCAATGGCCAGGGCCAGTATCAGTTCCATGCAGTTTCTCCCCGGGTGGTGGGCGCTGTGGCAGCAGCGGCTTGTTCTGCCGCCTCGTCGTCGGCGCGCGCATTGTTGTAGCGGTGGCTGCGCACCGACTGGTGGGCAATGCCGGTGAGGATGAGCATGGTGGAGCCCACCACCAGGGTGAACACGCCAATGTCGAAGAACAGCGCGCTGGCCACATGGATCTCGCCCACCACAGGCAGCGCAAAGTGCGCGGTGTGGCTGGTGAGGAACGGGTAGCCCCAGGCCAACGCCCCCAGTCCGGTGGCCAGTGCCGTCAGCAGGCCCATGCCGATCCAGCGGCGTGGGTACAGCGGCAGGTGGGCCTCGACCCACGAGGTGCCCGAAACGATGTACTGCAGCAGCAGCGCCACCGAGAACACCAGCCCCGCCACAAAGCCGCCGCCGGGCTCGTTGTGCCCGCGCATGAAGAGGTAGACCGCGACCAGCGTGGCAAAGGGCAGCATCAGCCGCACCAGCACCGCAGGCACCATGAGGTATCCGACGGCGGTGTCGGCGGTCTGGCGCGGGTTGGTCAGGTCGGTGTCCACATCGGCGGGCAGGGCGCGCTGCTGGGGCGGCAGATCCATCACCTCGCGCGCGGGGCGGAAGCGCCGCAACAACGCATACACCGTGAGCGCCACGATGCCCAGCACCACGATCTCGCCAAAGGTGTCAAAGCCCCGGAAGTCCACCAGCATGACGTTGACCACGTTGGTGCCGCCCCCGTCGGTAAGGGCGCGCTCCAGGAAGAAGGTGGAGGTGCTGTCGGGGAAGGGGCGGCTCATCATCGCGAACGACAACAGAGCCATGCCTGCGCCCGCGCTCAACGCCAGTGCCAGGTCCCGGTAGCGGCGCAGCTGGGTCCGGCGCTCTTCGGCCAGGGTGGGCACGCGCAGGCTTTCGTCGCGGCGGGGCAGCCATCGCAGGCCCAGCAGGATGAGGATGGTGGTCACGATCTCCACCACGATCTGTGTGAGCGCAAGGTCGGGCGCCGAGAACCACAAAAAGGTCAGGCACACGCACAGGCCCGAGCCGCCCAGCAGTGTGAGTGCGGCCAGCCGGTGGTACTTGGCCTGCCAGGCCGCCGCCACGGCGCATACGGCGCCCAGCAGCCACAGCAGCGCAAACGTGGGCGACAGCGGCAACTGCACGCGGTCGCCAATTGGCAGTCCCCGCACCCACAGGGGCAGGGTACCCGCCACCAGGGCCGCTGCGGCCAGCCACAGCATCTGCCACTGCAGGCGGCTGGTGCCCAGCAGGCGGCGGCCGTTGCGGCCCGCCAGCGTGAGGGCGGCCAGCAGGTGCTCGAACATGCGCTGGCCGCTCAGGTGGTGCATGAGGGGCGGTGCATCCAGCATGCCGCGCGCGCGCTGGCGCCGCAGCAGCGCATACAGCGCAATGCCACCGCCCAATGCCACCAGGCTCATTACAAACGGGGTATTAAAGCCATGCCACACCGCCAGGCTGTACGTGGGCAGCTCGCCCCCCACCACGGGCCGCGCGGCGGCAGCCAGGTAGGCCCCCACAGACCATGCTGGCAACGTGCCCACCACGAGGCAGGCCAGCACCAGTAGTTCAACCGGAACGCGCATCCAGTGCGGTGGCTCATGGGGCGGGCGCGGCAGGTCGGTAGCGGGTGGGCCAAAGAACACATCCACCGTGAAGCGCAGCGAGTACGCCACGCTGAACATGCCGGCCACTGTGGCGGCGACGGGCAGCAGCCATTCGAGCATCGGCGTGGTGTTCACGTACACCGTCTCGGCAAAAAACATTTCCTTGGACAGGAAGCCGTTGAGCAGCGGCACGCCCGCCATGGCCGCGCTGGCCACCATGGCCAGGGTGGCGGTGATGGGCATCATCCTGCGCAGGCCCGACAGGCGCCGTATGTCGCGCGTGCCGCTTTCATGGTCCACGATGCCCACAGCCATGAACAGCGAGGCCTTGAAGGTCGCGTGGTTCATGATGTGGAACACGGCGGCCACGGCAGCGAGCGGGCTGTTCAGGCCCAGCAGCAGGGTGATGAGGCCCAGGTGCGAGATGGTCGAGTAGGCCAGCAGGCCCTTGAGGTCGTTCTGGAACATGGCCGCGTAACCGCCCACCAGCAGCGTGGCCAGGCCCGCACCGCCTACCAGCCAGAACCACTCTTCCGTGCCCGACAGTGCGGGCCACAGCCGGGCCATCAGGAACACACCGGCCTTCACCATGGTGGCCGAGTGCAGGTAGGCCGACACGGGCGTGGGCGCAGCCATGGCGTGGGGCAGCCAGAAGTGGAACGGGAACTGTGCGCTTTTGGTGAGCGCGCCCAGCAGTATCAGCACCAGGGCCGTGAGGTACAGCGGATGGTTCTGGATGAGCTGCCCAGCCGCGAGCACATGGTCCAGGTCGTAGCTGCCCACGATGTGGCCCAGCACCAGCATGCCCGCCAGCATGGCCAGCCCGCCTGTGCCAGTCACCGTGAGCGCCATGCGCGCACCGCGCCGCGCATCCTTGCGGTGGTGCCAGTAGCCGATCAGCAGGAAGGAAAACAGGCTGGTCAGCTCCCAGAAGAACGCAATCTGGATGATGTTGCCCGACAGCACCACACCCGCCATCGCTCCCATGAACGCCAGAAAAAACGAGAAGAAGCGTGGCACCGGGTCGGCGGCCGACATGTAGTAGCGCGCATACAGCACCACCAGGCTACCCACGCCCAGCACCAGCATGCAGAACATCCACGCAAAGCCATCCATGCGGATGACGAGGTTCAGGCCCAGGGCAGGGAGCCAAGCCAGCTCTTGCCGGAGCACGCCGCCGTCTGCAATCTGTGGGAAGTAGAGCGCCGCCTGCACCGTGCAGAACAAGGCAATGAGCCCGGCGAGCGTGGACTCGGTGTTGCGGGCATTGGCGGGCAACACTGCCGCCAGCAGGCTGCCGATGAAGGGGAGTAGGATGAGGGTGATCAGGGGCATGCGCGAACAATTTTAGGGGCAGCCCCTAAAAACCCTGCCCAGCCCTTGCTGCCGAGCTTGTGGTGGGTGCAAAAAAAAAGCCCGCTGGAGCGGGCTTGCTGCTTGTGAAGTCTGCTTAGTTTTTGCTAGCGCTGGCTGCTGGGGTAGCGGCAGGGGCGGGGGCTGCAGGTGCCGCTGTTGGTGGTGTGGCTGGTGCTGCGGCGGTCTTGTCTGCGCTGCTGCGGGCCTTGCGTTCGGTGCCCTGGTGGCTGGCGGTTTTTTCTTTCTCTTTCTGTTTGCTCTTGGCTTCCGCCTTGGCGGCGGCCGCTGCGCTGTACTTCTTGCCGTTGACGGTCAGGCCCTCCTTGGAGAAGTTCACGGCGCTTTTGTTGCCCACGCCACCCACGCGGCCAATGAAGTCGGCCCAGTCGTTGAAGGGGGCGCTCTTGCGTTCTTCCAGGATGCGGCCCGACAGGCCGGGCCCGATGCCCTTGATGCCGTCGAGTTCGGCTTCGGTGGCGGTGTTCACGTCCACGGCGGCGAAGGCGGCGGTGGTGGCCAGCAGCAAAGTGGCGATCAGGGTCAGCAGTGTCTTCAGCATGGTGGCGGGTGTCCTTGGCGTGGAGGGCTGGAATGGCGGGTCAGAGTTCTTCGACCCGGCGTGCGGGGTAGCTGTCCCAGGTCTGGCAGCCGGGGCATTGCCAGAAATGCTGGCGGGCCTCGAAGCCACAGGCCGCACAGCGGTAGCGGGTCAGGGGCTTGACCGCGTGGTCCAGCGCGCGCTGGATCTGGGGGTGAAATTCTTCGTGTTCCAGCTTTTCGGTGGCCAGCCACTTGGCAGCGGCGACCAGCGAGCGCTCTTTGTCCAGGTGCTCCACGTAGCGCTGCCGGGCGGAGGGGCGGGTGGCCTCGTCGGTGGTTTCCATGGCCACGATGCTCTCCAGCACATCCAGCGAAGGGGCCTGCGCATAGTGGGCCTGGAGCAGGGCGTGGACCTCTTCGGTGCGCCCGGCGGCCGTGGCGGCTTCGACCATCAGTGGGGCGGCCAGCGGCAGTGCGGCAGGGTTGCGCTCGCCCAGGGCCTTGAGCGTGGACAGCACGGCAGCCGGCTGACCCATCAGGCGTTGCAGGCGCGCCAGTTCAATGCGCGCGCGTGCAGCTTCAGGGGCGGCGGCCACGGCCTGTTCCAGCAACGCCTGGGCACCGGGCAGGTCGCCCTGGGCACTCAGCGCCAGCGCCTGCTCGCACAGGTAGTGGGCCTGGCGGGTGCTGAAGTCGCCCTGGTCCGCGTCGTGCATCTTTCGGGCGATGGTGGCTGCGTGGGGCCAGTCGCGTGAGCGTTCATAAATGGCCAATAGCGCCAAGCGGGCCTGGGCCTCGAAGGGGGTGCCTTCCAGGCGGTGCAAGGCTTCTTCCGCGCGGTCAAGCAGGCCGGCCTTGAGGAAGTCGAGCGCCAGCGCGTGCTGGGCACGTTCGCGGTCGGTGCGGGAGAGGTCGCCGCGCGAGAGCAGGTGCTCGTGCACGCGCACGGCGCGGTCGTATTCGCCCCGGCGGCGGAACAGATTGCCGAGGGCAAAGTGCAGTTCTGACGTATCGGGATCGTTCTGCACGGCCTCGATGAAAGCGTCGATGGCCTGGTCCTGCTGCTCGTTGAGCAGGAAGTTCAGGCCTTTGAAATAGGCCTTGGGCGCGCGGCGGTTTTCTGCACGCAGTTGGCGCAGGTCAAAACGCGAAGCCAGCCAGCCCAGCACAAAGGCCACGGGCAGACCCAGCAGGATCCAGGTCAGGTCAAATTCCATGGGCGGAAGGCAGGTCGGGCGGTGGTGGCGGGGCGGGGGGCATGGAGCCCGCTGCTGCGGAGGATGGCACGGGCGTTGGCGCTGCCACCGCTGCATGGGCGCGTCGCGCTGCGGTGCGGTGCCTCCACCAGCGCGGCACCATGCCCAGCACTCCCACGGCCAGGCCCGCTGAAAATGCGGTCAACACCACCAGCACCAACGGCGCGCGCCATTGCGTGCCAAAGAAGAAGTGCACGGTGGCGTCTTGCTGGTTGTTCAGCGCGAAGGCAAACAGTGTAAAAAAAATGGCTGCCTTGAGCAGCCACAGGAGGTATTTCATCGGTCTCCCCAGTGGTGGGGCGATTCTAAGAGCTTGTGCCTGCTGGGCCGTATGGCCCTTGCAGGATAAGAATTCAAGTCAAATAGGCCTCTAGCGCTTATCTGTAAAGCGCGAGCAGCTATTATTTTTGAACGGTTGTGCTGCTGGCGGCACCCGAGTTTTCTTCCATCTCGGCGGTGCGCTTGTCCACGGCTTCACGCAGGGCCTTGCCAGGCTTGAAATGGGGCACCCGTTTTTCAGGGATGGCCACGGCCTCGCCGCTGCGCGGATTGCGTCCCATGCGGGGTGGGCGGTGGTTTACCGAGAAGCTGCCAAAGCCCCGGATCTCGATGCGGTGCCCACGCACCAGGGCCTCGCCCACGGCGTCCAGGATGGTCTTGACGGCGTATTCGGCATCTCGATGGGTGAGCTGACCAAAGCGCGCGGCCAGTTCTTCAACGAGGTCTGAGCGGGTCATGGAATCTTGGGGCATGGGCAGGCTGCGGGTGGGCAGGTCTTTGCTGAAAAAAGAGCGGGCGCCGAGGCGCCCGCTGTCTGACCGTACAAGGAGCTTACCGCGCAATGTGCGCTGAGGCTCCTCAACGGGTCAGCGCTTTACTTTTCCGAGTTGTCCAGCTTGGCGCGCAGCAGGGCGCCCAGGCTGGTCGTGCCGGCGCTTTCGCGGCTGGACTGTTGGCTCAGGTTGGCCATGGCGCCTTGTTCGTCAGCCATGTCCTTTTGCTTGATCGACAGCTGGATGTTGCGGGTCTTGCGATCCACATTGACCACCACGGCCGTGACTTCGTCGCCTTCCTTGAGCACGTTGCGGGCATCTTCCACGCGGTCGCGGGAGATTTCCGAAGCGCGCAGGTAACCCACGATGTCTTCGCCGAGGTCGATTTCAGCGCCACGGGCGTCCACGGTCTTGACCTTGCCGGTCACCGTCTGGCCCTTGTCGTTCACCGTCACGAAGGTCGTGAATGGGTCGCCGTCGAGCTGCTTGATGCCCAGCGAGATGCGTTCGCGGTCCACGTCCACGGCCAGCACGATGGCTTCCACTTCCTGGCCCTTCTTGTAGTTACGAACTGCGGCTTCGCCAGCTTCATTCCACGACAGGTCAGACAGGTGAACCAGGCCGTCGATGCCGGCAGCCAGGCCCACGAACACGCCGAAGTCGGTGATCGACTTGATAGGACCCTTCACGCGGTCGCCGCGCTTCGTGTCCTGTGCGAATTCTTGCCATGGGTTGGCCTTGCACTGCTTCATGCCCAGGCTGATACGGCGCTTGTCTTCGTCGATTTCGAGGACCATGACTTCGACTTCGTCGCCCAGCGAAACCAGCTTGGCGGGAGCGATGTTCTTGTTGGTCCAGTCCATTTCAGACACGTGCACCAGGCCTTCGATGCCGGGTTCGAGTTCGACGAACGCGCCGTAGTCGGCAATGTTCGTGATCTTGCCGAACAGGCGGGTGCCTTGGGGGTAGCGGCGGTTCACGCCCATCCATGGGTCGTCGCCCATTTGCTTCAGACCCAGGGACACGCGGTTCTTTTCGGTATCGAACTTCAGGATCTTGGCCGTGATTTCCTGGCCAGCTGTCACCACTTCGGAAGGGTGACGCACGCGGCGCCATGCCATGTCGGTGATGTGCAGCAGGCCGTCGATGCCGCCCAGGTCCACGAACGCACCGTATTCGGTGATGTTCTTGACCACGCCTTGAACGATGGAGCCTTCCTTCAGGGTTTCCATCAGCTTGGCGCGCTCTTCGCCCATGGAGGCTTCCACCACAGCGCGGCGGCTCAGCACCACGTTGTTGCGCTTGCGGTCCAGCTTGATGACCTTGAATTCCATGGTCTTGTTTTCGTACGGCGTCAGATCCTTGATCGGACGGGTATCGATCAGCGAACCGGGCAGGAATGCGCGGATGCCGTTGACCAGAACGGTCAGACCGCCCTTGACCTTGCCGCTGGTCGTGCCAGTGACGAATTCGCCGGATTCCAGGGCCTTTTCCAGGCTCATCCACGAAGCCAGACGTTTGGCGGTGTCGCGCGACAGGATGGTGTCGCCGTAGCCGTTTTCGATGGAGCCAATGGCCACCGACACGAAGTCACCCACTTGGACTTCGACTTCGCCCTTGTCGTTCTTGAACTCTTCCAGCGGCACGTAGGCTTCGGACTTGAGGCCAGCGTTCACGACCACGAAGTTGTGCTCAACGCGCACGACTTCAGCGGTGATGACTTCGCCTGGGCGCATTTCCGTGCGCTGCAAAGATTCTTCAAAAAGGGCGGCAAAAGATTCGGACATGTGTTTCCTTGCCACAAACAGGATTCCAGTAGCACCATTGCTACTGTTTTTATAGCTGCTTGCGGTGGTTTTTTGCGGTAGAACCGCGGGTTAGGTTATCGATCCACACAACCTGTGCGCTGGCGCGCGAGAGGAGTTGCGTGGGCCTGTGGCAAGGCCTTTCAGCATTGCCTGTGGAGCCCGTTCTAAAAAAGGCGCCACACGTTTCAACCCTGCGCAGACCCTGCGAAAGGTTGACGCTCTTGCCACCAGGCCAGCACCTTTTCAACGGCTTGTTCAATCGTCAAATCGGAGTTGTCCAGGACCAGAGCGTCCTGCGCGGGCTTGAGAGGTGCAACGCTGCGGGTGCTGTCCCGGGCGTCGCGCGCTTCCAGATCTGCGCGGAGGTCTGCGATACTAGCCGAAAAACCCTTTGAAATCAACTGTTTATAACGGCGCTCGGCGCGGCAGGCAGCGCTGGCCGTCAAATAGACCTTCAAAGGGGCCTCGGGGAAGATCACCGTGCCCATGTCCCGGCCGTCGGCCACCAGCCCCGGCAGACGCTGGAAGCTGTGTTGCAGATCCACGAGCGCCCCCCGCACGGCGGGCAGGGCAGAGACGCGGGATGCGTTCATGCCGGCCTCTTCGGTGCGGATGGCTTCCGTTACATCGTCGCTGCCCAGCCACACCCGGCCCCCTTCGAAACGCACGGGCAGCGTCTGCGCCAAGGCGGCAATGCGGGCCTCGTGCTCGGGGCTGATGGCCAGGCCAGCGCGCAGGGCGGCGAGGGCCGTGATGCGGTACATCGCCCCAGAGTCCAGGAACCGGTAGCCCAGGCGCTGCGCGACCGCAGCCGCCACGGTGCCCTTGCCCGAGGCGGTGGGGCCGTCGATGCAGATCACCGGGATGTGGCCAGTGGCAGTGCTTGCCACCGAGAACAGGGCTTCAAAGTAATCCGGGAAGGTCTTCGCCACGCATTTGGGGTCTTCAATGCGCACGGGCAGGCCCGCTGGGTTGAACGCCGCCAGCGAGAAGCACATCGCCACGCGGTGGTCGTCGTAGGTGTGGATGCTGGCCGCTTTCCAGTCTTGGACTTGGGCAGGTGGCGTGACGCGGATGAAGTCCGCCCCTTCTTCCACCGTGGCGCCGAGCTTGCGCAGTTCGTTGGCCATGGCGGCGATGCGGTCGGTTTCCTTCACGCGCCAGCTGGCGATGTTGCGCAGCGTGGTGGTGCCCTCGGCATACAGCGCCATCACGGCCAGCGTCATGGCGGCATCGGGGATGTGGTTGCAGTCCAGGTCAATGGCCTTGAGCGGCCAGCCCTGGCCCGGTTCACCCCGCTGGATGTGCAGCCAGTTGGGGCCACCGGTGACCACGGCACCCATGGCGCGGGCGGCATCGACAAAGCGGATGTCGCCCTGGATCGAATCGAGGCCCACGCCTTGAATTTTGATGCCGTTTTGGCCGCTAGCGCTTGATGTGATTGCGCCAAGTGCTATGAAATAGCTAGCAGATGATGCGTCGGCCTCGACGTGGATGGTGCCGGGCGACTGGTAGCGGCTGCCCGCCGCAATCGTGAACCGCTGCCAGTTCTGGTGCTCGACCACGATGCCGAAGCGCGCCAGAAGCTGGAGGGTGATGGCGATGTAGGGCTTGGAGATCAATTCCCCCACCACATCGATCACGATGTTCTGGGTGCCAGCCGCCAGTGGCAATGCCATGAGCAGGGCGGTCAGGAACTGGCTGGACACATCGCCGCGCACGCGGATGGGCTCTGCCAGTGCCAGCGCAGGGACGCCATTGGCGTGGGCGATGCGCAGCGGCGGGTAGCCGTCGTTCCCCAGGTAGTCGATCTGGCATCCCAGCTGGCGCAGCGCATCCACCAGGTCGCCAATAGGGCGCTCGTGCATGCGCGGGACGCCCGACAGCTCGAATTCACCGCCCAGCAAAGCCAGTGCGGCCGTCAGCGGGCGCATGGCAGTGCCAGCATTGCCCATGAAGAGCTTGGCCGGCGACTGAGGTGCGCGGCCGCCCAGGCCCGTGATGTGCACGGTGCTGCCCGCCTCATCCACGGTGCAGCCAATCTGGCGCAGCCCATCGAGCATGACGCGGGTGTCGTCGGACGCCAGCAGGTCGTGCACGGTGGTGGTGCCATTGCTCAGCGCCGCCAGCAGCAGCACCCGGTTGGAGATGCTCTTGGAGCCCGGCAGGTGGACTTCACCTGCAGCGGCTTGCAGGGGGGGCAGGTCAATAAATGCGGTGCTGTACATCGGTATCTTTCGTCCATTGGTCCAAGCGCCCGTCATTACTGGCGCAGGCCCATCCCAGTGCACCCGTGGAACTGGCTTTGCCAGGCCACTGGGTGCGTCCCCCTCGGGGGAAGGCGCCGCAGGCGACTCAGGGGGTTACTTTCTCTTCGCACCCATGCGCCAATGCGCCCGGGTCTCGCTGGCCAGCGTCAGCATGTCTTCCAGCGCCTGGGCATCGCCCTTTTGCATGGCCTGCTCGATGGTGTGCAGTGCCTGCTGGAACAGTTTGGACTGGGCTATCAGCTCGTCGCGGTTGGACAGCAGGATGTCGCGCCACACCTTGGGATCACTGGCCGCGATGCGCGTGAAGTCCCGGAACCCCGGGCCCGCCAGCGACAGGAAGTCGTCCCCGGTGTCCTGGCCCGTGATGCTGTTCATCATCGCAAAGGCGAGCACATGGGGCAGGTGACTGACAGCTGCAAACGCCGCATCGTGCGACTCGGGCGACATGCTGGTCACACGGCTGCCCAGTGCTGTCCAGATGTCCTGGGCTTTTTGCAGCTGCGCGGTGAAGGTGCGTTCGGTGGGCGTCAGGATCACCTGGCGCCCGCTGTAGAGATCGGCCTCGGCGTGTTCCACGCCCGACACTTCGCGCCCGGTGATGGGATGTGCAGGCACAAACGAGCCCACCTGGTCGCGCAAGGCGCGGCGTGCGGCCTGCACCACATCGGCCTTGGTGGAGCCCACGTCCATGATCAGCATCTGGGGGGTGACCAGGTGCTTGATGGCCTTGAGCGTGGCTTCGGTGGCGGCCACGGGCACGGCCACCAGCACAATGTCAGCGCCAGCAACGGCCAGCAAGGCGGACGGCGCCTCGACATCGATCACACCCAGCTGACGGGCGCGGTCGGTGGTGGAGGGTGATTTGCTGTAACCCACCACGCGTTTGACCAGGCCGGCCTTCTTCATGGCCAGGGCGAATGAGCCTCCCATGAGCCCGCAGCCGATCAGTCCCAGTTGTTCGAACATGGCGACGGCTCCTTATGACGAGACAGGGTAGGTGCCCAGGACCTTGTAGAACGCGCACAGGCTGCGCAGTTCTTCCAGCGCCCTGGCCACATGGGGCTGGGCAGGATGGCCGTCGAGATCGATGTAGAAGTAATACTCCCACTGGCCGGTGCGGGCGGGGCGCGATTCGAAGCGCGTCATGGACACACCGTGCGTCTTGAGTGGCACCAGCAGGTCGTGCACGGCGCCAGGGCGGTTGGGTACCGACACCACAAGGCTGGTGCAGTCCTTGCCCGAGGGCGGTGGCGTCTGCAGCGTGTGCGGCAGGCAGATGATGGCGAAGCGGGTGCGGTTGTAGGCGTCGTCCTGAATGGCGTGGGAGACGATGTGCAAGCCGAACTGAGTGGCTGCACGTTCGCTGGAGAGGGCCGCCCAGGCAGGGTTGGTGGTGGCCAGGCGTGCGCCTTCGGCATTGCTGGACACCGGGCGGCGCTCGGCATGCGGCAGGTGCTTGGACAGCCAAGCCTGGCATTGTGCAAGCGCTTGCGGATGGGCCAGCACCACCTCAATGCCATCCAGTGAGTTGCTGGTGCGCAGCAGGTTGTGGCGCACGAGCAGGCTGACTTCGCCCACCACGTGGGTGGGGGTGTGCAGGAAGAGGTCGAGCGAGCGGGTGACCACGCCTTCGGTAGAGTTCTCCACGCCCACGACGCCGTACTGCGCGCTGCCAGCGGCTGTGGCGTGGAACACTTCGTCGAAGTTGGCGCAGTACATCAGGTCGGCTGCGCCGCCAAAGAACTCGATCGCTGCCTGCTCGCAGAACGTGCCCTCGGGGCCCAGCACGGCCACACGCTGGGGCGATTCAAGCGCCAGGCAGGCGGACATGATCTCGCGCCAGATGGCAGCGACGTGCGCACCCTTGAGAGGCCCAGGGTTGGCATGGGTGATCTTGTCAATGACCTGGGCTACACGGTCGGGTCGGAAAAAGGGCGTGCCTTCGCGCTTCTTGACTTCACCCACCTGTTCGGCCACCAGCGCCCTCTGGTTCAGCAGCGTGAGCAGTTGCTGGTCGATGCTGTCGATCTGCACGCGCAGGCTGGCGAGGTCGGGTGAGGCTTGCGGAGTGTTCATGGATGGGGAAATTTCGGTGCGCTGTCGCGAGAACGTGGGAGGGCCGTAGTCCGCTCAGGCGTGTTTTTGTTCAAATTCTCGCATGTAGTCCACCAGCGCCTGCACGCCCGCCAGGGGCATGGCGTTGTAGATGCTGGCGCGCATGCCGCCCACGGACTTGTGGCCCTTGAGCTGCAGCAGGCCGCGCTCCTTGGCGCCGACCAGGAAGGCTTCGTTGCGGCTTTCGTCGCGCAGGAAGAACGGGATGTTCATGCGCGAGCGGCAGTTGGCAGCCACCTTGTTTACATACAACTGCGAGCTGTCGATGGCTTTGTAGAGAAGATCCGCCTTGGCCATGTTGCGGTGCTCCATGGCTGCCACTCCGCTCAAGGCCCCTTCGGTCTGGCGCTTGAGCCACTGGAAGGTCAGGCCTGCAACGTAGATGCCCCAGGTGGGGGGGGTGTTGAACATGGATTGGTTTTCTGCCACCACGCGGTAGTCAAACGCGCTGGGGCAGGCGGGCAGGGCGTGGCCCAGCAGGTCCTCGCGCACGATCACCAGCGTGAGGCCTGCAGGCCCGAGGTTCTTCTGCGCACCGCCAAAGGCCAGTCCGACACGTGACCAGTCCACCGGCCGCGATGCGACATGGGAAGAGAAGTCAATGATCAGTGGTGCATCGCTGCCCAGGGCCTTCAGGTCGGGCAGCTCGTGGAACTCGGTGCCATTGATGGTTTCGTTGCTGCAGATGTGCAAATAGCTCGCACCCCGGCTCACCGTCCAGGAGGCCGGGTCGGGCACGGTGGTGAAGCCGGTGTCTTCGGAGGAGGCCACGATGTTCACTTCGGATGCGTATTTGCGCGCTTCCTTCTGCGACTTTTGGCTCCAGCTGCCAGTCACCACAAAATCAACCACACCGGCCCGTGAGAGATTGAGCGGGACGATCGCGTTCTCGGCCAGGCCACCGCCTTGCATGAACAGGATCTTGAAGTTGGCTGGCACGGCCAGAAGCTCGCGCAGATCGGCTTCCGCCTGTTCGTAGATGGACAGGAACTCTTTGCCCCGATGACTCATTTCCATCACGCCCATGCCACTGCCATGCCAGTCCAGCATCTCGGCGGCGGCCTGCTCCAGGACTTCGGTGGGTATGGCGGCCGGGCCGGCCGAGAAGTTGTATGGGCGTTTCATTTTTTTGGTCAAAATGGCTGCTAGCGCTTATCAGATAAGCGCTAGCAGCTTCAGTTTTAATAGCGCAGTGGGTGCTGCGCCGTCGGGGCAGCACCCGCTGGTCTGACTCAGGCGTCTGGTGGTTCCGGGGTTTCGGCGGCTGGCGGGTTTCCGTCGTTGGCGTTGCCTTCGATTTCGCCCTCAGCCACATTGGCATCGTTTTCAACAATACGTTGCAGCCCGCTGAGCTTGGAGCCTTCGTCCAATGCGATCAGCGTGACACCCTGCGTGGCGCGGCCCAGTTCGCGGATCTCGGAGACGCGGGTGCGCACCAGCACGCCCTTGTCGGTGATCAGCATGATCTCGTCGTCAGCATGCACCAGCGTGGCGGCCACCACCTTGCCATTGCGCTCGCTTTGCTGGATGGCGATCATGCCCTTGGTGCCCCGGCCGTGGCGGGTGTATTCGGTGATGCTGGTGCGCTTGCCATAGCCGTTTTCGGTGGCGGTGAGCACGCTCTGGGTTTCGTCCTCGGCGACCAGCATGGCGATCACGCTCTGGCCGTCTTCCAGCATCATGCCGCGTACGCCACGTGCCGCACGGCCCAGTGGGCGCACGTCGTTTTCGTCGAAACGCACGGCCTTGCCGCCATCACTGAACAGCATCACGTCGTGTTTGCCATCGGTGAGGGCTGCGCCGATCAGGTAGTCGCCGTCATCCAGGTTGACGGCGATGATGCCGCCCTTGCGCGGGTTGCTGAATTCATCCAGCGCCGTTTTCTTCACGGTACCCATGCTGGTGCCCATGAACACATAGCGGTCGGCCGGGAAAGTGCGCATGTCGCCGGTCAGTGGCAACACGACGTTGATTTTTTCGCCGTCTTGCAGCGGGAACATGTTCACGATGGGGCGGCCGCGCGAGCCGCGCGAGCCAGCGGGCACTTCCCAGACCTTGAGCCAGTACAGGCGGCCGCGGTTGGAGAAGCACAGGATGTAGTCGTGCGTGTTGGCGATGAAGAGCTGGTCGATCCAGTCGTCTTCCTTGGTGGCTGTGGCCTGCTTGCCGCGCCCGCCGCGCTTCTGGGCGCGGTACTCGGACAGTGGCTGGCTTTTGATGTAGCCGGTGTGGCTGAGCGTCACCACCATGTCGGTGGGGGTGATCAGGTCCTCGGTGGAGAGGTCCTGCGCGCTGTACTCGACGATGCTGCGGCGAGCCCCCAGCTTGTGCTGACCAAACTCGGTCTTGATGGAGGTGAGTTCGTCGCCGATGATGACCGACACGCGCTCGGGCTTGGCCAGGATGTCCAGCAGGTCTTCGATGACCGCCATGACCTCCTTGTACTCGGCCACGATCTTGTCTTGCTCCAGGCCGGTCAAGCGCTGCAGGCGCATCTGCAGGATTTCCTGGGCCTGCGTTTCCGACAGGCGGTACAGGCCGTCCTGTCCCATGCCGAATTCTTTTTCGAGGCCGTCGGGGCGATAGTCGTCAGCATTGATCACGCCACCGTCGGCACGCGTGCGGGTGAGCATCTCGCGCACCAGCTTGCTGTCCCACGGGCGGGCCATCAGCTCGGCCTTGGCCACCGGCGGGGTGGGGGCGTTGCGGATGATGGCAATGAAGTCGTCGATGTTGGCCAGCGCCACGGCCAGGCCTTCGAGCACGTGGCCACGGTCGCGCGCCTTGCGCAGCTCAAACACCGTGCGGCGGGTGACCACTTCACGGCGGTGCTGCAAAAAGACGCTGATCAGGTCGCGCAGGTTGCACAGGCGGGGCTGGCCGTCGATCAACGCCACCATGTTCATGCCGAACGTGTCCTGCAGCTGCGTCTGCTTGTACAGGTTGTTGAGCACCACCTCGGGGACTTCGCCGCGCTTGAGCTCGATCACCAGGCGCATGCCCGACTTGTCAGACTCGTCCTGGATGTGGCTGATGCCTTCGATCTTCTTCTCGTGCACCAGCTCGGCCATGCGCTCCTGCAGTGTCTTTTTGTTGACCTGGTAGGGCAGTTCATCGACGATGATGGCCTGGCGCTGGCCCCGGTCGATGTCCTCAAAGTGGCACTTGGCGCGCATGATCACACGCCCGCGCCCCGTGCGGTAACCGTCTTTGACGCCGTTGATGCCGTAGATGATGCCGGCCGTGGGGAAGTCGGGCGCGGGAATGATCTCCATCAGCTCATCAACCGTGGCATCGGGGTTGCGCAGCATGTGCAGGCAGCCATCGACCACTTCGTTGAGGTTGTGGGGCGGGATATTGGTGGCCATGCCCACGGCAATACCGGCCGAACCGTTGACCAGCAGATTCGGGAGCTTGCTGGGCAATACCAGCGGTTCCTTTTCGCTGCCGTCGTAGTTGGGGCCGAAATCGACGGTTTCCTTGTCGATATCGCCCAGCATTTCATGCGCAATTTTGGCCAAGCGGATTTCGGTATACCGCATCGCTGCGGCGTTATCGCCATCCACCGATCCGAAATTTCCTTGGCCGTCCACCAGCATATGGCGCAGCGAAAAATCCTGTGCCATCCGCACGATGGTGTCATATACAGCGGAATCACCGTGCGGGTGGTATTTACCAATCACGTCGCCTACGATACGGGCCGACTTTTTATAAGGCCGGTTCCAATCGTTGTTGAGCTCGTGCATCGCAAAAAGCACGCGGCGGTGCACCGGCTTCAAGCCGTCGCGCGCGTCGGGCAGAGCCCGGCCCACGATCACGCTCATCGCGTAATCAAGGTAACTGCGCCGCATCTCTTCTTCGAGGCTGATCGGCAGGGTTTCTTTGGCAAACTGGGTCATTGGGGACTGCGGTGGCGGCGAAGGAGAACCATTTTAGAGGTAAGACCGTGTAGCGACCACGCAACATATCGAAGCAATTCCGGTTTTGTCCTACGGCCCCCAGGCGGGTGCCCCCGCTTTTGCCCTGTTACGTATGGCACAATCGTTTGAACGCTTTGGGTGATGGTCACTCCAAGCGTCCTGATTCGCAGCGCGGCTGCGGCTTTTTCCCCAAGAGGAGAACCATGAAGAAACTGAACAAAGTGGCGATGTTGTTTGCCTCTGCAGCGCTCGCAACCGCCGCTGGCGCACAAACCGTTGACAACTGGAGAAACGCTTCTGGCATCGTCTGGAAGAACGGCACCAACGAATACTGCTGGCGCAATGCCAACTGGACGCCTGCAACGGCTGCTCCTGGCTGCGATGGCGCTATCGCCGCTCCTGCTCCTGCTGCTGCCGCTCCTGCTGCTTCCCCAGCTCCTGCTGCCGCTGCTCCAGCTCCTGCCGCTCCAGCTCCTGCTGTGGCCACCAAGGTGACCTACGCTGCTGACGCATTCTTCGACTTCGACAAGTCGGTGCTGAAGCCAGAAGGCAAGGCCAAGCTGGATGACCTGGTCTCCAAGGTTAAGGGCATCAACCTGGAAGTGATCATTGCCGTGGGTCATACCGACTCCGTGGGCTCCGATGCTTACAACCAGAAGCTGTCGGTGCGTCGTTCCGAAGCCGTGAAGGCTTACTTGGTGTCCAAGGGCATCGAAAAGAACCGCGTCTACACCGAAGGCAAGGGCGAAAAGCAACCCGTGGCTGACAACAAGACTGCCGAAGGCCGTGCGAAGAACCGTCGCGTGGAAATCGAAGTGGTCGGTACCCGCGCTTCCAAGTAATCCTCGGATTGCTTCCCAAAAAAGCCCCGTTATCGGGGCTTTTTTGCGTCTGGGGTTTTTTGTCCATTGCCTTTCGTCGTGGAGAATCAGCGCATGAGTGAAATCGTCAATGCAGATCCGGCCGAACTGGCCAAGTTTTCGGAATTGGCCCATCGCTGGTGGGATCCCGAAAGTGAATTTCGCCCCTTGCACCAGATTAATCCTTTGCGGCTCGACTGGATCAGCACGCAGTGCAGCCTGTCAGGCAAGCGCGTACTGGATGTTGGCTGTGGCGGCGGTATTTTGGCCGATTCCATGGCCCGCAAAGGCGCGGACGTGTTGGGTATTGACCTGGCTTCCAAGGCACTGCGAGTGGCCCAGTTGCACGCGCTGGAGGCCCAGACCACCAATATCCAGTACCGGGAAGTCAGTGTGGAGGCGCTCGCCAAAGAGCAACCCGCCAGCTTTGACGTGGTGACCTGCATGGAAATGCTTGAGCATGTGCCTGATCCTGCATCGGTTGTGCGAGCCTGCTCTAAGCTCGTGAAGCCGGGCGGATGGGTGTTCTTTTCGACCATACACCGAAGTGCCAAGGCTTTCATGCTGGCCATTGTGGGCGCTGAATATGTATTGAACATGCTGCCCCGTGGAACGCATGAATACGCCAAGATGATTCGACCCAGCGAACTGGCCGCCAGCTGCCGCAGTGCGGGCCTTGACGTGCAGACCACCCGAGGCCTGGAGTACAACCCCCTTACGCAACGTTACTGGTTGAGCAGCGACACCAGTGTGAACTACCTGTTTGCCACGCGGCGCGCAGCCTGAGGCCGAGCCAATGTTTCAGAATATCCGCGCGGTGCTGTTTGACCTGGATGGAACACTGATTGACAGTGCCCCTGATTTAGGCGCTGCTGCCGACAAGATGCGCACGGACCGTGGTTTGCCCTCCCTGCCGCTGGAGCGCTATCGTCCGATGGCAGGTGCCGGTGCCCGTGGCATGTTGGGCGAGGCATTTGGCATGCCGCCCGACCATCCCGACTTTTTGACCATGCGCGAGGAGTTCTTCGTGAACTATGAGTCGTGCATGACAGAACGTACCAGCATTTTTGAGGGGGTGCCGGAGCTGGTATCCCAGATCCTCCGCCGTAATCTGGCATGGGGCGTGGTGACCAACAAGGCGACCCGCTTTACGGACCCTCTGACCCGCGCCATTCCGCTGTTTGCGACCGCAGGAGCGGTGATCAGCGGAGATACCACTCCCCATGCAAAACCCCATCCTGCCCCTTTGCTCGAGGCGGCGTCGCGCTTGAAACTGGAGCCGAGGCAGTGCATCTATGTGGGGGACGATGAGCGCGACATTCTTGCAGGCCTCGCTGCGGGCATGGGAACTGTCGCAGCAACCTACGGATACCTGGGGGCCAAGACCAATCCGGCGGAGTGGGGCGCGCATGCTGCAATTAAATCTCCGGTCGAGCTCTTGCAATTGCTTGTACGCACCTAAAATAGAGGGTCTGGGGCTGTCCTGGTTTCGACGTGGGTTCGGAATCGGTGTGGTGCATGTCGAGCTTGAGTCACGCTCGTAAATCTCGATTTAAAAAACTAACTGCAAACGACGAACGTTTCGCACTCGCTGCTTAATTGCCAGTGAGCCTTGCAACAGTTGGCCGATGGGCTGGGCAAGGGGGTTCTGAGCAATCAGTGCCTCCCGGCTGCAAGGATAATTACATGGGCTGGCTCTGATCCGGGTACCTTGGGTTGGAGCGAGAAAATAGGGTGCTGGCGGCCTGTGTAGCGTGCGACTGCGCGACACAGGCGGCGAGACTCAAATCAGATCGCTAAACATGTAGATCTGCCCGATGAAGGCTTGCGGACGCGGGTTCAATTCCCGCCAGCTCCACCACCATAACGTCCAAGGGCGTTCGCTGATTTCCAGCGAACGCCCTTTTTCATTGGTAAAACAGGTACTTACGGTGCATGGACATGCGCCGTAGTTCGCTGGTAGCCACAGCTAAACCGGGGAACGGATGGGGGAACAAACCTGAAAAATCACCGACTGCGCCTAGTTGTTCCCGCGTTTCCTTCGGGGGCTATTGCATCCATGCATTCCAAGACTCTTTCCAGAAACTGCTGCACCGAAAGATCCTTGTTTGCCTCCCAGGGGTTGGTGTGCTGACCTTCGATGCCCTGGGAAATATTGGCAATTGAGTGCGATAGATTGGTCGGCAGGGGCTGTTTGCCTGCGGCGAGAGCCGCGAGGTTCGAAAAAAATAGCCCGCACGAGGCGGGCTAAATCATTGCATCACTCGCACAGGGGAGGGGCGAACCGCCAGATTTGACGGTAGGTGCATCCTAAGTCCGGTTCCGATTGGTGTGCGTTGGGCGGGTCAGTAAATCGTGAAATATGTCCGGTTTACACGGGCCTCCGACGTGTCAGCAGGGTTTGAAGGTTTTAGCGCGACGAACAAAACTCCCCTGGCGGCCGCCCGTCTTGTTGTACGGCTTGTACTGCCTGCGAAGGGACGCCTAGCCCGGGTCGCTGCGCTAGGTGTTGTTCGCCGCTCTTGGCTGCAGTGCCGCTTGTTCCATGCATCGCAATCGCAGCGTTGTGAAGATGGGTTTTGGGTCTACGGACCGTATCGCCAAGCGGCGCAGGTTGTCACTGGGCGACGCAGCCTGATTAGATCGCGAGGTTGTAGCTTCGTGTATCAATTCTTGAGCCTGAGGGGCTCACGCCGCACAATGCACGCTCGTTCACGCCGGAGGCCACCATGCCAATGGAGTACTTGAGAGCGCTGGAGCGCGACGCGCTTCCCCTGATTGAATCGGATGTCGTCAACATCGACAAGCTGCGCATCCTGCGCGCGGCTGGAATGGTGGAGGTGCAGCTTCCGCCCGTCGATTCACCCCATCAGAAAGCCCAGGTGCTGTATGTCACTGGCCTCGGTTGTGCGACCCTGCGAGCCTGTGGAGCCCGCGTCAAGATACACCACCGGGAATCGCATTGCGATCTGGAGTCTTCCTACGACTGAGGGCCCTGGTGGGGGGATTCCTGGAAAAACTCTAGGCACCGGGAGAAATCGTCCTACAGAGTGTTGCGCTGCACCAGAAGGGCCATAGTCGCAGGCCAAAAATACGATGAAGCATCTGTATTGCTGGCACGGCCAGACGAAAGGTGCATATGAGCAGTTGGTACAAATTGGCGCTTGGCAACGACGATGAGGCCTTTGAGCCTGCCTTGCGAATCCAGCAGATGTTCATGTCGAAGTTCTTGATGTGTCCTCCTGGTTCTGGCAGGGCACTTTTTTCTTGCTACGACAAGGCGAACGACAACCTCTGGCTGTACTTTTCCCCGGCAGCGCAGGACATCGCATTGCGTGTGTATGCACAGCCGTGTGATTCCCCGACAGCACTGGACTGCATTGGTCTGCTGGCCGGTGAAGGCGATGCGCTCGAAATGGGGGAGTCTCCTTTGCTGAAAAAGGCGGCGTAGTCCTCTTCCGGACAAGGGCACTTGCAAAGCCGGCCTCTTGGTCTTACGCACTTGACGTGTATGCGCTGTCCCACATCCGTGTTCTCTGGGCTCTGACATGCGCTCGTGCATGGGCATGTGCCAATCTTTTTACCGGCCTTCATCGGAGCGGCCTGAGGAGTAAAAATGTTGTCCTACGATCCCACGCTTTCTCACCACCTGGAAGCTTGCCCAGAGGCTCCCTCTCTGCAGATGGGCCAGCCCGCAGACAGGCTCTTGCAACGCCAGCAAACCGACAACCTGCCTCTGGGCCGCAGCGATAGTCACGGCCTGGAGCGGGAGTTGCAGTTTGCCGATCTGGACTGTCAAGAGCCGCAGGCGATGGGCTGATGACTTTTCGCCTGCAAATGGGTGGTTGCGGAGCAAAGCGATGTCGGTGCTGACACTGCACATCCGCCCGGAAGGTGCCCAGCAGTATCTGGCAAGGGTGTTCGACGGAAAAATTCTGGTCGGTGTTCCGACCTTGCACCCCGGCATCAAGGAGGCGATAGAGGCGTATGGCTTGGGCCAAGGCTTCGCGGGGGTGATTGCCTTCCATATCTGGTATGGCGGCTGGAGCGTCGGCACCATACCACTCGACCGGATGCAGACTGAGGCTGCCGAGTTGGCAAATCGCCTTGTTGTGCTTTCCGCCGTGGTCCGTTAAGTGCACTCGTAGCTATGTTGCAGGCCGCAGGCTGGTGGGTGGACTGGCAGGGTGGGTGAAACAAAATGAAATAAACCGAAACTGCGTCGAGACCCCATTGGCGGGGTCTGTCGGCACCATCAGGGTCATGTTCAACACCGTCCATGAAAGGACTGCACCATGAAACCCTGGATCAAGAAAACCCTGATGGGCATCTTCGGCGCCTCCATTGCCGTGGGCGGCTTGACGGCCTGCTCCAGCAGCCACCATCACCGCGGCCCGATGAGCCCCGAGAAGATGACCGAGGTGCGTGGCAAAGTGGTGGAGCGCGTCAGTAGCAAGCTGGACCTGAACGAGGCGCAAAAGCTCAAGCTCAATGTGCTGGCCGACAAGATGGAAGCCCAGCGCGCAGCTTTCATCGGCAAGACTGCGGACCCGCGCACCGAAATGCAGGCGATTGTGGCGGGCGCCAAGTTTGACCGCGCGCGGGCGCAGACCTTGCTGGATGAGAAAACCCGCGCGGTGCAGGCCAACAGCCCCGAAGTCATCAGCGCACTGGCCGATTTCTACGACAGCCTGAACCCCGACCAGCAGCAGAAAGTGCGCGAGATGATGCAGAGGCGCAAGGGCTGGATGGCGCGCGGCTGATGGCAGGGGGCGTTCACATGTCTCCTACGCTGGAACCCATCCACCGCCTGGCACAGGGCGTGCGCAAACATGGGCCTGCGCTGCTGGCGGGCATGCCCGACCCCCACGACGAGTTGATGTCGCTGGTCTGGGGGCCGCGTTTTGACCGCGAACATGCGCTGGGCTTGGTCGCTCGCCAGCCTGCAGCCGCAGCGCAGACCCTGCCGGCGCTGCTGGCCGCCGCCGACCACTTTGACACGCTGCATTCCGGCGCCCAGGGCCGCCTGCGCAAACTCATCGTGCGACACCGCGCATTGCGTGTGGTGGACAGCGCTCGGGGGCCCGCCCACGGAGCGGATGCCTGACGGTGTGAGAATTGCGCATGCACCGCATCCTGCTTATTGACGACGACGCACAGCTGGGCCCGCCACTGGCCACCTACTTCCAACGGTTCGAGCTGGAGTTGATCCATGCCCTCAAACCGAGCGACGGGCTCGCCCAGCTGGCGACAGGCGGATTTGATGCCGCCATCCTGGATGTCATGCTGCCCGAAATGGACGGGTTTGAGCTGTGCCGCACCATTCGCAAGCAGGGCGATCTGCCCATCGTGATGCTGACCGCCCGGGGCGAGGTGATGGACCGGGTGGTGGGGCTGGAGCTGGGAGCCGATGACTACCTGCCCAAGCCCTTTGAGCCGCGTGAATTGGTGGCTCGGCTGCAGACCGTGCTGCGCCGCCGCCGGGCCAGCGCGCCCGGGAACGGGGCGGGTGCCACGTTGGAGTTTGAAGGCCTGAGCATTGATGCAGCCCGCCGCAGCGTGTTGCGCCAGGGGGTGGCGTTGGAGCTGACGGGCACCGAATTCGACCTGCTGCACCTGTTGGCCCGGGAGCCTGGCAAGGTGTTCAGCCGCGACGACATCCTCAACCAGCTGCGCGGGCATGAGGCCGAGCTGTACACGCGCGCGGTCGATATTGTGGTCAGCCGCCTTCGTAAGAAGCTGGAGCCGCTGGACTGCATCAAGACGCTGCGCAACGCGGGCTATTCGCTGGCACTGCGCAGGGCGGCCAGTGCTCCGCCTGGCGCCCCTTCTTCGGCATCGACCTGGCCATGAAGCCCTCCGATTCACAGCTCGGGCACGATCCCGCCTGCCCATGGCACCGACGTGCGCGCGATGCCGTCGGGTATTCGCTGCGCATCCGCCTGGTGCTGGTGTTCATGGCACTCGCCGTGACCGTGGCCGTGGTCTTCATGGGTGGCATGCAGAAGGTGGTTGCTCTGGGCTGGAAGGAGGCCGCACGTCCGCTGCTGATGGACTATGTGGACCGCCTCACTGCTGAGATTGGCAGCCCGCCCAGCATCGAGCGGGCACAGGCCATAGCCGACCGGCTTCCGGTGACGCTGCGCATCGACGGGCCGCAGATCCACTGGGATTCGCACCCCGATCGGCCGCGCCCGGACTGGATGAGCGACAAGGTCCAGCGCCAGGACCACTGGAGCCGCGATGACACCGGCTACCGCCTACTGCAGCGCACCACGGCAGATGGCCACCACATCGAATTCGGGCTGAACGCGCTGTCGTGGGACAAGCGCCCGCGCATCGCCTGGGGCACGCTCACGGTGTTGCTGTTGCTCACAGCGCTGGCATTTGTGTATGTGCGCCACCTGTTGCGGCCCCTGGACGACATCCGGCATGGTGCGCGGCGCTTTGGCAATGGCGACTTTGGCGAACCTATTCCGGTGCGCCACGCGCACCGGCCCGATGAGCTGGGACAGCTGGCGGGCACCATCAACACCATGGGCGAAGACATCCACCAGATGCTGGAGGCCAAGCGGGCGCTGCTGCTGGCCATGAGCCACGAGCTGCGCAGCCCGCTCACGAGGGCGCGCCTGAACACCGAGCTGTTGCCCGAATCGCCCGAGGTGCTTGCCCAGCGCGCAGCCCTGATGCGCGACTTGGGTGAAATGGCACGGCTCATTACCGACTTGCTCGAAAGCGAGCGCCTGGCCGGGCGTCATGCGGCCCTGCACCGCGAGCCCACTGACCTGGCCGAGCTGGCGCGTGAGGTGGTGGCGGAACTGGAAGTGCGCCACCCTGGGGCAACAGCGATCACGCTGCTTGTGCCCGGCACTTTGCCCACCTGCATGCTCGACCGGTCCCGTGTGCGCCTGCTGATGCGCAATCTGCTGGACAACAGCCTGCGCCACAACGACCCCGCAGCCCAGCCGCCGCAGATCGAACTGCGAATGAACGAAGGCGTGGTGGAGATCGAAGTGCGGGACCACGGCCCCGGCGTGCCGCCTGCGCATCTGCCGCATCTGGCCCAGGCGTTCTACCGCCCCGACACGGCGCGCCAGCGCACCACAGGGGGGGTAGGGCTGGGGCTGTACCTGTGCCGCCTGGTCACGCAGGCCCACGGCGGCACCCTGCTGGTGCGCAATGCGGAACCGGGCCTGAGAGTCACGGCGCGCTTGCCGTGTCCTGACGGTGCGGCACAGGCAACTGCTGGCGCGCCAGGCTGAGCGCGGCGCAGTCCACGCCGATATCTGGCGCACACGGTTGGTGCGCTTGTGGCCTGCATCGAGATGGCGCAACGGGTGCTGCTCCAACCCGCCCTGGCAGCCCTGTGCTTTGCGGTAGGTGTCAAAATAATGCCTGAAATGGCTGCTAGCGCTTTATGGGTAAGCGCTAATAGCTATTATTTTAATAGTGAAATTGCCCGGCCCATGGAGACCCAAGCCGCCAAGCCGCCAAGCCAGATCAGCTGGCCCCGATCTTGCTTAACCCTGGCACTACCTCCGCACATGGTGAGGGCCTAGCGTTTACCCTGTATATACAGGTATGCTCCGGCTGTCATCATGGCAACCGGCACGCAGGCGTCCCGGCTGGGTGGGCCAACGAACTTTCTTCACACAGGAGCAGATGATGACTCGATCGGTTGCGAAATGGACGTCGCTGGCAGCGGCAACGGCATGCGTGATGGCACTGGCCGCACCGGCCCAGGCGCAGGACACCAAGATTGTGCTGGGCATGTCCGGCTGGACGGGCTTTGCGCCGCTCACCCTCGCCGACAAGGCCGGCATCTTCAAGAAGAACGGCCTTGATGTGGAGATCAAGATGATCCCGCAGAAGGACCGCCACCTGGCCCTGGCCTCCAAGTCCATCCAGTGCGCTGCCACTACGGTCGAGACGCATGTGGCCTGGAACGCCAACGGCGTGCCCATCGTGCAGATCTTCCAGATGGACAAGTCCTACGGCGCCGACGGCATTGCGGTGCGTGGCGATATCAAGAGCTTTGCAGATCTCAAAGGCAAGACCATCGGCGTGGATGCGCCCGGCACCGCGCCTTACTTCGGCCTGGCCTGGATGCTGAGCAAGAACGGCATGAGCCTCAAGGACGTGAAGACCACCACGCTGTCGCCCCAGGCGGCCGCGCAGGCCTTCGTGGCGGGCCAGAACGACGCCGCCATGACGTATGAGCCCTACCTGTCCACCGTGCGCGACAACCCCGCCTCGGGCAAGATTTTGGCCACCACGCTCGACTACCCCATGGTGATGGACACCGTGGGCTGCGACCCCACCTGGCTCAAGGCCAACGGCAAGGCCGCGCAGGCGCTCGCCAACTCGTACTTCCAGGCGCTCGACATGATCAAGGCCGACCCGACCAAGTCCAACGAGATCATGGGCGCTGCGGTCAAGCAGACGGGCGAGCAGTTCGCCAAGTCGTCGTCCTTCCTGCGCTGGCAGGACAAGGCTGCCAACCAGAAGTTCTTTGCGGGCGAACTGCAGGCTTTCATGAAGGACGCCACGGCCATCCTGCTGGAGGCCGGCATCATCCGCAAGGCGAATGAAGACCTGGCGGTCACCTTCGACGCGAGCTTCATCAAGTAAGAAACTGGAAGAAGAACGCGCCATGTCTGCCGTGCAACCCCTGTCCGTTACCGCGCCAAAAGCCCCTGTGCGGCGGCGTTCACTGGCTCCACTGGAGCCTGTGAGTGCCCGCGCCCGTTGGTTGCTGGGCTTTGGTTTTTTTGTGTTGTTTGTGCTGGTGTGGGCGTTTTTCACGCTGGGCGGCTATGTGTCGCCCACGTTTTTGGCCAGCCCCGTCACGATGGCCAAGGAGGGCTGGCTGCTGTTTGCAGAGTACGGCTTTCACAAGGACATCGGCATGACGGTGTGGCGTGTGTTCGGCGGCTTCATCCTGGCCGCAGTCATCGCCGTGCCGCTGGGCATTGCCATGGGTGCTTACAAGGGCATCGAGGCGTTCTTTGAGCCCTTCATTTCGTTCTGCCGCTATCTGCCAGCCTCGGCCTTCATCCCGCTGCTGATCCTGTGGTCGGGCATTGGCGAGGCTCAGAAGATCCTCGTCATCTTCATCGGCTCGGTCTTCCAGATCACGCTGATGGTGGCCGTGACCGTAGGCGGCGCGCGGCGCGACCTGGTGGAGGCTGCCTACACCCTGGGTGCGGGCCACAAGGGCATCGTCACGCGGGTGCTCATCCCCGGTGCTGCCCCCGACATTGCGGAAACCCTGCGCCTGGTGCTGGGCTGGGCCTGGACGTATGTGATCGTGGCCGAGTTGATCGGATCGTCGAGCGGCATCGGCCACATGATCACCGACAGCCAGTCGCTGCTCAACACCGGCCAGATCATCTTCGGCATCATCGTCATCGGCGTTATCGGGCTGGTGTCCGACTTCGCCTTCAAGGCCCTCAACCACCGGCTGTTTGCCTGGAGTTTTGTGCGATGAGCTCTGTTTCCATTCAAGCCGTCTCGCGCGTTTTCGAGACTGCCAAGGGCCAGCGCACGCAGGCGCTGCAACCGGTGGACTTTGAAGTGCGGGACAACGACTTTGTCACCATCCTCGGCCCTTCGGGCTGCGGCAAGTCCACGCTGCTGCGCATCGTGGCAGGGCTGGACCACGCCACCAGCGGCCGCGTGCTGCTGGATGGCGCACCGGTCGAAGGCCCCGGCGCCGAGCGCGGCATGGTCTTCCAGAGCTACACGCTGTTCCCCTGGCTCACCATTGAGCAGAACATCCGCTTTGGCCTGCGCGAGCGCGGCATGCCCGAGGCGCAGCAGAAAGAGCGCGCCGACTATTTTCTAGCCAAGGTCGGCCTGCGCGGCTTCGAGCAGCATTTTCCCAAGCAGCTGTCGGGCGGCATGCAGCAGCGCACCGCCATTGCGCGCGCGCTCGCCAACGACCCCAAGATTTTGTTGATGGACGAGCCCTTCGGCGCGCTGGACAACCAGACCCGCGTGCTCATGCAAGAGCTGCTGCTGGGCATCTGGGAGGCCGAGCGCAAGACGGTGCTCTTCGTCACCCACGACATCGACGAAGCCATCTTCATGGCCAACCGCGTGGCCGTGTTCAGCGCCCGCCCCGGCCGCATCAAGACCGAGCTGGCGGTGGACCTGCCGCACCCACGCCACTACACGATCAAGACCAGCCCCGAATTCATGGACCTCAAGGCGCGCCTCACCGAAGAGATTCGCGCCGAATCCATGGCGGCGGACCTGCACTGACCTGAACCCGCACACCCCATGAGCGCCCGTCCATCCCGCCGCACCGCAGCCACTGCACCGCGCAGGGCCACGCCCGCCAAGGCCGTGGCCGCCGTGGCTGCGCCCGCGCAGGCCATGGCGCTGTACGAGCAGGTCAAGGACCACATCTCGCGCAAGATCCAGGAAGGCATCTGGCGCGCGGGCGACCGCCTGCCGTCCGAGAACGAGTTGGTCACCCAGTTCGGTATCTCGCGCATGACGGTGAACCGCGCGCTGCGTGAGCTGGTAGAGCAGGGCCGCATCGTGCGCGTGGCGGGCGTGGGTAGCTTTGTGGCCGAAGACAAGCCGCAGTCCACGCTGCTGCAGATCGCCAACCTCGCGAGCGAGATCCGCCAGCGCGGGCACGACTACCGCTGCGACGTGCTGGCGGTAGAGCGCATCTCGGCAACGCTCGAAGTGGCCGCCGCGCTGGACCTGCGCACGGGCGAGTCGGTGTTCCACTCGCTGTGCATCCACCGCGAAGATGGCCTGCCTGTGCAGCTCGAAGACCGCCATGTGAACCCGCGCCAGGTGCCTCAGTTCGCCGCGCAGGACTTCACGCAACTGCAGCCCTCCGAATACCTGGTGCGCAACGTGCCCTTCGACCAGATCGAGCATGTGGTCGATGCCGTCATGCCCACCGCGGAGCAGGCCACATTGCTGGAGATGTCTCCGCAGGAGCCCTGCCTGCTGCTCACCCGCCGCACCTGGTCGCGCGGGGTGCCCATCACCGTGGTGCGGTGTTTGCACCCTGCCACCCGCTACCGTTTGGGCAGCCGCTTCCGAGCCGACGGCAACCCCGTTGCCGGTTGATGGCTGTTGGTCAAAAGCCCCAGATTTTTTCGCTTGTACCTACTTGTATATACAGGATCAACGCCATGACAAAAGCCACCACTTCCTCTCTGACCCTGCTCCCCGGCCATGTGTCGTTGGCCGCGCTGCGCAGCATCTATGCCGCGCCCGTGCAATTGTCGCTGGACCCGTCCGCGCGGGCCCTCATGCAGGCGTCGCTGGCCACGGTGCAGCGTATCGTGGACGAAGACCAGGTGGTCTATGGCATCAACACCGGCTTTGGCAAGCTCGCCAGCACCAAGATTGCGCACGAGCGCCTGGCCGAGTTGCAGCGCAACCTGGTGCTGTCGCACAGCGTGGGCACGGGCGATGCGCTTGCGGACGATGTGGTGCGCCTCATCCTTGCGACCAAGGCCATCAGCTTGGCGCGTGGCCATTCGGGCATCCGGCCTGAGATCGTGGATGCGCTGCTGGCCATGGCCAACGCCAATGTGCTTCCTGTTATTCCGGCCAAGGGCTCCGTCGGCGCATCGGGTGACCTGGCGCCGCTCGCCCACCTGGCCTGTGTGCTGATCGGGGAAGGGCAGGCCAAGGTGGATGGCAAGATGGTGCCGGGTGCCGAGGCCATGCGCTCCATCGGCCTGCAGCCGTTTGTGCTGGGCCCCAAGGAAGGGCTGGCGCTGCTCAACGGCACGCAGGTGTCCACCTCACTCGCGCTGGCCGGGCTGTTCGGCGCGGAGAGCGTGTTCGCTGCAGCGCTGGTCGCGGGCTGCCTGTCACTCGAAGCCATCAAGGGCTCGGTCAAGCCCTTTGATGCGCGCATCCACGAAGCGCGCGGCCAGGCCGGGCAGATTGCCGTGGCTGCCGCTGTGCGCGCCTTGCTCGACGGCAGCGCCATCGACCCATCGCACCCCAACTGCGGCCGCGTGCAAGACCCGTACTCCATTCGCTGCGTGCCGCAGGTGATGGGCGCGTGCCTGGACAACCTGCACCACGCCGCGCGCGTGCTCACCATCGAGGCGAACGCCGCGTCGGACAACCCCCTGGTGTTCGACAACGGCGACGTGATCTCCGGCGGCAACTTCCACGCCGAGCCGGTCGCCTTTGTGGCCGACATCATTGCGCTCGCCGTGGCCGAGATCGGCGCCATCTCCGAGCGCCGCCTGTCGCTGCTGCTGGACCCGGGTCTCTCGGGCCTGCCCGCCTTCCTGATCCGCGACAGTGGCGTGAACTCCGGCTTCATGATCGCGCAGGTCACCGCCGCCGCGCTGGCGGCCGAGAACCAGTGCCTGGCCAACCCCAGCAGCGTGACCAGCCTGCCCACATCGGCCAACCAGGAGGACCATGTCTCCATGGCCACCTACGGCGCACGCCGACTGGGCGACATGGTGCGCAACGCGGCCGTGATGGTGGGCATCGAGGCCATGGCGGCCGCGCAGGGCATGGAGTTCGACCGCAGCTTGAAATCCTCTCCGCTCGTCGAAGCACAGTTCGCCGCCATCCGCGAGCGCGTGGCCTACCTGGAGCAAGACCGCTACCTTGCCACCGACATCGAAGCCATGCGCGCATGGGCCCAGCAGTCCACATGGCCTGCCGCGCTCACGCAATGCCTGCCCAGCTTCGCCTGATTTTTTTACGCACACCCACTGATTCTCAGGAGCCCACCATGAATGCCAACGACGCCATCATCGCCGCCGCCTCCAACACCGACCCCCGCCACGACGCCAGCCGCGTGATCCGCGCGCCGCGTGGCAGCCAGCTCACCTGCAAGAGCTGGCTCACCGAAGCGGCCTATCGCATGATCCAGAACAACCTGGACGCCGAAGTGGCCGAGCGCCCGCAGGACCTGGTGGTGTACGGCGGCATCGGCCGCGCTGCACGCAACTGGGAGTGCTATGACCAGATCCTCGCCTCGCTCAAGGACCTGAACGACGACGAGACCCTGCTCATCCAGTCCGGCAAGCCCGTGGGCGTGTTCAAGACCCACGCCAACGCACCGCGCGTGCTGCTGGCCAACTCCAACCTCGTGCCCAAGTGGGCCAACTGGGAGCACTTCAGCGAGCTGGACCAGAAGGGCCTGTTCATGTACGGCCAGATGACGGCAGGCAGCTGGATCTACATCGGCACGCAGGGCATCGTCCAGGGCACGTACGAAACCTTTGCCGAGGCGGGCCGCAAGCACTATGGCGGGTCACTCGAAGGCAAGTGGATCCTGACCGCAGGCCTGGGCGGCATGGGCGGTGCACAGCCGCTCGCGGCCACGTTTGCGGGAGCGGTGTCGCTCAACATTGAATGCCAGCAAAGCAGCATCGACTTCCGTTTGCGCACGCGCTACGTGGACAAGCAGGCGCGCGACATCGACCATGCGTTTGAGCTGATCCAGCAGCACACCGCAGCCAAAGAGGCGGTGTCGATTGCGCTGCTGGGCAATGCCGCAGAAATTCTGCCCGAGCTGGTGCGCCGCGCCAAGGCCGGTGGCTTGAAGCCCGACCTGGTGACCGATCAAACTTCGGCCCACGACCTCGTCAACGGCTACTTGCCCGCAGGCTGGACGGTGGCGCAGTGGCGTGCCGCGCAGCAGGACGTGACCCAGCATGAGGTGCTGAAGAAGGCCGCTGCCAAGTCCTGCGCCGTGCATGTACAGGCCATGCTCGACTTCCAGCACGTGGGCATTCCGGTGGTGGACTACGGCAACAACATCCGCCAGGTGGCGTTTGACGAAGGCGTGAAGGACGCATTCGACTTCCCCGGCTTTGTGCCCGCGTACATCCGCCCGCTGTTCTGCGAAGGCAAGGGCCCGTTCCGTTGGGTGGCGCTCTCCGGCGACCCGGAAGACATCCGCAAGACCGACGCCAAGATCAAGGAGCTGTTCCCCGAGAACAAGCACGTGCACCGCTGGCTCGACATGGCGGGCGAGCGCATTGCCTTCCAGGGCCTGCCCGCGCGCATCTGCTGGCTGGGCCTGGGCGAGCGCCACATTGCGGGCCTGGCCTTCAACGAGATGGTGAAGAACGGCGAACTCAAGGCACCCATCGTGATCGGCCGTGACCACCTGGACACCGGCAGCGTGGCCAGCCCCAACCGCGAGACCGAAGGCATGAAGGACGGCACCGACGCCGTGAGCGACTGGCCGCTGCTCAACGCGCTGCTCAACACCTCGGGTGGCGCCACCTGGGTCAGCCTGCACCACGGCGGCGGCGTGGGCATGGGCTACTCGCAGCACTCGGGCATGGTCATCGTGGCCGACGGAACCGATGACGCGGCCGAGCGCCTGGCGCGCGTGCTGGTCAACGACTGCGGCAGCGGCGTGATGCGCCATGCCGATGCTGGCTATGAACTGGCCGTGGAGACGGCCAAGAAGCAGGGCCTGAAGCTGCCCATGGTGAAGTGAAGGGGCGAGGGAGGGAATGACAGGAATGTGAAAAAAGGGAACTGCATTCCCAGTCGTTGGGAATGTTGGGTTTGAATGCCGCTGCAATCCTTTGATACTGAGTCCATGCCCACCCGTGGACCAACCTCCGTTGCCGCCGCCGACCGTGTTCTGCACGTGCTGGCGGTGCTGGCGCAACATGGGCAGCCCATGTCGGCGGCCGAGTTGATGGAGGCCACGGGCCTGGCGCGCAGCACGCTGTACCGCCAGTTGGCGCGGCTCAAGCAGTGGGGCTTTGTGCTGGAGAGCAGCGGGCACTACGCGCCCGGGCCGCTGAGCCTGCAACTGGCCCTGGGCTTTGACATGGCGTCGCACCTGGTGCACCACGCGCGGCCGGACATGCAGGCCCTGGCCCGGCAGTCCCACGAAAGCGTGGGGCTGGTGGTGGCCGTGAATGACAGCGTGGTGTGCCTGGACATGGTGGACAGCACGCAGGCCCTGCGCTGCTCGTTTGAAAAAGGGCGCAGCGTGCCGCTGCGCGCGGGTGCCTCCGCCAAGTGCCTGCTCGCCCATGTGGCCCCGGCCACGCGCAATGCCATTCTGGACCTGCACTACGGCGCAGACACTGCTGAGCGCCAGGTGGCGCTGACCGAGCTGGAGGCCATTGCCAAGGCGGGCTATGCCGTCAGCTCCGGCGAGGTGGATGCCGGTGTCTGGGGCGTCAGCGTGCCGGTGTTCGGCTCTCCCCGGCAGGCGGCCGGGGCCATCACCCTGATGGCCCCGATCTTGCGAGCCCAGGGGCAGGAGGCCGCACTCACCGGCATGGCCGTCGTCGCCGCGGCGCGCATCTCCCGCCAGCTCATTTCTCCCTGATTTCCCTCACCCCTCCCCAGGAGCTTTCCCCATGAAACTTCGTCGCAACCTTCTTTTGGCCAGCCTGGCCGCCGCCGCCTTTTGCACCACGGGTGCACAGGCCCAGGACAACGTCCTGCGTGTGGGCACCGATGCCACGTTCCCACCCATGGAGTTTGTCGAGAACGGCAAACGCACGGGCTTTGACATCGAGCTGGTGGAGGCCATTGCCAAGACCATGGGCAAGCAGGTCGAATGGGTGGACATCGACTTCAAGGGCCTGATCCCCGGCCTGATATCCAAGCGTTTTGACATGGCGGTATCGGCCATCTACATCACCGACGAGCGCAAGAAGGTGGTTGACTTCACCGACTCCTACTACGCCGGTGGCCTGGTGGTGATGGTGAAGGCCGACAACAAGGCCATCAACAAGCTCGCCGACCTGGACGGCAAAAAGGTCAGCGTGCAGGTGGGTACCAAGTCGGTGTCGTACCTGACCGAAAAATTCCCCAAGGTGCAGCGTGTCGAGGTCGAAAAGAACCAGGAGATGTTCAACTTGGTGGACATCGGCCGCGCTGATGCCGCTGTGACCGGCAAGCCTGCCGCCTTCCAGTATGTGCGCACCCGTCCTGGCCTGCGCGTGCTCGACGAGCAGCTCACCACCGAAGAGTACGGCATGGCCCTGCGCAAGGACACGCCCGAGCTGACGAAGGCCGTCAACGGTGCCATCACCAAGCTCAAGGCAGACGGCACCTATGCGGCCATCGTCAAGAAGTGGTTCAACAACAGCGCTGCCAAGTAAACCGCAGCCACACGTTGCCGAACTGAGCCATGGAACTCGATTTTTCTCCTGTCTGGGCCGGGTTGCCCCAGTTGCTGGCGGGTGCGCTGGTCACTGTGGAAATCACGGCCGCCTCGCTGCTGCTGGGCTGCGTCATGGGCCTGCTGGTGGGCATTGGCCGCCTGAACCCCAAGCGCCGCGTGGTCTACGCCCTGTGCACCGCCTACGTGGCCGCCATCCGGGGCACGCCGCTGCTGGTGCAGCTGTTCATCCTGTTCTTTGGCCTGCCTCAGTTTGGCATCCTCCTGCCTGCCTTCGTGTGTGGCGTGATCGGCCTGGGCATCTACTCGGGCGCCTATGTGTCCGAGGTGGTGCGCGGCGCCATCCAGTCCATCGACAAGGGGCAGATGGAGGCCGCGCGTTCCATCGGCATGTCTTCGGGCTTGGCCATGCGCACCGTGGTGCTGCCACAGGCCGTGGTGCGCATGATTCCGCCGCTGGGCAATGAGTTCATCGCGCTGATCAAGAACTCGGCGCTGGTGTCGCTTCTCACCATCCACGACCTGATGCACGAAGGGCAGAAGATCATCAGCGTGTCGTACCGTTCGCTGGAGGTGTACCTGGCAATTGCGGTGGTGTATTTCATCCTCACGGGTGTCACTTCGTTGGTGCTGCGCCGCATGGAGCTGCGCCTGCGTGCCGGGGGGATGGTGCAATGAAGAAAAATTCTGTGATGACCGGAGCAAGCCCGTCCGCCGAGCCCATCGTGCGCATTCGCGGACTGCGCAAGTCGTTTGGCAGCCACGTGGTGCTGAATGGCATCGACTTTGATGTGCTGCCGTCGCAGGTGGTGGTGGTCATCGGGCCCAGCGGCTCGGGCAAGAGCACTTTTTTGCGCTGCTGCAACGGCCTGGAGCAGCCCGAAGGCGGCACGGTCGAGATTTGTGGCCGCACACTGGTGCAAGACGGCCGCATGTTGCCCGACCATGACCTCAACGCGCTGCGCGAGGAGGTGGGCATGGTGTTCCAGTCGTTCAACCTGTTCCCGCATCTGTCGGTGCTTGACAACGTGACGCTGGGCCCACGCAAGCTGCACGGCCTGTCGCGCAAGGAGGCCGAGGAGCGTGCCCAGGCCCTGCTGGCCAAGGTGGGCCTGGCGCACAAAGCCACGGCCATGCCCGCCAGCCTGTCGGGCGGACAGAAGCAGCGTGTGGCCATTGCCCGCGCGCTGGCCATGGAGCCGCGCGTGATGCTGTTCGACGAGCCCACCTCAGCGCTGGACCCCGAGCTGGTGGGCGAGGTGCTGCAGGTCATGAAGCTGCTGGCCAGCGAAGGCATGACCATGATGGTGGTCACGCACGAAATGGACTTTGCACGCGAGGTGGGCGACGTGGTGGTGGTGATGGACGGCGGCGGGATCATCGAGTCCGGTGAACCTGCCACCATCTTCACCAACCCGACGCAGGAGCGCACGCGCTCTTTCCTGCAAGCCGTGCTCACGCGCGCCTGAGGCCTGAGGCTGGGAGCGGCGTGGTGCACCATGGTCAATAACAATCAAGGAGACAACCCCGATGCCCCAGCCTTCATCTGCTTTGGACACACCCTTGCCAGCACGCTTTCAGCAGCGCTTGCAGGAGCGCCTGACCGCAGACGACATTGCGCGTTTTGACCGCGACGGCGCCATCTGCATCAAGCAGTTGCTCACGCGCGATGAGGTGGCACTGCTGCGCGATGGCATCGATGCCAACCTGGCCGCACCCAGCCCTCGGGCCAAGGTGGCCAGTCGTCCCGATGACCCAGGCCGTTTCTTCGAGGACTTCTGCAACTGGCAGGACATTCCGCAGTTCGGCCGCTTTGTGCGCGAAACTCCGCTGGCGCTCGCCGCGCAGCGTCTGATGCAGTCGCGCACGGTGCGCCTGTACCACGATCACCTGCTGGTGAAGGAACCTGGCACGCGCCAGCGTACGCCGTGGCACCAGGACCAGCCGTACTACAACATCGACGGCATGCAGAACATCAGCATGTGGATACCGGTGGACCCGGTGTCGCGTGCGGCCACGCTCGAATTTGTGGCGGGTTCACACAAGGGCCCATGGCTCATGCCGCGCACCTTCATGGACAACCAGGCGAAGTGGTTCCCCGAAGGCAGCCTGCAGGACCTGCCCAATGTTGAGGCCAACCGCGATGCTTTTCCCATCGTCGGCTGGGAAATCGAGCCCGGCGATGTGGTGTGCTTTCATATGCTCACGCTGCATGCGGCGGGTGGGGTGGAAGGGAGCAACCGGCGCCGCGTGTTCTCGGTGAGGTTTTTGGGCGACGACACGCGCCACGCGCCGCGGCCCTGGAAAACCTCGCCCGAGTTTCCGGGCCTGGCCGATGAGTTGCCCGCTGGCGCGGAGATGGACCATCCGCTGTTCCCGCTGCTGGTCACGGGTGCAGAGCCGACCACCGCAACATCCTGATTGATGAACACGACGACAACAACGACAACGACACCGATGGCAATGCAATTTTTTGATCTGGCAACCACGCCCAGCATGCCCTGGAAAAACGGCGGTGGCAGCACGCAGGAGCTGGCCTGCTGGCCCCCCGGCGCGGACATGAACAGCTTCGAGTGGCGCGTGAGCCTCGCGACGGTGGACCGGCCCGGGCCGTTCTCGGTCTTCCCGGCCATCGACCGCCAGATCATGCTGCTGGCCGGTGACGGCTTGCACCTGCGCAGCCCGGGCTGGGAGCACCGGCTGGAGCAGCGCTGGAAGCCGTTTGCTTTTTCGGGCGATGACGCGGTGGATGGCGCCATGCTGGGCGGCACTTCCAAGGACTTCAACCTCATGCAACGGCGGGGCCTGTGGCAGGGCCCGCTGCAGGTGGTAAGCGATGCGCAGTCGCCCGGCGACACGCCCGCAGGCCTGTGCCTGGTGCTGCAGGGCGATTGGCAATGGGTGGCGCAGGGCGCCGGGCCGCGCGGGCTGGCGGCAGGGCAGGGCTTTTGGTGGGCGGGCGAGGGTGGTGCAACGCCGGGCCAACTGGAGCCGCTGCATGCGGGGGCCGACGCCGATGCGCCCGCACTGGTCTGGATCGCCTTGCAGCGCGGTGCAGCCCCCAAAATTTGAATAAAAATGGCCGCCACCGCTTGATGGATAAGCGCTGGTAGCTATTATTTATATAGCATTCAACACGGAGCCCACGGGTGGGCAGGCAGATGCAAAACAAGGACAACCCCAGTCACCACAACGGATGGGCCGCCAGCCAGAACGCCGATGGCGTGTGGCAGAACCTGAAACCCGCGCCCGGCCTGTGGGTGGCCGATGTGCCCGTGCCCGAGGGCCAGCCCGCCTGCGTGGTGGTGCAGCAAGGCCAGATGGCCTGGGTGGGGCCCGAGGCGCAGTTGCCTGCCGCCTACCAGGCATTGCCGCGCCATAATGCGCGGGGCGCGCTCGCCACCCCCGGGCTGGTGGACTGCCACACGCACCTGGTCTATGGTGGCCAGCGTGCCAACGAATTCGCCATGCGCCTGGCCGGTGCCACCTATGAAGAAGTGGCCAAGGCGGGTGGGGGCATTGTGTCGTCGGTGAAGGCCACGCGCGTTGCCACCGAAGACGAACTCTTTGACCAGGCTGCGCCGCGCCTGCAGGCCCTGCTGGCCGAAGGCGTATGCGCCATCGAGATCAAGTCCGGCTACGGCCTGGCCTTGGAGAACGAACGCAAGCAATTGCGCGTGGCCCGCCGTCTGGGCGAGGCGTTTGGCGTGACGGTGCGCACCACCTTTTTGGGCGCGCACGCGCTGCCGCCCGAGTACGCAGGCCGTAGCCAGGCCTATGTCGATCTGGTCTGCAAGGAGATGCTGCCCGCACTGGCCGCCGAGGGCCTGGTGGATGCGGTGGATGTGTTCTGCGAACGCATCGCCTTCACGCTGGCCGAGACAAGCCAAGTCTTCCAGGCTGCGCAAAAGCTGGGCATTCCCGTCAAGCTGCATGCCGAGCAGCTGTCGGACATGGGCGGCTCGGCGCTGGCAGCACGCTACGGCGCGCTGTCGTGCGACCACATCGAGCACCTTTCGGCCGACGGCATCGCTGCCATGAAGGCCGCAGGGACCGTGGCCGTGCTGCTGCCCGGTGCCTACTACACGCTGCGCGACACGCACCTGCCGCCCATTGCGCAGCTGCGGGAAGCCGGCGTGCCCATGGCGGTGTCCACCGACCACAACCCGGGCACATCGCCAGCGCTCAGCTTGCTGCTCATGGCCAACATGGCCTGCACGCTGTTCCGCCTGACGGTGCCCGAGGCGCTGGCTGGTATCACCACCCATGCCGCGCGCGCGCTGGGCTTGCAAGATTCTCACGGCCTCATCGCTTCTGGCAGGCCCGCCAATTTTGTGCTGTGGTCTGTGGGCGAGGCGGCCGAGCTGGCCTACTGGTTGGGCCAAAAGCCCGACTGCACCATCGTGCGGCAAGGGCGTATTGCAAGGGCAAGGAGTGAGGCATGAGCATGGCTGTATCGGAGCTGCGCTTGGGCCCCATGCACGGGCGCCAGCAAGGGCAGGGGGCGCCCGTGCTGCTGGTGCACGGTGCGCTGGCCGATGCGCGGATGTGGTCGGCCCACCAGATCCATCTGGCTGCGCGCTGGAACACACTGGCCGTCACGCTGCGCTACTTTGGTACGGAGGCTTGGCCCGACGATGGCCCGCCCTTTGGGCTGGCCACGCATCTGGACGACCTCGTGCAGGCCATCGACGCATGGGGCCAGGGCCCGGTGCATCTGGTGGCCTGGTCGTATTCAGCACATGCCGCTTTGTACATGGCGCGGCACCACGCCACGCGGCTGCGCAGCGTGTTCGTGTACGAGCCAGGCTTTCCTACCTATCTGCAGGAGCCGGAAGCGCTGGCACGCTTTCAGGCCGATGCACAGCTCATGTACGGCCCGTTGGCCGAGGCCGTGTTGCGGAGTGATTTGGCCGCTGCTACCCGCATCCTCATGGATGCCTCGGGCCAGTCGCCGGGGTACTTTGACCGCCAGCCTGCAGAGCGGCGCGCCGTGCAACTGGACAACGCGCACACGCTGCCGCGCATCATGTCGCAGACGCCGCCGCTGCCGCTGTCTGCCACCGACCTGGCGGCCATCACGCTGCCTGTGTGCATTGCCCAGGGCGGTGACACACGCCCCGTCTTTGGCGAAGTCGCCAGCGCTGCGGCGCGTGCCGTGCCGCAGGTGCGCCATCTGGTGGTGCCTCAGGCCACCCATATGTGGCCTGACGAGGCGCCGCAGGCTTTTTGCGAAGCACTGGAAGCCTTCTGGCGCAGCGCCTACCCTTCTGGAGCGTGATCAATGAATGAGCTGTTTGCCCCGAACGCCCTGCTGCCCACCGGCTGGGCGCGCAATGTACTGCTGCAATGGGATGAGGCTGGGCGCCTTTGCACCGTCGCACCGGATGCCGTTGTGCCACAGGGCACTCCCGTGGCCCCAGGGCCTGTGCTGCCTGGTATGCCCAACCTGCATTCGCACGCCTTCCAGCGCGCGTTTGCGGGCCTCACCGAGTACAGGGGGGAAAGTCAGGACAGCTTCTGGAGCTGGCGCAACCTGATGTACTGCTTTGCCGCACGCATCACGCCCGAGTCTCTGGAGGCCATCGCCACCTGGCTGTATGTGGAGATGCTGGAGGCAGGCTACACGTCGGTGTGCGAGTTCCATTACGTGCACCACGACCAGGATGGCACACCGTATGCCGACGATGCCACGCTGTCGCAGGCATTGCTGCGCGCAGCGCGCAACGCGGGCATGGGCATCACGCTGCTGCCGGTTCTGTACCAGACCAGCGGGTTTGGCGCCAAGCCGCCGCGTGCAGACCAGGCCCGGTTCATCCGCAGCACGGATAACATGCTCTCATTATTGGAGCGGCTCACGCCCGCTGCACAGGCGCAAGGGGCTGTTTTGGGTCTTGCACCGCACTCGCTGCGTGCAGTGCCGCCCGACAGCCTGGCCGCTGCGGTGCAGGGCCTCACGGCGCTCAACCCCGAGGCCCCTATCCACATCCACATTGCTGAGCAGACGCAGGAGGTGGATGACTGCATTGCCTGGAGCGGCCAGCGCCCTGTGCAGTGGCTGCTGGAGCACGCGCCAGTGAATGAGCGCTGGTGCCTGGTGCATGCCACGCACATGACGCCGCAGGAATACGCCGATGCTGCCCGCACGGGTGCTGTGGCTGGCATCTGCCCCACCACGGAAGCCAACCTGGGCGACGGCATCTTCGACATGCCGCTGTGGCTGCAGCACGGCGGCCATTGGGGCGTGGGCTCTGACAGCCATGCCTGCGTGAACGCGGCCGAGGAACTGCTGATGCTCGAATACGGCCAGCGCCTGTCGCTGCGCCAGCGCAATGTGCTTGCCAATGCAGCGCAACCCGAGGTTGCGACGGCCATGACCTTGCAGGCCGTTGCAGGCGGGTCGCAGGCCGCAGGGCGCGCCATTGGCGGCATCGCAGTGGGGCAGCAGGCCGACCTGGTGGCTCTCAATGCGCAGCATGTGGCGCTGCGCGATCTGCCCGCGCACAGCATGCTGTCGGCCCATGTGTTTGGCAGCCACCGCACCTCCGCCATTGACAGTGTGTGGGTGGCGGGCCAGCGGCGCATCGCTGCTGGCCGGCACGCACTGCACGATGGTGCTGCCCATGCGTTTGTGACCGCGCGTTCCGCCACCATCGCGCCAGATTGAACCCATACCTTTGGATTTGTGATGACTGATACCTCTCCACCACCTTTTGTTCTCTACCCCGGTACCGCACCACTGCTAGTGTCCATGCCCCACGCGGGCACCTATGTGCCCCCGGCGCTGGCGGCCCGCTTTACCGACGAGGCCCGCCAGGTGCCCGACACCGACTGGCATATGGAGCGGCTGTATGGCTTTGCCAAAGACTTGGGTGCCTCTGTTCTTGTGGCCACGCATTCGCGGTATGTGGTCGATCTGAACCGCCCGCCTGACGGCACCAGCCTGTATCCCGGCCAGAGCGTCACCGGCCTGTGCCCGGTCGATACCTTTGATGACACGCCCATCTACGCCCAAGGGGATGTGCCGGATGATGCTGAGGTGGCGGCGCGGCGCGATGCGGTGTGGGTGCCATACCATGCACAACTGCGTGCCGAGCTGGACCGCATCAGGGCCCGGCATGGCGTGGCGGTGCTATGGGATGCGCATTCCATCCGCTCGGTACTGCCACGCTTTTTTGAGGGCAAGCTGCCCGACCTGAACCTGGGCACGGCCGATGGCGAAAGCTGCAACCCCGCCCTGGCGCAAGAACTGCTGTCGATTGCACAACAAGCCACTGGCTACACCGCCGTACTCAACGGCCGTTTCAAGGGCGGGCACATCACACGCCACTACGGCCAGCCAGAGCAAGGCGTGCATGCCATCCAGCTGGAAATGACACAGTGCAGCTACATGCAGGAGGCCTTGCCATTTGGCTATCTGCCTGAGGTTGCGGCGCTTGTCCAGCCCCATCTGCAGCGCATGTTGACTGCGGCGCTGGCCTTCGCCACGTCCGCATCAAAGGCTTGAGCTTGCTCAAGCTTGTGAGCTAACCCTCTCACTGTTGATGGGGGTTCGGTGCTACCATGGCTCAGCGGTCGGCACCAGGCCGCTGAGGGGGCTCCCTGTTGGTCCACTCAAGCGGAAGGAGCCGCACACCATGGATCCAACCGCCTATTACTACATGCCCCATTTCAAGCCTGGCGCTTCCGTCCAGTGGAAGCAGCAGCGCGAAACGGTCAGCCATGTGGTCATCCGCCGCAATGCGCTGATGATCTATCTGGTGGGCAACGACACTGCCGTGCACCCTGACACCCTGCAACTGGCCCCCACCGCTTTTCAGCTGACGCGCGTCCCGGACCGGATCTGACGGGCTGGTGCACAGGGCAGGGTGCTTACCACCCTTTGCCTGTCGCAAGGCTGCGGTCGCTCAGACCGCCCCGCGCTGTGCCATGGCCTCGCCCAGCTGAATCGCCCGCATCGGAGCCCACTGCGGGTTGAATTGCAGTGGCCCCTGGGGAAACAACATCACCACCGTGGAGCCGAGCAGGAAGCGGCCCATTTCTTCACCCTGCAGCAGGCTGACCTGACCTTTGGCGTAGTCCCACTGCCGTAGCGTGCCCGTGCGTGGCGGGTTGACCTGCCCGTGCCACACGGTGGCCATGCTGCCCACGATGGTGGCGCCTACCAGCACCAGCACAAAAGGCCCCTGGGCCGACTCAAAAAAGCACACCACGCGTTCATTGCGCGCGAACAGGCCGGGCACACCTCGCGCCGTGGTCGGGTTCACCGAAAACAGATCGCCCGGCACATGCACCATGCGCGTCAGCTCGCCCGCGCAGGGCATGTGGATCCGGTGGTAGTCGCGCGGGCTCAGGTACAGCGTGGCGAAGTGGCCGTTGTCAAAACGGGCTGCTGCTTCCGCATCGCCGCCCACCAACGCGGTGGTGGAATAGGTGTGCCCCTTGGCCTGGAAAATCTGGTCCTTCGCGATGGGGCCAAACTGGCTGATGGCGCCATCCACGGGGCAGATCAGGTCTGCCGCCGCCAGCGGGCGGGCCCCGGGTTTCAACGCACGCGTGAAGAAGTCGTTGAACGATGCGTAGCTGGTGATGTCGGGGTTGGCGGCCTCGGCCATGTTGACGTTGTAGCGGGCCACAAAGCGGCGGATCACCGAGGTGGTCAGTCCGCCCAACTGGGCCGACGCAAATTTGCCAGCCAGGGTGGTCAGTGCCTGCTTGGGCAGGAGGTATTGCGGCAGAACTGCCAGGCGATCGGACACGGGCGAACCCCTCGAAGACGAAAGCGGACGATTCTATCGGCGGGGCGCCATCGGCCGCATTCTCATACCCCGAGGTACTGGTCCAGCAGTTGCGGCTGCGCGTGCAATGCGTCGGAGCTGCCCTCGAACACCACCTGGCCCTTGACCAGGATGATGTTGCGGTCGGTGATCTGCGTGACGTGTTTCCAGTTTTTGTCCACGATGACGCTGCTGATGCCGCTGTCCTTGATCAGGCTGCAGATGCGCCAGATCTCGCGGGCGATCAGCGGGGCCAGGCCTTCGGTGGCCTCGTCGAGGATGAGCACATCCGGGTTGGTCATCAGCGCGCGGCCAATGGTCAGCATCTGCTGCTCGCCCCCGCTGAGCTGCTGGCCGCCGTGGCCGAGGCGCTCCTTCAGGCGCGGGAAGGTCTCCAGCACACGCTCGTAGGTCCAGTCGCGCTGGCCGCGTGTGCCGGCGCGCGCGGCCATCTGCAGGTTCTCGACCACGCTCAGGTTGCCAAAGATGCCACGGCCTTCCGGCACGTACGCGATGCCCAGGCGCGCCACCTCATAGGGTGGCTTGCCCGTCATATCGCGGCCCGCCACGGCCACGCTGCCAGAGCGGGGCTTGATCAGGCCCATCAGGGACTTGAGCAGGGTGCTCTTGCCCATGCCGTTGCGGCCCATGAGGCCGATGGTTTCGCCCTGGCCCACGGTGAAATCAATGCCGTGCAGGATGTGGCTGCTGCCGTAGAAGGTGTGGATGCCCTTGGCATCGATCCATGGAGTGGTCATCTCAGTGGTCCTCTCCGAGGTAGGCCGCCTGCACGGTGGCATCGGCGCGCACCTCGGGCGGTGTGCCATGCGCAATCACCTCGCCGTTGACCATCACCGTGAGACGGTCAGCCAGCGCAAACACGGCATCCATATCGTGCTCCACCAGCATGATGGCGTGGGCGGGTTTGAGGCGCTGCAGCAGCTCGACCATGCGTTCCGCTTCGGCCACGCCCATGCCCGCCAGGGGCTCGTCGAGCAGCAGCACCTGGGGCTCCGTGGCCAAGGTCATGGCGATCTCCAACTGGCGCTGCTCGCCGTGGCTCATGGCGCCGGCAATCGCCATGCGCCGGTCTTTCAAGCCAGAAAGCTCAATAGCGCTTTCCAGGCGGGCGTTGGTAGCGCTGTTTTTGATAGTGTTTGCACGTGTGTCCTGCCACCAGCGCAGCGGGTTCCAGGGCTGCTGCGCATCGCGCGACTGCGCGGCCAGGCGCACGTTTTCATGCACTGTGAGCGGCAAAAAGATGTTGGTTTTTTGGTAGCTGCGCCCCAGGCCCTGGCGCGAGATGCGTTCGGGCGCCCAGCCGGTCACATCGGTGCTGCCAAGTTGCACTTGGCCCGCGCTCGGTGGAAGGTCGCCCGAGAGCAGGTTGGTCAGTGTGGACTTGCCCGCGCCGTTGGGGCCGATCACGGCATGGATCTGACCACGCCACAGGTCCAACGATACGCCGTTGACAGCGGCCAGGCCTCCGAAGCGTTTGGTGAGCTGGCGGGCCGAGAGCAGAGCATCAGCCATGGTGAGAATCCTCCTGCGCCTTGGCGGCCCGGCGCTGCCCCAGCATGCCCAGCAGCCCACGCGGCGCTGCCACCACCACCAGCACGATAAAACCGCCCATCAGCAGCTGCCAGTGTTTGGTGATGTCCTTGAACACATGCAGGAGATACTCAAAGGCAAAGGCGCCCACGATGGCCCCGGCAAAATTGCCCATGCCACCCAGGATGATCATCATGATGGCGTGGGCGCTCATGTGAAAGCCCATCAGCTCCGGGTTCACATAGCCTGTCTGCGCGCCCCACAGGTAGCCTGCCAGCCCGGCAAGCGCACCTGCCACGGTGAACGCGGTGAGTTTGTAGCCGCGCGTGCCAAAACCCATGGCGCGCATGCGATGTTCGTTGATGCGAATGCCCGACAGGGCTCGGCCCAGCGGGCTCCAGAGCAGGCGGCGCAGCAGCACGTAAACCAAGATCACCAGCGCCAGCGTGAAGTAGTAGAAGGTCTTTCGGCCTTCAAGGTCGAACGGCAGCCAGCCAAAGATGGAGGCGTCGGGCCGGAAATTGATGTACAGCCCGTCCGATCCGCCCAGCACCTTGTTGTCGAAGAACAGATAGAACACCATCTGTGCGAACGCCATGGTGACCATGATGAAGTAGATGCCGTGCGTGCGCACCACGAAGAAGCCGATGACCAGCGCCACCAGCCCGGCACCCGCCACCGCCAGGGGCAGCGACCACCAGAGGCTCACCGGCGTATCGGCGGGTGTGAGAAAGGCGAGGGCATAGCCCGCCACCCCAAAGTAGGCGGCGTGGCCCAGCGACACCAGGCCAGTCACGCCCTGCAGCAGATCCAGGCTCATTGCGAAGATGGCCATGATCATCATGCGTGTGACCATCTGCACGTAGAAATCACTGCCGACGACCGGGAACAGCAGCAGCGCAGCCAGCCCCAGTGCCAGCGCGAATTGCACGCTGCGCGGCAACACTTCGATATGGGCGCGGGGGGTGCTCATAGGGGGGCGCCGGGCTGTGAAGCTTGTATGGCGTGGGAAGAGCGCGAAGTGACAGTGGCAAGCATCGGGGTCATCATTGTTTGAACAGGCCTTCGGGTTTCCACAGCAGCACGGCCGCCATCAGCATGTAGACCAGCATTCCGGCCATCGATGGCAGCAACACCTTGCCAAAGGTGTCCACCAGCCCCACAAGCAGGGCCGAGATCAGGGCGCCACGCACGGAACCTATGCCGCCGATCACCACCACCACAAAACACATGATGAGAACGGACGAGCCCATGTTGGGATAGACGCTGGATACCGGCGCGGCCACCATGCCCGCGACGGCCGCCAGGCCCACGCCCAGCGCAAAGACGATGGCGTGGATCAGCTTGATGTTCACCCCCAGCGATTCGGCCATGTCGCGGTTGAAGGCGCCTGCGCGGATCTTCATGCCCAGCCGCGTTTTGGAGATCAGCAGGTACAGGCCCAGCGCCAGCGCCATGCAGACGCCGGAGATGAACAGCCGGTAGACCGGGTAGGAAAGGGTGTCGGTGAGCGGAATGGACCAGTCCAGCATCGCTGGAATCGGGACGCCGTGCACGTCGTCCCCCCAGAGGATGGAGCGCAGTTCCTCAAAGATGTAGATGAGGCCGAAGGTCAGCAGCACCTGGTCCAGGTGGTCGCGGTGGTAGAAGTGGCGAAACAGCAGCCACTCCAGCGCCAGGCCAAACAACACGGCCAGCCCGGCGCCCCCCAGGATGGCCAGCGTGAGGCTGCCAAAGTGGCCCGACAGCGAATAGCCCAGGTAAGCCCCCAGCATGTAAAAGCTGCCGTGCGCCAGATTCACCACCCCCATGATTCCGAAAATCAGCGTGAGGCCGGCGGCCAGCATGAACAGCAGCAGCCCGTACTGCACGCTGTTGAGCAACTGGATCAGGAAAGTGGCGAAGTCCATGGTGGGCAAACAGACAGGGGATCAGGTAGCGCGGCGTGTCGCCAGCAAAAGGGTGCCCATCAACGTGAACAGGCCGCCCGAAATGCGGTTGAACCAGCGCATGCGTGCGCCAGAGCGCAAAACGGGTGCCAGCCGTGCTACACCCAGTGCACACAGCGTGAGAACCGTGAATTCAAAAGCCACAAAGGTGCTTGCCAGCACGGCAAACTGCGGTGCCCATGCGGCGGTCGGGTCCAGAAACTGGGGGAAGAACGCCGTGAAGAACAGCAGGGCCTTGGGGTTGCTGCCGCCCACGATCAGACCCTGGATGTAGAGCTTGCGCGCAGGCACCACGGCCTTGGTCTGCGTGCTGTTTGCGGGCATCTCGTCGAACACCGTTGTCTGGCTGCGAAACGTCTTGATGCCAAGCCAGATCAGATACGCCGCGCCGGCAGCCTTGAGCACCCAGAAGGCGGTTTCCGATGCCGCCAGCAATGCGCCAAGGCCCAGGGCCGAAAGCAACATGGTGCCCAGCACTGCCGTCACGCTGCCTGCAGCAGCGGCGAGGGCCTTGCGCGGGCCGTGCTGCAGAGAATTGGTCATGCACATGAGCATCGTCGGGCCGGGCGAAAGAACCAGCAGGGCCACTGCGGCAAGGTAGAGCAGGTAGGTACTGAGCGACATAGGATTGGGTGGAAGGCAAGGTGGCCGCAAAGTCCGGGCGCACAGCAGACAGGCCTGCCATGGCGGCAGTCCATCAATGCATTGTGTCAAAGCTGCGGGGCGGACCGGACCCGAAGTCCAGCACGCGCCGTGCCCCGGGCAGTGGGGTGAGCGCGTCAGCCCATGCGGCAGCCGGCACCGCTGTCGGCCAGGGCCTTGGCGGCAATGCCAATCACCTTGTTTTCCTTGTTCTCGACGCGGCGCAGGTAGATGTCCTGCACGGGGTTGTGTGCCTTGCTCATCGTCCACTTGCCGCGCGGGCTGTCGATGGTGGCGCTTTCCATCGCCTTGATGATGGCAGCCTTGGCGGACAGGTCGCCCTTGACGGCGTTGGCGCCCTGCACCAGCAGAAGGCCGGTGTCGTAGCCCTGTACCGCGTACACATCGGGCTGGCTGCGGAAGGCCTTGGCGTATTCCAGGCGGAATTGCTTGTTGCGCGGTGTGTCCAGCGAGTCGCTGTAGTGCATGGTCGTGATGATGCCTTCGGCAGCGGGGCCGGCAGCGTCCAGCACGCCTTCGGTGAGGAAGCCCGAGCCGTACAGCGGAATCTTGTCCTTGAGGCCTGCGGCCGCATAGTCCTTGATGAACTTGGCAGCACCGCCGCCCGCGAAGAAGCAGGCCACGGCGTCGGGCTTGAGAGCGGCGATTTCGGTCAGCAGCGCCTGGAATTCCACGTTGGGGAAGGGCAGACCCAGTTCCTTCACGATGGTGCCGCCGGCTGCAGTGTAGCTTTGCTTGAAGCCTTCGAAGGCTTCGTCCCCTGCCGCGTATTTCCAGGTGATCCACACAGCCTTCTTGTGGCCCTTTTCGACCATGGCTTTGCCCAGGGCCAGCGTGGGCTGGGAATTGCTGAACGAAGTACGGAAAACGTTGGGGGCACACAGTGCGCGCGTGGCGGCATGCACGCCGGCGTTGGGAATCAGGTTGAGAACCCCCGTATCGCGCGCCACCTTCTGAATGCCCATCTGCACACCTGAATGCACGGTGCCAATCAGCACATCCACCTTGTCGCGCTGCACCAGCTTGCTCGCGTTCTCGACACCCTTGCTGGGCTCGGACTCGTCGTCCACCTTGAACCATTCGATCTCGCGACCGCCGAGCTTGCCACCCTGCTGGTCTATGGCCAGGCGCACGCCGTTTTCGATGGCGACCCCCAGTTGTGCAAAGGTACCGGTGTAGGGCAGCATGAAGCCCACGCGCACCTTGCCGCTTTGCGCACGCACGATGGAGGGCAGCAACAGCCCTGTAGATGCGGCGCCCACGAGGGCGGCGCTACGGCTGATGACGAGGCGGCGGGTGGTCATTGGACTTGTCTCCTTTGTTTAGGCTTAAAGTAATTTACTGCAAGCATTCGGTGGTGAATACCTATGGGTTACCCGTACCGTTGGGCAAGGGGCTCCCACATTGCGAGGTGCCCGAGGACTGCAACCGGGCCCGGCGGCAGAGGCTCGCCGATGATGGGTTTACCAAGGGCTGCTTGACGGACATAGAACCAAGTTCATGAATTAAAGTGCAGTTTTGTGCTTTTTGTGCAGTATAGATCGTGTGATTTTTGCTGTGGGCAGCTATTTGAGCCTCCGGTATCAGTAGTTTCGAGCATAGGCACGGTTCTGAAAGCCCTGACGGGTTGTTTGGCCGCGAGTGTGGGGGCTCTCTGGATGGGAGTGCTTCAATGCCCTGCAAAATGGAGGCATGGGTAACTCTGGAGGCCGGTGTTGCCTGCTCTTGAAGGGGCTGCGCCCCGTCTCGCCGGAAGGCGGGCAAACCGCATGTTTCCGATTGCTTCATGCCCCTTTCATCAGCCCCATCTTCATCGTCCACTTCCCAATCCATGCGGGTGCGTCTAGCCCGGTGGTTGCGCCATTTCTGGCCCGCACCGTTAGGTATCGACGGACGCGAAAGGCTTCGCTTCATTGTGGGCGCCGTGATCGGTGTACTGCTGACGGGATTACTCAGCCGCTGGTGGGCAGGGGGAAGCAGCGCAGGTCCCTGGATGGTGGCATCGCTGGGGGCGAGTGCGGTCCTGGTGTTTGGCATGCCGTCCAGTCCACTGGCCCAGCCCTGGCCGGTCCTGGGAGGAAGTACTTTGTCTGCGCTGGTGGGCGCAGTTTGCTCCGCGTTCATCCCAGACCCGGCACTTGCAGGGGCGGTTGCGGTGGGGTTGGCTATTGCGCTGATGGTGCCCCTGCGTTGCCTGCATCCACCGGGCGGAGCAATGGCGCTGTATGTCGTGCTGACCGCGGGGGACGGGTGGCATCTGGCCGCATTTCCCATCCTGTTCAATGTGATCGTTCTCTTGGTCTCGGCCGTGGTCTACAACGGCCTGACAGGGCGCCGGTACCCCCATCCTCAGCGGATGGCGGCCCGAACCGATATTGCTCAGGGCGCTTTTACCGCCTCGGATGTGGATGCAGCGTTGGCACACTACAACCAGGTGCTGGACGTGAGCCGTGCCGATCTGGAAGGGCTGTTGCACTTGGCGGGCCGTGCAGCCTTCCAGCGGACGCTGGGGGAGGTTCGCTGTTCGGACATCATGTCAAGGCCACCGTTTGCGGTGGAGGCGGGGATTTCCCTTAAAGACGCCTGGGCGTTGATGCGTGCCCAGCAGATCAAGGCGCTGCCCGTGGTGGATGCTCAACGCCTGGTGGTAGGTATCGTGACGGTGGCGGACTTCATGCGGCTGGCCAACCTGGATATGCATGAAGGTTTGGGGCAGCGTTTACGGATGCTGGTCATGGGGCGTACGGGGCAGCCCCAGAATGTGGGCGAAATCATGTCGCACCCGGTCCAGGTGGCCCACGTGGGGCAGCACGCCATGGATCTCGTCCCTCTGTTTTCCCAGGGCGGGCACCACCATATTCCCATTGTGGAGAGCGAGGGCCGTCTGGTAGGGGTGATCACACAGACGGACCTTGTGCGGACGTTGGCAGCAGCTGTGCAAGGGCGCGACGAGGGAGGCTCTGCGGGTGCCACCTCGGTGCGCGGGCGTGCGCCGACCGAAGAGCAAGCTGCCCCATAGGCAAGACGCGGTACATCGCGGTACAATTGACAGGCTTTGCACAGTGCTCATGCCTGTCCATTGAAGCCGTCTCCCCCGGCCCTCTGCCTGATCTGCGCCCCGGGTGCAGCGACTCCCACCGCCCGCAATGCACCGTGTGTCGAGCACCGACCACGCCGTAGCTGCCGTGGTGGATGCACAAGCGTCAGGTGCCGATCACAGAATATTTGTTTTGAAAAGATAGAACATGGCCAAAGAAGAACTCATTGAAATGCAAGGCTCCGTGACGGAAGTCCTTCCCGACTCGCGCTTTCGCGTGACGCTGGACAACGGTCACCAACTGATCGCCTACACGGGCGGCAAGATGCGCAAGCACCACATCCGCATTCTGGCGGGTGACAAGGTGTCGTTGGAAATGTCGCCCTACGATTTGTCCAAAGGACGCATCACGTTCCGCCATCTGGCCGGTCGCGGTCCCGGCCCTTCGGGCAATCGTTGATATTCGGCCCCGGGGAGACACGGACTGGCGCTTGCTTGTTCCGGCTCTTGGGGCAAACGGTTTCTTGTGTTCCTTCATCTGCGCACTGTTTCTCCCAGAGGCGGTGCTTTCCCGGTTCAGGTCTTCGCACCGTGCTTTTAAAAAAATCACAAAAAGCACGCGTTGAACCAAAAACAGGGAAATTGCCGGGTTAGAATACGAGCTGTCGGAGCGTAGCGCAGCCTGGTAGCGCATCTGCTTTGGGAGCAGAGGGTCGCGAGTTCGAATCCCGCCGCTCCGACCAATGTTTGAAGGCCTTGCAGCACATGCTGCAAGGCCTTTTTTCTTGCCCGCATTCTTTTTGCTTGTTGGAATGTATGGTTCGACCCGCGTGGCAAGACGGAGTTGGATTTGCGTACCATCTGGCCCATAGGGCGGGCAAGTGTCCGCACCGACACCTTCCGCTGGTATTGCCATGAACCGTGCGCTTCCCTTGCCGCCTGCCCCGTTCTCCTCGCTCCAGCCGTCACCACGTTATGACAGCGTAGATGCATTGCGCGGCCTGGCAATGGTGTGGATGACGGTCTTCCACTTTTGCTTTGACCTGAGCCATCTGGGCTTCTGGCCGCAGAATTTCCGCGCCGACCCATTCTGGACCTCGCAGCGGACGGTGATCGTGAGCTTGTTCCTGTTCTGCGCCGGGCTGGGGCAGGCCATTGCGCTGCACCAGGGGCAGGGGTGGGCTCGGTTTGGTCGGCGGTGGTTGCAGATCGCTGGCTGCGCGCTGCTGGTGTCTGCGGGGTCGTTCGTGATGTTTCCCCACAGCTTCATCCATTTTGGCGTGCTGCACGGTATGGCTGTGATGCTGCTCATTGCCCGGTGTACCGCAGGGTGGGATAGGTGGCTGTGGTTTGCCGGGTTGGTGGCTGTGGCGTTGCCATCGGTAGCGCACCAGCTTTTGGTGGGTGCATGGGCTGAAGCTGCGCCCTGGTTCAATGGGCGCGCGCTCAACTGGCTGGGTCTGGTGTCGCGCAAGCCTTTTACCGAAGACTACGTACCCGTGCTGCCGTGGTTGGGGGTGTTGTGGTGGGGGCTGGCTGCCGGCCAATGGGCCATGGCTGCGGGTCGGGGCCACTGGCTGGGGTGGCGGGTTCCCCAAGGCTTGCAGCCGCTGGCACTGCTGGGGCGGTGGAGCCTGAGCTATTACATGGTGCACCAGCCGGTCATGATTGGGCTGCTGATGGCGGTAGCCTGGATAACGAAGGGTTAGTTGGCCGGGGACCGCTCTGGGGTCTGCACCCATAGGCCCCGCTGCCGCTCCGGTCACCGTGGGGCGGTTTTCCACCCGCCCATAAAAAAACGCGGCCTGGGCCGCGTTTTTTGAGTGCATTGCCAAAGCAGATGCGCAGTTGCCTTGCCAGTTACTCGACCTTGGCCTTGGCGCGCAGGTCTTCCTGGAACTTGGCCAGCTTTTGCTGTTGCAGCTGCTGGGCCACCTGGGGCTTCACTTCTTCCAGCTTGGGCAGTTCTGCTTGGCGCACGTCGTCCAGGCGGATAACGTGCCAGCCGAACTGGCTCTTCACGGGAGCGTCGGTCATCTTCCCCTTTTGGAGCTTGACCAGGGCTTCCGTGAATTCGCTCACGTAGCTCGAAGGATTGGCCCAATCCAGGTCGCCACCCTTGGCGCCAGAACCTGGGTCCTTGGACTGCTTCTTGGCGATGTCTTCAAACTTGGCGCCCTTCTTGATGGAGGCGATGATGGCCTTGGCATCCGCTTCCTTTTCCACCAGGATGTGGCTGGCCTTGTATTCCTTGCCGCTGTTGGCTGCCACGAACTTGTCGTACTCAGCCTGGATCTCGGCGTCGGTCACAGGGTTCTTTTTCTGGTAGTCGGCGAACAGTTCGCGGATCAGAATGGTCTGGCGGGCCAGATCCATTTGTGCCTTGTAGTCTGCCGAGCCTTCCAGGCCGCGCTTTTGCGCTTCCTGCATGAAGATTTCGCGGGTGATGACTTCTTCCTTGATCTGGCCTTCGATGTCAGGCGTCACAGGACGGCCCGAGCGTTCCACCTGCTGCTTGAGGGCTTCAACGCGCTCTTTTGGCACGGCCTTGCCATTGACGATGGCGACATTCTGGGCGGAAACGGGCAGGGCCAACGTGCCCAGCACGGCAGCGGCCACGAGGCCGGACAGGAGCTGTTTCTTCATGCGGAATCCAAAAAATGAGAGGTTGTTTGCCAGCTGAGTTCCGGCAACAGAGGATATGGGGGCCGGTTCAGAGAACTTCAATGGCGAGGGCGTGAACGCCTTGGTCAATAAATTCTTGCAGCGCATCATACACAAGGCGATGCTGCGCGACGCGGGGCTTGCCCGTAAACAAAGGTGACGAAATGCGCACCCGAAAATGGGTGCCAAAGCCGGTGCCGTTGGCGCCCGCGTGCCCTGCATGGGCGGCACTTTCATCAAGCACTTCCAGGGCGGTGGGTGTAAGACGGTCCGCCAGGGTCTGGTGCATTTGCTGAGCGAGGGAGGTCATGGCAGGTTGTCCTTCAGGCAGCAGGCTCGTCGCCTTCGTCGCCCTTGATGTGGGGCGCCACATAGATGCCCTGGCCCACCAGGAAGACCAGCGGGAAGGCGTAGCCCCAGAGCTTGAAATCCACCCAGGCCTCGGTGCTGAAGTTGACGACGACATACGCGTTGATGGCCGACATAAAGGCGCAGTACACGATCCAGGCGACGTTCAGCCGGTGCCACACGCCCTCCGGCAGCGTCAGCTGGCTGCCCAGCAGCATCTTGAGGAAGTTCTTCTTCATGGCCCACACCGCCACCGCGAGGGCGATGGACATGGCGCCGTAGAGCACCGTGGGCTTCCACTTGATGAAGCGGTCGTCCTGCAGCACCAGCGTGAGCGTGCCGAACAGCAGGATCAGCACCAGGGTGACCTTGTGCATGGTCTGCAGGCGCCGGTCGATGGCGTAGATCAGCGCCATTTGCGCGACCGTGGCACCCATCAGCACCGCCGTGCCCACATAGATGCCATAGAACTTGTAGGCCCCGAAGAACAGCAGGATGGGGAAGAAGTCGATCAGAATTTTCATGGGGTCAGGGGGCGGGTCTCGGGGCTCAGTCCTTGCCGGATTCGAAATCCAGCGAGGCCGAGTTCATGCAGTAGCGCAGGCCGGTGGGGGTGGGGCCATCTTCAAAGACATGGCCCAGGTGGGCCCCGCATTGTGCACACACGGTCTCCGTGCGGACCATGCCATGGCTGCGGTCCACGATCTCGGTGATGGCGCCGGGGATGGCTTGCGAGAAGCTGGGCCAGCCGCAGCCTGCGTCGAACTTGGTGACGGAATCGAACAGTTTCGCACCGCAGCAGATGCAGTGGTAGCTGCCATCGGCCCAATGGGCTTCGTATTTGCCGGTGAATGGCCGCTCGGTGGCGGCGTGGCGCGTCACCTGCAACGCGACGGGCTCGGCGCCCTTGTCCTTGAGGATGGCTTGCCATTCGGCATCGGATTTCTGAACGGGGTAGGTCATGATGAACAGCTGATCTCGATGGAAGAGGCCCAGTCGGGCGGGAAGGCTGCGTAGGCGTCGTGCCCGGGGTGCTCGTCAAAGGGGTGCTCCAGCAGCCGCTGCAGGGTTTGGAGTTCGCTGAAGTCGCCAAGTTTCGCGGCACGGATGGCCTGCTCGCCCAGGTGGTTGCGCAAAACGAACTTGGGATTGGTTTTTAGCATCAAATTGGCCGCCAGCGCTTTATTTTCAAGCGTTAATAGCTCTGAATATGATAGCAACCAGCCGTCAAAGGCGTTCCGGTCGGCGAACAGGTCGCGTACTGGCCCAAAATCGTTCTGCTGTACCGCGTGCGACAGGCGGCGCCAGAAGATGGTGTAGTCCACGGCGTTCTGGGCCAGCAGCACCAAGATGCCGTCGATCAGTTCTGCATCTTTCTCGCGTGCCTGGGCCAGCCCCAGTTTGCTGCGCATACGGGCCATGAACGCTTCCGGGAAGACGGTTTTGTAGGACTCCAGGGCACCTTTTGCCAGCTCCGGGTCGCCGATCAGCGGCAACAAAGCCTGCGCCAGGCAGAACAGGTTCCAGTACGCCACATTGGGCTGGCGGTTGTAGGCATAGCGGCCCTGGTTGTCGCTGTGGTTGCACACATGGCCGGGCACAAAGGCGTCCAGAAACTGGAAAGGACCGTAGTCAATGGTCAGCCCCAGGATGCTCATGTTATCGGTGTTCATCACCCCATGGCAAAAGCCCACTCCCTGCCACCGTGCCATCAGGTGTGCGGTGCGTTCGCTCACGGCCTGTAGCAGGGCGGCATACGCGTTGCCACCGAAGTCGCGGGTGTCCCGGGATTCGGGGTAGTAGCGGTCGATAACGTAGTCGGCCAAGGTCTTGAGCTGTGCTTGCAGGTCGTTGGCTGCAAAGTGCTCGAAATGGCCAAAACGCACAAAGCTGGGGGCCACCCGCGTCACTACGGAGGCCGTCTCAACCTCTTCACGGCGCACGGGTGCGGGCGAACCGGTGATGCACAGTGCGCGCGATGTCGGAATGCCCAGGCCATGCATGGCCTCGCTGCACAGGAATTCACGGATGCTGGAGCGCAGCACAGCGCGCCCGTCGCCCATGCGGGAGTAGGGGGTGCGGCCAGCGCCCTTGAGCTGGATTTCGAGGCCCGCCGCAGTTTCTCCCAGCAAGATGGCGCGGCCATCACCCAGTTGGCCGGCCCACACGCCGAACTGGTGGCCGCTGTAGACGCTGGCCAGGGGCCGAGAGCCTGCAAGCAGCGTATTGCCGGTGAAGGCTTGCAGGGCTTCGTCCCGCTGCAGCCAGTCAGCGTCCAGGCCGATCAGCTGTGCAACGGCAGTGCTGGTGCCCACCCAGTGCGGGGTGGGCAGCGGAGTGGGGCGCAGTTCGGTGAAAAAGTCCGGTCCCAGGGCGGCAAATCCGTGCTTCCAGGCCAGGCCGATATCGGCGGTGGGGGTCACGCTTTCGGCGGGCAGGTTCATGGGTGGATTGTCTCGCACCCCGGATGCCCCGGCGCTTGCAGGGCCTTGGACCACGGCTCGGCCTATGCGGACTGGGTAGAGCCTTGGCCTTCGGCCTCGGGGTACAGCACCTGCGCGCGGTACTGGCCCGGCGGGAGGCCAAACCAGCGCTTGCAGGCCCGAAACAGGTTGCTCTGGTCGGCAAAGCCCAGCAGGTCGGCCACCTCGGCCAGGCTTCGACGCTCGTCGCTGAGGTACTGGCGTGCCAGTTCACAGCGGGTGTCGTCCAGCAACTGCTGGTAACTGACGGATTCGGCCTGCAGGCGCCGCTGCAGCGTGCGGTCCGTCAGGTGCAGGCGCGCGGCCACGTCTTCGCGGCGGGGTTCGCCCCGGTGCAGGATGCGGGCTACCTCGGTGCGCACGCGTGTGCTGGTGAGAGACTGGCCCAGGTGGTCCAGTTCGGTCTCTACCAGCCGCTCGTGCAGGGCCCACAGGCTGGGGTTGTGTGTGGGGATGTCGGCCCGCAGATCGGCCTCGGCCAGCAAAAACCGGTTGGCTGCCTGCCCGAAGCGGGGCAGCATGCCAAACGCCACATGGTAGGGCGCCTCACCGGTAGCGGCGGGTTGTGGTGTGGTCAGCTCCACAGCCAGAGGGCGAAGCTCCCGGCGTGTGAGCCAGCAGCACAGCGTGAACAGTGTGAGCAGGGCGTATTCGACACGCTGGCGCGGAATGGGGCGGGTGGCGCCGATGTGCGCGATGGAGATCCAGTAGCCGCGTGCATCGTGATCCAGCGCGAAGGTGGTGCAGTCCGAGATCACCGCCATATGGCGCGTGAGGTGCTGAAAACCCACCAGCAGGTTGGGGCCGGACGCCAGCGCGTAGCCCACCACATCCACATTGCCGTAGCGCGCCGTGAGCTGCGGGCACAGCCCCAGCGCCACCTTGCCCGAACGTGCCACCGCCAGCTCCCACAGGCGGCTGATCTTGTCCACGTCCACACGGGTTTGTGGCAGTTGCAGCGCCGCCAGATCGATGCCCGCTTCGGCGCATAACTCGGCAGCAGGCAAGCCTTCGGCGGCCATCATGTCGGTGATGCCGCGCACCCAGGCGGCAGAGCTTGTGCGGGGAGTCATGGGGTGGCGAATGGAAGAAATGGCGGATCAGGGTTTACGCGCGGTGGTGGCCTGAAGTCAGTGTTTTGGCAAGGTTGCGATAGTAGCCAAACGCCACCTGGTTCCCACAATCGCCTCCGAGGTTGTGCCCTGCCCGTAGTGTGACTGCAGACAGAGGCCCGACCCATTCCTGAAAACCCCCAAGGAGACAAGACATGGTCGATTCGCGCTGGCGTTTGCAATGGTTGGGAGCGGTGTTTTCGGCCGCAGCAATGGTGGGCTGCGGCGGTGGTTCCGGCTCTGCGCCCGAGGTGCGCGAGACGGTCTACGGCACCTTGCGCGGTGTGGACGACAGTGCGGTGACCGGCACCTACGCGTGGAAAGGTGTTCCGTTTGCCAAGCCACCCGTGGGCGAGCTGCGCTGGCAACCGCCCGCAGCCCCGGCCGCCTGGTCCGGAGAGCGTGACGCCACACGTTTTGGCAGTGCCTGCCTGCAAATGGGCCGCATCTACGGCCCCGGTGCCAACAACCGGTTTGACAACACGATTGGCGAGACCCTGGGCACGCCGGTAGGCAGCGAGGACTGCCTGACCCTCAATATCTGGCGCCCAGCCACCTCGCAAGACAAGCTGCCTGTGCTGCTGTTCCTGCATGGCGGGAGTGCCATCTCGGGCTACACGGCCGATCCCGTCTACGACGGCGCTGCGCTGGCACGGTCTGCCAACGCCGTGGTGGTCACGGCCAACTACCGGCTCGACGTTCTGGGCTACTTCCAGATGCCGCCACTGCACACCGGCACGCAGCCCTACACCGGCAACTACGCGCTGCTCGACAACGTGCAGGCACTTCGCTTCATCCAGAACAATATTGCCAGCTTTGGCGGCAATGCTGGCAATGTCACGCTGATGGGGCAGTCCGCGGGCGCCATCAACGCGCTTGCGCTGCTGGTCGCGCCCCAGGCCGCGGGGTTGTTCCACAAGCTCGTACCGGTCAGTGGCGGAATTTCGCTGGCGACGAACCTGCCGCCCGGTTCGATTCCCACGCTCAACCCGGCCTCCCGGTACACCGCGCAGGCGGGCATGCTGCTGGCGCATCTGGCGCTGGCTGACGGCCTGGCGCCTGCGCTTGCCGATGCACAGGCGCTCGTTGCGGGATGGACCCCTGCGCAGGTAGCCAGCTACCTGCGTGGCAAGGACGCGCGGGCAGTGCTGCAGACGGTGCTCAAGAACGGGCTCACGGGCTCGGGCCCCATCCCTGATGGCGTGGTGGTGCCCGCAGACCCGATCGCCGAAATGGGCGCTGGCCGCTATCACAAGGTGCCCGTGCTGTCTGGCTACACGGGCGAGGAGGGCAAGCTGTTTGCGCCTTTCCTGGCACTGCTGGGCGGCAAGCCGGGCATGAAGATCTCCGACGCCGAGCGCTTTGTGATGATGCAGAACTTCAACCCCGATGCTCCTACCACGCTCACGGCTGGCGACATCCTGGATGCCTCTTACCTGCCGGTCACGGCGCCCGGCACGGGCTACAACGCGCGCACCCGCCTGCTGGGCAGTGTGTTCATCGATCCGAGCCGCGACAACCTGCTCAATACCCTGCGCAGTCAGCAATCCACGGTATGGAGCTACCAGTTCAACTGGGCCCAGCAGCCCGCGCCCTGGAACGATGTGTACGGCGCGGCGCATGCGTTTGACCTGCCGTTCCTGTTCGGCAACTTTGGACCTTCGGTCTTTGCCAAAGCAACCAACAGTACGGCCAATCAGCCCGGCCGACTGGCGCTGTCGCGCGCGATGATGGACACCATGCGGGCCTTTGTGCACACGGGCAACCCGAACAACGCAACGGTCAACCAAAACTGGACGCCGTGGCCCAGTCGTCTCGTGTTCGACGCCGACCAGAAGGCCGTGCGCCTGAGCGTGCAGTGAGAGGGATGAGGGTGAACGTGCCTGTGCACTTTGCAATGCGTCAGCGGGCCGCGGTGGCGGCGAGGTACGCGTTCAGCGCCTCGTCGTCCACGATAGCCACACGGCCGAAGTCCAGCGACACGATGCCCCGGCCTTCCAGCACACGCAGTACCTTGTTCACCGTCTGGCGTGACAGGCCCACCAGTTGGCCGAGCTCTTCCTGCGTGAGGTTCAGCCGACGTGTGCTGCGCCAGAACAGGCGGCTCAGGTACAGCGCCACGCGGTGTTCGGGGGATTGCGTGCGCCCGGCCTCGATGATCGTCATGGCCTGGCCCAGCCGCATGTTCAGGTGCTGCACCAGAAACTGGTTGAAGCCCAGGCTGGCCTCGCGCAGCGTGACAAACAGTGGCAGAGGCAGGCACAGCAGCGTGGTGGGCCGCAACGCCACCACGTGGTACCGGCGGGGCTCGGGTTTCATGGCTGAGCCTTCGCCAAACCACTCGCCATCGGGTACTCCGATGAACGCCGAGGCGCGGCCCTGGCTGGCGGGGCTTTGCAGCATCACCAAGCCTGACAACACTGCATGCCAGCCTTGCACCGCGCTGCCGGCCGGCATCATGACTGTGCCCTTGTCGGCGTGCTGCACGGACACCTCGTCGCGCAGCCTCTCCTGCAGGGCCACGGGGACACCTGCAAACCAGGGCTGGGCTTCGATGAATCGCTGTGCGGACGGCGCGGAGCTGAGCATGGGCGTGATTGTCGTTGTTCGGGGGCCGTACGTTCAGGGTATTCCCTTGCCCTTTGTCAACGGGACGACAGGTGTTGGCAGGCACGCTGGACACGCGCACACTGAACCCCTGTTGGGGGTGCCGGTCTGGCGGGGCCGCTTGCCTGGGCGACACCGCCATGAGAACCCCCGCGCTACGATGATCGTTCCCTTCACTACAACATCCAAGGAGCACACATGCTGGGCCTGATGCAGAGCCAACCGTTGCTGATTTCGTCGCTGATCGAGTTCGCCGAGCGCCACCATGGCGACGCCGAAATCGTGTCCCGCCGGGTCGAGGGCGACATCCATCGCTACACCTACCGCGACCTGGCTGTCCGCGCACGCCGCCTGGCCAATGCGCTGGATGAAATGAAGCTGCAGTTCAGCGACCGCGTAGCCACGCTGGCCTGGAACGGCTACCGCCACATGGAGATGTACTTTGGTGTGAGCGGCTCGGGCCGTGTGCTGCACACCGTGAACCCGCGCCTGCACCCCGACCAGATTGCGTGGATCATGAACCATGCCGAAGACCAGGTGCTGTGTTTTGATGTGACCTTTCTGCCCCTCGTGCAGGCCGTGCATGCCAGGTGCCCCACGGTGAAGAAGTGGGTGGCGCTGTGTGATGCCGACAAGCTGCCTGCGGATTCAGGCATCCCTGGCCTCACCAGTTACGAAGCCTGGATCGGTGCGCAGTCGCCCGACTACGCCTGGCCCGAGTTTGACGAGAACTCCGCGTCGAGCATGTGCTACACGAGCGGCACCACAGGTAACCCCAAGGCCGCGCTGTACAGCCATCGTTCGACCACGCTGCATGCCTATGCGGCAGCGCTGCCTGATGTGATGTGCCTTTCCGCACGCGACTCCGTGCTGCCGGTGGTGCCCATGTTCCACGTCAATGCCTGGGGCATTCCTTACTCGGCGGCACTCACGGGTTGCAAGCTGGTGTTCCCTGGTCCCGCCATGGATGGCAAGTCGATTTACGAACTGATCGAAGGCGAGAAGGTCACCTACGCAGCTGGCGTGCCCACCGTATGGCAGATGATGCTGGGCCACATGAAGCCTGCGGGTCTGAAGTTCTCCACGCTGCGCCGCACTGTCATCGGTGGCTCAGCCTGCCCGCCCGCCATGATCCATGCCTTCAAGGAAGACTACGGCGTGGAGGTGCTGCACGCCTGGGGCATGACCGAGATGAGCCCGCTGGGCACGCTGTGCACCTTGAAGAACAAGCACCTGGCCATGTCCAAGGATGACCAGATGAAGATCCTGCAAAAGCAGGGCCGCGCGATCTACGGTGTGGACATGAAGATCGTGGGGGGCGACGGCAGCGAGTTGCCTTGGGATGGCAAGACCTACGGGGATTTGCTGGTCAAGGGGCCGTGGATCGTCGGCAGCTATTTCAAGGGCGAGGGCGGCAATCCACTCGTCAAAGACGCGCAGGGCCGGGGCTGGTTCCCCACGGGCGATGTGGCCACCATCGACGCTGACGGCTTCATGCAGATCACCGACCGCAGCAAGGATGTGATCAAGTCCGGTGGCGAGTGGATCAGTTCCATCGACATCGAGAACATTGCGATGGCCCACCCCGCAATAGCCATGGCGGCCTGTGTGGGTATGCCGCACCCCAAGTGGGACGAGCGCCCCATCGTGGCCGTGGTCAAGCGGCCGGGCACCGAGGTGACGCGCGAAGAGCTGCTGGCCTTCTACGAAGGCAAGACGGCCAAGTGGCAGATCCCCGATGACGTGGTGTTCGTCGATGCCATTCCATTGGGCGCCACCGGCAAGATGCTCAAGACCAAGCTGCGTGAGCAGCTCAAGGATTACAAGCTTCCAGGCCTGTGATCAGGGTGGGGCAGTGCACATGCGCGCATCGCTTGCGAACGCCATTTTTTGCATTGCCCCAGGCTGGTGCGCGCTCGGGGGAGTACTGCACCAGTCACGTGTGCGACGCTGGTAGGGGCAATCCCTGAGCATCGCTTTGTTGCAACGCGGTACGCTGCGTTGTGTCGATTTACAAGGAGACAAAAGCATGAAGTTCGCTATTAAGGCTGTAGCAGCCTCGGTAATCTTGGCAAGCGCTGGCGGGGCCTTCGCTCAAAAGGGCGAGACGGTGAAAATCGCCTGGCTCGACCCTCTGTCTGGCTTGATGGCGGCAGTGGGAACGAACCAGCTCAAGAGCTTCCAGTTCATCGCTGAAGAGTTCAACAAGAAGAACCCTGCAGGCGTCAAATTCGAAATCATCGGCATCGACAACAAACTCAGTCCCCAGGAAACCACCAGCGCCCTGCGCTCGGCCATGGACCAGGGTGCGCGCTACGTGGTGCAGGGCAACGGCTCCGGCCCTGCACTGGCGATCATGGATGCGCTGGAAAAGCACAACGCGCGCAACCCTGGCAAGGAAGTCCTGTTCCTGAACTACGCTGCCGTGGACCCAGACCTCACCAACAGCAAGTGCAGCTACTGGCACTTCCGCTTGGACGCTGACACCTCCATGAAGATGGAAGCCCTGACAACGTACATGAAGGACATGCCCGAGGTCAAGAAGGTCTACCTGATCAACCAGAACTACTCGCACGGCCACCAGGTCTCCAAGTTCGCCAAGGAAATGATGCAGCGCAAGCGCCCTGACGTGCAGTTCGTCGGCGACGATCTGCACCCGCTGGCTCAGGTGCGTGATTTCTCTCCCTACATTGCCAAGATCAAGCAGTCGGGCGCCGACAGCGTGATCACCGGCAACTGGGGTTCTGATCTGGCGCTGCTGATCAAAGCCGCTAACGACGCGGGCCTGAACAACGTCAACTTCTACACCTACTACGGCTCCGTCACTGGCAGCCCCACCGCTATGGGCTCGGCCGCAGCAGGGCGCGTGTACATGGTGGCCTATGCCCACATGAACCTGCCCGGGCCGCTGAACCAGATCGTGGTGGACTACAAGAAGAAGTTCAACGACGACATGTACACGGGCGCGGTTTACCACGCGTTCACGATGCTGTCCGAAGGTTTTACCAAGGCCAAGTCGACCGATCCGGTCAAGGTGGCTGCTGCGTTCGAGGGCATGAAGTTCAAGAGCTTCAATGGCGAAGTCGAGATGCGCAAGACCGATCACCAACTGCAGCAGGGCCTGTTCATCTCCAAGTGGGAGAAGGCTGGCGGCAAGTTCCCGATCGACTCTGAAAACACGGGTTACACCTTTGTGCCTGTGAAGTACTACGAGCCCTATGTGGCGAGCACGCCCACGTCGTGCCAGATGAAGCGCCCGTAAGCCTTGCGCAATCGCTTCGAGGCCCGACCACTCGGGCCTTTTTTTTACCCCTGCAGTGAAAAATTCCAATGAATCCTGAGTTTTTCGTGATCTCTTTGCTGAACGGCGTGAGCTACGGGCTCCTGCTGTTCATGCTGAGTTCCGGCCTCACGCTGATCTTCAGCATGATGGGCGTGCTCAACTTTGCACACACCAGCTTCTACATGCTGGGTGCCTACTTCGCGTTCACCATCTCCGGGGTGGTGGGCTTCTGGCCAGCGCTGGTGCTGGCACCCCTCGTCGTGTTTGCGCTGGGGGCCGCGTTCGAGCGCTATTGCCTGCGCCGGGTGCACAAGTTCGGCCACGTGCCTGAACTGCTGGTCACGTTCGGCCTGTCCTACCTCATTCTGGAAGTGGTGCAACTGGTCTGGGGCCGTTCCACCGTGCCTTATGGCCTGCCCGAGCAATTGCAGGGTCCGCTGTTTTCGCTCTATGGCACGCAATTTCCCAAGTCGCGCTCGTTTGTGATGCTCGTGGCCCTGCTGATGCTGGTGTCGGTGTGGCTGCTGCTCACACGCACGCGCATCGGTCTCGTCATCCAGGCCGCCCTCAAGTACCCCGAGATGGTCGAGGCGTTGGGCCACAACGTGCCGCGCGTCTTCATGCTGGTGTTTGGCGGTGGTGCCGCGCTGGCCGGCCTGGCGGGGGTGATCGGTGGCAACACCTATGTCACCGAGCCCGCGATGGCGGCCTCAGTGGGTTCCATCATCTTTGTCGTGGTGGTGGTGGGTGGCATGGGCTCGCTGGCAGGTGCTTTCCTGGCATCGCTGCTCATCGGTCTGGTGCAGACCTTTGCCGTGGCGCTGGACTACTCTCTGATCCATGTCTTCAAGGCCGTGGGCGTGGCGGTGACGGACCAAACCTTCGGCTACCCCCTGCTCAAGCTCACGATTTCCCAGGTCGCGCCCATCCTGCCCTACCTGTTCCTCGTGCTGATCCTGATCTTCCGCCCCAAGGGCTTGCTGGGCACGCGGGAGGACTGATGCCATGAATTCCACTACAACCACTACTGTCGCTTCCAGCGCCACGTCCCACTACCGGTTCAAGCCCTGGAACGTCGGGCGCCTCATCATCTGGACGTTGTTCGCGGTCATGCTCATCGTGGCGCCCATGCTGTTTCGCAGCAGCCTGGCGCTGACCATGCTCTCGCAGATCGGCTACCTGATCATCATCTGCCTGTCCTACAACATCCTGCTGGGGCAGGGCGGCATGCTGAGCTTTGGCCATGCGGTCTACACCGGCCTGGGTTCGTTCATCGCCATTCATGCAATGAACATGGCCACCAAGGGCTCTGTGCACATTCCGCTGGTTCTCATCCCACTGGTGGGCGGCCTGGCAGGGGCATTTTTTGCCATCCTGCTCGGTTTTGTCACTACCAAGAAGTCGGGCACCACCTTCGCCATGATCACGCTGGGTATTGGCGAACTGGTGGCCTCCATGGCGCTGATGTTCCCCGAGTTCTTCGGCGGAGAAGGCGGCATCACCACGGACCGGGTGTATGGCAAAGCCTTCTTTGGCATCAGTTTCGGGCCTGCGATTCAGGTGTACTACCTGATTGCAGCGTACTGCTTTGTCTGCACTGCCGCCATGTTTGCATTCACCGGCACGCCGCTGGGCCGCATCCTGAACGCTGTGCGCGACAATCCCGAGCGCGTCGAGTTCATCGGCTACAACACGCAGCGTGTGCGCTACTTCGCGTTCATCATCGCGGGCTTTTTTGCTGGCATCGGAGGTGGGCTGGCCACGATCAACTTCGAGATCATCACGGGAGCTGACAGCCTGAGCGTGATTCGCTCCGGAGGCTACCTGCTGTTTACCTTCCTCGGCGGGGCAACGTTCTTCTTCGGCCCCATCATCGGCGCGGTGCTGTTGGTCCTGGCGTCGGTGTTGCTGTCCGAGCTGTCCAAGGCATGGTTGTTGTACCTGGGCCTGGTGTTCCTGTTCATGGTGATGTATGCGCCCGGAGGCATTGCCAGCCTGATCATGATGAACCTGCGGCTGGCCAAGTACGGCAAGCTGCGTCAGCTCTGGAGTTCTTACCTGGCGCTGGGCGGCACAGCGCTGGTGGGGGTGATGGGCGCAGCCTGCATGATCGAGATGACCTACCACCTGCAGCTCAACGCGGCCCTGGGGCCAGAACTGACGTTCCTGGGGGCCACGCTCAATGCCGCAGGCTTTACGAGCTGGTTTGGCGCCATTTTCGTGATGGTCACGGGCTTTGGACTTTTTGAACTCTGCCGCCGCCAGTTCCTGCGGCAGTGGAGCACGATCCAGGAAGAGATCGAACATGAAATCAAGCGTGGGGAGGCGCTGTAAACATGGCAGCTGACAACCCAACCAACACCACCTATGCCCTGGAACTGCGCGACCTGCGCAAGAGCTTTGGCAAGACGGAAATTATCCGTGGCGTGAACCTGTCCGTGGCCTCGGGCGAACGCGTGGCCATCATCGGCCCCAATGGCGCGGGCAAGTCCACGCTGTTCAACCTCATCAGTGGGCGTTTTGCGCCCACAAGCGGGGATGTGATCCTCAATGGCCAGCGCATCAACGGGCTGGCACCGTATGAGATCAACCGCAAGGGGCTGTCGCGCAGCTTCCAGATCACGAACATCTTTCCCAAGCTCTCGGTGTTCGAGAATCTGCGCTGCGGTGTGCTCTGGAGCATGGGCTACAAGTACACGTTCCTGCGTTTCCTGTCGAACCTGCACGATGCCAATGAGCGCGCCAAGCAGCTCATGGAAATGATCAAGCTCGACAAGAAGCGCGACACGCTGGCGATGAACCTCACCTATGCCGAGCAGCGCGCCCTGGAGATCGGCATCACCATCGCGGGTGGTGCCAACGTGATCCTGCTCGACGAGCCCACGGCCGGCATGAGCAAGACCGAGACCACGCGCTTCATCCACCTCATCAAGGAAGTGACCGAAGGCCGCACGCTGCTGACGGTGGAGCATGACATGGGCGTGGTCTTTGGCCTGGCGGACAAGATTGCTGTGGTGGTCTATGGCGAGGTCATTGCCTATGACACGCCCGACAAGGTGCGCGCCAACCAGCGCGTGCAGGAGGCCTATCTGGGCTCTGTCGTTGCGGACGAGCAAGGGGCGGGACATTGACATGCTGAAAATCGAAAATCTCCACGCCTATTACGGCAAGAGCCATGTGCTGCATGGCGTGACCTTCGACGTACAACCCGGTGAAATCGTGGCCCTGCTGGGGCGTAACGGCTCGGGCCGTTCCACCACCGCCAAGGCCATCATGGGCCTGGTGGACTGGGAGGGCACGCTGAACTGGAAGGGGCAGGACCTCAACGGCAAGAAGGCTTACGAGATCGCCCACCTGGGGGTGGGCTACGTGCCCGAAAGCCGCGATGTGTTCCCCAACCTCACCGTGCACCAGAACTTGCTGCTGGGCCAGAAAGGCAAAGGCAAGGGTAGCCGCTGGTCGTTTGACGACATGTACGAGATGTTCCCGCGCCTCAAGGAGCGCCAGCACACCGAGGCGGGCGTGATGTCGGGCGGCGAGCAGCAGATGCTTACGCTATGCCGCACGCTGATGGGCGACCCCGACCTGATCATCATCGACGAGCCCACCGAAGGCCTGGCCCCCAAGATTGTCGAGCTGGTGGGGCAGTACCTGCAGACCATCAAGGCGCGGGGTATCTCGGTGCTGCTGATCGAGCAGAAGCTGACCATCGCCATGAAGATCTCGGACCGCGCGCTGGTCATGGGGCATGGCTCGATCGTGTTCCAGGGCACGCCGGACAGCCTGCGGGCCGACAACTACATCCGCAAGGAATGGCTTGAAGTCTGACGATTTTTGAAGAACCATGGCTAAAAGAGGCGCCCGATAGCTGAAGGCGCCTCTTTTTTTGCTCTACCAAATGTTGCACTGCAAACCCCCTTGTCCCGCCCGGGACAAATTGACACGCCAAATGGGTTTGAAGTCTCTACAATAAAAACGCACGATCGTTCTTTTTCACTTTCCAAGGAACAACAGCACCATGACCGCTGAATACAAAGTCCACGGCTCCGTTGCCGTGATCACCATGGCCAACCCTCCCGTCAACGGACTTGGGTTATCGACCCGCCAGGGCATCGTCGAAGGCCTTGGCCGTGCCAATGCCGATGCAGCGGTCACGTCCATCGTGATCACCGGTGCCGGTGGTGCGTTCTCTGGCGGCGCCGACATCAAGGAGTTCGGCACCGACAAGTCGCTGCAAGAACCCAACCTGCTGTCGGTGATTGCCGCCATTGAAAACTCGGCCAAGCCTGTCGTGGCCGCCATGCACAGCGTGGCCATGGGCGGCGGGCTGGAGCTGGCCCTGGGTTGCCACTACCGCATCGCAGCGCCTGGCTGCTCGATTGCACTGCCCGAAGTCAAGCTGGGCCTGATCCCTGGCGCAGGCGGTACCCAGCGCCTGCCCCGCGTGATTGGTGTGGAAGCCGCGCTCAACCTCATCGTGAGCGGCGAGCCCGTCAAGAGTGAAATGATTGGTGCCGTGCCCGGCCAGAAGCTGTTTGACAAGATGGCAGCGTCGGCCGAATCGCTGGCCGCAGAAGCCCTGGCGTTTGCCCAGAGCGTGGCGGATGCCCGCCCGCTGCCCTTGGTGCGCAACTTCCCCTGCAAGCACCCCGAAGGCGACGCGTACTTCCAGTTCGCGCGCAACATGGTCAAGGGCATGGCCAAGAACTTCCCCGCACCCGCCAAGTGCGTGGACGCGGTTGAAGCCGCCACCAAGAAGAAGTTCGCAGAAGGCATGCTGGTCGAGCGCGAGATCTTCATCAACCTGATGTGGACGCCCGAGTCGCGCGCACTGCGCCACCTGTTCATGGCCGAGCGTGCGGCGAGCAAGATCCCTGATGTCGCATCCGACACCCCCAAGCGCGACATCAAGCTGGTGGGTGTGATTGGTGCGGGCACCATGGGCGGCGGCATTTCCATGAACTTCCTGAACGCAGGCATCCCCGTCAAGATCCTGGAAATGAAGCAGGAAGCCCTGGACCGTGGCGTGGCCACGATCAAGAAGAACTACGAAGCCCAGGTCAAGAAGGGAAAGCTCAAGCAGGACAAGTACGAGCAGCGCATGGCCCTGCTGAGCACCACGCTGAGCTACGACGACTTCAAGGACTGCGACCTCATCATCGAAGCCGTGTTCGAAGAAATGGGCGTCAAGGAAGCGGTGTTCAAGCAACTCGACGCCGTGGCCAAGCCCGGCGCTATCCTGGCCTCCAACACCTCCACGCTTGACGTGGACAAGATCGCAGCGTTTACCAAGCGTCCGCAGGACGTGGTGGGCATGCACTTCTTCAGCCCTGCCAACGTGATGAAGCTGCTGGAAGTGGTGCGTGGCAAGGAGACCGCCAAGGACGTGCTGGCGACCGTGATGGCCATCGGCAAGAAGATCAAGAAGACTTCAGTGGTCTCGGGCGTGTGCGATGGTTTCATCGGCAACCGCATGATCGAGCAGTACAGCCGCCAGGCTGGCTTCCTGCTGGACGAAGGCTGCACGCCCCAGCAGGTGGACAAGGCCATCGAAAAGTTTGGCTTTGCCATGGGTCCGTTCCGCATGGGCGACCTGGCGGGCAACGACATTGGCTGGGCCATCCGCAAGCGCCGCTCCGTCGAACGTGCCGACATGAAGTACAGCCGCACGGCCGACAAGCTGTGTGAACTGGGCCGCTTCGGCCAGAAGACCGGCGCAGGCTGGTACGACTACCAGGCCGGCAAGCGTGACGCGATCCCGAGCGACCTGGTCAACAAGATGATCGAAGACCATCGCAAGGAACTGGGCATCACGCCGCGCAAGATTTCGGATGAAGAAATCGTGCAGCGCCTGGTGTTCGCACTGGTCAACGAAGGCGCGCACATCCTGGAAGACGGCATTGCCAGCAAGTCCGGCGACATCGACATGGTGTACCTGACCGGCTACGGCTTCCCCATCCACCGTGGCGGCCCCATGCACTACGCCAGCGAAGTGGGTCTGTTCAATGTGGTGCAGGCCATGGACCGTTTTGCCAAGAACCCGCTGGATGACGCAGCGTTCTGGAAGCCCGCTCCGCTGCTGGCCAAGCTGGCCGCCGAAGGCAAGGCCTTCCAGTAAATAGCCGCGTGCACCCATCTACAGAATCAAAGGAATTCACATGACCTCCGCAGTGATTGTTTCCACCGCCCGCACGCCGCTCGCCAAGAGCTGGAAGGGTTCTTTCAACATGACGCATGGCGCCACTCTGGGCGGCCATGCCGTGCAGCACGCCGTGTTGCGCGCCGGCATCGACGGCGCTGACGTGGACGACGTCATCATGGGTTGCGCCACACCCGAAGGGGCCACCGGCAGCAACATCGCGCGCCAGATCGCCCTGAAGGCCGGCCTGCCCATCACCGCTTCCGGTGTCACGGTCAACCGCTTCTGCTCCTCTGGACTGCAGACCATTGCCATGGCCGCCCAGCGCATCATCGCTGGCGAAGCCGATGTGTTCGTGGCCGGTGGTGTTGAAAGCATCTCCTGCGTGCAGCAGGAGATGAACCTGCACATGATCCAGGACCTGGCCCTGGCCAAGCAAAAGCCCGAGATCTACTGGAGCATGCTGCAGACCGCCGAGCAAGTGGCCAAGCGCTACAACATCGGCCGCGAAGCCATGGACGAATACGGTGCCGCCAGCCAGCAGAAGGCTTGCGCAGCGCAGGCCGCTGGCTTGTTCGACGCAGAAATCGCCCCCATCACCGTGACCGCCGGTGTGGCCGACAAAACGCTGGGCCTGATCACCAAGCAGGTCACCGTGAGCAAGGATGAAGGCACACGCGAAGGCACGACGGTAGAAGCCATCAGCGGCCTGCGCTCGGCGCTGCCTGGCGGTTTGATCTCTGCCGGCAACGCCAGCCAGTTCTCCGACGGCGCTGGCGCCTGCGTGGTGACCAGCGAAGAGTACGCCAGCAAGAAGGGCCTCAAGCCCCTGGGCCGCTTCCTCGGCTTTGCGGTGGCAGGTTGCGAGCCCGACGAAATGGGCATCGGCCCCGTGTTTGCCGTGCCCAAGGTGCTGAAAAAGCTGGGCCTCACGGTGCAGGACATCGACCTGTGGGAGCTGAACGAAGCCTTTGCCGTGCAGGTGCTGTACTGCCGCGACAAGCTGGGCATTCCGGCCGACCGTCTGAACGTGAACGGCGGCGCGATTGCCGTGGGCCACCCCTACGGTGTGTCGGGCCAGCGCCTCACGGGCCACGCGCTTATCGAAGGCAAGCGCCGTGGCGCGAAGAAGGTGTGCGTGACGATGTGCATTGGTGGCGGCATGGGCGCTGCCGGCATTTTCGAAGTGCTGTAAAACTTGGCTTGGGGGCTGCGCAACAGGCGACACGTTCACGGGTTCGCTGTGCGCTTGCCCCTTTGTGGGTGGCGCAAGCAGCGGTGGTGGGGCCCATGGGCGGACCACATGCCTTGGCTCTCCGCACAGCAAATTTCAGATGGATGCCTGAACTACCGGTAGAAGGGGATGAGAGGAAGACACCAGGGCCGAGCATGGCCGGGGGGGGGGGAAGAGGCGCTGGCTACAAATTGTTGCTTTGCCGGGGCATGATGCGCCCCTCGGCGCGGTTGGCGCGGGCAGAATCCGCGCGACCACTGGCTTGCCTGTGGCCTTGAACCTCTCTCCTTTCTCCATCCCGAACCCGGTACCTCTCATGCGTTGTCTGCTTCCTTCCTTTCGCCACTGTGTCGCCCTCTCGGCCCTTGCCGTTGCATGCGGTGCCCATGCCCAGAGCCAGACCTACAAGCTCCAGCTGCCGCTGGAGTCGGACTCCGACGTGGTTTTGCAGGACATCGTGGTGGACGCCAAACAGACGCGGGTGACGCTTGTCGTCAAGAACACCACCGATGAATCGTTCGAGGCCTGTGCACAACCCACCGGCTCGCCCGATGCGTTCACGCTCAAGGACCTGGGCACTGGCACCGTGCTGCCGCAGCTGTCGATTGGAGGCCTGTCTTTCTGCAACGTGAAGATGGATGTGGTCAAGCCCGGCCGCAACAAGCTCGTCAAGATCACGTTCCCGCCACTGCCTGCAGGTGCCACACGCCTGCAGCTCGGAGAAGCCAATTGCCAGCCCAAGCCCGATTCGGACATGGACTACTGGTGTTTCAAGAACATCGTGCTGCCTGCACGCTGAGCCCTATCAGGCTATTGGAGATCGGGCATGCACGCAGCCACAAGGAGACCTTCTGATGACCCTGCGTTCCACGCTCGACTTTCTGCTGTATGACTGGCTCGATGCCCAGTCCCTCACGGCCCGCACACGTTTTGCAGACCACTCGCGCGAAACCTTCGATGCGGTGCTCGACACCTGCGAGCGCATCGCACGCGAGAAGTACGCGCCCTTCAACCGCACCGTAGACATCGAGGAGCCACACTTCGACGGTGAAAAGGTCATCCTGCCCCAGGCGACTTACGAGGCGCGCAAGGCCTACGCGGAATCCGGCCTGTTGTCGGCCGCGCAGGACTACGAGGTCGGCGGCATGCAGCTGCCCTATGCCGTCGAGGCGGCCGCCAACAGCTTCTTTGCGGTGGCATCCATCAGCATCGGCTCGAACCTGCTGACTTCGGGCAACGCCAACCTGCTCATGGTGCATGGCACCGAGGCGCAAAAGCAGGTGTTTGCACTCAATGAATTCAACGGGCGTTGGTCGGGCACCATGTGTCTGTCCGAGCCGCAGGCGGGCTCCTCGCTGTCGGATGTGGCCACGCGCGCAGTGCCTGATGGCGATGGCTTCGAGGCCGACCCATTGGGTGCAAGGTATCGCCTCACGGGCAACAAGATGTGGATCAGCTCGGGCGACCATGAGCTGACCGAAAACATCGTGCACCTGGTGCTGGCCAAGATCCCGGGGCCGGACGGCAAGCTGGTGCCGGGCACCAAGGGCATCTCGTTGTTCATCGTGCCCAAGAAACTGGTGGACACCGAAGGCAAGCTCACCGGCGTGCGCAACGACGTGGCGCTGGCGGGCCTCAACCACAAGCTGGGCTGGCGCGGTACCACCAACACGCTGCTTAATTTCGGTGAAGGCAAGTTCCCGGTTGAGGGCAAGGCCGGGGCCGTGGGCTACCTGGTGGGCCAGCCCGGCAAGGGCCTGCACTGCATGTTCCACATGATGAACGAGGCGCGCATCGGCATCGGCATGGCCGCCACCATGCTGGGGCTGGCGGGCTATTACGCCAGCCTGGACTACGCCAAGAACCGGCCCCAAGGACGCCCGGTGCAGGGCCCCAAGGATGGCGCCGCTGCCGTGGTCAAGGACGCCGCCCAGCCCCAGGTGCGCATCATCGAACACGCCGACGTCAAGCGCATGCTGCTGGCCCAGAAGTCGTATGGCGAAGGGGCGCTCGCGCTCAACCTGTTTTGCGCCAAGCTGGTGGACGAGCAGCACACGGGCGACGCGGCGACGGCCGACGAAGCCCGCCTGCTGCTGGAGGTGCTCACCCCCATTGCCAAGAGCTGGCCCAGCGAGTTCTGCCTGGAGGCCAACTCATTGGCCATCCAGATCCATGGCGGCTACGGTTATACGCGCGATTTCCCGGTGGAGCAGTACTGGCGCGACAACCGCCTGAACATGATCCACGAGGGCACGCACGGCATCCAGGCCATGGACCTGCTGGGCCGCAAGGTGCTGATGGAAGGCGGCCGCGGCCTGCAACTGCTGGCCGGGCGCATCAATGCCACCATCGAGCGCGCGATCCAGGTGCCCGCGCTGGCGGCACATGCCAACGCGCTGGGCAAGGCGCTGCAGGACGTGGGCGCCGCCACCAAGGCCGCCTGGGCCACGGGCCAGCCTGCCGATGCGCTGGCCAATGCCGTGCCTTACATGCAGGCCTTTGGCCACACGGTGCTCGCCTGGGTTTGGCTGGACGTGGCCCTGGCCACGCTGGCCCGGGATGCCGATCTGGCCCAGCCCGCGAGCGTGGGACGCATGGGCGGCATGCGCTTTTTCTTCCACTACGAGCTGCCCAAGATCGGTGCCTGGCTGCAGGTGGTGAGCACGCGCGATGCCACCTGCGCGGCCTTCCCTGAAGAGGCGTTTTGATGGCGGCGCAACTGACCCTGCAACGCCTGCACAAGCTCATCTGGCTGCTGATTTACGGCGGGTTGCTCACGCTGATACTGGGCATCGCCACCGCCCGCACCGATGAGGCTCTGGGCTGGAGCCTCATCGTGGGCGGCGGGGTGCTGGCCGTGGTGGGTGTGGTGCTGATCCCGGTGCGGGCCCGGTTGCACACCGACCCCGGCCCTTAGAGCCTGCTCAAAGTCTTTTTGGAGACCGCATTGGAGTGCAATCGGGATGAGTGGATGCTTCGGATGCGCCGCATGGGCTCATGCCCATGCAAGCAGCCGGGGCGTCCAATCGCCCGATTTCACTCCAACCCTTCGGGCAAGTGCCTTGCCGGGCGGTCTACGGCGTTGCGGCGCTTGCCGATAGCACGGGCTATCGGCGGCGCACCGCGCCTTGCATCCCATCCCGGCAAGGCACTTGTGCGGCTCCAGAAAAATTTTGAACAGGCTCTTAGCTGAACACCCGACACCCCCGCGACACAAAGCGCCCGCATTGCATCGCACAATCCTCGGGCGCGTGGGGCAAACACCCAACGACAGATCCATCCAAAACCGAAGGAGACTTTCAGCATGACCCGTACCATCCAACAACTGTTTGACCTCACCGGCAAGACCGCACTGGTCACCGGCGGCTCGCGCGGCCTGGGACTGCAACTGGCCCACGCGCTGGGCGAAGCGGGTGCCAAGATCATGCTCAGCTCGCGCAAGGCGTCTGACCTGGAAGAGGCTGCCGCCGACCTGCAGGCTGCGGGTATCGACGCACGGTGGATCGCCGCTGATTGCGCCAAGGAAGACGACATCCGGCGCCTGGCCGACGAGACCCTGGAGCGCCTGGGCCATGTGGACATCCTCGTCAACAACGCAGGCGCAGCCTGGGGGGCCCCTGCCGAAGACCATCCCGTGGACGCGTGGGACAAGGTGATGAACCTCAACGTGCGCGGTTACTTCATCTTGAGTCAGCACATCGCCAAGCACAGCATGATCGCGCGCCGCAGCGGCAGCATCATCAACGTAGCGTCCATCGCAGGCTTGGGCGGCAACCCCAAGGGCATGAACACCATTGCTTACAACACCTCCAAGGGCGCGGTGATCAACTTCACACGGGCGCTGGCCGCTGAATGGGGCGCGTACAACATCCGCGTCAATGCCATCTGCCCGGGTTTCTTCCCGAGCAAAATGACTGTGGGTACGCTCAAGGCCATGGGCGAGGAAGCGCTGGCCGCCCACGCCCCGCTGGGCCGTCTCGGCGATGATGAAGATTTGAAGGGCCTGTGCGCGTTGTACGCGTCGGATGCGGGCAAGCACATCACCGGCCAATGGCTGGCGGTGGACGGGGGCGTGAGTATCGTCACCGGCGGGTGAGCATCCCCCTGAGGCGCTGCGCTCCTTCCCCCTTCTCTCGGCTTCGCCGGGAAGGAGAACGCAGCCCTCGCTGCGGGGCGGCCCTTGCTCGGCTGCCCTGGTCTGGGCCGCGCCAGTATTTGAGGTTTGTGTTCTGAGGAAATCCCTTGAAAAGTTTCGGTGTCGAAATTCCCTTTGTCCACCACCTGGGCTTCACGCTGCAGCGTATGGAAGGCGGCGAGTCTGAGCTGCATTACGAAGCTCAGCCCGAGCACTTGAACTCGTTTGCCGTGACCCACGGCGGTGCGTCGATGACGCTGCTGGACGTGACCATGGCCACGGCGGCGCGCAGCGAGACGCCCGACATGGGCGTGGTCACCATTGAGATGAAGACCAGCTTCATGCAGCCCGCACGCGGGCCGCTGGTGGCCAAGGGGCGGCTCATTCACCGCACGGCCACCATGGCTTTTACCGAGGGCACGGTGTATGACGCACAGGGCAAGGTGTGTTGCCATGCCACCGGCACGTTCAAGTACGTGCGGCGCCTGCCAGTGGATGGGCGCAATGTGAATGACCTCAAGGTCATTTCCACCGATTGAGTCAAATTTTTAAGTCAAATTGGCCCCTAGCGCTTTATCCATAATCGCTAGCAGCTATTGAATTCATAGTGATAGACATTCCGAAGGAGCCTCTCATGCCACGCAACCAACAAATCGTTCTCGACAACCGCCCCCAAGGCGAAGCCGTGGCCAGCAACTTCAAGCTGGTGGCCACCGACACGCCCGCGCTCAAGGAAGGCGAGGTGCTGGTGCGCCACCACTTTCTGAGCCTCGACCCCTATATGCGCGGCCGCATGAACGAGAGCAAGAGCTACGCCGCATCGCAGGCGCTGGGCGAAGTGATGATCGGTGGCACCGTGGGTGAAGTGGCCGAGAGCAAGCACCCCAAGTACGCCGTGGGCGACAAGGTGGTGGGCATGGGCGGCTGGCAGGAATACAGCGTGGTCAATGCCGATCAGCCCGGCGCGCTGCGCAAGGTCGATACGACCCATGTGCCGCTGTCGCACTACCTGGGCGCCGTGGGCATGCCTGGCGTGACCGCCTGGTACGGCCTGGTCAAGATCATTGCGCCCAAGGAAGGCGACACCGTGGTGGTAAGCGCCGCTACTGGCGCCGTGGGCAGCGCCTTTGCCGCTTTGGCCAAGGCCCGGGGCTGCCGTGCGGTGGGCATTGCCGGTGGCGCCGACAAGTGCAAGTACGCTGTGGAAGAACTGGGCTTTGACGCCTGCATCGACTACAAGGAACACAGCGACGTGAAGGCCATGTCCAAAGCCCTGAAGGAAGCGTGCCCCAACGGCATCGATGGCTACTTCGAAAACGTGGGCGGCTGGATCATGGACGCCGTGATGCTGCGCATGAACGCCTTCAGCCGCATTGCCCTGTGCGGGATGATCGCTGGCTACGACGGCGCACCGCTGCCCATGGCCAACCCCGCGCTCATGCTCATCAACCGCATGAAGGTCGAAGGTTTCATTGTGAGCGAGCACATGGAAGTCTGGCCTGATGCGCTCAAGGAACTGGGCACGCTGGTCGGCACCGGCAAGCTGCGCCCACGCGAGACCATTGCGCAGGGCATCGCCGCCGCGCCCGAGGCTTTCCTGGGCCTGCTCAAGGGCAAGAACTTCGGCAAACAGCTGGTGAAGCTGATCTAAGAACCTGCTCCCGGCCTTTTCATGGGGTGCGCATGACAGCAAACAGTCACGATCTAGGCGTCCACCGCAGCCCATGCTGGCGGCCTGGGCAAGGTGGGCAACGACGAGCGTGGCTGTTTGCTGCCATGCCCTCCGGGTTGCCCCGCAAAGGCAGCGTCTGCTGCGTTGCCCATCCTCGCCGCACATCAGTGCGGCTTTCGGTGGGCGCCTTGCATCCACTGCCTTTGTGGGGCAACGCACCCCATGAAAAGGCCGGGAGCAGGTTCTAATGCGTTGGACCTGGGCCCGCTTCGACGACCTGGGCGTGCACGCCCTGCACGATGCGCTGGCGCTGCGCTGCAAGGTGTTCATCCTGGAGCAGGGCCCTTACCAGGACCCGGACGGGGCGGACAAGCAGTCCTACCACCTGCTGGGCTACGACGAGGCCGGGGTGGCGCAGGCCTGTCTGCGCGTGGTGGACCCGGGCGTGAACTACCCCGAGCCCTCCATCGGCCGCGTGGTCACCGCCAAGGAAGCGCGGGGCAACGGCACGGGCAGGGCGCTGATGGCCGAGGGCATCGCTCGCTGCAGCCAGGCATGGCCGGGGCGGGGCATCCGCATCAGCGCGCAGGCCCATCTGCAGGGCTTCTACGGCAGCCTGGGTTTTGAGGCCGTGTCCGATGAGTACCTGGAAGACGATATCCCCCACATCGAAATGCTGAGACGGGGTGACAGCCCCACTGCCTGAGGAGCCGCCATGACCGCTGCCAGCCCTGCCGTCACCCATGAGGTGTTCAACCAGAGCACGCCCTGGGCCGATGTGAACCTCTTCACCGCCAACCAGCCCTTGCAGGACGCGCTGCGCCTGCATGCCCCCAGCCTGCCGCTGGCGGGCCTCGCGGCGCTGGGCGCGGAGATGGGATCGGCCGAAATGCAGACCCATGCTCGGCTCGCCAACACCTACAAACCCCAACTGCGCACCCACGACCGCTTCGGCCATCGCACCGATGTGGTGGAGTTCCACCCCAGCTACCACGCCCTCATCGGCGCCGCGCTGCGCCACGGCCTGCATGCCACGCCGTGGTCGCGCCAGGACACGGGCCACGCGCATGTGGAGCGGGCCGCAGGCTTCATGCTGTTCACAGAAGCCGAGCCCTCGGTGCTGTGCCCCGTGTCGATGAGCTACGCCGTGACCCCGGCATTGCGAGGCAATTCAGCGGTATGGGCGGACTGGAGCAAGGGTTTGGCGAGCACGCAGTACGACCCGCGCCTCGCGCTGTTCTCGCAGAAATCCGCGCTCACCATGGGCATGGGCATGACCGAGAAGCAGGGCGGATCGGACGTGCGCGCCAACACCACACAGGCTGTGCACGATGGTGAAGACGCCTGGGGCGCGCGCTACCGCATCACCGGCCACAAATGGTTCTTCTCGGCCCCCATGTGCGACGCCTTCCTGATCCTGGCACAGGCACCCGGCGGGCTCACCTGCTTCTTCTTGCCGCGTGTGTTGCCTGATGGTGGCGAAGGCACCGTGAACGCCATCCGCATTCAGCGCCTGAAAGACAAGCTGGGCAACCACGCCAACGCCAGCTCCGAGGTCGAATTTATCAACGCCTTGGCCTGGCGCGTGGGCGAGGAAGGTCGTGGCGTGGCGCAGATCCTGGAGATGGGCACCATGACGCGGCTCGATTGCGCTTTAGGCACCAGCGGCCTCATGCGCCAGGCGCTCAGCATCGCTCTGCACCACACGCGCCAGCGCTCGGCCTTTGGCAAGAAGCTCATCGACCAGCCACTCATGCGCAACGTGCTCGCCGATCTGGCGCTGGAAAGTGAAGCGGCTACCGCTCTCTCCATAAGGCTTGCGAGCGCCTTTGACCACAAAGACAAGAGCGAGCACGAGGCCATCATGGCCCGCCTGCTCACACCCGTGGCCAAGTTCTGGGTGTGCAAGCGCGGCAGCGTGTTTGCGCAGGAGGCCATGGAATGCCTGGGCGGCAACGGCTATGTGGAAGAGGGCGGCGAAGGCGTGATGGCCCGCATCTACCGCGAGATGCCGCTTAACTCCATCTGGGAAGGCGCGGGAAACATTATGGCGCTGGATTTGATGCGCGCCGTGCGCCGCGCCGACACCGCTGCCGCTCTGGACGCCGAACTGGCACCCGCACGCGGCGCCCACCCGGCGCTGGACCGTCTGGCCGGCGCATTGCCCCTGCGCGTGGACGCCATGACCACCGAGGCCGAGGCCCGGCGCCTCGCGCAGGATGTGGCGCTGGCCGTGCAGGCGGCCCTGCTGCTGCGCAGTGCGCCCGGTGCCGTTTTCCGCGCGTTTTGCGACTCGCGCCTCTCCGGCGACTGGGGCTACAGCTTTGGCACGCTGGGCGCGGGTGTAAACCTTGACGCCATCCTGGCCCGTGCGCTCCCGGCCTGATTCACCCTACAGAATTTTGCGGAGAACCCCATGTCCCACCTCATCCTGCACCACTACCCCTCGTCGCCGTTCTCCGAAAAGATCCGCGCGGTGCTCGGCTTCAAGCAGCTGGCCTGGAAGTCCGTGATCATCCCCAGCGTCATGCCCAAGCCCGATGTGGTGGCGCTCACGGGGGGTTACCGCAAGACGCCGTTCTTGCAGATCGGTGCCGACATCTATTGCGATTCGGCCCTCATCTGCGACGTGCTGGAGCATGAACAGCCCGAGCCGGTGCTGTACCCGCCGCACCTCAAGGGCGTGGCGCGTGTGTTTGCACAGTGGGCGGATAGCACGCTGTTCTGGGCCGCCATGGCCTACAACCTGCAGCCCAAAGGCGCTGCGGTGCTGTTTGCCAACTTGCCGCCAGCCGCCGCGCAAGTGTTTGGCGAAGACCGCCGCGAGATGAGCGCGGGCATGCAGCGCCTGCGACCGGCCGACGCGACGGCTGCCTACCGCTCGTACCTGCGCCGCATCGCCCACATGGCCGAGGAGCACGACTTTTTGTTTGGTGCCGAGCCCTGCCTGGCCGACTTTGCCGCCTACCACCCGCTGTGGTTCACGCGCCAGTGTGTGCCGGTGATGGCCGACATCTTTGCCGCCACCCCCGCCGTGCTGGAGTGGATGGACCGCATCGCAGCGCTGGGCCATGGTCGTATGGAAAAGTTCAGCGCTCAGGACGCCATCACGGTGGCTGCGGGCATGGACCCTTTGCCCCTGATGGACGACGTGTTCCAGGACGAACACGGCATCCCGCTGGGCAGCCAGGTCACGATTTCCGCCGAGAGCTTTGGCACGGAGCCCACCGAGGGCGAGCTGATTGCTGCCACCCGCACCCGCTACACGCTGCGGCGTACCGACCCGCGCGCGGGTACGGTGCATGTGCACTTCCCGCGCATTGGGTATGTTTTAAGAGCAACCCCCTGAGCGGCTGCGCCGCTTCCCCCTTCTCTCGGCTTCGCCGGGAAGGGGGACGACGCCCTCGCTGCGGGGCGGCCCTTGCTCGGCGTCCCCGGCGTGGGCCCCGCCAGTTTCAACCCAACGCTCTAAATTGTTACGGACTCAAGGAGACAAAAACCATGATCGACAACTTTTCCGGCAAAACCGCCGTCCTCACCGGCGCAGGCTCGGGCTTTGGCCTGGAATGCGCGCGCATCGGTGCCCGCCTCGGCATGAACCTGGTGCTGGTGGATGTGCAGCAGGACGCGCTGGACGCCGCCGCTGCCGAGATGCAGGCCGCAGGCAGCCAGGTGCTGGCCCGCAAGGTGGATGTATCGAACGCCGCGCAGATGGAACAGCTGGCCGCCGATGTGCAGCAGCGCTTTGGCGCGCCGCACCTGGTGTTCAACAACGCGGGTGTGGGCGCGGGCGGGCTGGTGTGGGAGAACTCCGTCAAGGACTGGGAATGGGTGCTGGGCGTGAACCTGTGGGGCGTGGTGCACGGTGTGCGCCTGTTCACGCCCATGATGCTGGCAGCGGCCAAGGCCGACCCGGCCTGGCGCGGCCACATCATCAACACCGCCAGCATGGCGGGCCTGCTGGCGGCGCCCAACATGGGCATCTATAACGTGAGCAAGCACGCAGTGGTCAGCCTGTCGGAAACGCTGTACCAGGATTTGTCGCTGGTCACTGACCAGATCGGCGCCAGCGTGCTGTGCCCCTTCTTTGTGCCCACCGGCATCAACCAAAGCCACCGCAACCGCCCCGGCGACCTGCCTGCCGAAAAGCCCACCAAGAGCCAGCTCATCGGCCAGGCCATGAGCGACAAGGCCGTGGGCAGCGGCAAGGTGACGGCGGCCGAGGTGGCGCAGAAGGTGTTCGACGCAGCGGCTCAAGGCCAGTTCTACATCTACAGCCACCCCAAGGCCCTGGCTTCGGTGCAGACGCGCATGGAAGACGTGATGATGGGCCGCAACCCCACCGACCCGTTTGCCGCCAAGCCCGAGCTGGGCGCGCAACTGCGCGCGGCGCTGCGGGCCGATTGATGGCGCACGCGCATGCTTTGGTGCCGAAAATATGAGAAAAATTAGCCTATAGCGCTTATCCAGTAAGCGCTGGTAGCTATAAAAAGAGTAGTGAACACCAAACCTGCAAGGAGGGGCCCGCACTGTGCCTGATGCCACCCCTGGCCACGGCCATGCGCTGTTCGACACCGCCATCGGCACCTGCGGCATTGCCTGGGGCCCGGGCGGCATCGTGGCCGTGCAGTTGCCCGAGGCGGATGCCGAGGCGACCCGGGCGCGTTTGCTGCGCAGCCATTCACACTGCGCGCAGTCTGGGGAGCCCCCCGCCCCCGTGCGCAGCGCCATCGAAGGCATCCAGGCGCTGCTGGCGGGGCAACCCCGCGACCTGTGCGAGGTGCCGCTCGACATGTCCGGCATTTCGCCGTTTCACCAGCAGGTGTATGCGATTGCCCGGGCCATCCCGCCGGGCCGCACGCGCACCTATGGCGAGGTGGCCGAACAGATCGGCAGCAAGGGCCTGTCGCGCGCCGTGGGGCAGGCGCTGGGCCTGAACCCGTTTGCGCCCGTGGTGCCGTGCCACCGGGTGCTGGCTGCGGGTGACCGGCCGGGCGGCTTTTCGGCCGGAGGCGGCGCGCTGACCAAGCTGCGCATGCTTCAGATTGAAGGCGCGTGCCCGGGTGGAACACCATCGCTCTTTGATTGGTAACTGATCGTTTCAGTTCTTGGTGGATTGTCTTTGGGCTGAAAAAGGCCTCTCTGGTGGTCTGTTCGACAGCGTACAGACTCGCGGCCCCAGCCCCTTGTACAAGAGGATCAGAGCGCTGCCGCAACGCGGTGGCGCCATTCACTTGTGTACCAGGAGCCGCCTATGTCCCATCCATCCACCCTTGCCTCTGCGTGGGACACGTCTTGCGTCGGGCAGCCGGCAGACGTATCGCTGCTGGAGCTGTCCCACCTGGGTGAGCACTTGGCGCACTGCGGCGCCTTGCGCGGGCCGCTGGACCAGTTGCTCGCGGGTGCTGCATGGCTGCAGACCCTGGTGGCCGAACATGTGGTGACCGTTGCACTCTTGATCACGTTGCTGGTGGGGGTCGTATCGCTGGTGCGATAGGGGGCGCACGCATGGGCTTACGCACACCATGGCCCTGGGTTCCTTCTGCGCTGGACCGCATGCTCGATGCCCGGGCAGGCCTGGTGCTGGACCCCTTGCGGGCCGAAGTGTTTGGCGTGGCCCGCTTCGAAGAGCATGGCAGGCACCTGGGCGCGTCCCACGACGCAGGCAAGGCACCGTTTGGCCGCACCACCTTTTACCCACGCCTGCAGAGCAACATCCGCGCGCTGCGGGCCGCATACCGCTACCTGTTCGATGCACCGCATGACGAGCATGCCATCAGCCCCGCCGCTGAATGGCTGTTTGACAACTTCCACCTGATCGAAAGCCAGCTCAAGGAGATCCGGGCCGGGCTGCCACCGCGTTACTACCGCTCGCTGCCGGTGCTCAAAGACGCCCCGCTGGTGGGCCTGCCGCGTGTGTACGGTGTGGCGTGGTCGTTTGTGGCCCATACCGACAGCGCGTTTGATGAGTCGCTGCTGGTGCACTATCTCAATGCCTACCAGCAGACCCGCGAGCTGAGCCAGGGGGAGCTGTGGGCGTTGCCCACCACGCTGCGTGTGGTGCTGGTGGAGAACCTGCGCCGCTTGGCCGAGCGCCTGGCCAGCCACAAGGCCGCGCAGGAGCTGGCCAGCCTGTGCGCCGCCCGCAGCAAGGACCTGAACGTGTTGACGCTGGATGCCGCCTGCGCAGCCATGGAGCAGCGTGGCGTGGCACCGGTGTTCCTGGCCCACCTGGCGCAGTCGATGATGGGGCGCGGCGTGGTGGGCGGGCATGCCGCTGCAGGCACGCCAACGCCCGTACAGCAGTGGTTGCTGACCGCTGTGCCCGACTTGGTGGCGTTGCAGGCCCAGCAGCAGATCAACCAGGCCGCCGACCAGCTGAGCATGGGCAATGCCGTCACGGCACTGCGGCGGGTGGGCGCGGCCGACTGGTCCGACATCATCAGCCAGACCAGCCTGGTGCTGCGCGCCATGCTGCAGTCGCCCGTGTTCGCGGCCGAAGACGAGTCCACCCGCAACACCACCTTGCATGGCATCGAAAACCTGTCGGCCCGCAGCGGGCAGGGCGAGGCCGCCGTGGCGCAGGCGCTGCTGGTGCTGATGTCGGGTGCCGACGGCGAGCCTCCAGATCATCCGGGAGCTGCGCAGGCCTTGGCAGGCTATTGGCTGCAAGGCGCCGGGCGCAACCAGCTGGAGCATGCCCTGGGTGTGCGCCGACATGCCACCGACGCGGTGGCCCTGTGGCGGTCTGCGGTGGGCCTGTCGCGTGTGCCGCTGTACCTGGGCGCCTTGCTGCTGGGCTCGCTCGGTCTGCTGGCCTGGCTGATGGCGCCCCTGTGGGGTGTGCAGGCGGGGCCCGATACCAGCGCAGCCCATCTTGCGGGCCTGGCGCTGCTCGCCGTCTTGTTGCTGCTGCCGGTGTCCGAGATCGTGGTGGCCGTGGTCAACCGGCTCATTGGCGAATCCGTCCGTCCGACCTACATGCCCCGCTACCTGCTGCCAGCGGGCATTCCGGTATCGGCACGTGTGCTGGTGGCTATCCCGGCCCTGCTCAGCAGCACCGGCACCATCGACCGGCTGGTGCACCGCCTGCACCTGCATTACCTGGCCAACCCCGAGCCCTTTGCGCAATTTGCGCTGCTGACCGACGGTGTGGATGCCGATGTGCAAGACCTGCCCGAAGACGGCGTGCTGCTGGCCCATGCCGAGGGCTTGATGTTGGCCCTGAATGCCCAGCACCCGTCTATCACGGGCGGTGCCCCGCGGTTTTTGCTGCTGCACCGCACCCGCACCTACAGCCCCACGCAGCAGCAGTGGATCGGCTGGGAGCGCAAGCGCGGCAAGCTCGAACAGCTGGTGGCGGCCCTCGCCACTGGCGGGCAAGGCGCCTTCCTGGACTTGGGCGAACTCTCGCACCTGGCACCGCAGACCCGCTATGTGCTCACGCTGGACAGCGATACGCAGCTGCCCCCGGGCCGCCTGCGCAGCCTGGTGGGGGTGGCCGAGCACCCCGAGAACCAGCCCCGGCTGGATGCCACAGGCCAGCGCGTGGTACAGGGCTACGGCATCCTGCAGCCCCGGGTGCTGGCGCCACTGCCCACCGCTGCCACCACCTCGTTGTGGCAATGGCTGTTTGCGGGCCAGCAGGGGCTGGACCCGTATAGCGCCATGACGTCTGACGTGTACCAGGATTTTTTTGCCGAAGGCAGCTTCACCGGCAAGGGCCTGCTGCATGTGGCCACGGTGCACGCCGTGCTGGGCGGGCGCCTGCCGGCCGACCAGGTGCTGAGCCACGACCTGCTCGAAGGTGCGCTGGCACGCTGCGCCGTGGTCAGCGATGTGACGCTGGTGGAGGCGGAGCCCGAACACAGTGACACCGCAGCCGCCCGCCTGCACCGCTGGACGCGGGGCGACTGGCAGCTGTGGCCCTTTCTGGCCCAGGCCCAGCGCTGGGGCCTTTCGCCCGTCAACCGCTGGAAGCTGCTGGACAACCTGCGCCGCTCGCTCGTGGCGCCTGCATCGCTGGTGCTGGTGGTGCTGGCCCTGGCGGGGCTGGGCCTGCCCTTGGCCAGCACGCTGGCGCTGGTGGTGGCGGCCTATGCGGCTGCGCCCTTGATGGGGGCACTTGCGGGCTGGGTGCCCAGCCGTTTTGGGCTGGTCGGCATGCGTTTTGTGCACGAAGCATCGGGCGACCTGTTGAGGGCCCTGGCCAGTGGTGTGTGGCACTTGGCCCTGCTGCCGCAGCAGGCGCTGCTGCTGGGCGATGCCGTGGTGCGCACCGTGCACCGGCAGGCCGTGAGCCGCTGGCATCTGCTGGAGTGGACCACGGCCGAGGCTGCGCAGAACACCCTGATCACAGGCCTGGGCGCCACGCTGCGCAGACACAAGGCGGCACCCTTGCTGGCGCTGGGCTGTGGCGTGGCGCTGTGGGCCGGTGGAACCCAGGCACCCTGGGCCTTGGTGGGGCCGCTGCTGGCGCTGTGGGCGCTGTCGCCGCTGCTGGTGTGGCTGGCCAACCGCGTTCCGTCTGGCCTGGGCAACCCAACACTGTCGGCACAAGACCAGGACCTGCTGCACGGCGTGGCGCGCGACACTTGGCGTTTGTTCGAGCGCTGTGTAGACGCCCCCAACCACCACCTGCCGCCCGACAACCTCCAGACCGCCCCGTATGAAATGGTGGCGCACCGTACCTCGCCCACCAACATCGGGCTGTACCTGCTGAGCGCCAGCTGTGCGCGCCAGTTCGGCTGGATCGGCACGCTGGAGCTGCTCGACCGGCTCGAAGCCACCCTCGTGACCCTGCAAGCCATGGAGCGGCACCGGGGCCACTTCCTGAACTGGTACGACACCGAAACCCTGCAGCCCCTGCACCCGCGTTATGTGTCCACGGTGGACAGCGGCAATCTCTGCGCGCACCTGGTTGCCGTGGCGCAGGCCTGCAGCGCGCTGGCGGCGCAGCCACTGTCACCGCTGGCGGGTGCGCAGGCCATCCGCACCTCGCTGGCTCGACTGCAGCCCCGGCTGGGCGTCCACCACCCGGGCTTGCGTGGGATGCAGCCCTCGTCCGCCTTGAGCCGTCTGCTGGGAATGCGTCTGCCGGACCCGGCGCACCAGCCGGAGGCCACGGCGTTTCGCGCGCTGCTGGCGCAGGCGCAGGACGAGCTGCGCAGCATGGCCCAGCCACGCCACCCGGCCATCGTGCACAGCCCGCCCACGGCGCAGGACGAACTGCTGTGGCTGCTGGCCGACCACCTGGCCACACTGCAGTCGGTGGACCGTGACCAGCAGGCCGCACACAACGGCGGCGCACCCGAGGCCACGCGGCGCCTCATGGGGCTGGCAGAGGCGCTGGATGCCCTGGCCTGGCAGGCCGACTTCCGGTTTCTGTACCACCCCCGCCGGCACCTGTTGCACATTGGCTACCGGGTGGACGAGCAGCAGCTGGACACCTCGTTCTACGACTTGCTCGCGTCCGAGTCGCGCACTACCAGCCTCCTGGCCGTCGCCAAGGGCGACTTGCCCGTCAAGCACTGGGCGGCCCTGGGGCGGCCGTTCTTTGCCAGCGGCCACCATGCGGTGCTGCGCTCGTGGTCAGGCTCGATGTTCGAGTACCTGATGCCCACGCTGGTCATGGACGAGCCGTATCACAGCGCCCTGGGCGAGGCAGGGCGGTCCGCCCTGCGTGAGCATGTGGCGCTGGTGCAGGTCTTGGGCAAAGACATGCCCTGGGGCATTTCAGAATGCGCCTACGCCGGGCGCGACCACACGCTGGCCTACCAGTACGCGCCGCAGGGCGTGCCCCGCTTGGCCTTGCGCCGCACGCCCGTGGGCGAGCTGGTGATTGCCCCCTATGCCACGGCGCTGGCCACCCAGGTGGATGCCCGCGCAGCCTGCGCCAACTTCCGCACGCTGGCCGCACTGTCGGCGCGGGGGCGCTACGGTTTTTACGAGGCGCTGGACTTCACGCCCGAACGCCAGACCCATGGCGAGCGGCTCACGCTGGTCAGCACCTACATGGCCCACCACCAGGGCATGACCATCGTGGCGCTGGCCAACGTGCTGCTCGGTGGCGTTGCGCAGCGCTGGGGCACGGCGCATGCCCGCATCGAAGCCGTGCTGCCGCTGCTGCAGGAGCGCGCCCCGCGCGAGCTGCCCACCTTGCAGGCCACACCGCCGCGCCTGCCGCTGCATGCGCGCCAACAAAAAACGCCCGACCATGTGCGCCCCGTCACCCCGGGCGCCCAGGTCTTGGAGCCCACACACCTGCTGGGCAACGGGCGCTACAGCGTTACCCTGCGCGCCAACGGGGCAGGGTGGAGCCGCTGGCACCAGACGGGCATCACCCGCTGGCGCGACGATGCGCTGCGGGATGCACATGGCAGCTTTCTGTATGTGCGGCAGATGGGCTCCAGCGTGCCCGCGTCCGTCACCAGCCACCCCGCGCCCGATGCGCGTGCCGTGTATGGCAGCATCTTCCACACCGACCGCGTGTGTTTTGACGCACTGTGGCCGGGGCTGCGCGTGCACACCACCGTGTGGGTGAGCCCGGAAGACGACATTGAACTGCGCAAGGTGGTGGTGAGCAACCTGGGAGATGAGGTGATCGAGTTGGAGCTGATTTCGGCCCTGGACATCACCCTGGCCACCCACGCGGCCGACGAGGCGCACCCCGCGTTCTCCAACCTTTTCGTCGCCGCCGACTGGCTGCCCGCACAGCAGGCGCTGCGGTTCATCCGAACGCCCCGGCTGCAGACCGAGACCACCCTGCAGGCTGCGCACTTTGTTGCCGATACTCAAGGGCACGTGCTGGGCCTGCGTTGCCAGACAGACCGGCAGCTCTGGCTGGGGCGCAACCACACGCCCAGCCAGCCGCTGGCCTTGCTCAACCGTGTGCCCGAAGTGCCTGCATCGCTGGACACGGGCCTGGACGCCGTGGCCGCTCTGGGTGTGATGCTGCGCATTGCGCCTGGTGCGCAGGCCTGCGTCACGTTCGCTACGGCGGCATCGCAAGACCCGGCCACGCTGCTGGCCATCATCGACAAGTACCGCCAGCCCACCTATCTGGAGCGCGCTTCGGCCATGTCGGCCACTCTGGCCAGTATCCAGTGGGCATCGCACCGCCCGCACCGCGACTACCTGCCCGCGTTGCAGGCACTGACCACGGCGCTGGTGTTCACGCTGCCCAAGGTCCACACCCCCTACCTGGGCGTGCTGACCGAGGCCCAGGCCGCCCACCCCGTGTGTGACCGGCGCACGCTGTGGCAACTGGGCCTGTCGGGTGACCGGCCCATCGTGTTGGTGATGGCCGGATCGCCCCAGGGCATGGGCTTGCTGCGCACGCTGGCCCAGGCGCTGCGCGAATGGGCGCATGGCGGCGTAGCCTGCGACCTGATGGTGCTCAGCAGCGAATCGCACTCGTACCACATGCCCCTGCTGCGCGAGCTGACGCTGCTGCGCGAACACCACGATGCCGACCTGGCCACACACACCGGCCCGGCGGTGACCAGCCTGCGGGTGCTACGGCTCGATGAGCTGTCGGCTGCGCAGCTGGGCACCTTGGTGAGCCTGGCCCGCATCACCCTGCAGGCCGATGGCCATGCGCTCATGCACCAGGTAAAGGCCTGGGTGGCGGCCCATGGCGTGTCGATGGCCGGCCCTTGGCGCGGCGGCGCCACGGACGAAGTGCTCACGCACCAGGGCAGCACGCGGGTGCCCGCGCCGGTGGGCGGTTTTGCACCGGTGACCGGCACCTTTGGGTTTGATGTGTCGGCAGCGCTGCGGCCTGCCAAACCTTGGGTCAATGTGCTGGCCAATGCCCAGCTGGGGGCCATGGTTTCGGAAACTGGCGCGGGCAACACCTGGGCGCTCAACAGCCGCCTGAACCAGCTCACCGCATGGTCGAACGACCCGGTGGCCGACCCGCCTGCCGAATGGCTGCTGCTGCAGGACCGCCGCACGCGTGAGGTGTGGGGCCTGACGCCCTCGGCCTGGGGCGCGGCCGATGTGGCGTACCGCGTGGAGCACGCCCAGGGCACTACCACCATCCGCCACCGCCGAGGCGCGCTGGAGGTGGAGGTGCGCTGGTGCGTGGACCCCGCCACCGCCATCAAACAGGTGTTTGTGCAGGTGCGCAACCTGGGCAACCGGCGCGAGCACTTGCGCCTGGTGGGCATGGTGGAGTGGATGATGGGCGAAAAACGCTGCGACCGTGCCACGCTGGCCACCGCCCCGTGTTTTGCACCACTGCCCGATGGCCGCTTGCTGGGCCTGCTGTGCACGCAGACCGAGGCGGCCGCAGGCTTGGGTGGGGGCACGGCCTTTTTCTGCGAAGCCTCGGCTGGGCCGGGCACGGACGACCGTGCCAACGACAGCCTGGACTGGACCTGCGACCGCCGCGAGTTCTTCGATGCCCAGGGCGATCTGGTGGTACCCCTGCAACTGGGGCAGCGCAGCGGGTTTGGGCTGGACCCCTGTGCAGCCCTGTCGCGTTTGGTGACCTTGCGGGCCGGGGCGGTTTTCGAGCGCGTGTACCTGATGGGCTACGCACCCACCGAGGCTGCAGCACGCTCGCTGGGCGCCGGGGCCATGGCCGTCGCGGCCCGCACGCGGGAGAAGGCGACCGTCGACCAGTGGAATCTGCTGCTGGGCGCAACGCAGGTGACCACGCCCGACCCGCTGTTCGACGTGTTGGTCAACCGCTGGCTGCTGTACCAGACGGTGTCTTCACGCCTGTTTGCCAAAGCGGGCTTTTACCAGGCGGGTGGTGCCACGGGCTACCGCGACCAGTTGCAGGACGCAATGGCGCTGGCCTGGGCGCAGCCGGGCACCTTGCGCGCGCAGATTGTTCTGTGCGCGTCGCGCCAGTTTGAAGCGGGCGATGTGCAGCATTGGTGGCACACGCCGGGCGGAGCCGGGGTGCGCACGCATTTCTCGGACGACCTGCTGTGGCTGCCCTTTGCCTGCGCGCATTACCTGCAGCGCACGGCAGACCACAGCTTGCTGGAGGAGCAGGTGGCGTTCCTGGAAGGTTCTGCGATCCCCGAAGGGGCGGAAGACATCTACGAAGCGCCCAGCGCCAGCACCACCACGGCCAGTGTTTACGAGCATGCCGCCCGCACCATAGACCGCAGCCTGCGCACCGGCACGCACGGCCTGCCGCTGATGGGCGGCGGCGACTGGAACGACGGCATGAACCGCGTGGGTGATGGTGGGCGCGGCGAATCGGTGTGGCTGGCGTGGTTCCTGTGCGCCATCGTCAGCGACTGGATTCCGATCGCCAGCGATCAGGGCGATCTGGATCGCGTGCAGCGGTGGGACGCTGCCCTGACCGGCTGGCGCGCCGCATTGGAAAACCAGGCGTGGGACGGTGATTGGTACCAGCGCGCCTTTTTTGACGATGGCACGGCACTGGGCTGCCACACGCGGGACGAGGGCCGCATTGACCTCATCGCCCAGGCCTGGGCAGTGCTCTCTGGCGCAGCAAGGCCTGCGCGGCAGCGCCATGCGATGGACGCGGTCGAGGCGCATCTGGTCAACCCCGCAGCAGGCTTGATCCAGCTGCTGGCGCCCCCGCTGCGCCATGCCGAGCCCAGCGCGGGCTACATCCAGGCCTACCCGCCCGGCGTGCGCGAGAACGGGGGGCAATATGCCCATGGCGGCGTGTGGGCGCTGATGGCCGCCGCAGAACTGGCCCTGCAGGAGCCTGAGCACCCCGGTGCGTTCGATGTGCCTTACCGTTACTTCACCTACCTGAGCCCGGCGCACCGGGCCCAGCACCCGGTGTGGGGGCCGGTGTACGCCGTGGAGCCCTATGTGATGGCGGCTGACATCTACAGCCAGCCACCCTATGTGGGGCGCGGCGGCTGGAGCTGGTACACCGGCGCGGCGGGCTGGCTGCACCGGGCGGCGGTGGAGTCCATCGTGGGGTTGCAGATGGGCGCGCAGGAGCTGTTCTTCACCCCTTGCCTGCCATCGCACTGGCCGGGCGCAGAGTTGACGCTGGTGCGCGGTGGGCGCACGCTGCGGTTCCTCCTGGTGCGGATGGCCCCAGGGGCGGAGCCTGCCGCGTTGCCGGACAGTGCCTCATCTGGCGCACGCTGGCTCCAAGTGGGAGAGCGGCTGCGCTGGGTCGATCTCCCTTCAGACCTCTGCTGTGTGATCCCTGTCCGGGGGCAGCCAGACACTGTTGCGGGCGCCGTGTAGCGCGAATGGGCAGAAGTCATTTGGTAAATGTGTGTATGTGCGATACCGTACAGACCCGAAGGGCGTGGCCCCACAAACTGGTTACTTGCCCAGCGTGGCAGGCACAACCGCGATGGTGGTGCGCCCCGCGTTCCACAAGGTGCCGACATCAAACGATCCGACTCTCCCCTTCAGAATCAATTGCTGGCCGCTTTGCCGGAGGTGGAGTTGCAGCGCTGGCTGCCGCAGCTGGAGACGGTGGAACTGGCGTTGGGGCAGGTGCTGTACGAATCCGGCGCAACCATGCCGTATGTGTATTTCCCCACCGACGCCATCGTGTCTCTGCTGTACGTGCTGGAGGACGGAGCTTCGGCAGAGATTGCTGTGGTGGGCTTTGAGGGCCTGGTGGGCATCTCCATCTTCATGGGCGGCGGCTCTACCCCGAGCCGTGCTGTGGTGCAAAGCGCGGGTTCGGGTTACCGCATGCGCGCCGACGCCATGAAGCTGGAGTTTTCCCGCTCCGGGCCGGTCATGCACCTGCTGCTGCGCTACACGCAGGCACTCATTACCCAGATGGCGCAGACCGCAGTGTGCAACCGCCACCATTCGCTGGACCAGCAGTTGTGCCGCTGGCTGCTGCTGAGCCTGGACCGCCTGCAAAGCAACCAGCTGGTGATGACGCAGGAACTGATCGCCAACATGCTGGGTGTACGGCGCGAAGGAGTGACCGACGCGGCCCTCAAGCTGCAGCGGTCGGGGCTGATCAGCTATGCCCGGGGGCATATCAATGTGCTGGATCGCCCGGGCCTGGAAGCACGCACCTGCGAGTGCTACGAGGTCGTCAAGAAGGAGTACGACCGGTTGCTGCCCACGGGCGTTGCCAGCTAGCGCGTTTTCGAAGGGGTGCCTGGTCGGGCGGGGCAGGCGTGCTGTGTGCGCTGGCAGACAGTCGCGCGGCAAAGGGGCGCCCACACTGGCCGCAGACCTGCGCTGGGCAAGCCCCCGTGCGGTTGTCATGATGCCGCTTCTTTGAGCGGCGCGGACCGACCTGTGAGACGCCCCGATGCACCGCCCCGAAAATGCCCTTCTTCTCAAGTTGCGCCCTGCCGCGCGCCAGCAGTTGTTGGACCACTGCGAACCGTTCGAACTGGTGCTTTCCGCAGAGCTGAGCGTGCGGGGCAAGCCGCTGCAGCATGCCCACTTTCCCATTGAAGGTTTCCTGTCCCTGGTGATCGATGTGGACAGCCACCCCCCGCTCGAAGTTGGCATGGTCGGGGGAGAGGCGATGCTGGGGGCGGAGCTGATTCTGGGGCTGGCGGCCACACCTTGGCGGGCGCTGGTGCAGGGGGCCGGGTCCAGCTGGCGCATCGGCGCCCAGCAACTGCGCGCGCAGATCGACGCGATTCCCGAACTGGAGGCCTTGCTCCAGGCCTGCCTGCTGACGCGCCTGCACCAGCAGACGCTGGCGGCGGCATGCCAGCGCTACCACCAGATTGCGCCGCGCCTGGCGCGCTGGCTGCTGATGATGCAGGACCGCTCGCATTCAGAGTGTTTTCACGTCACCCAGGAATTCATGGCCCTGATGCTGGGCGTGCGCCGCGTGGGCGTGACCGAGGCGGCCAGCCATTTTCAGGACAGCGGGTTGATCGTCTACCACCGGGGCGAACTCACGGTGCTCGACCGCAAGGCGTTGGAGGCCGAGGCCTGCAGCTGCTACGCCGCAGACAAGCAGATCTATCAGCGATTGATGAAGGCCAAAGTCTGACCATCCAGAAGACCTCAGGAGGCTCTGAGAGCGCAGCGCCCGCACGGTTGTGCCCCGTTCCGGGCAAGGGGCCGCGCCTACTGCTTGATCAACAGTTCTTCTTGAATGCTGCGAATGCCCAGCACGCGGTGGGCCAGGTGGACCCAGCCGCTCTGCTTGCGTTCAGTGTCGGCAGGCAGCCCGGTTTCCAGAGCCAGGGGATGGCTCAATGCCATCCCAACGGGGGACGGTGCTGGCGGCGTCCCATCCTGCGCGGCGGATTCAGGGTGTGAGAAATTGCCCAAACTGCGCTGGTTGCGCAACGTGTCTGAGTCGGGAACGTAGCTCTTGCCGAGGGTTGGGCTGGGTGCCACGCCTGTAGAGAACATGAAGCTGTCCACCGAACTCACACCGGGCACGGTTTGCGCCACAAACACAGCAAGGTCGATCTGCGTGGGGTCTGCCGCCATGCCGCTGAGCAGCACCACCCCCTGGTGCGATTCGACGCCGATGTTGAAGCTGTTTACCACCGGCGACAGGATGAGTGCGGCGCGGACGCGAGACGTCAGCACGCTGTCTTCCAGGTAGGCGGTGGGGGAGGGTGCGGCAAGCGTCCAGTCGGTGACAAGCTCGATGCGCTTGCAGCCTTGCAGCGACATCACCGCCAACGCCCCCAGAAGGGCACTGGAAAGCTTACGGGGTGTGGGATGTCGCATGCAAAAGTCCTTTGGAAAGGTTGTCACCATGGTGGTGGCCGTTGTTTGCACTGTCCCATCGCACGCTGCAGCCGTCTGTTCGTAACCGTACTCATGGGAATGTTTTACTTTGTGAGGAAGGCACCTGCGGGATCACGCGGCTTCGCCGTAGAACGCGAATCCGCGCCGTTCGCGCTTGGCCGCATACATCGCCGCATCGGCGCATGCCAACAGGTCTTTGGCCGCCGTGCCATGCTGGGGGCACATGGCTACGCCAATGCTGGGGCACACCAGCAGTTGCAGGTCGGCGACCTTCATGGGGCGGGACACGGCCTCCAGCAACTTGGCGCACAGCTGGCGCAGCGGCGCAGCGTCGGCCACGCCTTGTAGCAGGCAGACAAATTCGTCGCCCCCCCAAGGCGCACCACCAGGTCGCCGTGGCGCACTGCTGCACTCAGCCGTGCTGCGGTAATGCGCAGCACCTCGTCCCCCACGCCGTGTCCATGGGTGTCGTTCACGGTCTTGAAGTGGTCGAGGTCAATGTAGATCACCGTTGGCCCAAGGTCTTCAGGCCCGCGCTGGGCAAGGGCCTGGCCCAGTTGCTGCATCAGGTGGCGGCGGTTGGGCAGGGTTGTCAGCTCATCATGCAGGGCTTGGTGGCGCGCGTGGCGCTCACCCCCACGCACGCAGGCCAGATCGGCCTCGGCCTGAATGAGTGCCTTGCGGGTTCCGCGGAAGGCGCGTTCCAGCGCTTGCCGCTGGGCGGTTTCGCGCTGGAGGGCCTGGCGCATTTCCTCAAGGGCCGCAACGCACTCTGGCAAGCTGACATCGGCGCCGGGCTTGGGATAGAGGGTGTGGGTGGTGCGGGGAAGGAGGACTTTCGCATGCGGTGCTGCGCGGTGGAACCACTGCGCACGTATCGCCCGGAACACCTGGTTCCAGCGCCGCAGTTGCACGGTGGTTGGCCAGGATGTGGTGAGGGCTTTGCCCCACAGAAATGATCTTTGGTTGGTACCCATATGCCGAGCCCTGTTGTGCCTTCACCTCAAGGAAGGAGATTTGATTTGCCTTACGGCGTGTGGTCAGGGCGCACGTGCGCTATTGCCAGCGCAGACAGACTCCCTGTTGCCACAAAGTCTGCAGGGTTGCTGCCGGTGTCACTGTCTGTCACCGCACATATCTGGCCGAGGACGGGCCGGTGAAGGCGGCCTGTTGCAGCTTGTCTCAGGAGGGGCAGTGGTGGCGTGTTGCGAGTGTTACATTCAGTTATACCGTTTGAAGCAACTGTTTTTGCCCTTGCTGCGCGACCCTTGGGAGATCGCCTCCGGGCTCTTGGCTGCTGTGGCAGCTTCGCTGGCTGTCCGTGAATTTTTGAAGTCTCAGGCAAGGAATCCCTCCCATGTCCCCAGAACGCCAACGGCTGATCCGCCTGCTGTTCGACGAATACATCGAGATGTATGCCGCACGGGACGCAAGGCTGGTCACCCGTTTTAGTGACAACTTCAGCGGCTTTGCGGGCAGCAGCGACCAGCTGGTCAAGAGCCGTAGCGATTGGGTTGACGTCACCTTGCAGGACTTTGCCCAGGTGCCCGGCCGCATCGGCATTGACGTGCTGGACCTCTTCCCCCAGGAGCTGAGCGATGACGTGGTGGCCGTCACGGCGTTTTTCCACATCCGGCTGCCCATTCCTGACGCACTGTTTGCCCGCGAGACCGCGCGACTGGTGCTGGTGTTTCGCCATGAGGAGGGCGACTGGAAGATTGCCCACAGCAGCATTTCCATCCCCTACGGCCTGGCGCGTGACGGCGAGGTGTACCCGGTAGGCCGCCTGCAGCAGCGCAACCTGGAGTTGGAGGCGCTGGTGGAAGAGCGCACCCAGGCCCTGGCGCAGGCCAACCAGCGGCTGCAACTGATCAGCAACACCGATGGGCTCACCGGCATTGCCAACCGCCGCCATTTTGACCAGACCCTGGCGCACGAATGGGCCCGCGCCCAGCGGGCGCAGACGCCGCTCTCGCTGATCATGCTGGACGTGGACGTGTTCAAGCACTTCAACGACCACTATGGTCACCTGGCGGGCGATGCCTGCCTGCAGGCGCTGGCCCTCACCCTGGCGCAAACCGGCGGGCGCCGCGAGGGTGATCTGGCGGCGCGCTTTGGTGGCGAGGAGTTTGTGGTGCTGCTGCCGGCGTCGGACGCGCAGGCTGCCATGGAAGTGGCCCGCCAGATCCAGCAGGCCATCCAGGCGCTGGCCTTGCCGCATGAGGGGGCACCCTTTGGCATCGTTACCGTGAGTTTTGGCGTGGCCAGCCTTGTGCCCCAGCGTGACCAGGCCCCCGAAGAACTGGTGCGCCGCGCCGACCGCGCCATGTACCGCGCCAAGCAGGCCGGGCGCAACCGCATCGAACTGGCTCCGGACTGAAGGGTGGGCGCAGTACCTGCCGTGCCCGGGTAGCGCTTTTGGCCATTCATTAAGGGTTTACCCGAGTTCATGCACCGAAATGGTGACAATGGGCGGCTATGCATTTTTCCCGCTTCCTCAAAATGGCCCTCATCCTGGGCCTGCTCTCGGCCATCGGCCCCTTTGCCATCGACATGTACCTGCCCGCGCTGCCCGACATTGGCGCCAGCCTGGGGGCGTCGGTGGGCGCTGTGCAGTGGAGCCTGACGGCGTTTTTCCTGGCGCTGGGGGCTGGCCAGCTGTTCTACGGCCCTATCTCCGACATGGTGGGGCGCAAGCCGCCGCTGTACTTTGGCCTGGGCCTGTTCACGGTGGCCAGCGTGGGGTGTGCGCTGGCCAGTGACATCGAAACCCTGGTGGCCCTGCGCTTTTTGCAGGGTCTGGGCGCGGCGGCGGGCATGGCCATACCGCGTGCCGTGGTGCGCGACCTGCACACGGGCACCGATGCAGCGCGGCTGATGTCGCTGCTGATCCTGGTGTTCAGCGTGTCGCCTATCCTGGCGCCGCTGGCGGGCAGCGGGGTGATTGCCCTGACCGGCTGGCGCGGCGTCTTCTGGGTGGTGGCCGTGGCCGCCGTGGCGGGGCTGGCGCTGGTGTACGGCAGCTTGCAGGAGACGCGCCCCGCGTCCGACCGCGTGGAAAGCAGCCTGGGCGGCGCCCTGCGCGCCTATGCGTTGCTGCTGCGCGACTGGCACTACCTGGGCCTGGTGTTCATTGGCGGCTGTGCCATGGCCGGGTTTTTTGTGTACCTGGCGGGCTCGCCGTTTGTGCTCATCAACCACTACGGGCTGACGCCCACGCAGTACAGCCTGGCCTTTGGGGTTAACGCGGCAGCGTTCATCGGCGCCTCCCAATTCACCGCCACGCTGGGTGAGCGCTTTGGCATGGTGCGGGTGGTGAAGGCGGCGGCCACGGCCTCGGGCGCGGTCATGGCGTCGTTGCTGCTTTACTACCTGCTGGGCGGCGATGACCTGGCCGTGCTGATCGGTTTGTACTTTGTAGCCAGCGCGCTCATGGGGCTGGTGATCCCCACCACCTCGGTGCTGGCGCTGGAGAAACACGGCGCCATCGCCGGCACGGCATCGGCCCTGCTGGGCACACTGCAGATGCTGACGGGCGCCTTGGCCATGGGCGTGGTCGGCCTGTTTGCCACCGGCAAGCCCTTGCCCATGGTAGTCGGCATGGCCACCGGGGCGCTGGTGGGCGTGGCGCTGGCGTGGATCACGCTGGGCGGCAGGCGCGGGGCGATGGTGCATGCCTAGTCCGTGCCGCAAGCGCTTGCAGAAAATTTGAATAAAAAGTGCCTCTAGCGCTTGATGGATAAGCGCTAGAAGCTATGAATATGTGAGTATTTCGCCTTCCAGAGCGGTACATCGCATCCGGCTCACACCGCGCTCAGACTCACCCGCAGGGACGTCGCTGGTGCGCGAGCACATCAGCGTGGCGCTGCCGTCAGCACCGCAGCCACTTCGTCGGCCACACCGCGCACCGTCAGCGGCGCGCAGCCCTCAGCATGGTTGCTGATGGTCACAAAAGCGTTCTGCCCCCGGCGCGTGATGCCCGCAATCACGCTGGCCAGCTCCGCCCGGGTGGGCAGGTCGGGGTGGTGCAGGCGGTCGTAGGGGGCGTACAGGCGCTCCGCCTCTTCATAGCCATAGGGGCCATGCACCGGGTTCAGGTTCCAGCGGCACACCAGGGGGCCGGGCCACAGCGCGCGCAGCATGGGCAGCTGTTGCTGCAGTGGCGGCATCTTGGCGTGCAGGCCCAGGCAGTAGGTGGCACCGGCTTCGCGCAGCACGGCGGCAAAGTCGGGGGTCAGCCATTCGGGGTCGCGCACTTCCACGGCGATGACGCCATCGGGTGCCAGTGGCGCCAGTGCGGGCTGCGCGAGCAGCATGGCGCGCAGGCGCTCCAGCAGGAGGGGCATGCGGTCCAGCTGCGCCAGCGGGAGCGGGCTGAGCTGGAACACCAGCGCGCCCAGCTTGTGCCTCAGGCCTTGCAGGGCAGGTTCCACACACTCGCTGCGGGCCAGTTCGGGGCTCAAGAATGCCGGGTTGGCCTGGCGGCCCCGGCCGTCTTCGCTGCGCACCAGGGCGTCGGTCACCACACTTGGTGCCTTCACCACAAACCGGAAGTCGTCGGGCACCTGCGAGGCGTAGCGTTCGTACTGGCTCACGGTGAGCGGCCGGTAAAAGCTGCGGTCAATGCTCACGGTGCGCATCAGCGGGTGCTGGGCATACACCGCCAGGCCTTGCTTGGACAGTTGCGTGTCGGAATGTTCGCCCTCCCACACCAGGCCTTTCCAGCCGGGGTAGGTCCAGCTGGAGGTGCCCAGGCGCAACTGCCGGGGCAGGGCGGCGGCCAGGGAGGTTAGCGCATCGTCGCGCGCCATGGCGGCTACCTGGCTGGAGCGTTTGCGCGGGGCAGGCGGCGCGGCGTGTTCTGCGGCTTCGGGCGCATCGGCTTTGGTCGGCCGGGTGGAATGCCGCGAAGGCACAGGAGGTGTTGGGGCTTCGGGGCTGCCGAACAGGTCGTCTTGCATGCGGCGGGCAGGGCGGGTGGGCGAAGAGACGGATGCGCGGGGTCACAACCCCGAGAACAACCCGCCTTCGTTCAGCAGCTCGTACGTGATCTCCGGCCGCTGGTCCATGCCCTTCTTGATGGCGGCCGGGATGGCCTGGCGCGTCTTGCGGCACAGCCCGCGCTGCTCGTGGACCAGGATGGTGATGCCGCGCAGGGTGCGCACTTCGTTGGGGCTGGGGGCAATGGTCAGGCGCAGGCCCAGCTGCTGCTCCATGCGCTCCTGCAAACGCCGCAGGTCGCTCAGGCTGGTGATGTTCTCCAGCCGCTGCAGCAACTTCTTTTCTTCAGCCTGGGTGAGCTGCAGGATGCGTGCCTCCAGCACGGCATCGGGGGATTGCAGCAGGGCATCCCGGTCGCAGACACAAGCGCCCGGCGGGCATTCTGTGCGGATGGGGAAGGGCAGGGGCTGCATGAAGGGGCGGTCTTGGAGGCTGGAGCATTCTAGACAGCCCACCCCGCCCTCATGGCAAGGCCGGTTGTTCCCTCGGGTTGTTACCAATAGTGCCTGTGGCAAACTCCCGCGCTTCGCGTTTTTGTTCGTTTGTTTGACCGAGTCTCAGAGAGTTTGCCCACACATGCAGCAGATCATCCGGCAGTTGGCCGCAGAAATCAGGGTTAGTGAACAACAGGTGCGCGCAGCGGTGGAGCTGCTGGACGGGGGCGCCACGGTGCCCTTTATCGCGCGCTACCGCAAGGAAGTCACCGGTGGGCTGGACGATATCCAGCTGCGCGAGCTGGAAGCCCGCCTGTCTTACCTGCGCGAGCTGGACGACCGCCGCGCTGCGGTGCTCAAGAGCATTGACGAGCAGGGCAAGCTGACCGATGCGCTGCGTGCTGCCATTGCCGCAGCTCCAACGAAGCAGGAGCTGGAAGACATCTACCTGCCGTTCAAGCAAAAGCGTCGCACCAAGGGCCAGATGGCCCGCGAGTTCGGCATCGAGCCGCTGGCTGACAAGCTCTTTGCCGACCCCACGCTGGACCCTGCCGTGGAGGCTGCCGCCTTCACGAAACCGCCCGAGGTGCTGGACGATGGCAAGACGGGCGCGGACTTTTCGACCGTGCCCGCAGTGCTGGACGGCGTGCGCGACATCCTTTCCGAACGCTGGGCCGAAGACCCGGCACTGGTGCAAAACCTGCGCGAATGGCTGTGGGCCGAGGGGCTGCTGCGCAGCAAGAGGGTCGAGTCCAAGAACGAGAACGACCCCGAGGTCTCCAAGTTCCGCGACTACTTTGAATACGACGAACCCATCGGCCGCGTGCCTTCGCACCGCGCGCTGGCGGTGTTCCGGGGTCGGGGCCTGGAGATTCTGGAAGCCAAGCTGGTGCTGCCCGTGGAGCCCGAACCCGGCAAGCCCAGCATGGCCGAAGGCAAGATTGCCCTGCACCTGGGCTGGAGCCACCAGGGCCGCAAGACCGATGACCTGATCCGCAAGTGTGTGGCCTGGACCTGGCGCGTGAAGCTCAGCCTCTCGACCGAGCGCGACCTGTTCGCCCGCCTGCGCGACGACGCTGAAAAAGTCGCCATCAAGGTGTTTGCCGACAACCTGCGCGACCTGCTGCTGGCTGCGCCGGCTGGACCGCGTGTGGTGATGGGCCTGGACCCGGGCATCCGCACCGGTGTGAAGGTGGCCGTGGTGGATGCCACGGGCAAGCTGGTGGAAACCGCGACTGTCTACCCGCACGAGCCGCGCCGCGATTGGGAGGGCTCGCTGCACACCCTGGCCAAGCTGGCCGAGAAGCACGGCGTGAACCTGATTGCGATTGGCAACGGCACGGCCAGCCGCGAGACCGACAAGCTGGCCGCCGACCTGATCAAGCTGGCGGCCAAGGTGGACCGCGTGATTGAAAAGGTGGTGGTGAGCGAGGCCGGTGCTTCGGTCTATAGCGCCAGCGAATACGCCTCGCAAGAGATGCCCGATGTGGACGTGAGCCTGCGTGGCGCGGCATCCATCGCACGCCGCCTGCAGGACCCGCTGGCCGAGCTGGTCAAGATCGACCCCAAGAGCATTGGCGTGGGCCAGTACCAGCACGACGTGAACCAGAGCGAGCTGGCGCGCACGTTGGGCACGGTGGTGGAAGACTGCGTGAACTCGGTGGGCGTGGACCTGAACACGGCCAGCGTGCCCTTGCTCAGCCGTGTCTCGGGCCTGTCGGGCAGCGTGGCCAAGGCGGTGGTGCGCTGGCGTGAGGCCAATGGCGCGTTCAAGAGCCGCAAGCAGCTCATGGACGTGGCAGGCCTGGGCGCCAAGACGTTTGAGCAGAGCGCGGGCTTCTTGCGCATCCGGGGGGGCGACAACCCCCTCGATATGACCGGCGTGCACCCCGAGACCTACCCCGTGGTAGAGCAGATCATGGAGAAGACGGGCAAGCCCGTGGCCGAGATCATGGGCCGCGCCGACATGCTCAAGACCTTGAAGCCCGAGCTGTTTGCCAACGAAAAATTCGGTGTCATTACCGTCAAGGACATCCTGGCCGAGCTGGAAAAGCCCGGCCGCGACCCGCGTCCGGACTTCAAGGTGGCGCGCTTCAACGATGGCGTGGAAGACATCAAGGACCTGAAGGAAGGCATGATCCTGGAAGGCACGGTGAGCAACGTGGCCCAGTTTGGCGCCTTCATCGACCTGGGCGTGCACCAGGATGGCCTGGTGCACGTGAGCCAGCTTGCCCACAAGTTTGTGAATGACGCCCGTGAGGTGGTAAAGACCGGCGACATCGTCAAGGTCAAGGTGATGGAAGTGGATGTGGAGCGTAAGCGCATCGGCCTGTCGATGAAGCTGGGCGACGCGCCTCCGCGCCAGGGCGGCGACCGGGGTGCACCCCGCGACAACCGCTTTGAGGGGGCTGGCCGCGGCTATGCACAACCCCAGCGCCGCGCGCCTGAGCCCGTGCAACAGTCGGCCATGGCGTCGGCATTTGCCAAGTTGCAACAGGCCAAGGGCCGTTGACGGATTGCGGCGGGATGGCCTGGGTTTGCGGCAGGTTGGGGGCCATAATCGCCAGCAACCCCAACTCTGGTGCCTGACCCCATGGAGCTGAACGCACTGCTGGCCCAACCCGTAGCTCTGCCCAGCCTTCCGCGCACGGTGGCATTGCTGATGAGCGAGCTGGCGCATGAAGAGCCCAGCCTGCGGCGTCTGAACCAGCTTTTTGGCACCGACCCGGCCCTGGCCGGGCGGCTGCTGGAGCTGGCCAATTCCCACACCTTCCAGGTACCGCGCCAGATTGCCGGCATCCCCGAAGCACTGGCACTGCTGGGTATTGCCCAGGTTCGCACACTGGTCACGTCGGCACCGCTGGGCACCGCGTCGCGCTCGGTGCCCGGCGTGCACATGCAGCAGTTCTGGCGCTACAGCCTCAACACGGCCAAGCTGGCACGGTCGCTGGCGGGCATCGTGCACCAGAACCAGACTGCTGCGTACACCACCGGCCTGCTGCACGCGCTGGGCGAGCTTGTGATTCACCTGGCCGACCCGGACAAAGCCCAGTCGGTCAACACACTGGTGGCCCCGTTTGACCTGCGGCGCGGCAAGATCGAGCAGCGCATCTTTGGCTACTGCTATGGTCATGTGACGGCCGGGCTGGCGCGCCGCTGGCGTTTGCCCGAGGTGGTGGTGGATGCCCTGCACCACCAGAGCGCGCCGTTTGACAACAATGCCTACGAGCCCCTCGCGGGCGTGATCCACCTGGCGTCCTGGCGCGCCCGAGCGCGTGAGGCAGAACTGGGCGAAAAGGAACTGGCCGTGTCGTTCCCCGGCGAAGTGGGCTTGGCCCTGGGGCTGGACATCGACATGGTGCTGCAGCAAGACCCTATCGACTGGACTGCGAAGCCTGAGGCTGCTGACTACGTGGTGTGAGAGCTGGTTTTGAGCCGCCTTGCGGCTTTGCGAAAATGCCGCCCATGAAAGCCCTGCGCATCCATGCCGGCCCCCGTGCCCGCCAACACCTTCAAAACCACGGGCTGCAGCCCGGCGATGTGGGCGTGATCCCTGCGGCGGCAGGGGGCCCCAAGGGCCTGATCCTGGGTCCGCTGGACCGTTTCATCTTTGGGGAGTGGCTGCCCCAGTCCAGCCAGCCGGTGCACCTGGTGGGCGCCTCGATCGGCGCCTGGCGCATGGCCACGGCCTGCCTGCAGCAATCGGTGGCGGCTTTCGAGCGGCTGGAGCACGACTACATCCACCAGCACTACGACCTGCCGGCGGGCAAGAAGCGCCCCACGGCCGCGCATGTGAGCGAGCGGTTTGGGCAGAACCTGCAGGCGTTTTATGGTGGGCGCATCGACGAGGTGCTGAACCACCCGCGCTACCGCCTGCACATCGTCACCTCGCGCGGGCGGCACCTGCTGGGGCGCGAGCACCGCGTGGCCACGCCGCTGGGCTATCTGGGCGCGTTTCTGACGAACACGGTGCACCGCAAGGCGATGGGGGCGTGGCTGGAGCGGGTGGTGTTTTCCTCGTCCGATGCAGCCACGGCCGATGGTGTTGGTGTGAGCGTTGGTGCTGCGTGCGCTGCATTGCCGTTTGGCACCTCGGACTACCGCACGCGCCAGGTGCTGCTGCACGGCGGCAACTTCATGCCAGCGCTGCAAGCCAGCTGCTCGATCCCGTTTGTGCTGCAGGCCGTGCACAACATTCCGGGTGCGCCCCGTGGAGCGTATTGGGACGGGGGCATCACCGACTACCACCTGCACCTGTCCTACGGTCAGCAATCACAGAATGCTATTGAATTAATAGCTGGTAGCGCTTATCCAACAAGCGCTGGCGGCCAAAAAAACTCAAATTCTGGCCCGACTGCCTCGCCCGGCCTGGTGCTGTACCCGCATTTCCAGCACCAGGTGGTGCCCGGCTGGCTGGACAAGGGGCTCAAGTGGCGCCACCGTTCCACCCCGTCGCTGGACAACATGGTGGTGCTGTCGCCCAGCCCCGACTGGGTGCGCTCCTTGCCCAACGCCAAGCTGCCCGACCGCAACGATTTCACCCACTACGGCACCGACAGCGCCGCGCGTGCCAAGGCCTGGCTTGCGGCTACGCGGGCCAGCCAGCAGCTGGTGGACGAGTGGCAGGCGTGGCTGGCGCGGCCCGACATGAACGCAGTGCAACCGCTGTAGTACTCAGGTTGAGGCAGGCCGCCGCGCCGCCTCCTGCACCGCTCGGGCCGCATGGCGAGCAGCGTGCTCCCGGGCCCAGGTCAGCACCTCGTGCGCAGGCATGGGCCGAGCAATGCCAAAGCCCTGGGCGCGCTCGCAGCCTAGCTCCAGCAGCTTGGCGCATTGCTCGGCGGTTTCTACGCCCTCGGCCACCACATGCCGGTGAAAGGCGGCGGCCAACGCGACGATGGCGCTCACGAGCGTGAGGTCGTCGCCGTCTTCCAGAATGCCTCGCACGAACGACTGGTCGATCTTGATGGTTTCAGCCGGCAGGCGCTTCAGGTAAGACAGCGAGGAGAAGCCGGTGCCGAAGTCGTCCAGCGCAAAACGCACGCCCAGCGCCTGGCAGCTTTGCATCATGTGGCGCATGTACTGCATGTCTTGCAAGGCTGCAGATTCGAGGATTTCCAGCTCCAGGCGGGTGGGCGACACCTCGGGGCAAGTGTGCAGGATGTCCTTGAGCCGCTCCACAAAATTGGCCCGATGAAAGTGGGGTGCGGAGATGTTCACGCTCACCTCCCACAGCATGCCGGCGTCTGTCCACTGCCGCATCTGGGCCAGGGCCTGGCGCAGCACCCATTCGCCCACTTCCACCTCCAGCTCGGCATCCTCGATCAGGGGCAGCACATGCTGCGGGCCCAGCAGGCCTTGCTCGGGGTGTTGCCAGCGCAGCAGGGCCTCCAGCCCCAGGATTTCGCCGGTGCGCAGGTTCACCTTGGGCTGGTAGTGCAGCACCAGCTCGCCCGCGTGCAGCGCCTGGGCCACGCGGGTCTGGCGGGTGTGCTGGGTCTGCACGGCGTGGTCCAGCTGCACGTCGAACACATGCATCTGGTTGCGGCCGAAGCCCTTGGCCTGGCACATGGCCTGGTCGGCGTGGCGCAGCAGGGTGTCGGGGTTGGCGTCGTCTTGCGGAAACACGGCCACGCCCACACTCACGGTGGTGTGCAGCACGCGGTCGTCGATGGCGTAGGGGGCGGCCAGCTGCTGCATGAGCACGTCCACACGCGCCTCGATGGCGGGTATGTCGGGCAGTTCGCCCAGCAGCAGCACAAACTCATCGCCCCCCATGCGCGCCACGGCGTCCTGCGGCGTGATGAAGGCGCCCAGGCGCCGCGCGGTTTCCTTGAGCAGGCGGTCGCCCACGCGGTTTCCGTGGGCGTCGTTCACGGTCTGGAAATGGTCCAGGTCGAGCATGCACACCGCCAGCAGCAGCCCTTTTTGCCGCGCCACGAAGATGGCATGGGTCAGCCGCTCGGCCAGGGCGGCGCGGTTGTACAACCCGGTGAGCGGATCGTGCCGTGCGTGCCATGAAATCTGGTGGCGCAGGTTGCGGGTCTCGGTCACGTCGCGGAACACCAGCACGCAGCCTGCGGCCGTGCCATCGCCCTGGCGGATCGCTGACGCGGTGTACTCGATGGCGTAGCGTTCGCCCGAGCGGTGGATCAGCACCTCGTGCGTGACCGGCTGCAGCGCGCCGGGCACGGTGTCCCGCTCGGCCGCAGAACTGGCGTTGCGGCTGGCAAGCTCTTCATACAGGCGAAACACGTCGTCCAGCTGCCGCCCCAGCGCCTGGTCGGCGGTGAAGCCGGTCATGAGCTGTGCAGCCTCGTTGATGGTTTCGATGCAGCCCGAGGGGTCGGTGGTGATCACCCCGTCGCCGATGGAGGCGAGCGTGACCTCGGCGCGTTCCTTCTCGGCGCGCAGGGCCTCCTGGGCGCGTTTGCGTTCGGTCACATCCACCAGGGTGCCAATGGTGCCGGCCAGCGTGCCCCGGGTGGTGGTGAATGGGGCCTCGTAGTAGGCCATGTCCCTTGGGGGCTGGTGGTTGGCCGGGTGCACGCGGATCTCGTTGTCCTGCGCCTGGGCGATCTGGGTGGAGCGCTCGGGCGACAGCTCCTGGGGATACGCGGGTGGCGAGGCCTGAGCGCTGCCAGCACCGGCAGGGGCATGAAAAAGCCGCTGCCAGGCGCAGTTGACTTCGAGGGTGACACCCTTCGCATCCCGCACGAACACCGGCAGGGGCAGGGCGTCGATCAGCTGGCGTGTGAAGTGCAGTTGTTCGCTTTGCTGCTGCTGGGTTTCGCGCAGCGACAGCACCAGCGACTGGACCTTGCCCGCCATGTCATTGAAGGTGGCCGCCATGGCGCGCGATTCGAGCGTGCCCGTCACCTCCATGCGCGTGTCCAGGCGGCCCTGGCGGAACGCATCGGTGGCTTCTGCCAGGCGGCGCAGCATGCGGGCATTGGCCCGCAGCAGCAGGGTGAGCAGCAGCAGGATGGTGAAAATGTTGAGGGTCGAGATGCGCAACTGCACCACCACCGTGCTCCAGACCTGGCCGACGAGGGGGGCCGCCTGCAGCGTCACCGTCAGGCGCCCGGAGGCCCCGCCGCTGGACAACGCCTGGCTGAACTGCTGCGAGGGCGGTGCAATGTTGACCCATTGGGCAAACCAGTCTGGCGCGGTGGCGGGCAGGCGGGGCGCGCGGGCTTCGGTGGCGGGCTCGCTGTCCACCTGCCATTTCAGCGAATGGATGCCCGGCCCGAAGCTAGCAATCCCTTCGCTGAGCAGCGTGGCTTGGGCCTGGCGGTCCGAGGCGGGCAGGGCCGCCAGCGACGGCAGCAGCGCATCGCCAGCACGGCGCAGTTCGGTGGCGGCATGGCGGCGCACCTCGTCGGTTTCTGTGGCCACCAGGTAGTGGTAGCGCACCGTGCTGACCAGCACGATGATCAGCACGATAGGCACATACAGCCGGGGATAGGTGCCCCGCAGGAGCCAGGTGCTGAGATTTCCGGTGCGCATCGACAGTGGCCCTCCCCCCAGGGCCTGATCAAAGTCTCCGGGCAGCGCCAGAACGACATTGAACTGGCTCTCCACCAGGGTAATGAATTGTTAATTAATTGTTGACGAGTCGGAGTCTAGCGCGTAGTGAATCGCGTGAGATGGGTTTGGACAGCGCAATCCCGCAGGAGCGGCCACGGCAGGAAGGCTTCTATGTGCGTTGGAGGCGGCGGCACGCCAGGTGCTGTGGCGCCGCCGCAGGGAGATCACCAATACGCTTTGGGCAGGCCCTTACAGCGACTGCGCCAGCATGTCGCGGTATTCCTCGGGCGTGGCAATGCGCGGGTTGGTCTTGTGGCAGTGGTCGGCCATGGCGCCCTTGATGATGTCGTCGAACAGGGCTTCGGTCACTCCCATGGCCGCCAAGCCCGTGGGCAGGCCAAGGCGGGCGTTCATGTCGCGGATGGCCTCGGGGATGTCGCCCGCGCTGGCCAGGCCCATGGCGTGTGCCATGCGTTCCAGGCGCTTTTCCTTTTGCACCGATTCGGCCGTAGCGTTAAAGCGGATCACGGCGGGCAGGAACATGGCATTGAGCGTGCCGTGGTGCAGGCGCGGGTTCACGCCGCCCAGGCTGTGGCTGAGCGAGTGCACCGCGCCCAGGCCCTTCTGGAAGGCCATGGCGCCCTGCATGCTGGCGCTCATCATGTGCAGGCGCGCGTCGCGGTCGCTGCCGTTTTTGGTGGCCTGTTCGATGTTCGCCCAGCCGCGTGTGAGGCCATCCAGCGCGATGCCGTCAGCGGGCGGGTTGAACGCGGCGGACATGAAGGTTTCCATGCAGTGCGCAATCGCGTCCATGCCCGTGGCGGCCGTGAGCGTGGGGGGCAGGCCCAGCGTGAGTTCGGGGTCGCAGATGGCCGTCTTGGGCACCAGGTGCCACGAGTGAAAGCCCAGCTTGCGGTGGTCATCCACGATGATGATGGCGCCTCGCGCCACCTCGCTGCCCGTGCCGCTGGTGGTGGGCACGGCGATCAGCGGTGCGGCGCGCTCGGTGATGCGGGGTGAGCCGCCTTCGATGGTGGCGTAGTGGGTGAGGGGACCTTCGTGCGTGGCGGCAATCGCAATGCCCTTGGCGCAGTCGATGGCCGAGCCACCGCCCACGGCGATCAGGCCATCGCAGCCCTGGGCCTTGTACATTGCCACGGCGGCGCGCACGGCGGCTTCGGTGGGGTTCGACGGCGTCTGGTCAAACACCGCCACGGTCATGCCAGGCAGCGCGTCCAGCGCCTTTTGCAGCACGCCTGCGGCCTTCACGCCAGGGTCTGTCACGATCAGCGGACGTGTAATGCCCACACGCTCGCACTCTTGTTTCAGCAGCTTGACGGCGCCGAATTCAAACTGGATCTGGGTGACGTAGTAGATGAAAGCCATGGTGCAACAGGATGTGTGAATGGGAGTGCCAGCGATTACGATAGCTCGCCAGCCCTTGAAACGAGTTCTGAGCTCACTTTATAAGGAGGAGACACGCGTGAAAACGAAGCAAACCCTGATGGCGGCCCTGGTAGCCGTCGCATCTGTGACAAGCGCCCAGGCCCAGTGCCTGACCGATGCGCAGGCCGCCGACCTGGTGGCCAACTATGTCGCCAAAACCCCCGCCGCCAACCCCGAGAACCTCACTGACGCCGACGGCGCCTGCACACGCGGCAAGGTCAACGCCTTGCTGGCACAGCGCATGGGCAAGGTGATTGGCTACAAGGCGGGCCTGACCAACCCCGCTGTGCAAAAGCGCTTCAACACCGACAAACCCGTGTGGGGCAAGCTCTACGAAGGCATGGTGCTGCCCAGCGGCGCCACGGTGGATGCGGCCTTCGGTGCCCGCCCACTGTACGAGGCCGACATGCTGGTGCGCGTGAAAAGCGCCGCCATCAACCAGGCCAAGACCCCCATGGACGTGCTGGATGCCGTGGACCAGATCATCCCGTTCATGGAATTGCCCGACCTGATGGTGCAGGCGCCGCCCAAGCTCAATGGCGCAGGCGTGACGGCCATCAACGTGGGCGCGCGCCTGGGCGTGGCGGGTACGCCCATTGCTGTGCCAGCCTATCGCGGCGAGCGTTTTGCCATGCTGAAGGCGCTGGCCGACATGAACGTGTCGCTGACCGATGGTGCGGGCGCGCGCCTGGGCGGTGGCAAGGGCAGCGACATCCTGGAGCATCCGCTCAATGCCGTGGTGTGGCTGGCGGGCGCGTTGGCGCAAGAAGGCCTGGCCATGCAGCCGGGCGATCTGATCAGCCTGGGCTCGTTCTCGCCCCTGCTGCCACCCAAGGCCGGTTTGTCGGTGACGGCCACCTACGATGGCCTGCCCGGCGCCGCACCGGTGCGCGTGACCTTCAAGTAAACCACCGATGAGCGGCCCGCCGCCTTGCGGGCCGTTTTCTTTTCTTGCCGAGACCCCACCCGTTGACCGACCTGCACATCCACCACACCCGTCTCACCCCCCAGATGCGCAGCGTTCTCGAACGCATGGCCCGCGCGGGGCACCCACCGCTGCACACGCGCACGCCGCAGGAGGCACGCATCGCTTACCAGGGGGGCGCGGATGTGCTGGAGGTGCCCAAGGCCGCGCTGGCGCGGGTGGAGGACCTGCAGATCCCGGCCCGCGACGGCGCCATGCTGCCCGCACGGCTGTATGCGCCGAGCACCGACGCGGGCCTGCCCATGCTGCTGTACACGCATGGCGGGGGCTTCACCATCGGCAGCGTTGCCACGCACGACATCCTGTGCCGCGAACTGGCACGCTTGGGCCGCTGCATGGTGGTGTCGCTGGACTACCGGTTGGCCCCGGAGCACCGCTTTCCCACGGCCAGCAACGATGCGTGGGATGCGCTGCAGTGGCTGGCTGCCAACGCTGAGCGCCTGGGGGCCGACACCCAGCGGCTGGCCGTGGGCGGCGACAGTGCAGGCGGTACGCTGGCCGCCGTCAACGCAATCCTGGCGCGGGATGCGGGCCTGCCGCTGGCGCTGCAACTGCTGATCTACCCCGGCTGTGCAGCGCACCAGGACACGCCTTCGCACACCACCTTCGCGCGCGGCCTGGTGCTGGAAGAGCCTGCTATCAGCTGGTTCTTCGGCAACTACGTGCAAAGCCGCGCCGAGCGCGAAGACTGGCGCTTTGCCCCGCTGCATGCCCCGGATGTCGATGGTGTGGCCCCCGCCTGGATCGGTCTGGCCGAGTGTGACCCGCTGGTGGACGAAGGCATAGCCTACGCCGACAAGCTGCGCCTGGCAGGCGTGCAAGTGGACCTGGACATCTACCGGGGCGTGACCCACGAATTCATCAAAATGGGCCGCGCCATCCCCGAGGCGCGCAAGGCCCATGCTGACGCAGCCCGTGCGCTGCGATTGGCCTTTGGAATGGAGTGAAGACAACATGCAACGCAACGAATTCCGCTGTTTCCACCGCCTGCGCGTGCGCTGGGCCGAGGTGGACATGCAAAAGATCGTGTTCAACGCGCACTACCTCATGTACATCGACACGGCCATGAGCGACTACTGGCGCGCGCTGGGCCTGCCCTACGAGGCGAGCATGCATGTGCTGGGCGGTGAGATGTATGTGAAGAAGGCCACTGTGGAATACCACGCCTCTGCGCGGCTCGATGACACGCTGGATGTGGGCCTGCGCTGCACGCGCATCGGCAACTCATCCTGCCTGTTCACGGCGGGCATTTTCTGTGGCGACCGGTTGCTGATCTCGGCCGAACTGGTCTATGTGTTTGCCGACCCGGCCACGCAGACCTCGCGCCCGGTGCCACCCGCGCTGCGTGCCATCTTCGAGGGCTTTGAGGCCGGTGCCGACATGGCCGAGGTGCGCACGGGCGACTGGAACACCCTGGGCCGCGATGCAGGCCGTGTGCGCACGGAGGTGTTTGTGCACGAGCAGGGCATTCCCGCCGAAATCGAAGCCGATGTGCACGACATCTCGGCCCGCCATGCCGTGCTCTACAACCGGCTGGGAATGCCCATTGCTGCAGGCCGCTTGCTGCAGCAGTCACCGGGTGTGGGCCGCATCGGCCGCATGGCCGTGGACCGCTCGGTGCGTGGTGCGCAGTGGGGGCGGCAGTTGCTGGATGCGCTGGTCGCCGCCGCCAGCGCCCGGGGCGACACGGAGGTGCAATTGCACGCCCAGCGCAGCGCTGAAGGGTTTTACCGCCGCGCCGGTTTCTCCGTGGTAGGTGAGCCTTACGAAGAGGCTGGCATCGCGCACATTGCGATGGCGCAGCGGTTGTAGTTGATTTTGCTATTAATAAATGAGCTGCTTGCGCATGATGGATAGGCGCTGGAGCCCATTTTTATTCAAATATCTTCGAGCAGCGCGTAGGGCAGCGGCAGCAGGGCCAACGCTACGCCGTCCGTGGCACCCACCTGCAGGCTGCCTTCCTGCGCGGCGCTGATTTGCAGCGACACGATGGTGTCGAATCCGCCGTTCGGCGCAGAAGCCACCTGCACCACGGTGCCGCAGGGCTGTTCCAGGTCTGCCGTGTTGAACACTTCGGCTCCCACTGCCACTTCGGCTGCCGCATGGGCGATGTAGGCCCGGCGCTTGAGCGTGCCCCGGAACTGGCTGCGCGCCACCACTTCCTGGCCGGGGTAGCAGCCCTTCTTGAAGTTCACGCCACCCACGGATTCATAGTTCAGCATCTGGGGCACAAAGGCCTCGACCACGGGCGTGGTCAGGGTTGCCACGCCGCTCTTCACCTCGCTCCAGAGCCACAGTGCGGCATCCAGCGCGGGGCCTGCGGGGGCTGGGTCAACGGCCGGGGCCACCCACAGGGCCCGGGGCTGGCCATCGGCGGGGTACAGGTGGACCACCGACGCGGTGCCGATATCGGCCTTAGTCCAGGCGGGCTGGCTGACGTCGGGCACGGTGTCTCCGGCCAGACCGTACAGGGCAAAGTCGCTCGTGGCGTCGGTCAGCTTGGCCTTGGCGCGCAATACAAACATCGACAGGCGCTTGAGCGTGGGGGGCAGCAGGTCGCGGCTGCACACCAGCAGCACCTCGGTAGCGCTGCGCTTGAAGCCGATGAAGCTGGCCTGCATGCGGCCCTTGGCCGACAAAAAGGCTGCGAGGCGGGCCTGGTCCATGCCGAGCAGGGCGAAATCCTGGGTGAGCTGGCCGTGCAGAAACTTGGCGGCGTCTTCGCCTTCCACGCGAATCACGCCCAGGTGGGACAGGGGGGCAATGCCGTTCAGGGGGTAAGTCATCGCTGAATTATGATGCCCTGTTTCATACACACAGACGGCAGGGTTGTGCGACGTTTACTGGCTTTGATCGCGTTGGTTTTGATCGCATCCGGTGGTGCGGCTTTTTGGTGGCTGCACCAGCCGCTGGTGACCGGCAGCGAGCCTCTGGAGCTTGCCATCGAGCCCGGCACCACACCCCGGGGCGTCGCACGTGATGTGGTGGCTGCAGGCGCGCGCGTGGATGCCCGCATGCTCTACGCCTGGTTCCGCTTCTCGGGCCAGGACCGCGCCATCAAGGCCGGCAACTATGAAATCCCCCCTGGCACCACGCCCCGCAGCCTGCTGCAAAAGCTGGTGCGCGGCGAAGAGAGCCTGCGCGCCATCACCCTGGTCGAGGGCTGGAACTGGCGCCAGGTGCGCCAGGCGCTGGCCAAGGAAGATCAGCTCAAGCGCGACGTTGCCACGCTGACCGACGAAGCGCTGATGGCCCAGCTGGGCCGCCCCGGTGTCCCACCCGAGGGGCGCTTCTTTCCGGACACCTACACCTACGCCAAAGGCTCCAGCGACATCGCTGTGTTGCGCCGGGCGATGCATGCCATGGACCGCCGCCTCGAAGCCGCCTGGGCGCAACGCGCGGCGGACACACCCCTCAAGTCCGCCGAAGAGGCCCTGATTCTGGCCAGCATCGTGGAGAAGGAAACGGGCAGGGCCAGCGACCGGGGCCAGATTGCGGGCGTGTTTGCCAACCGGCTGCGCGTGGGCATGCTGCTGCAGACCGACCCCACGGTGATCTACGGCCTGGGCGAGAAGTTTGATGGCAACCTGCGCCGCCGCGACCTGCAGACGGACACGCCCTGGAACACCTACACCCGCGCAGGCCTGCCGCCCACGCCGATTGCCATGCCCGGCAAGGCGTCGCTGTTGGCCGCCGTGCAGCCGGATGCCACGCGCGCCCTGTACTTTGTGGCCAAGGGCGATGGCGCCAGCCACTTCAGCACGTCGCTGGAGGAGCACAACCGTGCCGTCAACCGCTACCAACGCGGCCAGCAGTAGATTCTTCCACCAAGGTTTTCATGTCACGACCCGGTCTGTTCATCACCTTTGAAGGCATCGACGGTGCGGGTAAGTCCTCGCACATCGAGGGGCTGGCCACTGCCTTTCGGGCACAGGGCCGTGCTGTCACCGTCAGCCGCGAGCCAGGCGGCACGCCGCTGGCCGAGAAGCTGCGTGAGATGGTCCTCAACGACCCGATGGATGCGCTCACCGAGTCCCTACTGATCTTTGCGGCCCGCCGGGATCACCTGCGCAATGTGATCGAGCCCGCCCTGGCGCGGGGCGACGTGGTGCTGTGCGACCGCTTCACCGATGCCACCTTTGCCTACCAGGGCGCGGGGCGCGGCTTTGATCTTGATGTGCTATCAATATTGGAGCGTCTTGCGCAGACTGGACTTGCGCCAGAGGCAGATTTGATGCGTGAACCCGATCTGACGGTGTGGTTTGACCTGGCGCCGGAAGTGGCTGCAGAACGCCTGGCCGGTGCGCGCGTGCCCGACCGTTTCGAGGCCCAGCCTGTGGAGTTCTTCCGCCGCGTTGCCCAGGGCTATGCCGACCGCGCGGCTGCAGCGCCGCAGCGCTTTGCGCGCCTGGACGCGGCCCAAGACCGCCACCGCGTGTGGCAGCAGCTCACCAGCGTGTTTGTGCGCAAGGGGTGGCTGGCGATCATGGTGGCGTCCCAGGGGGGGGCGCAATGAGCGAGGCCACAGTGGCATTGGCGCCGTGGATTGCCGCGCAGCGCACCAGCCTGCTGGCCCAGCGCGGCCACGCGTGGTTGTTGCAGGGGCCATCGGGCCTGGGCCAGTACGCCCTGGGTATGGAGCTGGTGCGGGCCTGGCTGTGCGATGAGCCCACGGAGCAGGGCGCGTGCGGCCAATGCAGCAGTTGCCATGCCATCGACGTGCGCACCCACGCCGATCTGTGTGTGCTGATGCCCGAGGTGCAGATGATGGCGCTGGGCTGGCCCCTGTCGGAAAAGGCCCAGGCGGACATTGACGACAAGAAACGCAAGCCCAGCCGCGAGATCCGTGTGGAGGCCATGCGCGATGCGGTGGAGTTCTCGCAGCGCACCTCGGCGCGCGGCAAAGGCAAGGCGGTGCTGGTGTACCCGGCCGAGCAGATGAACCACATCACGGCCAATGCCTTGCTCAAGACCCTGGAGGAGCCGCCGGGTGACGTGCGCTTTGTACTCGCCAGCGAGGCGGCGCACCAATTGCTGCCCACCATTCGCAGCCGCTGCCTGGGCCACACCATGGTCTGGCCCGCACAGGACCAGATGCTGCAGTGGCTGCAAGGGCAGGGCATCGCTGCGGATGCCGCTGTGTCGTTTTTGCGGGCCGCAGGCGGGCGGCCCGACGATGCGTTGGCACTGGCGCGCTCGGGCCGCAGTCCACAAGCCTGGTCGGCCTTGCCGCAGGCGGTGGCCAAGGGCGATGTGACTGCCTTGGGGGACTGGTCGCCCGCGCAGGTGATCGACGCACTGCAAAAACTCTGCCATGACCTGCTGGCGGCCAGCGTAGGCGGCGCGCCGCGCTACTTTGCGCCCGCAGACCTGCCCAAGGCGCTGCCGCCGCTGGGTGCTCTGACCCGCTGGTCGCGCGCACTGGCCAAGGCTGCACGCACGGCGGACCATCCTTTCAATGCTGGCCTCATGCTGGAGGCGCTTGTCGCCCAGGCGCGAAACACCCTACACTCCAAGCACTGAGCCGCACCCATCCATCCATGAGCAGTCCATCCACCGCCCCTCGCCCCAGCGTCATGCAGCTGGCCATCAAGGAAAAGGGGGCCCTGTACGCGGCCTACATTCCCTTTTTTGCCGAAGGGGGCATTTTTGTCCCCACCCAGCGGGATTACAAGCTGGGCGATGATGTCTATGTGCTGCTCACGCTGCCGGACGACACGCAGCGCTATCCGGTGGCCGGGCGCGTGGCATGGGTCACGCCAGCACGGGCTGCGGGCAACCGCACCCAGGGCGTCGGCATCCAGTTTCCCAAGGACGAAAAGTCGCGCCAGCTCAAGGCCAAGATCGAGGAACTGCTGGGCACATCCCTGGGGTCCGACCGGCCCACCCAGACCATCTGAGCCTGGCGCCGCCACCGTGCCGACCTGCGCAGGCTGGTCGGCATTTTTTATGGGCGCCTACGACGAGGGAGCTGATGGCGTATCTTTACTCCAGAGCGCTGCGCCGCCTTTGATGGCCCGCGTTGCGCCCCAGAAACGATTAATTTGAAACCGCATGTTCACTGATTCGCACTGCCATCTCAATTTTCCGGAACTGGTGAGCCAGCTGCCCGCCATCCGCCAGGCCATGGCCGAGGCACAGGTCACCCGGGCTCTTTGCATCTGCACCACGCTGGAAGAATTCGACGGGGTACATGCCCTGGCCATGGCGCACGACAACTTCTGGAGCACGGTGGGGGTGCACCCCGACAACGAAGGCATTGCCGAGCCATCGGTGCAGGATCTGCTGGACCGTGCTGCCCTGCCGCGCGTAGTGGCCATTGGCGAAACGGGGCTCGACTACTACGGCATGGAAGACCGCAAGGGCGGGCGCAGCATCGCCGATCTGGAGTGGCAGCGCGACCGTTTTCGCAACCACATTCGCGCGGCCCGGGTGTGCGAAAAGCCCTTGGTCATCCATACGCGCAGCGCGTCGGACGACACCCTCGCCATCCTGCGCGAGGAAGGGGAGGATGGCCCCGGTAACCGGGCCGGCGGCGTTTTTCACTGCTTTACCGAATCGATGCAGGTGGCGCGTGCGGCGCTGGATCTGGGCTACTACATTTCTTTCTCGGGCGTCGTGACCTTCAAGAGCGCCCAGGAGCTGCGCGATGTGGTGGCCTTTGTGCCGCTGGACCGCACGCTGATCGAAACCGACAGCCCCTATCTGGCGCCCGTGCCGTATCGCGGCAAAACCAACAATCCCTCGTATGTGCCCTATGTGGCCCGGCAGGTGGCCGGGACCAAGGGGCTGACGCTGGAAGAAGTGGCCGAGGCCACCAGCCGCAACTTCGACATTCTGTTCAAGGGAGTGACCGCATGATTTGCCATCGCCGCAATGCGCTGGCCACCCTGGCGCTGGGGCTTGCCGCCCCCGGCATCTGGGCCGGAGCCTATGAGGATTTTTTTGTCGCCATCCTGCGTGATGACGATGCTGCCATTGCGGCGCTGTTGCGCAGGGGTTTTGATCCCAATACGCGCGACCCGAAAGGGCAGGTGGGCCTGACCATCGCTTTACAGAATGGGTCGTCCAAAGCGTTTGCAGCCTTGCTGGCATCCAGCCAGGTGAACGTGGAAGCCCGCAATGCGCAGGACGAAAGTCCCTTGATGATGGCGGCCCTCAAGGGCAATCTGGAAGCCGTCAAGGCGCTGCTGGCACGCGATGCAGATGTGAACAAGACAGGCTGGGCGCCCTTGCACTATGCGGCCTCTGCAGGTTCGCGCCAGCATGTGGCCATCATCGCGTTGCTGCTGGAAAACCATGCCTACATCGACGCCACATCACCCAACGGCACCACGCCCCTCATGATGGCGGCGCAATACGGTTCCAACGAGGCCGTTCAGCTGCTGCTGGATGAGGGCGCGGACCCCACGCTCAAGAACCAGCTGGGGCTCACGGCTGCCGACTTTGCCTTGCGGGTGAGTCGTACCGAATCCGCCGACAAAATCGCCGCAGCCATCCGCAAGCGCCAGCCCAACCGGGGCCGGTGGTAGACGTAGCGCTGGGATCGGCCGTTGTCGCGCGCCGGTTAGCGCGCAATAGCGCGCAATAGCACGCAATAGCACGCAATAGCACGCAATAGCACGCAATAGCGTGTTCAGTGCAATGCGGCGGTTTCGCCCGAGGCCGGCCGGGCCTGCAGGCGTGCGTACAGTCCGCCCATCGCCATCAGCTCAGCGTGTGTGCCTTGTTCGGCAATGCGCCCACGCTCCATGACGATGACCCGGTTGGCATGCTCGATGGTGGACAGGCGGTGCGCAATGACCAAGGTGGTACGTCCCTGCATCAGGCGCTGCAGGGCGTCCTGTACCAGCCGTTCGGATTCGGTGTCCAGCGCCGAGGTGGCTTCGTCCAGGATCAGGATGGGGGCGTCCTTGTACAGCGCCCGCGCAATCGCCAGCCGCTGGCGCTGCCCCCCCGACAACTGCGTGGCATTGTGACCCACCACCGTGTGCATGCCCTGGGGGAGTGCTGCCACGTGTTCGGCCAGGTTGGCGGCCGCCAGGCACGCCTGCACGCGTGCTTCATCCACCGCGTGCCCCAGTGCCACGTTGGCCGCAATGGTGTCGTTGAACATCACCACGTCCTGGCTCACCATGGCGAATTGCGAGCGCAGCGATCCGAGGTCCCACTCTGGCAACGGGTTCCCGTCGACCAGGATTTCACCCGAAGCGGGCGTCACAAACCGTGGCAACAGGTTGACCAGCGTAGTCTTGCCGGCCCCGGAGGGGCCGACCAGGGCGACGATTTCGCCAGGCTCCACGCGCAAGCTGATGTGGTCCAGTGCAGGGGCGTGGTCAGGGCCAAACGACACCGTGACCTGCTTGAGTTCCAGCGCCCCCTGGGCGCGGTCCTTGCGGAACTGGCCGCCCGCTTCGGCTCCGGTGTCTCCCAGCAGTGCCAGCCCCCGCTCCAGGGCGGCAACACCCCGCGTGATCGGGCTGGCGACATCGGCAAGGCGGCGTATGGGCGCAATAAGCATCAGCATGGCCGTGATGAATGACACAAAGCCGCCGACGGTGACATCCTTGGCGTCCACGGTGCCACGGCTCTGCCACAGGGCAATGCAGATCACTACGGAGAGCGCAGCAGCGGCGAGTAGCTGCGTCAGCGGCGTCATGGCTGCGGAGGCGATGGTGGACTTGATCGCCAGGCGTCGCAGGCTCTGGCTCAAGGCGGCGAAGCGCCCGGCCTGGCCAGGCTGCGCGCCATGCAGCCGGACCATGCGGTGGGCCAGCACGTTTTCTTCCACCACATAGGCGAGTTCGTCGGTGGCCTGCTGGCTGCTTTTGGTCAGGTGGTAAAGGCGCCGGGACAAGGTCTTCATGATCCACGCCACGCCCGGCACGACCACGGCGACGATCAGCGTGAGCTGCCAGTTGAGGTACAGCAGGTACACCAGCAGCGCCACCAGTGTGAATCCGTCGCGCGACACCCCTAGCAGTGCCTGTACGAGCAGGGTTGCGCCGGTTTGCACCTCGTACACCACGGTGTTGGACAGCGTGCTGGCCGACTGGCGCGAGAACAGGCCCATCTCGGCAGCCAGCACCCTGTCAAACAGCGACTGGCGCAGCGTCAGCATGCCTTCGTTGGCAATGCGTGCCAGTGCGTACTGGCCGACGAACTGGGCAACGCCCCGCACAAAAAACACGCCCAGGATGGCCAGTGGCACCATCCACAGTTGGAGGGTGCCTTGCGTGAAGCCCCGGTCCAGCAGGGGCTGCAGCAATGCGGGAATCAGCGGCTCGGTGATCGCGCCGACGAGGGTGGCAACAACGGCAAGGCTCCAGGCCATTCGCTGGTTGCCAAAGTAGACAGACAGTCGGCGCAGGCGTGTGGCCAGGCTTGCAGCGGGCGGGGAGGGAGTGTTGGGAGGCGCGGCGCCCGTATCTGTGGCTTGCATGTGGCCCGGATTCTACGGTTGTGGGCGGTCAAGGTGCCGGTGAGATATTTCTGCGCAGCAGGTTGTGGACTGCAAGAAATCGGTGCGAATAGGTTTGGAGGTCGCACGTTTTGTCACAGGGGTTTCCCCGCTGTGTGTAACATTCGGGTTTGCCTTTCGGCATTTGTTCGGCCACCGCTGGATGCCAATGACCACAGATCGAATCCCAACACACCCATCCCCTGCGGCCTTGCCGCATCCCTTGCGCCGCCACATGCTGGCTGCGCTGATCTCGACCCCCGCACTCCCCGCCCTCGCGCAATTTCGCGTTGAGGTCACGGGTGTTGGTTTGACCCAGTTGCCCATCGCAATTGCGCCGTTCCGGGGCGAGGCGCAGTCTCCCCAGAAAATATCGGCCATCGTCCAGGCCGACCTGGAGCGCAGCGGACAGTTCCGCGCGGTAGACGCCTCCGGCGCGGTGCTGGACGAAACCGCGCGCCCGGATGTCGCACTGTGGCGCCAGAAGAGTGCGGACTCCCTGGCTACTGGCAGTGTGACGCGCCTGGCAGATGGGCGTTTCGATGTGCGCTTTCGCCTTTGGGATGTGGTGAAGGGGCAGGACCTTGGTGGCCAAAGCTTTGTGGTCACCCAAGGCGATCTGCGCCTGGTGTCGCACCGCATTGCGGATTTCATCTATGAAAAGCTGACGGGCGAGCGCGGCATTTTCTCCACGCGTATCGCCTATGTCACCAAGACAGGCTCCCGGTACAGCCTGTGGGTGGCAGACGCTGACGGAGAGAATGCCCAATCGGCACTGTCGAGCCCGGAGCCCATCATCTCCCCTGCATGGTCGCCCAACGGGGGGCAACTGGCCTATGTGTCGTTTGAATCGCGCAAGCCGGTGGTCTATGTGCATGATGTGGCCTCCGGCCGCAGGCGTCTGATTGCCAATTTCCGGGGGTCCAACAGTGCCCCTGCCTGGGCTCCGGATGGTCGATCCCTTGCCGTGACGCTCAGCCGTGACGGGGGATCTCAGCTCTACACCATCGACGCCAACGGTGGCGAGCCGCGCCGCCTCATGCAAAGCGCTGGCATCGACACGGAGCCCATGTTCTCCGGTGACGGCCGCAGCATCTACTTTGTCAGCGACCGTGGTGGTGCGCCGCAGATCTACAAGGTCTCCACATCTGGCGGCAACGCGGAACGTGTGACGTTTACCGGCAGCTACAACATCTCCCCCAGCGTCAGCCCCGATGGCCGCTGGCTGGCCTACATCTCCCGTGTCGGTGGGGCTTTCAAACTGCACGTGATGGACCTGTCCTCGGGCACTGTGAATGCGGTCACCGACACAACGGCAGATGAGAACCCCAGCTTTGCCCCCAATAGCCGCCTTATCGTTTATGCCACCCAGCAGCAAGGGCGTGAAGCGCTCATGACCACCACGCTGGACGGCAAGATCAAGGCCCGGCTCGCGGGGCAGGCGGGCGATATCCGTGAGCCCGATTGGGGCCCGTTTCAAAAGCAATGAACTTATCAGCACTTTCAAGTATCAAGTTTTCAGGAGAATTTTGGATGATCAAACGTTTTACCCTTGCCCTTACCGTTGTCGCCCTCGTTGCCGGATGCAGCTCTGGCGTGAAGCTGGACGATGTGCCGGTCGAAGACAAGAACGCCACGTCTACCATGGGTGGTAATACTGGCGCCAACTCTGGCAATACCGCGCAGAGCGGTGTTGCTGGTGTGGACCTCGGCCAGTCGGGCCGCGATGCTGCAGGCCCAGTGGGCGTGAGCCGTATCGTTTATTTTGATTACGACAGCTACGTGATCAAGCCCGAATTTCAGTCGCTGATCGAGGCGCACTCTCGTTTCATCAAGGCCGGCACCAATCGCAAGCTGATGATTGAAGGCCACACGGACGACCGAGGTGGTCGTGAGTACAATCTGGCGCTCGGCCAGAAGCGCGCCGAGGCAGTGCGCCGTTCGCTGGCTCTGCTCGGCGTGCAGGACAGCCAGATGGAAGCTGTGAGCTTTGGCAAGGAAAAACCAGCAGCCCAAGGCAATTCTGAAGACGCGCACGCCCAAAATCGCCGGGCTGAACTGTCCTATCGTTGATGCGCACGATTTCTTTGTCCTACCCGCTCAAGGCGCTGGCGGCAGTGATGCTGTCCGTGGCCTTGCTGCCCACGGGCCATGCCGCAATTTTTGAGGATGGCGAAGCCCGCCGCGCCATTCTCGAAATGCGGCAGCGCGTGGATGGCATGCAACTGTCTCAGCAACGGTCCGCAGAGGAAGTGCGCAGGCTCAGTGAAGAGAACGCCCAGCTGCGGCGCAGTCTGCTGGATCTGCAAGGTCAGATTGACACGCTGCGCACGGAGCAGTCCACACTTCGCGGCCAGAACGAACAGCTGTTGCGCGATGCTGCCGACCTGCAGCGGCGCCAGAAAGACATCGCCCAGGGGGTAGACGAGCGCCTGCGTCAGTTTGAACCTGTGAAGGTGACCTTGGACGGCCAGGAGTTTCAGGCAGATCCTGCTGAGAAAAAGGACTTTGAAGCCGCACTGGCCGTGTTTCGTTCAGGCAAGTTTCCAGAAGCTGGGGCAGCATTTGCAGCCTTTGTGCGGCAGTATCCGCGCAGCGGTTTTGTACCGTCTGCGCGCTTCTGGCTTGGGAATGCCCAATACGCTACCCGGGACTACAAGGAAGCCATTGGTAATTTCAAGCTGATGCTGTCTGATGCCCCGGCTCATGCGCGGGCGCCAGAGGCGGCTTTGTCCATTGCCAACTGCCAGATTGAACTCAAAGACACGCGAACTGCCCGCAAGACCCTGGAAGACCTTGTGCGCGCCTACCCGCAGTCCGAGGCGGCTGTGGCGGCCAAAGAGCGCCTTTCCCGATTGAAGTAATGGTCGGCGAAGCGCCTTTGCAAGTCCCGGCAGGGAATGTTGAAGATGCATCGCTGGAGCGTCGCTTTGGCGGACTGGAACGGCTGTACGGCGTACAAGGCGCTCGGCGTATCCGCCGGGCGCATGTGGTGGTGGTGGGTGTCGGGGGGGTGGGTTCTTGGGCTGCTGAAGCCTTGGCACGCAGTGGAGTGGGCCAGATCACGTTGATCGACCTCGACCACGTGTCCGAGTCGAACATCAATCGCCAAATCCATGCACTTACCGATACCGTCGGCCAGGCCAAGGTTCTTGCAATGCGTGATCGGATTGCGCAAATACACCCTCAATGCAGCGTCCACTGCGTGGAGGAATTCGTGGATGCAGACAATTGGCCTGGTTTGCTTCCGGAGTCCGTTGATGCGGTGATTGATGCGTGTGATCAGGTGCAAGCCAAAACGACCATCGCGGCCTGGGCTCAGGCCCAGAAGGCTCTGCATATCACGGTCGGGGCGGCTGGCGGTAAGCGCCATGCGCACAAAGTGGATGTGGATGATCTTGCTTTGACGACCCACGATCCTCTGCTGGCGCAACTGCGCTATCGCTTGCGCAAGCACCATCGGGCGGCCCGTGATGGCAAAAAAATCGGAGTGACCTGCGTCTTCAGCAGAGAAGCCGTGGCGCCTCCCGATGCGTCCTGCAATGTGGATGGCGACGGTTCTCTGAACTGCCATGGATACGGTTCGGTCGTTGCAGTGACGGCGACCTTTGGTCAGTGCGCTGCAGGGTGGGTGTTGGACAAACTTGCCGCAACTTCCAAAAACACTGAAAAAACGACGCTATAATTCAAGGCTTTGCAGCAGTCAGTCATGATTGATTGCAACCGGTTGGGACGTTAGCTCAGTTGGTAGAGCAGCGGACTTTTAATCCGTTGGTCACAAGTTCGAATCTTGTACGTCCTACCACCCGAATCCAGGCGCCAGTCTTTTGGCGTAAACAAAGGCCTCCTTGCGGAGGCCTTTGTTTTTTGTGATCCGCACGTTCAATGCAGCGCCATGTTATTCATGGCCCCGATTGTTGTATCACTCCATTTTGCTACGCGGATTCAGTGCTGGCGCTGGGGGAAAACAGGTCCCAGCTCGCAATGAAAAGCGCCGCAATAACTGGTCCTATCACGAAGCCCGTCAACCCAAAGAGCGCCATGCCTCCCAGCGTGGATATCAGCACAACGTAGTCTGGCATCTTGGTGTCCTTGCCCACCAAAATCGGACGAAGGACGTTGTCAACGAGTCCTATAACGCCAACGCCAAACGCAGTCAGCACCACGCCTTGCCAGACCGCACCCGTGGCCAGGAAGTAGATTGCCACCGGTACCCAGATCAGCCCCGCTCCCACGGCGGGAAGCAGCGACAGGAAGGCCATGGAAACCCCCCACAGCACGGGGCCCTGGATGCCCAGGATCCAGAAAATCAAACCGCCCAGCGCTCCTTGGGAGGCTGCCACGACAATGTTGCCTTTGACCGTGGCGCGAATGACGGTGGTGAACTTGCTGACCAGTTGCCGCTTGTGTGTTTCGTCCAGGGGGGTGGCCTGGCCAATACGCAAGGCCAGGCTCGATCCGTCACGCAACAGGAAGAACAGCAGATAGAGCATGATGCCGAAGCTCACGATGAACTGCAGCGTGTTCTGGCCAATGCTCAGTGCCTGTGTGGCCACAAACTGGCTGGCCTGGACGGCGACGGAAGAGAACTTTTGTTGCAGCTCGCCAACGGTCGTGAGATTCAACCGGTCCAACAAATTGGCGGCCCAGGCGGGCAGGGCGGCGATCACCTGCTGTAGGTAGAGTCCAAAATTTAGCTGGCCCGACCGCATCCGTTCATAGATTATCGTGGCTTCCTGGGCCAGGGATACCGTGATCGCTGTCATGGGAAGGATGACCACAATAAGGCACAGTCCCAGAGTACACAGCGCTGCAAGATTGCGCCGCCGGGGCATGCGCCGCAACAGTTTGCGGTGCAGGGGGGCAAACAAGATGGCCAGGATGACGCCCCAGAAGACCGCGCCGTGGAACTGCCAAAGGATGGCTCCAAAGGCGATGGTGACAAGGGCCAGCAGCAGCAAAAAGACTTTGTTCTGGAGGGTGGGTGGCGTCATGAGGGTAGGTGGCAATGAGATACCCGGAATGTACGCGAGCCAGGTTTGTAGCCGCTTGTTGCGCCAGCGTGTCAGCACCGGCCCCACCATTTCCGTAGGGCGGTCGGCCATTCGGTGGCACAATGGCGCCCGTACCAAGGCCCTTCCCCAGCCACAGTCGCATCCGCCAATCGGTTCAGCCGTGTCGCGGAAGGTTTCTCAACCAGCTAATGCTTTCCCAAGGAAAGCGGAGGTCAGCGGAATATGAGCGATACGACGTCCGTCTATCAAGCCTACCAAGGCAACACTTACCTCTTCGGCGGCAATGCGCCCTATGTCGAAGAGATGTACGAGAACTACCTCGCCAACCCAGGTAGCGTGCCAGACAATTGGCGCGAGTACTTTGATGCACTTCAACATGTGCCTGCGGTGGATGGCAGCAATGCCAAAGACGTCCCCCACCTCCCCGTCATCAACGCTTTTGCCGAGCGCGCCAAACAGGGCGGCACCAAGGTTGTTGTGGCAACGGGTGCGGACTCTGAGCTGGGCCGCAAGCGCACTGCCGTTCAGCAGCTGATCGCTGCCTACCGCAACGTGGGCCAACGCTGGGCTGATCTGGATCCCCTCAAGCGCACCGAGCGCCCCGCCATTCCTGAACTCGAACCCTCTTTCTATGGTTTCAGCGACGCTGACCAGGAAACGGTGTTCAACACGAGCAACACGTTCTTCGGCAAAGAGTCGATGCCCCTGCGCGAGTTGATCAACGCGCTGCGCGAAACATACTGCGGCTCCATCGGCGCCGAGTACATGTATGCCACTGACCAGAACCAGAAGCGCTGGTGGCAGGAAAAGCTGGAAAAGATCCGCAGCAAGCCCAGCTTTGGTGTGGACAAGAAAAAGCAGATCCTGGACCGCCTGACGGCCGCCGAAGGCCTGGAGCGTTTCCTGCACACCAAGTACGTCGGCCAGAAGCGTTTCTCTCTTGAAGGGGGTGAAAGCTTCATCGCCGCCATGGACGAGCTGATCCAGTCTGCCGGTGCCAAGGGCGTTCAGGAAATCGTGATCGGCATGGCCCACCGGGGTCGTCTCAATGTGCTGGTCAATTCGTTGGGCAAGATGCCCAAGGACTTGTTCGCCGAGTTCGACCACACCGCTCCCGAAGACCTGCCAGCCGGTGACGTGAAGTACCATCAGGGCTTCAGCTCGGATGTGACCACCCCTGGCGGCCCGGTCCACCTGTCGCTGGCATTTAATCCTTCCCACCTGGAAATCGTGAACCCCGTGGTCGAAGGGTCCGTGCGTGCCCGCATGGACCGCCGCGCCGACCCGCACGGCAAGCAGGTGCTGCCGGTGCTGGTGCATGGTGATGCTGCCTTTGCCGGCCAGGGTGTGAACCAGGAAACCCTGGCTCTGGCCCAGACCCGTGGCTACTACACGGGTGGCACGGTGCACATCATCATCAACAACCAGATCGGTTTCACCACCTCCGACCCGCGTGATACGCGCTCCACGCTGTATTGCACCGACATCGTCAAGATGATCGAGTCGCCCGTGCTGCACGTGAACGGTGATGACCCCGAAGCCGTGGTGCTGGCCACCCAGCTCGCCCTGGAGTTCCGCATGGAATTCAAGAAGGACGTGGTGGTGGACATCATCTGCTTCCGCAAACTGGGCCACAACGAGCAGGACACCCCGGCTCTGACCCAGCCGCTGATGTACAAGAAGATCGGCCAGCACCCTGGCACGCGCAAGCTCTATGCCGACAAGCTGGCGGCACAGGGCCTGGGTGAGTCGCTGGGCGACGATATGGTCAAGGCCTATCGTGCCGCCATGGATGCCGGCAAGCACACGGTCGATCCCGTCCTGACCAACTTCAAGAGCAAGTACGCCGTGGACTGGAGCCCGTTCCTGGGCAAGAAGTGGACGGACGCTGGCGACACGGCCATTCCTCTGGCTGAGTGGAAGCGCCTGGCCGAGAAGATCACGACCATTCCTGAGAGCGTGACGCCACACCAGTTGGTCAAGAAGGTCTATGACGACCGCGCTGCGATGGGCCGTGGCGAGATCCCCGTGGACTGGGGCATGGGCGAGCACATGGCATTTGCATCGTTGGTGGCCAGCGGCTACCCCGTGCGCCTGTCGGGCGAAGACTGTGGCCGTGGCACGTTCACGCACCGCCACTCGGTTATTCATGACCAAAAGCGCGAGAAGTGGGACATCGGCACCTATGTGCCACTGCAGAATGTGGCCGAGAATCAGGCTCCGTTCGTTGTGATCGACTCGATCCTGTCGGAAGAAGCGGTGCTGGGCTTTGAATACGGCTACGCCTCCAACGACCCCAACACCCTGGTGATCTGGGAAGCGCAATTCGGCGACTTTGCCAACGGTGCGCAAGTCGTGATCGACCAGTTCATCGCTTCGGGTGAAGTGAAGTGGGGCCGCGTCAACGGCATCACGCTGATGCTGCCACACGGCTACGAAGGCCAGGGCCCTGAGCACAGCTCCGCCCGCCTGGAACGCTTCATGCAGCTGTCGGCCGACGCCAACATGCAGGTGGTGCAGCCCACCACCGCCAGCCAGATCTTCCATGTGCTGCGGCGCCAGATGGTGCGTGATCTGCGCAAGCCGCTGATCATCATGACGCCCAAGTCGCTGTTGCGTAACAAGGATGCGACTTCGCCGCTGTCCGAGTTCACCAAGGGCAGCTTCCAGACGGTGATTCCCGAGCAGGATGAAGCCATCGTCAAGAAGGCAGCCAAGGTCAAGCGTGTGATCGCCTGCTCCGGCAAGGTGTACTACGACCTCGTGAAGAAGCGCACCGAGCGCGAAGACGACGATGTGGCCATCATCCGCGTGGAGCAGCTCTACCCCTTCCCGCACAAGGCATTTGCCGCTGAAATCAAGCGCTACCCCAATGCCACCGACGTGGTGTGGTGCCAGGACGAGCCGCAGAACCAGGGCGCCTGGTTCTTCGTGCAGCACTACATCCACGAGAACATGCTCGAAGGCCAGAAGCTGGGCTATTCCGGCCGCGCGGCTTCCGCGTCACCTGCCGTGGGCTACTCGCACCTGCACCAGGAACAACAAAAGGCGCTGGTGGACGGCGCGTTTGCCAAGCTCAAGGGTTTTGTCCTGACCAAGTAAGGCCAGCTGCGACCCGATAACAGAACAAAACCCCATTCCGAAAGAATTGATATGGCTATCGTAGAAGTCAAAGTCCCCCAGCTGTCCGAATCCGTGGCCGAGGCCACCATGCTGACGTGGAAGAAAAAGGCCGGTGAGGCTGTGGCAGTGGATGAGATCCTGATCGAGATCGAAACCGACAAGGTGGTGCTTGAAGTGCCGGCCCCGTCGGCTGGTGTGCTGGCTGAAATCATCCAGGGCGACGGCGCCACCGTGGTGGCCGAGCAGCTCATTGCCAAGATCGATACCGAAGGCAAGGCCGGCGCGGCCGCTCCTGCCGCCGCTGCTGCAGCACCCGCTGCCGCCACGGCATCGGCTCCCGCCCCCGCCCCAGCGGCTGTTGGCGGCTCCAAGGGCGACGTGGCGATGCCCGCTGCCGCAAAGCTGCTGGCCGAGAACAACCTGTCCGCATCGGCTGTGGCCGGCAGCGGCAAGGATGGCCGCGTGACCAAGGGTGACGTGCTCAGCGCTGTGGCTGGTGGTGCCGCCAAGGCTGCGGTGGCTGCCCCAAGCGCCATCCCCACGGGCGTGCCCACCAAGGCACTGCCCCAGGTGTCGGCCCCGGCCGCCAAGGAAGACCTGGGCGACCGCCCCGAGCAGCGCGTGCCGATGAGCCGCCTGCGCGCCCGCGTGGCCGAGCGCCTGCTGCAGTCGCAATCGACCAACGCCATCCTGACCACGTTCAACGAAGTGAACATGGCGCCGGTGATGGACATGCGCAAGAAGTTCCAGGACACGTTCACCAAGGAGCATGGCGTGAAGATCGGCTTCATGAGCTTCTTCGTGAAGGCTGCCGTGCACGCCTTGAAGAAGTACCCCGTGCTGAACGCCTCGGTCGATGGCAACGACATCGTTTACCACGGCTACTTCGACATCGGTATCGCCGTGGGCTCGCCCCGTGGCCTGGTGGTGCCTATCCTGCGCAATGCCGACCAGATGAGCTTTGCCGACATCGAGAAGAAGATCGCCGAATTCGGCAAGAAGGCCGCTGAAGGCAAGCTGGGCATTGAAGAAATGACCGGTGGCACGTTCTCGATTTCCAACGGTGGCACCTTCGGCTCGATGATGTCCACGCCCATCATCAACCCGCCCCAGTCGGCCATCCTGGGCGTGCACGCCACCAAGGACCGCGCTGTGGTGGAGAACGGCCAGATCGTTGTGCGCCCGATGAACTACCTGGCCATGTCCTACGACCACCGCATCATTGACGGCCGCGAAGCCGTGCTGGGCCTGGTGGCGATGAAGGATGCGCTGGAAGACCCATCGCGCCTGCTGTTCGACATCTAACCTCCTGACCGCATGGACCCACCCGCGTGGCCGACCTCTGGTTGTGCCCGCCGGTGGGTCTTTCTCCAACAGACTGAACGAGATTTCCCATGAGCAAACAATTTGATGTGATCGTCATCGGCGGTGGCCCCGGTGGCTACATTGCCGCCATCCGCGCAGCCCAGCTAGGCTTCAACGTCGCCTGTATCGACGAGTGGAAAAACGACAAGGGTGGCCCCGCACCCGGCGGCACCTGTACCAACGTGGGCTGCATTCCGTCCAAGGCGCTGCTGCAATCGTCCGAGCATTTCGAACACGCCAACAAGCACTTCGCCGAGCACGGCATCACCGCCACGGGCGTCAAGATGGACGTGGCCAAGATGATTGCCCGCAAGGACACCGTCGTGAAGCAGAACAACGACGGCATCCTGTACCTGTTCAAGAAGAACAAGGTCAGCTTCTTCCATGGCCGCGGCTCGTTCGTGAAGGCTGCTGAAGGCGGCTACGAGATCAAGGTGGCTGGCGCCGCCGAAGAGTCGCTGACGGGCAAGCAGATCATCATTGCCACCGGCTCCAATGCCCGTGCGCTGCCCGGCACGCCGTTCGACGAAGAACTGGTGCTGTCCAACGACGGCGCGCTGCGCGTGGGCACTGTGCCCAAGAAGCTCGGCCTGATCGGCTCGGGCGTGATCGGCCTGGAAATGGGCTCGGTGTGGCGCCGCCTGGGGGCTGAAGTCACCATCCTCGAAGGCCTGCCGACCTTCCTGGGCGCGGTGGACGAGCAGATCGCCAAGGAAGCCAAGAAGGCCTTCGACAAGCAAGGTCTGAAGATCGAGCTGGGCGTGAAGGTCGGCGAGATCAAAACCGGCAAGAAGGGCGTGAGTATTGCCTACACCAACGCCAAGGGCGAAGCCCAGTCGCTGGACGTGGACAAGCTCATCGTCTCCATCGGCCGCGTGCCCAACACCATTGGCCTGAACGTCGAAGCCGTGGGCCTGCAGCTCGACGAGCGCGGTGCCATCGTGGTCGATGCCGACTGCAAGACCAACCTGCCCGGCGTGTGGGCGGTGGGTGACGTGGTGCGCGGCCCGATGCTGGCGCACAAGGCCGAGGAAGAGGGCGTTGCCGTGGCCGAGCGCATTGCCGGCCAGCATGGCCACGTGAACTTCAACACCGTTCCTTGGGTGATCTACACCAGCCCCGAAATCGCATGGGTGGGCCGCACCGAGCAGCAGCTCAAGGCCGACGGCGTCAAGTACAAGGCGGGCAGCTTCCCCTTCCTGGCCAACGGCCGCGCACGCGCACTGGGCGACACCACAGGCATGGTCAAGATGCTGGCCGATGCCGAGACTGACGAGATTCTGGGCGTGCACATCGTGGGCCCGCAGGCCAGCGAGCTGATTGCCGAAGCTGTTGTGGCCATGGAATTCAAGGCCAGCAGCGAAGACATCGCGCGCATTTGCCACGCGCACCCCTCGCTGAGCGAAGCCACCAAGGAAGCGGCCCTGGCTGTGGATAAACGCACTCTGAACTTCTGATTTTTGGGTCAAATCGGGCTCTAGCGCTTATCTGATAAGCGCTAGTAGCTATAAAAATCATAGTTTCTGAGCATCCACCACGTGACTGTTAAACAGGCTTACCTGGCCGAGTTGGCCGCTAAAGGCTACCAAAGTGACCCTGCCCAATTGCGCGCAGTGGATGCCCTTCAGCGGTGCGCTGATGACTGGGCTGCATACAAGGCCCGGCGTTCCAACGCACTCAAGAAGCTGATCAACCGGCCTGATGTGCCGCGCGGCGTGTACATGTATGGCGGGGTGGGGCGGGGCAAGAGCTTTCTGATGGAATGCTTTTTCGACGCCGTTCCCTTGAAGCGCAAGGTGCGCCTTCACTTCCACGAGTTCATGCGCGAAGTGCACCGCGAACTGGCGGGCCTGCAGGGCACGGTCAACCCGCTGGACGTGCTGGGCGCGCGCATTGCCAAGCGCTACAAGCTCATCTGTTTTGACGAGTTTCACGTGGCGGACATTACCGACGCCATGATCCTGCACCGCCTGCTGGCGGCACTGTTCGATAACGGCGTGGGCTTTGTGACCACTTCGAATTTCAAGCCCGACGACCTGTACCCCGACGGCCTGCACCGCGACCGCATTCTCCCGGCGATTGCCCTGCTCAATGAAAAGCTTGAAGTGGTCAACGTGGACAACGGTACCGATTACCGTCGGCGCACTCTGGAGCACGTGAAGCTGTACCACACGCCGCTGGGCCCCGAGGCAGATGCTGAAATGGGCCAGGCGTTTGACCAACTGGCCGAAGTGCACGACGAAGACCCGGTGCTGCACATCGAGGCCCGCGAGATCCGGGCACGCCGCAAGGCCGGTGGTGTGGTGTGGTTTGACTTCAAGACCCTGTGTGGTGGCCCCCGGTCGCAGAACGACTATCTGGAAATCGCGACGCAGTTCCACACTGTGCTGCTGTCCGATGTGCCTTACATGCCGGTGAGCATGGCGTCGCCTGCGCGGCGTTTTACCTGGCTCGTGGACGTGTTGTACGACAGGCGCGTCAAGCTCATCCTGTCTGCAGCAGTACCCCCCGAGCAACTTTATACCGAAGGCCCCTTGGCGCACGAGTTTCCGCGAACGATTTCGCGGCTCAACGAGATGCAGTCCAAGGAGTTCCTGGCGCTGGAGCGCCGCACTGTCGATACGGGGCTGACATGATCTCCAGACGCTTCGTATCTGTGGCGATTTTCTTGCTTGCCTGGGGGTTGTCTGCCTCGGCCATGGCGCAGCCGGTAGCTGCGGGTGCGGAGGCCAACGGCCAGCAGGCAGCCGCCAAGGCGGCCGAACGTAAAGCGGAACACGACCGCATCCGCTCCGAACGCGAGGCCATCAAGGCCAGGCGACAACAGGACGAATCGGCCTGTTACCAGCGATTTTCCGTAGAAGACTGTCTGCGCAGTGTGCGGGCGGGCGTGCGCGATGCGGAAGCCCGTTTGCGTGCACAGGAGATCGAGCTCAATGATGCCGAGCGCAAGGAAAAAGCGGCGGAGCGTCTCAAATCCATTGAAGAAAAGCAGCGCGGCGTGCCGGATAGCCCCTCAGCGGGCAGCGGTGCTGCAAGCGCTGTGGTGCGCAAGCCGTCGCAAGACCCCCAGGGCCTGAAATCGCAGCGTGACCACGAGGCTGAGCTGAGAGCACAGCAGCAGCGTATTAAGGTGCAAAAGCAGGCCCAGGAGCAGGCAGCGCGCACCAGTGGCAATGCCGAGCGTGCCGCAGAGGTGCGCGCACGCCACGCGCAAACGCTTCAGGCTGCGCAGGAGCGCCGCGACCGAGTCGAAAAGTCACGGGCAGAGGCCGCAGCCCAGGGGCGGGTCCCTGCGGCTCCGTTGCCAGCGGGTTCGGCAGCACGCTGAAACAGGTTTACTTGGGGTGGCTGCTCCAGGTGTTGAAAGTGCGCGTGGCGCCCAAAAGTCGCAATGGGCCGGTGGATACCGAGGCTCGGTTCGCGTCAGCGCCGCTTTCCTCAAGTGCCGCGCAGCCATTCGCCCTTTCGGCTGCCCACCCAGGCAAATGCCAGCGGGTGGGGCGCTGCTTCAGGGCCGCCCTGCGTCAGCGGGTACCAGGCGAGCGACCTTCTTTTCTTCCACCAGCGCCTCCATCTTCACGATGACCAGCGAGAGGTTGTCGCCACCGCCCCGCGCACGGGAGCGGGCTTTTTCAATCAGAAACTCCGTGGCTTCCCGTGGCGAGAGGGAATCAACCACGGAGCCGAGTTCAGTGGGCGAAAAGTAGTGCCACACCCCATCACTGCAGGCCATGAGCACATCGCCAGGCTGCAGTTGGGGGATCACATGGGTGGTGATGGGCGGGTCGCTTTCAGTGCCGAGGCAGCCCACCAAAATGTTCGAGTGCGGATGGTTGTTGGCCTCGGCTTCGGTCAGCTCGCCCCGGTCCACGAGAGCCTGGACATAGGAGTGGTCGCTGGTGCGGAACACCATGCGCGCACCTTGGAAGTGGTAGATGCGCGAATCGCCTGCATGCACCCAGTGGCAGTCGCCACGCGGGTTGATGAGAAACGCTGCAATGGTGCTGTGCGGTTCCTGCTCGGCAGAAATGGCTGTGAGCCGGATCACGATGTGCGCTTCTTCCACCATGCTCTTGAGCATGGCTACCGGGTCGTCGGTGTCGGGCGAATAGCGCTCGAAGAGCTGGCGCGCAGTCATCATGACCTGGTCGGACGCCTTGCGCCCGCCGCTGCGCCCGCCCATGCCATCGGCAAGGACACCCAGTATGCAGCCATTGTGCCGCTCGTGGGAGATCAGGATCACCTGGTCTTGCTGGTACTCCCGGTCACCCTTGTGGATGCCGGTGGACGCGATGAGGCGAAACGCTTTGGTCATGCTGGTGATTGTGGGGGCGCGTACGCAAAGGGCCATCGCGCAAACGGGGGCAAGCGCGTATTATCCGCCCGCCTGTGGCATTTTTGCCATCCCACGGCCCCTTGCCTTGAACCCCAGCCTCCATTCCCCCCAACGCCAACTCATTGAGCTGCGCATCGAGCATGCCGATCTGGACGCTCTGATCGACCGGTGTGCCCCCGACGGCGTGGCCGACGAATTCACGCTGCGCCGCCTCAAAAAGCGCCGCCTCGCTCTGCGTGATGCCCTGGATCGCCTGGAACGGGACCTTCAACCCCAAGAGCCCGCTTGATGGCGCTGGTGGAGATGGTGCAGGAGGTGTTTGCCCCCGGCGGCGTGCTGGCGCGGGCCGACACGCATTTCCAGCCGCGCGAGGGCCAGACGCAAATGGCCATGGCCGTGGCGCACACCATCGAAACGGGCGGGGCGCTGGTCGTGGAGGCAGGCACGGGGGTGGGCAAGACTTTTTCCTATCTGGTCCCGGCACTCCTGAGCGGCGAGCGGGTGCTGTTGTCCACCGCCACCAAGGCCTTGCAGGACCAGCTGTTTGCGCGCGATCTTCCGCGCCTGGCGCAGACCCTGGGCTTGCCGGTGCGCATGGCGCTTCTGAAGGGCAGGGCGAGCTATCTGTGCCTGTACCGCATGGAACTGGCCCGCCAGGACGTGTCTGCCCGTGAGCCTGGCGTGGCACGGGTTTTGGCCAAGGTCGAGAGTTGGTCGCATGGCACGCGCTCGGGCGACTTGGCGGAGCTGACGGGGTTGGACGAACGCTCGCCCGTGATACCGCTGGTCACCTCCACCCGTGAGAACTGCCTGGGCTCGCAGTGCCCCCGCTTTCGCGAATGCCACGTGCATTTGGCGCGGCGCGAGGCCTTGGCGGCGGACATCGTGGTCATCAACCACCACCTTTTCTTCGCCGATGTGGCTGTGCGCGAGTCGGGCATGGCCGAGCTCTTACCGTCTGTGCGTGTGGTGGTGTTTGATGAGGCGCACCAGATCAACGAGACGGGCGTGCAGTTTCTGGGGCTTACGCTGTCCACGGGCCAGCTAATGGATTTTGGCAGGGACCTGCTGGCAGCAGGGCTGCAGCATGCGCGGGGCCTTGCGGACTGGACGGTGCTTGCGAGCCAGGTGGATCTGTCTGCCCGGGATTTGCGCTTGGCGGCGGGAGATATGCGGGGCAGCGCAAAGCTGCGCTGGACCGATGAAACGCCGGAGAGCGTCAGGCCGGATGAATGGCAGGCTGCCCTGCGCCGCGTGGCGCTCGCCTGCGCCCAGGCGCAGGAGGCTCTCGACACTGTCAGCGAAATAGCGCCCGACTTTGTGCGCCTGTATGAGCGCGGGACTGAACTGCTGGCGCGCCTGGCCCATTTTTCTGGCCCCGGCAATCCGGATGCGGTGCGCTGGGTCGATGTGGGGCCGCAGCTGCGCTTGACGGAATCCCCCCTGGATATTGCCGAGGCCATGCGCACACGCCTGCTGGCCACCCCAGCGGAACCCGTGGGTGACGATGGGTGGCCCGGGGAGCCTGCTGCCGGACCCGGCAGGGCCTGGGTCTTCACCTCGGCCACCTTGGGCGATGACGAGCAACTGAGCTGGTTCACGGAGCGGGCGGGTTTGCAGGACGCGCAGATCCTGCGGGTTGCGAGCCCGTTTGACTATGGGGCGCAGGCAGCACTGTATGTGCCACGCCACCTGCCGTCTCCGGCCGATCCTTCGCACAGCAAGGCGCTTGCGCGCTGGGTGGGCGAGGCTGCAGCGCAACTGGGTGGCCGCACCCTGGTGCTGACCACGACGCTCAAGGCCTTGCGCACCATTGGCGATGCGTTGAAAGCGCAGTTTGCGGGCTCTGCTGTCCTGGAGGTGCTGGTGCAGGGCGAGTGGCCCAAACGGCGGCTGATGGAGCGTTTTCGCGAAGGGAGCGAGCACGGGCAGCAAGGCTGTGTGCTGGTGGCTTCCGCGACGTTCTGGGAAGGTTTTGATGTGCCTGGGGATGCCTTGCAGCTTGTTGTGATTGACAAGCTTCCTTTTCCTCCCCCGGGCGACCCTTTGGTGGAGGCGCGTACGCAGCGTATTGAGAAATCTGGCGGGAAAGCGTTCAAGTCTTACGCACTGCCCGAGGCAGCCGTTGCGCTCAAGCAGGGGGCGGGGCGGTTGATCCGGCGTGAGTCCGACCAGGGCATTCTGGTGGTGGGTGACACCCGCCTTGTCACCATGGGCTATGGCAAGCGCCTGCTGGCGGCCTTGCCCCCGATGCGGCGCCTGGAGTCAGAGCCTGAGTTTGAAGCTGCTCTTCAGGCGCTTACCAAAGCTTCCACCACGGCTCCGCCTTTTCCTTGAGGCCCCCGCGCAGATAGGCGCTTTGGGGGTACGAAGTGTCCATCACGCGGCGTGCATCGTCGCGCAGCTGCGTCATGCCCAGTGCGTCGTACGACTGGATGAGGATGTACAGAGCTTCTTCGAGCGCGGGCACGCCCTGATAGTCCGCCAGGGCTACCTGGGCACGGCTGATGGCTGCCACATACGCGCCCCGCTGGAAGTAGTAGCGCGCCACATGCACTTCGTACTGCGCGAGCGAATTCACAATGTACGTCATGCGCTGGCGTGCATCCTGTGCGTAGCGGGATTCCGGGAAGCGGGTGGCCAGCTCACTGAAGGCCTCAAAGGAGTCCTTGGCTGCTTTCTGGTCGCGCTCGGAAAGGTCCTGGCGCGAGATGAACGAGAACAGACCGAGGTTGTCGTTAAAGTTCACCAAGCCCTTGAGGTACAGCGCATAGTCAAGCGCAGGGCTGGCGGGATGGAGCTTCATGAAGCGGTCCAGCGTTGCAATGGCCTGGGCTTTTTCGCCAGCCTTGTAGTGCGCGTAGGCCTTGTCGATCTGGGCCTGCTGCGCCAGCGGGGTGCCGGCCGCCCGCCCCTCCAGCTTTTCGAGCAGAGGAACCGCCTTGTCGTAGGCGCCGCTGTTCATTTCGTCCTGCGCTTCCGAATGGATGCGATTGGGGCTCCAGTTGGCCGTTTTGTCTTCGGTTGTGCTGGAGCAACCCGCCAGCAGACCAGCAAGCAGCAGGGCAGAAACGAGGGGCAGTGGGGCACGCAGCATCGCAGGCAGCTTTCAGCAAAAAAAGAAACAGGGGTGCAGGATAGCTGGGCCGGTCCAGAGGGCCAGGCGCCGCTGGCATCCAGGGCACGAAGAAGCATTGTACTGGGGGTGGCACCTGTCAAGAGGCGTTGCGCTGCCAGCTTTCTCTCGGTGGCGGTGCTGGGCTTTCTACAATGGCCCCCATGTTTGTTCACTTGCGCCTGCACACCGAGTTCTCCGTCGTAGACGGTACCAATCGAATCGATGAGGCGGCCAAGGCGGCTGCCAAAGACGGCCAGCCTGCACTGGCCATCACCGATCTCAACAACCTTTTTGGCGCGATCAAGTTCTACAAGGAGGCGCGGGGCAAGGGTGTCAAGCCCATCCTGGGGGCCGAGATTTTTCTGGAAGGCGAAGCGGGCGCAGCCCCCTCACGCCTGATCGTCCTGGTGCAGAACCGCCAGGGCTACCTCAATCTGTCCGAACTGCTCGCGCGTGCGTGGACGCGCAATGTCGTCAAGAATCTGGCGCTGTGCACCTGGGCCTGGCTGGAAGAGTTGTCGGAAGGGCTGATTGCTCTGGCCGGGGCACAGGCTGGGCCCGTGGGCCAGGCTCTCCTGAAGGGGGACGAGTCGGGCGCCGCTGAGATTGCCTTGCGCCTGGCAGGGCTGTTTCCACACCGGTTTTACATCGAGTTGCAGCGTGCGGGCCGTGTCGACGATGAAAGCCACGTGGTGGCTGCTGCGCAGTTGGCGGCGCGCCTGAGCTTGCCCGTGGTGGCCACACATCCTGTGCAGTTCGCCACTCCAGACGACTATGAGGCCCACGAGGCGCGCGTCTGTATTGCAGAGGGGGAGATCCTGGCCAACCCGCGCCGCGTGCGCAAGTTCACGCGCGACCAGTATTTCAAGTCGTCTGCAGAAATGCAGGCCTTGTTCGCTGATGTTCCGTCGGCCATTGCGAACACGGTGGAAATTGCCCAGCGTTGCAACCTCACGCTGGTGCTTGGCAAGCCGCAGTTGCCGGACTTTCCCACCCCCAATGGCATGCCGATCGATGAGTTCTTTCGTTTTGCCTCGTTCGAGGGGCTGGAGGAGCGCCTGAAGCTTCTCTTCCCCAAGGAGTCCGACCGCGATCAGCAGCGTCCCCGCTATGTGGAACGCCTGGAGTTCGAGATCGGAACCATTCTCAAGATGGGTTTTCCGGGCTACTTCCTCATCGTGGGGGACTTCATTCAGTGGGCCAAGGCCAACGGGTGCCCCGTGGGGCCGGGACGGGGATCGGGTGCCGGTTCGCTAGTGGCGTATGCCCTCAAGATCACCGACCTGGATCCGCTGCAATACAACCTGCTGTTCGAGCGGTTTCTGAATCCCGAGCGGGTGTCCATGCCTGACTTCGACATTGACTTTTGCCAGTCCAATCGTGACCGGGTGATCGACTATGTGAAGGACAAGTACGGCAAGAATGCCGTGAGCCAGATTGCCACCTTCGGGACCATGGCTGCCAAAGCCGCCATCCGCGACGTGGGCCGGGTGATGGACATGAGCTACATGTTCTGCGACGGCATCTCCAAGCTGGTACCGGGCAAGCCCGGTATGTCGTACACGCTGGCCTATCCGCCCGAGGTGAAAAAGGAAGGCGACAAGAACAACTACGCACTGGAGCTGGAGCCGCTGCTGTACGAACGCGTGCAGAAGGAAGAAGACGTCAAGACCATCATCGAGATGGCGCAAAAACTCGAAGGCATGACCCGCAACATCGGTATGCACGCGGGTGGGGTTTTGATTGCGCCTGGCAAGCTCACGGATTTCTGCCCGCTCTACCAGCAGCCGGGCAGCGAATCGGCAGTGAGCCAGTACGACAAGGACGACGTGGAAGCTATTGGCCTTGTGAAGTTCGACTTCTTGGGTCTCGCCACTCTCACCATTCTGGAAATCGCGCGTGAGTTCATTATCAAGCGCCACAAAGGCCAGGAGAACTTCGCCTTCGAGAACATTCCGCTGGACGATGGCCCCACCTACCGGCTGTTTTCCGATGGCAAGACCGAGGCCGTGTTTCAGTTTGAAAGCCGTGGCATGCAGGGCATGCTCAAGGAAGCGAAGCCGAGTCGGCTTGAAGACCTGATTGCACTGAACGCGCTGTACCGTCCGGGTCCCATGGATCTGATCCCGAGTTTCGTGAACCGCAAACACGGCAAGGAAGTGGTGGAGTATCCCCATCCGCTGGTGGAGCCCGTGCTGGCCGAGACCTACGGGATCATGGTGTACCAGGAGCAGGTGATGCAGACCGCCCAGGTGCTGGGGGGCTACAGCCTGGGCGGCGCCGACATGCTGCGCCGCGCCATGGGCAAGAAGAAGGCCGAGGAGATGGCCGAGCACCGGGAGATCTTCCGAAAGGGTGCGGCCGAAAAGAACATCAGCCAGGAGAAGGCTGACGAAGTGTTCGATTTGATGGAGAAGTTTGCAGGCTACGGCTTTAACAAGTCGCACGCGGCTGCTTACTCCCTGTTGGCTTACCACACGGGTTGGCTCAAGGTGCACTTCACCGCAGAGTTCTTCTGCGCCAACATGACCGTGGAAATGGATGACACCGACAAGCTCAAGGTGCTGTTCGAAGACGCGCAAAAAATGGGGCTCTCTTTCGAGCCGCCGGACGTCAACCGTGGCTTCTACCGGTTCGAGCCCGTGACCGACAAAATCATCCGCTACGGCCTGGGCGCCGTTAAGGGCACGGGCCAGCAGGCCATCGAGGCCATGGTGGCGGCGCGTGAGGGGCGTGGCGAAGGGCCCCACGGCGCCACCACCGGGCCTTTCAAGAGCCTTTTCGATTTCTGCCTGCGCGTGGACAAGGCGCGCATGAACAAGCGCACGGTGGAGGCGCTGATCAAGGCGGGTGCATTTGATTCCATCAACATGAACCGGGCATCGATGGTGGCCTCGATCGACCGGGCTTTTGACTTTGCGGCTGCCACGCTGGCCAACGTGAACCAGGGTGGCTTGTTCGACATGATGGGCGATGATGCCCATGGTTCCAGCACGCAGGAGCCTGAACTGGTGGACGCTGTTCCTTGGGGGATCAAGGAGCGACTCACCCTGGAGAAAACGGCGGTCGGTTTCTATCTGTCCGGCCATCTGTTCGATGAAGTGGCCACGGAGGTGCGCCGCTTTGTGCGCACCCAGATCGATGAGCTGCTGGACAGTCGCGAACCCCAGGTATTGGCCGGGATCATCAGTGATTTCCGGGTCATCAATGGACAGCGGGGCAAATTGGGCCTGTTCAAACTGGACGACAAGTCTGCCGTCATTGAGGCGTCTGCCGATGAGGCCTTGCTCAACACGTACCGCAATCAGCTCAAGGAAGACGAGTTCGTCGTGATGATGGGCCGCTTGCAACTGGACCATTTCAGCGGTGGCCTGCGCGTGAAGGTGCAACAGGTGTGGGACTTGGCAGGGGCGCGTTGCCGTTTTGGCAAGTACCTGCATGTCACCGTCGGCGACAAGGGCCCGGATGTGCACCGCCTGGTCAAGGAGTTTCCGCCGCGCCGAGAGGAGCTTGCCGAGGGTGAATTGCTCCACGGCCTGCGTGTGCGCATGGGTGTGCGCTGTGTGGCGCAGGATGCGGCCGCTGTGGCGGAGCTGCAACTGGGGGAGAGCGCCCGTTTTTATCCCACCGATGCTGCGCTGGCCGCCTGGACCGCCCAGGCGGGCAGTGGTTCGGCCACCGTGGTTTACGAGTAAATCGGGTGTTGGAAACCATTCGGTGAATATCGTGAAGGCGACAGCTTGAAAAAAACCGGATCAACGTCAGATTTCTCTCACGGCAGCATGCCGCGCGGATCGCTAGAATGATTTTCATGGCAACAAAACCACCTTCACCCCCCACCGCGCTGCCCGTGACCCGGCCCGCGCGGGATGATGGCGGTTCGGTCGTGCTCGAAAGACGCACCCAGAAGACCCAGCCGCCGCAGATGTACCAGGTGGTCATGCTCAATGACGACTACACCCCCATGGAGTTCGTCATCGTGGTTTTGCAGGAGTTTTTCAGCAAGGACCGTGAACAAGCCACCCAGATCATGTTGAAGATCCATCTCGATGGCAAAGGCGTCTGCGGTGTTTATTCCCGCGATGTGGCTGCCACCAAGGTGGAACAAGTGCTTGACGCCGCCCTCAAGGCGGGCCACCCACTCCAATGTGTCAGTGAACCTGTTGAATAACAGGTTTTTGATCCCGATCTACAGTTATCCCTTCCACGCAAGCACAAAGGAGTTCACATGATTGCCCAGGAACTGGAAGTCAGCTTGCACATGGCCTTTGTTGAGGCCCGTCAGCAGCGCCACGAGTTCATCACCGTGGAGCATCTGTTGCTTGCACTGCTCGATAACCCCAGCGCAGCGGAGGTGCTGCGCGCATGTTCGGCCAATATCGATGATCTGCGCTCATCGCTGGCGAACTTCATCAAAGACAACACGCCCCAGGTGGCTGGCACCGATGAGGTGGACACGCAGCCCACGCTGGGATTCCAGCGTGTGATCCAGCGCGCCATCATGCACGTGCAGTCCACGGGCAATGGCAAGAAGGAAGTCACGGGTGCCAACGTGCTCGTGGCCATCTTTGGCGAGAAGGATTCGCATGCCGTGTACTACCTGCACCAGCAGGGCGTGACGCGCCTGGACGTGGTCAATTTCATTGCCCACGGTATCAAGAAGGGCGAACCCCCAGAGCCTGCCAAGCCGGACAACCAGGCGGAAGGCGAAGAGGGTGGTTCTTCTGAGCGCAACGAGAAAGCCTCGCCGCTGGAACAGTTCACCCAGAACCTGAACCAGGCCGCCAAAGACGGCAAGATCGATCCGCTGATCGGGCGCCACTACGAAGTGGAGCGCACGATCCAGATCCTGTGCCGCCGCCGCAAGAACAACCCACTGCTGGTGGGTGAAGCTGGCGTGGGCAAGACGGCGATTGCCGAGGGTCTGGCCTGGCGGATTACCCAGAACGATGTGCCTGAAATCCTGGCCGAGGCCACGGTGTACTCGCTCGACATGGGCGCATTGCTGGCAGGCACCAAGTACCGGGGTGATTTTGAGCAGCGCCTCAAGGGCGTTCTCAAGTCGCTGAAGGACAAGCCCAATGCGATTTTGTTCATCGACGAGATCCATACGCTGATCGGTGCGGGTGCCGCGTCGGGCGGCACGCTGGATGCCTCCAACCTGCTCAAGCCCGCGCTTTCCAGCGGCCAGCTCAAGTGCATTGGCGCAACGACCTTCACGGAATACCGTGGCATCTTCGAAAAAGATGCAGCGCTGTCGCGCCGTTTCCAGAAGGTGGACGTGGTGGAGCCCAGCGTGGCCGAAACCATCGACATCCTCAAGGGCCTGAAGTCGCGCTTTGAAGAGCACCACAGCGTGAAGTACGCGGCGGCCGCCCTGCAGGCTGCAGCCGAGCTGAGCGCCAAGTACATCAATGACCGCCATCTGCCTGACAAGGCGATTGACGTCATTGACGAAGCCGGTGCTGCACAGCGCATCATGGTGCCGAGCAAGCGCAAGAAGACCATCGGCAAGGCCGAGATCGAAGAGATCGTGGCCAAGATTGCGCGTATTCCGCCTGCGAATGTGTCCAATGACGACCGTGGCAAGCTCCAGACGCTGGAACGCGACCTGAAGAGTGTGGTGTTCGGCCAGGACAAGGCCCTGGAAGTGCTGGCCAGCGCGGTCAAGATGGCGCGGTCCGGTCTGGGCAAGGGCGACAAGCCCATCGGCTCGTTCCTGTTCAGCGGCCCCACAGGCGTGGGCAAGACCGAGGCGGCCAAGCAGCTGGCCTACATCATGGGCATCGAGCTCTTGCGCTTCGACATGTCGGAGTACATGGAGCGCCATGCGGTCAGCCGCCTGATTGGTGCGCCTCCGGGCTATGTCGGATTCGACCAGGGTGGCCTGTTGACCGAAGCCATCACCAAGAAGCCGCACGCTGTGCTGCTGCTCGACGAAATCGAGAAGGCGCACCCGGACATCTTCAACGTGCTGCTGCAGGTGATGGACCATGGCACGCTGACCGACAACAACGGGCGCAAGGCCGACTTCCGCAACGTCCTGATCATCATGACGACGAATGCGGGCGCCGAGACCATGAACAAGGCGACGATTGGCTTCACCAACCCGCGCCAGGCGGGCGACGAAATGGGCGACATCAAGCGCCTCTTCACGCCCGAGTTCCGCAACCGGCTGGATGCCATCGTCAACTTCAAGGCGCTCGACGAGCAGATCATCCTGCGCGTGGTGGACAAGTTCCTGCTGCAGCTGGAGACGCAACTGGCCGAGAAGAAGGTGGAAGTCACCTTCACCGACACGCTGCGCAAGCACCTGGCCAAGAAGGGCTTTGATCCGCTCATGGGCGCCCGCCCGATGCAGCGTTTGATCCAGGACACCATCCGCCGGGCGCTGGCCGACGAGCTGCTGTTCGGTCGCCTGACGGACGGTGGGCGTCTGACCGTCGACATTGAGGTGAAGACCGACGACAAGGGCGTGGAAACTTCCGAGGTGCTGCTGGACATCCAGCCGCTGGCCAAGAAGGAACGCTCGGCCAAGTCCGAGCCCACCGAGCCCGAGGAAGCTACAGCGGACTGATGGCATGGGCGCCACTGGCGCTTTTGCCTGCACACACCGGTACCCTTTCGAAGCCAGCCATCATCGCGATGGCTGGCTTTTTTTCGCCCGTACTGCAGCACTGCAGAGGCATGGCGTCCGCCATGCAGCATTTGCGGCGTGGTTTCGAGGCCTGCGCAGGTGGGCTTTGATCTGCCACGTCAGCGAATAGGTGTCTGCGGGCGCCGTGCTTCGCCCCAAGGTCTTTGTAACGTTTTTGTACAGTTCTGCAGCAAGCTGGAGGGACCTGGGGCGGCATACTGCGGGCTGATTGAGGAGACGCCCCATGACAATGACCCCCACACCCTCCGTACCGATGGTTCCGGCTACCGACTTTCGCAGACAGCGTTTGGGCGCGATTAGCCGGTGCCTCGCCATTGCCAGCTTCGGTGCTGTGGTGGCTGCTTGTGGTGGAGGCGGCGGGGGAGATGCGCCGGTTGTGGCACCTCCGGGCTCCCCGCCGCCAGGCGCGCCTGGCCCAACTCCGACTCCGCCCCCCGGGGTCCAGGTCTATGGCGATGTGCGCGGCGCAACCCTGGGGGTGGGCGCGCCGCTCAATGGCGCGGTGCCGTTCCCTGCCAGCAATGACTGGAACACGGACATCAGTGGGCTCCCCATCGACCCCAACTCCGACAACCTCATCGCCAGCATTGGCCTTACCCGGGGTTTGTTCCCGGACTTCGGCGCGGGCCTGTGGGAAGGTGCGCCCATCGGCATTCCGTATGTGGTGGTGGCGGGTGCCCAGCCGCGTGTGGCGGTGCAGTTCACTGACTACGGCGATGAGAGTGATGCAGGCCCGTACCCGATTCCGCCCAATGCCCCCATTGAAGGCGGCCCTTCCAGCGCAGGTGACCGGCACGTCATCGTGATCGACCGCGACAACAACCGCCTGTATGAAACTGGCAACAGCTACCCGCAGCCCGATGGCAGCTGGCGTGCGTCGGGTGGTGCCGTTTTCCACCTGGACAGCAACAACGTACGCCCCACCGCCAGGCCGCGATGGACCAGCGCGGACGCAGCGGGCCTGCCGATCTTCCCGGGTCTGGTGCGGTACGACGAGGCATCGCTGGGCCCCGGTGGCATCCGCCACGCGCTGCGCTTCACCGTCAGCCAGACCCGCAGCGCCTACGTGCCGCCTGCCACCCACTGGGCATCGAGCAATACCAGTCCTAACCTTCCTCCCATGGGCATGCGTGTGCGCCTGAAGGCGGGCTATGCAATCCCGGCGGGCTTCTCCGCCGAAACACGCGCCATCCTCACCGCTCTCAAGACCCACGGGATGATGGTGGCCGACAACGGCTCCAACTGGTTTCTGAGCGGAGCGCCGGACGAACGCTGGAACAACGATCGCCTGAAGTCCGAACTGCGCCAGGTGCTGGGCCGCGACTTCGAGGTCGTGCGCATGGATGGGCTGGTGACGCCGTAGCGCCATGACTCCGTGGGGCGGCCAGCTGGGCAGGCTTGGGCTCTGTCTACTGGGGCGCCGTAAGCCGCTGCAGCAGTTCCACGGTGGGATAGCCGTCCGCCACAACGCCCACGCTGCGCTGGTAGCCCCGCAGCCCTGCGCGAGTGGCAGGGCCCATCACGCCGTCCGGGGTGCCCGCCGCAAATCCTTTGCGGTTGAGCGTCTCTTGCAGCTCCTGTAGCTGCTGGCGTGACAGGGGGGCAAGGTCGCGCGGCCACGCGGCAACCACCGGCCCGCCACCGCCAATCTGGCGCGCCAGCAGCGCCACGCCCAGCGCGTAGTTGACCGAGTTGTTGTAGCGCAGGATGACGCGGAAATTGGCACCCACCAAAAAGGCGGGGCCCCGGGCACCTGCGGGCTCGACGATGGACGCGGTGGCCAGGGTGGGCAACGCCTGCCCGTCGATGCCGCGCACACCTTCCGCGTCCCACTGCGCGGTGGTCTGCTGTACGGAGGGGTCTGCGCGGGTGTGGTCGAAGGACGGGGGCAACTGCACCTCCACACCCCAGGGCTCGCCCGCCTGCCAGCCTGAGCGCGCCAGGAAATGCGCGGTGGATGCCGTCACGTCCGGGATGCTGCCCCAGATGTCGCGATGGCCGTCGCCGTCGGCATCCACGGCGTAGGCCAGAAACACTGAGGGCAGGAACTGTGTGTGCCCCATGGCGCCGGCCCAGGAACCGAGCATGCGGTCCGCTGCGATGTCGCCCTGGTCCACGATGCGCAGCGCGGCCAGCAGCTCGGCCTGGGCCCAGGCGCGGCGGCGGCCTTCATAGGCCAGCGTGGACAGCGCGTCCACGGTGCGGAACGTCCCGAAATTGCTGCCGTAGTTGCTCTCCATGCCCCAGATGGCGGTGATCACGGTGGCAGGCACGCCATAGCGGCCGGCAGTGGCTTCCAGCGTGGCGCTGTGTTCGGCCAGCTTGGCCTGGCCTTGGGCAATGCGCTGCGGCGACACCGCACTGTCAAGGTAGGCCCAGGGTGTGCGCGTGAATTCAGGCTGTGCCCGGTCAAGCTCCACCACACGCGGCTGCCATTGCGCCTGGCCCAGCACTTCGCGCACCGTGCGGGGCTGGATGCCCGCCTGCAAGGCCTGCGCCGAAAACGCGTCGCGCCATGCGGCAAAGCCTGCCGCATGGTCCACGCCAGCGGTGGGGCTGCCGGTAGATGCTGCGGCATCTTGGGCCGGTGTGCTGGTGGTGGCAGGGGGGGCGCTGGCTGGCGGCGGTGTTTTCACCGCGTCCGGGCGATGGGGAGGCGCTGCGGCGCAGCCCGCCAGAGCCAGGGCTGCCCAACATGCTGCAAGGGAACGTGGGGACCAAGAGGACAAAAGGGAAGGGCGGAGCCGCGAAACGGAGGGATTGGCTGGGTGGGTGCTTTGCATGCGCCATTGTCCCGCGCTGCAGCGGAGGTGCTGCGCTGCAGGTGTATCACGGCGTGAAGCGGCATCCGAGGGGTATTTGTATTTGCTATATATTTTATAGCTGCTAGCGCTTTATCAGTATGCGCTAGGGGCCTAAAAAGCTTGTAAATCAGGTTACAGTTCACGGTATCCCTCGCCCTGTTCTTCTGTCGCCCCCTGTTTGCCCATCGACCATGGCCCCCCACACCTTCCTTTGGCACGACTACGAAACCTTTGGTGCCAACACGCGCCGCGATCGGCCTGCGCAGTTCGCGGCCATCCGCACGGACGCGGAGCTGAACGAAATCGGCGAGCCGCTGATGTTCTATTGCCAGCCTGCCAACGACTACTTGCCCGACCCGGTGTCGTGCCTCATCACCGGCATCACGCCGCAGCTGTGCCTGGAAAAGGGCGTGCCCGAGCACACGTTCGCTGCGCGCATTGAGTCTGAGTTTGCCCAGCCCGGCACCATTGGTGTGGGCTACAACACCATCCGGTTTGACGACGAGATCACGCGCTTCATGTTCTGGCGCAACCTCATAGACCCCTATGCGCGCGAGTGGCAGAACCAGTGCGGCCGCTGGGACCTGCTCGACGTGGTGCGCATGACCTATGCGCTGCGGCCGGATGGCATCACCTGGCCAAAGAAAGAAGACGGCGTGACCCCCAGCTTCAAGCTGGAACACCTCTCCAAGGCCAATGGCCTGCAGCACGACGCGGCGCACGATGCGTTGTCAGACGTGCGCGCCACCATTGCGCTGGCGCGGCTGATCCGCCAGCACAACATCAAGCTGTTTGACTTTGCACTGAGCCTGCACAAGAAAGACCGCGTGGCCGCCGAGCTGCGCCTGCCCGCCACCACCAGCACGGCGCGGCCGTTTCTGCACGTGTCCGGCATGTTCCCCACCGAGCGCGGTTGCCTGGCCATGATGTGGCCGCTGGCCAGCCACCCCACCAACAAGAACGAGCTGATCGCCTGGGACCTGGCCCACGACCCACGCGAGCTGGCCACGCTGAATGTGGAGGACATCCGCCTGCGCATGTTCAGCAAGGCCGACGCGTTGCCCGAGGGCGTGACGCGCCTGCCCATCAAGACCATCCACCTGAACAAGTCACCCATGGTGGTGGGCAATGTGAACACGCTCACGCCTGCGCTGGCGCAGCGCTGGGGCATCGACCTGGCCCAGGCCGCACAGCACGCCGAGGTGGCGCGTGCGCTGCCCGACATGAGCGGCATCTGGCCCGCCGTGTTTGCCCGCCCGCAAGACCCGGCGCAGGATGTGGACCAGGACCTGTACGGCGGTTTTGTGGGCAACAACGACCGGCGCCTGCTGAACGACCTGCGCACCCTGAACGGCGACAAGCTGGCCAAGGCGCGTGCGAACTTTGATGACCCGCGCCTGGCCGAGCTGCTGTGGCGCTACCGGGCGCGCAACTTTCCGCAAACGCTGTCGCCCGAGGAGCAGGAACGCTGGGAGGCTCACCGCGCTGCCTGCCTGTTCGACGGGCAGGGCGGGGCGCGTACGGTGGAGCAGCTGTTCACCGAGATCGACGAACTCTCGGAGACCGCCGACGATGAGCGGACCCAGGACATTCTGGGCGCCTTGTACGATTACGCGGAGCACATCGCGCCGGAGAGGTAGCCCCCTGAGGCGCTGCGCGCCTTCCCCCCGAGGGGGAAGCACCCGGTGGCCTGGCGGAGCCAGTTCCACGGGTGCACTGGCATCAGGGCGCGCCAGTAGTGATCGCCCCGCCTCGTACGTAGACCAGTAGAAACAAAGCAGCCGCAGATTTTTATGACGACACCGCAGAACCACAGTTTCACCACCCAGATCGTGCACGCCGACCGCCTGGGCGGCGCCGAGCATGGGGCCATCCACAAGCCGATCCATACGTCCGTTCAGTACGGGTACGAGAAGATGGAAGAGCTGATCGCCGTGTTCCAGGGCACGAGCAAGGGCGGCTTCAACTATGCGCGCCAGGGCACGCCCACCACGGCGGCGCTGGAGGCCAAGATCACGCAGATGGAGCGCGGGCACGGCTCCATCGTTTTCTCCACCGGCATGGCGGGCATTTGCGCGGTGTTCCTCACCCTGCTCAAGGCGGGTGACCATCTGGTGGCCAGCCAGTTCGTGTTTGGCAACACCAACAGCGTGTTCGGCACGTTGGCCGACCTGGGCATTGAAGTGACCACGGTGGATGTGACCGACGCGGCCAAAGTGGCTGCTGCCCTGCGCCCCAACACCCGCATGGTGTTTGTCGAAACCATTGCCAATCCCGGCACGCAGATCCCCGACCTGGAAGGCATTGGCGCGCTGTGCCAGCAACGTGGCGTGCTTTACGTGGTGGACAACACCGTGGCATCGCCCTATCTGTTCCGCGCTGCCACGGTGGGCGCGGGCCTGGTGGTCAATTCGCTCACCAAGAGCATCGGCGGGCAGGGCGCTGCGCTGGGTGGCGCTATCACCGACACGGGGCTGTACGACTGGTCGGGCTACCCCAACATCTTTGCGCCCTACCGCAAGGGCGACCCCAAGGGCTGGGGCCTTCAGCAGCTGCGCAAAAAGGGCCTGCGCGACATGGGTGGCACGCTGTCGTCCCATGCTGCGCACCAGCTGGCGCTGGGCGCTGAAACGCTGTCGCTGCGCATGGACCGTACCAGCGCCACGGCCCTGGCCTTGGCGCAGTGGCTGGAGGCGCACCCGGCCGTCTCGCGCGTGCTGTACCCCATGCTGCCTTCGCACCCCCAGCATGCCTTTGCCAAAAAGCTCCTCCAGGCGGGCTCATGGCTGCTGTCGTTCGAGCTGCGCAACCCCGACCAGTGCCTGCCCGTGTGCAACCGCCTGCAGTTGCCCATCAAGGCCACGGGGCTGGCCGACACGCGCACGCTGATCATCCCGGTAGCGCACACCATCTTCTGGGAGGCCGGCCCCGCCGTGCGTGCCGCCATGGACATTGGTGACAGCATGATCCGCCTGTCAGTGGGCCTGGAAGACCCACAAGACCTGCTCGCTGACTTTGAGCAGGCCCTTGCAGGCGCCTGACCTGTCAAATACCCGCCCAGGAGTCCCTCATGGCCACAGCAACCTCGGCGCCCCCCGCCAGCATCGGCAAGTACCGCATCGAGCGTGAACTGGGCCGGGGTGCGAGCGGCATCGTGTTTCTGGGGCTCGACGGCTTTCGGGGGCGCAAGGTGGCCATCAAGCAGACGCATGCCCATCTGCTGAAAGTACCCGAGCAGGCCGAGCGCTACCGCAAGCTGCTACGCAACGAGGCTGCGCTGTCGGGCCGCCTGCGCCACCCCAACATCGTGCGCCTGCTCGATGCGGACGAGGAGGCGCTGCCCCCCTACCTGGTGCTGGAATATGTGGATGGCCAGCCCCTGTCAGCCTATGCCACGCCGGATGCACTGCTGCCCGTGCCCCAGGTGCTGGACATTGCCTTCAAGTGCTGCAACGCGCTCGAGTACGCGTGCCGCGAAGGCCTGGTGCACCGCGACATCAAGCCCGCCAACCTCATGCTGGCCAAAGACGGCGACATCAAGCTGACCGATTTTGGTGCGGCGCTGTCACTGCGCAGCGATGCCACGCAACTGTCGGGCCTGGTGGGCTCGCCGTCCTACATGTCGCCCGAGCAGGTGCGTGAACACGACCTCACGCACCACAGCGACATGTTCTCGCTGGCTGTTGTTGTGTACGAGCTGCTCACGGGCCGCCGCCCGTTTGACGGCGACACCGACTTCGCCACGCTCTACAAGATCAGCAACGAGGCGCCCACGCCACCGAGCCTGCTGCGCGCGTCGCTGCCAGCCCATGTGGACGACGTGTTGCTGCGCGCCCTGGCCAAGCAGCCCTCCGACCGTTTTGCGACTTGGGACGATTTTGCACGGGCGCTGCTGGCCGCCCACCAGAGCCTGCCCCGCCAAAAATCCCAAGACACCGAGGCCGAGCGTTTTGCGCGCCTGCGCGCGCTGCCGTTTTTTGCCGACTTTCACGACGTGGCCCTGTGGGAGCTGATGCGCCTGGGCAACTGGCGGCGGCTGGAGCGGGGCACGGTGCTGATGCGCGAAAACACGCCCGGCGATTCGTTCTGCATCCTGATCGAGGGCCAGGTGGCCGTGAGTCGCCAGGGCTGGAATCTCAGCACACTGAGTGCGGGCGTCACCCTGGGTGAAATGACCTACCTGCGCCCCGACAACAGGCTGCGCACCGCCACCGCCGTGGCCGAGTCCGAAGTGCTGGTGCTCAAGGTGCGCAACCCCGCGCTGCGCGGGGCGTCCGAAGACCTGCAGTCGTGTTTTGACAAGGCCTTCATCAAGCTGCTGGTGGGGCGGTTGATTGCGACCAACGAGCAACTGGCCGAGTGGGAGCTGGTGGCTGCCCCTCCCGCCCCGGTAACACCGGCATCGCCTTCCGCGCCGCGCGGCTGAAGCGCTTCCGTTGCGTCCGCCGCTGGCTCGGCAACCAGGGAGTCAGTGCACCACGGTTTGCAGTAGCAGCTCGTCAAGCGGGGCAGGGCGGCCCAGGGCGTATCCCTGGGCAAAGTGCACGCCCAGCCCGGTCAGCAGGTCCACGACGGCCTTGCTTTCGGCAAACTCCGCCACGGTCTTCTTGCCCATCAGGCAGCCAATTTCGTGGATGGACTTCACCATGGCGAAGCTCACCGGGTCGTCGGCCATGTTCTTCACAAACTGCCCGTCGATCTTGAGCATGTCCACCGCCAGCTCGCGCAGGTAGGCATACGACGATAACCCGCTGCCAAAGTCGTCCAGCGCAAACTGGCAGCCCCGCGCGCGCAGGGCGTGGATGAAACGGTTGGCCGCTGCCAGGTCGCCCATGGCGGCGGTTTCGGTGATCTCGAAACACAGGCGGTCGCAGCGCACCGGGGTCTGGTCCATGGCCTGCAGCACCTGGCCCAAAAAAGCGGCATCGCCCACGGACTGGCCCGACAGGTTGATGCAGCACAGCTCCACACGCTCCTGGTGTTCGGCCATCCAGGCCAGGGCTTTCTTGATGACCCAGCGGTCCACCCGCGCGGCCAGGTGGTAGCGCTCCACGGCGGGCATGAATTCGCCCGGCGAGACCCGTTGGCCGTCGGCCGTGCGCATGCGCAGCAGGATCTCGCAATGCAGGCCGTGCGGCGGGCTGCCCTGCCGTGTGCCCAGGCGGGTGATGGGCTGGCCAAACAGCTCAAACCGGTCATGCTGTAGCGCATGCTCGATGCGGCTGACCCATTCCATGACGCCATAGCGCTGCGCCAGGGCAGGGTCGTTCTCGGCATAGACGTGGATGCGATTGCGCCCCCTGTCCTTGGCCACGTAGCAGGCGCTGTCTGCCGCCTGCAGCAAGGCGCCCACGCTTTCGGTGGCGGCATCCAGCACCACGGCTCCGATGCTGACACTGACACTGAATACATGGTCGCGCCAACCAAAACGGAATGCGGCCAGTTCCTGCTGCATGCGCTCTGCGACCTTCAAAGTCTGTTGCAGGTCCTGCTGCCACAGCAGGATGCCGAACTCGTCGCCTCCCAGGCGGCACAGCAGATCCTGAGGCTGCAGGTGGGCCAGGAACAGGCGCGCCACCTGCCGCAGCAGTTCGTCCCCTGCCGCATGGCCGCAGGTATCGTTGATCACCTTGAAATTGTCCAGATCGAGGTAGCACACGCAGTGGCGGTCGGAGGCCTCCCGCGTGGCGGCAAAGGCCTGGGCCAGCAGGTGCTCGAACGCGCGGCGGTTGCCCAAGCTCGTGAGCGTGTCGTGCAGGGCCTGGAACTCCATTTCGCGACTCAGCCGGCTGGCCTCGGTCACGTCGCGAAACACCAGCACCACACCGTCAGCATCCCCGCCGGGGCGCAGCAGTGGTGAGGCGGACAGGTCCATCAGCAGGGGGGCTCCTGCCAGTGGTGTGGACCGCAGCTTGGAATGCAACTGGGTGCTGCCTTGCGCCAGTGCGCGGCCCACCAGGTCGGGGGCAGCCTGGGTGCCAGGTTCGGCGGCCAGGCCCAGCACGTCCTGGTGCCTGCGTCCGCAGGCGGCGGACAGCGACCAGCCTGTCAGCGTCTGGGCTGCAGGGTTCAGGTACTGCACCAGCCCCGTGGCGTCGGTGGTGACCACGGCGTCGCTGATCGAGTGCAGGGTGACCTGCAGGCGCTCCTTTTGCTGCAGCAGCGCTTCTTCGGCCTCGTGCCGCGCGGTCATGAACCGCACCCGGTCCAGTGCCACGGCCAGATGCCCAGCGGTGGCCTGCATCAGTGCGATCTGCCAGGGCTTGGGGGGCCGCACACCTTCCTCGTCGCCATAAGTGCCCATGCCCAGTGCACCCATGCGCTGGTCCGCCATGATCAGCGGCACATTGACGATGGTACGGTTGTGCAGCACGGCGACCACGGCCTTGTTGGTGCGTGGGTCGGTGCGGGCATCTTCCACCACCACGACGTGGGTGGCCTGCATGATTTCTTCGAGCAGCGCATCCCCCTTCACGGGGATTTTCATGGTCTGCAGCTGGCGGCTCAGGGCACCCTCCTCACCACTGGTGGTGTGTGTGAGGAAGTCCAGCATCCCCGAGGATTCGTCAATCAGGGCCAGCCAGACGTGGCGGTAGTCAAAAACACTCTCTCCCATGGGTTTGACGGCATCGAGCACGTCGGACAAGGTCCAGGCGCGTTCCAGGCGTTTGCACAGCTGGAGCAGGGCCTCGGAGTGCCTGCGCTCTTCGGCGTCGTGGGGCGCTGTGGGGTTGGGGGGCAATGTCATGGAACGTGGTGAAGGGCGTTTTCCGGGAGCCCTGGAGCAAGGGACGACGTGCTCGATCGCTGCCGTGGCGCCGCTTGCGCGCCCATGAGGCAGAGCATAGGTACCGCCTCAGTCGCCCGCATGGTGGAAACCACCAATTGGCTTTGGATGGTCCGTGCAAGCCACCCCGAAGTCTTTGGGATCCGTGGTGCGCTCAGGGGCAGCCCCCGGTAGGAGCGTCGGAATGGCCCCAGTAAGAAGGAATTGGGTAGGAGCAAGTTGCTATTCAATTTATAGCTGCTAGCGATTGATAGATAGGCGATAGGGCCATTTTTCTTCAATATCTTTAACCAAAAAACCGATAGCACACCACAACGGCCGCCACCACCCCCGCCAGTTCGGCCAACAGCGCGCAGCCCACCGCGTGCCGCGCACGCTGAATGCCCACCGCCCCAAAGTACACGGCCAGTACATAAAAGGTGGTCTCGGTACTGCCCTGAATGGTGGCTGCAGCCAGCGCCGCAAAGCTGTCCACCCCTTGCGTCTGCATGGTCTCGATCAGCATGGCGCGCGCGGCACTGCCTGAAAACGGCTTGACCAGCGCAGTGGGCAGGGCGTCCACAAACCGGGTGTCTGCACCCAGCACCTGCACGCACCAGCGGATGCCATCGAGCACATAGCCCAGCGCCCCCGATGCACGGAATACCCCCACGGCACACAGCATCGCCACCAGATAGGGCAGCAGGCCCTTGGCCACGTCAAAACCTTCGCGCGCGCCCTCGATGAAGGCTTCGTACACGGGCACCTTGCGCCACGCGCCGATGCCCACGAACAGGACGATCAGCGCAAACAGCGTGAGGTTGCCCAGCAAGGACGACAACTGAGCCAGCGCGGAGGCGCTCAAGGTGGTCAGCAGCGCCATGAAGCCGCTCAGAACCAGCGCTACGGGCAGCAGATAGGCCAGCACCACGGGGCTCCACAGCGGCAGGCGCTGCACCACCGCCACGCTGAGCAGGCCCACCAGCGTGGACGCTGATGTAGCCAGCAGAATGGGCAAAAAAACCAGCGTCGGGTCGGGCGCCCCCTGCTGCATGCGGTACATGAAGACCGTCACCGGCAGCAGCGTGAGCGAAGAGGCATTGAGCACCAGGAACAGGATCTGCGCGTTGGTGGCGGTGTCGGGCTCGGGGTTCAGCTCCTGCAGGGCTTTCATCGCCTTCAGGCCCATGGGGGTGGCCGCGTTGTCCAGCCCCAGGGCGTTGGCGGCAAAGTTCATCGTGATCAGCCCCAGCGAGGGGTGGCCGCGCGGCACCTCGGGCATGAGCTTGGCAAACAGCGGTGCCAGCCAGCGCGCCAGGGCGTCCACAATGCCCGCCTTTTCGGCAATGCGCAAGAAACCCAGCCACAGCGTGAGCGTGCCAAACAGCAGCACCATCACCTCGACCGACAGCTTGGCCATCTGGAACAGGGCCTGCACCATCGACGAAAAGATCTCGGCATTGCCGCCCACCAGCCACTGGGCCAGTGCGGCCACGGCAGCGGTCAGAAAAAAGCCCAGCCACAAGGTGTTGAGCATCAGTGGTCCTGAATGACGGGGAAGCGAAGGGCCTGCATGGTGGTGAGGTTACCTGCCCCCAGGCTGGGCGCTGGCTTGGGCGTGGCGGCAAGGCAACGGGTGGCTCGGTGGTACCCTATAGGGTTCGGTTCCAACCTGCACAGGGGCTTATTTCGGGCTTTTGGTGCTCGAATGGGCCTCCATCACATCGACAGGCGCCCTGGCGCGCCACAACTCCAAGAAAGACATCACCATGGGCGCGCAGTGGAAAGCAAAAGGCAAGGCACAGGTGGCCGACGCCAAGGGCAAGCTGTTTGGCAAGCTGGTCAAGGAAATCACCGTGGCCGCGCGCGGCGGTGCCGACCCGGCCAGCAATGCGCGCCTGCGCCTGGTGGTAGAGCAGGCCCGCAAGGCCTCGATGCCCAAAGATACGCTGGAGCGTGCCATCAAAAAGGGCTCGGGCACCGGTGCTGATGCCGTGAACTACGAGCGCGTGATTTACGAAGGCTTTGCGCCCCACCAAGTCGCCGTGATGGTCGAATGCCTGACCGACAACGTCAACCGCACCGCGCCCGAAATGCGCGTGCTGTTCCGCAAGGGCCAGCTGGGCACCTCGGGCTCGGTGGCCTGGGACTTCAACCATGTCGGCATGATCGAGGCCGAGCCCGCCAACCCCGACGCCGACCCCGAATTGGCCGCCATCGAAGCCGGTGCACAAGATTTTGAAGCAGGCGACGAAGAAGGCACCACCACCTTCTGGACCGACCCTACCGACCTCGATCTGGTGAGCCGTGCGCTGCCCGCCCACGGCTTCAATGTGCTGTCGGTCAAGCTGGGCTACAAGCCCAAAAACCCGGTAAACCCCGCCAACCTGACCGCCGAACAGCTCGAAGAGGTGGAGAACTTCCTGGCCGCCATCGATTCCAACGACGACGTGCAGAACGTGTTTGTGAGCCTGGGCGGCTGATGGTGGTGGCCCGCTGGCCTGGTCGCCGGTGCCAGTTTCATCCCGCCCCCGCTCCATTGAATCATCCATGACCGCAGACCACTACGCTGCCCTCGGGCTTGCGGCCAACGCATCGCTGGCCGACATCAAGAAAGCCTTTCGCCAGAAGGCGTCTTTCTACCATCCGGACCGCAACGACGCCCCCGACGCTGCCCAGCGCTTTCAGGCTGTGCATAAAGCCTATGAAGTGCTGTCGGACGACACCGCCCGCCAGGCCTACGACGACAACCGCCGCCGCAACCTGCTGGACGACCCGCTGCACACCGCCCAAGAGATCTGGCAAGCCTATTCCTCGCGAATTTTGACAACGACCACTCCGTGAAACTTTCCCCTTATTTTTATGACCTGCGCTCTGCCTACCAGGCCGAGCTGGACGACCTGGTTTCCGACTCCGAAGGCAAGGATGTGCTGCGCAAGCGGCTGGCCGAAAAGCGCAACGAGATTGCCTTTCTGGTCCAGATGATGGAGTTGGCCCCCGAAATGGTGGCCGTGGTGTTCCACCAGGGTTTTCGCTTCACCAAGCCGGCTGTGGTGGAACACCTGCTGAGCCTGCCGGTGGACGAACTGCCCGACTGGCACAGCCTCTCGCCTGCCATCGCGCTGGAGCCCTGGGCCAGCAGCCTGGCGCAAACCGTGCTGCGCGAACCGCAGGGCGCCCGCTTCATGGCTGTGGCTGCAGGGCTGGAATACCTGCAGCAGCACGCCCGCCTGGCGCACCATGCGGCCTCGTCGGCCGAGGGGGACAGCGATGCCGATGACGGTGAAGACGCCGCAGAGCATGATGACGACTACAACGCACTGAGCGCCGATGACGCTGCGGACCCACAAAACAGCCGCAGCCGCGAAGAGGCCAGCTCCAACTGGCTGGCCGACGCGGGTTTTGACCGCAAGGAGTGACGACCATGAGCAGCAACAACCAACACCTCGCCCTTATCACCAAGACCACTAGCCTGATCGCGGCTGGCGACATCGTGGGCGCCGAATCGGCCTTGTCGGAGCTGGCGGATGCTGAGGGCGACAACGCCTTGATGGTGGTGCTGGACCAGCTGGCCCCCAAGGACATTCTGGCCGTGATGCGCGAGTACGACGAGTCCAAGGCCTCTGTGGTCAACATGCTGGTGACGCCTGAGCAGTTCGCGCGCGCCATGGTGCTTGAAAAGCAGTACAAGGACCTCACCCACACGCACCTGCGCAGCATGGTCAACGCGGTCATCTTCCGCGACGATGCCGACCCGGTGGAGTTTCTTACTGCCATTGGCGACCTGGACGGTGGCGCCGAGGCCTTGGCCAACTACTTTGCCGAAAAGTGGAGCCGCATCGAAGCCTTTGCCCGCACCGGCACGTTTGACGCGGTGGAAGACTATGGCCCCACGCTGACCGACGACGAGCTGCTCGCCTCGGGCTACGTGCAGCCGCGCATCGATCTGGACGAGGTGGCCGACCGCGACTGGATGCAGATGGCCTGGCTGCTGCGCTACGAGTGCCGCGACCTGTTCATCGAAACCTTGCTGGTGCTGCGCGCCAAGGCACGTGCCTTTGACTTGGGCCTGGAAGAGGGCGACGAATCACCCGCCGAGGAAGACGACGGCAAATTCGAGACCAGCGAGACGGATCGCGGCAAGGCCACGCCCGCCGCACGTACGTCGGATGAGGAATCGGCGATTTGAGATGAAGCACCCCCTGAGTCGCTTCGCGCCTTCACCCCTCTCTCGCATTGCTGCGCAACGCGGGAGGGGGACGCCCCCAGCGCGGCGGGGCGGCCCTTGCGCGGGGGCGCTGGCCTTCGCAGCGCCAGTTTCAACGGCTGCGGGAATGGCCCACTAAATGACCATCGACGAACAGTCCTCTACCCAGGCTGCGGGGGCCAACACGCTGCAGCTCCACGACGCCCGTCCTTTCTTTGAAAAGGCGCTGGCCTATGGCGTCCAGCATGGCGTGATTGGTGCCGACAAGCTGGCCGCCATCAATGCCGATGCGCCCAAGGGCATGGTGCAGATTGCCCGCTACTTTGGCAGCGAGTTTTTGCGGCCCGAGCTGGAGAAGGCGCGTGACCGCATGGTCAACCTCATCAGCCTGTACCTGCTCGATACCACTGAGGGCGACCTGCACCAGGCCGCCATCTCGCTGCGCGACCATTCGTTGCTGTCGCGCTCCAAGGGCGGCTCAGACATGCTCAAGCGCCTGATTGGCATGCCCGAGAGCAGCAACTTTGGCATGGCGGGCTATGCCGATGCCGAGACCCCGCTACTGGCCGTGTGGTCACTGCGTAGCCATGCTGACTACCGGGCCGAGCTGGCGCGCCGCACGCAGATTGCGCAGGCCATCCATGCCGCCCAGTGGCTGGCCGAGCAGTTCGACCTGGACCCGGACGAGCTCGAAGCTGCGGGTGCCGATGCTGAAGCCGTCATCCGCACCGGCCTGCTCATGCTGGCCCTGGCGCCCAGGTCCATGGACCTGGGCGAATGGCCGAACACCGTCGCGTTCGAAAAAATGCTGATGGCACAGCGCAAGAAGAAGCTGGCGCCGCCTTCACAGCTGCGCCTGCCCCCTGGTTTGCCTGCTGAACTGCGCGAGGTGGTGTTAGCGCACTGCGCCAGTGTGCTGGCCGACCTGCCCAGGCTGCTGGATTCCGCCACACTGGTGCGTACGCTGCTGCGCCCCACCGGCGCTTTCCGCGCGCGCTACTTTCTGCTGGACGACCCGCTGGCCGAGGTGGACAACTTCCACCGCAGCCTGGATGCGCTGGAGGAGGGCGAGGAACCCCCGCTGCCCGCCAGCAAGACCTGGACAAAAACCACCCAGGGCAACGATGACGAGCATTCGCTGCTCACGCTGTTCCTGTGCCTGGCTGCGGGTGTGCCCAAGAAAACCCTGCTGACCGAAAAGACCGCCGCCAGCCTGGTGCGCAAACTGCGCAAATCCGGCCTGCAGCCCGCGTTGGCCACCGAGTTCATCCGCACCCACGCGCCCGGTGTGCACCAGCAGGACTACATCGCGCTGTGGACCAGCTTTGTGCAGGACGCAGAAAAAACCTTGCTCAGCGATATGGACTACCAGATGCACGATGCCCTGGCCCTGCTGCGCCGGGAATGCAATGTGGTGGGCTAGGAGGCTGCGCGGCAGAAGGAACATCGGCTGCAATGCGCGATAAACCGGTCTCGCGCGGTACCACCTCCTGCGCCCAGGGGCCCACCCTGGGCTTGTCGGTAGCACCACGCGATCCTCGGTTTTCGCGCGTTTCGCTTCGATGCCTTCTGCCGCGCAGCCTCCTAGCCGCGAACGGCACGCTGCGGGCTTGGCGCCGTCATCCGCCCAATTTATCCCATTTGCACCAGGCGGCACCTTTACACAGGTCAAGGAAAGGTGCCGCGCGACACGGTGCCTGGCGGCGGTCCGGTTAACATTCCAGCCGCCCGCCAGCCCGCCCTCAAAGTGCACAGCCCCACACTCCTCATCATTGCAGCGCTTCTGACTGCGCTCGTCACCACGGTGTTGTATGCCGTGTGGTCGTTCAACCGGAACATCCCCGGCCTGCGCCTGTGGATGGTGTCGTTCCTGCTGGGGTCGGTGTTCAGCGTGAGTCTGCTGGTACGGGACTGGTTTCCCGAGGTGGTGGCGGTGGTGATCTCGCAAGGTTCGGTGTCGCTGGCAGCCTACCTGTGCCTGATGGCCAGCCGCATGTACATGGGGCGACGCCCGTTTTCTCATTGGTATGCGGTCGTGGGTATCGGGGCCCTGATGGTCGCGTCGGTGTATTTCACCGTGGTGCAGCCCCATCTGGGCATGCGGTTTGTTTTTGTGGGGCTGGGTGCGGGCATCTGCTTTTTGCTCACGGCGCGCACGATGGCCGATGGTGGTGTGCGCCGCGTGCCCGCGCGCTACCTGTTTGCGTTGGTGGCGGGTCTGCATGGCCTGTTTTTGTTGCTGCGTCCGGCACTGTTCAAGCTTGCTCCCGTTGCGCCCGGCGGCTTGCCAGACGCCGGACTGGTGGCTCTGGTATCGCAGTTTGTTCTGCTGGAGGCCATTGTGGCCGTGGTGTTGCTGGGGTTTGGTGCGCTGATGCTGGCCAACGAGTTCATCACCAGCGAGCTGCGGCACCTGGCCGAGATGGACCCGCTGACCAACGTGTTCAACCGCCGCGCGTTTCTCACGCTGCTGGACAAGGCCATCAGCGCCGCCCAGCGCACCGGGACGGCTGTGCCCGTGCTGGTGATGGACCTGGATCACTTCAAGAACATCAACGACACCTGGGGTCACCGGGCGGGTGACGATGTGCTGCGCCATTTTGTGATGCTGGCCCACCGTTGCCTGCGCAAGGAAGACGTGATGGGGCGCCTGGGGGGCGAAGAGTTCGCCATCTTCCTGCCCAACGCGAGCGCCGCTGGTGCCCTGGCCGTGGCTGAACGCCTGCGCGCGCTGGTCGAAGCCCAGCCAGTGGCCACGGGCCCGCAGTCCATCCCGCTGACCGTGAGTGTGGGCGTCACCCTGTGTGCCCACGGCGACGCGGCGGGCGCTGCGCTGCAGCGCGCCGACGAGGCCATGTACCTGGCCAAGGAGCGCGGACGCAACCGCGTGGAAGTGTCTGAAAAAATCTTGGGCACTCCGGTGGCGCCAGCAGCGACTGCTGCTTGAGCCGCCGTACGCACCGCCTGTGTCGGCTGCCCGACCTTCGCTGCGCCGCTGCAGCATTTGCTGGCGGCAAAATGGTGGGCAACCCTTCGGCCCACAACAACCTGATCACCATCCCATGGCAAGCAATCCCCACGGCAGCAATCCGGGCGCCCCGTTCGATGTGTTGCCAACACCACCCGCTGCACCGCGCAGGGCGTTCCTCCGTTCGGGTACGGGGTTGGTCACCCTGGGTGTGGTGGCGGTCTCTGGTGCTGGTTATCTGCTTTACCGGCCCGGAAACGATCGGCAACTCGTCTTTGGCACCCTGGCGGGCGCCATGCAAGAGGTAGAACGCCTTGCAGGCGCGGCGGTCCAGCCGCTGGCACCCGCCACGGCCTGGAACTGGTCGCAGACGCTGGAGCACTGCGCGCAGAGCATCGAGTTCTCGCTGCAGGGTTTTCCGGCCCCCAACTCGGCGCTGTTCCAGAACACGCTGGGTGCAGCAGCTTTCAACGTGTTTGCCCTGCGCGGCCGCATGAGCCACAACCTGGCAGAACCCATTCCCGGCGCGCCCGCGCTGGATGCGTCCACGCCCGACGCGTCAGCGGCCCTGGCCCGGCTGCGCAAGGCCGTGCAGGACTTTGCCGCCCATGCCGGGCCGCTGCAGCCGCACTTTGCCTACGGGGCGTTGAGCCGCGCGCAGTACGAGCAGGCGCACGCCATGCACCTGGCCAATCACCTGTCGGCTTTTGATGTGCGGGGCTGAGTGGAGGGCTGGTGCAACGCGTGCGGTGTGGGCCGCGGAATTCAACCCTGACTGAGATTGTTTGCTATAAATAATATAGCTATTAGCGCTTTTTCAATAAGCGCTGGAGCCATTTTTCTTAACATTTTCTGATTGTCAGATCAGCCCAGATCGTCAAAGTCCCACTGGGCGCACAGCGCCTCAAAGCGATCGGCGTCCAGGGCGCTCAGGAACAAGCCCGGCTCTGCAAGCTCCCCCTCGGCATGCAGGTACCACACCAGCGCCTGCGGCCCCACGGTGAAGATGCGCAGCCCCGCTACATCCACCACGGCCTGCGCCTGCATGGCGTGCAGCAGCGCTGCCAGGTCCCCCTGCGTTGAGAACCCATGGCACGCGCGCATGCCGCAGAACGGGTAGCCACCCTGGGCCATCTGGTAGTAGGCGATGGTGTGCAAAAACGCATCCAGGCCCAGGTCTTCCTCGTGCCAGTCGGGGGCGTCCAGGTCGGTGGTTTGCCATACCCGCTGCTGCGCATCGGTGGCCCACCAGCACACGGCCTGGTTTTCTTCCAGAAACAGCAGCTTGTCGCCCAGGCACTCCAAATCCTGCAGCGGCGCAAACCGCTGAAAACCGGCCATCAAATCGGCACGCCTGCCCACGGCGGCGTAGTAAGCGCGCAGGGCAGGGGGCACCTGGCACCCCAGGCGATGGCTTGCGGCAGCCAGTTCATCTTCCGTCAGCCCGTCTTCGGCGCTGACAGGACGGCCCAGCAGCCAGGCCAGGGTGTCGGAAAGGGGCGGGGGGGTGAAGGCGGTCATGGGTTTCGGTTGCGAGAGCCACGCGCGGCCGGTGCAAGCCGGATGTTGGGGGGACGATTGATGCAGGTCAAGAGAGGGCGTGCTGCAGCTTGGGGCAACGTGGAGTGCAAAGCTACCATCCCCCGATGGGCCCATGTGCCCACAAGGATGGACCATGAGCAAGCAATGGAAGATCGCCGCGGCCCTGGCCGTGGTGCTGCTGGGGGGATGGCTGCTGCTGCGCTGGGCGCCCTGGCAGGCCCAGGGGCCAGGCCCCGGTTTTGTGAGCGGCAACGGCCGCATTGAGGCCACCGAGATCGCCGTGGCCACCAAGCTGGCGGGCCGGGTGCCGGAGGTGCTGGTGGCCGAGGGCGACTTTGTGAAAGCGGGACAGCCCCTGGCCCGCATGCAGATCGACGGCCTGCAGGCCCAGCGCGAAGAGGCCGTGGCCCGGCTGCAGCAGGCACAGCTGGCCATCAGCAGCGCCCAGGTGCAGGTGGCCCAGCGCGAAAGCGACTACCAGGCCGCGCTGGCCGTGGTGGCCCAGCGCGAGAGCGACCTCGACACCGCCCGCCGCCGCCTGCCGCGCTCTGAGCAGCTGGCGCGCGAAGGCTTTTTCTCCAGCCAGTTGCTCGACGACGACCGCGCCAAGGTGCGCAGCCAGCAGGCCGCTGTGACCGCTGCCAAAGCACAGGCCAAGGCCGCACAGGCGGGTATTGGCGCGTCCCGCACGCAGGTGACCAGTGCCGAGGCCAACGTGCGCGCGCTTCAGGCCACGCTCGCGCGGATCGATGTGGAGCTGGCCGACAGTGAACTCAAGGCCCCGCGCGACGGCCGCGTGCAGTTTCGCGTGGTGCAGCCCGGCGAGGTGGTGGGCGCGGGCGCACGGGTGCTGCAGCTGGTGGACCTGAGCGACGTGTACATGACCTTCTTCTTGCCCGAGACCGTGGCGGGCCGCGTGGCGCTGGGCAGCGAGGTGCGCATCGTGCTCGATGCTGCACCGGGCTTTGTGATTCCTGCAGAAGTCTCGTTTGTCGCCAGCACCGCACAGTTCACCCCCAAGACGGTGGAGACCGCCAGCGAGCGCCAGAAGCTCATGTTCCGCGTGCGTGCGCAGATCGACAAGGCGCTGCTGCTGCGCCACCAGGACCAGGTCAAGACCGGCCTGCCCGGCGTGGCCTGGCTGCGGGTGGATCCCGCAGTGGAATGGCCCGCTAATCTCGCTGTCAAGGCCGGCCAGTGAACCTCCCCGGCAGCGCGGCACCCGTGGCCCGCCTGCGTGGCGTGGGCCAGCGCTACGGGCGCACGGTGGCGCTCGCAGACATCGATTTGGAAGTGGCCGCGGGCCGCATGGTGGGCCTGATCGGGCCGGATGGCGTGGGCAAGTCCAGCCTGCTGGCGCTGGTGGCGGGCGCCCGCGCGGTGCAGCAGGGCACGGTGGAGGTGCTGGGCGGCGACATGGCCCACAGCCGCCACCGCAGCCGGGTGTGCCCCCGCATCGCCTACATGCCCCAGGGTTTGGGCAAGAACCTGTACCCCACGCTGTCGGTGGAAGAGAACCTGCAGTTTTTTGGCCGCCTGTTCGGGCACGACGCGGCCGAGCGGCGCCGCCGCATTGATGAACTCACGCGCAGCACGGGGCTGTATCCGTTTCTGGCGCGGCCAGCGGGCAAGCTCTCGGGCGGCATGAAACAAAAGCTGGCCCTGTGCTGCGCACTCATCCACGACCCCGACCTGCTCATCCTGGACGAACCCACCACCGGCGTGGACCCGCTGGCGCGCGCGCAGTTCTGGGATCTGATCGGCCGCATCCGCGCAGCGCGGCCGGGCATGAGCGTGATCGTGGCCACGGCCTACATGGAAGAGGCGCAGCGCTTTGAATGGCTGGTGGCCATGGACGAAGGGCACATTCTGGCCACGGGTACGCCTGCCGAGCTGATGGCCCGCACCGGGCATGATGCGCTGGAGCAGGCCTTTGTGGCACTGCTGCCCGAGGCCAAGCGCCGGGGCCACCAGGCGGTGCAGATTCCGCCGCTGGACCGGTCGCAGGCTGGCGATGCCACCAACGTCGCCATCGAGGCGCGCGACCTCACCATGCGGTTTGGCGACTTTGTGGCGGTGGACCATGTGAGCTTTCGCATCCAGCGCGGCGAGATCTTTGGCTTTCTGGGCAGCAATGGCTGCGGCAAGTCCACCACCATGAAGATGCTTACCGGCCTGCTGCCTGCCAGCGACGGGCAGGCCTGGCTGTTTGGCCAGCCGGTGGACCCCAAGGACATGGCCACGCGGCGGCGCGTGGGCTACATGTCGCAGGCGTTCTCGCTGTACAGCGAGCTGTCGGTGGAGCAGAACCTGGTGCTGCATGCCCGCCTGTTCCACGTGCCCGAGGTCGAGGTGCCCGCGTGCGTGGCGGCCATGCTGGAGCGCTTTGACCTGCAGGCCGTGCGCAGTTCGTTGCCCATGAAGCTGCCGTTGGGCATGCGCCAGCGCCTGTCGCTGGCCGTGGCCATGGTGCACCAGCCCGAGCTGCTGATCCTGGACGAGCCCACCTCGGGCGTGGACCCCATGGCGCGCGACAACTTCTGGCGCCTGATGGTGGAGCTGGCGCGGCGCGACAAGGTCACCATCTTCATCTCTACCCACTTCATGAACGAGGCCGAGCGCTGCGACCGCATCTCGCTGATGCACGCAGGGCGTGTGCTGGAAAGCGCTGCGCCGCAGGAGATCGTGGCCAAGCGCGGCGCCGCCACGCTGGAAGAAGCCTTCATCGGCTACCTGGAAGATGCTGCGGGCACGGCCCACGCTCCTGTGTCCGTGGCGGCTTCGGGCCCCACTGCGCTATCGCCGGTGTCCGCGCCCAATGCACCCACTTGGCCCACCCGCCTGCGCCAGAGCCTGGCCCGCATCCACAGCACCCAGTGGCGCGAAGCGCTGGAGCTGCGCCGCGACCCGGTGCGGGGCGCCATGGCGCTGCTCGGCTCGCTGATCCTGATGTTCGTGATGGGCTACGGCATCAGCATGGACGTGGAGAACCTGCGCTTTGCCGTGCTGGACCGCGACCAGACCGCGCTGAGCCGCGCCTATACGCTGAACCTGGCGGGCTCGCGCTACTTCACCGAGCAGCCGCCGATCACCACCTATGCCGAGCTGGATGCGCGCATGCGCTCCGCCGAGATATCGCTGGCGCTGGAGATCCCGCCCGGCTTTGCCCGCGACGTGGCACGCGGCCAGCCGGTGCAGATCGGCGCCTGGGTGGACGGCGCCATGCCGCAGCGCGCCGAAACCGTCATCGGCTACGCCCAGGGCCTGCACCAGCAATGGCTGGTGGAGCAAAGCCGCAGCCGCACGGGCGTGGTGCCCCGGGGCCTGCTGGAGGTGGAGCCGCGCTACCGCTACAACCCCGACGTGCGCAGCCTGCCGTCCATGGTGCCTGCCGTGATCCCGCTGCTGTTGCTCATGCTGCCCGCCATGCTCACGGCCCTGGCCGTGGTGCGCGAGAAGGAGCTGGGCTCCATCATCAACCTGTATGTCACGCCGACCACACGCACCGAATTCATGCTGGGCAAGCAGCTGCCCTATGTGCTGCTGGCGCTGTTCAACTTTGGCCTGATGTGCCTGGCAGCGGTGACGGTGTTTGGCGTGCCGATGACGGGAAGTTTTGCCACGTTGACATTGGCCGCCGTGGTGTTCAGCCTGTGCTCCACGGGCATGGGCCTCCTGGCCTCCACCGTCACGCGCAGTCAGATTGCGGCGATGTTCTTTGCCATGGTGGGCACGATTATTCCGGCCGTGCAGTTTGCGGGGCTCATCAACCCCGTGTCGTCCATGACGGGCTTTGCGCGCTGGTTCGGAGAGGCCTACCCGGCCAGCCACATGTTCACCATCAGCCGGGGCGTGTTCAACAAGGCGCTGGGCCTGCAGGATTTGCAGGCCGAGTTCTGGCCCATGCTGGTGGCGGTGCCCATCATCATCGGCACCGCCATTGCGCTCCTCAAAAAGCAGGAGACCTGACATGGCACTGCGTGGCCGGTGGTCGAACATATTTCGGTTAGGCATCAAGGAGCTGTGGAGCCTGTGGCGCGACCCGGCCATGCTGTTCCTCATCGTCTACACCACCACGCTGGCGGTGTACTCGGCGGGCATGGCGCAGCCTGAGACGCTGTACCACGTGCCCATTGCCGTCGTGGACGAGGACGACTCGGCGCTGTCCCGGCGCATCGCCACGGCGTTTTATGCGCCCCAGTTCACACGCCCCGCCATGATCAGCATGCGCGAGGTAGACCCGTTGCTGGATGCTGGCCGCTTCACGCTGGTGCTGCATATTCCCGCCCATTTCCAGCGCGACGTGCTGGCGGGCCGGGTGCCGCAGGTGCAGCTCAACATCGACGCCACGCGCATGGGGCAGGCGTTTGCGGCCAACGGGGCGGTGCAGCAGATCGTGCAGCTGGAGGTGGCGGAGTTCGTGCAGCGCGACCGCACCGTGGCCGAGCAACCCATCGAGCTGACGGTGCGCTCGCGCTTCAACCCGGCGCTCAACCCTGCGTGGTTTGGGTCGCTGATGGAGTTGATCAACATTGTGACCATGCTCTCCATCATCCTCACCGGCGCCGCGCTGATCCGCGAACGCGAGCATGGCACAGTGGAGCACCTGCTGGTCATGCCTGTCACCCCGGGCGAGATCATGCTGGCCAAGGTCTGGGCCATGGCGCTGGTGGTGCTGGTCGCTACCTGGGTGTCGCTCACGGCGGTGATCCGCTGGGCGATTGGCGTGCCCATCGAGGGCTCGGTGCCGCTGTTTCTGCTGGGGGCCACGTTGCATCTGTTCGCCACCACGTCCATGGGCATCTTCATGGCCACGGTGGCGCGCAGCATGCCGCAGTTCGGGCTGCTGATGGTGCTGGTAATGATGCCGCTGGAGATGCTGTCGGGCGGCATGACGCCCCGCGAGAGCATGCCCTTGTGGGTGCAGTACGTGATGGCGCTGGCGCCCACCACGCACTTCACCGAACTGGCCCAGGCCATCCTCTACCGGGGCGCGGGCTGGGCGGTGGTGTGGCCGTCGCTGGTGTGGCTGCTGGGCATTGGGGCGGTGCTGTTCAGCCTGGCGCTGGCGCGGTTTCGCAAGACGATTGCGCGCATGGCGTAGATGCTTGGGATACTATTGAATTTGTAGCATGTTGCGCTTGTTGGATAAGCGCCAGGGGCTAATTGGACGTGAAATCCACGCTGCAGGGCCGCCCCGGCAGGTGCAGTTGCGCCACGGGTACCGGGCTGCTGGCGAGCCGCTGGCCCCGCCGCCATACGCCCAGGCGGGTGGCCCGCAACGCAATCGCCTCGACAGGGGTGCGTGCGTGCAGCAGCACGAAGTCTGCATGGCAGCCGGGCGCCATGCCATAGCCCTCCAGACCCAGCAGGCGCGCGGGGTTTACCGTCACCGCATCAAAACACTGCCGCATTGCGGCCTGGCTGGTCATCTGGCCCACATGCAGGCCCATGTGCGCGGCCTCCAGCATGTCTGCGCTGCCGCCGCTGTACCAGGGGTCCAGCACGCAGTCGTGGCCGAAAGCGACGGTGAGACCCGCAGCCATCAGCTCGGGCACGCGGGTCATGCCCCGGCGCTTGGGGTAGGTGTCGTGGCGGCCCTGCAAGGTGATGTTGATGAGAGGGTTGGCCACCACGCCCAGATCGGCCTCGGCCATCAGGGGGATGAGCTTGCTCACGTAGTAGTTGTCCATGCTGTGCATGGAGGTGAGGTGCGAGCCCGTCACCCGGCCGTGCAGGCCCAGGCGCTGGGTTTCAAAAGCCAGGGTTTCGACATGGCGCGAGTGCGGGTCGTCGGATTCGTCGCAGTGCATGTCCACGCGCTTGCCGCGTTCGGCGGCCAGCTCGCAGAGGATCTTCACGCTCTCGGCCCCCTGGGCCATCGTGCGTTCGAAGTGAGGAATGCCGCCCACCACGTCCACGCCCATATCCAGAGCCCGTTTCAGGTTGTCGAGCCCGCCCGGCGCGCGCAGCACGCCGTCTTGCGGGAAGGCCACGAGCTGCAAATCCAGGTAGGGCGCCACGCGCTGTTTCACATCCAGCAGGGCCTGCACGGGCAGCAGGCTGGGGTGGCTCGTGTCCACGTGGCTGCGAATGGCCAGCAGTCCGCGCGCCACGGCCATGTCGCAATAGCGCAGGGCGCGCTCTACGATGGCCTCGTGCGTCAGCGTCGGCTTGAGCTCGCCCCACAGTGCAATGCCTTCGAGCAGCGTGCCACTCTCGTTCACGCGCGGCTGGCCATAGCTCAGGGTCGAATCCATATGGAAATGCGCATCCACAAACGGCGGGCTCACCAGCATGCCACCGGCATCTACCGTCTCATGCGCGGGCGCTTGCAGGCCCTCGGTCACTTCGGCAATGCGGCCGTCCTGCACGGCGATGGACATGTTCTGGCGGCCATCGGGCAGGGTGACGTGGGTGATGAGCAGGTCGAGCATGGCGTGGGCGGTTCAGGTAGTAGTGTCGGGTTTTTTCAAGACGTGAGCGGGCTCTGTGCCTAAGCTCTGGGTCTCGCTTTGCGCATCAACGTTTTAGCGCATCCATTCTTACAAAGGCAGCTCTCATGCAATTTGGCTACACGATTCTCTACGTCGAAGACGTTCCAAAAACCATCGCTTTTTACGAAGCTGCCTTCGGCTTTGCTCGCCGCTTTGTGCACGAGGCAGGCGACTTTGGCGAGCTGGACACCGGCGCCACCGCACTGGCCTTCTCGTCGCTGCGGCTGATGGCCGAGCTGGGCAAGAACCCGCAGCGCGCGTCGGCCGATGCGCCCAGTTTCGAGATCGCGTTCACCACGGCCGACGTGGCCGCCGCTGTGCAGCGCGCGGTGGATGCCGGTGCGCGCCTGGTGCAGGCGCCGGAGCAGATGCCCTGGGGCCAGACCGTGGCCTATGTGGCGGATATCAACGGGGCGCTGGTGGAGCTGTGCACGCCTGTGGGGCCGCCGGCCGCTTGAACTGTGGGGATCACTTCTGCGCTGGCAGCGTCGCCCTGTCATCAGCGCCAAGTGCACACAACAATCAGGCATAGCCCGCCTGTGCCACCGTGGCCAGCAGTTGCGGTGCGCCGCGCAATGACGCAGGTGTTTGCCCTAGCCAGCGCAGGCAATCGCGGCTGAAGTGCGCCTGGTCGGCAAAGCCGTGATCCGCCGCAATTTCGGCCAGCGGTTGCACAGTGCCCAAGGCCTGTGCTGCTCTGCGCACGCGGGCCAGGGCGCGCCAGAAGCGGGGCGTTTGGCCGGTGGTACGTTGGGTCAGGCGCTCCAGGCTGCGCTCTGAGACTCCCAGGCTGTGCGCCGCCGCGCCTACGGTGCGGCAATGCGCCAGCGAGCGGAGCGCTTCTTGCGCACGCGGGTCCGCGCGGGTGTGCTGGTCGATGGCTTCCAGCAACAAGGCTTCCGGCGCCGTTGTGCCACCACCGGCCAAGCTGAAGGAGGGCCGCCCTGCGCGGTGCTGGGCTTGCTGCCAGATAGCTTGTGCAGACCTCAACAAGGCTGGTGTGTCAATGCGGGTGCCCGGTACAAGGCGAAAGCCCAGCCATTGTTCGCCCGCAGGCCCCGGCACGACCATTGCAGCATCGGCCAATGCAGAGATATGCCAGGCAGACTGGCCGCGCGCATTGGTATGCAGGATGAGGTCGCTGCAGCCGTCGGGCAACACCGTGGTGGGGTTGGCGTCGGTGGTGTCGAACTGCCAACGCGCCAGTACCGTGGGTGGCAGCGCAGCAGGTGCGATGGGATGAACCGGTGTGGCGGGCATGGTCGAGGGGCTCAGCGCTTCTGAGTAGTGCGAAAACGCACATCGCCTGGCTTGTGCCCTGCATCGATGGTGATGCGGAAAGCACGGTCTCCATGGCCCGACTCCGCCCGGGCCGTAAAACGAATGCCTCGGCGCGTGGCCTGGCAGTTCATTTGGCTCAGCGTGAGGGAGGCGTGGTCGTTGTTGATCTGCGCAAAGCTCTCGGAGTGGACCTCGGTGGCACTATCGGTGCTGTCGCGCACGATCCACTGCAAGTACAAGAACGACTGCGCGTAGCGTGTGGCGTGCACGATGCGATACATGCCGCGGCTTTCTCCGGGCTGCTCGGGCGCGGGCCACTGGCCACAGACCTTAATCCAGTCCACATCGGGTGCAGTGGCAAAGGACTCATACGGCATCTCCATCCCCAGTGCGTGGGCCTGGCCCGCGCAGGCCAGCAGAGCCGGGGCCAGCCAACGGACAAAAGTATGTGGAACAAGCTTCATCGCTCTCCCTTGCGATACGGCTTCATCAGCGCCTGCGGATACGCCGCCTTGCGCGCCACCAGCACCAGCGCCAGGATCGACAGCAGGTAGGGCAGCATCAGATAGACCTGGTACGGCAGCCATGCATCCCCCGCCTGCTGCAGCCGCAACTGCAGTGCATCAAAAAACGCAAACAGCAGCGCACCCAGCAACGCCTTGCCGGGCCGCCACGACGCAAACACCACCAGCGCCACGCAGATCCAGCCCCGGCCGTTGATCATGTTGAAGAAGAACGCGTTGAACGCCGACAGCGTGAGGAACGACCCCGCCACGCCCATCAACGCCGAGCCCGCCACGATGGCGCCCGTGCGTGTGGCCGCCACCGAGATGCCCTGGCCTTCGGCCGCCTGCGGGTTCTCGCCCACCATGCGCACGGCCAATCCCAGCGGTGTGCGCAGCAGCACCCAGGCCAGCAGCGGCACCAGCAGTAGGGCCAGCAGCGTGAGCGGCGTCTGCGCAGACAGGATGGGAATGCCCAGCCACTCCATCGGCGCAAACGGCTCGATGGTGGGTGGTGTGTTCACTTTGGGGAAGCTCACGCGATATCCGTAGTAACTGAGCGCCGTGGCCAGCAGCGTGATGCCCAGGCCTGAGACATGCTGCGACAGCGCCAGCCCCACCGTGAGCCACGCGTGCAGCAGCCCGAACACCGCCCCGGTCAGCGCCGCCACCAGCACGCCCGTCCACAGCCCATAACCCGCGTACACCGCCAGCCAGCCGGTAAAGGCGCCAGCCACCATGATCCCTTCAATGCCCAGATTGAGCACACCCGCGCGTTCGCACAGCAGCACCCCCAGCGTGCCCAGGATGAGCGGCGTGGCCACGCGCAGGGTGGCGATCCAGAACGCGGGGTTGGCGAGGATGTCGAGCAGTTCGGTCATGTGCCCGCCTCGGTGCTGGTTACTTTGATTTTGATAGCTGCTAGCGCTTGATAGATAAGCGCTAGAGGCCAATTTGGCTTGAATTTCTGAACGAAGCAGAGAGTCATCTTGGCTGCGAGTGGTGCTTTCCTTCGACCTCTGCATGACGCAACTGGCGCGGCCAAAGCCAGTGCCACCGTGGAACTGGCTTTGCCAGGCCACGGGTGGCGTCCCCCTCCCGAAGGAGAGGGGGAAGACGCGAAGCGGCTCAGGGGGTGTCTCATTTCTTCACGCGGTATTGGGTGAGCAGCCCCGCCACCAGCACTGCGATCAGCGAGGTCGCCACGATCACATCCGCAATGTAGGTCGGCACGCCCACCGCACGGCTCATGCTGTCGGCACCCACCAGCACGCCCGCCACAAAGGTGCCCGCCGCAAGCACGCCCAGCGGGTTCAGCCCCGCCAGCATGGCAATCACAATGCCGCTGTAGCCGTAGCCGGGCGACATGTCGAGCGTTACATACCCCGTGCGGCCCGCCACCTCGATAGCCCCCGCCAGCCCCGCCAGCCCGCCCGAGAGCAGGGCGACCAGCACCACGGTGCGGGTGATGGGCACGCCTGCGAAGGCTGCAGCGCGCGCATTGGCCCCGGCGGCGCGGATGTCAAACCCCGGCACCGTGCGCGCCAGCAGCGCCCACAGCATCACGGCCAGAGAGATGGCCCACAGCAGCCCCGTGTGCAGCCGCGTCTGCGGCACCAGCTTGGAAAGTTCCAGGTCGCCCTGCAGCGCCACACTCTGCGGCCAGCCCATGGAGAGCGGGTCTTTCATCGGCCCATCCAGCAGGGCCGACACCAGCAGCAGCATGATGAAGTTGAGCAGCAGCGTGGTGACGACCTCGTCCACCCCCAGCCGCGCCTTCATCAGCGCCGGGCCCAGCAGCAGCGCGGCCCCGGCCAGCGCAGCCGCCAGCATCATGAGTGGGAAGAGCAGGTAGGGCGACCACTCCAGTCCCGTGCCGCCGTGCATGCCGCCCACGGCCACGGCGGCCAGCGCGCCTGCATAGAGCTGACCTTCAGCCCCAATGTTGAACAGCCGGGCGCGGAAGGCCACTGCGGCCGCCAGCCCCGTCAGGATCAGCGGCGTGGCGCGGGTGAGGGTTTCGGTCAGTGCGAACACTGAGCCGAACGCGCCTTGCAGCAGCAGCGCATAGGTCTGGCCCACGGGGGCGCCAGCCCACAGCACCAGCAGGGCGCTGACGATCAATGTGAACACCACGGCGCCCACCGGTGCCAGCACATAGGCGGCGGGGGAGGTGTGGTTGCGTTTTTCGAGTCTCATGGATTTTTCTTGTTGTCGCTCAGTGGGTCGCACCGGCCATGGCAAGGCCGATGGCTTCGCGCGTCCAGTCTTCTGCGGGCCGGGCCTCGCTCAAGTGCCCGTCGTGCATCACTGCCACGCGGTCACCCAGCGCCAGCACTTCGTCTAGGTCGTCGGAGATCAGCAATACCGCAGCACCACTGTCGCGAGCGTTGATGAGCTGCTGCTGCACAAACATCACCGCGCCAATGTCCAGCCCCCAGGTGGGCTGGTGGGCCACGATGAGCTGGGGGGCGGGCGCGGTGTTGCCCGCGCCATTCTGTGGCGGCATCAGCGCCCGGCCCAGGATGAGCTTTTGCATGTTGCCGCCCGACAGCGACCGCGCAGGCGCATCCGGCCCGCCGCCGCGTACGTCAAAAGTCTTGGCCACCCGCTCGGCATGCTGTCGTGCAGCGCCGCGCTTGATCCAGAAGGCGCGGAACCACGGGTGCGCAAACCAGTGGCTGCGCAGGCGTTCGGAAACCGCGTTCTCCCACACCGGCAAATCGCCCACCACGCCCACGGCGTGCCGGTCTTCGGGGATGCGGGCCACGCCTTGGCCGACCAGCCACGCGGGCCGGGCTGGCAGCGGTGCGCTACGCAGCATGACTTGGCCTGATGTGGTGTTGCGCACGCCGCACAACACATCGGCCAGCGCCACCTGGCCATTGCCGCTCACGCCTGCAATCGCCACGATCTCGCCTGCGCACAGGGCCAGGGACACATCGTTTAACCGGTCGCGCCCGGTGGGGGCTGTGCTCACGTGGGTCAGGACGCAGATGGGCTCGCCCACATTCTTTGCGGGGCGGCGCTTGGCGGCTTCGATGGCATGGCCCACCATCCATTGCGCGAGCTGCCCCTGGGTAGTGCCCTGTGCAGGCGCCTCGGCCATCAGTTTGCCCTGGCGCAGCACGGCCACGCGGTGCGATACGCGCAGCACCTCGCCCAGCTTGTGGCTGATGAAGATGATGGACAGGCCTTGCGCCACCATCTGAGCGAGGGTGTCGAACAGTGCCTCGCTCTCCTGCGGGGTGAGCACGGCAGTGGGTTCATCCAGGATCAGGATGCGGGCGCCCCGGTAGAGCGCTTTCAAAATTTCGACTCGCTGGCGCTCGCCCACCGAGAGGCTGCCGACCTTCGCATCGGGGCTCACTGGCAGGCCAAACTGCTGCGACACGGCCAGCAGCTTGGCCAGCGCTTCGCTGCGGCGCGAGAAAGGCTGCCACAGCGGCTCGCTGCCCAGCAGCACGTTGTCCAGCACGGTGAGATTGTCGGCCAGTGTGAAGTGCTGGTGCACCATGCCAATGCCCGCCGCCAGCGCCGCGCGCGGTTGGCCGGGCGGCAGGGGCTGGCCGAAGACTTCGATGCTGCCTTCGTCGGCCACGTAGTGCCCGAACAAAATGGACATCAGCGTGGACTTGCCCGCGCCGTTTTCGCCCAGCAGGGCCAGTACCTCGCCGCGTGCGAGGGTCAGGCTGATGGCATCGTTGGCGACGAGCTTGCCGAAGCGCTTGGTGATGCCCGACAGGCGCAGGACGGGCGCTGTGGTGGAGTCCATCTATTTCCAGGCCGCCAGAAACGCGCGCAGTACCTTGGCAGAATTGGCCGCCGCCAGGCCCATGAAGGTGCCCATTTCGTTTTCGCCCTCGCCGCCGCCCGCCAGATCGCTCAGCGAGCGGAACGCGATGTAGGGCACGCCGTTGCTGTGCGCCACCATGGCGGTGGCGGCGGTTTCCATGTCGAGCACGTTGGCCTCGAAGGTCTTGAACGCGTATTCGCGGAAGGCCTTGTTGTCCACAAAGGCCTGGCCCGATACGCCGTTGCCGCCCACCACCAGTTGTGGGCGCTGCTTCAGGCAGGTGGCGGCCAGGCAGTGTTCCAGGCCCACGTTCTGCAGGCTGCGGGCGGTGGCCAGCATCTTCGGGTCAGCTTCAAACCAGAACTTTTTGGAGAGCTTGGGCTGGGCTGCCGAGCGCACTTCGACCGGGCGCGGGTGCATCATGCCGAAGGCGGGCATCGTCAGCTCGCTTTTCATCCAGGCGGGGGCGCTGTACTGGCCGGGTTTGTCTTCACGCGCCATCAGCCATTCCATGTACTGCCCCCACTGCGCGGGCACCGTGACGTCACCAATGTGCAGGCTGGGGTTGACGCCGCCCGCAATGCCGCTGAAGACCACATGGCTCACGTTGAAGCGGTCCAGCACCAACTGCGTGTTCATGGCCGCGTTGGTCATGCTGATGCCGGAGAGGAATACCACTACAGGCTTGCCCTCCAGCGTGCCGGTGGTGAACTCCACGCCGTTGATGCTGTGTTTGGCGGCCTGCTGCACCTGGGGCAGCAGCACGGTCAGCTCGGGGGCGAAGGCAGAGATGACGGCGATGCGGGGCGTGTCGTCCAGCCGCACCGCCGTCTTGCCGGGCGCGGTAGCGGCACAGCCTGCCACCACGGCGGCGAGGGTGAGGGCGCCCAGCAGGCGTGTGCACCGGGAGATCAGGGAGGGCTTGGCGGCGGAGAGGGATTGCATGGGTGTGGTGCCTCGTCAAAGAAGAACAGCGGTGCGCGCAGTCAACGCGAAAAAACAAACAGGCCACCGCTTTGCTGAGGTGGCCTGTGCACAGACTGGAACAGGGGCGGGCAGGGTGGGTGCCCGCCACATTCAGTGCTTACTTGGCCGTCGATTTCGGCTGGCTATCGTCTACCTTTACGGTGAACTTGCCCGCCAGGATGTCGGCCTCTTTCGCCTTGACCTTGGCCACGATGTCGGCGGGCACCTTCTTCTCGAACGTGCCCAGCGGCGCGAGTTCAGAGCCCTTGTGCTTCATCATCGAGTACGGGCCGTAGTCTTCGGCGGTGAACTTGCCTTCCTTGACCAGCTTGAGCGCACGGTCGATGCTGGGCTCCATGTGCCAGATGGCCGATGCCACCACCGTGTCGGGGTACTGCGGCTGGGTGTCGATCACGTTGCCGATGGCGAGCTTGCCCTTCTCCTTGGCCGCGTCACTCACGCCAAAGCGCTCGGCGTAGAGCACGTCGGCGCCTTTGTCGATCATTGCAAAGGTGGCTTCCTTGGCCTTGGGCGGGTCAAACCAGCTGTTGATGAAGGTGATGGTGAACTCGACCTTGGGATTGGTCTCTTTGGCGCCCGCCATGAAGGCGTGCATCAGGCGGTTGACCTCGGGGATGGGGAAGCCGCCCACCATGCCGATCTTGTTCGTCTTGGTCATGCCGCCCGCGACCATGCCGCTGAGGTACGCGGGTTCCTGGATGTAGTTGTCGAACACGCTGAAGTTGGGCGCCTGCGGCTTGCCGGAGGAACCGAGCAGAAAGGACGTCTTGGGGAAATCCTTGGCCACCTTGCGGGCGGCGGCTTCCACCGCAAAGGCTTCGCCTAGGATGAGCTGGTTGCCGCCGGTCGCGTATTCGCGCATCACCCGCTCGTAGTCGGCGTTGCTGACGTTCTCGCTGGCTTTGTATTCGATCTCGCCACGTGCTTCGGCGGCTTTCAGGGCCTTGTGGATGCGGCTGACCCATTGCTGCTCGAAGGGCACCGTGTAGATCGCCGCGACCTTGAGCTTGGACTGCGCTGTGGCCAGTGATGGTGCGAGCGTCAGGGCTGTGGACAGGGCCATGGAGGTGCAGAGCAGGCTGCCAGTGAAGATGCGGCGAGTGGTCATGGTTGGGGTCCTTGTGAAATGCAACAAAAGGGGATGTGCGCTCGGGTCCAAGCAATAAGTATGCACACAAAGGGCATGGCGGTATCTTGATTGCAAGATGCAAGCGTTAGAACATTGTGTTTCGGTAGCCCCCGAAGTTCGCAAGCCCATCGCTGTCGAGCGTATTTCTCGCACTACCATCCTGCGCTCGAATGAGGGCGTCTGGACCGGCTGGCTGGTACGAGACGGCGCGGGGAGTTTTCAGGTGTCCCTTGAATTCGTTGGATGGATGCCGGGGGCGGCGCTGAAGACGGGGCCTTGCGAGGTTCCCCTGAACTCGCCCGAAGCGCTTGTGTGTGACTACAAAATGACTTGGGAGGAATTCTTGTGAAAGCATTGATGGCAGTGGCAACCGCAATGACGTTGGTCGGGTGTGCTTCGGTAACGAACGACACCACCCACGGCGTCCGCGTGGATACAAGGCAAAAGAGTGGCGCGGTGGTAGCTGGCGCCGACTGTGTGGCAACTAACGACTATGGATCGACAAGCTTCAAGTCTGGTGGCACGGAGGCACTGCGCCGTTCAGCGGGCGATATGACGATCGTCTGCACGAAGAATGGAGAGCAGCCAGCCAACGCACGTTTGATATCCCGCCCCAATGGCGGGATGGCGGGGAATATCGTCCTTGGCGGCGTCATCGGCGCAGTGGTGGACCATAACCGTGGTACAGCCTACACCTACCCGACCTGGGTGGAGCTGGTATTTGGCGAGTCGCTGGTGTTCGACCGATCGCTTCAGACCGGGGATGCCGTGGTGAAAGGCCTAGCGGCTGGCTCGGTTACGGCAAAGGCAAACGCACCCGCACCCGGCCGTTCGAACACAACCTCGCACCAGTGCATGCAGCAACTCCCTGGAGCCATCTGCTGAACTGCGGTACCCGCAGTATCAAAAAAGCCCCGCATTTGCGGGGCTTTTTTGCGGTGCGTGGCCTATTTGGTGCCAAAAATCCGGTCGCCCGCATCGCCCAGGCCCGGCAGGATGTAGCCGTGGTCGCTCAGTTCGCGGTCAATCGCTGCGGTGAAAATAGGTACGTCGGGGTGTGCCTTTTGCATGGTGGCGATGCCTTCGGGGGCGGCCAGCAGGCAGACGAACTTGATGGAGCGGGGGTTGAGCTTTTTCAGGCGGTCTACGCAGGCGGAGGCCGAATTGCCGGTCGCCAGCATGGGGTCCACCACGATGATGTCGCGCTCGTCCATTTCGGACGGCATCTTGAAGTAGTACTCCACGGGCTGCAGCGTGGCCGGGTCGCGGTACAGGCCGATGTGGCCCACGCGGGCGCCGGGCACCACGTTGAGCATGCCATCCAGGAACCCGTTGCCCGCGCGCAGGATGGAGACCAGCACCAGCTTCTTGCCGTCGATGACCTTGCCGGTCATGGTCTCCAGCGGGGTTTCAATCTCGATGTCCTGCAGCGGCATGTCGCGCGTGACTTCATACGCCATCAGCGTGCTTAGCTCCCCCAGCAAGCGACGAAAGCTGTTGGTGCTGGCGTCCTTTCGGCGCATGAGCGTGAGCTTGTGCTGGACGAGGGGGTGGGTGATGACGGTGACGTTGTTGTTGGTGCTGGCAGTGCTCATGGCGAGGCCTATGGTCTACAGGTAGAAATGAAAGGGGTGGCGGTATTTTGACGGTACTTGCGCCAGCGCCCGTAAAAACTGGCGCGGCCCAGGCCAGTGGACGCCGTGGAACTGGCTTCGCCAGGCCACTGGCGGCGTCCTCTTGAGGGGAAGGCGCCGCAGGCGACTCAGGGGGGCGCGGGCTAGTCCGCCAGAAACCGCGCATAGCGCGCCAGGTCAACGTTGCCGCCGCTGATGAGAACGCCCACGCGCTCACCGTGCAGCAGCTTGCCTCCGTTGTCAGCGCCAGAGAAGGCCTGCGCACCCGCATAGGCCAGGGCGCCGGTGGGCTCCACCACGATCTTCATGCGCTCGGCATAGAAGCGCAGGGATTGCATGAGCTGTTCGTCGCTCACGCTGATGATGTCTTCGGCATGGTCGCGGATGATGGGGAAGGTGAGCTCGCCCAGCGCCTGGGTTTGCGCGCCGTCGGCGATGGTGTGGGGCGTGGGGATGCGCACGATGTGCCCGGCGCGCAGCGACTGCTGGGCGTCGTTGCCCGTTTCGGGCTCGACACCCACCACGCGGCACTGGGGTGCCAGGGCCTGCGCGGCCAGCAGGCTGCCTGCCAGCAAGCCGCCACCGCCCACGCAGACAAACAGGTAGTCCAGGTCGGGCACTTCTTCAAACAGTTCTTTGGCGGCGGTGCCCTGGCCCGCAATGACGTGCGGGTGGTCAAACGGCGGGACCAGCGTCATGCCGCGCTCCAGCGCCAGGTGGCGGCTGATGGCTTCGCGGTCTTCGGTGTAGCGGTCGTAGGTGACGACCTGGGCGCCGTAGGCCCGTGTGGCCGCCATCTTGGAGGCGGGCGCGTCTGCGGGCATGACGATGACGGCGGGCATGTCCAGCATCCGGGCCGACAGCGCGATGGCCTGCGCGTGGTTGCCGGCCGAAAAAGCCAGCACGCCGCGCTCGCGCTGCTCATCGGTAAACTGGGCCAGGGTGTTGAAGGCGCCCCGGAACTTGAAGGCGCCGGTGCGCTGCAGGTTCTCGCATTTGAAGAACAGTTGCGCACCCAGCAGGTCGTCGGCGGTGGTGGAGCGCAGCACCGGCGTGTGGTGCGCCATGCCCTTGAGCCGGTGCGCGGCGGCGGCCACGTCGTCGTAGGTGGGCGGGGTGAGGCTGGGCAAGGTCATGGCGGCATCCCTGGTGGCGGGGCAAACGCTTGCCCCTTCAGCCCTCGGATGATAGCGGGTTGTCGCGTGGTTTCAAGCCAAAATGGCCTTACGCGCTTGTGTGGCAAGCGCGAACAGCTATAGATTTTGATGGTTGATGGCGGGTCAGCCCAGCTCGCTGAACCGTTGCAGCGGCGTCAGTGCCGGGAAGTCGCCCGCGCGCTTTTGCTTCATCGCCGTGACCGACTCGCGCACATGCTGGTTGCTCCAGATGGCGCCTTGCAGCCAGCCCATCTGGCGCAGGCTGTCTTCCACCGAATGGTCGCGGGCGTAGTTCACGGCCTGTTTGGTGCCCCAGATGGCCACGGGCGGCTTGCTGGCGATCTCTTGCGCGCACTGCAGCGCGGCGGCAAGCATCGCTTCTTGGGTCTCGAACACTTCGTTGACGAGTCCGTAGCCCAGGGCCTTGGCTGCGCTCAGGCGGCGGCCGGTGTAGGCCAGCTCTTTCACCACACCCAGCGGGATCAGCTTGGGCAGGCGCTGCAGCGTGCCCACGTCGGCCACCATGCCGATGTTGATCTCCTGGATACAGAAGAACGTGTCTGCCGTGGCGTAGCGGATGCAGGCGGCCGTCACCATGTCCACCGCGCCGCCGATGCAACCGCCGTGGACGGCCATGATGACGGGGATGCGCAGGCTTTCGATGCGGGTGAAGGTGGCCTGCATGTCGGTCAGCAGGTCAAAGATGGCGGCGCGGCCCTCGGGGCTCTGGTCGTCCATGGTGATGGCGCCGCCAAAGGTTTCGAGCGCCATGCCTGCGCTGAAATGTTTGCCGGTGCTGCTGATGACCAGCGCCCGCGCTTCGCCCGCCTTGTTGAGCTGGGCCAGCACCTCGTCCAGCTCACGCCAGAAGGTGGGGTGCATGGTGTTCATGGCCTCGGGGCGGTTCAGCACCAGATGGGCCACGTGGTCGGTGATGCTGAGGGAAAAGCAGGTGAGGGTGTTCATGGGGTGCCACTGTAGACCGGTGAATGCAGGTCGGGTCGTCGCCTGGGTGACTCTGAGCTATTTTGGCTGCCAGCGCTTATCTGGTAAGCGCTGGCAGCTATGAAAACATGAGTGCTTTTGCGCGCGTGCGGCAGAACGGGCGGCGGACGTCTACAGGCACAGTCTGTCAATCGCCGCCCCCGCCACCACAGCCGCCGCCATCCCCTCCGCCGTCGCTTCCACCTCCATCCGAGCTTTCGGCGCCGCCAAAGTCGCCCGAGCTGCCGCTGTAGCTGCCGTCCGAGAAGCTGGTGCCGCAGTAGCTGTCTCCACCACTGCCACCCGCGGCGCTCTTGCGGGCGATGTCGGAGCAGTCGGGCACGTAGGAGAAGCCGCCTGCAATGGCGAACTTGGCATCCAGCGCAAACAGCAGGGGCAGGCGGCTGGGGGCCTTGGGGTCGATGGACTCCTCCTTGCATACCCAGTACCAACAGCGGCGCAGGCCATCGTTGTGGCGCGCCTTTTTACCCAGCGCCTCGGCGGGTGTGTGGTGCAAAAAGAAGCCCAGGGCGTTGTGGCACCAGGCTTTGTAGGCCTGGGTGTGCAGGATGAACTCATGCCACAGCGCGTCGACCGCCTTGGAGGGCATGGCCACAAACTGTTTGTTGCCGCGCAGGCAGGCCATGAAGAACTGGCGCAGGCCGCGTTCGACCAGCTCGCAGTCGCGGGTGCTCAGGTGGGGGTAGGTTTCGCGCAGCTTGCGCTGCAGAAAGCGGGGCAGGGGGGCCTCGCGGATATAGCGCTGGCGTACCGCGTTGGTCCACTGGATCACCAGGGCGATGATGATGACTGTGGCCAAAAAATACAGAATCCAGGGCCACCGCAGGCGCCAGGCGCCCGCGAAGATCCCGACGATGGCGGCCACCCACACGGCAATCGCCAGCAGCACGACCTTGCTTCCCCACCACAGCAGAACGTTTTCAATGCGCTTCATCGTCCCTCCTTTTTTGTTGTTGTGTGGCGATTTCACGGCTGTTTGGTGACTGATTGATGACACTTTGGGTGGTGTCGCCAGATGGTCACGGGAGGGTTACCCGCAGCACCATCGCATGCCGAAGCTGCCGTGATGGGGCCGCGCTTGGAGGCGCTGAGCGGGGGGGCGGAATCTGTGCCCGCCTGTGCTCAACGGCGCTTGCTGCCGCCGAAGATGCTACCCAGCACCCCGCGCAGGATTTCCTTGCCAATGGTGGTGCCCATGGTGCGCACCGCTGACTTGGCCATGGTCTGGGCCAAGCCGTCGCGTTTGCCGCCGCGCGGGCCGGTGCTGCCAAACAGCACGTCGTTGAGGCCGCCCATCAGGCCGCCGCCGCTGTCTTCCGTGTTGGCGGGTGCACCTTTGCCATTGGCAGGTGCCTGCGCACTGGCTTCGGCGGCGCGGCCCTTGAGTTTTTCGTAGGCTGACTCGCGGTCCACCACCTTTTCGTACACGCCCGCCACCAGTGAGTTGGCCACCAGCACCTGGCGCTGCTGCGCTGTGATGGGGCCGAGCTGGCTGCCGGGTGGCAGCACAAACACGCGCTCGGTCACGCTCGGGCGGCCCTTGGCGTCCAGAAAGCTCACCAGCGCCTCGCCCACGGCCAGTTCGGTGATGGCGGTCTCGATATCGAGGCCCGGCTTTTGCCGCATGGTGGTGGCCGTGGCCTTCACGGCCTTCTGATCACGCGGAGTGAAGGCGCGCAGCGCGTGCTGCACGCGGTTGCCCAGCTGGGCCAGCACGCTGTCGGGGATGTCGAGCGGGTTCTGCGTGACGAAGTACACGCCCACGCCCTTGGAGCGCACCAGGCGCACCACCAGCTCGATGCGCTCGATGAGCACTTTCGGCGCCTCGTTGAACAGCAGGTGGGCCTCGTCGAAGAAGAACACCAGTTTGGGCTGCTCGGGGTCGCCGATCTCGGGCAGTTGCTCGAACAGCTCAGACAGCATCCACAAGAGGAAGGTGGCATACAGGCGCGGCGAGTTCATGAGCTTGTCGGCCGCCAGGATGTTGACCACGCCGTGGCCGTCCACGGTCTGCATGAAGTCCTGGATGTTGAGCATGGGCTCGCCAAAGAACTGCGTGCCGCCCTGCTGCTCAATCTGCAGCAACCCGCGCTGGATGGCGCCCACGCTGGCGGCGCTCACGTTGCCGTATTCGGTGGTGAACTCTTTGGCGTTGTCGCCTACGTACTGCAGCATGGCGCGCAGGTCTTTGAGGTCCAGCAGCAGCATGCCGTTGTCGTCGGCGATCTTGAACACCAGGTTGAGCACGCCCAGCTGGGTTTCATTCAGGTTGAGCATGCGGCCCAGCAGCAGCGGGCCCATGTCCGACACCGTGGCGCGCACAGGGTGGCCCTGTTCGCCAAATACGTCCCACAGCGTGGTGGGGCAGGCCAGGGGGGCGGGCAGGGGAAGGCCCCGCTCCTTGAGCACTGCCGCCAGCTTGTCGCCAATCTTGCCGGGTTGGCTGGCGCCGGTCAGGTCGCCCTTCACGTCGGCCATGAACACCGGCACGCCAATGCGCGAGAAGTTTTCCGCCAGCGTCTGCAAGGTGACGGTCTTGCCCGTGCCGGTGGCTCCGGTGATGAGCCCGTGGCGGTTGGCCAGTCCGGGAAGCAGGTGGCATTCAATCTTGTCGTGCTTGGCAATCAGCAGGGGTTCGGCCATTTCGGGTTTCCTCGGGGGTACGGGTTCGGCAAAAAGTAAAATCCACCGACTAGATTAAATCAATACAAAAGGACTTCTCGTGGCAGGACACAGTAAATGGGCGAATATCCAGCACCGCAAAGGGCGCCAGGATGAAAAACGCGGCAAGATCTGGACCCGCATCATTCGTGAAATCACTGTGGCTGCCCGCTCGGGCGGCGGCGACCTGTCTGCCAACCCCCGCCTGCGCCTGGCGGTGGACAAGGCCAAGGCGGCCAACATGCCCGCCGACCGCATCAAGTACAACATCGACAAGGCCACGGGCAACGCCGAGGGATTGACCTACGAGGAAATCCGCTACGAGGGCTATGGCATTGGTGGCGCAGCGATCATGATCGACACGATGACCGACAACCGGGTGCGCACCGTGGCCGAAGTACGACACGCGTTCAGCAAACACGGTGGCAACATGGGCACCGAGGGCTCGGTGGTTTTTCAGTTCAAGCACTGCGGCCAACTGATTTTTGCCCCCGGCACCAGCGAAGACAAGGTGATGGAAGTGGCGCTGGAGGCGGGGGCCGAAGACGTGGTGACCGACGACGACGGCGCAGTAGAGGTGCTGACCGCCCCCGCCGACTTTGAAGCCGTGAAGAATGCCCTGGAAGCGGCAGGCCTGACGCCCGAAGTGGCGGGCGTGACCATGCGGCCTGAAAACACCATCGAACTGACGGGCGACGACGCGGCGCGCATGCAGCGGCTGCTGGATGTGCTGGAGGACCTGGACGATACCCAGGAGGTCTACCACAACGCTGCATTGTGAAGCTCCCCCTGAGCGGCTGCGCCGCTTCCCCCTCTCTCGCTGCGCTGCGCTTGCGGGAGGGGGACGCCCCCAGCGCGGCGGGGCGGCCCTTGCGCGGGGGCACGGGCTTGGGTCGTGCCAGTTTCAACGGTTTTGTATGTAGCGAGCAGCGCGATCAGTCGCGATAGAGTTTTTTTTACGAGCCCCTGAGCTGTGGCGTAGTGCCAAGCAGAGGTTCACCAAAGGTTCCTATGAAAGTACTTGTGATTGGTGGCGGCGGCCGTGAACACGCGATGGCGTGGAAACTGAGCGAGTCCCCCAAGGTGACCAAGGTGTATGTGGCGCCTGGCAATGGCGGCACCGCGCTGAACTCCAAGCTCGAGAACGTGGCCATCACCGACGTGCGCGAACTGCGTGTGTGGGCGCAGGCCGAAAAGATCGCACTGACGGTGGTGGGCCCCGAAGCGCCACTGGCGGCGGGTGTGGTCGATGAGTTCCGTGCCAATGGCCTGCGCATCTTCGGCCCCACCAAGGCTGCTGCCCAGCTCGAAAGCTCCAAGGCCTTTTCCAAGGCCTTCATGCGCCGCCATGGCATCCCCACGGCCGACTACGATACCTTCACCGACCCGGCTGCGGCCCACGCATTTGTGGACCGGCTGGGCGCGCCCATCGTCATCAAGGCCGATGGCCTGGCTGCAGGCAAGGGCGTGGTCGTGGCCATGACGCTGCAGGAGGCCCATGATGCTGTGGACTTCATGCTGGTGGACAACAAATACGGCGTGACCCACAACGAAGGTGGCGCGCGTGTGGTGATCGAGGAATTCCTTGAAGGCGAAGAAGCCAGTTTCATCGTGCTGTGCGACGGCAAGAACGTGCTGGCCCTGGCCACCAGCCAGGACCACAAGCGCCTCAAAGACGGCGACGAAGGCCCCAACACCGGCGGCATGGGTGCGTATTCGCCCGCTCCCGTGGTCACGGCCGATGTACATGCCCGCGCCATGCGCGAAATCATCCTGCCCACGATCCGTGGCATGGAAAAGGACGGCATCCCTTACACCGGCTTCCTGTACGCCGGCCTGATGATCGACGCCAAGGGCCAGCCCAAGACGCTCGAATTCAACTGCCGCATGGGCGACCCCGAGACGCAACCCATCCTCATGCGCCTGAAAAGCGACTTCAGCGACGTGATGGCTGCTGCCGCTGACGGCAAGCTCGACCAGATGGAACTGCAATGGGACCGCCGCACCGCACTGGGCGTGGTCATGGCCGCCCATGGCTACCCGGAGAACCCGCGCAAGGGTGACCCCATCACCGGCCTGCCAGCCGAGGCGGACGATGCCGTGGTGTTCCATGCGGGCACGCAGCTCAAAGATGGCGTGGTCAGCGTGACCGGTGGCCGTGTGTTGTGCGTGACGGTGCTGGCCGACAGCGTCAAGCAGGCGCAGCAGCGTGCCTATGACGTGGCGCGCGGCATCCAGTTCGATGGTGCGCAGTACCGCCGCGATATCGGCTTCAGAGCACTCAAGAGCTGATGGCGGACGTTCAGAACTTGAACCCCGCCGACACAGTGGCGAGGGTGCGCGGCTATCTGGTGGGTCTGCAGGCGCGCATCACCGACGCGCTCGAAGCCGTGGAAGGCGAGGGCGGCGCACGTTTTTTGGCCGACGCTTGGAGCAAGCCGCCCGGTGAGCCGTTGCAGGGCGACGGCATCACCAAGATCATGGAAGGCGGCCGCGTGTTCGAGCGCGCGGGTTGCGGCTTCAGCCATGTGCGCGGCCCCCAGCTGCCACCCTCGGCCACGCAGCACCGGCCCGAGCTGGCGGGCGCACCGTTCGAGGCCATGGGCGTGTCGCTGGTGTTCCACCCGCGTAATCCCTACGTGCCGACGGTGCACATGAACGTGCGCATGATCGCGGCTGGTCACCCTGGGCAAGCGCCGACCTGCTGGTTTGGCGGTGGCATGGACCTCACGCCGTACTACGGCTTTGAGGAAGATGCGGTGCACTTTCACCGCACCTGCCGTGATGCCTTGGCACCCTTTGGTGACGACAAGTACCCGCGCTTCAAGCAGTGGTGTGACGAATACTTCTACCTCAAGCACCGTAGCGAGCAGCGAGGCGTGGGTGGCGTGTTCTATGACGACTTCTCCGAGCTGGGCTTTGAGCAAAGCCTGGCGATGACGCAGTCGGTGGGCGACGCCTTTTTGAAGGCCTACCTGCCCATCGTGGAAAAGCGCCAGGGCACGCCCTACGGCGAGCGCGAGCGGGACTTCCAGCTCTACCGCCGCGGCCGTTATGTGGAGTTCAACCTGGTCTGGGACCGGGGCACGCATTTTGGCCTGCAGTCGGGTGGGCGCACCGAGTCCATTTTGCTGTCCATGCCGCCGCTGGTGGCGTGGTCGTACCAGCGTTCGGATGCGGCCGATTCCGCCGAAGCTGATCTCACACAGCGCTTTCTGCTGCGGCGCGACTGGCTCGGTGGCGAGTCTGCTGCAGCGGCTTGAAAGCCTTGAAAAGCGCAAAAGCTATAATTTCAATAGCTGCCCGCGCTTTTCACACCAGCGCAAGAGGCCAAAAACACCTCAAACGGACGCAGCGCCAACGCGCAACAGCTGCGCAACACCCAAGGCGCAGCCCCACTGGTTGCGCGCTGCGTTGCACGCTATATTGATTCCATTTCCTCTCTAATCACCGCCTGATGACCACCTCCACCAAATCGGAAACCGCCGCCAAAAAAGACGTTACCAAACTCCAGCGCGCCATCGTTGATGGACTGGAAGACGTCAAGGCGCAAGACATCCAGGTCTTCAACACCGAGCATCTCTCGCCGCTGTTTGAACGGGTGATCGTGGCATCGGGCACCTCCAACCGCCAGACCAAGGCCCTGGCCGCCAGCGTACGCGACGCGGTGAAAGAAGCGGGCTTTACCAAGCCGCGCATCGAAGGCGAAGACAACGGCGAATGGATCATCGTGGACTGCGGCGCCGCCGTGGCGCACATCATGCAGCCCGCCATCCGCCAGTATTACCGCTTGGAAGAGCTTTGGGGCGATACGCCCGTGCGCCTGAAGCTGGGTGCCGCCAAGCCTGTTTCCAGCGCTGCCACGGACTTGGCCGAAAAGAAGTCGGCCCAGAAGGCTGCCAAGTCCGACGCCAAGGCCGCTGGCAAGGCGACCGCCAAAAAGGCAGCCGCACCAGCCGTGCCGGCCCGGTCGGGCAAGGCTACGGTCAAGGCCGTGGCCAAAACAGCTGCCAAGTCCGCTGCCGCACCTGCTAAATCAGCTGCCAAACCTGCCGCCAAGACAACCGCAAAAGCACCTGCCAAAGCCATCTCCAAGGCCCCAGCCAAGACCCCCGCAAAAAGCAGCAGTGCCAAGGCCGCACCGGCCAAGATGCCCGCAAAGCCAGCCACTGCCGCCAAGAAGCCCGCAGCGACCAAGGCACCGATCAAGACCGTGGTCGTCAAGCCATCGGCCCCACGTAGCAAGACCGCTGCCGCCAAGCCCGCACCCGCACGCGGCGGAGCAGCCGCCAAGCCCGCCGCCAAGAGGGCACCGGGCCGCAAGTGATTGCAGCCTCGGCCCATCGACGACCACCTGTACCCGCGCACCGCGCCTGAGTTGCCATGAAGCTGCTGATCGTGGCCGTGGGCCAGCGCGTGCCCGACTGGGCGCAGACGGCGTACGACGACTACGCCAAGCGGTTTCCGCCGGAGCTCAAGGTCGAACTCAAAGCCGTCAAGACCGAGCCACGGGGCTCCAAGACGCTGGAGACGCTGTACGCCGCCGAGCGCGAGCGGATTGAAGCTGCGATCCCCCGGGGTACCCGCGTGGTGGCGCTGGATGAGCGCGGCACCAATCTCACCACCAAGGCTCTGGCCGAGCGCCTGAAGGGCTGGCAACTGGGCGGCGACGACGTTGCCTTGGTCATTGGCGGCCCTGATGGGCTGGACCCGGCCTTTCGCCAGGGCGCCCATGAACGCATTCGCCTGTCGGACCTGACCTTGCCCCATGCCATGGTGCGGGTGCTGCTCATCGAGCAGCTGTACCGAGCCTGGTCGGTGAACGCCGGGCACCCTTACCACCGCGAGTAGGGTGCGGGCAGGTGGTGCACGGAACTCCTGTTTTTATAGTTTCTGGCGCTTGATGGGTAAGCGCTAGAGCCGATTTTTAATCAAAATCTGTTCATGCCTGACTTCATCTACCTTGCCTCCCAAAGCCCCCGTCGGCGCCAGCTGCTCGAACAACTGGGCGTACGCCACGAACTGCTGCTGCCCAATGTGGAGGGTGACGAGTCCGAGGACGCCGAAGCCATCGAGGTGGTGCTGCCCGGCGAAGCGCCTACGGCCTATGTGGAGCGCGTGACGGGCCTCAAGCTCGACGCTGCCGTGGCCCGGCGCGCCCGCCGTGGTTTGCCAGACGCCCCCATCCTCTGCTCCGACACCACCGTGGCGCTGGGCCGCACCATCTACGGCAAGCCCGACGACGCGCCCCATGCCGCGCGCATGCTGGCCGAGCTGGCGGGCCACGAGCACCGCGTGCTCACCGCCGTGGCGCTGCAGGTGGGCCCCAAGCGCCTGAGCGCGCTGTCGGTGTCGCGCGTCACTTTTGCCGCGATGACGCCCGCGCAGATCGACGCCTACGTCGCCACTGGCGAGCCACTGGGCAAGGCGGGGGCGTACGGCATCCAGGGCCGGGCGGCGGCGTATGTGGAGCACCTGGCGGGCAGCTATTCGGGCATCATGGGGCTGCCGATGTACGAGACGGCACAGCTGCTGCGCGCGGCAGGTTTCGCCATCTAGGCGACAGCAACAACAGACAACAAAAACGCCATGCAACAAGACATCCTGATCAACTGGTCGCCCCAGGAAACCCGCGTGGCCGTGGTGGAGCACGGCGCCGTGCAGGAGTTGCACATCGAGCGCACGCTGGAGCGCGGCCTGGTGGGCAATGTCTATCTGGGCAAGGTCTCGCGTGTGCTGCCGGGCATGCAGTCGGCCTTCATCGACATCGGCCTGGAGCGTGCGGCCTTCTTGCATGTGGCCGATGTGTGGCAACGCCAGCCCGATGGCGAGCCGCCCGCATTCGCCCGCAAGAACGAGCCGCAGGTGCCGATTGAAAAGCAGGTGTTCGAGGGGCAGGCGCTGATGGTGCAGGTCATCAAGGACCCGATTGGCACCAAAGGCGCACGACTGTCCACGCAGATCAGCGTGGCCGGGCGCCTGCTGGTGTTTCTGCCGCAGGACGACCATGTGGGCGTGTCGCAGAAGATTCCGCCTGCCGAGCGCGATGCGCTGCGCGCGCGGCTGCAGGCGCTGGTGGGCGATAAATCCACGGGCGGTGGCGGCGGCTTCATCCTGCGCACTAACGGCGAAGATTCGACCGATGCGGAGCTGGCCGAAGACATTGCCTACCTGCGCAAGACCTGGGCGCGCATCAAGGAGGCATCGCTCAAGCTGCCTGCCATGTCGCTGCTCCATCAGGATTTGGACCTGCTGCAGCGCGTGCTGCGCGATCTGGTGGGTGACCACACGCAGACCATCCGCCTGGATTCGATGGAGCAGTTCCAGCGCCTGCGTGCGTTTGGGCAGGAATTCATGCCAGCGGCTGCCGGCAAGCTACAGCACTACAAGGGTGAACGCCCGATTTTTGACCTGTACTCCATCGACGAAGAGGTGGCCAAAGCCCTGGGGCGCCGCGTCGATTTGAAGTCTGGCGGCTATCTCATCGTGGACCAGACCGAGGCGCTCACCACCATCGATGTGAACACCGGTGGCTACGTGGGGGCACGCAACTTCGACGACACCATCTTCAAGACCAACCTGGAGGCCGCCCAGGCCATTGCCCGCCAGCTGCGCCTGCGCAACCTGGGCGGCATCATCATCGTGGACTTCATCGACATGGTGCGCGACGACCACCAGCAGGCCGTGCTGGCGGAGTTCAAAAAACAGCTCGCCCGCGACCGCGTGAAGACCATGGCGGGTGGCTTCTCGCAGCTGGGTTTGGTGGAGATGACGCGCAAGCGCACGCGCGAATCCCTCGCCCATATGCTGTGCGAGCCCTGCGAGGCCTGCCAGGGCAAGGGCAGCGTGAAGACCGCGCGCAGCGTGTGCTACGACATCCTGCGCGAGATCCTGCGCGAAGCCCGCCAGTTCAACCCGCGCGAATTCCGCGTGGTGGCGTCGCCCCGCGTGGTGGAGCTGTTCCTGGACGAGGAAAGCCAGCACCTGGCTGGTCTCTCGGACTTCATCAAGAAGCCGATCTCGCTGCAATCCGAGAGCGCGATGGGGCAGGAGCAGTACGACATCGTGCTGCTGTAGCGCCCATCGTTCTGCGCGCCGTCTTCAAGCGTCGATCTGCATCGCCGGGCGTGCCTGCACCCGCGCCAGCCAGGCCTGCACATGCGGGTGCGCGTTGACGGGGGCGCCCAGGTACAGGCTGTAGCCCAGCACCGAGCCCACTACTAAATCCACCAGCGAATAGTCGGCACCCAGCATCCAGGTCTGCGCAGCCAGCCGCGCGTCCAGCACCGCTAGCAACTCGCTCAGTTGACGCAGGAGGGCTTCTGCTTGGGCGGCGTTGCGCCAAACCTCTTCGCCTTGGGTTGCCACATGCAGGCGTCCCACGAGCGCACCATAGGTCACATACGCCCAGGTGCACCACGACAGGGCCTGCAGCGCCTCGGGCGTGCCCGCAGCGGGCCACAGCCCGCGCTCAATGCCAAAGCGATGGCCCAGCCAGAGGTGGATGGCTAGGGCCTCGAACATGGGGGCGCCGTCCACGGTCAAGGTGGGCACCTTGCCGTTGGGGTTCAGGGCCAGGTACTCCGGGCGGCGCTGCTCGCCGGTGCGGATGTCGATCTTCACGCGTTCGTGGGGCACGGCCAGCTCGGTGAGGGCGCAGGCGATGGGGGTGGCGCTGGACATGGGATGCCAATAGAGAACGATGGACATGGAAAGCTCCTTGGGTGGTTGTGGAAGAAAAGGTGGTGCCACTGTAAAAGCCATTGCGGACAATTTCAGTCCGCAATAGAAAGTAAAGTCGCGCCATGCTCACTTCATCAACCCGCCTGCTGCGTCTGCTCTCCTTGCTGCAGACGCGCAACCACTGGATGGGGCCGGAACTGGCCGAGCGCCTGGAAGTGCACCCGCGCACCTTGCGGCGCGACATCGACCGCCTGCGCCAGCTGGGCTACCCCGTGCATGCCAGCAGCGGCGTGGCGGGCGGCTATGCCTTCCGGGCCGGTCAGGCGCTGCCGCCCTTGCTGCTGGACGACGACGAAGCGCTGGCCGTGTCGATTGCCCTGCGCACTGCCACCGCCGGCGCGGTCGGCGGCATTGAAGAGCCCGCACTTCGGGCCCTGGTCAAGCTGGAGCAGGCCATGCCCGCCCGCCTGCGGCAGCAGGTGGATGCACTACGCTCCACCATCCTGCCCATGGACCGTGTCGGGCCGGTGGTGGATGCCTCGTTGCTGGCCACGCTGGCGTCGGCCTGCCGTGACCAGTTGCGCCTGGCGTTCACCTACGGCGACAGCAAGGGCCGCAGCGCCGAACGCAGCGTGGAGCCCCAGGGCCTGGCCCATACCGGCCACCGCTGGTACCTGGTGGCGTGGGACCGGGTGCGGGAGGACTGGCGCACCTTCCGTATCGACCGCATCGTGGGGGCTCCCACGGTGGGTGCCCATTTCGCGCCCCGGGTGTCGCCCGATGGCGGGGATCTGAAGGCATACGTTTCACGTTCGATTGCAGTGGCGCCCCATGCCGAACAGGCGCGCATTGTGTTGCATGCACCGTATCAAGAGATGGCCAGACGCATTCCGCAGTCGGCAGGTGTGGTGTCGGCGCTCGATGAGGGGCAGCGGTGCCAGCTGGAATGCGGCGCCAACGATTCGCTGGTGTACTGGCTGATGGCGCTCGATGTGGAGTTCGAAGTGCTGGCACCCGCCGCGCTGAAAGAGCGGCTGCGGGTGGCTGGGATGCGGGCGCTGCGGTGCGCGATGTGAAGGCGTGCCGCTGGCCTGCAGCGAACGGGGTTACAGGGTTTTGGTCAGCGTGACGATCACGCGCGACTTGTTGACATGGCCGAAGAAGGCCTTCTTGTTGGCGCCGACCACGGCCGCGCCCAGCGACAGGCCACCGCCGAAGTCGTAGGCACCGCCCACGCTGTAGTCCATGTAGTTGGGCACGCCCAGGTCCTTGATGTCGCTGGCAAAGCGCGTGAAGCCGACCGAGGCCTTCACCGTCACGCTGGGGGCAACTTCCTGCGCAAACGCGAAGTTCAGGTAGCCGGTGTTGCGGCCCTTCAGGCCCGAGCCAGCCTTGGCGCCGGCAAAGCCGAAGTAGTCCTTGGAGATGGTGTGCGAGTACTTGGTTGTGAAGGGGCCCATGGTGGCCGCGCCATACAGCTCGGTGGTGTTTCCGTTGCTGTTGCCGGGGTAGATGTAGGTCAGGGCGCCCACATCCAGGTCGGCGCCGCCAGCCTTGAACTTGTAGCCGCCGTACAGGTCGGATTCGAGCGAGTTGTTGGCCAGCCAGTCCACGCTGGAGTTCCAGTTGCCCACGTACCAGCCGGTGTCGCCGAAGGCATAGTCAAAACCGCCTTGCAGTGCAGGCTTGACCGCTTTGGACTTGGAAACGTCCTGGTCCTGGCCACGGAACTTGTAGTTGGTGGTCAGGCTGACATTGCCGGTGAGCTGGGCACTGGCCAGCATGGGAAGCGCAGTCAGCAGTGCGAAGGCGAGTACTTTGGAAGAAGCGGGATTCATGGCAGCAAATTTTGAGAAAAAGACAAGAGCACAAGCGTAGGAAAGCCTGCGTATAAAGTTCGCAAAAATTGCAGCCCACGCCGTAAATGTTGCGCAAGCCCGTGGATGTTGAGGTGGGCACCAATGGCAAGATCACCTGCATCTTCCTTTCTGTTTGCAAGAGGTGCTGCGGTGTTGATCAACTGTGTTGTGTATGAGGACGGCACCAAGCTGGCCGATATTCCCGTCAGCGAGATCAGCGAACACATCTCTCTACCCGGGTGTTTCGTGTGGGTGGCCTTGCAGGATGCCAATGCTGAAGAGCTGGATGAACTGCAAGCGGAGTTCGGCCTGCACCCGCTGGCGGTGGAAGACGCCCGGCATGGTCACCAGCGGCCCAAGGTCGAGGAGTACGCATCCTCGCTCTTCGTGGCGTTGCACTTGCTCGAATCCAGTGGCGCTGCCGATACGGTGTCACGGCTGGGTGAACTCAATATCTTTGTTGGCAAGAACTACGTGGTTTCGGTGCGCAACCGCAGCCAACGTGGCTTTGTGGATGTGCGTACGCGCTGTGAACAAGAGCCTGAATTGCTACGCAACGGGCCCGGCTTTGTGCTGTATGCACTCATGGATGCAGTGGTGGACCGCTACTTCCCCGTCATCGATGCGCTGGAAGTCGAGTTGGAAACCATCGAGCAGCAGATATTTACGCAAGGTGCCGCGCGGGCCAGCATCCGGCGGCTGTATGAACTCAAGCAGCGCCTCACGTTGCTCAAGCATGCGGTGGCTCCACTGCTGGAGGGGGCAGCTAAGTTGCACGGAGGGCGTGTTCCGCAGATCTGCATGGGTTCGCAGGAATATTTTCGTGATGTGGTGGACCACCTGAGCCGAATCAACACCTCGATTGACTCCATCCGCGACACCATTGGCACGGCCATCCACGTCAACCTGTCCATGGTCACGATCGAGGATGGGGAGGTCGTCAAGCGCCTGGCCGCATGGGCCAGCCTGTTCGCCGTGTGCACGGCATTCGCGGGCATCTGGGGCATGAACTTCGATAGCATGCCCGAGCTGAAATGGCGCTATGGCTATGCGGCGGCGCTGACACTCATCGCCGGCACCTGCGGTTATCTGTACTACCGTTTTCGCAGGGCGGGCTGGTTGTAGGCGCTTCTGCGATCCGGCGTCTTGCTCTGGATTTTTACGCCGTTTTTACGGCTCTCCCTTCAGTCTGTGCACACTTTTTACGGCCACCTTCTCAGAATCAAACACCTGTTCTGATGCAGGAGTTGTCGATGGACGTGTTATGGATTGCCGCACTGGCGGCGTTGTGGGTGGTCATGGCTGAGGCCGTGGTTTTGCTGGGCAAGTTCGGCCCGGCCAAGGGGGAGCGTTCATGATCGGCATGGAAATGCTCTACGGCTTTGGCGCCATCGTGGCCTTGGTCTTGCTGGCCTATCTGGTGTTTGCGCTGATCTGCGCGGAGGAGTTCTGAGATGGATACCTCTGCCTGGAGCCTGCTGGGGCTCTTTTTGATCGTGCTGGGCGTGCTGGCGTGGCCGCTTGGCAAATGGCTGGCCGCAGTGTGTGAAGGCCGCCTGCCACGGTGGATGCATGCCATCGAAAAACCGTTGTACAAGCTGGCTGGGGTCGCGCCGGATCAGATGATGCACTGGCGCAGCTATGCGCTGGCGCTGCTAGCTTTCAATGCCATCGGCGCTTTTGCGGTGTATGGCCTGCAGCGTTTGCAGCACCTGCTGCCGCTCAATCCGCAGGGCATGGCCGCAGTGTCGGGCGATTCTTCGTTCAACACTGCCATCAGCTTTGTCTCCAACACCAACTGGCAGGGCTATGCGGGCGAGTCCACCATGAGCTACCTCACGCAGATGCTGGGCCTGTCGGTGCAGAACTTCTTCTCGGCGGCCACCGGCATCGCCGTGGCGTTTGCGCTGGCGCGCGGCTTTGCAGCGCGCAGCACCGATGGCCAAGGCTTTGTGGGCAACTTCTGGGCCGATGTCACGCGCATCACGGCATGGGTGCTGATGCCCATCGCGTTTGTGATTTCCATCGTGCTGGTCGGGCAGGGCGTGATCCAGAACTTTGACGCCTACAAGGATGTGGCGACGCTGGAGACAACGGCCTATGAAGTGCCCAAGCTCGACCCATCGGGCCAGCCGGTGGTGGGCAGCGATGGCGCGCCGGTGATGGAAGCCAAGACAAGCAACACCCAGACCCTGGCCATGGGCCCGGTGGCATCGCAGGAAGCCATCAAGATGCTGGGCACCAACGGAGGCGGCTTTTTCAATGCCAACTCCGCCCATCCCTATGAGAACCCGACGGCCCTGACCAACTTCGTGCAGATGCTGGCGATTTTTCTGATTCCCGCTGCACTGTGTTTTGCGTTCGGCCGCGTTGTGGGCGACCAACGCCAGGGCTTTGCGATCCTGGCGGCCATGACGGTGATGTTTGTGGTGGCCGTGATCGCTGTGGTTTCCGCTGAGAAAGTCGGCAACCCGCAATGGGTGGGCCTGGGCGTGGAGCAAACCGCCAGTGCCTTGCAAGCGGGGGGCAACATGGAAGGCAAGGAGGTGCGGTTCGGCATCAATGCGTCGGCACTGTTCGCTGCCGTGACCACTGCCGCCTCTTGTGGTGCTGTGAACTCCATGCACGACTCCTATACGCCTTTGGGCGGCATGGTGCCGCTGGTGCTGATGCAACTGGGCGAAGTGGTGTTTGGTGGCGTTGGCACGGGCCTCTACGGCATGCTGGTGTTTGCCATCCTCGCCGTCTTCATGGCGGGCCTCATGATTGGCCGCACACCGGAGTACCTGGGCAAGAAGATCGAGGTGCGTGAGATGAAGCTCACCTCGGCGGCCATCCTGGTCACGCCCATTCTGGTGCTGGTGGGCACGGCGATTGCCGTGGCCACGGACGCGGGCAGGGCGGGCATCGCCAACCCGGGCGCGCACGGGTTCTCGGAAATTCTGTATGCGCTGACGTCTGCCGCCAACAACAACGGCAGCGCCTTTGCGGGCCTGTCGGCCAACACGCCGTTCTACAACTTTTTGCTGGGGCTGGCGATGTGGCTGGGCCGTTTCGGCGTGATCGTGCCGGTGCTGGCCATTGCGGGTTCGCTGGCGGCCAAGAAGCGCTTGCCTGTCACGGCGGGCACCATGCCCACACACGGTCCCTTGTTTGTCACGCTGCTGATCGGCACCGTGCTTCTGGTGGGTCTTCTCAACTACGTGCCCTCCCTGGCCCTGGGGCCGATGGTGGAGCACCTGATGCTCCGGGTTCAGTGAGGTATGGCAATGACCAAGAAAAAAACTTCTTCCGTTTCGCTGCTGGATACAGCGCTCATCAAGACTGCGCTCTGGGGAGCGCTGGCCAAGTTGAGCCCGTTTGTGCAGTGGCGCAACCCGGTGATGTTCATCGTGTACATCGGCAGCATCTTCACCACGCTGCTGTGGCTGCATGCACTCAATGCGCCTGAGGATGCGAGCATGCGTCCAGCGTTTGTACTGGCCATCACGGTCTGGCTGTGGTTCACCGTGCTGTTTGCCAATTTTGCCGAAGCGCTGGCAGAAGGCCGCAGCAAGGCACAAGCCGCCTCGCTGCGCGGGCTGCGCAAGGAAACCTGGGCCAAGAAGCTCAAGGAGCCTGTGCACGGTGCTGCGTTCTTGCCCGAGCTGGCCACCAACCTGCGCCGGGGCGATGTGGTGCTGGTGGAGGCGGGTGATGTGATCCCGCTGGATGGCGAGGTGATTGAGGGCGTGGCCTCGGTGGACGAGAGCGCCATCACCGGCGAATCGGCCCCTGTGGTGCGTGAATCCGGTGGCGATTTTTCTGCCGTGACCGGCGGCACCCGTGTGTTGTCCGACTGGCTGGTGGTGCGCGTGGCAGTCAACCCGGGCGAGTCGTTCCTCGACCGGATGATTGGCATGGTGGAAGCTGCCAAGCGCCAGAAAACGCCCAACGAGATCGCGCTGACCATTTTGCTGGTGGCGCTGACCATCGTGTTCCTGGTCGTTACCGTGACCCTGCTGCCGTTTTCGATCTTCAGCGTGCAGGCGTCGGGCGCGGGCACGGTGGTCTCGCTGACCGCGCTGGTGGCCCTGCTGGTGTGCCTGATCCCCACCACCATTGGCGGCCTGCTGTCTGCTGTGGGGGTGGCTGGCATGAGCCGCATGATGCAGGCCAATGTGATCGCCACCTCGGGCCGGGCTGTGGAGGCCGCAGGCGACGTGGACGTGCTGCTGCTGGACAAGACCGGCACCATCACCCACGGCAACCGCCAGGCCAGCGCATTTTTGCCTGCGCCGGGTGTGTCCAAGGAGCGCCTTGCGCGCGCCGCCTTGCTGGCGTCGCTGGCAGATGAAACGCCTGAAGGCCGCAGCATTGTGGAGTTGGCCCGCCGCGCTGGCGTGGATGGCCAGAACCCGCAGGGCGTCAAGCTGGTGCCCTTCACGGCCCAGACCCGCATGAGCGGCGTGGACCTGCCCGCAGGCGAGGGGCAGCCAGAATCTGCGGGCACCATGCTGCGCAAGGGGGCGGTGATGGCACTGGCCAAACATGTGGACGCCCTGGGCGGCAAGATGCCGCAGGATGTGATGAGCGCGGCCGACCAGGTGGCCCTGCGGGGCAGCACGCCCCTGGCGGTGGCCGATGGCAACCATGTGCTGGGCATTGTCGAACTCAAGGACATCGTCAAGGCGGGCATCAAGGAGCGCTTCATCGAGCTGCGCCGCATGGGCATCAAGACCGTGATGATCACCGGCGACAACAAGCTCACGGCAGCGGCCATCGCGGCCGAGGCGGGGGTGGACGACTTCCTGGCCGAAGCCACGCCCGAAGACAAGCTGGAGCTGATCCGCAAGTACCAGGCCGAAGGCCGCCTGGTGGCCATGACCGGTGACGGCACCAACGATGCCCCCGCGCTGGCCCAAGCCGACGTGGCCGTGGCCATGGGCAGTGGCACGCAGGCCGCCAAGGAGGCGGGCAACATGGTGGACCTGGACTCCAACCCCACCAAGTTGCTGGAGGTGGTGGAGACCGGCAAGGCGCTCTTGATGACACGCGGCTCGCTGACCACGTTCTCCATCGCGAACGATGTAGCGAAATACTTCGCCATCGTGCCGGCCATCTTCGTGTCCACCTACCCGCAACTGTCCGCACTCAACGTCATGCAACTGGCAAGCCCTTCGTCCGCCATCCTGTCGGCTGTGATCTTCAATGCGCTGGTGATCGTGTTCCTGATCCCCCTGGCCTTGCGCGGCGTGCGCTACCGCCCGGTGGGCGCGGCTGCGCTGCTGCGGCGGAACCTGGCCATCTATGGGCTGGGCGGGCTCTTGGTGCCGTTTGTGGGCATCAAGCTGATTGACTGGATACTTGTGGCCATCGGGCTGATCTGAGGAGATTCTGATGAAAAACATTCTTCGCCCCGCGCTGGTGCTGTTTGCCTTGTTGAGCGTGTTGACCGGCTTGCTCTACCCCTTGGCCGTGACGGGCGCTGCCCAGGCCGTTTTCCCCAAGGAGGCAGCGGGCAGCCTGGTGCAGCGCAATGGCCAGGTGGTCGGTTCGACGCTGATCGGCCAGAGCTTTACCGACCCCCAGCATTTTTGGGGGCGTCCATCTGCCACGGCGCCCATGCCGTACAACGCATCAGCCTCTGGGGGCTCCAACCAGGGGCCGCTCAATCCGGCGCTGACTGATGCCGTGAAAGCGCGCGTGGAGGCCTTGCGCGCGGCCGACCCTGGCAACATGGCCCCGGTGCCGGTGGACCTGGTCACGGCCTCGGCGAGTGGCCTGGACCCGCACATCAGCCTGGCTGCGGCGCAGTACCAGGCGGGGCGCGTGGCGCGCGCCCGCAACCTGCCGGTGGCCAGCGTGAACGCTGTGATTGGCCAGCACGCGGAGCAACCCTTGTGGGGGCTGCTGGGTGAACCCCGGGTGAACGTCCTTGCGCTGAACCTGGCCCTCGATAGCTTGCGCTGACGTGCGCTGACTTTTGGCACCGATACTCGTTGATGCATGACTGACATCCAGCGCCCCGACCCCGACGCCTTGATTGCGCAACTGCGCGCCCAGGAAGCGCAGACCCAGCGGGGCAAGCTGCGCATCTACTTCGGCGCCAATGCCGGGGTTGGCAAGACCTGGGCCATGCTGAGTGCCGCCCAGCGCGAACGGCGCGCGGGGCGCGATATTCTGATCGGCGTGGTGGAAACCCATGGCCGTGCGGAGACCGCTGCGCTCCTGGACGGGCTGGAATCCCTGCCCCTGAAGCAGGTGGAGTACCGTGGCCGGACCCTTTCCGAGTTCGATCTGGATGCGGCCCTGGCCCGCAAGCCCGCCATCTTGCTGGTGGACGAACTCGCGCACTCCAACGTGCAGGGCTCCCGCCACGCCAAGCGCTGGCAGGATGTGCAGGAGCTGCTGGCCGCTGGCATCGACGTGTGGACCGCACTCAATGTTCAGCATCTGGAGAGCCTGAACGGCACGGTGGGGGCCATCACCGGTGTGCGCGTGCACGAAACGGTGCCCGACACTGTTCTGGACGATGCCGACGAGGTGGTGCTGGTCGATGCCACGCCCGACGAGCTGATCGCCCGCCTGGGCGCTGGCAAGGTCTACGTGCCCCAGCAGGCAGAGCGCGCGGCGCAGAGCTTCTTTCGCAAGGGCAACCTGATCGCCCTGCGGGAGATTGCGCTGCGGCGCACGGCGGAGCACGTGGAAGACGATGTGCTGGGCTGGCGGGTGGAGCAGTCGGGTGCTTCTGGCAGCCGCGTGGCCAGTGCCTGGAATACCTCGGGCAGCATCCTGGCCTGTGTCGGGCCCCACGAAGACGCAGCGCAGACAGTGCGCACAGCTGCCCGACTGGCGGGGCAGCTCAATGTGAAGTGGCATGCCGCCTATGTGGAGACACCCCGGCTGCAGCGCCTGGAGGCCGCCCAGCGCGACAAGATTCTGGCCGTGCTGCAACTGGCGCAGGAGCTGGGGGCCGAGACGGCCGTGCTGACCGGCGACCGCGTGGCGCCCGCCCTGGCGGCCCAGGCGCTGCATCTGAACTGCGCCACGCTGGTGCTGGGGCGCCCCGCCGTGCGGGCTGGGTGGCGCAAGCTGCTGGCAGCCAAGGGCGTTGCGCGCGACCTTGCCGAACGGGCGCCTTCGCTCGACATCGTCGAGGCAGCGCATGCGGGTAGCTCGCGGCGCCTTCCTCGGGCGCTGTGGGACCGCAACATGGGCCTGGATGACGACGGGGATGTGGGCGACCTCGGCGCAGGGCGCCATCGCTGGCAAGGGTTTTTGTGGGCCCTGGGTGCCAGCATTACCGTCACGGTGCTGGCAACGCCGCTGCATGGTTTGCTGGAGCTGACCAACATCGTGATGCTCTACCTGGTGGGAGTTGTCGCGGTGGCCATGCGCTTTGGCCGGGTGCCCGCAGCCATGGCGGCGCTGCTGAATGTGCTGGCGTTCGATTTTTTCTTCGTGTCGCCGCGCCTGTCGTTTGCGGTGAGTGATGTGCAGTACATCGTCACGTTTGCCGTGATGCTGGGCGTGGGGCTGCTGGTGGGGCAACTCACGGCCGGGTTGCGGTTTGCGGCCGGGGTGTCGATCAGCCGGGAGCGGCGGGCCCAGTCACTGTTTGAACTGACCCGCGAGCTGTCTGCAGCGCTGGAGACCAGCCAGGTCATCGAGATTGGCGCGGCGGCCGTGCAGGGGCATTTTGGGGGGCGCGCCGTGGTGGTGGCGCTGGACGCGTCGGACCGCCTTCAGTACCCCGATGACCTGCCGCCGGGCTTTGACAAAAGCGTGGCGGACTGGACCTTGCGCCAGGGCCAGAGCGCCGGGCTGGCGACCAGCACCCTGGCTGCGCAATCCTGGCGCTACGTGCCGTTGAAGGCTCCCATGCGTGTGCGGGGCGTGCTGGCGCTGGAGCCAGCCCAGCCTCGCTGGCTGCTGATCCCCGAACAGGCGCAGCAGCTCGACACCCTGGCGCGGCAGATTGCCATTGCCCTGGAGCGCGTGCACTACGTGAACATCGCACAGCGGGCCGTGGTGGACATGGAGTCGGAGCGGCTGCGCAATGCCTTGCTGGGCGCGGTGTCGCACGATGTGCGCACACCCCTCACGGCCTTGATCACGCTGGCCGAGTCGCTGCAGAGCGCGCCACCGCAAGAGACAGGCACTGTGGCCCAGTCCATCGTGCGCCAGGCGCACCAGCTCAATGCGCTGGTCAGCAACCTGCTGGACATGGCGCGGCTGGAGAGCGATGTGTCGGGGCAGAGCGTTCACCTGCGGCGGGACTGGCAGTCGGTGGAAGAAGTGGTCGGCTCGGCCATTCGGGCCGCCAGGCCAGCGCTGGGCGACATGCCCGTACGCACGGAGCTGCCCGCCGACCTGCCGCTGGTGGAGTTTGACCCTGTGCTCATCGAGCGCGTGCTGGTCAATCTTCTGGAAAATGCGGCCAAATATGGCGCGGCGCCGGTGGTGGTGAAAGCATCCACCACCGACAACATGCTGGTGCTGAAGGTGCGGGACCATGGCCCGGGCCTGCCCGCTTCGGTGCGTGGCAAAGAGCACACCCTGTTTGAAAAATTCACCCGGGGCCAGGCGGAGTCCGCAACCCCGGGTGTGGGCCTGGGTCTGGCGATCTGCAAGGCCGTCGTGCAAGCGCATGGAGGCACAATTTCTGCCACCAGCGCGGAAGGGGGCGGCGCCGAGTTCACGGTCACCCTTGCGCGGCGCGAGCCTCCGCCGGTTCCCGGTTTTGATGATGTGGAGCGGGGCGTTTCTGCCCCCTGAAGAAAACCATGCAGATACGAACCGTTTTGGTGGTCGAGGACGAACCACAAATCAGGCGCTTTGTGCGCAGTGCGCTGGAGGCCGAGGGCTGGCAGGTGCATGAGGCTGGCACCCTGCGTGAAGGCTTGTCTGCTGCGGGCACCCGCCAGCCCGACCTGCTGGTGCTGGACCTGGGACTGCCCGATGGCGACGGGGTGGAGCTGATCCGCGATGTGCGCGGCTGGTCCGCCGTGCCCATCATCGTGTTGTCTGCGCGCACCGATGAGGCCGAGAAGATTGCCGCACTCGACGCGGGGGCGGACGACTACCTCACCAAACCCTTCGGCACCGGCGAGCTGCTGGCGCGGGTGCGGGCCAACCTGCGCAGGCCCCGCGCCGCCACTGGCAACGGGCTGACGATGGAGGCCGTGGAGCCCCTGTTCCATTTCGGCGACGTCGAGGTGGACCGTAGCGCGCGCCTGGTGCGCAAGGCCGGTGTGGAGGTGCACCTGACGCCCACCGAGTACCGCATGCTGATGGTGCTGGTGGCCAATGCGGGGCGTGTCATCACCCAAAAGCAGCTGCTGCGCGAGGTGTGGGGCCCGATGCGCTCGGACCAGAGCCACTACCTGCGCATCTACATGGGGCACCTGCGGCAGAAGCTGGAGGCCGACCCCGCCCAGCCCCGCCACCTGCTCACCGAGTCCGGGGTGGGATACCGCTTGGCGGCATAGGGAATGCGGCAGCCCGGCGCACCCGCGCAGGTGCGTATCGAGCCCCGGTGTATTGACGGCGATTTGATGTTTGTGCCCGCAGTTTTTACGAACGATTTACGCCAGATTTCCTAGACTGAAAGCATGTTCAACACCGGCCACAAGCGCTCCTGCCAGGGGCTCAACGTGGTGAAAACATGCTGATGAAGAGTTGCCCCAGTATGGGCTTGCACCGGGTATCCCTGTTGCCTCTGTGCGAGGGCGATGTAGATCCCACCGCGTTGGTGCTGCTTCCGTTCATCACGCCGTATTCCAGTGGGCAAAGCCTGCGTGCAACGCTGCAGGCCGTGCTGGGGCGGCAGCTGCGCGGGTACCGCCTGGCGTTCGACGTGCCCCGCCATACGGCCAAGGGCACTTTGTACATCCACCGGCGCGACCTGGAAGGCGCAAAACGTTGCCTGGCCTCTGGCCTGCCCCAGCTCGAACTCGGTTGTGTGACCAGTGTTTCTTGCGCGGGGGTGCTTTCATGCCGTTGAGCCATTGCAGCGCGCAAAGGTGCCAGGCCATTGAGGCTGGCTCTGTGCGCTGCGCCCTGCGTGGCTTGGGCCTGGAGCTGCTGCGCCATGGCTGATTGGATCGCATTGCTGCTGGCCGTGCTGGTGCTCGTGGTTCCGATCGGGGTGGGTTGGGTGGCATTGAAGCTGTCTGATCGCAAGGCGCGGCGGCCCCATGGGGACTGCCCATGAAGCGACCACTATCGACGGATGCCAGGGGCGTCGCGCTGGCCGGGCCGGCAGATCTGCCTGCGCTGGTTCATCTGGAGAACGCCGCGTTCTCCAGCGACAGGATCTCGCGCAGAAGCTGGGGGCGTCTGCTGCTCAGTCGCTCGGCCCGTGTTCTGGTGTGCCGCTCTGGCCATGCGCTGGATGGCGCCTGCGTGGTATTGCGCCGCGAGGGATCGTCCGTGGCACGTCTTTATTCCATCGCGGTGGTGCCGTCCAAGCGGCGCGCTGGCGTGGCCGCCAGGCTGCTGGAGGCGGCGATCCACGATGCGCGTGATGTGGGCTGCGCGGTGCTGCGGCTGGAGAGCCGGGACGGTAACGTGGCCGCGCACCGTTTGTTCGAGCGCCACGGCTTTGTACGCACCGGGCGCAAGCCCGCCTATTACGAAGATGGCGAAGAGGCTCTGTGCTTTCAGAAGGACCTGTTTGACGGGGCGCTGGCGCTGGTGGGTGCGGCGCACCAGGTGCGCCACTATGCGCAGACGCTGGACTTCACATGCGGCCCCTGTGCCTTGCTGATGGCGATGTCCGCCATGGACCCGGCCATGCCGGTGAACCAGGCGGCCGAGATCCGCCTGTGGCGCGAGGCCACCACGGTGTTCATGGCTGCAGGCCACGGCGGATGCGGGCCGTTCGGGCTCGCGCATGCCGCGCTGGCCCACGGCTTTGAGGTGTCGGTGTATGCGGCTGCCGGTGCCTCGCTTTTCATGGACAGCGTGCGCGATCCCCGCAAGAAGGACGTGATCCAGTTGGTGGAGAACGACTTCAGGGCAGCGCTGGAGGCGCGCCAGGTGCCGATCCACGCGCGGCCCGTGTCGCCCGACAGCGTGATCGAGCAACTGCGGGCGGGGCGCTTGCCCATTGTGCTCATCAGTCTGTGGCGCCTGCACCGGGAGAAGACGCCGCACTGGGTGGTCATCACAGGCTTTGATGGTGCAGTGTTTCGCCTGCTGGACCCCATGGCGCGTTCCGGTGATCCCGATGGCGGTGTGTCCATCAGTTGGGGTGAATTCAAGAAGATCGCGAGGTATGGGCGCCGTGGGCGCACCGCAGCGGTCATCCTTTCTGGAAAGAAATAAATTGTCCTCAGAACATGTCATCGTGGTGGAGAAGGTGGCCGACTTCCGGTGGAGTGAGCCGGACCTCAAGGTCATCACGGCAGAGCAATTCGTTGCGGAGCAGCCGGACGACCGTGGACGCCTGCGCAAGGTCACCAACCTGTGCAGGAACTATGGCTACCTCAGCATGGGCTACTACTGCTCGTTGCTGGCCGAAGCGCGCGGAGACCGTGTAACGCCCAGCGTGGACACCATCCTCAGCCTGCAGCGCAAACGCATCGAGCCATCGGCGCTGGCGCAACTGAACCGGCTGATTGGCCCGCTGAAGGAAATACCGCGCTCGGTGAACACGCTCACGCTGCATGTCTTCTTCGGGATCATGGACGACCCTGCACTCGCCGCGTTGGCCCGCAAAAGCTTCGAACTTTTCCGTTGCCCGCTGATGGAGGTCACGCTGGAACGGCAGGAGCAGTCCGCCCACTGGCAGATCGGCGGCATACAGGCGCTGGACCTGCGCGATGTGGATGCCGCGCGCGACGAGGTCTTTGTGCAGGCGCTGCGCCAGTACACGCGGCGCAGCTGGCGTCCCCTGATCGCGATGCCCCAGCCGCGCATGGATCTGGCGGTGCTGCACGACCCCCACGACAGCCTGCCGCCGTCCAACCTCAAGACTCTGCGCAAGCTGGTGGACGTGGGGCAGGAGATGGGCATTGCCGTGGAACTGATCGAGAAGAGGGACCTGTCGCGCCTGACCCAGTTCGACGCGCTGTTCATCCGGGAGACTACGACCGTGACGCACCACACCTTCCAGTTTGCGAAAAAAGCCATGTCGGAAGGCATGCCGGTCATCGACGACCCTGCGTCCATCCTGCGTTGCACCAACAAAGCCTTTCTGGCGGAGCTGCTGCGTGAACACGCCATTGCCACCCCGCTCACGCACATGGTCAGTCGCCGCACGCTGGCGGACATGCAGCACCGGCTGACTTACCCCGTGGTGGTGAAGGTGCCAGACGGAGCGTTCAGCCGCAGTGTGAAGAAGGCAGAGAGCTTTGAGCAACTGCAGGCCATCGCCAAAAACATGCTCAAGGAGTCGGAAATCATCCTCGTGCAGGAGTTCATGTACACCGACTTCGACTGGCGCATTGGCGTGCTGGCCGGGCAGGCCCTGTTCGCGGCGAAATACTTCATGTGCGACGGGCACTGGCAGATCTTGCAGCACACCGCCAATGGCAAGTACACCGAAGGCCGGGTCCAGGCCGTGCCGCTCGACCAGGTGCCCCCGCAGGTGCTGGCGGCGGCAGTCAGCTCTGCCCGACTGGTCGGCCATGGTTTTTATGGCGTGGACCTCAAAGCCACGGCGTCCGGGGTGTACGTGATCGAGATCAACGACAACCCGAACCTGGATGTGGGGGTGGAGGACGCAGCCCTGGGCGATGGGTTGTACCGCGTGCTGCTCATGCACTTCCTCAAGCAGGTAGAGCAGCGGTTCAGTGCCCACAAGGCGGGCCCCCGCATGGAACGCCAGGCTACCTTGAGCCTGGCAGTGGCTGCGGTGTAGGCCCTTGTTCTTTCCGCGTGTATGCCGCCAGTGGGCGGTTGCAAGCTTGCAGAGGGAGGGTGTGGGAAGATGGTGGGGCTGCTCACACCCGCTCTTTCTGCTGTGGGAAAGAAGCTTATGATTTTGCTATCAAATAAATAGCTAATAACGCATTGTGGATGCGTGGAAGGCAGCATTTTTCTTGTATTTTTGGCTTGTACCTGCGCCGCGCTCCCCAAGAGGCTCCATGCCTGTGACTTTTTTTGCCGTGCAGCCTGTGCAGGTGCTGGCCTGGCGTGGGCTTCGGGCCGGCTCATCACGGCTACCATGGCAGTTTTGTGTGCGTGGCTGGCGAATGGGTCTACGACCAGGGCACGCGGGTGGGGCCCCAGTGGCCGGGCAGACGGTGCGATGATTGGCTGGCCCTCTGCCGTACTCCCGCTGCCTTGGCATCCCCCCAGTCTGGCGTGACCGCCGCAGGCAGACGCTTCATCTTCACACCCCATGACCCAGGCAACGCCCCACCCGTCCCCCATCTCGAATCCGCTGGGTTCACTTGTCCCCTTGCTGTTTGTCGCGCTCTGGAGCACGGGCTTTATCGGTGCCAAGCTGGGCTTGCCGTACATCGAGCCGCTGACCTTCCTGGGGCTGCGCTTTGCCATCGTCACCGTGCTCATGCTGGCCGTGGTGGCGCTGGTGCGTGCGCCCTGGCCCCCGGCGGGCAGGGCCTGGGGGCACATCGCGGTGTCGGGCCTGCTGGTGCATGGCGTGTACCTGGGCGGGGTGTTCATGGCCATCGGGCACGGGCTGCCGTCAGGCATCACGGCGCTGGTGGTGGGGTTGCAGCCACTGCTGACCGCCCTGGTGGCCGGGGCTTTGCTGGGCGAGAAGGTGCGGCCGCCCCAGTGGGCGGGCCTGGCCCTGGGCTTTGCCGGCGTGGCGCTGGTGGTGGCCGGCAAGGTGGCCACCGTGCCTGCCGGAGCGCTGTTGGGCATGCTGCTGCCCGCTGTGGTCGCGCTGCTGGGCATCACGGCCGGCACGCTGTACCAAAAGCGGTTCTGCCCCTCGTTCGACTTGCGCACGGGCTCGGTGATTCAGTACCTGCCCTGTGCCGTGGCCATGGCCGCCGTCGCCTACGCCACCGAATCCATGGCCATATCGTGGACCGGAGAGTTTGTGTTTGCGCTGGGCTGGCTCGTGCTGGTGCTCTCGCTGGGGGCCGTGAGCCTGCTGAACCTGCTCATCCGCCGGGGCGGGGCAGTGAACGTGGCCAGCCTGTTCTACCTGACCCCGCCCACCACGGCGCTGATTGCCTGGGCCATGTTTGGCGAGACGCTCAGCGGCTGGGCGCTGGTGGGGATGGCGTTGGCAGTGGCGGGGGTGTGGCTGGCGCGGCAGACGAGGTAGGGCCTCAATAGGCCCTGCAGATCACAGCTTGCGAAGCCGCTCCAGCGCGGCGCGCAGCGTTTCGTCCTTCTTGGCAAAGCAGAACCGCACCACGCGCTGGTCAAACCCGTCGCCATAGAACGCCGACAGCGGAATCGCAGCCACGCCCACCTCGCGGGTGAGCCACTGGCAGAAATCGGCCTCGTTCAAGTCGCTGATCGCCGAGATGTCCACGCACTGGAAGTAGCTCCCGGTACTGGGCAGTAGCTTGAAGCGCGAGCCCGCCAAACCTTCGCGGAACAGGTCGCGCTTGGCCTGGTAGAACGCGGGCAGCTGCAGGTAGGGAGCCGGGTCCTGCAGGTACGCGGCCAGGCCATGCTGCATGGGCGTGTTCACAGTGAACACGTTGAACTGGTGCACCTTGCGGAACTCGGCCGTCAGCGCTGCGGGGGCGGCCACGGTGCCGACCTTCCAGCCCGTGACGTGGAAGGTTTTGCCAAAGCTCGACACGATGAAGGCGCGGGCGGCCAGGCCTGCAAAGCGCGCGGCGCTCTGGTGGTCGGCGCCGTCGAACACCATATGCTCGTACACCTCGTCGCTGATCAGCAGGATGTCGGTGGGCGCGAGCAGGTCTTCGAGCTGGCGCATTTCCTCGGCCGTCCAGATGGTGGCGCTGGGGTTGTGCGGGCTATTGATGAGGATGGCGCGGGTGCGCGGCGTGATGGCGGCGCTGATCTTGGCGAAGTCGGGGCGGAAGGTGCCGGGCGTGAGCGGCACGCGCACGGCTTTGCCACCGGCCAGCTCGATGTTGGGCACATAGCTGTCGTAGCAGGGGTCGAGCACGATCACCTCATCACCCGGGTGCACGATGGCGAGTATGGCGGTGATGATGGCCTGCGTGGCGCCCGCCGTGACGGTGATTTCAGTATTGGGGTTGTAGGCGCGGCCGTGCAGCGCCTCGATCTTGCGGGCCACGGCCTCGCGCAGCGCGGGGATGCCGGGCATGGGCGGGTACTGGTTGTGCCCGGCCTGCATGGCGGCGGTGACGGCGTTCACCAGCTCAGGGGCGCATTCAAAGTCTGGAAAGCCCTGGCCCAGGTTGACGGCCTTGTGTTCGGTGGCCAGGGCCGACATCACCGTGAAGATGGTGGTGCCGACGTGGGGCAGCTTGCTGGGGAAGGCTGGGGTGCGGGCGGCAGCGTTAGCTTGGGTCATGGCGCAACAACGTAAAAATCAAAGGTGTTTTGAAGACAGGCGAACTACGGCGAAGTCACAGCTCATAGTCGTTGACGTGCCCGGTCATGGCGCGGGCGATGAGGTCGCGGCTCAGGCGGTCGCTCAGCAGTTCGGCAAACTTGTAGACAAAGTTGCGCAGGTAGGCGCTGCGCTTGAAGGCAACGCGTGCCACGCTCTGCCCGAAAAGGTGGCCCACAGGGCGCACGGCCAAGTCGCCCACCGGGTCGTCGCGCATGGCCATCTCAGCCACGATGCCGATGCCCAGGCCCAGGCGCACATAGGTCTTGATCACGTCGGAGTCGATGGCTTCGAGCACGATGCGCGGCTGCAGCTTGCGGGCGGCAAAGGCCTGGTCGATCTTGCCCCGGCCCGTGAACGAGGGGTGGTAGGTAATCAGCGCCTCATGTGCGAGGTCGTCGAGGCCGATGCGTTCCTTCTGCGCCAGCGGGTGGTCGTTGGGCACCACCAGCACGTGCTGCCATTCGTAGCAGGGCAGGGTCACGAGTTCAGGGTAGTCAGCCAGCGATTCGGTGGCCATGCCGATTTCTGCCACTTCATCGATCACCATGCGTGCCACCTCGTGCGGCGTGGCCTGGTGCAGGCTGATGTTGACTTTGGGGTAGGCCTCACGCAGCCGCGCCACGGGCACGGGCAGCACGTAGCGGGCCTGGGTATGGGTGGTGGCGATGCTCAAGGTGCCGCTGTCTTGTGCGCTGAACTGCTCGCCAATGCGCTTCAAGTTACCCACCTCGCGCATGATGACTTCGATGCTTTTGAGCACGTGCTGGCCGGGCTCGGTGATGCGCTTGAGGCGTTTGCCGTGGCGGGCAAAGATGTCCACGCCCAGTTCTTCTTCCAGCTCGATGATGGCCTTGGAGACGCCGGGCTGGGAGGTGTGCAGGGCCTTGGCGGCTTCAGTCAGGTTGAGGTTGCGGCGTGCTGCCTCTTGAACGAAGCGGAATTGGTGCAGGTTCATATCTGATATCGCCTAAAGGGTTGCATCATTATGCTGCAAGCATCTAAGAGATATTGGAAGAACCTCAGCTTTGGGGCGCCTCGCACGCGATTTCTGCCATCAATGCGGTCATGCGCGGGTCTTCGCCGATGGCGGTCTGCACGTGGAAATGAACGCCGGGGTGGGCGGCACGCAGGTCCTGCACCAGCACGGGCAGGTCTTCACGCGCATGCTTGCCGGTGCCCAGGAACATGGGCACCACGGTGACCTGCGTGGCGCCCTGCGCGGCGAGTTGCTGGGCGGCATCTGGCAGCGATGGTGTGCACAGTTCCAGGTAAGCGCAAAGGACCGGCCTGCCAGGCTGCTGCGCGGCGATATGCGCCGCAACGGCTTCCAGCGGCACGCGCCAGAGTGGGTCCCGCGATCCGTGTGCGAATAAAATGATAGCGGCTTGCGCTTGCTGCATAAGCGGTAGAGGCCCAAAAGGCTTAAAAAAATTTTACCGGCGAAGCACCAGCCAGCCGAAGGCGGCTAGCGACAGCACGGAATAGATGAGCCCCGGCGCGGCAGCGGTGAGCCAGGGCGACCAGTTCTGCAGGTTGCCTGCATAGCCGAACACGTTGTTCAGCAAGAAGAAGCTGATGCCCGCCATGACGCCGCCAAACACATAGCCCGCAATGCCGCCCGAGCGGAAATGCAGGTAGGCAAAAGGCAGGGCCAGCACCACCATCACCAGGCAACTGAGCGGGTAGAACACCTTGCGCCAGAACTCGATTTCGTACCGCTGGGCAGACTGGCCGTTGGCGTCGAGGTGGCGGATGTACTGGAAGAGGTCGATGGTGGCCATGCGGTCGGGTTTGAGCAGCGAGGCGGCCACCATGTCGGCGCTGATGCGGGTGGGCCATTGCAGGGTGGGGGCGTCCAGGTGCTCCACACGCGCCTCGTCGCTGCCGCGTTGTTCAAACCGGCTGCGCTTTACATTCTCCAGGTTCCATGCCCCTTCTGACCCAAACTGGCCTGTCGCAGCGCGCGTCTGCGATGCCAGCCGGCCCTTGGCATCGAATTCAAAGATGCGCACGTCCAGCATGCCGCCATTGGGCGTGAGGGCGCGCACGTTCACGGCATAGGAGTGATCGTCCTGGCGCTCCTTGAGCCAGGCGCCGGTGGCGCCCGTGGTCAGGCGCCCCAGGTATCGCACCTTGACGAGCTGGGCGGCGCGGTCGGTCAGCGGCGCAATGTAGTCGCCTACCGCAAAGGTCAACAGTACAAAGAAGCCCCCCAGCGCCACCAAGGTGCGCAAGGCGCGCCACGGGCCCATGCCGCTGGTGCGCATGATGGTGAACTCGGAGCTTTGGGCGAGCCGCGCCATCACGAAGATGGTTCCGATGAGCACGGTAATGGGCAGCAATTCGTACAGGTGGCTGGGAATGCTCAGCACCACGAACAGGAATGCGTGCGAGAGCTGGTAGCCTTCGGCGCCGGTGCGGCCCACCCAGCGCAGTTCGTCCACCAGGTCAAAAAAGAAAAACAGCGCCAGAAATCCGGCGGTGACAAAGGCCACGGCGAACAGGGCTTCGCGGTGGATCAGGCGGCGAATGGTTTTCATGCGGGGCTCCTGGTCGGACGGGGCTGCCAGAGCCGCCGCACGGTCCAGTGGTTGTGGCGCGCAGCCAGGATCAGCAGCGACATGGTCAACATGCCGCCATGCAGCAGCACCATGAAGCTCAGCAGGCCCAACCGGCCCGCACCCACCCAGCTTTGCCCCAGCGTCATGAGGTTGTAGTACACGATGAATGCAAAAAGCGCGAACACCAGGCTGGTGCTGCGCGCAGCGCGCGGGTTGACGCTGGCCACGGCCAGGCCCAGCACGACGAAGTTGATGGCGGCCAGCGCCAGCCCCAGGCGCCAGCCCAGCTCGGCGCGGTAAGCGGGCAAGGGTTGCATCAGCAGCTCGTGCGTGGCGCGGGTCTTGACGGAGAGTTCTTCCGCCGAGCCTGCAGGTGCTGAGCCAATGCGGGTGCCGTATTCGGCGAACTCGCTGATCTTGACGCCGGGCTTGTCGCGCGAGGTCTCCAGGCGCTGGCCTTCGCTCAGCACCGCCATGCGCTCGCCGCCCCGTGTCTCCAGCCGCGCGCTGCGCGCAGAGGTCACGGATTCGCGGGCGCCGTCGGTGGCGGCGATGAAGATGTTGTTGCCAGCCTGCGTGTCGGGGCTGTCCTTGTCGATGAAGAACACCCGGCTGCCGTTGGAGGATTCCTGGAATTCGCCGGGCGCGATGCGGTCGATGTCGCTGCGTTGTTCGTAGCGCGTCTTGAGTTCCTGAATCTGGGAGTTGGCCCAGGGCCACACCAGCAGCGACAGCACAGCAATGACAACCATGACCGGCCACGCAAAACGCAGCAAGGGCCGCAGCAGGCTGATGAGGCCACGGCCACTGGCAAACCAGATGACCATTTCGCTGTCACGGTACATGCGCGAAAGTGTGCCGACCACAGCGATGAAGAGGCTTAGGCTCAAGATGGTGGGCAACTGCCCCAGCACCGTGAAGCCCATGACCAGCATCACATCGGAAGGGCTCACGCTGCCCTTGGATGCCTGTCCCAGGGTGCGGATGAGCATCATGGTCATGACCACGGTCACCAGCACCACGAGCGTCGCGCCAAAGCTGCGCGCCAGCTCCTTGCGGATGGATGAATCGAATAACATTGGCTAGGAGCGCGCTATGCACTTTTGCGTGCATATCAAAGTGCATAGCACGCTCAAAAGGAAAACACCGATTATGAACTTTGATCTCAAGACCCTTGACCTTGCTGCGGCAGCTTCAGAGAAATGCGACCTGCTGGTTGTGCTGCTCCCTGAGGGCTTCAAGCCCGGCAAGGATGCGCTGTCCGCCCTGGCGGCCCTGGCGCTCAAGAACGGGGATCTGGCCACGAAGGCGGGCAAGCACCTGCAGCTGTACCAGGTGCCTGCCGTTGCCGCCCGTCGCGTAGTGTTGGTGGGGCAGGGTGACGGATCTGCCCGTGCCACCCGCCAGGCGCTGCAGGCGGTGGGGAGTGCCGTCAAGGCGCCGCAGACCAAACGGGTGGTGTTGTGTTTTGCCGGGGCCGTGCAAGCCGCTTCTGTCAGCGCCGCTGTGCAGGCCGTGGCCGAAGTGAGCTATGTCTACACCACCACCAAGACCAAGGTGGAGGCGCGCAGTCTGAGCCGCTGCGTGGTGGGTGTACCCACCGCCCCGGATGTGCGCGAGGACTTCGACGCCGGTGTGGCGCTGGTGGCTGGGGTGGAGTTTGCGCGGGAATGGGGCAACCGCCCCGCCAACCATGCCACCCCCACCCTGCTCGCCGACGCCGCCAAGACCCTGAGCAAGCTGCCCCGCATCCAGTGCAAGGTCCACGGCCCGGCCGAAGTGGCCCGGTTGGGCATGGGCGCCTTCCTTGCTGTGGCAAGGGGTTCCGAGGAACCCCTGAGATTCATCGAATTGCGCTACAACGGCGCGGCCAAGGACCAGGCTCCCGTCGTGCTGGTGGGCAAGGGCATTACGTTCGATACCGGGGGCATCTCCATCAAGCCTGCCCCGGAGATGGACGAGATGAAGTTCGACATGTGCGGCGCTGCCAGCGTGCTGGGCACCTTTCGCGCTCTGGGAGAGTTGCAGCCCTCGATCAATGTGGTGGGGCTGATACCCGCCTGCGAGAACATGCCCGATGGCCGTGCCGTCAAGCCGGGTGACGTGGTCACGAGCATGAGCGGTCAGACCATCGAAATCCTGAACACCGACGCCGAAGGCCGTCTGGTGCTGTGCGATGCGCTCACCTACGCCGCCCGCTTCAAGCCTGCCGCCGTGGTGGACATTGCCACCCTGACCGGCGCCTGCGTGATTGCGCTCGGTGGTGTGCGCAGTGGTCTGTTCGCCAACAACGATCCCCTGGCATCCGCATTGCAGCAGGCCGGCGAGTCTGCCCAGGACCCTTGCTGGCGCATGCCGCTGGACGACGACTATGCCGATGGTCTCAAGAGCAATTTCGCCGACATGGGCAATGTAGCCGGCCGTGCGGGGGGCTCCATCACCGCCGCGAAGTTCCTGCAAAAGTACGTGGGCGACGTGCCATGGGCGCACCTGGATATTGCTGGCACGGCCTGGAAGGGTGGCGCCGCAAAAGGTGCCACAGGGCGGCCGGTGGGACTTCTGGTGCACTATCTGATGGGCCAGGCCCGTGCCAAGCCGGTTTCCAAGCCTGCGGCGGCAAAACGCTCCGTGCGCACCAAGACGGCCTGAGCGTGCCATGACCGAGGTTGCGTTTCATTTCAATGCGCCGGACAAACTGGCCTACGCATGCCGCTTTGCGCGCAAGGTGCAGCGCAGCGGGGCCCGCTTGGTGATTGCGGCGCCGCCCGACACCTTGGCGGCGCTGGACCGCATGCTCTGGGCCCTTGCTCCGCAGGACTTTGTGGCCCATTGCCTTGGCGATGCTGATGAAGACCTGGTCCATGCGTCTCCCGTGTTGCTGACTGCCGATGCCCGGTCTGCCCCGCACCATGGAGTGCTACTGAACCTGCACGCGGAGGTGCCGGAGGGATTTGGCCGGTTTGATCGGTTGGTGGAAGTGGTGAGTGCGCAGGATGAGTTGGATCGTGGCGAGGCCCGGGCGCGCTGGCGCCACTATGCATCGCGCGGCTATGCCATCACTCGCCACGACTTGGTGCTGAAAGCTGGCTGATGGCGCTGCCTCCTCCCAAAACGCCCCCACGCTTTGTTCCCACCCTCACCGAAGTGGTGCAGGTGCCGGACTCCGCGCCTCTGCCGCCGGCGTCCTCTGCACCATTGCGCACCACGGTCATGTCTCCGTCCGCGTTGCCCGCGGCAAGACCCAGCCCGACAGCAGCGCAGCCTGCGACACGACCGCTGAGCCCCCCTCTGCCCAGTGCCCGCCCGCCTGCTGTGATGGCGCCACGCCCGGCTGCACCAGCGCCCGTGCAGAGTGCGCCCGCTCCGTTGGTTCACCATGCTCCCGTTGCGGCGGCAGTGGCTCCCGCGTCTTCGTCTTCGCCTGCATCTCTCGCGTCGACCCTCGGGTTTTCAAAGACGCCCAGACCGCAGTTCACCCGGCCACTGCCGGAAGGCATGGAGGAGTACATGGTGCACAGGGTCATGCAGCGTGTGGACGTTGTGCTGGATCAACGTTTGCGCGAAGCCATCGCCACCGTGGTGCAGGAGCAGACACGATCGGTGCTGCCGCGACTGCGTGAAGAGATTGAATCCGTGGTCCGGCATGCCGTGTACGAGGCGGTGGCAGACGAGCTGGCCAGTGGCGCGGCCTCGGTGCCAAAGGGATGACAGGGTATTCCCCTGTGGTTTCTCTCGCGTTTAATCGTGTTCCCTAATGATCTGGCCCGTAAATTGCGATATGTTCGCCTGCGTTGAGACACAAGAAGATTCTCAGCGTTTATCTTTACTGGAGATTTGATATGCAATTGAAGTTGAAACTGACCGTGGTTGCTGCTATCGCGGCTGTTGCTGGTGTGGCCTCTGCACAAGAGCAGGTGGTCAAGATCGGCCATGTGGCTCCGGTTTCCGGCGCCCAAGCCCACTACGGCAAGGACAACGAAAATGGCGCCCGCATGGCCATTGAAGAGCTGAACGCTCAAGGCATCACCATCGGCGGCAAGAAGATCAAGTTCGAACTTCAAGCTGAAGATGACGCTGCCGATCCAAAGCAGGGCACGGCCGCTGCACAAAAGCTGTGCGACTCCAAAGTTGCAGGCGTTGTCGGCCACCTCAACTCCGGTACCACCATTCCTGCTTCCAAGGTCTACAACGACTGCGGCATCCCGATGGTGACGGGCGCTGCGACCAACCCCAACCTGACCAAGCCTGGCTACAAGACCACCTTCCGTATCATCGCCAATGACAACGCCCTGGGCGCTGGCCTGGCGTTCTACGCTGTGGATACGCTCAAGCTGAAGACCGTTGCCATCATCGACGACCGTACCGCTTACGGCCAAGGTGTGGCAGACGTGTTCAAGAAGACTGCCACTGCCAAGGGCATGAAAGTGGTGGACGAGCAGTTCACGACCGACAAGGCTACCGACTTCATGGCCATCCTGACGGCCATCAAGTCCAAGAACCCTGATGCCGTGTTCTACGGCGGTATGGACCCTCAAGCCGGCCCCATGCTGCGCCAGATGGAACAACTGGGCATGGGCAACGTCAAGTACTTCGGTGGTGACGGCGTCTGCACGTCTGAAATCGCCAAGCTCGCAGCGGGTGCCAAGACCCTGGGCAACGTGATCTGTGCTGAAGGCGGTTCTTCGCTGGCCAAGATGCCCGGTGGCACGGCCTGGAAGGCCAAGTACGATGCCAAGTACCCCAACCAGTTCCAAGTCTACAGCCCCTACACCTACGACGCCACGTTCCTGCTGGTGGACGCTATGAAGCGCGCCAACTCCGTGGACCCCAAGGTGTATGTGAACGAACTGGCCAAGTCCAACTTCAAGGGTGTGACCTCCACCATCGCTTTTGAACCCAATGGCGAAATGAAGAACCCCGCCATCACTCTGTACGTCTACAAGGACGGCAAGAAGACCCCTCTGTAATCGGAGTGGTCTGGCTCTTCAAGGTCTTTTTGGCTTTGGAGAGCGCCAAACAAAAGGGCTTCCTTTGGGAAGCCCTTTTTTTGTTGTTCAAATGCAGCTAGGTGGGGTGGGCAGGTTGTTCTGCTTGGCTGCTCAATGCCCAGGAGCTGGAGTTTGTTGAAGACTCGGGCGATGACCAAAACCGGCGCTAGGCGCAGCAGAAGGTGCAATCGTACTGAGGTCAGGAGCTTCCAGTCTTGTTGCTTCCCGCAATAGCGAGGATGGATGTGCCCGATTTTTGCGCCAAATTAACGCCGCACCTGCAGTGCGCCTGGATTCACGATGTTGGTGGGAGTGCCTTTGATGAAATTCACCACATTGTCGAACGCTGCACCAAAATAAAGCTCATAGCTGTCTTGCTCTACATAGCCAATGTGGGGCGTGCAAATGCAGTTCTCCAGCCGCAGCAGGGCATGGCCCTGAAGGATGGGTTCGCTCTCGAATACATCGACAGCGGCCATACCGGGGCGGCCCCGGTTCAGGGCGGCAATCAGGGCATCGGTCTCAATCAGCTCGGCACGCGAAGTGTTGACCAGCAGGGAGGTGGGCTTCATGCAAGACAGATCTTCGAGTGAGACGATGCCGCGCGTTTCGTCGTTGAGCCGAAGGTGGAGCGAGATCACATCGCATTGCGAGAAAAACTCCTCGCGCGTGGTGGCAGCCTGGTATCCATCCGTCAAGGCCTGGGCGCGTGATGCCTCACGCCCCCAAATGCGGACGTTCATTCCAAAAGCACGCCCGTAGCCCGCCACCAATTGGCCAATGCGGCCATAACCCCAGATACCCAGCGTTTTGCCCCGCAGCACGCTGCCAAGGCCAAAATTGGGAGGCATGGACGCCGTCTTCAGCCCTGATTGTTGCCAGGCGCCATGCTTGAGGTTGGAGATGTACTGCGGCAGTCGGCGCATTGCGGCCATGACAAGTGCCCACGTCAGCTCTGCGGGGGCCACGGGTGAGCCTATGCCTTCTGCCACTGCAATCCCACGTTCCGTACAGGCAGCTACATCAATGTGATTGCCGATCTTGCCGGTTTGCGCGATGAGCTTGAGACGGGGAAGTTTCTCCACCAGTTGACGGGTGATCTGGGTGCGCTCCCGCACAAGCACGATGATGTCAGCGTCTTTGAGGCGGACGGACAGCTGGCCCAGCCCCTTGACGGTATTGGTGTAGACCTTGGCGGTGTACGCGTCGAGCCGGGATGCGCAGTGGAGCTTGCGGACTGCGTCCTGGTAGTCGTCGAGAATCACAATGTTCATCCCGACATTGTGCCTTGGCCACGCCGGTCGTTTCATACCGGACCGCCCCCTGGCACAGGAAAGGATGGGGCTTTTGGTGACGGAGTGTTGGCGACCTCGACAAGCGCAGTCCACAGCGATCAGGCAGCACCCTCCATATGCAAAGCAGTCAATGGATCGCTGGGTGGTGCATGCCTTGGGCTCAACAGGCTTGCAGCGCCGCCTCGGATGCAGCCAGGCGGTCTAGCTCGGCGCACACATCGGCCATGCGGCCAGCGATCACCAGTCGGCCTGAGCCGCCCGATGTGGGGACCCTGCGCAGGACCTTGGCAGCCCTGCCGCCTGAGCCGTCTGCCAATCTGGATGATCCACAGGCAACGCGGGTAGCGGCTGGCGACGGTATGAACGCCCGGGCATCGGTATTGGTGGCCACAAACCGTGTGGTGGCACAGGTGGGTGGTGTCTGCGGGCTGACCGTAAAGGGCCAGTTGCCTCGCGGTGGACGTTGGCTGGGGATGTTGGATGGACGGCGGGGCTTGTCAGTGCCTGCTGATCCGCTCCTGCGGCCCGGGTCCGTGTCATCGGGATGGGGGCGGGGCGCAGGCAGGTCTGCTGCAGACGGCTCCTTGAAGGTGTGGAGCCAGTGGGTCAGGGTACGCAGAGTCCCGGAGAGCGCAGAAAAGGTGGTCAAGGCAATTCCCATGTGAAAACTCCGAAGGTCGGGGGTTGGACATAGGCAGGATTGCAAAATAAACCGGCACCGCAGGGCTGGCGTACCGGTTTTACCAGTGCGCCAAACGCCCGCCACCTGCAGTGCGGCAGCTAACGAACTAATTCATGAGTGAATGCGATGGAGCGGTGTGGCTACATCAGCATGGTGTTGCGGATGAGGCCGACGGCGAGCCCTTCAATCTCAAAGGGTTCGCCGGGCTGCACCACGATGACCGGGTAATCCGGGTTCTCGGGCAGCAGTTCGATGGCGGTCGCAGTACGGCGCAGGCGCTTGACCGTCACATCGTCTCCCAGGCGGGCCACGATGATCTGGCCGTTGCGGGCTTCGCGGGTGGACTGCACAGCCAGCAGATCGCCATCCATGATTCCGGCATCGCGCATCGACATACCGCGCACTTTGAGCAGGTAATCGGGCTTGTGATGGAACAGGCTGTTTTCCACACTGTAGGTTTGGTCAACGTGTTCCTGCGCGAGAATGGGCGACCCTGCCGCCACACGTCCCACCAGGGGTAGCAACAGTTGTGAGAGTCCGGGAATCGGTAGGCTGAACTGGTTGCCGCGCGCTGCATTGATGGAGCGCACGGTGTCACCGCGCAACCGGATGCCACGGGATGTGCCACTGACCAGCTCGATCACGCCTTTGCGCGCCAGCGCCTGGAGATGTTCTTCTGCCGCGTTGGCCGACTTGAACCCCAGTTCGGCAGCGATCTCTGCACGGGTGGGGGGCGCCCCGGTGCGTGCAATGGCCGTCTGGATGAGATCCAGAATCTGTTGCTGGCGGGCAGTGAGTTTCGGGTTGTCGAGCATGGTGGTTTCCGGTGGAGGCGGCTACAGTGATGGATAACTGTTTTTTAATCCAGTAACTGTATTTTTCACCAGTTTTTCGGAGTACGCAAGTGAGTGGGCAAAAAATTGTGGTTTTGGGTACCGGAGGGACCATTGCAGGCACGTCCGCGCAGGCTGGCGACAACATCGGCTACACCGCTGCGCAGGTAGGGGTCGGGCAGCTGCTTGCAGCTGTTCCCGGATTGCAGCAGGCCGCGCGGGGCGTGCTGGTGGCGGAGCAGGTGGCCCAGATCGACAGCAAGGACATGGATGGCCATGTGTGGCAGGCGATGGCGCTGCGCTGTGCGCACCACCTGGAAGATCCCGAGGTGCGTGGTGTAGTCATTACCCACGGAACCGACACGCTGGAAGAGACGGCCTGGTTTCTGCATGAAGTGCTGGACACCCGCGCGAAACCCGTGGTGCTGACCTGTGCCATGCGCCCGGCCACGGCGCTCACGCCCGATGGGCCTCAGAATCTTCTGGATGCTGTTGCTGTGGCGGTCACGCCCGGCGCACGGGGTGTGCTGGCGGTCGCCGCTGGCGAAATTCATGGGGCACGGCAGGTTCAGAAGGTGCACCCCTACCGGGTGAATGCGTTCAACTCGGGCGAGGCCGGGCCTTTGGGTTGGGTGGAGGAGGGGGCTGTCCGCCTTGTGCAGGATTGGCCCCTGGCGCCTGGTGTTCCAGCATTGAATGCTATTCAAAATGTAGTGAATGCCGCAGCCTGGCCCCGCGTGGAAGTGGTCATCAGCCACGCTGGCGCATCGGGAACCATGGTGGACGCACTGGTGCGAGATGGGGTCCAGGGGCTGGTGGTGGCCTGCACCGGCAATGGCACCATCCACCATGCTCTGGAGGCCGCATTGCTGCGTGCCCAGGAGGCGGGTGTGCGCGTGGTGCGGACCACACGTTGCTCCGAGGGGCAGGTGCTGCCCAAGCCGGGGGACGCATTACCGGACTCCAAAGGGCTATCCCCCTTGAAGGCCAGGATCTCGCTGATGCTCGAACTGCTGCACTGAGCAACAAGGCCGCTCCGATGTTTTTTGCAGCTCTTAAGTCCCATGCGTGGGCCTACCCCGCGCTGGAGGTGGTGCACATCGTAGGCATTGCCTTGCTGCTGGGCAACTTGGTCTTGCTGGAGTTGCGGGTGTTTGGCCGTGGGGCGGCGCTGCCCGTCAAGGATTTGGCGCGGCTCAGCCTGTCGCTGGCATTGTGTGGTTTTGGCTTGGCGGCGGCGTCGGGCCTCTTGATGTTTGCCACACAGCCTGCCGAACTGCTCGCCAGCCGCGCATTCACCTTGAAGATGCTGCTGTTAATGCTTGCAGGTTGCAACGCCGCGTGGTTCCATGGGCGGGGTTCCCTGGCTCGCCTGGATGCTCTGGCGCGGGTACAGATGCTGGGTTCCACCGTGATCTGGCTGGCTGTGGTGGTGTGTGGCCGCTGGATTGCTTACCTCTGATCGGACATGACAAGGAGAGAACCGATGAGCCTGCAACGCCGCCACGTGCTCCTGGCTGCCACGGCCATTCCCTGGGGCGCGCGTGCCCACCATGGGTGGAGCAGTTTTGACCCCGACCGTCCCATCTACCTGGAAGGCACCGTGCGCAAAGTGCGCTGGCAAAATCCACACGCCGAGCTGGAGCTGGAGACACCTGCGGAACTGAAGCTGCCTGCGGATCTGGCCCAGCGTGTGGTGCCTGCGCAGGTGTCCCCCGTGGATGGCAAGGCCTTGCTGGCCAAGACGGTTTTGCCTACCCGCAAAGACCGCCGCTGGGAGGTGGAGCTGGCGCCCCTGACCCGCATGCAGGCCTGGCAGGTGCAGGAGATCAAACCCGGCACTGCGGTATCGGTGGTGGGCTTTACCCTGCGCGAAGAGAAGGGCGACGCGGTGCTGCGGGCGGAATACCTGTTTGTGGATGGCAAAGCCTACGGCTTACGCTCCAGCCCAGCCTGAGCCATCGGTATGGCCCGGGGATAGCCATGCGAAAGACCTGAAACTGTTCCCTGCACCGCATAAAAAAAGCGACGCCCTGCTGCCATGGCGTCGCTGGTTGCAAGGGGCGATAGCCCCGAGCCTTAACTGGCCAGTGCCTGCAGTGCGCGTGCCGTGATCTCGTCCACGCTGCCCGTGCCGCTGATGGCGCGGTACTTGGGAGCCAGCTCGGGTTCGGCCTGGGCCCAATTGCTGTAATAGTCCACCAGGGGGCGCGTCTGGTCGCTGTAGACCTGCAGGCGCTTCTTGACGGTTTCTTCCTTGTCGTCTTCGCGCTGGATCAGCTCTTCGCCCGTCACGTCGTCCTTGCCTTCCACCTTGGGCGGGTTGAACTTGACATGGTAGGTGCGGCCGCTGGCGGGGTGCGAGCGGCGGCCGCTCATGCGTTCGATGATGGCGTCAAAAGGCACATCGATTTCGAGCACGTAGTCGAGCTTGACGCCCGCTGCCTTCATGGCATCGGCCTGGGGAATGGTGCGGGGGAAGCCGTCGAACAGGAAGCCGTTGGCGCAGTCTGCTTGCGTGATGCGCTCCTTGACGAGACCGATGATGATGTCGTCACTGACCAGGGCGCCCGAATCCATCACCGCCTTGGCCTGCAGGCCCAGAGGGGTGCCGACCTTGACGGCTGCGCGCAGCATGTCGCCGGTGGAGATCTGGGGGATGCCGTACTTCTGGCAGATGAACGTGGCTTGCGTGCCCTTTCCGGCGCCAGGCGCGCCCAACAAAATCAGTCTCATGGAAGTCCTCGAAGGTTAGAAATCGGTTGGCGCCGCTGGCGGGGACGTTCGAAGGGCGCCTGAAGCCGTTCTGTGCGCCCGGGATGCGGTGCTCTCGTTGCGGTCGAGGATAGCATGCGACTCCCTTGCGCTGACTTACATGCTGCACCGGGTTGGGCAGGGGTGTCGCAGGGTGGATAGCCGGGGCATTCGGCGGACCAGCACGGCGCGCGCCACCGGCCCGCTCCTCATCGAAAAAGGCGGCGAACCCGTTCCAGGTCTTCGGGCGTATCCACGCCTGGGCCAGGGGCCGCTTTGGCCAGGTGAACCGCAATGCGGTGGCCGTGCCACAGCGCGCGCAGTTGCTCCAGCGCTTCGACCGCCTCGGTGGGGGCGGGTGTCAGGGCAGGAAATTGGCGCAGAAAGCCCGCACGATAGCTGTAGATGCCCACATGCCGCAGTGGCGCGAACCCCGCCAGGGCTGCTACACCGGGTGCCGCCGCCTCGGCGGCACCTTGCCACCAGGCCAATCCCATATGGTCCCGCGCAAAAGGGATGGGCGCGCGGCTGAAGTAGTGGGCCAGGCCACGCGCGTCCAGCACCACTTTCACCACGTTGGGGTTGGTGTAGTCGGCCAGTGACGCAATGGCGTGGGCTGCGGTGCCCATGCTGGCCTCCGGCTGGGTGGGCAGGAGGGCTGCCACAGCGTCGATGAGGCCGGGGTCTATCAAAGGTTCATCGCCTTGCACGTTGACGACCACGTCGTCCCCGTCCAGGCCCAGCTGGGTACAGGCTTCGGCCAGGCGGTCGCTGCCGCTGGGGTGGTCGGCGCGGGTCAGTATCGCTTGTACGCCATGGGCGGCGCAGGCCTGCAGGATGCGAGGGTCATCGGCTGCCACCACCACGCGGGCTGCTGCACTTTGGGCGGCGCGCTGGGCCACCCGTACCACCATGGGCAGGCCCGCGATATCGGCCAGGGGTTTGTCGGGCAAGCGGCTGGATGCCATGCGCGCTGGGATCAGCACCGTGAAGCGACCGCTCGCGGTCGCAACGCCTGGCGTGCCGGGATCCGTTGCTGCGCTCATTGCTCCAGTTCCTCGTCGGTGAGTGTGCGGGCTTCGTTTTCGAGCAGCACCGGGATGCCGTCCCGCACCGGATAGGCCAGGCGAGCGCTGCGGGAGACCAGTTCCTGGGCATCGCGGTCGTAGGTCAGCGGGCCTTTGGTGACGGGGCAGACCAGCAGTTCAAGCAGTTTGGGATCCATGGTGACAGCGCTTTCCAGGAGGTTCGTTCGGGCAGGCAAGGATGATAGCGGCGGCCCGGGCGGTGAATCATTAATGCCTTTGGACGCCCAAGGCCAGCAGGCGCGCATCCAGCGCTGCGAAAAAGGCCGGGTCGATGTGCAATTGCAGGGGCACGGCCAACGCGTCCGGGTGGTGTTGCCAGAGCTTGACAGCGTCTTTTTCGGTGCAAATTAGCGGGTGGCGCTTGTCAGATGAGCGGTTCCAGCTATCAAAATCATAGTGATCTGGTAAGGCTTCCGTGTGTGCCAGCTGCAGCGCCTGACCCTGCAGCATGGCAAAGAACACTTCGGGGCGTGCCACGGCCGCCACGGCATGCAGCGGCTGGCCTTGCAGGTCCGACAGTGGCACCCGGGTGCCGTCCGCACGCAGGGCATAGGGGGCCAGTCGGCGTTGCAGGCCATAGGCATGGGCGGGGTCGCTTCCAGGCGGCAGAGTCCCTGCATGCAGCACAAAATCCACCGCGCGTGGCCAGGGCTCACGCAGGGGCCCCGCTGGCAGCAGGAAACCGTTGCCCACGCCCTGTTCGTTGAAGATGCAGACCTCCAGATCGCGCGCCAGGGCCAGGTGCTGCAGGCCATCGTCGCAAACGATCACGTCGGTGTCCGGGTAAGCAGCCCGCAGGGCGCGGGCGGCGGTGATGCGGCGAGGCGCCACAAACACGGGCACCCGGCAGTTGCGCGCGATAAGGGCGGGTTCATCGCCCACCTCATGGGCGGGGCTGTCGGGCGTCACCTCGCGGCAGTCGGTGGTGCTGCGGCCGTAGCCGCGTGAGACCACGCCGGGGCGCAGGCCCAGACCTTGCAGATGCTGGACAACGGCAATGACCACAGGCGTTTTACCTGCGCCTCCGGCAATCACGTTGCCCACGACGATGACCGGGCGGCCAGGGTGCTCCGCCTTCAGCAGGCCGATGCGGTAAAGCCCGCGCCGCATACCGACCAGCGTGCGGTACACCTGCGAGACCGGCCACAGCACCCAGGCGAGCGGGCCGCGTGTCCGCCAGATTTTCTGGAGCCCGGAGGCGGGTGGGGGGAGGGCTGCGCCCCGCAATGCGGGGGCGCTGGGCGAGGGAGGCTGCAGCCCGGGGGCAGCCATGCGTGTCAGCGGCTGGGGCTGCGCGCCGCAGCCGAAGACTGCGTGGCAAACGTGATCTGCGTGAGGCCCACGCGGCGCGCGGCCTCCATCACCGAAACCACGGACTGGTGCGGCGCCATCGCATCGGCACTGATGATGACCACACTGCCCGTGCCCGCTGTGGCGGCACTGCGCAAGGCCTGCGCGATCGCGTCCACGCTTTTGCCGTCCACGCCCGTCTTGTTGACGGCGTAGCGCCCGTCGGCGGCCACGGACACGATGACTTCCTTGGGGTGGTCGCGTTGCTGCTCGGCATCGGCCACGGGCAGCGTGAGCTGCAGCTCGGTGAACTTGCTGTAGGTGGTGGTCAGCATCAGAAAGATGAGGATCACCAGCAGCACGTCGATGAACGGGATCAGGTTGATCTCCGGCTCTTCCTTGGCGCGGGGACGGAAGTTCATTTCACTTCTTCCGCAAACGCAGGATGTGGCGCACAAATTGTTCCGAAGCCAACTCCAAGGTGAGCAGATAGGCATCCACCCGGGCGCGGAAGTAGCGCCAGAAGATCAGTGCCGGGATGGCCACGATGAGGCCAAAAGCCGTGTTGTAGAGCGCGATCGAGATGCCATGCGCCAGCTGGGCCGGGTTGCCGCCACCCATGGCCTGGCCCACGCCACCGCTGCCCGCCTGCGAGCCAAAGATCTCGATCATGCCGATTACCGTGCCCAGCAGGCCCAGCAAGGGCGCGGCCGAGGCGATGGTGGCCAGTGCCGACAGGTATTTTTCAAGCCGGTGCGCCACGGCGCGCCCCGCGCCTTCCATGGCGGCACGCAGGTCGGTCTCGCTGCACTGGGGGTTGCTGTTGAGGGTGCGCAGGCCGCTGGCCAGCACTTCGCCCAGGGCGGAGTTTTGCGCCAACTGGTTCACCACGTCGGGGGTGGGCACGGCCTTGGACGAGACCGTAATGGCTTCATCGAGCAATTTCGGGGGGGCGACACGGGCCGTCTTGAGGGCCACGAAACGTTCAAAAATCAGCGCCATTCCCAGGACGGAACACGCAATCAGGGGCCAGATGGGCCAGCCTGCGGCTTGTATGATGGACAGCAAATCTCTCTCCGCGCAGATGAAAGCAATCGGCGATTATGGCCCAGCTTGCAGGGCCCACCTCGTCACAAACCGTTACGTTGCTGTGCGCGCCGTCGCCCCATCTGCTCACCCACAAAATCTGTGGATAACTTTGTGGGCAACCACTGTTCCAGGCCACGCAAAGTGGCGCCACGCCGTGCTTGCAACAGATTGATGAAAAATTGCGCAATGAAAAAGCTATATAAATCAATAACTTGTACGTGCTCTGGTGTTTTGCGGGCGGTTTTTAGTTATGTGGCTGTGGTAACCGCCGCTGGCCAGATTCTGTGGAGTACTTGCGCGGTGCGCGCGGCGCAAACGCCCGCCGTTTCTCATGTTTGAGCGCCCCAGCCCCGCAGCGGCGCCGCGCGTCTGGGAAGTTGGCGCGCTATGCCGCGCCATTGCTGATGCTCTGGAGGCGCGCTTCAATCCTGTCGCGGTGCGCGGCGAGATCACGGGCTTCTCGCGCGCATCCAGCGGACATTGCTACTTCTCGGTCAAAGACGCGAACGGCCAGTTGCGCTGCGCCATGTTCCGCCGCGCCGCCAGCCTGCTTGACTTTTCGCCGCGCGATGGCGAATTGGTGGAAGTGCGCGGGCGCCTTTCGGTGTACGAGGCGCGGGGCGATCTGCAGTTCATTGTGGAAAGCATGCAGCGGGCCGGGCAGGGCGCGTTGTTCGAGCAGTTCCTGCGCCTGAAGGCGCAGCTCGAAACAGAAGGCTTGTTCGACAACGCCCGCAAGCGCCCGCTGCCTTTGCAGCCGCGTGGCATTGGCCTTGTCACGTCCACCGGGGCTGCGGCCCTTCACGACGTGGTCACGGCGCTGCGCCGTCGCGTGCCGCACATTCCGGTGGTGCTGGTGCCTGCGCAGGTGCAGGGCGCCGCAGCACCTGCTTCGTTGGTTGCGGCGCTATCAAAACTGTATCTACTTGCGCAAGCGGGGCAAGCGCCAGGGGCTGATTTGACCAAAAATCCCCCCATTGACGTGATCTTGCTGGTGCGCGGGGGCGGTTCCATCGAAGATCTCTGGGCTTTCAACGACGAACAACTGGCCCGGACCATCGTGCGAAGCCCCGTGCCGCTCATCAGCGGGGTGGGGCACGAGACCGACTTCACCATCGCCGACTTTTGCGCCGACCTGCGCGCCCCCACGCCCACCGCCGCCGCTGAGCTGGTGGCCCAGCCGCGCGATGTGTGGCTGGGGGCGCTCGGGCTGCTGGCTGGGCGTATCAGCGACGGCGTGCAGCGCCAGCTCGACACCCGGCACCAGCGGCTGGACCAGGCGGCGGCGCGGCTGGGCCGCCCGTCGGGCCTGGTGGCGCGTGAGCAGATGCAACTGGCACGCCTGGCCCAGCGCATGCGCCATGGAGTGCTATTAAAATTGCAGCGGCTTGCGCAATCCCAGAAAGCGCTGGAGGCCGATTTCCCTCAAAAAATGCAACGGCTCCTGGTGCAGCAGGCCGAGCGGCTCGACCGCGCGGCCTTGCGGCTGGAGCTGCTCGACCCGCGCCTGGTGCTGCAGCGCGGCTACGCGCTGCTCACCGATACCGAGGGCCGGGCCGTGACCAGCGTGCGCCAGGCCCAGCCTGGCGATGCCCTGCGCGCCACACTGGCCGATGGCGTGGTGGACGTGACGGTGGCCCAGCCGCGACTGCTGTAACGGGGTGATGTCCCGGCGCGGTAGAAGGCGCGCCTCTGTAGGACAGCAGCGGTTTGTGGTGCTACAGACCGGATCTGGGTGGCCTCACGCTGCACAGGTCACCTGATGTTCCTACAATGCCCCCTTCGCGCTGTGTCCGACTGCATTGCTCAGGAAAGAAAAGCGTTGCAGATGGCATCCCGGAATTTCAAACCACAAGGAAACACCACCATGGAACATACCCTTCCCCCGCTGCCCTACGCCATCGATGCCCTGGCTCCGCACTACAGCCAGGAAACCCTGGAGTACCACCATGGCAAGCACCACAACGCCTATGTGGTGAACCTGAACAACCTGCAAAAGGGCACCGAGTTCGAAGCCATGACGCTCGAAGAGATCGTCAAGAAGTCGAGCGGCGGCATCTACAACAATGCAGCGCAAATCTGGAACCACACCTTCTTCTGGAACTGCATGGCTCCCCAGGGCGGCGGTGAGCCTTCTGGTGCACTGGCTGCAGCCATCACCGCCAAGTGGGGCAGCTACGCAGCCTTCAAGGAAGCGTTCGTGAAGTCTGCCGTGGGCAACTTCGGTTCGGGCTGGACCTGGCTGGTGAAGAAGGCCGATGGCAGCGTGGACATCGTCAACACCGGCGCCGCCGGCACGCCGCTGACCACCGCCGACAAGGCGCTGCTCACCGTGGACGTGTGGGAACACGCGTACTACATCGACTACCGCAACATGCGTCCCAAGTTCGTTGAGACCTTCCTCGACAAGCTGGTGAACTGGAAGTTTGCCGAAGCCAACTTCGCCTGATGCGCGATCCGCGCCCCGCGAGTGATCTGTCCTGACGGACTGAGGTCTGCGGGCAACAAAAAACGGCCTTCGGGCCGTTTTTTGTTGGGGACTTTGAGGCGTTTTTGGCATCTGGCGCTTGCTGGATAAGCGCTGGTAGCTATATAAATGATAGTAATTTGCACTCCCGGATCCTGGGAGTGCGATGTCGGCAAGACAGCGCTCGGGCAAGCGGCAGGGCCCAGGGCCAAGGCCTATGGGGCTGTGGCATCCCGATCTGCGCAAGTCGCTGGGTGGTCCTGCGTCACTTGCGGCTGAAAAGCGCTCCACCCAGCTTGGCGCCTGCCTTGATGTTTTTCTTGGCAAACCATCCCTGGTTCATCTCCAGCACGTAGCGCACCGGTTTTGCCGAACAGTGCGAATCCAGCGTCTGGGGCTTCATGTCGGCCAGGTTCACGATGGTGCCGTCGTCATCCACAAACGCTGCCGTGAGCGGCAGCAGCGTGTTCTTCATCCAGAAGCACTGCTGCGCGGGTTGTTCAAACACAAACAGCATGCCCTCGTGCTGGGGCATCTCCTTGCGATGCATCAGGCCGGTCTGGCGCTCCTGGGGCGTGGCGGCCACCTGGGCGTCAATGCGGTGCATGCCTGCGGTCAGTTCCACACGCTGCAAATTCAGCTGGGGGCCGTCCTGGGCCTGTGCCGTGGTGAACGGCAGTCCCGCAGCAGCGGTCAACAGCGCGGCGGCCACGGTGCGCCGTGTGGCAGCGGAAAAAGGCAAGGCAAGTGCAAAAGCGGTCATGGGCAAGGCTTTCTGGACAGGGGGGCAGCGTCCGCACAAGGGGCGCCGAACCGACGGGCAAAAGAAGGGGAAAAGAACGGAAAAAGAAAACGCCCGCAGTAGCGGGCGATTTTGAAGCAATGTGCATGACCCCGCGAAGGGTGCTGCATGCCAGCGTCAGGCTGCCTTGTGGGTGGTCTTTTTCTTGGCGACCTTCTTGGTGGTTTTCTTTTTGGCCGTTTTGGTGGCCTTGGCCTTTGCCTTGGTTTTGGCGACGGGTGCCGGGGCAGCAGCTACAGGTGCAGCGGGTGCAGCCATGGGCGCTGGGGCTGCAGGGGCGGGGGCCGGAGCGGCTGCAGGCGCCTGTGCAAAAGCACTTGCACCCAACAGACCAGCCACCAGGACAGCGAGGAGTTTTTTCATATATGCCGTTTCCAGTGAAGGGGTTGAAAGAGAGGATCTGAAGCCGCGCAAACCTGCACGGCTTCGCCCGCAACGATAGCAGCGGCGCGCAGGCTGGCAGGGACTTTGCCCAAAAAATTGTCATTAGAATTGACTGGCTACCGAGCGCTTTGCCCCATCTGCTGAATCTGCTTCAGCTTCCACAGGAGACACCCCTTCCATGACCAGCTACCAGCACATCAAGGTGCCTGCCGAAGGCCAGAAAATCACGGTCAATGCCGACATGTCGCTGAATGTGCCGGACCAGCCCATCATTCCCTTCATTGAAGGCGATGGCACGGGGCTCGACATCACGCCGGTGATGATCAAGGTGGTGGACGCTGCGGTGGCCAAGGCCTATGGCGGCAAGAAGAAGATCCACTGGATGGAGGTGTATGCGGGCGAGAAATCCACCAAGGTCTACGGCCCTGATGTGTGGCTGCCCGAAGAAACCCTGCAGGTGTTGCGCGAGTACGTGGTGTCGATCAAAGGCCCGCTGACTACGCCCGTGGGTGGCGGCATCCGTTCGCTGAACGTGGCACTGCGCCAGGAGCTGGATCTGTATGTCTGCCTGCGCCCCGTGCAGTATTTCAAGGGCGTGCCTTCGCCGCTGAAAGAGCCCGAAAAGACCAACATGGTGATCTTCCGCGAGAACTCGGAGGACATCTATGCCGGTATCGAGTTCGAAGCCGAGTCGGACAAGGCCAAGAAGCTCATCAAGTTCCTGCAGGACGAGATGGGCGTGAAGAAAATCCGCTTTCCCAACACCTCGGGCATCGGCGTCAAGCCCGTCTCCATCGAGGGCACCGAACGCCTGGTGCGCAAGGCCATCCAGTACGCCATCGACAACGACAAGCCCAGCGTGACCATCGTCCACAAGGGCAACATCATGAAGTACACCGAAGGTGGCTTCCGCGACTGGGCGTACGCCCTGGCGCAAAAAGAGTTCGGTGCCGAGCTGATAGACGGCGGCCCGTGGTGCAAGCTCAAGAACCCCAAGACGGGCAAGGACATCACCATCAAGGACAGCATCGCCGATGCCTTCCTGCAGCAGATCCTGCTGCGCCCGGCCGAGTATTCGGTGGTGGCCACGCTCAACCTCAATGGCGATTACATCTCCGATGCGCTCGCAGCCCAGGTGGGCGGGATCGGCATTGCGCCCGGCGCCAACATGTCCGACTCGGTGGCCTGTTTTGAAGCCACCCACGGCACGGCCCCCAAATATGCAGGCAAGGACTATGTGAACCCCGGCTCCGAGATCCTGTCGGCCGAGATGATGCTGCGCCACATGGGTTGGATCGAGGCTGCCAACCTGATCATCAGTTCGCTGGAGAAGTCGATTGCCTCCAAGAAGGTGACTTACGACTTTGCCCGCCTGATGGACGGAGCCACCCAGGTGAGCTGCTCGGGTTTTGGCCAGGTCATGATCGACCACATGTAAGCCAGCGCGGCTTTTGCGCCGTTTCGCAAGCCCCTGTTCCCTTGTTGGTGCAGGGGCTTTTTGTCGTCTGGCGGCTGCAGGGCTCCGCCCAGGGCCAAACTGCCCCGATGGTCGGCGGCGCGGAACTGGCTGTGGCATTTCAGAGTTGGCAATCGAGAGGCTTCCCGCCTAAGATGGGTCCAGCCATGGGCCCGCGCGGGCGATGGCACGGGCTTGCATCCGCAGTCGCACACAAACACAACAACGGGATGCAGAGGGATGGGTCCCCACAGGGAGTTCTGCATGGCATCTGATTTTTCTGCCGCATATTGGGAGCAAAACCCCGATGCGCTGCTGGTGCTGTCGCCTGAGGGGGTGGTGCTCAACTGGAACCCGGCTGCCGAAGCGATCTTTGGCTATGCACCGGCAGAGGCTCAGGGCAGGCGCCTCATTGATCTCATCGTTCCCGAGAACCGGGCCCACGAAGAAGACGAGATCCGGGCCGAGGCCCTGCGGGGCCTGAGCAGCACCGTGCACGAGTCGGTGCGCCGCCGCAAGGATGGATCGCTGGTGCATGTCAACGTGTCCACCAAGGCCGTGCGCGACGAAGCTGGCCAACTGCTGTACTTTCTGTCGAGCAAGAAGGATGTCACCCAGCTCAAGGTCCAGCGCGAGGCCAAGCTGCTGGAGGCGCGGTTCCGTGACCTGCTCGAATCCACACCCGACGCGATCGTGATGGTCAACGTGACAGGCCGCATCGTCCTGGTCAACTCCCAGGCCGAGCGCGTGTTTGGCTATGAAAGGACCGAATTGCTAGGGCAGGCCGTGGAGGTGCTGTTGCCACACCGCTACCGGGGCGCGCACCTGGGGCACCGCAGCGGGTTCTTTGGGGCGCCGCGCACGCGCACCATGGGGGCGGGGCTGGAGCTGCATGGCCTGCGCAAGGATGGCGGCGAGTTTCCAGTGGAGATCAGCCTGAGCCCGATCGACACCGAAGAAGGCGCGATGGTGATGAGCGCGATCCGAGACATCACCGACCGCAAGCGGGCCGACCAGAAGTTCAAGGACCTGCTCGAAGCCGCGCCGGACGCGATGGTCATCGTTGACCGCGACGGCCGCATCGTGCTCGTCAACTCGCAGGCCGTGAAACTGTTTGGCTGGAGCCGCAGCGAACTTCTGGGTCAGAAAATCGAGCTGCTGGTGCCAGAACGCTTCAGCGGTCGGCACCCTGAGCACCGCCGCGGCTTTTTTGCCGAACCACGCTCCCGCTCCATGGGGGCTGGCCTTGATCTGTATGGTTTGCGCAAGGATGGTTCCGAGTTTCCAGTCGAGATCAGCCTGAGCCCGCTGGAGACGGAAGAAGGCCTGTTTGTCTCCAGTGCGATCCGCGATGTGACGGAGCGCAAGCGGATCGAGCGAGCCTTGCGCGACAAGAACCTGGAGCTTGAAAATGCCGCCTTGGTCAAAGACCGCTTTCTGGCCAGCATGTCCCACGAACTGCGAACCCCGCTGAACGCCATCATCGGTTTCACGGGCACCTTGCTCATGCAGCTGCCGGGGCCGCTCAACCCGGAGCAGGACAAGCAGTTGCGCATCGTGCAGACTGGGGCGCGGCATCTGCTTTCGCTCATCAACGACCTGCTCGATGTGGCCAAGCTCAGCGCCAACAAGGTGTCGCTCCACAAGGAGCTGCTTGATTGCCGCAGCATTGTTGCCGAGGTCGCCGCCACGCTGGAGCCCGAGGCCGTGCGCAAGGGCCTGGTGTTTAATGTGCATGCCCCCGCCCAGGCAGTTCAGTTGCACACCGACCGCCGGGCCTTCAGCCAGATTCTGATCAATCTGGTGGGCAATGCCATCAAGTTCACGCCGCAGGGGCGTGTGGATGTGGTGCTGGAGGAGACCTTGTCGGCCCAGGGGCGCACTGTGCAGGTTCAGGTGCGCGACACCGGGCCTGGCATTCCGCTGCAGGAGCAGTCGCGGCTTTTCGAGGCCTTCTCCCGGGTCGAAAGCGCCGACCGGCGTCACCACGAAGGCACCGGCCTGGGCCTGCACCTGAGCAGCAAGCTTGCCGAAGCGCTGGGGGGCAGTGTGGGGCTGGAGAGCGCCGAAGGGCAGGGCAGCACGTTCATTGTGGAGTTTCAGGAGACCAGCCCATGAAAGCCACCATCCTGGTCATCGAAGACGATGATGCCAGCCGGCAACTCGTCACCTACCTGCTGGAAGCCGCGGGCCACCGTGTGCTGGCCGCCGAAAACGGCGCCCTGGGCCTGGGGCTGGCGCTGGCCGAGGGGCCCGACCTGATCCTGTGCGACCTGCAAATGCCGGTGATGAATGGCTATGAGGTGGCACAAAGCCTGCGCTCGCACCATGGGTGGCGTGTGGTGCCGCTGGTGGCTGTGACCGCTTTTTCGATGCCGGGTGACCGCGAAAAGGCCCTTGAGGTGGGTTTTGACGAGCACCTGTCCAAGCCCATCACGCCCGAAACCTTCGTGAGCCAGGTCGAGGCGTTTCTGGGTTCTTCATTCCACGCGCCGCCGGGCGCAGCCTGACGTTGGACCCCGGGTAGCATGGCCAAGATCCTTGTTGTCGATGACCTGCCGGCCAACCGTGCGCTGGTGGTCACGCTCATCGGGCACAGTGGCCACCAGGCCCTGGAGGCCGCCGACGGTGCCGAGGCCCTCGCCCTGGTGCGTGCCGAGCGTCCCGATCTGGTGATCTCCGACATCCTGATGCCGACCATGGACGGGTACGAGTTTGTGCGCCAGCTGCGCACAGACCACCAGCTCGCCGCAACCCAGGTGATCTTCTACAGCGCGCACTACCGCGAGCAAGAGGCCCGCAACCTGGCCCTGGCCTGTGGGGTGACGCAGGTGCTGGTGAAGCCCTGCGAGCCACAGGACATCACCTCGGCCATTGAGCAGGCCTTGTCGCAGGTGCCGCCGCAGCCCTTCCACCCGATGGAGCACAGTTTTCAGACCCGGCACCTGCAGCTCATGACGGACAAGCTCACGGGCAACGTCGCCGAGCTGGAAACCATGAACCGGCGTCTGGCGGCCCTGACCGACCTGAACCTGCAACTGGCGTCCGAGCGCGACCCGCAGGTGCTGCTGGCCAATGTATGCCGTGGCGCGCGCGAGCTGGTGGGGGCGCAGTATGCGGTGCTGTGTGTGGTGCGCAAGCAAAGCGATGCCTCCATCGTGTGCACCAGCGGCATCGAGCCGGCGCTGACCGGGCTGCTGGACCTGCCCGTGGTCTCGCACGGCCTTCTGGGGCAGTTGCGTGCCGCGCGCCGCTCTGAGCGGCTGGTCAATGAAAGCGGTGCGCCGAGCGATATCGGCCTGCCTGCAGGCTACCCGCCGCTGCACACTGGCTTGATTGCGCCCATCACTTCGCTTTCGTTCTCCTATGGCTGGATCTGCCTGGCCAACAAGCAGGGGGAAGATGCGTTCACGGCCGACGATGAAAAAGTCCTGGCCGTCCTGGGCGCGCAGGTGGGTCGTATCTACGAAAACGGCAGCCTTTATATCGAGATCCAGAAGCATGCCGAGCAACTGCAGGTGGAAGTGTTCGAACGCCAGCGGGCCATGGACGCGCTGCGCGCCAGCAAAGCCAGCCTGCGAAGGGCGCAGGCACTGGCAAAAATCACCCATGTGATCAGCGGTGCTGATGGTGCTTTCGAGAGCTGGCTCGACACGCTGCCCGATATGCTGGGGCTGGGGGCCGATGCCATGCCCAAGTCCGCGCGCGAGTGGCTGGCGCTGGTGCACCCGCAAGACCGCGACATGTTCCGCCAGCATGCGCTGCAGGCCGCACAGCAAGGCGCCCGCCTGGATTTCACCTACCGCCTGTTGCGCGCAGATGGCGAACTGCTGCATTTGCGCCAGGTGATGGAGCCCTTGGAGGATGAGGCTGGCCGGGGCGAGCAGGGCCGCTGGTTCAACACCATCCAGGATGTCACCCGGGAGAAACGCGCCGAGGAAGAGCTGCACGAAAGCGACCGCCGTTTCAATGACATGCTCGACAAGGTCGAGATGATCTCGCTGATGCTCGACTGCGAAGGGCGCATCACCTATTGCAACGACTACCTGCTGCGCCTGACAGGCTGGGAGCGTGAAGAGATCGCGGGCCGCAACTGGTTTGACATGTTTGTGCCCCCTGAGATGGGCAATGTGCGCAGCGTGTTTGCCGATGTGCTGGCGGACCGGCCTTCGGCCTGGCACTACGACAACGAGATCCTCACCCGCTCGGGCGAGCGGCGCCTGGTGCACTGGAACAACACCGTGCTGCGCTCTGTGGGCGGACAGGTGACGGGCGTGGCCGCGCTCGGTGAAGACATTACCGAGCGCCGTGAGGCCGAGCGCAAGATCAAGCGCCTGAACCGCGTGTACGCGATGCTCAGCGGCATCAACACCCTGATCGTGCGGGTGCGCGACCGCGAGGAACTGTTCCGCGAGGCCTGCCGCATTGCGGTGGAGCACGGCCATTTCCGCATCGCCTGGATAGGCCGCGTGGACCGCGCGGCGCAGCAGGTGGTGCCGGTGGGGCTGTCGGGCGTAGAGGCCGATTTTGTGCACAACATCCGCGACCGACTGGGTTTGTTTGACGTTCCCACACCGGGTGAAAGCCTTGCCGCCGCAGTGGTGCGCACTCGCAAGGCCGTGCTGTGCGACGACATCAGCGGCGACCCACGCGTGATGCTGCGCGATCAACTGCGCCAACGGGGTGTGGCCAGCATTGCGGTACTGCCCATCCTGGTGGGCCAGGAGGTCGCCGCCACACTGGCCCTGCTGGCAGACGAGGTGGGCTTCTTCGACGAGGCCGAGATGAAGCTGCTGACAGAGTTGTCCGGCGACATCGGTTTTGCCCTGGACCACCTCGACAAGGAAGACCGGCTGAGCTACCTGGCCTATTACGACGAAATCACCGGGCTGCCGAACCGCACCCTTTTTCTGGAGCGCACCGGCCAGCACCTGCGCCCGCGTGAGGGCACACGGCCTCTGATGGGTATTGCGCTGATGGACATCAGCCGCTTTCGCTTTGTCAATGACACGCTGGGGCGGCAGATGGGCGACGAACTCCTCAAGCAGGTCGCGCAGCGGCTGCAGCACGCCAGCCGCGATGTGTACGACGTGGCACGCATCGGCATCAACAGTTTCGGCATCGCCGTGACCGACGCACGCGATGCGGGCGCGGTGGCCATGGCGGTGGATTACCTCCTGCGCGCCTGTTTTGATACACCTTTTGCGCTGGGCGGCACCGAGCTGCGCATGGCCGCCAAGGCTGGCGTGGCCTTGTACCCCATGGATGGCGCTGATGCCGAAACGCTGCTGCGCAATGCGGAGGCCGCCGTCAACAAGGCCAAGGCATCGGCAGACAGCCTGCTGTTCTACATGTCGGAGATGAATACCCGCGTGGCCGAGGCCCTGGGCATGGAAGGCCGCCTGCGCGATGCCCTGGAGCGCGGGCAGTTTGTTCTGCACTACCAGCCCAAGCGGTGCCTGTCCAGTGGCGCCCTGGCAGGCGCAGAGGCCCTGATCCGCTGGAACGACCCTGAGCGGGGGCTGGTGCCGCCGGGGCTTTTCATCCCCATCCTGGAGGAAACCGGCCTTATCTACGACGTGGGGCGCTGGGCGCTTGGGCAGGCACTGGCAGACAACCAGCGCTGGCGGCAGGCCGGCCATGCGCCGCTGCGGGTGGCGGTCAACGTGTCGTTTCTGCAGCTGCGCCACCGCAGCTTTGTGGCCGAGGTGCGCGAGGCGCTGGCGTTTGACCCGGCCGCAGGGGCCGGGCTGGAGCTGGAGATCACCGAGAGCATGGTCATGGAGGATGTGGAGCACAGCCGTAGCAGCCTGCACGCCCTGCGCGAGATGGGCATCACGATTGCCATTGATGACTTCGGCACCGGGTTCTCATCACTGAGCTACCTGGCCACGCTGCCCGCTGACACCCTCAAGATCGACCGCTCTTTCATCATGGGGATGGACACCGGACCGCAAGGGCAGGCGCTGGTCTCCGCCATCATCAACATGGGGCACTCGCTGGGGCTCAAGGTGGTTGCCGAAGGCGTAGAAACGGACGAACAATGCGGCCGGCTCGCGCTGCTGGGCTGTGACGAAATCCAGGGCTACCTGCTCAGCAGGCCGGTGGCCGCCGAGGTGTTTGAAGCCCGCTTCCTAGTCCACTGAGTCCGAGAAATTGGCGGTGCGCCGGGGCTGCGCCGGGTGATGCACTGGCGAGGCGCTACGCCCAATGCAGAGCAATCGCAGCAGAGGATTTGCTATTGTATTGATAGCTGTTAGCGCTTGACAGATAAGCGCTAGAGCCACTTTTCATTGAAATTTCAAGCGGCGGCCGCTGCCGCCAGCTGCGCAAAACGCGCCAGCAGGCTGGCCGATTCTGGCGTGGCCTGCACACCTTGCTCCAGCGCTGCCACATCCATGCCCGCACGCTGCAGCGCAGGCGCAAAACACGCCACGTAGTCGCGCATCACCGAATCGCTGAACTCGGGGTGAAACTGCACGCCCCAGGCACAGGGGCCGACGCGGAACGCGTGGTGCGGCTCGTGGGCGTTGGCGGCCAGCGCCACGGCACCAGGGGGCAGGCGCCGCACCGTTTGCTCGTGCACCACCTGGGCGCCAAAGCGGGGTGGCAGGTGGCCCAGCAGGGCGTCGCCCTCGGCACCGGCCAGGCGCTGCACGGCCACGGTGCCTATCTCCAGCCCGGCGGGGTGGCGTGCCACCTCGCCGCCCAGCGCGTGGGCCAGCAGCTGATGGCCGTAGCAGATGCCCAGCACGGGCACCCGGGCCGCCACCACGCTGGCCAGCCATGCGGCGGTGCGCTCGCTCCAGGGTTCGCGGTCGGTCACCATGGCGGGGGAGCCGGTTACCACCACGCCCGCTATCTGGCCGGGCTCTGGCCATGCGGTGGCGGTGCGGGCGTCCAGTGTCCGCAGCGCCAGCTGCGTGCTGGCGGGGGCCTGGTTCAGGCCGCGCGCAATCCAGTCTTCAAAGTCGTCATGCCGGGCCCGTTGGGCTGGCAGGGTGTCGCCGGTCTTGATGATCCAGAGGGGGCGGGAGGGTGTCGCTGTCATGCGGCGAGCATAGCGGCGGTGGGCTGCTCGCTGCTTGCAAAGTCCAGCGTGCGCGTGCCCACGGCGGCGGCCAGGTGCGGGTCGTGGGTCACCAGCATCAGCGCGGCACCGGTGTCCTGCACCGCGTGCAACAGCACCTGGATGGCCTCCTGCTGCGTGATGGGGTCCAGGCGCGAGGTGGGCTCGTCGGCAAACAGCAGCGCTGGTTGCGCCACCAGCACGCGCGCCAGCGCAATGCGCTGCAGCTCGCCGCCCGACACCTGGTCGGGTTTGCGCGCCAGCAGGTCCTCGGGCACGCGCAGTTGGGCCAGGCGCTGCTGCACCGCCTTCCAGTCGCAGCGGTGTAGCCGGGCGGCATCGCGCAGCGACTGGGCCAGGCTGATGTGTGGGGCGAACGAGCTGACCGGGTCCTGGTACAGCTTTTGGAATGCATGCGGGCGCAGCCGGGCGCTGCGCTCCACACGGCCCGTGTCGGGCGCCACCAGGCCCAGCAGCACATTGCCCAGTGTGCTTTTGCCAGTGCCGCTGGGGCCCTGCACGGCCAGGCGTTCGCCGCTGTGCAGCGTCAGGTCCAGCGGCGCAAACAGCTTTTGTGTGCCATAGGCTTTGGAGATACCCCGCGCCTGTACGACGGGCTCGCCCAGCGTGGGCTCGGCAAACGGCAGCCAGTGGGCCGGGTCGGCCTGCAGCAGCTGGCGGGTAAAGGCGTGCTGCGGCGCGGCGGCCACGGTGTGGATGTCGCCTTGCTCCACCGCCTGCCCGTGGCGCAGCACGATGACCTGGCCGCCCAGCGCCTGGGCCACCTGCATGTCGTGGGTGATGGTGAGCAGGCAGCCGCCCGCCTTCAGCACGCCCTGGAACAACTCCACCATGCGGCCGCGCCAATGCGCGTCCAGGCCCTTGGTGGGCTCGTCCACCATCAGCACCGGCGCGCCTCCGGCCAGGGTGATGGCGGCCACCGCGCGCTGGGCCATGCCGCCCGACAGTTGCCAGGGGTAGTGGCTGCCTGCGCCGCCCAGGCCCGCAGCGCCCAGCACCTGTTCGGCCTGTGCGCTGGCGGCGCTGGGGGGCTGCTGGTGCAGCAGGCGGTACACCTCGGCCAGCTGAGGTGCCACGCGGGCCAGCGGGTTGAGCGCCAGCGAGGGCTCTTGCGGCAGCAGCGCCAGCTTGCGGCCCCACAGGGCACGGCGCGCGGCGGCGTCCTGGGCGCGGGTGGTGGTGCCATCCAGCGTGATCTGGCCCGTGGCCTGCAGTGCGGGCGGCAGGTTGCCCATGATGGCTTGGGCCAGCAGCGACTTGCCCGCGCCGCTTTCGCCCACCAGGGTCAGCGCCTCGCCCGGCCGCAGGCTGAAGCCGATGTCGCGCAGCAGCCGCTTGCCGCCGACCTGGATGCCCAGGCCCTCCACGACCAGCAGGGCGTCGGATTTCAAAGGCGTGGTCATGCGGTCTCCCGGTCGGGGTTGAGCAGCATCATCGCGGCCACTAGCCACACCAGCAGGGCGGTGGGGGCGGCAATGAGCCACGGGGCTTCTTCGTAGTAGGGCATGGCCTCGGTCATCATCAGTCCCAGCTCGGGCGTGGGCGGCTGCATGCCCACACCCACAAAACCCAGCGCGGCCAGCGCCAGCACGGCTTGCGACGTGGTGAAGGCCAGCAGCGTGCCCAGCGTGGGCGCGAGCGCAGGCAGCAGGTGGCGGCGCAGCACGTAGCCGCGCCCAAAGCCCAGCAGGCGCGAGGCCTGCACCGCGTCGCCCGCCAGCACCGGCCGCGCCACCGCGCGGCTCACGCGAAAGTATTCGACCCACAGCGCAGCCGACAGGCCCGCATACAGTGCCCACAGCGCGCCGGGGGCCAGGGCCGCTATCAGCAACACCAGCAGCAGGCCGGGGATAGCGAGCACCGCATCCGACAGCATGAGCAGCGCCCGCTCGGTGCGCCCGCCGCGCCACGCGGCGGCAATGCCCAGCAGCGTGCCGGGCACGGCGGCGCTCACGGCCGCCAGCAGCGCCATGCCCAGCGACAGCTGCGCCGCATGCGCCAGCCGCGCTAGCGCCGATCGGCCCAGCACATCGGTGCCCAGCCAGTGCTGGGCGCTGGGGGGCGCCAGGGTGTTGCGCAGGTCTTGCACCACCGGGCTGGCGCCCACCAGCCAGGGGCCGAGCAGGGCAAACAGCGCCAGCAGGCCGAGCATGGCTAGGCCCAATGTGGTGCGCAGCGGCCAGCGGGGCTGGGCCACTACGGCGCCTGTGGGCGATGAAAGGGTGGAAGGCACGGCACTCATGCAGCCACCTTTTGTGTGTGTCGGGGGTCCAGCGCCAAACACGTCGTATCCACCAGCAGGTTGAACACTACAAACAGCACGCCCATGCACAACGCCGTGCCTTGCACCACGGGGATGTCGCGCCCGAACACGGCGTGCACCAGCGCATGGCCGATGCCGGGCCAGGCAAACAGCGTCTCCACCACCAGCGCGCCCTCCACCAGAAACAGCGCCTGCACGCCCAGGTAGGCCGTCACCGGAACGGCGGCATTGCGCAGGCCATGGCGCACCAGCGCCTGCCAGTCGCTCAGGCCCTTGGTGCGCGCAAATTCAAAAAAGGGCGACACCACCACCTCCAGCATCGCAGCGCGGGTCACGCGCGCCAGCCCAGCGGCCAGGCCCAGCCCCAGCGTGAGCGCGGGCAGCACCAGGCTGGCCTGGCTCTCGTCACCGCCCGCAGGCAAAACGCCCCACTGCACCGCCACGAGCAGGATGAGCAGCACCGACAGCAAAAACGGCGGCAGCGCGCGCAGCACCACGGCCATCAGCCAGCTGGCCTTGTCCACCCAGCCCTGGGGGCGCAGCCCGGCCCACACGCCCAGCGGCAAACCCACGGCAAAGGCAATGGCCAGCGCGGCGGCCGACAGGCGTAGCGTGGCGCCCAGGTGGTGCGTAACCTCGTGCCACACCGAGCGTTGCGACACCAGCGACTGCCCCAGGTTGAAGGTGACCATATCGCGCCACCAGTGCAGCAGCGCCAGCCAGCCGGGGCGGTCCAGCCCCAGCTCTGCGCGCACCGCGTCGGCGGCGGCGTTGCTCACCAGGTCATAGCCATAGCGGCCCGCCGCCACGCGCATGGCCAGGTCGCCCGGCAGGGCACGCACCATCAAAAAGCACAGCGTGCCAATCAGCAGGGACACGGCCAGCACCTGCACCAGCCTGCGGCCGAGCAGTGCGGCCCAGGGTTGTGACATCAAGGGGTTCATGGGTTGCTCCACTCCATGCCGGTCAGGCGGTAAGAACGCTCCAGCGGGTCCAGCGTGACGCCCGCCAGCCGGGGCGCCACCGCCACATGCTGGCGGTACCACGCCACGGGGATCACGGGCAGCTCGGTTTGCAGGGTGTGTGTGATGGTTTGCCGCAGCGCGCGCGTGCGCTCGGGCGGCGTCTGGGTGCGCGTCAGCTCCTGCAGGGCCTGCACCACGGCGTCGCTGTGCCAGCCCATGGCGCCCCAGTCGCCGCCCTGGGCGGCAAAGTCGCCCGCCAGCGTGCCTGTGGGGTCGGGCACGTTGGCGTAGTTGCGTGCCGCCAGCGCCAGTTGCAGGCTGCCGTCGCGATGGCCCCGGGGCACGTCGCCCGAGTTGCCAATGCTCACCTTCACCGCCATGCCCGCCAGGCGCCACTGCTCCTGCAAGGCGGTGGCGATCAGCGGCAGCTCGGGCCGGTCCACAAAGGTGCGGATCACCAGGTGCAGCGGCTGGCCCTCAGCATCGCGCAGGCCGTCGCTGTGGCGCTGCCAGCCTGCGGCCCGCAGCAGGCGCGCGGCGGCTTTGGGGTCGTGCTGCAGCGGGGGCAGGTGCGGGTTGTGCCACGCGCCCAGCGTGGGCGGCAGCAGCTGCGTGGCGGCCAGCGCTTCGTCTCCCATCAGCGCCAGCGCAATGCCCGCGCGGTCGATGGCCAGGCTCAACGCTTGGCGCACGCGCACATCGCGCAGCGCGGGCATGCCCGCATTGAGCTTGACGATGACGGTGCGCGGCAGCGTGACCGAGGCAATCCGCACTGCGGTGCGGCGCGCCAGAGCGGGGTTTTGCGCATGGCGCTGCAGCCGCCGCAGGCTGGCCGGGTCCAGCCCATAGGCCAGGTCGGCCTGGCCGCTCTCGGCCATCAGCGCGCGAGTTTCGGCACGGCTGGCGGCCAGGTAGCGCACGGCGGCAATCGCGGGGCGCGGGCCGTCGTAGGCATCAAACACCACCGTCTCGACCTGCTGCGGCGGCACCAATACCGCAATGCGGTAGGGGCCGCTGCCAATGATGCTGCGCACCTTGCCGTCGGCCCCATAGCTGGCCGGGGCCAACACCATGGTGCTGGAATGCGCCAGCAGCGCGGGCAGGGCGGTGTGGGGGCGTTGCAGGCGGATGAGCACCGTGCCTTCGTCAGGCGCGGTGATGGACTCGATGGGCGCCTGGCTCAGCAGCGCTGGCGCCACCTGCGCCGCCTGCAGGCTGCGCACCACGGCGGCGGCTGTTACGGGCGTGCCATCATGAAAACGCGCCCCGGGCCGCAGCTCAAACTGCCACACCAGCCCATCCGCCGACCGGCGCCAGAGCCGCGCCAGCGCGGGCCGTGGCTGGCCGTCGTCTGCAGCTTCCAGCAGGGTTTCGGTAACCTGCAGGCGCGTGAACACATAACCACTGCTGGCGGGCGCCAGGCCGCTGATCTCCCACGGGCCGACGATTTGCAGCGGCGCGGGGGCGGAGGCAGGTGGTGTGCCCTGCGCCCAGGCAGCGGGCAGGGCGCCTGCCGCCAGCGCGGCCATGGGGGCCTGCAAGGCGCGGCGCCGCGTCAGCTGCCGAAGAAAAGTCGAGGAAGTGTTCATTTTTCAGTTTTCCATAGCCCTGCGCGTTCGCCGCAACCGACGAAATTGGCGCTGCCAAAGACCAGTGCCCCCGCGCAAGGGCTGCCCCGCCGCGCTGGGGGCGCCCCCTCCCGTAGCGTGAGAGGGGCTGAGAGGCGCGGCTCCAAGCCTGCCTGCGCAGGCTTGGACGTCCTCGAAGGGCTGCCCCCTCTGGGGGCCGCACGGAGGCGCGAAGCGACTCAGGGGGTGCTTCATCAAAACTTCGCCTGCAGCCCGACGGTGACCGTGCGCGCCGCCCCCGGCGCCACCCACACACGGCTGTACGAGCTGGTGTAGTGCACCTTGTCAAACACGTTGTCCACGTCCAGCGACAGGTTCAGCGTGGGGCTCAGGCGCCAATACGCCATCAGTTTGGCCGTGGTGTAGCTGGGCAGCTCAAACGCAGGCGTGCCCGCATTGGCCTCGGCCTGCGTGCGGGCCTGGCCCAGGCGTTTGCCCATGTGCGTCACGCCACCGCCTACGCCGTAGCGCTGGCCGTTGGCGAGCTGGTTTTCGTACACCGCCAGCACGCTGCCGTTCACGCGCGGCACGTTCAGCAGGCGGCCGCCCACCTCCAGCGTGTTGTCGCGGGTCACCTCCACATCGTTGATGACCAGGCTCGCATTCACGCGCCAGTGGGGGCTCAGGCGGCCCGCCAGGTCCAGCTCCAGCCCCCGGCTGCGCACCTCGCCCGCCGCCACCGAGAAGCCCGCGTTCAGCGGGTCGCTGGTCAGCACATTGCGCTTGGTGATGTCGAACAGCGCCGCTGTGGCGCCCAGGCGCTGGTCGGCGCTCTCCCACTTGGCGCCCAGCTCCATCGCTCGGGATTTTTCGGGGTCAAAGCCGTTGCCCGCCACATTGCTGCCTGTGTTGGGGCGGAAGGAACTGCCCGCATTGGCATACACCGTCCACCCCGGCGTGGGCAGCCAGCTCACGCCCAGGCGCGGCGACACGGCCGAGGGGCTTTGCGCCGTGGTGCGGTTGGTGATGCGGTTTTGCAGGCTCTGGTCGTAGTTGTCGGCCCGCAGCCCGGCCATCACGCGCCACTGCTCGCCCAGCTTCAGGGTGTCTTGCACATACAGCGCGGTGTTGCGCTGCTTCTCCAGCGTGTCGGTATTGCGCCCGGGCGTGGGCTGCGCTTGGCCGTACACAGGGTTGAAGATGTCGATGGCATAGGGCGCGGCGGCGCTGGGGTTCACGCGCAGCATCACCGAATCCATGCTGAACCGGTAGCTCTCCACCCCCACCAGCAGCTCATGCTCCAGCCCGCCCGTGCGCAGGTTGCCCTGCAGCTCGGCCTGCACGGCCACGTCATCCGATTGGAAGTCGCGATGGCGGCGCTGGCGCGTCAGCGTGCTGCCATTGGCCTGCAGGGCGGTGGCTTCGGTCGAGAAGCCCTCCATCCCCGTCTCGCGGTACGACAGCCCCACGCGGCTGCGCCAGTCGGGGTTCCACTCGTGCGACAGCACCAGCTGGTGCGTTTGGTTGGTCACCGTCACATCGCCATCGGCAGGCTCGCCCAAAAAGCGGCTGGCAGGCACCGCGCCCAGGCGGTTGTTGACCGCCACCACGCCCCGGTCCAGCGGCGTGGCGTGGCGCAGAAATTCAGCTGTGTACTCCAGCACCGTGTCGGGCGAGAGCTTCCAGGTGAACGCAGGGGCAATCACTTGCCGCTGTGCGCGCACATGGTCGCGAAAGCTGCCCTTGTCTTCCACCGCCACATTCAGGCGGTAGGCCAGCCGGTCGTTGATGGGGCCGGTGGTGTCCAGCGCCGCACGGCCCAGGCCGTAGCTGCCCGCGTAGGCCTCCACCGAATGCGCGGCCTTCCACAGCGGCTTCTTGCTCACGATGTTGAGTGTGCCGCCGGGCTCGCTGCTGCCATACAGCGCAGCGGCGGGGCCCTTGAGGAACTCCACCCGCTCCACCCCCGCCAGATCGCGCGGCGCATTGAAGCCCCGGTTGGACGAAAACCCGTTGAGCAAGGTCGCCATGCCCGTGTTCTCGTTGCCCGGCAGGCCCCGGATGGCGATGTTGTCCCACAGCCCGCCAAAGTTGTTCTGGCGCGAGACACCACCCACATAGTCCAGCACATCATCCAGCCGCGTGGCGCCAAGGTCGTCCAGCGTCTGGCGCGACATCACGCGCACGGACTGCGGCAGCTCACGCAGCGGCAGGCTGGTCTTGGCGCCCTCGGCCTCGTCGGCGTAATAGGTGCCCGAGGCACTGCGGCCCACCACGTCCACGGCAGACAGGGTGGGGGCGGTGACGGCATCGCCGTCTGCGGCCCAGGCGGGGTGGAGGGAGGCCAGCAGGGCGGTAGCCGCCATGGCCGTCAAAGTGGGGCGCGGCAGGGGCGCACGGCGTGAAGAAGAATCAGGAGAAGACGAAGAGCGCATGGCAAACCAGTCCAAAAAAGCAGATGAACGCAAAAACGGGGCCCGGTGCGCCTGGAGAGGAAGCGCACATGGCCGCGTGCCCGCACGCACCCCACGGGGGGGAACGCAAGGGCGAAAACGAAAAGGAGATGCGCTGGGGAGCGCAGGCTGGCTGGGGTCTGACGCGTGTCAGGCCCGACGGGCTGGCGGAGGATCGCGAGCTGCAAACGGCCAGCGCACCTGCTGGGCCGTGAAGGGGTCTGCGCTGTGCGGCGCGACGGCGCTGGGTTCTGCGGGGACTTGCGGTGGGCGAGCCGGTGCATGCGCCAGCCCCGCCTCCAGCGCGTGGGTCAGGCACCAGGCGCAGGTGGTGTGTGTCTCTTCGCTGTGATCGTCGCTGGCTGTGGAGCTGGTTGTTGCGTAGGCATCCACATCGCCTGCGGTTGCCGAGGCCGTGGCGCTGCGCACCAGCTCCTGAATGTGCCGCGCTTCATGCAAGGGCGCACCCGCCAGCGCGTTGAACAACGCCACCAGCAGAAGCACGATGTGGAAAGGCAGGGCGGGGATGGTGCGGCGCAGCATGAGGGGATGCGAATCATACTTAAGTGCGGGTGGTGGCGCGAGGAAGCGCCGATGCGTCGGCTCCGCACTTTCGCGAGCTATAGTCTGACCGGCCAAAGCCGCCGGGTTTGGCGGAATTTTTATACCTGGATTTTTGAACAGCTCTATGGCTGCAAACATAGGCCCGGAGCCGCATCCAAGAGAAATCAATGTCCAGAATATTCCGCACGGTCCAGTGTATTTCGCAAGGTTTGCGGGATACATCACGTTAGAAGGTTTTTTTTGGTGATCGATCCACCCCACGTTACTGCCGTTGCTACCCCCTTCACATCAGACGAAACAATCGATGTGTTGTCTGTGGACTTTTCCTCTGATGGTCTAGTTATTTTGGTCTCGTCAGCTCAGTGGAGTGCAAAGGTCACATTCACACAGACATACGGGTTCCGCGTGTTGGACGAATTGGACCTGACAGAGTTTTGGTCGCAATGCTCCCTGCGTGATGGCTGGTTTTTCGAAGTCACAGCCAATGGTTGGAAGGCTTTGGAACTGTCCCGTCCAACGTTCTTTTCTGGTCGCCAAAGTTGGGTCCGCGAGTATTTGGTTGTCGGTCGCGACGAGTGCGTGTCTGTCCTTACCAAAGAAGAACCAACAGTTTCTGCCAACACGCCTTCTAACCTCTTGCTGCAGCGGACGGCTTCGCCGCCCACGGAGCTTTAACGTTAGGTAACACATGACACACCGCTTAATGGGATTTGCCGATGGCGAAAACCTCGTCGCGCGCTATCAAGCAATAGTGAAAGCCGGTCGCACGCCGCGCGCCGGTATCGAGTATGAAAAAGACGTTTTGGTATGGCATGAAGAAATCACCGAACAATTCGTTTCTGACGTCGTTCGACTCTCTTATTACCAGACCGTCTCCGGAGATGATCTCAAATTGGAAGAGATCCATGAGCGGATCACGGGCGTCCGGTTCGGATATTCACCTGAAAATCAGGACGATTCAATTACCTATTCGGGGTCGCTGTATCCACGCATTTTCAAGAAGGAATCTCGATCTGCAAAAACGAAGAGCGTGGATATCAATCTAACAATTGATGTTCTTCGTCATGCTGCAGATCCCCGGATCGACATCATTTTTCTATTGAGTGGGGATGGAGACTTTCTCCCGCTTGCGCAAGAAGTCTCACGGAACGGAAAGCAGGTATGGCTAGCCGCGTTTTCGAGCGGTTTGAGCCGGCGTTTGCGTCACGTCGCAGATGAATTTATTGATCTCGATGAACTGTTCTTTGAGCCCGAGGCGACGTGACGATGCTGCCTAACATGTCGTTCGACGCGGACACGCACTGCCGGTTCGCGCCGGTCAACTCCGACGTTGCAACGCCTCCACTCTGGAACTGAAGCGCGATGGGAAGTGAATCTCGCCGGGTTTTGAGGAGTCTTTTCAACTCCGGTAACCCCAATAAAAAACGCCAGCAGACGCTGGCGTTTTTCTTTGATGGAAGAGCGATTACCCCTTTTGAACCATCTTAATAATGCTGGAAAAATCCAGCGCCCCATGCCCCGCCAGGCTGTGCGCCGCGTACAGATTGCGCGCCATGCCCCCCAGCGGCGTAGCAGCCTTCACCGCCATCGCGTTCTCTTGCGCCAGGCCCAGGTCCTTGAGCATCAGGTCGGTGCCAAAGCCGCCCGCGTAGCCCTTGCTGGCGGGCGCGGTTTCCATCACGCCGGGGAAGGGGTTGTACTTTTCCAGCGCCCAGTTGCCGCCCGAGCTGCGGCGCATGATTTCGCTGAGTACCTTGGGGTCCAGGCCGTTGGCGACGCCCAGGGCAATGGCTTCGCTGGTGCCCGCCATCAGGATGCCCAGCAGCATGTTGTTGCAGATCTTGGCCGTCTGACCCGCGCCCACGCTGCCTGCGTGGAAGATGTTGGCGCCCATTTTTTCGAGCACGGGGCGGGCGCGTTCCAGGTCGGCGGCGTCGCCGCCCACCATGAAGGTCAGGGTGCCTGCAATGGCGCCGCCCGTGCCGCCCGAGACGGGCGCGTCGATAAAGGCCATGCCCTTGGCCTTGGCGGCGTCGGCCACTTTGCGGGAGGTGGCGGCTGCGATGGTGGAGCAGTCGATGATCAGCGTGCCCGCAGGCAACTGGGCCAGCAGCTCGCCCGCGCCGAGGAACAAGCCTTCCACGTGCTGGCTGGCGGGCAGCATGCTGATGACGACTTCGGCGCCTGCGACTGCCGCCTTGGCGTCGGTGGCGATGGGCACGCCGTCTGCGGCCAGCTTGTCGCGGGCGGGTTGGGAGAGGTCGAACGCGCGTACTTCGTGGCCTGCCTTGTGCAGGTTGTGTGCCATGGGGCCGCCCATGTTGCCGAGGCCGATGAATGCGATTTTCATGCTGTGTTGCTCCTGGATGTCGTTGTGATGGTGAAAGGGAAGGGGTACGGTTTTGGTATGAATTTGATAGCTAGAAAGGCATATCCATAGCGCGGTAATGGCCTGAAAAGCTTGAAATCTAGGGGCTGATGTCGGCCCCACGGCTTGCCAGCTCAGCGCGCAGCACCGAGCGGTGGCAGCGGGCTTCGTCCTCGCAGTAGCAGCCCAGCGACATTGCGCCGTGGTGCGACAGCGCGGCCAGCAAATCGAGCGTGCGGCTAGCCTCGGGCTGGGCCAGTTCTTTGCGGAACTGTTTGGTAAAGGCCTCCCACGCCTTGTCGCCTTCTTGGCCGGTGGGCACCTGCTGGCCCTGGGCCATGAGGTCGGCACTGGGGGAGAGCAGGGGGTACCACACGTCGTAGTAGTCGCGGGTGGCGAACTCGGCCTTGGGCACGCCACGCGGCGGGCGGCGCACGGTGCCGATGCGGGTGCCTTCCCCGGCGGCGCGCGGGGTGCCAAGGCGGACGATGCGAAGGGGCATGGTGGTGGGCTCCGGGTTGGGTGGGGCAGATCAGTCGTCGGCTTCGAAGATGCTGTGCTTCTTCGCGGCGGCTTTTGTCTTCGGATTGGTGCCGGTGCTGGCGGGTGCTTTCTTCGCTGCAGCCGGGGTGTTGGTTGTTTTCCTCTTGCGCGGCGAGGCCTTGGCCAGCGGGTTGTAAGCCAGGGCTTCTTCGACCCAGTAGTTCCACTGCGCGCGCGTGGTGTAGCCGTTGGGTTCCACCCAGAAGTAGCCCTGCATGCCGCCGCCGGGCGAGAGTTCGCGGGTGTTCTGCATCTCCTGCAATGCGCCGTGGCGGTCCGGTGGCAGGCGCACCAGCAGTTCCTCGCCCTTGACGGCGATGCACATCTTGCCGTCCACAAAGAAGGCATAGGTGCCGAACAGCGGCCGCTCTTCCACGTCGCTGCGGTGCGCGAGCGCCGTGCGGACGGCGTCGATCAGGTGCAGGGTTTCGTCGGAGAGGGGGCGGGCGGGCATGGCTTCTGATTCACATGGGCTGATGAGGTCGCTATCTCAGATGGCTCTCACTCCCACTCCCCTTGTGGGAGAGGGCCGGGGAGAGGGGGTGAAACGGGCGCGGCGCGGGTGCGGGCCCCCTCTCCCCAACCCTCTCCCACGAGGGGAGAGGGGGTAACCCCCAGCGCCGCTGCGGGTGCGTGGGCTGATGTTCCTGTCTGAGATATGTATTTCATGAGGGAAATTGGCCGTTACCGCCCGTCGGATAAGCGCTAGCAGCTATGAAAACAGGAGTAAGCGCTCAGCGAATCACCTCCGTCGCATCCCCATCCAGCATGCGCCGCGCAATGATGACCCGCATGATTTCGTTGGTGCCCTCCAGGATCTGGTGCACGCGCGCGTCGCGCAGCAGGCGCTCCAGCGGGTATTCGCGGATGTAGCCGTAGCCGCCGTGCAGCTGCAGGGCGTCGTTGATGACGGTGAAGCCTGCGTCGGTGGCAAAGCGCTTGGCCATGGCGCAGTAGGTGGATGCGTCGCGCGCACCGGCGTCGAGCTTGCTGGCGGCCAGGCGCACCATCTGGCGGGCGGCGACCAGCTCGGTCGCCATGTCGGCCAGCTTGAACTGCAGGGCCTGGAAGCTGGCGATGGGTTTGCCGAACTGCTTGCGGTCTTGCATGTATTGCTGGGCGGCGTTGAGCGCGCCTTGCGCCGCGCCCACGGAGCAGGTCGCGATGTTGATGCGGCCGCCGTCCAGGCCCTTCATGGCGATCTTGAAGCCTTCGCCCTCGCGGCCCAGCAGGTGGTCGGCAGGGATGCGCACGTTGTCAAAACTGATGGTGCGCGTGGGCTGGCTGTTCCAGCCCATCTTCTGTTCCTTTTTGCCGTAGCTGATGCCGGGCGTATCGGCGGGCACGGCAAAGGCGCTGATGCCGCTGGCGCCAGACTGCGCATCGCCCGTGCGGGCCATGAGCACCAGCACGTCGGTGCTGCCTGCACCGCTGATGAAGGCCTTGCTGCCATTGATGACGTACTCGTTGCCCACCAGCTCGGCGCGGGTCTTGAGCGAGGCGGCGTCGGAGCCTGCGCCGGGCTCGGTCAGGCAGTACGACGCGAGCTTTTCGCCTGTGGTGAGCAGCGGGCCCCAGTGGTCGCGCACGGCGGGCGTGGCCCAGGTGCCCAGCATCCAGGTGGCCATGTTGTGGATGGTGATGAAGGCGGTGGTGCTTGGGTCCACAGCCGCCATTTCTTCAAAGACCAGCGTGGCGTCCAGGCGGGGCAGGGCGAGGCCACCGGCGGCTTCGGGCGCGTACAGGCCACAAAAGCCCAGCTCGCCCGCCTTGGCGATGGCTTCTTTCGGGAAGATGCCTTCCTCGTCCCAGTGCGCGGCGTGGGGTGCGAACTCAGCTTGTGCAAAGTCGCGGGCCGTCTGGGCAAAGGCGCGTTGTTCTTCGGTGAGTTCAAAGTCCATACTGCTTGTCTCGTTGGTTCTTGTTGTTCTGGGGTGAAGTTTTTAAGGCTTGGCAGACGGATGGTCCAGCGTCAGCCAGCGCATCAGGCCTCTGCGGCGGTTCTCGGTCTCTGCGGTGAGGCAGTCGTGGTACAGGCGCGGCCACTCGGGTTCTGACTCACTGGCGCGTGTGGCCTGCTTGCAGCGCGTGATGCGGTCGCGCTGCCAGTTGGTGTGCTCCTGGCGCAGCTGGGGGCGTTCATGGGCCGACAGGGCGCGCATCACATCACCGTAGAGGATGGCGATCTGCGTGTCCGCGGCCTGGTAGGCCTTGACTGCGCACGCGTTGGTCTCTTCCAGGCTACCGGCGTCGCGGCATGCTGCGCCTGCCTGGGCGTAAACACCCGGGCTCAGCAACAACGCACCCACGGCGGTTGCAGTTACGGCCACCGTTGACACCCAATTCTTCACTTTGAAAATTTGCATGTCCTGCTTTTACCACCGACCAATGCAGTCGAAACCGGCGCGGCCCAATGCCAGCGCCACCGTGCAAGGGCCGCCATCTCACGGTTCAGGCACGGGTGACGTCCCCCTTCCGCATCGCGCAGCGATGCAGAGAAAGGGGGAAGCGGCGCAGCCGCCCAGGGGGTTATTTCAGGCTAATTGTGGTGTTGACGCCCTGGCTCACCGTGCTGTCATCAAACCAGCGGGCCGTTACCGTCTTGGTCTGTGTGTAGAACATCACGACCTGTTTGCCGTATGGGCCCAGGTCACCCAGCTTGGAAGCGCGCGAGCCGGTGAACGAGAACAGCGGCACTGGCACAGGGATCGGCACGTTGATGCCGACCTGGCCCACGTCGATCTCTTCCTGGAACTTGCGCGCTGCTGCACCCGACTGGGTGAAGATGGCGGTGCCGTTGCCGTTGGGGTTGGCGTTGATGAATTCGATGGCTTCGTCGATGTCGGCGGCGGGCACCAGGGCCAGCACGGGGCCAAAGATTTCCTGGTCGTAGATGGCCATGCCGGGCTTCACGTTCGAGAAGATCGTCGGGCCCACAAAGTTGCCCTTTTCATAGCCGGGCACCACGGGCTTGCGGCCATCGAGCTCCAGCGTGGCGCCGTCGGCAATGCCGCGCTCGATCAGGCCTTCCACGCGGGCGAGGGCGGCGCAGGACACCAGCGGGCCCACATCGGTGCCCTTTTCGGTGCCGCCGTTGACCTTGAGCGTCTTGGCCTTGGCCACCAGCTCGGGAATCCACTTTTGTGCCTCGCCCACCAGCACCACCACCGGCAGGGCCATGCAGCGCTGGCCCGCAGCGCCAAACGAGGCACCGGCAATCGCGTTGAGCGTTTGCTCCTTGTTCGCGTCGGGCAGGATGATGGCGTGGTTCTTGGCGCCCATCATGCATTGCGCGCGCTTGCCGGCCAGGGTGGCGCGGTTGTACACATGGGTGCCCACCTTGGTGGAGCCCACGAACGACACGGCCTTGATGTCCTTGTGGTCGCAGATCGCGTTCACGGCCATTTCGCCGCCGTGGATCACGTTGAGCACGCCGGGTGGAATGCCTGCTTCGAGCGCCAGCTCCACCAGGCGCATGGTCACCATCGGGTCTTGCTCAGACGGCTTGAGCACGAAGGTGTTGCCCGTGGCAATCGCCATGGGGAACATCCACAGCGGGATCATGGCCGGGAAGTTGAAGGGCGTGATGCCCGCGCACACGCCCAGCGGCTGCAGCAGGGTGTAGGTGTCGACGCCGCCGGCCACGTTGTTGGCCAGCTCGCCCAGTTGCAAGTTGCCGATGCTGGCAGCGTGTTCGACCACTTCGAGGCCACGGAACACATCACCTTCGGCGTCGGGCAGGGTCTTGCCTTGTTCTGCCGTCAGGATGGCGGCCAGCTCGGCCATGTTTTCGCGGATGAGCTGTTGGTACTTGAGGAAGATGCGGGCGCGGGTGCCGATGGGGGTCTTCTTCCAGGTCTTGAACGCTTCCTTGGCTGAGGCCACGGCGGCGTCGATTTCTTCAGCGGTGGCAAACGGCACGCGGGCCAGCACCTCTTGCGTGGCGGGGTTGACTACGTCGCGCCATTCAGTGGTCTTGGATTCGACGAACTGGCCGCCGATCAGCAGCTTGACGGTGGGGGCCAGTGCGGCCACGTTGGTGGGTGCGTTCATGGGTTTGTCTCCGGGGTGGTGAAGGGCCTGCAATGGGGCCAACCTGTGCATGGTATGCGTGCAAATATGTAATTGCAATGCGTCAAATTGCAATTTGGATGTGCTTTTACGCACAGCCTTGACGGCCGGCCTTTGCCCTTGACTGTGCCCCTGTCGTTCATGGGCTCATGGGTGCGGGATAGATCTCAGGAGGTCGTACTTTGCCGAATGGGCCGTAGGGCCTCCCAAAAAAAATGGGGCATGCCCTGTACGGCCTGCCCCATTTTTGGGTGTTTGCCAGCGTTCGCTGGCGCAGCACGGTGTGCTCAATTTCTAGAGGGAAAAATGCCTTGCAGAGCGATGATGAAGTTCACAGCCAGAGAGGGTTGCATAACGGAAACGGGCGAGTTGTTTCCTGCGCTGCCGGTATTGCCGGCGCTCACCGGCAGTTGCGTATTGGCACTGGCGCTAGGCGCGTACTGCGCATTGCGCTGGTTGGATGCTGCTGGTATGGCACCTGGACCTGGTTCCATGAGCGTGCCAAGGCTGGTGGTTGCGGGTGAGGAGAGAGAGACGACGTGCGTGTGTGCCGGCAAATTGGTGGATAGCAACGTGACATTTTCAGTGCCCTCAACCTCGCCCAGGACGCGCGGTGTAAGTCCCGGACCATTGCCAAAACCCATGGGCACTCGGCCTCGCAGGTCGGGCAAGCCAAAGGTTGTTTGCCCATTTCCTCCATACGTGGTGCCAAGCAGGGAAAACAATGCCGTGTTTTGTGCAATAGAGATAAGTTGGCCGTGGCAAAACGCCCAGCCGTTGGGGGCAAAGGTGCCTCCGAACATTCGTATTTCACCGATAAACGGATTGGACATAGGTGTACTCCTTAAGTCAAAAGATAGCCAGTGGTCCAGCCGCGTTGTGCAACGGCTGCTGCTGGTGTGGGGTGTGAGGTATGGTGTTGTCGTCGGGCGCTGACGCCCAGGAAGGTGTTTTCCCACAGGGGGCCTGCGCTGTCGGTGCCTGCATTCACCCATTGGCGCTCCCCGCGGGGGCCTACAAGGGGGGTGTGGTGCAGGTCGGCCCAAAGGTCGCGCATGTGGGTGCCCAGGGGGGCAGTGACCAGGGCTGTTCCCAGGGTGGCGCCCGCCTCGGCACCCAGCAGTGCAGCCGCCGTCCAGCTGAGGCCCGCCTGGGCCAAACGGGCCATCCAGCCAGCGTCGGCCGAGTCGGTCTGGGGCCAGGTGGCAATCGTGTGCGCATGTACACCTGGGTTGTGTTCAGACAGCCACGGCAAGCCCGCCAGATTGGTGCGCAGCGCTGCAGAGTGCTTTTGCCACCATTGCGCAAAGCGCTGCGACTGGGGGCCCGAATACAGTGCAATCACCGCATCGGGCTGGTGCGAAATGATGGACTGCTTCAGGCCCCCAAATTCGGAAGCGTTGTTCGGCATGTCGGCAATGTGGCGGCCCACCACCTTCCCACCCAGCGCCTGCCAGCGTTGCTGAAAAGACTGCAGGAAGTCAAAGCCCGACTCGTGCCGCCCCATGCTGAGAAAGGCGCGCGGGCCGCATTGCGCGTACACCCGGTCGGCGAGGGCTGTGGCCATGGCACACAGTTCCAGGCTGTGGCGAACCGTCAGCGGGTGGGTATCAGACTGCGAAACCATGTCTGCGCCCGTGTCGCTGATCCACAGTGGCACGCCTGCCGACTCTGTCAAGGGCGACACTTTGTTTGCCAGCGCGGGAGGCATCCATCCCATCACCGCGTCAAACGGCCTGGCTTGAAGCGCCGCACCCACTGCCTTGGCAGGCGCTGATGGCAGCAAGCCTGCAGTCAGCCAGGTCAGGGCGACTTGGGACGAGGCTCCGGCCTGGGCCAGCCCTAACTCCACACCTTGCTGGTAGTCACGGGTCAGCTCCGGCAGCTTTTCAGAGCTGGGGGCGATGGCCAAGATGCGCCAGCGTGGGTTTGCTGTGCCCAGGGAGTTCAGGAGGGGGGTGGAAGCCTGAACGCCGGTGGCCGCTGCAGCCCCGCCGGTGGCCAGAAAATGGCGTCGATGCAGTGCCGCAATCATTGCAGTGCTTCCTCAGACTGGGTGGTAACTGCCGCAGGGTGGCTGCGCCGCTGCGCATGGAGCTTCTCGTAGTGAGGTGCGATCCACTGCGCAGTCAAGGATTGGAGAAGGTCGCTTGCCATGCTGTGTTTGGTTTGTGTATCTGGTTCAAAGACTTCGTGGGGTTGCTTGCCGTGCCGCGTGGCGCGCTCGCGCATTCTTTCGCGATCCTCTTGCGAGACCTGCCATCGCATGTGGGGGAGCACCTGTGTTTCGATGGCATCGGGCAACTGGGCGTAGTCGAGCAACAGCGCGCGTGTGGGGTCGAACTGCTGCGCCATGGCTGCGTAGATACTGCCAAGCACCTGGGCGCAGTGCAGCTCAGCAGACATGGCGGGCATTTCGCCTGGGTTGACCCCACCAAAGTTCAGGCCCAGCGCGCCCGGGATCATAAAAAACGCTCGTTCGCGCATCTGGGACACCAGCACCGCGAGCGGCTCGCGGGTGAGGAAGACCCAAGGCGCATCGGGCCAGGCTTTTGCAAACAGCGCTGCCTTGTCGGTGTTCCAGGCGTCCTGCTTGAGGCTCATGGTCTGCAGCGGTGGGCTGGCGCTGTCGCAGCGTTGCGCCCAGGCGCTGGTCCACGCGCGCAACGCACGGACTACATGGGCTTCGTCGATCAGGCCAGAGGCCAGCGCCTGTCGTACCAGGAAGTCCACGGGGCCCGGCTCAGACAGTTGCAGGTGGTGGGGGCTTTCTGCCAGCGTTTGTGTGATCAGGGTGGACCCGCAGCGCGACACATGGAAGATGACGAGCGAAGGATCGAGACCTGGGGATCGCTCATGCCAGGCCAGCAGGTCGTGAAGCGGCGTCTGGCGCCGAAACGCCAGGTGGAACGGGTGCCTCAGCTGATTCTGGATGCCATGCTGGAAAAACGGTTCACGCAGCGGCGCGTCCAGCAGGCGAGCCCAGTCCACCATCACCTGGCCCTGTGCGATGTAAAAGCGAATGGGTCGCCAGCCGCTGAAGTTCACAGTACCCATTGCTCAGTCCATGCGCGGCGCCCGGCCTTCATGGCCGACTCCACGTCCGATGCGTCAAATTGAAAGCCCGCGGCCTGCCCCATGTGCACTGACTCACGCACGAAGTCGGCCAGGTTGGTGATGGTGCTGAGTCGCTCTGCATAGTCAGCGTTGGTCCCCACCAGGTCGCGGAACTGGATGAACTGGCGCCACGGGTCATCCGCGTCGGGCAGGGGGTCACCGCAGTCGCTCGCGCGCAGGGCATCGACCAAGCGCATGTCCACCGAGGTGTCGGCTACCAGGTGGACTCGGCTCAGGGTGCCACGGTTGCGCACCCGGTGCGGGCGCGACACATCCACATACCAGCATTCGCCAGCGCGCAGCGGAATGCGCTCTCCATCCACATGGAAGAACACCCGTTCGCCGGTTTGTAGCGGCACATGCAGGCGAGCCTCACCGCGCCCCACACACAGGTCGGCGTCGGTGTGCTCCTTGATCTCGCAGCCCGGCAGCAATTGCATCAGCCGCACGGACTTCCATGGCAATGCCATGGTGTCCAGCATGGCGCGCAGAGTGGGGCATTGGTCCAGGGCCGGTGTGTCGGCATAGCGCGAGGCAGCCACATCCACGGGAACTACATCGATAGGTGCCTCGGGCGCAGAACGCAGCGCCAACGCCTGCCATCCCCCGTCATGGCGGCCTTCATTGAAATGGGTGCGCCAGAGGGAGGCCGGCAGCGCATTCACCTCTGCCAGGGCGGCGGGGGTGTCAAACCGCCAGGGCAGCCGAGCTGTCTGCGCGCCCTGCACCCACAGGCCCCGTGGTGGCAGTTCAGCAAGCGATGATTCCGCAGACGTCATTGCGTGCAGATGGCGTAAGCACTGCAGGCGGTCGTCAAAGCGGGAACGCGGTAGGAGTTGAGCAGGCGGACTGACCAGCCCTGCACCCCGGCCGCACAAGCACCGCCTTCGACGGGGCGGTTGGCCGCCACATATACAGCGTCTGCTTCGATCCCCCCAGCGCCACTGGCCCCTTCGTACCCGCCGCCGATGACTTTCTCGCCCGCATTGCAGCAGGAGGTCACAGCGCAGCTGTCTGCCGTGCCTGTGCCAGTGGCTGGCCGAATATTGACAGTGATCGCGTTGCTGCCTGCAGGACCCTGGGGGCCGGTGGCCCCTGTGGCGCCTGCCGGGCCCACCGAGCCGGTGGCACCCGTGGCGCCGGTAAGGCCTGCTGTTCCCTGGGCGCCGGGTGTTCCCGCTGGTCCGGTAGCGCCTGTAGCGCCGGCCGAGCCCGTGGCACCCGTTGGACCTGCGCTGCCCGTGGCTCCTGTCGCTCCCGCCGGGCCTGTGGCGCCCGTAGCCCCTGTCAGGCCCGCCGGGCCTGTTGCTCCTGTTGCACCGGTGGCGCCTGTCGCTCCGGTGGTGACCCCGGGGGCACATTGGCCCAGACGCCCGGTCGGGCCGTCAAAACACAGCACATTGGCATTGGTATTGGCCGTTCCCGAGAGACTGGGAACCCGCACTTCGCCAGAGTCTTGTACGCGCAGGCGCTCGGTATTGCCCGGCCCCTTGACCACGAATCCACCACCTGCCGGGGGCGTGAAACTTATATCCGCAGCGTGGACGGACACAGTGGCCAGTGCCAGGCAGGCCGGACCAGCCCAAAGCGACTTATAGGGAAAAGTGGTGCGTTTCATAGAGGTTGAAGGCTAAGGATGCGGGTGGGCAAAGCAGGGCAGGACAGGACAGGCCCCGTGGTGCGAAAAGATGGGAGGGGTGACAAATGGCCCGTGGCCGCGAAGGTGAACGCCCTGGACAGGCGCGGGAGCCGGTGGAACCCGTTGCACGGCATGGGCATGCCGGCAGACAGCCCCGGAGGCTGCGCGAATGCGTTCATCTTTTCTCCCTTGCGCTGAACTGTTGCTGGCCGCCATGGCGGGTGTGTAGACCCGTTTGGCTCTGGTTGCGGTGCGCTGCCCTGTTCTGTGTGCAGGTTTCAGCGCGGGCGGAGTGTGCAATAGAAAGCATACTGTGTAAATTGTTAAATGACATGTATCAAACGATACGTGGCGACATGACGTACCTATCCAGTGGGTCTTGGTGGGCCCGGCCGGGCTGATTTCGGCGGCGCTGGGCCGGGTGTTCTTCCTCCATCTCTGCGCGGAGCGCCACAATCGGGCCATGGATTGGGACCATTTCCGCTATTTTCTGGAGCTGGCGCGCGCTGGCACGCTGGCAGGCGCCGCCCGCCGCCTTGGGGTGGAGCACACCACCGTGTCGCGCCGGTTGCAGGCGCTGGAAAAGCAGGTCGGCTCGGCCCTGTTTGCCCGTGAAGCAGGCGGCCACCGGCTGACCGAGGCCGGGCGGCAGCTGATGCCCAAGGTGGAGGCGATGGAGACGGCCTTTCTTGCGGTCGAGAGCGCGGCCCCGGGTGTGCGCCAGGGCCTGCACGGCCTGGTGCGCATTGGCACCACCGAAGGTTTTGGCAATTTGATCCTGGCGCCCCAACTGGCCCGCTTTGCGCTGGGCCACCCGGGCCTGGTGGTGGACCTGCTGGCGCTGCCCCGGCTGGTGCACCTGTCGCGGCGCGAGGCGGACATCGTGATCTCGCTGGAGCGCCCGGCGCGCGGGGCGGTGCTGGTGGTCAAGCTCACTGACTATGTGCTGCAGCTGTACGGTGCGCGCAACTACTTGGCGGGTCATGCGCCCATCCATACGGCCGATGATTTGCGCGGCCACACCTTCATCAGCTATGTGGATGACCTGCTGTTCAGCAAGGAACTGCAGATCCTGGACGAGCTGCACCGCCCGGCGCATTTTGTGCTGCGCAGCACCAGCATCCTGGCGCAGTACGAGGCGGCGCGTGCCGGCGCTGGGCTTGCGGTGCTGCCTGCGTTCGTAGCGGCGCAGGACCCGTCGCTGATCCCGGTGCTGCCTGGGCTGGCGCGGTTTCAGCGAACGTTCTGGATGTCGATGCCTGCAGAGAACAAACACGTTGCACGCATGCAGGCCACGTGGGCGTTCTTGCGCGAAGCCGTGGCAGCGCAGCAGGGGCTCTTGTTGCCACCAGTTGTTTGAATTTGCTATATAAATAATAGCGTTTTGCGCTTTATCTACAAGCGCCAGGGCCTGTTTTTATTCATTTTTTGCCCACCAAAGCCGTGTTCATCCCGCTGGCGCCGGGGCCGATCAGCGCCGGGTTGCTGTGGCGGAGGTTCTCCACTCTGCTGGAACCCATTCATACAAAGGGCTGGGGTCCCGCTGCCAGCCCTGGGGAGCCACGGCCCGGGCAGTGCCTGCGGGCAGGCCGCCGCCTGGACCCATGTCGATGGCGGCCAGTTGCTGCATCCAGGTGACGTCCACGGTGCCGTCGGGCGCGGGGCGGGAGAAGATCAGCGCCAGCATCCGGCGCGCCTGGGGATCGCCGCTGCCGGCAGCGATCTGGTACAGGCGCACGGCTTCGGTGTAGTTGGCGGGAACGCCATCGCCCTGGTGATACCTCCGGGCTTCGATGTACCAGTCTGCTGCGCTGTAGCGTGCGGACCGTGCGCCCCCGGCGGGTCCGCTTTGGATGCGGCTGGTCAGCAGGCTGGCGTTCGCTGCCGCGGCTTCAGACCGTGTGGACGCAGACTGGAACTGGGCCAGCGCTTTTTCGAAGTCGCCTGCCGCCAGGTATTCCAACCCGAGTTCGTTTCTGGCCTGCGCATTGCCCGCGCGGCTGGCCTCGGTCAGCAGCTTCAGCAGGGTGGGGCTCGATGGGGGCGGGGCCAACGCGCTTGCGTCCCGCGCCGGTGCTGCGGCACTGGGCTCGTCCATGGGGGCCAGTGCCTTGGCGGCATGCCATTGCAGGTACTTGGCCAGGCCAGGCTCTGTACGGCGCACCAGAGCGATCCAGTGCATGGCCGCGACCGGGTTGGGCGCTGCAACACAGCCGCTGAGCTGGCACCACGCCAGGCCGGCAGGTGCCAGTGGGTGGCCCAGCATTTGCGCGCGCTCGAACCAATGCTGGGCTTGTGGCGGGTCTGCGGGCATGGCCAGGCCATGCAGCGCCAGCAAGCCCAGCAACCAGGCCGCATCGGCAGGGGGCATGTCGGAGGTCACACGGACTGCGGAGGGGCGCTGTTTGCGCATGGCCGCCCCATCGCCTTGCGCTGTGCGGCGAAGTGTCTGCAACTTTTTCTCCCGGTCAGGATGGTCAGGCCCCGGTGCGCGTGGCGATGCTGCATGCAGGGAGGAACGTTCGATGGGGGCTTCGGCAGGTGAGGGCAGTGCATGCACGGACCCCAGGGCCGGCAAGGCCAGGCCCAGAAAGGCTGTGCCGACCGCTGCCAGTGCATGGGCCACATGGCCGCAGTTGAAGCGGCGGCGGGTGAGGGGCAGGGCGATCACGGCTGGCTTGCGCGGCGCTGGATGGTCTGGCTTTGCGGGCCGGTCCTTACTTGCGCACAGCGGGTTGTGCGGGGGCGGGCGGTACCACCCTGCGGGGCACCACGTTCCAGTACACCGCGTTGCCCGTGTATCCCCCAGCGCCCCAGGCCGCCGCAAAGGCTTCGTTCAGCCGCTCCAGTGCGTGGTAGTTCTTGAGGGGCTTGAGCGGCGGGCCACGCAGCGCCTCCGGCAGCCGGGGCGTGCTGTCTTCGTCGGTGGCAAAGCAGGCGACACCTTCGGTGCCTGGGCTGGCCGCATCCATGATGAAACCGGGGTTGGGGCTCATCCAGTCGGGGATGCGGATTGCCTGGTTGGCAGACACCCATCCTGTAGGGTGTGCCTGGTTGGGCAGCAGGCGTATGACGGTTCCGGTAGCGTCAGCCAGATAGCACTGCAGATAGGAGGCCCGTGACACGGTGGCGGACAGGAAGATCTGCTCGCCCACTTCGAAGGCTGTGCGCTCCAGCAGCACATTCTCGATCTGCAGGTTGATGGTGCGCTCGGGCGGTGTGGCGCCATACTTCACCGCACTTTGCGTGCTTGTCACCACATCGTCCAAAGCATCTGGCCCTGCCTGCCCTTCGGCGGCCTGTGCCACGGGCTCAGCATGGGTGCTGGCCCAGCCAATGCGGGCCAGCGTGCCCTGGGCCGACAGTCCCACAAAGTTACGCAGCGCGCGTTCGTAGGTGGGGAAGTCCACCACCCCTGTCACCACCATGCCGTTGTCGGCCTGAAAGCGCGCCAGCGCCCGGCGCAATAGAGGGCTGTTGTCGGGCAGCGGTGTAGCGCTGGGCGCCAGATACCCCTGGCTGGCGAGCGAGCGCGCCACCAGCTGCGTGCGCACTGCAGGCGAGCCCTCGTCAAACCAGTCACGCAGCTGCCGCTGGAAATCCGGGTGGTTTTGCTCCAGCGTCAGGCACTGCCAGTAAGGCACGCGGGCCCATTTGCCGACGAGCTCGATGGTGGCCAGATCCACCAGGGTCCGCACGGCGCCGCCCGATCCCTGGGTGTAGTCGCGCCCCACATTGAACTGGACTCCATAGGTGCCGATGCGCCCGGCCAGATCAACGCCTTGGCCGCCGTTGCCGATGATGACTTCGTTGGCCGAGTCGAGCCCGGGGATCAGCGTACGGGTGCGAAAGTCGCCCAGGTGCATCTCCAGCCCGATGATGGTGGCGTTGCGGCTCTGGCTGTAGCCCAGGTCGATCCGCGGTCCGGAAAGCCCCGTATCGAACCGGTTGTTGATGACGTTCTGGTCCACGTACGAGATCGATCCCGACAGGTACAGCGCGGGCCGCTGCAACTGCATCTGGTTGTTGTTGAGCAGGATCGTCGTGAGGTTCTGCACCGTGTCCTGGCGCGCAATGTCCACCTCGTAGTCGACGAAGCGGAACGCATTGCTCAGGCGCGACATCTGCGACAGCGCGGTGATCACCATGTCTTTGGTGGCCACGGTCACGCGGGTGGAGTAGTCGGGGATCTGCTTGCTGGTGATGAGCGTGGTCGGCAGCTGTGCGTCGCGCAGCAGGTGGTCCATGCACATCAGCGAATCGGAAAAGCTGGAGATGGAGCGGGTAGGGCGCACCACAGGCCGGTCGGTGATGGAGGCCAGGCTTTGGAACTCCTGGTCCTTGCGCGGGTCCCGGGGGGTGGCGCAGCCGCCAAGCACCAGCGCCAGCAGCACCGCCCACAGCGTTGCGTGGTGGGGACCCGCTTGGGTGTGCTTGTCGGCACGGGCCTGGCCGAGTGCGATGGGCGGCATGTTGTCTCTCCTCGCTGCAGGAACTGCAGGGCAGAACGGGTTACTTGCAGATGTTGACGAGATCGCCCCGCAGCACCACCACCTGGGGGGCTTGGTTTGGGCCATATTTGCCCGTGCCCGTTGCGGCGCCCGATACGGTGTTGCTGCCCACCTCCTGAACGCAGGTCTTTTGCATGCCTTGCGCGTTGGCGGTGGTGACGACGTCGTTGTTGGTCAGAACGCCGCCCGGGTCGTCGGAGAAAGCCTTGGCCTCATAGCGTGCAATGCGGGCGCGCAGCCACGACGGCATGGTGCTGGCGTTGTCCAGGCCTGTGGATGCCGCTGCCGCCCCTGTGGGCTGCATCTGGATGGTGAGCTTTTTGGTGAGGACGACCGGGTCTTCGCCGGGGGCCTGGGCCCACGCCGGGACCGCAAAAAGCACGGCTGCGAAGGCGGCTGCCCATGTCGCCCAGCGTGTAAAAAAACGTGTGCTCATGGAACACCTCCTGGAAAGGGGAAAGGACCGCACCCGGGCTGCCAATGCAGCCATGCCAGTGCGCTCCTTGGCAAACACGTCCGGGCAGCTGCGCGCGGCCCGGACCCAGGCCGCCATCGGCCGTTGTGTGCCGCAGTGGCGGCGCTCTCAGTGGGGCCAGCCAACAGTCTTGGTGGGCTGGCAGGTGAAGCAGGCATTGTTCGAGGCAATGTTCTGCACGGCCTTGCTGTTGCTGCCGCTGGACAGGTTATTGACCGACGAATTGATCATGGCGGTGAACTGGTTGGAATTGCCGCCGATGGTGACCTCGCCAACGTTGGAGGAGAGGTTCTGGCTGGCATAGGCTTCGCTGCCGCTGGCGGTGTTGGTCAGACTTCCGCCGAAACCGGTCACGGTCTGGACCGAGTTGCCGCTGATGGTGACGTTGCCTGTGTTGGAAGCGAGGTTCTGGAACGCTTCACTCTTTGCGCCTGTCGAGTTGTTGTTCACCGACACCGAAGTCAGGGACACAGACTGGGTGGAGTTCCCGGTGATGGTGATTTCCGGGCTGGAAGCTACGGGACCGGTGGCCAGGGCGGCAGAGGCAACGGCGCTGAGTGCAATGAAAGCAAGGGTTTTCATGACAGATCCTTCAAGGATGAACTTCGACACGTGCTGCAACCGCAGCGAATCTGCGATGCAGGGCTGGACAGGCTGTCTGGTCAGTGCCCGGAAGGGGGCGATGGCCGTGTGGCGCTGTCTGGTTTCAGTGTGTTCCTGGATGTGTCGGCCGCAAATACGCTGGGCGGGCTACCTCAATCGATGGAGCGACCCGCTTCTTGCGTTCACTTTGCTTCCTCTGCCATGGTCAAAGGTGCGCACTGCTGTGAATAGGAAAAAGCTGGGAACGAGCGCTGAATTTCAGGTAGTAACCATTTGTGAAGTTTGTGAAGTTCACAATTAGTTATAGATTTCAATCTTTTTTTGCCGCATCTTGATGTGCCGCAGCCCCTTGGGGTGGCGCGCGGAAAAAATGGAATTGAAAGCCGCGTCGGCTTTGGAGCCTCGTACAGAGATACAGCAGCGAAAACCGTCATTGAGTCGCAATGGACCAAGTCCGCAGGAGTTTCTAGTGATGAGCAACTGGCAGCCTGACAACTCTCCGAACCCGCCCGTGCCGGCGTTGGCCTGCTTACCCTTTGCAGATGCAATGCCAGCGCCGCAGTGGTCATCCGGGCAATTCGACACTTTTGACAGCCCGCCTTCTGTGTGGCCTGCCTTCCTCACGGGGCAAAAGGCCAGCCCGGTGCGGGTGCTTCTGGTGGATGACGACCCGCATATCCGCCTTGTCATCGCCCAGGAGTTGATGGCAGATCCCCGCACCCTGCTCGTTGCGCAGGCCGGCAGCGTGAGGGAAGGGCGCAGAGCGATCAAGCAGCATGATTTTGATGTGCTGCTGGTGGACCTCAATCTCGGCGATGGCGATGCCTTTGATTTGCTGGGGCTCCTCAAGTCGGCGCGGCCTTCTGCGCAGGCCGTGGTCATTTCGGTCATGGAAAACGACGAGCAGGTCATGCGCGCATTCGAACTGGGAGCTGCAGGCTACGTGGCCAAGAACTCGTGGTTTCGCAACTATTCGATGGCGGTGCTGCAGGTGGCCAACGGTGGCGCATCCATCACGCCTAACCTGGCCCGCAGGCTGCTGCAGCGTTTTGACCGCATCAACGGCGCCGAGACCAAGCGGCGACAACCCGACGAGGCAGAGCGCCTGTCTGAGCGCGAAAAAGAAATCCTGCGCATGGTGGCCAGCGGCTACACCAGCGCCGAAGTGGGCTCGCGCCTGCTGATTAGCGGCATGACAGTCAACACCCATCTGCGCAACATTTACCGCAAGCTGCAGGTGCGCACGCGCGCGCAAGCGGTGCGTTTTGCCTCGCTGCGGGGACTGTTTTAGCGAGCGTTCATTGGGGGGGAGCCGCTGTATATGTGCAGGTCCCGGAAAGGCAGATGCCCTTATGTTTCGCACCCGCCCACCATGGTTTGCCGTAGTTTGCGTTGGTATCTGGCTACTACAGATGGCATTGATTGCCGTGGCATTTCACTGGATCGGGTCCGTAAGTTCGTCAATGCAGCGGTGGTGGGAGCTGGCTGTGGTGGGCGCGACCATGGGGCTTGGTGCAATGCTGCTGGTGCAACTGCCCAGGGCCCTGCAGTGGCGCCCCCGGCTCAGCCCGCGGCCCAGTACGGAGGTCCTCGCCGAGCGGCGGCGCATCGCCAGGGATCTGCATGACAACCTGGGCGCCCAACTGGTCTGCGCCCTGGTCTTGCTGGAATCTTCGAAGCTCCGCGAGCCCGCGCTTCATGCGGCGCTGGAAAAGTGCCTGCTCGACCTGCGGTTGATCGTGGATTCCATGGACAGTGCGGACGCACCGCTGGCGGATCGCCTGGCGCAGCTGAGATACCGCATCTGTCCTGTGCTGGCGCAGCGCGGCATCCGCATGCTGTGGGATGTTGAAACGCCCCCATGTGCAGATTTTCCGCTCCCGGAGAGCACGACCCATCTCGTAGCCATTGTTCAGGAGGCCTTGAGCAATGCGCTGCAACATGCGAAGGGCACCGAGATCGAGGTGCGCGCGAGGAACCTCCCGGACACCGGGGCCTGGTGCATGGAAATCCGCGACAACGGCCGGGGTATGGAGCCGTCGGGGCCGCAAAGCACGGTGGCCACTGGCAAAGGAATGGCAGGGATGGCGCACAGGGCAACGCTGGCGGGTGGAGATTTGCAGGTGCTCCAGGGCGAGCACGGCGGCACCTGCATCCGGGTGGTGGTGCCCTGGGCACGCGCAACATGAAGCGCCACGCACCGTGGCATGCCTTGTTGCGATTGCTTTCAAGCTGATCGGCGGCGGGAGTGGACCAGCGGGCGCAAGTGGATAGGATGGCCTCGCTGCTGTCCTTCGCCCCACGCTGATTTCCCATGCCTGACCCAAGCCTGCCTCCATCCACTCCACCCTGGTGTGTGCGCCACCGCGCCGCAGCCCTCGTCACCCACGGCGGACGGGTGTTGCTGCACCAGCTGGACGGCGACAGCTTCTGGGCTCTGCCCGGCGGCGCGATCGAGCCTGGCGAGAGCGCGTGCGATGCCCTGGCGCGCGAGCTGCAAGAAGAGCTGGGGGCGGACAGGGGCACGTGCATCGCCGTGGGCTCCCTGGCCGTGGTGGCTGAGAATTTTTTTGCCTTTGGGGGCGTGTCGTACCACGAGATCGGGCTGTATCTGCGCGCCAGTCCTCTGCCCGGCAGCCCGTTGGCAGAGACTGATGGCCCCTATGACGGCGTGGAGGGAGCTCGCAGGCTGGTGTTTGCTTGGTTTTCTGCCGCCGAGCTGGCCGGCTTGGATATTCGGCCTGCCTTCCTGCGGGCATTCCTGGGCGACTTTTTGAAGCAGGAGCCCGCAGGCGTTCTACACATCGTGCACCGCGATACTCCCCCGCAAAAAACGGATGGAACGGCTGGTGCCCATCAACACACTGCCCTCACCACAGGATGACGACGATGACTCCCCAAAATTCTCATGCCCATCCAACCCGCTGGGTCCGGCTCACCGCACTGCTTTTGCTGGTCTCCCTGGCTGCCTGTGGTGGCGGCGGCTTGGCCGACGGACCCACCGCAGGTGCCGATGCGCCATCTCCGGCACCGGCCCCGGCGCCCGCACCGGGGGCATCCCCTGCACCGTCCGTGCCCGGTGCGCTGTCGCCCACTTACACCGGCGAAGGCACGTTCTACGGCGCCACGGGCGAGGGCAACTGCACTTTCGACGCGAGCCCCAGCAACCTCATGGTGGCGGCGATGAACGGCCCTGACTACGCGGGCAGTGCCGTCTGCGGCCAGTTCGTGGCGGTGACCGGGCCCAAGGGGGCCGTCACCGTGCGCATCACCGACCAGTGCCCCGAGTGCAAGACGGGCGACCTGGACCTGAGCGAGTCCGCATTCGCCCGCATTGCCGACCCCGTCGCAGGCCGTGTTCCCATCCGCTGGCATGTGGTGCCGGGTGATGTCACGGGCCCGGTGAGCTACCGCTACAAGGAGGGCAGCAGCCGCTGGTGGGTGGCCATCCAGGTGCGCAACCACCGCTTGCCCATCACCGGGCTGGAGATCAAGCCCAGCGGCAGCGCAGACTGGATTGCCGTGGCGCGGACCGACTACAACTACTTCGTCCACCCCAGCGCGATCGCCACAGGCCCGCTGCAGGTTCGCATCACCGCTCTGGGCGGCGCCACGTTGATCGACACGCTGCCAGAGCCCTCTGACGGAGTTGTGGTCGCGGGGGCCGGGCAGTTTCCGTGAGCGTCCTGTTTCGTCTCCATCTCGTCACCCTCTGACCCTCTGACCCTCTGACGCCAAGCCGTGAACCCTCTCGAACTTCAGTCCTATCTGCACCAGCACATCCCCTTGTCCCAGGCCATGGAAGTCACCGTGGTCGAGGCATCGCCGCACCAGGTGGTGCTGAGCGCGCCGCTGGCTCCCAACATCAACCACCGCGAGACGGTGTTTGGCGGTAGCGCGTCGGCCGTGGCCATCCTGGCTGCGTGGTCGATGTTGCACCTGCGGCTGTCGGCCGAGGGGCTGGGCAGCCGCCTGGTGATTCAGCGCAACACCATGGACTATCTGGCACCCATCGACGGCACCTTCACCGCCGTGGCCCAGGCTCCTGCGCCAGAGACCTGGCAGCCGTTCACCCGCATGCTGCAGCGCAAGGGGCTAGGGCGGATCGCGCAGGCTTCCGCGCTGCACTACCAGGGGCAGCCTGCGGGCCAGCTGGTGGGGGAGTTTGTGGCCTTTGGGCCGGGCTATTCATAGCCGTTGAGGTACAACACGCGATCCAACGACTTCACCGGAGCACAAAACATGGGATTGCTTGATGGCGTGATGGGTAACGCATCCAAGATTGATGCTGCCAAGATTCAGGAGGAATTCAGCCGCATCCTGGCCTCGGGGGAGGTGGTGGAGCATGCCTACCAGCTGATCCGCGACTATTTTGTGTTTACCAACAAGCGGTTGGTGCTGGTGGACAAGCAGGGCATGACGGGCAGCAAGGTCGAATACCACTCCCTCCCGTACAAGAGCATCACACACTTCAGCATCGAGACCGGTGGCACGTTCGATCTGGATGCAGAGCTCAAGATCTGGATCTCTGGCTCAGCAGCGCCGTTTCAAAAGCGGTTCAACAAGAAGCTCAGCATCTATGAGGTGCAGTCAGTGCTGGCCAGCTACGTGCTGAAGTGACGCGGTTTACCCAGTTTCATCCGGGCATTGCAGCAATGGGGGTCGCGTACCCTCAGCTCACTGGGCGAAGCGGTGGCCTGTCCTTTTGACACAGGCACCGGGGCTTTCGCCACACAGGAGTTCACAGCGATGTCCCCCCTTATCTCTGGCCTGGCTTCGGTCGCCTCCTTGATTTTCAACGCCACCGCCGGTGGCCCTGGCAAGTCGTCTGCGTCGCGGCGCAGCGGGGCCGATGTGGAACCCGAGCCGTCTGCCGTGCTCACCCTGAGCCCGCAGGCGGAGGCTCTGGCGGGCTTTGCAGGCAAAGGCATTTTGGTGTCGCAGGGCAAGTTGGAGAACACCCTCGGTGCGGTGGCACGCGGTAGCGCGGGGTCGGCCGCCAATGCAGCGTCGGCCGCATTGTCGGGCCGCCCAGTGTCCACTCAGGATTTTCAGGAACTGCTAACCCTTTTTGGCGCCGACGATGCGCAAAAGGCGCAACTGACGGCGGGCTTTGATGCGAACAAGGACGGCTCCATCACGCAGGATGAATTCTTGAAGGGCCTGGCCAAGACCAAGGGCGCCCAGGCGGGCAGCGACTTCTCGCAGGCCGTGATGCAGTTGATGGATCGCAGTGGCAATGCCGATGGCAGTGTGGCGGACAAGGAGTTTGCTGCGTTTTCGACCGCGTTTGCCGCGACGGGCGCCAAGCGGGCTGGGGTGGCGTAAGCGGCGGCTTCATCTGGGCGCGATACGCGATTCCGTTCACAAAAAAGCACAACGGCCCGAGAAGGGCCGTTGTGCTTTTTGCGGTGGCCGCTGCCCACTTTTCAGGGGCTGGCGGCATGTGCGCAGTGCGGTCAGAGGCCTATATCCGACCCATGAGCAGCAAGATCACCAGGATCAGCACCACCAGGCCAATCCCGCCGCTGGGTCCGTAGCCCCATGAGCGGCTGTGGCCCCAGGTGGGCAGCGCGCCGACCAGGATGAGGATCAGGACGATCAGGAGAATCAGCGAGAGTGACATGGCGGTTCCTTGTTGTGGGTTGCGGTGAATGCATTGTTGGGTGCATCCAGCGCGCTACCCGCAGGTGCCACGCCCGCACGGTGGTCAGGGTTTTCCGACACGCCGTGTGGGATGGAGGGCTGAGGTCGTGCTGATGGGAAACAATACAGTGCTATTGAAAATATAGCTGCTAGCGATTTATGGATAAGCGCTAGCAGCCAATTTTTATCAAATTAGTGCGCTCCAGCGGCATCTGCAGCACCTGCGCCCCCCGTTCTGGCGGGGCGGCGGGTCAGCCAGATCAGACCGATCAACAGCAGGAACAACCCGGCGGAGCCCAAGAAGATGTCGTTGGCCGCGCGTGTGAACGCCTGCTGGTCGATGAGCCGGTTGATCTGCGCCAGCGCCTGCATCTGCGTGAGGCCGGACGCGGTGAGGTTGTCCAGCGTCTGTGCAAACACGCCCTGGCCCTGCACCAGCCCTTCGGTCAGGTGCGCATGGTGCATGGCGGCGCGGCTCTCCCACAGCGTGGTGGCGATCGACGTGCCCATGGCACCGGCGGTGATGCGCACAAAGTTGGACAGGCCCGCAGCTGCCGGGATACGCTCTGGCGCGATACCCGCCAAGGTCAGGGTGGTCAGCGGGATGAAGAAGAACGCCATGGCCGCACCCTGCAGCAGCGTAGGGATCAGGATGTGGATGAAGTCCGTCTGCACCGTGAACTGCGAACGCATCCACAGCACCGTGCTGAACACGATGAACGCGCCCGTGGCCATGCGGCGCGGGTCCCACTGGCCCACTTTTTTGCCGACCAGCGGAGTGAGCAAAATGGCAAAGATGCCCACCGGCGCCAGCGCCATGCCGGCCGAAGTGGCGGTGTAGCCCATCCACTGCTGCAGCCACAGCGGCAGCAGCACCACGTTGCCAAAGAACAGCGCATAGGCCACCGACAGCGCCAGCGCACCAAAAGTGAAGTTGCGGCCCTTGAAGAGTTTCAGGTCCACCACCGGGTGCTTTTCGGTCAGCTCCCACACCAGGAATACGGCAAAGGCCACCACCGCGACGACGGCCATGGTGATGATCTCGCCGGAGGCGAACCAGTCGAGCTCCTTGCCCTTGTCGAGCATGAGCTGCAACGCACCGACCCACAGCACCAGCAGGGAGAGGCCCACCGTGTCGATGGGCAGCTTGCGGATGGGCGTCTCGCGCTGGCGGTAGATGCCCCAGGTCAGCAGCCCGGCCAGCAGGCCCACGGGCACGTTGATGTAGAAGATCCACGGCCAGGAGATGTTGTCGGTGATCCACCCGCCCAGCAGCGGCCCGACCACGGGTGCAACCAGCGTGGTCACGCCCCACAGTGCGAGGGCAGTGCCTGCCAGGGCCTTGGGGTAGCTGGCGAGCAGCAGCGTCTGGCTGAGCGGGATCATCGGCCCGGCCACCAGGCCCTGCAGCACGCGGAAGAACACCAGCATTTCCAGCGACGAGGCAAATCCGCACAGCCAGGAGGTCAGCACAAACAGCATTACGCTCATGGTGAACAGGCGCACCGCGCCAAAGCGCTGCGTGAGCCAGCCGGTGAGCGGCACCGAGATGGCATTGGCCACCCCAAAGCTGGTGATGACCCAGGTGCCCTGGCCGGGGCTCACACCCAGGTCACCGGCAATGGCAGGGATGGAGACGTTGGCGATGGACGAATCCAGCACGTTCATGAACGTGGCCAGCGACAGCGACAGCGTGCCCAGCAGCAGGGCCGTGCCTTGCAGTGGTGGGTAGGCGGCGGGGGCCGGTGGTTGCGCTGCTGCGGGCGCGGCCTTGGCGGGCGCCTGATCGGCTGCGTCTGCAGTGGGGTTGGCGGCGGTCATGCGCTATCCACCCCGTTTACTGCACCACAGGCGACTGCACTGCCGAGGCCACCGGGGCCGAGGCGTGTTGTTGCTGGCTTTGCGCTGGCGCCTTGCCCACCTTGGGCGATGCCACGGCTACGGCCGCCTTGCCGCTGCGGCCCAGGTTGGCGGCGATGATGTGGGCCACTTCGTCGTCGGCGGCCTTGAACTGCTCGTCGAAAACAGCGGTGGCGGCCACGGGCGTGGTGCGCTGTGTGTCGGCCAGCGTCTTGCCGCTCTGGTCGGCAGTGTCCACCTTGACTTCCATCGACAGGCCCACGCGCAGCGGGTGCTCGGCCACTTCCTTGGGGTCGAGCGCAATGCGCACGGGCACGCGCTGCACCACCTTGATCCAGTTGCCGGTGGCGTTCTGCGCGGGCAGCAGCGCAAAGGCGGCGCCGGTGCCTGCGCCCAGGCCCGTCACCGTGCCGTGGTAAGTGACCTTGGTGCCGTACACGTCGGCTTCCAGCTCGGCCGGCTGGCCGATGCGCAGGGTCTTGAGCTGGCTTTCCTTGAAGTTCGCGTCCACCCACAGGTCGTTCAGCGGCACCAGCGTCATCAGCGGGGCGCCTGCCTGCACACGCTGGCCCACCTGCACGCCGCGCTTGGCCACGTGGCCGTCCAACGGGGCGACCAGCTGGGCGCGCTGCACGGCCAGGTAGGCCTCGCGTACGCGGGCCGAGGCACGCGCAACGTTGGGGTGCTGCTCGATGGAGGTGCCTTCAGTCTGCGTCTGGCTGGCGGCCAGTTGCTCTTGCGCGGCCAGCACGGCCGATTGGGCGGCGGCCACGGTGCTCTTGGCAGCGGCCAGCTGGGCAGTGGCGTGCTGGAACTCTTCCTTGCCCACGGCACCGCTGGCCATCAGCGGTGCGCGGCGGTTCACGTCGTCCTGCATGCGAGCGGCATCGGCCTGGGCGCGGGCCAGGTCGGCGCTGCGCAGGCTGACCTGCGCCTTCAGCGTGGCGTTGTTGGCGTACAGGGTGCGCACTTCGCGCACGGTCTGGGCGAGCTGGGCCTCGGCCTGCTCCAGCGCCACGCGGGCGTCGGCAGGGTCCAGCTTGACCAGCAGTTGCCCGGCTTTCACGTAGTCGGTGTCGTCCGCGCCGATGGACACCACGGTGCCGCCAATTTGCGGCGTGATCTGCACCACGTTGCCCGCCACGTAGGCGTTGTCGGTGGTCTCCACGTGGCGACCGTTGGCCCAGTGCCAGCCGCCCCAGCCGATGGCCACCAGCGCGACGGCGGCGGCAATGAGGGTGAGGCCCCGGCGGCGGGCGGTGTTGGCTTCGTTGGCGGTGAGGGGTTCGCTGTTAGCGGTCATGGCGGTGGTCTTTCAGGAATGTGTTGTTATGTGGTTTTGATCGGGTCGGGCCTTGCCAGCTACTTACGCAACGGGCGCGGCCGAGGCCAGTGCACCCGTGGAACTGGCTTTGCCAGGCCACTGGGTGCGTTCCCCTCCCGCGAAGCGAGAGAGGGGGAAGACGCGAAGCGGCTCAGGGGGTGTTTCATACCGCTGTGTCATCTGTCCAGCCGCCGCCCAGGGCCTTCATCAGCACCAGGCGGGTGTCGAGCTGGCGGGCGCGCAGGTCCACGGCCAGGCGGCGCTGGGCCAGCACCTGGCTTTCGGTGCTCAGCACCACCAGGTAGTTGCCCAGGCCCGCGCGGTAGCGCTCCTGCGCAAAGCGGTAGGCTTTTTCAGCACTGGCCACGGCTTCGTCTTGCAGGGCCTGCTGGCGGGTAAGCGACTGGATGGAGGCCATCGCGTCACCGGCTTCCTTCACTGCATCCAGCACGGCGCCGTTGTACTGCGCGATGGCCGCGTCCAGCTCGGCAGCGCGGCCGCCCAGCTGTGCGCGCAGGCGGCCGCCGTCAAAGATCGGCAGGCGCAGCGCAGGCGTCACACCCATCTGGCGCGAGCTGCCGTTGAACAAGCGGTCCAGCCCCAGCGAGTTCAGGCCAATGAACGCGCCGATGTTGATGTTGGGATAGAACTCGCTGCGTGCGCTGTTCACGCCTTGCGTCGCAGCCTCCACGCGCCAGCGCGCGGCCACCACGTCGGGGCGGCGGCCCAGCAGGTCGGCGCCCAGCACCTCGGGCACGGCGGTGGGTTGCAGTGCGGCGAGTTGCGGCGTGACCGTGGGCAGCGCGTCGGGCGCCTGGCCGGTCAGCACGGCCAGTTGGCGGCGGCCCAGGGTGATCTGCTCTTCGAGCGCTTCGATCTGGGTGCGGGCATCGGGCACGGCGGCCTGGGCCTGTGTCAGCTCGACCTGGCTGTCCAGGCCTGCAGAGGTGCGCTCCTGGGTGAGTTTGCGTTGCTCCTCGCGCTGGGCCAGGGCCCGCACTGCAACATCGCGCTGCGCCACCAGCCGGGCCAGCGCCACATAGCTGCGGCCCACCTGGGCGGCCAGGGTGTTGGCGGCGGCAGCTGCATCGGCCTGGGCGGCGCGGGCCTGGCCCAGTGCGGCCTGCAGCTCGGCAGCGTGCTGGCCAAAGAAGTCGGGCGACCAGCTCAGCGTGGCCTGCACGGTGCCGCTGTTGTAGGTGTTGCCAGCAACGGGAGCAGGCACCAGGCCGTTGGCGGTGTAGCGCTGGCGGGTAGCGTCCACGCCCAGGGTGGCTTGCGGGCCGTTGGCGGCCTCGCGCACCTGGCTCAGCGCCACGGCTTGCTCCAGCCGCGCGCGGCTGACGGCCAGGCTGGGGTTGCCTTGCAGGGCTTGGTCGATCAGGGTGTTGAGCTGCTCGTCACCCAGCGCTTTCCACCACTGGCTGGGGGCGGCGGTGTCGGTGGCTGCGGCGTTCAGGCCCGCGGCCGAAGGGGTGGTTTGCGCCAGCGGTGTGTGGGCCGGGCCGGGGCTGGCGCAGCCCACCAGCAGGAGGGCGGCGGCCAGCGCCAGGGCCGATACCGCGAAATGGGCCGCCAGGGCCGAGCGGGTGGAGGGCAGGGGGGAGAGGGTGTTCACGGGGTTCTCCAGAATGGTTTTGGGGTGTTGTGTGGAGGAAAACGGTGTGGGCTGTCTGTGTGTTCAGTCGGCGTCTGCGCCGCGCTGCTGGCGCAGCGCTTCGCCATTGGCCAGCATGCGGCGCAGCAGGCGCAGCAGCAGTTGCCATTCGTCATGGGTGAAGTCGCTCAGGTGGCCGTTGAGCACGTCGGCCAGCACAGGCGGAACTTGGGCAGCCACCTTGTCGCCCTCGGGGGTGAGCGCCAGTTGCACCACGCGGCGGTCGGTGGTGGAGCGCTCGCGCGCCACCAGGCCCTTGGCCTCCAGGCGGTCCAGTGCGCGGGTCATGGAGGCCGGGTCGGTCTCCAGGTCCCGCGCCAGGCTGGCCACGGTGGTGGTGGGGCAGCGCGAGATCTTGAACAGCGGCAGCCACTGGGCGTAGGTCAGGTCGTGGGCGGACAGCTGCGCATCGGCCTGGGTGCGGATGGACGTCATCACCTTGCGCATCAGGTAGCCCACGCTGTTCTCGGGCTGAAGCTGGTGGGGGCTGTAGAAGCCCGGGCCGGGCTGCGACGGCGAGGAGGTGTTGGAAGTCATGGAGGGGGAATTTAATTGACTAGACAATGATTGTCTTGGCAAATAGATAACACCCGCGATGTACTCAGGGTTTTTACGGGGTCATGGTTGCTATCAAAGAAATAGCTACGGATGAATACAGACGTGCGCAGGGCCCCAATTTGGCATTGAGCCGGCGGCGCAGCAGGTGAGAGTGGGCCGCCCGCGCAGGCCCGTGCAGCGCGTGGACGGATCGGCTATTGACCGGTCAGGCGCTGCGCCCAGGCGGGCAGCGGCTGGGCCAAGGGCGTGACCTGGGCGGGGGAGCACACGGCCACCAACTGCGGCCCGGTGCCGGTGGCCTCGGCAGCGTCATACAGATAGGACACATCGGCCTGCCGAACGGCCTGGGCCAGGTTGTCCATGGTGCGGGGGTAGCGGGCCAGGATGCGTTCGGGCGGCACCGGGTGCCCACCTTCGCGCACGCGCTGCGCCACGCGGGTCAGCAGCTGGGCTGGGTCGTCCAGCGCCACGATGTACAGGGCCACGGTGTAGCCGCAGCGCTGGGCTTCTTCGATGAGCTCCAGTTTGGAAGGGTGCGAAAACACGGTTTCGCTGGCGAAATCGGTGCCCTCGCGCAACAAGGCGGCACGGCGCCCGTCGGCCCATTGGCGCGCCGATTCAGACCGGGCTTCGGGGTCGGCTATGTGCTTAAGGTGCGCCTGTTCATACAGGTCGGCGTTCACAAACTCCAGCGGCGGGCCAAGGATGCCTTCGCGCACCAGGGCGCGGTACAGCGTGGATTTGCCCGCCCCGTTCGGGCCTGCCAGCAGGTGGAACCAGCGGGGTGGCGTATTGTGGCGGGACGGCGGGGAGGGCTGCCGGGCGGGGGCCACCATGCAAGGTCAGGCAATAGGGGTGGCTGCCTTGGCCTGGTTCTCCAGCACCACTTCACGCACCCGCTGCGCGAGCGTGCCGCGCGTTTGGGCTGCCAGCAGGCGGGCGGTAAGGGCGTCCACCGACGTGGGGGCCGCCAGGGTGGCGGTGCGCGCCGCAGCAGCTTCGTACTGCTCGATGGCGCTGCGGGCTTCCTGCACGCTCAGGCCCGTGTGTTCCACGATCTGGCCCAGCGTGGCCCAGTATTCGATCTGGCTGGCCACCGAGCGGCGCATGGGCTGCGCGGCCTGGCGGGCCTGCTCCACCAGGTGGGCGGGGAGCTTGACGGAAGAAAAGGCAGTGGCGGACATGGCGATCTCCTGATTGGCGCATTTTGCGCCAATCAGGGTGTGAAAGCAAAGTGCTCTGCCGGCCTCACTCTCTCCGTGTAAGGGTATAGGGCGATACCATGCGCGCTCAAACCTTCATTCACCCGCTGATTCAGCCTGCAGACTGCCCTATGACCGAATCTCCCTTGCTCGCATCCGCCCCTTCCGCCATCTCACCGCTGCGTTTTGCTGTGATGGGCGCGGGCGCCGTAGGCTGCTACTTTGGCGCCTTGCTGGCCCGGGCGGGCCATGCCGTCACGCTTATCGGGCGGCCGGCCCATGTGCTGGCGATACGGGACAACGGCTTGCGGCTGCAGGCGGCGGAAATGGACGTGCAAGTGCCCCTGGCGGCCAGCACCGAGGCCAGCGCAGTGCACGGCGCGGACGTGGTGCTGTTCTGCGTGAAGTCGTCCGATTCGGAAGACGCTGCACAGCAGATTCGCCCCCATCTGGCCCCTGGCGCACTGGTGCTGACCTTGCAGAACGGCGTGGACAACGACGAACGCGTGCGCGCCGTGCTGGACGCCAGCACCCCTGTGGCCGCCGCCGTGGTGTACGTGGCCACCGCCATGGGCGGCCCCGGGCACGTGGTGCACCATGGCCGGGGCGAGCTGGTGATTGCACCTTCGCCACGCAGCGACGAGGTGGCCCGCCAGCTCACAGCGGCGGGTATTCCCACCCAGGTGTCAGACAACGTGCGCGGTGCGCTCTGGGCCAAGCTGGTGCTCAACAGTGCCTACAACGCGCTCTCGGCCCTGTCGCAGCAGCCCTACGGCCCGCTGGTGCAGGTGCCGGGCGTGACGCAGGTGATTGCCGACATCGTGGCCGAATGCCTCGCGGTGGCGGCGGCTGACGGGGTGACGATTCCAGGCGATGTGCAGGCGGCCGTGCGCGGCATTGCCAGCACCATGCCCGGGCAGTATTCGTCCACCGCGCAGGACCTGGCGCGGGGCAAACCCACCGAGATCGACCACCTGAACGGCTACGTCGTGAAGCGTGGCGCGGCACTGGGAGTGCCAACGCCGCTGAACCACGCGCTGCAGGTGCTGGTCAAGTTGGCCGAGATCAAGCGCACTGCTGGCTGAACCGGGGGGCCGTCAGACCAGGGCCGCCTCTTCCAGCAGCCGCTCGCGCACTTCCTGCGCCGCCTGCACCATGTGGCGCAGGGCGGCTTCGGTCTCGGGCCAGCCCCGGGTCTTGAGGCCGCAGTCGGGGTTTACCCACAGGTGCTCCACGGGCACCACCTCGGCGGCTTTTTCCAGCAGTGCGGCCATCTCCTGCACTCCGGGCACACGGGGCGAGTGGATGTCGTACACGCCGGGGCCGATCTCGTTGGGGTACTTGAAGTCCCCAAAGCCCTGCAGCAGCTCCATGTCCGAGCGGCTCGTCTCAATCGTGATCACATCCGCATCCATGGCCGCGATGGCGGGCAGGATGTCGTTGAACTCGCTGTAGCACATGTGCGTGTGGATCTGCGTATCTTTGCGCACGCCGCTGGCGCTGATGCGGAAGGCGCGCGTGGCGCGCTCCAGATAGCTCTTCCACCCCGCGCGGCGCAGCGGCAGCCCTTCACGGATGGCGGGCTCGTCGATCTGGATGATGGCGATGCCGGCGGCTTCCAGGTCGCACACCTCGTCGCGGATCGCCCAGGCGATCTGGTCGGCCGTGGTGGCGCGGGGCTGGTCGTCGCGCACAAAGCTCCATTGCAGGATGGTGATGGGGCCGGTGAGCATGCCTTTCATGGGTTTGGCGGTGAGGCTCTGCGCGTACTGCGTCCACGCCACGGTCATGGGCGCAGGGCGAGCCACGTCGCCGTAGATGATGGGCGGCTTCACGCAGCGCGAGCCATAGCTCTGCACCCAGCCGTTGGCGGTGAAGGCAAAGCCGTCGAGCTGCTCGCCGAAGTATTCGACCATGTCGTTGCGTTCGGCTTCGCCGTGTACCAGCACGTCCAGCCCCAAGGCTTCCTGCTTGCGCACAGCCAGGGCAATTTCAGCTTCCATCTTCTGTTGGTAGTGGGCCGCATCCAGTGCCCCGCGCTTGAAGGCGGCGCGTGCGGCGCGGATCTCCGCCGTCTGCGGGAACGAGCCAATCGTGGTGGTGGGCAACAGCGGCAGCTTGAGCCGTGCGCGCTGGGCCTTTTGCCGGGCAGGGAAGGCGCTGGCGCGCTGGTCGGCCCCTGGCGCGGCCGCGGCAATGCGGGCCGCCACGGTGGCGCGGTGCACGCGTGGGCTGGCGCGGCGGGCGGCCAGGGCGGTGCGGGCGGCGTGCAGTTCGTCGTCTGCCGCCGCTTCGCCTTGCGACAAGGCGGTGGCAAGCACGCGCAGCTCATCGAGTTTTTCCACCGCAAACGCCAGCCAGGATTTCACTTCGGCGTCCAACTGCGTTTCGGCCTCTAAGCTGAACGGCACATGCAGCAGAGAGCACGACGGTGCCAGCCACAACTCGCCCTGGTGCTTGTCGGCCACGGGCTGCAGCTTTTGCAGCGCCGCATCCAGGTCGGTGCGCCAGATGTTGCGGCCGTCCACGATGCCCACCGACAGCACTTTGTGCGAGGGCAACCAGTCGGCCACGCCCACCAGTTCGTCAGGGGCGCGCACGGCGTCCACATGCAAGCCGGCCACGGGCAACTGGCAAGCCAGGCGCAGGTTCTCGGCCAGGGGCGAGAAGTAGGTGGCCAGCAGCAGCTTGGGCGCGCTGCGCGCCAGTTGCCAGTAGCTGGGCTCGAAGGCATGGCGCCACACGTCGGGCAGGTCCAGGCCCAGGATGGGTTCGTCGATCTGCACCCATTCCACGCCCTGGGCCTTCAGGCGTGCCAGCACGGCTTCGTACACGGGCAGCAGGGACTCCAGCAGGCTGAATCGGTCGAAGCCCGCCGTTTTGGATTTGCCCAGCCACAAGAAGCTCAGCGGCCCCAGCAGCACGGCCTTGACGCGGTGGCCCAGTGCTTGGGCCTCGGCCACTTCGGCAAACAGGCGCTCACTGGCCAGGTGGAACTGGGTGTGGGCGCTGAACTCGGGCACGAGGTAGTGGTAGTTGGTGTCGAACCACTTGGTCATCTCCAGTGCGGGCTGGCCTGCGGTGTGGTGCTTGGCGGTGCAACCGGCGCTGCAGCCTGCGTGGTCAGGTGTGGTGTGGGCCGACACGCCCCGTGCCATTGCAAAGTAGCGGGCCAGCTCGGGCGTGTGGGCATCAAAGCCAAAACGTGCAGGCTCGCAGCCCAGCAGTTGGATGTGGTTGGCCACATGGTCGTACAGAGCAAAGTCGCCCACGGTCACACTACCCAGGCCTGCATCGGCCTGCGCTTGCCAGTGTTGCTGGCGCAGCTGGGCGGCGGTGGCCTGCAGCTCGGCCTCGGTGCTGTCACCGCGCCAGAAGGATTCGAGCGCGAATTTCAGCGCGCGCTGCGCCCCCATGCGCGGAAAGCCCAGGGTGTGCGTGAGCACGGGGCGGCGGGTGGTTGGAGCGGCGAGCGACATGGTGATTTCCTTCTTCTGAATGGAGCAATGCAATGAAAGCACCGATGGTCGCGCGGGCTCGTTTATTATTCAAACGAAAGTTTTAGTTGATCAACTTGAAAATTAATAATGAACCAGTCGATTCTGGAAGTGCGCCACCTGCGCACCCTGGTGGCCCTGCGCGACAGCGGCAGCCTGGTACGGGCCGCGCAGTTGCTCAACCTCACGCAGTCGGCGCTGTCGCACCAGATCAAGCTGCTGGAAGACCGCTACGGCCAGCCGCTGTTTGAGCGCAAATCGGTGCCACCGCAGTTCACCGCCGTGGGCGAACGCCTGCTGGCGCTGGCCGATGCCATGCTGCCGCAGGTGGAAGGGGCCGAGCGCGACATTGCCCGCCTGGTGCTGGGGCAGGGTGGGCAGATGCGCATTGCGGTGGAATGCCACACCTGCTTTGACTGGCTGATGCCCGCCATGGACGCGTTTCGCACCCGCTGGCCCGAGGTGGAGCTGGACATCGTGAGCGGCTTTCATGCCGACCCTGTGGGCCTGCTGCACCAGGGCCGGGCCGATGTGGCCATCGTGTCGGAGGTGGATGCCGACGAGGTGGGCGTGGACTACCACGCGCTGTTCGCCTTTGAGATTCGCGCGTTGCTGGCCAACACGCACCCGTTGGTCGCCAAGCCGCACCTGGTGGCGCAGGACTTTGCCGACCAGACCATCATCACCTACCCCGTGCCCGACGAAATGCTGGACCTGATCCGCCAGGTGCTGGAGCCCGCCGGCGTGCGCCCCCCGCGCCGCACCACCGAGCTGACGGTGGCCATGCTGCAGCTGGTGGCCAGCGGGCGCGGCGTGGCGGCGCTGCCGCTGTGGGCGGTGCAGAGTTATCTGGACCGGGGGTATGTGACGGCGCGGCCCATTGCGGCAGGACCTGGCGAAAAAGGCCTGCGCGGCGAGTTGCACGCCGCCTGCCTGCCCAGCCTGTCGGCCAAGCCGTATCTGCAGGACTTTGTGCAGGTGACGCGGGAGACGAGCTTTGTGACGCTCAAGGGCGTGGAGTTGTTGTGACAGGATCGGGCGCGTACTTGTCGCCCACTTCTTCGCGCAGCGGGTGGGTGTCGTAGACGATGTTCATGTCGCGGATGTGGGTGCTGCCAGCGTCGAACGTGAACACATCCGCGCAGGTGAACGTCACTTCGCGCCCATCGTTCAAAGTCCAGTCGTAGCGGAAGTAGGCAGCAAGCCGCACGGCGCCGCCGTTGTCTGGTTGGGCGGATTCGAACAGATCCAGCACGGTGATCACGCTGCCGCTGGAGGCCTGGGCGAGCTTCTTGAAAAAGTCGCTGGCGCGCATGGTGCCCAGAAAGGGCGAGTGCACCACGCCATCGTCTTCAAAACAGGCAATCAACCCGTCGGTGTGGCTGGCGTGCAGGTGGGCGAGGTAGGTGCGGACGGTGTCGAGTGGCGTGGTCATGGGCAGGAGCGTGGTGAAGAAAGAAGCCCAGAGCTTCGCCGCGCCCGGCGGCTGCGGCAAGAGACAATGGCGCCTCATACATAAAAGCTGCTTATGTATCTGCGCTACCTGCATTACCTCCAATCCGTCATCGACCAGGGCTCGTTTGCGCGCGCGGCGCAGGCCTGTGGGGTGTCGCAGCCCGCCATCAGCCAGGGCATGAAGGCGCTGCAGGCGCAGTTCGACGCGCCGCTGCTGGTGCGCGACGGGCGCCGTTATGTGCCCACCGACCTGGCCCGGCGTGTGGTGGCCGAAGGCGCGCCGCTGGCCCAGCGCATCGACGCCTTGCCGCAGGCCCGCCGGGCCGCTGTGGACCGCAATCGGTTGCGCGTGGGGCTCACGGCCTCCGCCGCGCTGGTCTGTGGGCCGCTGCTTTACGAGGCCTGGTGCCTGCCGCAGCCCCAGCGTTCACTGGAGATGACCACCGCCGACGAGGGGAGCCTGCTGACGGGCCTGCTGCATGGCAGCTTCGATGCCGTGATTGCGCCCCGGCCGCGCCAGTTTGCCCACCCGGATGTGCTGCAGTGGCGCTTGTACGAGCTGCAGCCGCAAATTTATGCACGGCGCCGCCACCCGCTGGCGCAGGCCCGGTCACTGGCCGATTTGCAAGGCGCCGCCTGGGGCTGTGTGGGCCCGAGCGTGAGCGGCCCGGTGGACGTGCTGACCGAGGCGCACCGCGTGCGGCGCATGCCCGCGCCGCGCATGGCTGTGCGCTGCCCGGACTTTGCCAGCCTGCTGAACCTGGTGGTGGGCTCTGACCTGCTGGCCGTGCTGCCACACCCCGCGCTGCTGGGGGCTGCGGCAGAGCAGGTGGTGCCGCTGCAACTGGCCGAGGCACTGCCGCTGTATGGCATGTGGCTGTTCGAGCGCAAGGCGCGCAAGCCCCGCCTGGGGCCGGAGGTGTTTGCGGGGCGGGTGTGAGGCAGGGGCGCCCGGGGGTGGAGCTTGATGCTATTTATTTGGTAGCTAAAAAGGCATGATGGACGCGCGCAAACAGTCTAAAAAGCTTGAAAAACCAACGGTCAGCCAGCCACCGTGCCTGGCACCGGCACCCGCACGGCACCCGAGGTATAGAACGCATGCAGGTTCTCCAGCACCAGGTCCGCCATCGCACGGCGGGTTTCGTGCGTGGCACTGGCGGTGTGGGGGGTGAGCACCACGTTGTCCAGCGCCATCAGGGCGGCGGGCACATGGGGTTCGTTGTCGAACACGTCCAGGCCCGCACCGGCGATGCGGCGCTCGGCCAGGGCGTCGATGAGCGCCGCCTCATCCACCACGCTGCCACGCGCCACGTTGATGAGGTAGCCCTGCGGGCCCAAGGCATCGAGCACATCGCGGTTGACCAGGTGGCGCGTGCCCGCGCCGCCCGCCACCGTCAGCACCAGGTAGTCGGCCCATTGCGCGAGGGTGGTCAGCGACTCGAAGTAGTGTTGCGCGCAGCCCTCGGCCGGGCGGCGGTTGTGGTAGCCCACCTCCATGCGGAAGCCCGCCGCGCGCTCGGCCACGGCCTGGCCGATGCGGCCCATGCCAACGATGCCCAGGCGCTTGCCCGACACCCGCGTGCCCAGCGCAAACCGTGCCTTGGGCCATTGGCCCTGGCGCACAAACCGGTCGCTGGCGGCAATGCCGCGCGACACGTCCAGCATCAGCGCAAACGCCATGTCGGCCACACAGTCGTTGAGCACGCCGGGCGTGTAGCCCACCTGCACGCCGCGGGCAGTGGCGGCGCCGATGTCGAGCGCGTCAAAGCCCACGCCAAAGCTGCTGATGACCTGCAGATGGGGTAGGGCGGCGATCACCTCTCCCGTGAGCCCGATGGACGCCGTGGTGACCACGCCCGAAAACTCAGCGCCATGCGCCGCCAGAAAGCCCTGCGGGTCGGCCTGGTCGGCCAGGCAGGCCACGCTGTAGCGCGCGGCCAGTTCGGTTTCGAGGGCGGGCAAGGGCAGGCGGCCGATTTGCAGGAGGCGGGGCTGGGAGGTAGCTGTCATGGGGCTGTGAAGGGTTTCGGGGGGCGCCGGAATAAAAACAAAGGGCCGCGCGTGGCGGCCCTGCGGGCTACATCATGCCGCTACACGCACGGCCTGGCGGGCCAGCAGCTTCCACTGGCCGCATTGCTGTTGCCACACGCCCAGGATCTTGATCTGCACCTTGCCGGGCTTGCCCGAGTCGTTGGTGTCGGCCGTGAGGGTGTGGCGCACGATGGCAGAGTTGCCCACCACCTTGATGGTCTGGTCGGTGATGGCGATGGTTACGAAGTCCGACTTGCCCGCCACCAGATCGCCAATGAAGCTGTCCTTGGTGTCCACGCGGCCGCCCGAGTGGCCATAGCTCAGGTCGTCGGCCACGAGGGCAGTCAGCGCAGCGGGCGTGGGGTCGATCATGGCCAAGCGCAGGCGTTCGGCAGCGGCGGCCACAGCCTGCTCGGAAGCGGCCGGTGCAGGGGTCGCCGCGGCGGTGGTCGCGTGGCTGGCGCAGCCGCTCAGCGTGACAAGGGCCAGGGCGCTGGCTGCGGCGAGGATGAGGGTCTTGAGCATGTTGTCTGTCTCCTGATGGTGTTGTGTGTTGGCGTGCCGCGTTGGCACCACACGCCCGTGCACGGCCAGGCGCGTGGTGTGTGGAATCGCTGAAAAAAGGGCCTGGAAAACCAGGCCCTTGGAGGCATCCGTCAGGCCACACTTACTGCGGGCCGAGCTTGTCGATCAGCGCCTTGAGCTCTTCCATCTCGCTGGGCTTCAAGTCCGTCAGCGGCGCGCGCACCGGCCCGCCGTCGTGGCCCACGATGCGGGCACCTGCCTTGATGATGGAGACGCCATAGCCTTCCACGCGGTTGCGGATGGCCAGGTAGGGCATGAAGAAGGATTTGAGCAAGCGGTGCTGGGTGGCCGTGTCGTCACTGGCCACGGCCTTGTAGAACTCCATCGCCGTGCGGGGGATGAAGTTGAACACCGCCGACGAATACACCGGTGTGCCCAGCGCCTTGTAGGCCGCCGCATACACCTCGGCCGTGGGCAGACCGCCAAGGTACGAAAAGCGATCGCCCATCTTCATGTAGATGGAGGACATCACCTCGATGTTGCCCACGCCGTCCTTGAAGCCCACCAGGTTCGGGCAGCGGTCGGCCAGGATGGCCAGGGACTCGGCCGTGAGTTTGGTGCGGTCGCGGTTGTAGACGATCACGCCGAACTTCACGCTCTTGCAGACCTGCTCCACATGGGCGATCAGGCCTTCCTGTCCAGCTTCGGTCAGGTAGTGGGGCAAGAGCAGGATGCCGTGCGCACCCAGGCGCTCGGCCTCTTGCGCATGGGCAATGGCCGTGCGGGTGGGGCCACCGGCACCGGCAATGATGGGCACCTTGCCACGGCAGGTATCCACTGCGGTCTTGATGACCTGGCCGTACTCGGGGCCCGAGAGCGAGAAATACTCGCCCGTGCCACCGGCGGCAAACAGCGCGCTGGCGCCGTAGGGGGCCAGCCATTCCAGGCGCTCGATATAGGTCTTGGGGCGGAATTCGCCCTGCTCGTCAAAGTCCGTGATCGGGAACGACAGCAGGCCGGAGCCCATGATGGTTTTGAGTTCTTGGGGAGTCATGTCAGTGCGGGGCGGTAGTTGGAAATGGGAAGGCGAGGGAGGAGGTGTGAGTGAATACCGCATGTCCGAGCAGACTGCCAAAACGCGGCCGGTCTAGGCGCAAAGCGCAGCCATAGCGCGGGCTATGGCGAGCATTTGCAACGACGAGCGGGCGTGTTGTGACGGGATGAGCGGGCATGAGAGGTTCGCTGACACCTTCTTAGTCGAGCTTGATGTTGGCGGCCTTCACCACTGTGGCCCAGCGGGCGCGCTCCTTGGCGAAGAACTGGTCTTGTTCGGCAGGGGTCATGGTGACCACCTCGGCGCCCTGGCCGGCCAGGCGCGAACGGATCTCGGGCGCGCGAATGGCGGTGATCAGCGCCTTGTTGAGCTTCTGCACGACGGCTTCCGGCGTGCCACGCGGCACCAGAATGCCTTGCCATGTGCCGGATTCGAAACCGGGCACGCCCTGCTCTGCAATGGTGGGCACGTCGCCGATCAGCGGCATGCGCGTGGCCTTGGAGACGCCCAGCACCTTGAGCTTGCCGTTTTGCACGTGGGGCAGGGTGGCGAGCATGCCGTTCATCAGGATCTGCGTCTGCCCGGCCACGGTGTCCTGGATGGCGGTGACGCCGCCCTTGTAGGGGATGTATTGCCAGCGCGCACCGGCGGCGCGTTCCAGTGCCACACCAGCGACATGGGGGGCGCTGCCGGTGGCGGTGACGGCGAAGTTCAGGTCGTTCTTCTTCGAGTACGCCACCAGCTCCTTGAGGTTGCTGACCGGCACCGAGGGATGCACCACCAGCAGGTGGGGCGAGTAGGCCAGCATGGTCACGCCACGCAGGTCCTTGGAGGGGTCGAACGACAGCTTGGTATAGACCGAAGGGCTGATGGCCAGCGCGCCCACGTCACACAGCAGCATGGTGTAGCCATCGGGCTCGGCCTTGGCCACAAAGTCGGCGCCCAGGTTGCCGTTGGCGCCGGGTTTGTTCTCCACGATGACCGACTGCTTGAGCGCCTCGGACATCGCCTGGCTGATAGAACGGGCAATGATGTCCGAGCTGCCGCCGGGCGGGTAGGGCACCACGATGCGCAGGGTTTTTGCAGGCCAGTCAGCGCTTTGTGCGGTGGCGGAGGCCGCTGCCAGGGTGGCGATGCAGGCGAGAAGGGCGGCTCTACGGCGCAGGGTCATGGAATGTCTCCTGAGTGATGTTGTTAGTCATCGTACAACCAAGATTGCAAAATGGCAATACATGCCGTGAGAATTTTGGGTGGTCTTAGGGCGGATTGAGGGTTTTCACTAGCTCTTTCCTGACCGCATTCCTCCTCTGCCAGGCAGGTGGGGAATCCTTGCAGATTGTTCGTCGAAATTCGGGTAATCCCTGCGTGTGTAAGACAGGCTTGTGGTGACAATGCTGATCTTGTTGTACGACAACATATAACGTATGACAAAACACAACCGCTCCGCCAACAGCTGGGTGCCTCAGCACACAGCCCGGCAGATGACCATCCACCCACACAACCCGCGGTCCAGGCCCTGCTACCGCGCAGACCCCTTCGGGAGACGGCAATGACCTCTACTCCACGCATACGCACCCGGGTGGCACAACTGGCACTGGCAGCCGTTGCCGCGCTGTCCACCCCCGGCGCCTGGGCGGCAACCTGGGTGTATGTCGCCAACGCGGACAGCCAGGATGTCTCGGTGTTTGAACTGGACCGCAACACTGCCACGCTCAAGCCGGTAGACACCGTGCCGCTGGGCGGCACCGCAATGCCGATGGCCGTGAGCCCTGACAAGAAGGTGCTGTACGTGGCGTTGCGCTCGCAGCCTTTCAGGGTGGTGAGCCTGGCGATCGACCCCACCAGCGGCAAGCTGCGCAAGCTGGGCGAGGCCCCGCTGGCCGACAGCATGGCCAACATCGACACCGATGCCACGGGGCGCTGGCTGTTTGCGGCGTCTTACCCCGGCCACAAGATCACGGTCAACAGCATTGGCAAGGATGGGGCGGTGGGTGCGGTGCAGCAACTCATCCCCACGGCGCCCCACGCGCACGCCATCCACGCCGATGCGGCCAACCGCCATGTGTTTGCCACCAGCCTGGGCGGCGACAACCTTTCGGCCTGGCGTTTTGATGCCGAGAGCGGCAGGCTCACCGCCCATGAACCCGCGCTGACGCAGGTGACTCCCGAAAAATCCGGCCCGCGCCACTTTGTGTGGGATACCGCCCAGCGCACCATGTATGTGCTGAACGAGCTGGATGCCGCCGTGCATGTGATGGCCTACGACAAGGAGCGCGGCACGCTGCGCCCGGTGCAGCGCACCACGGCACTGCCCGCAGGCTTTAACGGCAAGCCCTGGGCCGCCGACATTCACCTGTCGCCCGACGGCCGCACGCTGTATGCGTCCGAGCGCACCTCCAGCACGCTGAGCAGCTTTCGCGTCGACGCTGCCACCGGCCAGCTGCAGCCGCTGGGCAAGGTGCCCACCGAGAAATCACCGCGCGGTTTTGCGGTGGATTCTTCAGGCCGATTTCTGATCGCGGCAGGGCAGGAGTCGCACCACCTGGCGCTACACCCCATCGACCCGGCCACCGGCATCCCCGGCACGCCCACGCGGGTGCCGGTGGGCAAGAACCCCAATTGGGTCGAGATCGTCGATCTGCCCTGAGCGTCCATTGCATTGCACGCGCCAGCCGCACCGGCTTTTTTGCGCTCCGTTTTTCTATCGCCGTTCCGTTCACCATCCACAAAACACCCAGGAGACACCACCATGCAACGCAGAACCCTCATCCACACCGCCGCCCTGGCGGCCGCAGCCTTCAGCACCCTTGTCAGCCTGCCCGCCACAGCCCAGGGCACCTGGCCCACCGGCAAACCCATCACCTACATGGTGCCGTTTGCTGCAGGTGGCACCACCGACACGCTGGCGCGGCTGATTGGCCAGCAACTGGGTACTGCCCTGGGCACCACGGTGGTGGTGGAGAACAAGGGCGGCGCGGCGGGCAGCATCGGCTCTGAAGCGGCTGCGCGCTCTGCGCCGGATGGCTACACCCTGCTGGGCGGCACCGTCAGCTCGCACGCCATCAACGTGAGCCTCTACCCCAAGCTGGGCTACGACCCCATCAAGTCCTTCAGCCCCGTCACGCTGATCGGCACCAACCCGGTCGTGCTGGTGGTGGCGGCCAACAGCCCTTACAAAACCCTCAAGGACGTGCTGGCGGGGGCGAAGGGCAAGCAAGGCGGCCTGTCGTCGGCCTCGGCCGGCACGGGCAGCTCGCAGCATTTGGCCGTGGAGTTGCTGGCGTACAAGTCGGGCGTGAAGTTCACCCACATCCCCTACAAAGGCAGCGGCCCGGCCATCCAGGATGTGATCAGCGGCCAGGTGGACATGATGTTTGACACCACGGTGGTGGCCGCGCCGCACATCCAGAGCGGCAAACTGCGCGCCATTGCCGTCACCTCACCCCAGCGCCTGGCCTCCATGCCCGACGTGCCCACCGTAGCCGAGTCCGGCGTGGCAGAACTCAAGGACTTCCAGGTGCAGTCCTGGCAGGCCATCTTTGTGCCGGCTGGCACGCCCACGCCGGTGGTCACGCGCCTGCACGACGAGATCCGCAAAATCCTGGCCCAGCCGGACATGCAAATCCGCCTGAAGGGCTTTGGCATGGAGCCCGCCGACCTCAACACCACGCAGATCGCTGCGTTCCAAAAGGCCGAAGTGGAAAAATGGGCCCAGGTGATCAAGGCGGCGAACATCAAGGTAGATTGAAGAAGGGGGGCACCCCCTGAGTCGCTTCGCGCCTTCCCCCTCTCTCGCTGCGCGGGAGGGGGACGCCCCCTGCGCGGCGGGGCGGCCCTTGCGCGGGGCACTGGCCTGGGCCGCGCCAGTCTCTCGGGCCACGGGCGGTGCGCTGCGGGGCGACTATTTGGAGAAGGCAGTTTCCTTGCCGTCCGCCGCTTCTGGGCCGTGCGCGCTGTCTGGCCGCTTGTTGCGTTCCAAGTGGAAATCGGGGTGCTGGCCGGTCAGCAGCAGGAACATCGCAAACACCGGCCCCTGCATGTTGCGCTCGTCACTCATGCTCTCCAGCGCTTGCCAGGTGCGCGACTGCACGCCGCCCCGGCTGCCGGTCTGCAGCGGGTAGCCCATGAGTTCGGCCGCCTGGGCCTGGCTCAGCCCCGCGGCAGTGCGGGCGGCCTTGAGCTGATCGCCGGTGGGCACAGGCATGTGCAGCGGGGTGGGTGGCAAAGGCGTTTCGGGGATCATGGCGGACGGGCTGGATGGGCTGCGGATTTGTAGATTGCTATTATTTATATAGCTAATGGCGCTTTATGAATAAGCGCTAGAGGCCAATTTGATTGAAATTCTACAGCCCGCAGCACGCTGCGGGAGGGGCGCTACTCCGCCGTGGTCAAGCTGTGTTCGTTCAGTTGCGCCAAGTACGACTCGGGCTCGATGTTGGTGTAGTTGGGCACATCGGCCATCAGCGCCGCTGCCGTCTGCTTGGCAGCCGTCTGCGCCTGCTTCAGGTCGCTGAAGAACGCGTTGGTTAGCGCCACCGCCTGGCCCGGGCGAGGATCGCCAGGGTAGAGCACGCGGTCGCTCTCCAGCCGCAGCAGGCCCAGTGGCTGCAGTGCCGCGCGGGCAATTCGCATGTGTTCACCGTGGTAGTAGTCGTGATTGAAGGTGGCGCCTTCGCGCCAGCGGTACAGGGCGGTGACTTTGATCATTGGTGCGATTCCATCCAGTGGTTGAAACCCGCCACCGTAGGGACAACACACCCGCCGCACAGCCGCGTGCGCGACAGCGTGTCGCCCATGTGGCTCGTAACCTTGCTCGCCGACTCAGTCTTCTTCCGATTCGCCCAGGAACCCGCCGCTCTGGTGCCCCCACAGCCGCGCATACACGCCGCCCTGGCCCAGCAGCTGCGCGTGGGTGCCTTCTTCGACGATGCGGCCTGCGTCCATCACGATGAGGCGGTCCATGGCGGCAATGGTGGACAGGCGGTGGGCAATGGCGATCACCGTCTTGCCTTGCATCAGGCCGTCCAGGCTTTGCTGGATGGCGGCTTCGACCTCGGAGTCGAGCGCGCTGGTGGCTTCGTCCAGCAGCAGGATGGGCGCGTCCTTGAGCATCACGCGTGCAATGGCCACGCGCTGGCGCTGGCCGCCCGAGAGTTTGACGCCGCGCTCGCCCACATGTGCCTCGTAGCCGGTGCGGCCCTGCAGGTCGGTGAGCGTGGCGATGAAATCCGCCGCCTCGGCGCGCTCGGCCGCCTGGTGCAGGTCGGCCTCGCTGGCGTCGGGGCGGCCATACAGGATGTTGTCGCGCATGGAGCGGTGCAGCAGCGAGGTGTCTTGCGTGACCATGCCGATGTTGCGGCGCAGGCTGTCCTGCGTGACATGGGCGATGTCCTGCCCGTCGATCAGGATGCGGCCCGACTGCACGTCATGAAAGCGCAGCAGCAGGTTGACCAGCGTGGACTTGCCCGCGCCCGAGCGGCCAATCAGGCCGATTTTCTCGCCGGGGCGTATGGTCAGGTTGAGCCGGTCGATGACCGGGCGGGCCCCGGGGCCGCTGCCGTAGGCAAAGGTCATGTCCTCAAAATGCACTTCGCCCTGCGTCACAACGAGTGGTTTAGCGTCGGGCGCGTCCACCACGGTGCGGGGTTTGGTCAGCGTGTTGATGCCATCCTGGATGGTGCCCACGCTCTCGAACAGGGTGGTCATCTCCCACATCACCCAGTGGGCGTGGCCGGACACGCGCAGGGTCATGGCGGTGACGGCGGCCACGGCACCGGCACCGACTTCGCCCGCCGACCACAGCCACAGCGCGGTGCCGCAGGCGCTGAGGATCATGGCCACCACCAGGATGTGGTTCACGATCTCGAACCGGCTCACCAGGCGCATCTGGGCATAGCCCGTGAGCTTGAACGCGTCCATGGCGGCACGCGCAAATTCAGACTCGCGCCGCGTGTGCGAGAACAGCTTGACGGTGGCGATGTTGGTGTACGCGTCGGTAATGCGCCCGGTCATTACCGAGCGCGCATCGGCCTGCGCCTTGCCTACCTTGCCCAGGCGCGGCACAAAGTACCAGCAGGCCAGGCCATAGGCCACCATCCACGCGGCAAAAGGCGCCAGCAGCCGCGCGTCGAACCCGGCCAGCAACACGAGGATGGTGACAAGGTAGATGCCCATGCCGATCACCACGTCGGTGGTCGTGAAGATCATGTCGCGCACGGCAAGGGCCGTCTGCATGATCTTGGTGGTGATGCGGCCCGCAAACTCGTCCGCGTAGAACGCCATGCTCTGGCCCAGCATCAGGCGGTGAAAGTTCCAGCGCAAGCGCAGTGGGAAGTTGATGGCCAGCACCTGGTGCTTGATGCTGGTCTGCACGGCCACCAGCAGCACCGAGGCCAGGAGCAGGGCGGTGATGCCCATCAACTCTCCTTTGCGCTCGGCCCACAGCGCACCCGGGGCCGTGCTGGAGATCCAGTCCACCACATGGCCGAGCACCGCAAACAGCAGCGCTTCATAGATGGCGATGGCCGCAGACAGGCCTGCCATGGCTGCTACGTAGCCACGCAGGCCACGGGTGCCATCCCACACAAAGGCCATGAAGTCCTTGGGGGGCAGGTGAGGTTCGGCGGGGGGATAGGGGGGAAGGCGGCTTTCGAAAAAACGGAACAAAGTCAGAACTCCTTGTCCACCATGGTACGTGCGGTGGTACCGCTCTGTGGCGCCCGGCCGCAATGCACTCAGGACCATGAGGGTCAGCCCCATGGGTGGGGAATTGGGGTAGGAGCAGGCCCCTACGCCGACGGTTTGTAGACCACGCGGATGCGCGGCACCTGCTTCACGCCGGGCTGTTTGGTCAGAAAGCCGTACAGAAACTCGGTCAGGCTTTTTTCGCACAGCGCCAGCACGGCCGGATCGGACGCCATGGCCTCGCCCTGCTGGCGAGCGCGTTTGGCGGCCTCCTGGCTCAGCTTGATGACAGCGCCTTTGTTGTCGGTCAGCAGCCCGCCCGAGAGGATGCGGTGCTGCAGGTTGGTAACGGCTGGTGCGGCCACCAGCGCGGGGCGGTGGATGTGCACCTCGATGCCGCTGTCGGTGGCGTGCAGCTCGTAGCTTTCGGGGCGCAGGTCAAAGCCGAAGGCGTATTCGGCGGTGTAGGTGATGGCTACGACACCGGTGGATGCGATGCCCAGCACCGATTTTTCGATGATCTGCGTGGCTCCTTCTTCGCGGACCACGGTGGCGGCGAGCAGCTTCATCTGCTCGGCCAGCGTCTGTTTGCCTGCGGTGAGGTAGCTGGTGTAGCGGGTATAGCCCAGCAGCGCATTGTTGAGTTCGGTCACTTGGCGCTGCAGTTGTGCCGTCTGTGCCAGGGCACTGTCAACGCGGTGCTGCGCCCACCAGCTGGCCGCGCCTGCGGTGAGCAGGCACACGGCCAGGGCCGCACAAGAGATCCAGGCAATGCGTTTCATCAATGGGGTACAGCGCAGGGCGTGTGGTGGCCAACAGGTCGCTGGTGGGCGCCCACCGTTAGACGAGCAGCGTGACCACCACGATCACCACGCCCAAGGCCAGATTCACGCCCACCCAGCTGCGGATGCTGCCCAGGGCCTTGCCGCCAGCGGGCCAATCCGATGCAGCCACCGCCCGCTGCAGGCGTCGGAACAGCGCAAACCGGATGTGCCCGAAGATGACCATCATCGCCAGGCCCAGCGTGGCCATGATGGTCCAGTCCAGTGGCATGGCAAAGCTGCCCCCGGCCTGCACCGTTTGTTTCGCCACGCGGCCGATCATCCACAGCCCGCTGCCCAGCACCACCAGCACGGCCACACCCACGGCAGCGAAAAAGCGCTGCAGCACATCGTGCATGAGCCGCACACGCTGCGGGGGCTCCAGCGACTGCGCTGCGGGGCGCAAAAAGAAATGGGCAAACACCATGCCACCGATCCACACGATGATGGACAGGACATGGGCGAGCTGGAGCGCGTTGTAGAGCATGGCGTGGAACGTTTGGAATAAAGGGTTTGGGTGGAAGTAAAAGAGAGAGGGCGCGGCGGGTCTGCTTAGCAGGCTGGCGGTGCGGCAACCAGCGTCAAGGCACCAGCCCATCCCGGGGTGAAGCCACCCGCACCTGGTTGCCGCCGCTTTTCTTGGACAGGTACATCGCCTCGTCGGCATGGCCCAGCAACCGGTGTTCTTCGCCCCCATGCTCGGGGTAGATGGCCACGCCGATGCTCGGCTGGATGCTCAGGCGGATACCTTCCAGGTCAAATGGCTGGCCGAAGGCTGCCAGGATCTTGTCGGCCGCTGCGGCGGCGTGTTCGCGGGCATGGCCGCCTTCGAGCAGCACCACAAATTCGTCGCCCCCCAGGCGCGCGACGGTGTCCGAGCCGCGCACGCACTCCAGCAGCCGCTGGGCCACCCGCTGCAGCAGCAGGTCGCCCATGGCATGGCCCAGGCTGTCGTTGACCTGCTTGAAGTCGTCCAGGTCGAGGAACAGCAGCGACAGCAGGCTTTGGTCGCGCCGCGCGCGGGCCAGTGCGGTCTTGAGTCGGTCCAGAAACAGCTGGCGGTTGGGCAGGTGCGTGAGCTGGTCGTACTGCGCCATGTGCTCCAGGCGCTCGTGCATCTGCTTGCGCTCGATGGCGGCTGCGACCTGGGTGGAGACAAACTGCAGCAGTTCCTTGTCCTTTTCGGTGTAGCGGCCCTGCTCGTTGTAGCTTTGCAGCACCAGCGCACCAATGGCGCCTTTCTGGGTTTGCAGCGGCACGCCCAGCCAGTAGAGCGGTGCGTGTTCCTGGGGTAGCTGCCGGCGCAGTTGCGCGGCGCGGGGGTCGGCGTTGTTGGGGGTATCGGGCGTCAACAGAAGGGTGCTGCCGCTGTGGATCACCTCGGCACACAGCGCATCCTGCACTGGCGCCGGGGGCGTGGGGGCGGCGCCCGGTTCATTGACGTGGTACGGAAAACTCAACGAATCACTGCAGGCGTCGTAGAGCGCGACCGCGAAGTTGGTGGCAGGCAGCAGGCGCCCGATGATCTGGTGGATGTGCTGGAACAGCGCCTGCAGGTTGTGTGTGGTGTGAGCGGCTTCGGAGATGGCATAGATCACCGCCTGCATGGACTCGGTGAACTTGCGCTCGGTGATGTCGTGCGCCACCGCCAGCCGCCGCTGCTTGTCAGGCAACCAGCGCGCAGTCCAGCGGACGTGCGCGATGGAGCCATCCTTGCGCACATAGCGGTTTTCAAACTGCAACTGCAGATGGCCATCCATCACACGCTGCGCCTGGCTTTGGGTGACGGCCAGGTCTTCAGGGTGCACCAGGTCGAACATGCGTTTGCCAATGACTTCCTCGGGGGCGTAGCCAAAGATGCGCTCGAACGCCGGGCTTACAAACTCAATGGTGCTGTCCACATGGACGACGCAGACCGCGTCGAGCAGCAGGTCCACCACGTTTTCAGAAGGGATGCTTTGCATGAAGGGTAGCGCGCACAAGGTGCCAAGAAGACCCATTGTGCCGTGCGCCCCCTTGTTGTGCGGCATGGATGCAGCCCGCAACCCAAGGGATATCCATTAAGCGAGTGCCGATTGCTATCAAATTAATAGCTTTTGGCGCTTGTAGTTAAAGCGCTGTAGGCATTTTTTAGGTGTATTTCTCTTCCCGCGCATCCCAGGCCATTTTTTGGACCAGCCGCTGGCGCTCGGCAAACGGCGCCACCAGGGCGGGGTCTTCATCAATGCGTTGGGTGTCGCGCAGCACGGTCAGCGCCTTCTGCATGCCCGCCACCGCGCCCTGCAGCGCGGCGTTGGCGTACAGCACCAGGCCGTAGCCCAGGGCGGCCAGTTCTTCAGCGCAGGTGATGGGCGTCTTGCCGCCGATCACCATGTTCATCAGTTGGGGCGCGGCCAGCCGCTGGGGCAGGGCGCGGATCTCGTCCAGCGTGGTGACGGCCTCCACAAACAGGATGTCGGCACCCGCCTCCTGAAAACGCTGGGCGCGCTCCACTGCCGCTTCAAAGCCCTGGGTGGCGCAGGCATCCGTGCGTGCCAGGATGAGGGTGTTGGGGTCGCGGCGAGCGTCTACGGCGGCCTTGATCTTGCCCAGCATCTCGTCGGTGCTGATCACCTCCTTGCCGCTGAAGTGCCCGCAGCGCTTGGGGCTGACCTGGTCTTCGAGCTGGATGCAGTCGGCACCTGCGCGCTCCAGCGTTCGCACCGCGTGGTAGGTGTTGAGTGCGTTGCCAAAGCCCGTGTCGGCATCCACGATGAGCGGCAGCTCCACCGCGTCGCGTATGCGGGCCGTGTGGTCGGCAATGTCGGTCAGCCCCATGAAGGCCTGATCCGGAAGGCCGAACCACATGTTGGTGACGCCTGCGCCGGTGATGTAAATGGCTTCAAACCCCAGGTCGGCCACCACGCGGGCGGAGAGGGCGTTGAAGGCGCCAGGCACGATGACGCCACGGCGGGCGTGGGCCAGGGCCTTGAGTTGTTGTTTGGTGTTCATGAATTGCAAGGGATTTGATTTGCTATTATTTTTGTAGCTACAAAGGCTTGACGGATGGGCGGAAGAGGCTAAAAAACTCAAAAAATACCGCCAGGCACACGCACCCAGCCTTCCATCAGGATGCGGGCGCTGCGGCTCATCAGGGCCTTGGTCACCTTCCACTGGCCGTTGACCTGCGCTGCTTCGGCCCCCACACGCAGGGTGCCCGAGGGGTGGCCAAACCGCACGCTGCTGCGCACGCCCCCGCCCGCTGCCAGGTTGACCAGCGTGCCGGGGATGGCTGCGGCCGTGCCAATGGCCACGGCCGCCGTGCCCATCATGGCGTGGTGCAGCTGGCCCATGGAGAGCGCGCGCACCAGCAGGTCGATGTCCTTGGCGTCAATGGCTTTTCCGCTGGAGGCCGTGTAGCTGGCAGGCGGCGCGACGAAGGCGATCTTGGGGGTGTGCTGGCGCATGGTGGCCTCGCCCAGGTCACGGATCAGCCCCATGCGCAAGGCGCCGTGGGCGCGGATGGCCTCGAAGCGTGCCAGCGCCGCCGCATCGCCATTGATGGCACCTTGTAGCTCGGTGCCGGCGTAGCCCAGCTCTTGTGCATTGAGAAAGATGGTGGGGATGCCCGCGTTGATCAGCGTGGCGGCGAAGCTGCCGACCCCGGACACCTCCAAGGTGTCCACCACGTTGCCCGTCGGGAACATGGCTCCCCCTGCGTCGCCGTCGTCCGCCGGGTCCATGAACTCCAGCGCCACCTCGGCCGCCGCAAAGGTCACGCCATCCAGCTCAAAGTCGCCCGTCTCCTGCACCTGCCTATGGGCAATGGGCACATGCGCCACGATGGTCTTGCCGATGTTGGCCTGCCAGATGCGGATGGGGATGGTGCCGTCCTGCGGAATCCGCGCCGCATCGATCAGCCCCATGTGGATGGCGCAAGGCCCCACCGCGGCCGAGAGGTTGCCGCAGTTGCCGCTCCAGTCCACGAAGGGCTGGTCGATGGATACCTGGCCAAACAGGTAGTCCACATCGTGCCCTGGCCGCGTACTGCGCGACAGAATCACCGCCTTGCTGGTGCTCGATGACGCATTGCCCATGCCGTCGATCTGCTTGCCGTACGGATCAGGGCTGCCCAGCACGCGCAGCAGTAGGGCGTCGCGGGCGGGGCCGGGTTGTTGGGCGGGGGCGGGCAGGTCTTCTAACTTGAAGAAGACACCTTTGCTAGTGCCGCCACGCATGTAAGTGGCAGGGATTTTGATTTGAGAAGGATGGTTGTTCATGGTGTTCCTCCCCTCGCCCCTTGTGGGAGAGGGGCCGGGGGAGAGGGGGTGCCCGCACGCACAGCATTCCAGATGCTTTCCAGCACCGCATCCGTGTTGTGCAGGATGTCGTTGTTCCAAAACCGCAGCAGGGTGAAGCCCTGGCTGTGCAGCCAGGCGTCGCGGGCAGCGTCGTGCTCCGAATCCACATGCTGCCCGCCATCGGCTTCCACGATCAGCCGCAGACCGAAATGCACAAAGTCCACGATATAGGGGCCGATGGGTTGTTGGCGGCGGAACTTCTGGCCGTCCATGCGGTGGGCACGCAGGTGCCTCCAGAGCAGCTGTTCGGCGTCGGTCATGTTCTGGCGCAGGGTTTTGGTGAATTGGCGTTGGTCCATGGGTAGGCCCCCTCTCCCCCGGCCCCTCTCCCACAAGGGGCGAGGGGAGCAAGATAAATAGCAGCGATTGTCATCGTGCGCGAGCCCCTCTCCCTTCGCGGGAGAGGGGTTGGGGAGAGGGGGCGACCCCAGCCCGCGCCGCCAAAAAATCCTGCGTAAAACGCTGCAGCACACCACCCGCCGCGTACACCGAAACCTCCTCTGCAGTGTCTAGCCGACAGCGCATGGGCACTTTCACCACCTCACCCAGCTTGTGTTGAACAACAAGCATCACCGTCGCACCGGGCATCAGATCACCCTCCACGTCATACACCTCCGTCCCATCCAGCCCCAGCGTGATGCGATTGACCCTCACCTCAAACTCCAGCGGCAACACCCCCATGCCAATCAGGTTGGTGCGGTGGATGCGCTCGAAGCCCTCGGCCACCACCACCTCCACACCCGCCAGCCGGACGCCCTTGGCGGCCCAGTCGCGGCTGGACCCCTGGCCGTAGTCGGCACCGGCAATGATGATGAGCGGCTGGCGGCGGTGCAGGTAGGTTTCGATGGCCTCCCACATGCGCATGACTTGGCCTTCGGGCTCCACGCGAGCGAGCGATCCCTTTTTCACTTTGCCATCGACCACGGCCATCTCGTTGAGCAGTTGCGGGTTGGCAAACGTGGCGCGCATGGCCGTGAGGTGGTCGCCCCGGTGCGTGGCGTAGGAGTTGAAGTCCTCCTCGGGCACGCCCATGCGCGCCAGGTATTCGCCCGCTGCGCTGTCCGGCATGATGGCGTTGGATGGCGACAGGTGGTCGGTGGTGATGTTGTCGGGCAGGATGGCCAGCGGGCGCATGCCCTGCAGGGTGCGCGGGTGGGCGGCCAGCGCGCCGATGCCCTCGGTGTCCCAGTAGGGCGGGCGGCGGATGTAGGTGGACTGCGGGCGCCACTCGTACTGCGGCGACACGCGCTGGCCATCGTCGTGTCGGATGGCGAACATGGGTTCGTACACCGCGCGGTACTGTGCGGGTTTGACGGCTGCCTTCACCACCGCGTCGATTTCTTCATCGCTGGGCCACAGGTCCTTGAGGCGGATCGGACTGCCATCCACCACCGCCAGCACGTCTTTTTCAATGTCAAAACGCACCGTGCCCGCAATCGCATAGGCCACGACCAGCGGGGGCGAGGCCAGGAAGGCCTGCTTGGCATAGGGGTGGATGCGCCCGTCGAAATTGCGGTTGCCAGAGAGCACGGCGGTGGCGTAGAGGTCGCGGTCGATGATCTCCTGCTGAATGGCAGGGTCCAGCGCGCCACTCATCCCGTTGCACGTGGTGCAGGCAAAGGCCACGATGCCAAAGCCGAGCTTTTCCAGATCGGCCAGCAAGCCCGCTTCCTTCAAATACAGCTCCACCGCCTTGGAGCCGGGCGCCAGCGAGGTCTTGACCCAGGGCTTGCGCGTGAGGCCCAGCCGGTTGGCGTTGCGCGCCAGCAGCGCTGCGGCGATCACGTTGCGCGGGTTGGAGGTGTTGGTGCAGCTGGTGATGGCGGCGATGACCACGGCGCCATCGGGCATCGTGCCGTCCTGTGGTGCGGGCATGGCCCAGGGGCCCGCAATGCCTTGGGCGGCCAGGTCGGACGTGGCAACACGCGCGTGGGGGTTGGAGGGGCCGGCCAGGTTGCGCACCACGCTCGACAGATCGAACACCAGGTTGCGCGAGTACACCGCATCTTTGAGGGTGTCAGACCACAATCCTGCGGCCTTGGCATAGGTCTCGACCAGCTTCACTTGTTCCGCCTCGCGGCCCGTCAGCGTCAGATACTCCAGCGTCTGTTCGTCGATGCTGAACAGGGCCGCCGTGGCGCCGTATTCGGGCGCCATGTTCGAGATGGTGGCGCGGTCGCCAATCGTGAGCTTGGCTGCGCCTTCGCCAAAGAACTCCAGGTAGGCGCCCACCACCTTGGCCTTGCGCAAAAACTCGGTGAGCGCCAGCACCACATCGGTGGCGGTGATGCCGTCCTGGCGCTGGCCGGTCAGTTGCACGCCCACGATTTCGGGCAGCCGCATCATCGATGCACGCCCCAACATCACGTTCTCGGCCTCCAGGCCGCCCACGCCGATGGCGATCACGCCCAGCGCATCCACATGGGGGGTGTGGCTGTCGGTGCCCACGCAGGTGTCGGGGTAGGCCACGCCATGGTCGGCATGGACCACGGGCGACATTTTTTCCAGATTGATCTGGTGCATGATCCCGTTCCCCGCCGGGATCACATCCACGTTGGCAAAGGCTTTTTTGGTCCACTCGATGAAGTGAAAGCGGTCCTCGTTGCGGCGGTCTTCGATGGCGCGGTTCTTGGCAAACGCATCGGGGTCGAACCCGCCACATTCCACGGCCAGGGAATGGTCCACGATCAGCTGCACTGGCACGACGGGGTTCACCTGGGCCGGGTCGCCGCCCTCCTTGGCAATCGCATCGCGCAGGCCCGCCAGATCCACCAGCGCCGTTTGGCCCAGGATGTCGTGGCACACCACGCGCGCCGGGTACCAGGGGAAGTCGCGGTCGCTGCGCCGCTCGACGAGCTGGCGCAGGCAGTTGTTGATGGTGGCCGGATCGGCGCGGCGCACGATGTTTTCGGCGTGGACCCGGGCGGTGTAGGGCAGGGTGGCCCAGGCGCCCGGTTGCAGGGCTTCGACGGCCTCTCGGGCATCAAAGTAGTCAAGCTGCGTGCCGGGCAGCTTCTTGCGATACAGAGTGTTCATGAGCGTGGGGCAGGGGGCTTCGGCCGTTTGGTTTTACTTGCGGTCCTGGATTGGTACGAACGCCAGGTCTTCGGGCCCGGTGTAGTTCGCACTCGGCCGGATGATTTTGTTGTCCTGCCGCTGCTCGATGATGTGCGCCGCCCAGCCGCTGGTGCGTGCGATGACGAACAGCGGAGTGAACATGGCGGTAGGCACACCCATCATGTGGTAGCTCACGGCGCTGAACCAGTCGAGGTTGGGAAACATCTTTTTCATCTCCCACATCACGGTCTCCAGCCGCTCGGCAATGTCATACATCTTGGTGCTGCCAGCCTCTTGCGACAAGTTGTGCGCCACGCCCTTGATGACGACATTGCGTGGGTCGCTCACGGTGTAGACCGGGTGGCCGAAGCCAATGACCACCTCCTTGGCCTCCACGCGGCGGCGGATGTCGGCCTCGGCTTCGTTCGGGCTGTCGTAGCGTTTCTGGATCTCGAAAGCCACCTCGTTGGCACCACCATGCTTGGGGCCCCGCAGCGCGCCGATGGCGCCGGTGATGGCCGAATACATGTCGCTGCCCGTGCCCGCCACCACGCGGGCGGTGAAGGTGCTGGCGTTGAACTCGTGCTCGGCGTACAGGTTGAGCGAGGTGTGCATGGCACGCTCCCACGCTGCGCTGGGTGGGGTGCCATGCAGCAGGTGCAAGAAGTGCGCACCTATGGAATCGTCATCGGTCTCCACCTCGATGCGGCGGCCCGAGCTGGCCCAGTGGTACCAGTAGAGCAGCATCGAACCGAGAGATGCCATGAGCCGGTCGGCAATGTCGCGCGCGCCCGGCAGGTTGTGGTCGTCCTTTTCAGGCAGCGCACAGCCCAGGGCCGAGACGCCCGTGCGCATCACATCCATGGGGTGGCTGGCGGCGGGCAGTTGCTCCAGCGCCTGCCTGACCGACAGCGGCAGGCCGCGCAGGGCCTTGAGCTTGGACTTGTAGGCACGCATTTCGGCGCGTGTGGGCAGCTTGCCGTGGACCAGCAGGTGGGCGATTTCTTCGAATTCGCAGACCTCGGCAATGTCGAGGATGTCGTAGCCCCGGTAGTGCAGGTCGTTGCCCGTGCGGCCTACGGTGCACAGGGCGGTGTTGCCCGCCGTCACGCCTGAGAGCGCGACGGACTTCTTGGGCTTGAAGCCCGGGGTTTCAACGGTGGTAGTCATGCGGTCTCCTGGTTTACATATGTGTTGGTGATGGCAGCGGGGCGGCCTTTGCCATCCACCGCCACCATTTCAAAAATCCCCTTCAGCACTTCGTCCTGGGGCGAGCCCAGCGTGGCGGCCAGACCGGTCACGCACACGGTGAGCGAGCTGCGCCCGATGCGGCTGACCCAGGCGCGCAGCGTGAGCACATGGCCCACGGGCACGGGGGCCAGAAAACGCACGTCGGTCACGCCCGCCATCACCACATCGCGCTGTGCGGCGCCGCGCGCTGCCAGAAACGCCGCCTTGGCCATGAGCTGCAGGGCGTTGCCGCAAAACAGCGTGCCGTAGTGGTTGGCTTCGGCGGGGAACACGATTTCCGTCAGCTCGACGGTGCCAGTGGGGGTTGTCATGCTTCGCAATTTACGCACAATGACATCCCTCTGTAAGTCCTGAATTGGCGAATGATTGCGAATAAAAAACCGTCAATTTGCAAATATTGCGAATGATGGTGAAGGTGCTACCAGGCGCCGCTGAGAAAGATGGAATGAAAAAAACCTTCATGGGTGTGCGCTTGCGCCGCCTGCGCGAAGAGCGCGGCATGACCCAGATTGCGCTGGCGCGGGCGCTGGACCTGTCGGCCAGTTACCTGAACCAGCTCGAGCAGAACCAGCGCCCGCTCACGGTGCCTGTTTTGCTCAAGATCAACGCCGTGTTCGGTGTGGATGTGCAGCGCTTTTCGGACGACGACGAGGCGCGCCTGATCACCGGCCTGCGCGAGGTGCTGGCGGACCTGCCTGCGGGCCTGGCCGGAGACGGCGCTGGCGACGCCGTGTCTCTGGCCGAGATCCGCGAGCTGGCCGCCGGCATGCCCGCGGTGGCCCGCACGCTGCTTGCGTTGCACCAGCGGCACCGGCAGGCCCTGGAGCGGCTGGCGGCCCTGGGCAACGACCGCAGCGGCGAGGGCGTGTTGGCCCCGCACCCACCCATGGCCTATGAAGAAGTACGCGACTTCTTCTTTGCGCGCCAGAACCACATTGCCGAGCTGGACGACGCGGCCGAGCGATGTGCCGCCGACTGGGGCCTGCTGCCCGGCCGGGCCGATGAGGCGCTGGCCCAACGCCTGCTCGTGGCCCACGGGGTGCGCGTGGTGGATGTGGCCGACCTGCCTGGCCAGGCGCAGCGCGTGTTCCAGGCCGAGGCCGGGCTGCTGCAGCTGGCGGCGGGGTTGGAGCGCGGGCAGCGCGCGTTTCAGATGGCGACGCAGCTGGCGTTTCTGGAGCAGGGCGCGGAGCTGCAGCGCATTGCCGACGGTGCCGGATTGTCGAGCGACCAGGCCCGGGCGCTGGCACGCATTGGCCTGGCCAACTACTTTGCGGGGGCGCTGGTGTTGCCCTACACGGCCTTTTTGCAGGCGGCCGAGGCGGCGCACTACGACATCGACCGACTGGGCCAGCAGTTTGGTGTGGGCTTCGAGACCGTGTGCCATCGCCTGTCCACGCTGCAGCGGCCCAGTGCGCGCGGTGTGCCGTTCTTCTTCATCCGCGTGGACCGCGCGGGCAACATCAGCAAGCGGCAGTCGGCCACACACTTTCACTTCAGCAAGATCGGCGGCACCTGCCCGCTGTGGAATGTGTACGAGGCCTTCGCACAGCCGGGCCGCATCGTGCCGCAGGTGGCACGCATGCCCGATGGTCGCGCCTACCTGTGGGTGGCGCGCGTGGTGTCGCGCAGCGGCGGCGGCTGGGGTGTGCCCGGCAAGGAGTTCTCCGTAGCCCTGGGTTGTGACATCCGCCATGCGCCGCAACTGGTGTATTCCCGTGGGCTGGACCTCGCCAACCCCGAGGCCGCCGTGCCCATCGGCATGGGCTGCAAGGTGTGTGAGCGCGACGCCTGCCCGCAGCGGGCGTTTCCCCCCATAGGGCGCGCGCTGGATGTGAACGAGAATCGAAGCCGCTTTGCGCCTTACCCGGTGGCGGGCCGCCCGGGGCAGACACTCTCTTGACCTGGGTTATGAAAACCGCTCATCAATTCATAGCTGTCGACGCATGAGGGTGTTGCGCTGACGGCACTTTCTACCAAATAACTGATTGGTAACCAGTTGTTGTGCCACCGCTTGCTCCAACGGATGGCAGATTGCCGCTATCCTGCGCTTTGCCCGAATCCTTGGTGCGGCTGCCATGGCACATGCCCATAACGCAGGTACCTTTGTCCAGGCTCTGCTCTGATACCGAATGCCAACGACCACCCGCCCCACGCCATGGCCCCACTGACGCAAAACGGTCGATACCGGCACTGGATGGCCGGGTTGGGCGTGGCTGTGCTCGGCGTGACGGTAAGCCTTTGGCTGGCCTGGCAGCAGGCCGACTCTGTGGCCCAGGTCGGGCGCGCGCGATTCATGCAGGAGGCGCGCGGGTTTGCCGATGCGCTGAGCCAGCGCATCGAAGGGCATACCGAAGTCGTCAACGGCCTGCGCGGCCTGTTCACGGCGAATCCCCACCTCACGCGCCTGGAGTTTGAGCGCGCGGCCAGCGACCTGGAGGTGGGCCAGCGCTACCCCGGTGTGCGCAACCTGTCGTTCACCCGCTGGGTGCCTGGCGCCGAGCGGGCCGCCTACGAAGCCCGCGTGCGTGCCGACACTTCGCTGACCTCCCAGGGCTACCCCAACTTCACCATCCGGCCGCCGGGCGAACGGGCGGAATACTTTGTGGCCGAATACCTGTGGCCCATGGCAGGCAACGAAGGTGTGCTGGGCTTTGACATTAGCAGCCAGCCCACCAACCTGGCCGCCATGCAGTACAGCCGGGACAGCGGCCACACCGTGGTCTCTGCCCCGTTTGATTTGCTGCAGGAAGAAACACACCGCCAAGGATTCGTGATCCGCGTGCCGGTTTTCGACTACACGGCGGGCACGCCGGAGCCTCGTTTTCTGGGGGCCGTGGCGTCCACCATCCGGGTGTATGACCTGGTGCAGGCGCTGGGCAGCCAGGGCCTGCTCAACGGGATCGTCGTGTCCATGGCCGACCATGGTTCGGTGCGGGCAGGCTCTGCCGACTCCACGGTGCGGCCCTTGCTGGCACAGTCATCGGCGGCATTGCCGGGCGCGCAGCCGTTTGTGCGCGACCTGCAGGTGCATGACCGGCGCTGGCGACTGACCTTCTACCCGGCGCGCTCGTTCCTGTCGCCCTCCGAGGCGCGGCTGCCTGTGCTGGTGGGGCTGGGCGGTGCGCTGGTCTCCTTGCTGCTGGCGTCTACCGTGGGCCTGCTGGTGCGCCAGCGCACGCTGGCCCTCGCACGGGCCCAGGTGTCTGAAGATGCCCGGCGCGAAAGCGAAGAGCGGTTTCATGCCCTGTTCAACCAGGCCAGCGTGGGCGTGGCGCTGCTGGACACCACCACCGGCCGATTTCTGCGCGCCAACCAGCGCTATTGCGACATCGTGGGCTACAGCCCTGACGAGATGGCTGCGCTCCATGTCCAGGCCCTCATCCATCCTGACGACCTGGAGGCCGACACGCAGCACCTGGAACGCCTCAAGAAAGGCGAAGTGCCCGAGTACCGGCTCGAAAAGCGCTACCTCCACAAGAGCGGGCACATCGTGTGGGTGGACCTCACGGTGTCGCCCATGTGGGTGCCCGGGGCCCGGCCTGACCACCACATCGCGGTGGTGCAGGACATCACGGCACGCAAGCGCATGGAAGACACCCTGCGCAGCAACGAGCACCGGCTGCGCGGCATCCTGGAACGCCTGCCCATGGGCCTGTGCCTGGTCCAGACCGACGGCCGCATCAGTTTTCGCAACGACCGCTACGTGCAGATCTGTGGCTACACGGCGCAAGACGTACCGGACGTGGAAACCTGGTGGCAGCGCGCTTACCCCGACGAATCTGAACGCACCGCTGTCCACGATGCCTGGCGCCAGGCCGCAAAGCAGGCCGTGGCGGGCGACGGGGTGATACCCGCCCGCGAGTACACCATTCGCTGTGCCGATGGCACACGGCGGCCCGTCGAGGTGTCGGGGGTGGTGGTGGAGGGCGGGCACCTTGTCACCATGCAGGACCTGAGTCAGCGCAAGGCGGCCGAGGAAGAGATCAACAACCTGGCCTACTACGACCCGCTCACCCGCTTGCCCAACCGCCGCCTGCTCATGGACCGGTTGCAGCAGGCGTTGGCCACCAGTGCCCGCCACCAGCGCAGCGGCGCCTTGCTGCTGCTGGATCTGGACAATTTCAAGACACTGAACGAAACCCGGGGCCACGACAGCGGCGACAACCTGCTGCTGCAGGTGGCCCACCGGCTGCGCAATTGCGTGCACGAGGACGACACCGTGGCCCGCCAGGGGGGCGACGAGTTTGTGGTGGTGCTGGAAGACCTGGGCGACAACCCTGAGGAGGCTGCGGCCCGCAGCGAAGAGGTGGGTCAGCGCATCCTGACCGCCCTGCGCGAGCCCTACGTGCTCAACGGCGCGGCGCACCACAGCTCGCTGAGCATGGGGGTCACCATTTTCAGCGGCATGCGCGAGACGGTGGACGAGCTGCTCAAACGGGCCGACCTGGCGCTCTACCAGGCCAAAAATGCGGGCCGCGACACCCTGCGCTTCTACGACCCCCAGATGCAGGCTGCTGTCAGCGCGCGCGCCGCGCTGGAGCTGGACATGCGCATCGGCCTGGCGCAGGGCCAGTTCGAGCTGTACTACCAGCCGCAGATCGACCGGGGCCGCATCACGGGGGCCGAGGCGCTGCTGCGCTGGCGCCATCCCCGCGACGGCTTTGTCTCGCCTGCGCATTTCATTCCGCTGGCGGAAGAGACCGGCCTCATCCTTCCGCTGGGTGAATGGGTGCTCCAGGCGGCCTGCGCGCAACTGGCCCGCTGGGCGCGGCACGCCGACCTGGCGGGTTTGGGGCTGGCCGTGAACGTGAGCCCGCGCCAGTTCCACCAGGCCGGTTTTGTGGCCCAGGTGCTGGCAGCACTGGCCAGCTCAGGCGCGCAGGGGCCGCAGCTCAAGCTGGAACTGACCGAAGGCCTGCTGCTGCAGGACGTGGAAGACACGATCGAGAAGATGGGCCAGCTCAAGGGCTATGGTGTGGGCTTCTCGCTGGACGACTTTGGTACCGGGTACTCGTCGCTGGCCTACCTCAAGCGCCTGCCGCTGGACCAGCTCAAGATCGACCAAAGTTTTGTGCGCGACGTGCTCACCGACCCCAACGACGCCGCTATCGCACGCACCGTGGTAGCCCTGGGCACCAGCCTGGGCCTGCGGGTGATTGCCGAAGGCGTGGAAACCGAGGCCCAGCGCGAGTTTCTGGAGCGCCACAACTGCCACGCCTGGCAGGGCTACCTCTTCAGCCCGCCCGTGCCCGTGGCCGAGTTTGAGGCACTGGTGCGCAAAACCAATGGGGTGGACCCGCAGGACCCGCAGGACCCGCAGGACCCGCAGGACACACACGACGCACACGACGCACACGACGCACACGGCGCGTAAACCAGGAACGCTGCCCCCATCCGGCCCCGGGCCTTGCTGGCACTGCTGCAGAATATCAATATTCATAGCGTGAAATCTTTGCTGGATAAGCGTTAGGGCCTGTTTTTTCCAAATTTTTCTGTCGCACCCTCGCTCTGGCGTCTGGGCATGCTGCCAAGGGCCCGTGGTCATCGGGCGGCGCGGTATCATTCCGCCCTTGCTGCGGCCTGCGTGTTCCGGCCCGGAACGTCCGTCTGGCGCCACTTTTTGCACCCCAGCCTTCTTCCTCTTTTTGCCCGCCCCCTGACCCGTGCGTCTCACCTCGATCAAGCTTTCCGGTTTCAAGTCGTTCGCTGAACCCACCAACTTCATGCTGCCCGGGCAACTGGTCGGCGTGGTGGGCCCGAACGGCTGCGGCAAGTCCAACATCATGGATGCGGTGCGCTGGGTGCTGGGCGAGAGCAAGGCCAGCGAGCTGCGTGGCGAGTCCATGCAGGACGTGATCTTCAGCGGCACCACCACCCGCAAGCAGGCCAGCCGCGCCAGTGTGGAGCTGGTCTTCGACAACTCCGACCACCGTGCGGGCGGGCAGTGGGGCCAGTACGGCGAGGTGGCCGTGCGCCGCGTGCTCACGCGCGACGGCACCAGCAGCTACTACCTCAACAACCAGCCCGTGCGCCGCCGCGACGTGCAGGACGTGTTCCTGGGTACGGGCCTGGGGCCCCGTGCCTACGCCATCATCGGCCAGGGCACCATCAGCCGCATCATCGAAAGCCGCCCTGAGGAACTGCGCCTGTTCCTCGAAGAGGCTGCGGGCGTCTCCAAATACAAGGAGCGTCGCCGCGAGACCGAAAACCGCCTGTCGGACACGCGCGAGAACCTCACGCGGGTTGAAGACATCCTGCGCGAGCTGAACGCCAACCTCGAAAAGCTCGAAAAGCAGGCCGAGGTGGCCGCCAAGTACAACACCCTGCAGGCCGACGCCACGCTCAAGCAGCACCAGCTGTGGTTTTTGAAGCGGGCCGAGGCCGAGGAGCAGCAGAACAAGGTGCGCCTCGATGGCCTGCAGGCCGTGAACGACCTGGAATCGCGCATGGCCGATCTGCGCGCGGTGGAGTCGGATCTCGAAACCATCCGCCAGGCCCACTACGCCGCTGGCGACCAGGTGAACCAGGCCCAGGGCAAGCTTTATGAAGCCACGGCCGAGGTCGGCAAGCTCGAAGCCGAGATCCGCTACGTGATAGAAGGCCGCCAGCGCGTGGAGCAGCGCCTGGTCACGCTGGCCGAGCAGATCGCCCAGTGGCAGGCCCGCAAGGAAGAGGCCGATATTGAGCTCGAAAACCTGGCCGGTGCCGGTGTGGACGCCGAAGAACGCGCCGAGATGCTGGCCGCCCAGGTGGAAGAGCAGGCCATGCAGCTGCCCGACCTGGAAGAGGCCCTGCGCCAGGCGCAAAGCCGCACGGCCGAGCAACGGACTGCCGTGGTGCAGGTCCAACAGCAGATTGGCGTGCTCGCTGCCGAGCAGCGCAGCTTTGACGAACAAAGCCGCCAGCTCGACGCCCGCTTTGAGCGCCTGCGCACCGACCGCAACGCGCTGGCCGCGCCCGACGAAGCCCGCCTGACCAACCTGCGCGAGCAGCTCGAAGAAGCGCAAGAGATCGCAGAAACGACCGAAGCCCGCCTGCACGAGCTGCAGGAGTCCGTACCCCAGCTCGACGACGACCGCCGCGCGCGCCAGCAGGCCGTCAACACCGAAAGCGCTCGCCAGGCCGACCTGTCAGCCCGCATGGAGGCCCTTAAGGCGCTGCAGGAAAAGGTCAAGACCGACGGCAAGCTGCGTCCCTGGCTTGCCAAACATGGGCTCGACGGCCTGCAAGGCCTGTGGAGCCGCATCCACATCGAGCCCGGCTGGGAAAACGCGCTGGAAGCTGCATTGCGCGAACGCCTGGCTGCCCTGGAAGTAGGGCGCCTGGACATGGTGCGCGGCTTCCTGGGCTCCGGCGGTAACGATGCTCCGCCCGCACGCCTGGCTTTCTACAGCGCCCCCGCTGCGGGCCACCCCGAAACATCGTCCCCCCACGCCCGCCTGTCGGACCTGCTGCGCCTGAACGATGCGGGCCTGCGTGCGGTGTTGGTGGACTGGCTGCAGGGGTGCTACACCGCTCCCACGCTGGACGACGCTTTGGCCCGCCGCAGCACGCTGCAGCCCGGGGAGGTAGTGTTTGTTCCTACCGGCCATGCTGTCAGCGCGCACAGCGTGAGCTTCTATGCGCAGGACTCCGAGCAGTCCGGCATGCTGGCTCGCGCGCAGGAAATAGAGCACCTCGAAAAAGAGCTGCGCGCGCAGGCCCTGATCGCGGAAGAATCGCGCACGGCCCTGGTCCGCGCAGAGGCTGCGTATGCCGATGCTTCCCAGCGCCTCGTGGCCGCACGCCGCGAAGCCACCGAAACACAAAGTCGTGCCCACGAGCTGCAAGTCGAAACCCTGCGCCTGACCCAGCTGGCCGAGCAGACCCGCGCACGCAGCCAGCAAATCGACGGCGATCTGGCCGAGGTGGAAGCCCAGCTGGCCGACCTGCAGGAGCGCCGCGTGGCCGCCGAGGCACGCTTTGAAGAACTGGACATGCAGCTGGCCGACAGCCAGGAGCGAGAGGCCCAATTGGGGGACAAGGTAATCGAAGCCGAGCGCAAGCTCACCGCTTGCCGCGAGCAGCAGCGCACGCTGGAGCGCCAGGCGCAGGAGGCCACCTTCTCGCAACGCAGCCTGGAGGCGCGCCGGGGCGAACTCAACCGCTCCATCGAAACCGCCACCCAGCAGGCCAAGGCCTTGGCCGACGAAGAGCAGCGCGCGCGCGATGAGCTTGCCCGCCTGTCGGATGCGGCTGCGCAAGGCGGCCTGCAGGCCGCGCTGGAAGTGAAGATGGAGCGCGAAAAGGCGCTCGCCGCCCAGCGCAGCGAATACGACGATCTGACGACCAAGCTGCGCGCCAGCGATGAACGCCGCATGCAGCTCGAACGTGCGCTCGACCCGCTGCGTGCGCGCATCACCGAATTCCAGCTCAAGGAGCAGGCCGCGCGCCTGGGCTTGGAGCAGTACACCACCTTGCTGACCGACGCCCAGGCCGACCTCGAAGCCGTGGCCCAGTCGATCACCGAAGGCAATGTGCGCGTGGGTGGCCTGCAAAGCGAAATCGACCGCCTGCACCGCGAGATTGCCGCCCTGGGCGCCGTGAACCTGGCAGCGCTGGACGAACTGAAGCTGGCCAGCGAACGCAAGATCTTCCTCGATGCGCAAACCGCCGACCTGACCGAGGCCATGAACACGCTGGAAGACGCGATCCGCAAGATCGATGGCGAAACACGCCAGCTGCTCTCAGGCACTTTCGATACGGTCAACGGCCACTTCGGGCGCATGTTCCCCGAGCTGTTTGGCGGCGGCCAGGCCAAGCTCATCATCACGGGCGACGAAATCCTCGATTCCGGCGTGCAGGTGATGGCCCAGCCCCCCGGCAAGAAGAACCAGACCATTCACCTGCTGTCGGGTGGCGAAAAGGCCCTCACGGCCATTGCGCTGGTGTTTGCCATCTTCCAGCTCAACCCCGCACCGTTCTGCCTGCTGGACGAGGTGGACGCGCCGCTGGACGACGCCAACACCGAGCGTTATGCCAAGCTCGTGTCCAGCATGAGCAAGGGCACGCAGTTTTTATTCATCAGCCACAACAAGATCGCGATGGAAATGGCCGAGCAACTGATCGGCGTGACCATGCAGGAGCAGGGCGTGTCGCGCATCGTGGCCGTCGATATGGAGTCGGCCCTCTCCATGGCAGACGCTTGAAACAACCCATCCAACCATGAGCACATTGCAACTGAGTCTGGCCATCATCGGCGGTCTGGTGCTGGCCCTCATCGTGGCCTACAACACCTGGACCTCGCGCCGCAATGCGCCCAAGCGCGCGCTGCCGCAAGAGCCGGTGGATCCCGCGGGCGAGCCGACCCAGCGCCAGGAGCCCGGCTTCGATGCGGGGGCTGCCGTGGCCGTACCGCCGGGTGAGTTTCACGGCCTCGACCGGGGCCCCGATCCCTCGGAGCACGCGGTGGATGCTGATGAGGCCCTGCAGCTGCCCGTGCCACCGTTTTCGCTGGAGCGCCGCCCCGGGCTCGATCCGCTCATCGATGTCATTGCATCGCTGCAGCCCGAGCATGTGGTGTCGGGCGATGCTGCTCTGGCCGCGCTGCCGCCGACCCGCCGCGCAGGCAGCAAGCCGTTCGCCATCGAAGGCCTCAACGAAGCGAACCAGCAGTGGGAAACCCCTGCACCGGGCCAGCGCTACCAGAGCTTCCAGGCCGGCGTGCAGCTGGCCAACCGCATGGGCGCGCTCAACGAGATCGAGTTTTCCGAGTTCGTCGTCAAGGCCCAGGCGTTTGCCGACGCGATCAATGCCGCCCCCGACTTCCCCGACATGCTGCAGGAAGTGGCCCGCGCGCGTGAGCTGGACCAGTTCGCCAGCGACCACGACGCCCAGCTCATGTTCATGCTGCGCGCCCGCCAGGCCGCCTGGAGCCCCGGCTACGTGCAGCAGAACGCCGCCCGCCTGGGCTTTGTGCCCGGTGCCATGCCCGGCCGCCTGGTGCTGCCTGCCAGCGCACAGGGCTTGCCGCCCCTGCTCACGCTGGGCTACGACACCCAGGCTGCGCTGGCCGAAGACCCCGACCAGTCCGCCATCCGTGACATCACTCTGAGCCTGGACGTGGCGCAAGTCCACCGTACCGAACAACCCTTTGCACGCCTGCGCGACGTAGGGGCCGCGCTGTGCGACGCGATGGATGGGGTGCTCTGCGACCAGAACGGCCAGCCGCTGCCCGCGATGGCCATGGACCCGATTGCTGCGGACCTGGAGCTGCTGTACGACCAGCTCGATGGACGGGATCTGTCGGCCGGGTCGGTGCTGGCGCGACGACTGTTCAGCTAGTGCAGCGCATGAGTGCAATGCAGGTCCGTCTGGCAACCGAAGCTGACCACGGCGCCGTCAAAGCTCTGTACAGAGAACTGCGGCCTCAGGACCCCGAGGTGGACAGTGATGCGTCCTTGGCGCATTTTCGTGTCGTGTTGCAGTCTCCGCAGGCGCGCCTCGTCGTTGCGCTTTGCGAAGGCGAAGTCGGTGCCACCTGCATGCTGGCTTCGATCCCCAATTTCGCGAGTGCAGGAATGCCCATCGGTGTCATTGAGCACGTGATTACGGGCGAGCGCTTTCGTCGCCGGGGGCTGGCACTTGCTGCTCTGGAGTTCGCTCTGGATGCGGCTTGGACAATGAATTGCTGCAAGGTATTTCTTCTCTCGGGTGCTCAGCGCGAGCAAGCGCACCGACTCTATGAATCTGCCGGCTTTGTTGGCAACCAGGAATTGGGCTTCGTCCAGAAGAACCCCAGGGCGGTCCGCCATGACTGAGCAATCTGATCTTTTTTCGGCTCCAGCGCCCGCAGATCAAGCGCAACCAGCTATCAAAATCAAAGCACTGCGTGACCAGCTCAACCACTGGGCGCACCAGTACTACGTGCTGGACGAACCCACGGTGCCCGATGCCGAATACGACCGTGTGTTCCGCGAGTTGCAGGCGCTGGAGGCCGCGCACCCCGACCTCGTCACCCCCGATTCGCCCACGCAGCGCGTGATTGGTGCGGTGATGGAGGGCTTGGCATCGGTGCGCCACGCGGTGCCCATGCTCAGCATCCACACCGAAACCGACACCGAGGCCACCGGCGCGCAGGCGTTTGATGCCCGCGTGCGGCGCGAGCTGGGCCTGTCGGAATCGGACCCTGCCATCGAATACGTGGCCGAGCCCAAGTTTGACGGCCTGGCCATGAGCCTGCGCTATGAAAACGGCCGCCTGGTGCAGGCCGCTACGCGCGGTGATGGCGAGGTGGGCGAGGACGTGACGCACAACATCCGCACGATCCGGCAGATACCCCTCACGCTGCCTGGCGGTGTACCGCCGCTGCTCGAAGTACGTGGCGAGGTCTACATGCGCCGTGCAGACTTTGATGCTCTCAACGAGCGCCAGCGTGAGCAGGGCGGTAAGACCTTTGTGAACCCACGCAACGCCGCAGCGGGTGCGGTACGCCAGCTCGACTCCGGCATCACCGCCCAGCGCCCCTTGAGCTTTTTTGCCTATGGCCTGGGCGCCATCACGCCGCCCGGCGATGGCGGGCCGGTGTTCCGCACGCACTACGAGATGCTGCAGACGCTGAAGTCCTGGGGTTTTCCAGTTGCAGCGCAGGTGCAGATTGCGGTAGGCGCTACTGAATTGGTAGCATTTCACCAGCAGGTGGGAGCCAGCCGTGATGCGCTGCCTTACGACATCGACGGTGTGGTCTACAAGGTCAATTCACTGCAGCTGCAGCGCGACCTGGGATTCAAGACCCGCGAGCCGCGCTGGGCCGTGGCGCACAAGTACCCGGCGCAGGAGATGGCCACCAAGGTCGAGGGCATCGACGTGCAGGTGGGGCGTACGGGCAAGATCACGCCGGTAGCGCGTCTTACTCCTGTGTTTGTCGGTGGGGTTACCGTCACCAATGCCACGCTGCACAACCTGTTCGAGATTCGCAAAAAAGGCGTGCGGGTGGGCGATCAGGTGATCGTGCGCCGAGCCGGTGATGTGATTCCCGAAGTCGTGGGAGTCATGCCCCCACTCACCGATGCAACGGAAGTCATTTCTGTTGATGGTGTCCCTATCAAGCAACGTCACGGAAATCCTCCTCGCGAGGTATACGTCCCCAACTTTCGCATGCCCAAGGTCTGCCCCGTGTGCGGTAGCGATGTGGTCCGCGAAAAGGGTGAAGCCAACCACCGCTGCACGGGTGGCCTGTTCTGCGCCGCGCAGCGCAAGGAGGCCATACTGCACTTTGCCGCGCGCCGCGCCATGGACATCGAGGGCCTGGGCGACAAGCTGGTGGACCAGCTGGTGGACGCCAACGTGATCCGTACGCTGCCCGACCTGTACCGGCTGGGCCTCACGTCGCTCATCGCGCTGGAGCGCATGGCCGAGAAGTCGGCCCAGAACGTGCTGGCTGCGCTCGAAAAATCCAAGCAGACCACCTTGCCGCGCTTCCTGTTCGGTCTGGGGCTGCGCCATGTGGGCGAGGCCACGGCCAAGGACCTCGCTCGGCACTTTGGCACGCTGGACGCCATCATGGATGCGAGCGTGGAGCAGTTGCTGGAGGTGAACGATGTGGGCCCCGTGGTGGCACAGAGCCTGCACACCTTCTTCCAGCAGCCGCACAACCGTGAGGTGGTCGAGCAACTGCGCGCCTGCGGCGTGACCTGGCCCGAAGGCCCGGTGGCCGAGCGTGCCCCGCAGATCCTGGCGGGTAAAACCGTGGTGCTGACCGGCACCTTGCCCACCCTGAGCCGCGACGCGGCCAAGGACATGCTGGAAGCCGCTGGCGCCAAGGTGGCCGGTTCGGTCAGCAAGAAGACCAGCTACGTGGTAGCGGGCGCCGAGGCCGGCAGCAAATTGGCCAAGGCCGAAGAGCTTGGCGTGCCCGTGCTGGACGAAGCCGGCATGCTGGCCCTGCTGTCGGGCACAGGCGCCTGAGGCAATCTCCCCTTTCTCTGAGTTTTTGATGCGCACATTGCTGCTTTCCTTTCAGGCCCGCGCGGCGGCCCTGTTCCGCTGGCTGGCCGGCCTGTTCGCCTGGATGCCTCGCCCGCTGCGCCGCGCGCTGATGTGGGGAGCCCTGGCGGTGCCTGCCGCCGTGCTGGTCTACACGCTGGTGCTGATCCCGTTCACCCCCTCCATCAGTGACATCCGCAAGGCCAAAAGCGAGCTGCCCGCGCAGCTCATGTCGGTGGACGGCAAGCTGCTGGCCGAATACCGCTGGGCCAACCGCGAATGGGTGGAGTTGAGCCAGATATCGCCCAACGTGGTGAACGCCCTCATCGCCACCGAAGACCACCGTTTTTACGACCACTTTGGTCTGGACTGGCGGCGCACGGCATCGTCGGTGGTGCACACGCTGCGCGGGGACCCTCAGGGTGGCTCCACCATCACGCAGCAGCTGGCACGCAACCTGTTTCCGGAGGAGATCGGGCGCTCGCGCGTGTTCCCACAGGCCCTCACGCGCAAGCTCAAGGAGGCGATCACCGCGCTCAAGATCGAGGCGTCGTACACCAAGGACGAGATCCTGGAGACTTACCTCAACACCGTGCCGTTCCTCTACAACGCTTACGGTATCGAGATGGCCGCGCGCACGTATTTCGACAAGTCGGCCGACAAGCTCAACGTGCTGGAAAGCGCAACGCTGATCGGCATGCTCAAGGGCACGGCCTACTACAACCCCGTGCTCAACCCCGAGCGTGCCCAGGCACGGCGCAACACCGTGCTGTCGCAAATGGTCAAGCGCGGCAAGCTCGAAGAAAAGCAGCTGGAGGCCCTGCAAAAACGCCCGCTGCGCGTCAATTTCGAGCGTCAGACCGAGGTCATGGGCCCCGCGCCCCACTTTGCGATGCAGTTGCGCAAGCAGCTCATCGAGTGGGCCGACAGCCATGGCTACAACCTGTATGCCGATGGCCTGGTGATCCGCACCACCATCGACTCGCGCCTGCAGGCCATTGCCAACCAGGCCGTGGCGCGCCAGGGGCGCCAGCTGCAGGGCGTGGCCGACACCGCCTGGTCCCAGCGCAATGGCTGGGGCCCGAAGAGCGAGCTGGTGCAGACGCTGGTGCGCGAAAGCCCCGAATACCGCAACGCCGTGGACAAGGGCCAGACCCCGGAAGAGGCCTTGCAGGCGCTGCTGGATGACACCGCCTTCCTGCAGAAACTGCGCGCCGAGAAGACGCGCGTGCAGGCCGGTTTTCTGGCGCAGGACCCGGTCACCGGCCATGTGCTGGCGTGGGTGGGCAGCCGCGACTTTGCGCAAGACCCGTTCGACCATGTGCAGGCGGCGCGGCGCCAGCCCGGCTCCACGTTCAAGCCCTTTGTGTATGGCGCGGCGTTTGCCAGTGGCGCGTCGCCCAGCGACACGCTGATGGACGGGCCCGTAGAAATCCCCCTGGGCGGAGGCCGCGTCTGGCGCCCCACCGATGGCGGCCCGCCCAGCGACCAGCCCATGACGCTGGCCGATGGTCTGGCGTTTTCCAAGAACACCATCACCGCACAGGTCATGCAGCAGGTGGGCCCGGCCCGCGTGGCCGAGGTGGCCCGGGCCCTGGGGGTGCGCCAGTCGCCGCTGGAAGAGGTGCCATCTCTGGCGCTCGGCACCAGCCCGGTCACCCTGAAGGAAATGGTGACGGCCTACAGCTCCATCGCCAATCTGGGCCGCTATGTGGAGCCCGTGCTGATTACCCGCATCGAGGACCGCCACGGCAAGGTGCTGGAGACTTTTGCGCCGTCTGCCCCTGAAACGGTTTTCGAGCCACGCGCCGCGCAGACCTTGCGCAATACCATGCGCGGCGCCATCGACCGGGGCACGGCCACCGCAATCCGCACCCGCTATGGCATCCAGGCCGATGTGGCGGGCAAGACCGGCACCACGCAGGACAACACCGACGGCTGGTTCATCCTCATGCACGCGCGCGTTGTGGCGGGTGCCTGGGCGGGTTTCAACGACGGCCGCATCACGCTGCGCAGCGATGCTTGGGGGCAAGGGGCGCGCAGCGCGTTGCCCATGGTGGGCGAGTTCATGCAGCAGGCCATTCGCACCAGGGCGATCAACGGGAATGACCGCTTTGTAGACGAGTTTGTGGATACCCCCCCGCCACCGGCGGATGGATCACTGGGCGCGATGCGGGAATGGATCCGGGGCCTGTTCGGAGGGGATGCGCAATCCCCCTCTGCACCGGCCCCCTGGCCCGGCACTCCGCCACGGCCCAGCGGTGATGGGCTGCCACCGGTCACCACGGACCCTGCTGGTTCGTCCCGGCCGCCTGTGCCAGCCGAGGAGCGGGTGGGCGGGTAGGTGCGAAGCGGCGGGGTGGGCCTGCGCACCCCAAGCCACCGAAGCGTTGCACAACGCTGCCAACTTTGACGTTGTAGGACGGCGTCGCCAGTCACTCCATGGTGCGGCTGGCGCCTGGCTTATGCGCGTAAACGAACAGACCTTTCATGGTGGGGCCCGCACATTGGCCCATGCAGTCGTTGTTGGACTGCATGCAACGCCAAAGGACTCACCATGAAAACGATTACCACCACCTTGCTTGTGCTGGCCACCCTCACCCTCGGCGCCTGCACCGGCCCCATGGGCCCCCCGGGAGCGCAGGGCAATACCGGCAATACGGGATATACCGGCAAGACCGGTGACACCGGCTATACCGGAGCCACCGGAGCCACGGGCAACCAGGGAAACACGGGTTACACAGGGGCTACGGGCAGCATGGGGTCCACCGGGGCCACAGGCGGCCAGGGCAGCACGGGTGCTACCGGCATGCAAGGCGCCACGGGCTACCAGGGGGATACAGGTGCCACGGGTGCCAAGGGCAACACCGGCAACACTGGTAGCAAGGGCAACACCGGTAATACCGGAACCTCGGGCGACGGCAGTACCGTCATCGTCATACCCGCCAAGCCGTGACACGGCGCGCTCGGCGGCTGACGGCCCGCGACCGGCGATGCGTCGGACGGGCGGAGGTCAGACCACTGTGCCAGGCCACACAATGGCCTGCGCCACGATCACGTTCTGGCCGTTGAACGTGGCGGCGGGGGATCCGTACAACCGGTAGCCCAGTGCCAGCGCGTCGCTGACACGGCGGCAAAAGCTGGCGTCATCAGGGCCTGTGAGCAAGCGGTAGGCTGTCAGGCCATCGGGAGGTGTGCTGGCCGGGGCAGGGGACGTGGAGGTGGTAGTGGCAGTCATCCCACGGCCTATTCGATGTCAATGAAGTGCATACCCATGGCGCCCGCCTTGCGGTCGGCAAAGTAGCATTCCAGGGTTTCCTTCACGGTGCGGAAGGCCAGCTCGTCCCAGGGCACCTCGTCTTCGGCAAACAGACGCGCCTCGATGGTCTCGTAGCCGGGGTTGAACTGGTCGCTCAGCAGCGTGGCGCGATAAAACAGGTGTACCTGGCCCACACGGCGCACATTCAGCAGGCTGAACAGTGGGCCCATTTCAATCTGGGCGCCAGCCTCTTCGTCTGTTTCTCGCGCGGCGCCCTGGGCCGTGGTTTCGTCCAGCTCCATGAAGCCTGCGGGCAGGGTCCACTTGCCCCAGCGGGGTTCGATATTGCGCTTGCACAGCAGGATGCGGCCATCGGGCAGTGCGGGCACCGTGCCCACCACGTTGAGCGGGTTCTCGTAGTGCACCGTGTTGCAGACGGGGCACACCGCGCGCTGTTTGGTGTCGCCGTCGTCCGGCAGGCGGTAGACCACGGCGGTGCCACAGGCGCGGCAGTGTTTGATGGGGCTGCGGAAGGTCATCGGAGGATTTTTCGAATCAAATCGGCTGCCAGCGCTTGTTCTATAAGCGCAAGCAGCTATGAAAAGCATAGTGCAGGGGCTGTGCGTCCAGACTGGGGCCCCGCGGCGCCCCGGCCAGGGCGTTACACCACGCTCAAGCGCAGCGTGCCCAGGCCTACGACACCACCCTCCAGCACATCGCCGCGCTCCACGGCGCCCACGCCTTCGGGGGTACCGGTGTAGATTAGGTCGCCGGGCTGCAGCTCCCACGCGGCCGATAGGTGTTCGATGGTTTCGGCAATGTTCCAGATCAGCTGGGTGACGGTGCTGCGCTGGCGGTCGGCGCCGTTGACCTGCAGCCAGATGGGCGCGTTGGCCACGTCGCCAGCCTGGGCAGCCGGGGTGATGGGGCCAATGGGCGCGCTGGCATCAAAGCCCTTGCCGATGCACCAGGGGCGGCCCTGTTTTTTCATGTCGTTCTGCAGGTCGCGGCGTGTCATGTCCAGGCCCACGGCATAGCCATAGATGTGTGCCAATGCGTCGGCGGCCTTGATGTTTTTGCCACCCTTGCCGATGGCCACGACCAGTTCGATCTCGTGGTGCAGGTTGGCGGTGAGGCTGGGGTAGGGCAGCTGGCCCGTTTCGCCCGCGTTGACCACCACGATGGCATCGGCGGGCTTCATGAAGAAGAAGGGTGGCTCGCGGCCGGTGAAGCCCATTTCCTTGGCATGCTCTTCATAGTTGCGGCCCACGCAATAAATGCGGTGTACGGGAAAGCGGTCGCCGCTGCCCACCACGGGCACGCTGGCCACGGTGGCGGGAGAAAACACGTAGCTCATGTCAGCCTCTCGAATTTCTGGGTTCAATGGAAATGAATGGTTGCCGGACGGCGCGGATGCCAGGGCAAGGACTGTGTCGCAAAAACCCCGGGGTGGACCCTGCGCGCCCTCGGTGTGGCAGTGTGCCATGGGCGCGGGCCGCCTGCTGGGGGGCGCTACACTCGCGCCCATGGCAAAGAGCTTCGATTTCCACAACACGCCAGGCCACCTGGTGCGCCGTGCCCACCAGCGAACCGTGGCGCTTTTCATGGAAGAGACTGCGGGGTTTGACGTGACGCCGGTGCAGTTCGCCATCCTGCACGAGCTGCTGGCGCGGCCCGGTGAAGACCAGGTCACGCTGGCGTCCCGCGTGGCGTTCGACGCTGCCACATCGGGCTCGGTAATTGGGCGGCTCGAAAAACGCGGCTGGATCCGCCGCGAGCCCGACACCCGCGACCGCCGCCGCAAACTGCTGTGGATCACCCCCGAGGGCGAGGTGGCCGCGCTGCAGATGCGTGATGCCGCCCAGCGTGTGCAGGAGCGGCTGATGGCGCCACTCAACGCGCAGGAGCGCGTCGATCTGATGGCCATCCTGTCCAAGGTTGTCTACAACCATCAGGACCCGGCAGGGGCCTCGGGCGCCTGACGGACCCGGGCGGCCCCGAGGCTTGCCCATTCAGCGCCCGCGGTAGTGTGGGGCCCCACTGTCACGCTTTGAAACGTCCCCTTTCACAACGTATTTTCTGCATGCAGCTCTACAACTACTTCCGTTCCTCCGCCTCGTTCCGTGTGCGCATCGTGCTGCAGATCAAGGGCTTGCCTTACGACTACATCCCCGTGCACCTCGTCAAGGGTGAGCACCAGGCCCCGGCGTACGCCAGCCGCATCGGCGATGCGCTGGTACCCACGCTCGTGACCGATGACGGAGCGGCGCTGTCCCAGTCGATGGCCATCATCGAATACCTGGAGGAAACCCACCCTACGCCCGCGCTGCTGCCTGCCACGCCCCTGGCGCGGGCGCACGTGCGTGCGCTGGCGCAGATGGTGGCGTGCGAAATCCATCCCATCAACAACCTGCGCGTTCTCAAGTACCTGGTGCGCGAGCTGAAGGTGGACGAGGGGGCCAAGAACGCGTGGTACCACCACTGGGTGCGCAGCGGGCTGGAGGCCTTTGAGCGCCAGCTGGCACTGTTGGCGCAAGAGCGCGAAACCCAGGGCCTGCCTCCCTCCGTGCTGTGCTGGGGCGACACCCCCACGCTGGCCGACTGCTGCCTGGTGCCGCAAATCTTCAACGGCCAGCGTTTCAACGTGGACCTCGGTGGCCTGCCACTCACGATGGGGGCATTCGACGCCTGCATGGCGTTGCCCGCCTTCCAGAAGGCCCAGCCTTCCGCCTGCCCGGACCACGAAGCTTGACCCCGCACGAAGGCCCTCTGGCGGCGGCCGACTGTCTGGTGCCCGACTGGCCCGCGCCCGGGGGTGTGTTTGCACTGTGCACCACACGCACGGGGGGCGTGAGCCTGCCACCCTATGACAGCCTGAATCTGGGGACCCACGTGGGCGATGACCTGGCCGCTGTGCACACCAACCGCATGCGGCTGCAATCCACGGTCGGTGCGGTGGTGAATGGCACACGGGCGGTGTTTCTGAACCAAGTACACGGCGATGGCGTGGTGCACCTGGACAGCAGCACACCCGATGGCATCGACGCCGATGCCTGCGTGGCCACCGCGCCCGGTGTGGCCTGCACCATCATGGTGGCGGACTGCCTGCCGGTGCTGCTCGCACACCGTTCAGGCCGTGTGGTGGCGGCGGCGCATGCAGGCTGGCGCGGGCTGGCCGGAGTGGGCGGGCAGGGAGTACTGGAATCGGTTTTCAAGCGTTTTGAGGCCCTGGCGCTGGATGGAAAAGCGCTAAATGCTATCAAAATAGAAGCAAACGATCCTGCCCAAACGTTCGCCCAGGACACCCTGGTCTGGCTGGGTCCCTGTATTGGCCCGCAGGCCTTTGAAGTGGGGGCCGAGGTGCGCGCGGCATTTTGCGAGGCGAACCCGGCTTCAGAGGCGTGTTTTGTGCCCAGCGGCAGAGCCAAAGGCAAATACCTGTGCGACCTGGCTGGACTGGCTCGACTGCGGCTGCAGGCGCTGGGGATCACCCACATCCACGGCAACGATGGCACATCGCCTTGGTGCACCGTAACCAACGCTTCACGGTTCTTTTCGCACCGCCGCGACAGTGGGGCCCTCGGCGCTAGCGGGCGCTTCGCCGCCTGCATCTGGCGCAGCTGAGCCCGTGGCAGTGGCTGCGGCTTGCTCCGCATCGTAGGCCGCCTGCTCTGCGGCCTCGCGTGCCTTGATTGCCCGCTTGCGCGAAGGAGTGCCAAGGATGTACACCAGAATGCCCATGGGCAGCATGCCATACAGCGCAAAGGTGATCACGGCGCCGAGCACGGTGCCGTTGGGGCTGGTGGCTTCGGCCACCGCCATCATGAGGGTGACGTAGGTCCAGGCGATGACGATGAGGTACATTGGTTTGTGTTCAGTGCAAGCGTTGAATCCGTTGCCATGTGCAAAGGGCTCGGCAACAATGAACCCGAGAGATAAAAAACCAGAAGCTTTGCCGCTGCGAGCGACCAATCACTGAGGAAAGAGCATGAATTCTGAATCACCCTGGGCCGAGAGCGCCGAGCAGTTCCAGAAGATTTTCGGGCAAAGCTGGTCGCAGGCGCTGCAGTCGTTCCAGAAGCTGGACATGGGCACCCAGGTTCCTGCAGCACCACCCCTGAAATTTTCGCCCACCAAACTGCAGTCCCTGCAGCAGCAGTACCTGAAAGACGCGCAGGAACTCTGGGCCCAGGGCCTGCAGGGAACCCCCGAAGTCAAGGACCGCCGCTTCTCCGGCGAGGGCTGGGCGAGCAACCCCGTTGCTGCGTTCTCAGCCGCAGCCTACCTGCTCAATGCCCGCACCCTCATGGGGCTGGCCGACGCGGTGGAGGCCGACGAAAAGACCAAGGCACGCATCCGCTTTGGCGTGGAGCAGTGGATGGCTGCCATGGCACCCAGCAACTTCCTGGCCTTCAACGCCGAAGCACAGAAAAAAGCCATCGAGACCAAGGGCGAGAGCATTGCCAAAGGCATGCAGAACCTGCTGCACGACATCACACAGGGCCATGTGTCGATGACCGACGAAAGCCTGTTCGAGGTGGGGCGCAACGTGGCCACTACCGAAGGCGCGGTGGTGTTTGAGAACGAGTTGTTCCAGTTGCTCGAATACAAGCCGCTGACCGCCAAGGTGTACGAGCGGCCCTTCCTGCTCGTGCCGCCGTGCATCAACAAGTTCTACATCCTCGACCTGCAGCCCGAGAACTCGCTGATCCGCTACGCCGTTGAGCAAGGCCACCGGACCTTTGTGGTCAGCTGGCGCAACCCTGACGACAGCCTCGCCCACAAGACCTGGGACGATTACGTGGAAGACGGCGCCATGGCCGCCATCGACGTGGTACAAAACATCACTGGCGCCGACCAGATCAACGCGCTGGGTTTTTGCGTGGGCGGCACCATCCTGAGCAATGCGCTGGCCGTGCTGGCAGCACGCGGCGATGAGCCCGTGGCCAGCGCCACTTTCCTCACCACGCTGATCGACTTCACCGACACCGGCATCCTCGATGTGTTCATCGACGAGGCTTTCGTGAAGTTCCGCGAGATGCAGATGGGCAAGGGGGGCCTCATGAAGGGGCAGGACCTGGCCTCGACCTTCAGTTTTCTGCGCCCCAATGACCTCGTGTGGAACTACGTGGTGGGCAACTACCTCAAGGGCGAAACGCCGCCCCCGTTCGACCTGCTGTACTGGAACAGCGACAGCACCAACCTGCCAGGCCCGTTTTACGCTTGGTACCTGCGCAATTTCTACCTTGAAAACAACCTCGTCCAACCGGGCAAGCTCACCGTGTGTGGAGAGAAGATGGATTTGGGCAACCTCGACCTGCCCGTGTACATCTACGGCTCGCGCGAAGACCACATCGTGCCCATCAACGCCGCCTATGCGTCCACCCAGGTGCTACCCGGCAAGAAGCGCTTTGTGATGGGTGCCTCGGGCCACATTGCGGGCGTCATCAACCCGCCCGCCAAAGGCAAGCGCAGCCACTGGATCCGCGCCGACGGCAAGCTGCCCGCCACGCTCGACCAATGGCTGGACGGCGCTACCGAGCACCCCGGCAGCTGGTGGACCGACTGGGCCGGCTGGCTCAAAGGCCATGCAGGCAAGCAGATTGCAGCGCCCAAGAGCTATGGCAAGGGCACCAAGTTCAAGGCCATCGAGCCCGCACCTGGCAGCTACGTGAAGCAGAAAGCCTGATACGCAAAAGTCCTGACTTTCAGCACTGCGAGAATTACCAAGCAACCAACAACCTCCAACCACAAGGACATTCCATGGAAGACATCGTCATCGTTTCGGCCGCCCGCACTGCTGTGGGCAAGTTTGGTGGTGCGCTGGCCAAGACGCCTGCGACCGAACTGGGCGCCATCGTGATCCGCGAAGCCATCGCGCGCGCGGGCCTCTCGTCCGACCAGATTGGTGAAGTCATCATGGGCCAGGTGCTGGCCGCTGGCGTGGGCCAGAACCCCGCCCGGCAGGCTTCCATGAAGGCTGGTGTGGCCAAGGAAACTCCTGCGCTCACGATCAACGCGGTGTGCGGCTCAGGCTTGAAGGCCGTGATGCTGGCTGCGCAGGCTGTGGCCTGGGGAGACAGCGAGATTGTCGTGGCTGGCGGCCAAGAGAGCATGAGCATGGCGCCCCATGTACTGCCCGGCTCGCGCGATGGCCAGCGCATGGGTGACTGGAAGCTGATCGACACCATGATCGTGGACGGCTTGTGGGACGTGTACAACCAGTACCACATGGGTATCACCGCTGAAAACGTGGCCAAGGCCTATGGCATCACGCGCGATATGCAGGATGCCCTGGCATTGGGCAGTCAGCAAAAGGCAGCAGCTGCACAAGACGCAGGCAAGTTTGTGGACGAAATCGTGGGTGTGAGCCTGGCGCAGAAGAAGGGCGACCCCATCCTGTTCAACGCCGACGAATACCTCAACCGCAAGACCAACGCCGAAGCGCTGGCAGGCCTGCGCCCCGCATTCGACAAGGCCGGCAGCGTGACGGCGGGCAACGCATCGGGCCTGAACGACGGCGCAGCCGCTGTGGTGGTGATGACCGCTAAGAAAGCTGCAGCCCTGGGCCTCAAGCCCCTGGCACGCATCGCTGCATTCGGCACCAGCGGACTCGATCCCGCCACCATGGGCATGGGCCCGGTGCCAGCGTCACGCAAGGCCCTGCAGCGCGCAGGCTGGAACGCTGCCGATGTGGATCTGTTCGAGCTGAACGAAGCCTTTGCCGCACAAGCCTGCGCGGTGAACAAGGAATTGGGGATTGACCCTGCCAAGGTGAACGTGAACGGCGGTGCCATCGCCATCGGCCACCCCATCGGCGCTTCCGGCTGTCGCATCCTAGTAACGCTGCTGCACGAAATGCAGCGCCGCGATGCCAAGAAGGGCTTGGCGGCGCTGTGTATTGGTGGCGGCATGGGCGTGTCCCTGGCCTTGGAGCGCTAACAAGCCCCTGCGCCTGTTTGCACCTGCGGTTCAGCCGTTTCTCAGGTGCAAGGCCAAAAATCGAAGCCGCGTTACGACGCGGCTTTTTTATGTCTGGCTTCAGGGTGAACGTATGGCCGCCGTGGCCCCACTTCGGCGTGCGCAGGTGGTTGCAAGATGTTTCTATGGGATCGTTGGAAGGCTCTGGCTTGCACCAAAACTGTGACTCTGCCGAGACACATAGCGCGTAAGGCGTGTGACGCATGCCGATATGCCAAAAAGAAAAGGGCTTCAGTGTTTTCCTTCACGGCGGCGGTAGATTTCTTCGGTAGAGTGGCTGTTGAGCAAATCACTAACAAGGAGAAATCACATGAGCCAGAAAGTTGCATACGTCACCGGCGGCATGGGCGGCATCGGGACTGCCATTTGCCAGCGCCTGCACAAGGAGGGCTTCAAGGTCATCGCAGGTTGTGGCCCTACCCGTGACCATGCCAAGTGGCTGGCCGAGCAGAAAGCCCTGGGCTACACCTTCTATGCGTCGGTGGGCAATGTGGGCGACTGGGATTCCACGGTAGAAGCCTTTGGCAAGACCAAGGCCGAGCACGGCACCATCGACGTGCTGGTGAACAACGCTGGCATCACCCGCGACCGCATGTTCCTCAAGATGTCGCGCGAAGACTGGGACGCGGTGATTGAAACCAACCTCAACAGCATGTTCAACGTCACCAAGCAGGTGGTGGCCGACATGGTGGAAAAGGGCTGGGGCCGTATCATCAACATCAGCTCGGTGAACGGTGAAAAGGGCCAGGCGGGCCAGACCAACTACTCGGCGGCCAAGGCGGGCATGCATGGCTTTTCGATGGCCCTGGCGCAGGAGCTGGCGACCAAGGGCGTGACGGTCAATACGGTGAGCCCCGGCTACATCGGCACCGACATGGTCAAGGCGATCCGCCCCGATGTGCTTGAAAAGATCGTTGCCACGGTTCCCGTCAAGCGCCTCGGTGAACCCAGCGAAATCGCTTCCATCATTGCGTGGCTTGCTTCGGATGAAGGTGGCTACGCGACCGGTGCCGATTTTTCGGTCAACGGTGGCCTGCACATGGGTTGATGCCCGAAGGCTTGGAAAAACAAAAAACCCCGCAATGCGGGGTTTTTTGTTGGAGGAGCAAGAGGGAAGGGGTTGCCGGTTATCTTGCTTCGAGGAGCCTATGAAATGGGCCGTTTGGCGGAAACACAACGGGTACCTTGGTACGCTTTGTGCTTTGATTTTGCGGCTGGCATTGGATGGGCGCTTGAAGCGGGAAGCTGGCTGTCACTCCTTCAGAAGCGGGCGGGAGCGCGCTTGCGATCGCGTTCGTCTTCGGGCCAAGCGGACAAGATTGCGGTGGTATTCATGCTGGAAAACTCCTGTGATGTACCAACAACGCGGCCCATCTACTGTCCGTTGACAGCGTCTCGCAAAAAATGCAACCGTAAGTGCCCGCAGATTTATCTCTACACCGCTATCAAAAATAATAGCTAAAAATCATTGCTGGATAAGCGCAAGGGTCGAAAAAGATCACTTTGTGATTACATGAATTTACATTTTTGGCCTATGCCGCTGCCGAGATTTCTTCCAGTTCCGAAGAAATTTCCAGCCAGCGTTCTTCCAGTTGGGCCGTCTCATCATTGCCTGCCTTCAGGGCGCGGCCACACTCGGCGATCTCGGCCGGGGGTAGGGCCTGGGTGAGCTTGTGCTCGAGCGCAGCCCGTTCGCCAGCCAGCGTCGCCAGGCGCTTGTCGATCTGCTCCAGCTCTTTTTTGAGCGGCCGGGTTTTTTCGGCTTGTTGCTGGCGCGCCTGGGCATCCAGCTTGCGTTGTTCTCGCCCGTCCCTTGAAGGTGTTGTAGCGGAGGCCGGTGTGGGCACCAGGGCGGCGACAGGAGCGGGATTTGCTGCCGCTGAAGGTGCGTTGGCCTTGGGGGCCGTGGAGCTTGCCACCGAGACCTGTGCCTGCTCGGCCAGGCGTGCCTCTTCGCGAAGGCGTTTGGACTCTTCGAGCAGGTAGCGCTGGTAGTCGTCCAGATCGCCATCGAAGGGCCCCACAACGCCCCGGCCTACCATCCAGAAGTCCTCGCAGACCGAGCGCAGCAGCGAACGGTCGTGGCTGACCAGCATGACGGTGCCGTCGAAGTCGTTGAGCGCCATGGCCAGGGCCTCGCGGGTCGCCAAGTCGAGGTGGTTGGTAGGTTCGTCGAGCAGCAGCAGGTTGGGACGCTGCCAGACGATCATGGCCAGCACGAGGCGGGCTTTTTCGCCACCGCTCATGGTGCCCACGGCCTGCTTGACCATGTCGCCCGTGAAGTTGAACGTGCCCAGATAGCTGCGCAGGTCTTGCTCGCGGCTGGGTTGCTTGATGTCGGGGCCCAGTTCCTTGGCCAGGCGGATCATGTGCTCCAGCGGGTTCTCGTTGGGGCGCAACACGTCCAATTCCTGCTGGGCAAAGTAGCCGATGTTCAGGCCCTTGCCTTCGGTCACGCTGCCGCCCAGGGGCTTCATGGTGCGGGCAATGGTTTTGACCAGCGTGGACTTGCCCTGGCCGTTGGCACCCAGGATGCCGATGCGCTGGCCCGCCAGCACCGAGCGGTTGACGCCGGTGAGGATGGTGGTGGGCGTGCCCTCGTCGTCCACATAGCCAAATGATGCATCGCTGATAGCCAGCATCGGGTTTGGCAGATTGGCAGGTTCCTTGAACTCGAAGGTGAAGTCCGCCTCGGCCAGCACGGGGCCAATCTTTTCCATGCGTTCGAGCTGCTTGACGCGGCTTTGCGCCTGCTTGGCCTTGCTGGCCTTGGCCTTGAAGCGGTCGATGAACTTCTGCAGGTGGGCCATCTTCTCCTGCTGTTTGGAGAAGCTGGCCTGTTGCAGTTCAAGCTGCTGGGCGCGCAGCTCTTCGAACTTGCTGTAGTTGCCACCGTAACGGTTCAACTCGCCTTGCTGGATTTGCAGGGTGACGTTGGTGATAGCGTCCAGAAACTCGCGGTCATGGCTGATCACGATCATGGTGCCCGCGTAGCGCTTGAGCCAGGCTTCGAGCCAGACCAGGGCGTCCAAGTCCAAGTGGTTGGTGGGCTCGTCCAGCAGCAGCAAATCGCTGGGGCACATCAGTGCGCGGGCCAGTTGCAGGCGCATGCGCCAGCCACCCGAGAAGCTGTTGACGGGTTGGTCCAGTTCGCTGACGCGAAAGCCCAGGCCCAGAATCAGTGCCTGTGCACGTGCCACGGCATCGTGGGCTCCCGCGTCGTGCAAGTCGGAATAGGCATGCGCGATGGCCATGCCGTCGTCGCTGGCCTCTGCGTCGAGCAACTGTTGCTGGACCTCGGCCAGACGCGTGTCACCCTCCAACACAAAGTCAGTGGCCGACTGGTCGGTTTCGGGCATGTTCTGCGCGACCTCCGCCATGCGCCAGCTGGTGGGGATGTAGAAATCTCCCCCGTCTTCGTGCAGTTTGCCGCTGAGCAAGGCAAACAGGCTCGACTTGCCCGCGCCATTGCGGCCCACAAGGCCTACGCTTTCGCCGGGGTTGATGGTGGCGGAAACGCTGTCGAGCACGACTTTGGCGCCGCGTCGCAGGGTAACGTTCTTGAGGGTGATCATCCGGAACTCAGAAAAAAGCGCACCCGCACTGGGCGGGTGGCGTGAAAAAGCAGGGGGCCAAGGCTGTTGCAAACCATCCAAGGGATGCAACAAGCCGGTGGCGCGCAACCCTCTATTGTGCCGTGAGCCGGCTTTGGGCGGCCAAGGCCTGCCGAGTCACCAGCAAAACCTGGTCTTCACCTGCACTGGTATCGAGCCAGAAAACAGGCAGTTGGGGGAAAGCGGCCTCGAAGTAAGCGCGTTCGTTGCCAATCTCCAGAATGATCACTGCATCCTCACTCATGCAGGCGGGAGCAGCGGCAAACAGCTGGCGCACAAAGTCCATGCCATCGTTGCCTCCGGCCAGGGCCAGCTCGGGCTCGGCACGGTATTCGGCGGGCAAGGCGGCCATGCTGGCCGCATTCACGTAGGGCGGATTGCACAGGATCAGGTCCCAGGGGCCGGGCAGGGCAGCCAGGCCATCGGACGGCTGCAGCTGGATGCGGTCTTGCAGGCCGTGTTTGTCCACGTTGATGCGGGCTACCGCCAGCGCGTCGGGCGATATGTCGGCGCCCGTCACTTGCACCTCGGGCCAGGCCATGGCCGCCAGCACGGCCAGGCTGCCGTTACCCGTGCACAGGTCCAGCACCTGGCGGGTGTGGTCGCTCAGGTACTCGTCAGCCCCCCCATCGACCAGCAGTTCGGCAATGAAGCTGCGCGGCACGATGGCGCGTTCGTCCACGTAGAACGGTACACCCTGCAGCCAGCCCTCTTGTGTGAGATAGGCGGCGGGCCTGCGGGTGCGGATGCGCTCTTCAAAAAGAGTAGCTACCAGCGCTTGATCGGCGGGTGCTACGGGCTGATTCTTCATGGAATCGGGGGCTTCCGACAGATCACTGTCCAGCGGCAGCCCTAGACGCCAGAGCACCAGCCAAGCGGCTTCGTCGTGGGCATTGGTGGTGCCGTGGCCAAAGGAGACGCCTGCTGCGGCAAGGCACTGCGCACCCGATTCGACCAGGGCACCCACGGTATCGCCCGCGACGGTGGGGTACTGTTGTGGTGTGTTCATGCTGGCACTCCATCGGCGGCCAGGGCCTGCGCATGCAGGTTTTCCAGCGTGCGGCGGTAGATGTTCTTGAGGGGGTCAATGTCGGCCACGACGATGTGCTCGTCGATCTTGTGGATGCTGGCGTTGGGAGGGCCGAGTTCAATCACCTGGGGGCACACCTGGGCAATGAAACGGCCGTCGCTGGTTCCGCCCGTGGTGGAGAGTTCGGTGGTCAGCCCGGTCTCTGCAGTGATGGCCTGCTGCACGGCGCCCACCAGTTCACCGGGGGTTGTCAAAAACGGCTGGCCGCCCAGCGTCCAGCGCAGGTCGTATTCCAGGCCCTGGCGGTCCAGCACGGCGTGCACACGCTGCTGCAGGCCTTCGGCAGTGGATTCAGTCGAGAAGCGGAAGTTGAAGTCGATCACGACCTCTCCCGGAATCACATTGGAGGCACCCGTGCCGCCGTGCATGTTGCTGATCTGCCAGCTGGTGGGCGGGAAAAACGCGTTGCCCTCGTCCCACACCGTGGCCGCCAGCTCCGTGAGTGCGGGCAGGGCCTGGTGAATGGGGTTGCGGGCCAGTTGCGGGTAGGCAATGTGCCCCTGAATACCGCGCACAGAGAGCTTGCCACTGAGCGTGCCGCGCCGCCCGTTCTTGATCATGTCACCCGTTTTTTCGACGGATGTGGGTTCTCCCACGATGCAGTAATCGAGCTTTTCACCACGTGCCTTGAGTTTCTCGACCACGACCTTGGTGCCATCCACCGAGGGGCCTTCCTCGTCGCTGGTCAGAAGAAAAGCCAGAGCAATCTGCGGATCGGGCGTGGCGGCCAGGAACTCTTCCACCGCCACGACAAAGGCGGCGATGGAGGTTTTCATGTCGCTGGCACCACGGCCATAGAGCTTGCCGTCCTTGTGGGTAGGCACAAACGGGTCGCTGCTCCACTGTGCCAGCGGGCCGGTGGGTACGACATCGGTGTGGCCAGCAAACACTATGGTTTTAATAGCTGCTTGCGCCTTTCCATCAAGCGCTACAGGCCTTTTCGCCCACAAGTTGCTGACACGAAAGTCCGCCGGGCCGCTGTCCAGGCGCTCACACACAAACCCGAGCGGAGCCAGCCGCGCGGCCAGCAGGTCCAGGCAGCCCGCATCCTCGGGGGTGAAGGAGGGCAGGGAAATGAGCTGTTCGGCGAGGTGCAGGGTACGGGACATTGGGGATTCGGTGGGATGGGGCCGTGCAGTCAGCTGTAGTTAGAGAGCGAAGCGTAAGCATCAGCGCGGCCTAGGCGAGAGACGGCAAGCCAAGGGCCGCCCCGCAGCGAGGGCGTCGTCCCCCAGGGGGAAGGCGCCGCAGGCGACTCAGGGCGGAGACATTTCATGCCGCTGGTTTGACGTCCAGCACGATCTCGGTGAAGGAAGGCGCGTCGTCGGGTGCATCCCGCGCTTCCTTTTGCGCCTTGGCGGCATTGGCGGCCAGGGAGAAATCGTTTTGCAAGCGCCACATGAGGTTGGTAGGCGAGTCAGCGTAGGCCATGCCTTCCTTGCGGTCGATCTTGGAGTCCATGATCAACCGGGCGAGGGCTTCCTCAAAGGTCAGCGAACCTTCGGCCATGGACTTCTCCATCGCTTCTTTGACGCCTGAGAAATCGCCTTTTTCGATCAGGTCGGACACCAGCTTGGTGTTGAGCATGACTTCCACCGCCGGAGCACGGCTGCCGTCGATGGTGCGCACCAGGCGTTGGGAGATGATGGCCTTCAGGGCGGATGCCAGGTCGCCCAGCATGGTGGGACGCACTTCGACGGGATAGAACGACAAGATGCGATTGAGCGCGTGGTAGCTGTTGTTGCCGTGCAGCGTGGCCAGACACAAGTGGCCGGACTGGGCGTAGGCAATTGCGGCCGACATGGTTTCGCGGTCGCGGATTTCGCCGATCAGGATCACATCCGGCGCCTGGCGCAGCGCGTTCTTGAGGGCGGTCTGCAGCGATTGGGTATCACTGCCGATCTCGCGCTGATTGACGATGGATTTCTTGTTCTTGAACTGGTACTCGACCGGGTCTTCGATGGTGAGGATGTGGCCGGTGAGTGCTTCGTTGCGGGTGTCGATCATCGACGCCAGGGATGTGCTCTTGCCCGAGCCCGTGGCGCCGACCATCAGGATCAGACCCCGCTTTTCCATGATGAGTTCGCGCATCACGGGTGGAAGGCCCAGCGAGTCGAATTCGGGAATCTGCTGCGAGATGAAACGGATCACCACCGCGTAGCTGCCGCGCTGGCGCATGGCACTGATACGGAAGCGGCCCACACCGCTGAGCGGCACGCCCATGTTCAGCTCGCCGGTTTCCTCCAGTTCTTCGATGCGATCTGGAGGAACCACTTCGGAGAGCAGGTTGCGCGGCGCATCGGGCGGCAGGATCTGGTTGTTGATCGGGATGCATTCGCCGTTGATCTTGATCAGCGCCGGGGCATTGGCCGACAGGTAGACGTCTGATGCCTTCTTTTCGCTCATCAGGCGAAGAATCCGCTCCATCGTGCTCATGGTGTTTCCCTCTTGTTGTCGGTGTCTGTCGGCGGGCAGGCGGGATGGCCTGCCCCGGCCTTGAATGCGATCAGTCGCGCAGCAGGTCGTTGATGCTGGTCTTGGAGCGTGTTTGCGCATCAACCTGCTTGACGATGATGGCGGCGTACATGCTGTAGGGCGTGCCGTTGGCGGCCGTCTTGGGCAGGTTGCCGCTCACCACCACCGAGCCCGAGGGCACGCGGCCATAGCTGATCTCGCCGGTGGCGCGGTTGAAGATGGGGGTGCTCTGGCCCAGGTACACGCCCATGCCCAGCACGGAGTTTTCTTCGACCACCACGCCTTCAACCACCTCGGAGCGGGCACCGATGAAGCAGTTGTCTTCAATGATGGTGGGGCCGGCCTGCAGTGGCTCCAGCACGCCGCCGATGCCCACGCCACCCGACAGGTGCACGTTGGCGCCGATCTGTGCGCACGAGCCCACGGTGGCCCAGGTATCGACCATGGTGCCTTCGCCTACATAGGCGCCGATGTTCACGTACGACGGCATCAGGATCGCGCCCTTGGCGATGAAGCTGCCACGGCGGGCCACGGCGGGTGGCACCACGCGCACGCCGGTGGCTTTCATTTCTTCTTCCGTCAGGTGGGCAAACTTGGTCTGCACCTTGTCGTAAAAGCCCAGGTCACCAGCCTTCACGACTTCGTTGTCCTTCAGGCGGAAGGACAGCAGCACGGCCTTCTTGATCCACTGGTGCACGGTCCACTGGCCCACGCCTTCGCGGGTGGCCACGCGCAGGGTGCCGTTGTTCAGCTCGGCGATCACGTGCTCGACAGCGTCCTGGATTTCCTTGGGGGCGGCGGCGGGCGAGAGGCTGGCGCGGTTGTCCCAGGCGTTGTCGATGATGGTTTGCAGTTGTTGGGTCATGTTGTTGTCAGTCAGTCTGTGGATCAGGATTCAGAAATCAGGCAGTGCGGGACTGGATGAACTGCACGATGCGCAGCGCGGCCTCCACGCACTCTTCGGTTTCGGCCACCAGGGCCATGCGCACGCGCTGGGCGCCGGGGTTGCTGCCCTGGGCCTCACGGGCCAGGTAGCTGCCGGGGAGCACCGTGACATTGTATTGAGCCAGCAGGGCCCGCGCGAACTCGGCGTCGTCCATGGCAAGCTGCTCGGGGACTTTGGCCCAGAGGTAGAAACCTGCATCGGGAAGGGCTACTTCCATGACACCCGCCAGCAGCGGCGTGACCTGGGCGAACTTCTTGCGGTAGCGCGTGCGGTTTTCCACCACATGCTGCTCGTCACCCCAGGCCGCAATGCTGGCGGCCTGCACGATGGGGCTCATGGCGCTGCCGTGGTACGTGCGGTACAGCAGGAAGGCCTTGATCAGGGCCGCATCTCCCGCCACAAAACCGCTGCGCATGCCAGGCACGTTGCTGCGCTTGGAGAGACTGGTGAAGGAGATCAGGTTCTTGTAGTCGCTGCGGCCGAGCTTGTCGGCAGCCTGCAGGCCGCCCAACGGCGGCTCGTCGCGGAAGTAGATTTCGCTGTAGCACTCGTCCGAGGCAATCACAAAACCATACCGGTCGCTCAGTTCAAACAACTTCTTCCACTCCGTCAGTGGCATGACGGCGCCGGTGGGGTTGCCAGGGGAGCAAACAAAAAGCAACTGCGTCCGCTGCCACACGGAGTCCGGCACCGCGTCCCAATTCACGGCGAAATTGCGTGTCGGGTCGCTGGCCGCGTAGTAAGGGGCCGCGCCCGCCAGCAGGGCTGCACCTTCATAGATCTGGTAGAACGGATTGGGGCAGACTACCAGCGGCTGGCCCTGTGAAGGATCGATGATGGTTTGGGCAAACGAAAAAAGTGCTTCCCGAGAACCATTCACGGGAAGGACCTGGGTGGCCGGATCCAGCGTGATTGCATAGCGCAAATTCAGCCAGCGGGTGAAGGCCTCGCGCAAGCCCAACTCGCCAGCGGTGGCGGGGTAACTCGCCAGGCCACTGAGGTTGTTACTGAGTGCATCTTTGATGAACTGCGGTGTAGGATGGCGTGGCTCACCCATGCCCAGGCTGATGGGGCTGTAGGCTGCCGGGGGCACCACCCCCGCAAAGAGCTGCCGCAGCCGCTCGAAGGGGTAGGGCTGGAGATGGGAAAGCAGGGGATTCATGGGGCGCCATTATGGGCGATCACCTCAGATCAGTCGGCGCTGGATCGGCCATGCGTTAGCGGATCGTGACCGGAGCTGACCTCAATGCGTCGATGGGCCCGTGGTCTGTCAATCCGCCGTAAGTGCGTGTACCTAGTATTCAGGCTGTTTGATCAGAACAATAGAGGAGACACGATGTCAGGATTCCTACCGCTGCGTCCGGGGCTCTGGTGGATGCGCAGGTGGCATTTGCCTGGCAAGCTGCTCTCGCTGAGTCTTCTGGTGGGGGCGGCACTTGCCATTGCTGCGTTTGGGGCGCCTTGGTGGGCGCTTGCCTTGGCCGCAGTGGTGGTGTTGTACGCTCTGCTCGTGCTTTACCTCAGTCTGGCCACCGACCTTGCGGGTCTGGCGCAAACCATAGAGCTGACCCAGGCCGGGGATCTCCGGGCCCAGCCCCGTCGCGACTACGGACAAGACGAAGTGGCCGAGATGGCGCAGTCGCTCGACCGCATGGTGATCACGCTCTCCTCCATGGTGGCTGACATCCGTAGCAATGCGGCGCTGGTCGCCCATGCTGGGCAGAGCCTGGCCGAGGGCAATCGCTCGCTGGCCGACCGCACCGAGCAGCAGGCCGCCAACCTGGAGCAGACGGCCGCCAGTGTGGAGCAACTGTCTTCAGCGGTGCAGAACAACGCTCATACCGCGCACAGTGCCGATACCCGGGCGGCGCAGGTGCGTGACGCAGCCGATGTGGGCGCCCAGGCCATGGCACGTGCCGTGCAGTCGGTCGAGGCCATCCAGCAAGGTGCGCGGCGCATGACCGAAATCATCGGTGTGATCGACAGCATTGCATTTCAGACCAATATCCTTGCCCTGAACGCAGCCGTTGAGGCTGCTCGCGCCGGAGAGCAGGGCCGTGGGTTTGCCGTGGTGGCAGCAGAGGTGCGCACGCTGGCCAAGCGGTCCAGCGATGCCGCGCACGAAATTCGTGAACTGATCGGTGCCTCGGTCAGTCAGGTCGAAACCAGTGCGGGCCTGATTCGGTCGGCCGGGGAGGGGATCTCGGACATGGCGGGGGGCATTCGCAGCGTGGCAGCCAGCATGAGCGAAATCTCCGGATCGAGCGCCGAGCAAAGCACCGGCCTGCGCGAGGTGAGCGCCGCCGTGCAACAACTGGACCAGATCACCCAGCACAACGCCCAGATGGTGGGCCATGCCGTGCAACAGGCAGAGGCCCTGGAAAGCCGCGCATCCACCCTGTCGCGTGCGGTCTCTGCATTCCGCCTGCAGCAGGGCACGGCCGAGGAGGCTGTGGCGCTGGTGGGCAAGGCCATGGCGCTGCACAAGAGTACCTCGCGCGACCAGTTCCTGCGCAGCATCACTGACAAGAATCAGCCCTACCACGACCGCGACATGTATGTGTTTGTCCTCGACTCCGCAGGCACCTACCTGGCCTTCGGAGGCAACACCGCCAAGGTGGGCACGCGGGTGCAGGACATTCCTGGCATTGCGGGCGACCGGCTGGTGAACGACATCGTTTCCCAGGCGGACCGTGAGCCGGGCTGGGTGGAGTACGACATCACCAACCCTGCCACGGGTGCGGTGCAGACGAAAATGTCTTACGTCAGCCGCGCGGGCGATCTGTATGTGGGGTGTGGGGTTTACAAGGCACTCGCTGCCCGCTGAGTTGTCGGCCCTCGGCCAGCGGCGGGCTCACCCCAGCAGCCGGCGGTACCAGGCAGTGGGTGGTTGTGGTGCAGGTGCTTTTGCGTTGGCCGCCTCAGCTTCGACCTTAGTTCCGGATGCATCCATGGGCAAGAGCGCAATCCGGCGAATACCCAACCCCAGAGAGCGCTTGTCCGTGCTCTCCGGATTCAGATCGCAGGGCCGAACGAGGGGGGAGCCCTTGAGCACCACTCTGACCCGGTCCGCACGGCTTCGCAAGACCGCGTCGGGAACACGGGCGTCCAGGACGAGCGTGTCGCCCACTTGTTCCTGGTGCAGCGCAATCGCTTGCCCATTCACCTGCATTTGAAGCTCGCTGACAGCTGCCATCGTCAACAGATGGACGACTTCCATCCGCAGCAGGTGATCGCCAACGCCTACCGGGCGGAAGTCGATCCATGTCTCAGGCTCCAGGCCTGTCCATGCAAAGTGATGTGGACCTTCGGTCTCCCGGACATGCCAGCCCCGTCCCGGGATGGGGCGGTCAAAGAGGTAGTCGTGTCCAGGCGGCAGGGAGGCGAGCCAGTGCGAATCGGGCTCGTCCAAGGGCGCTTCAATGTACCGGTTGAAGCCCATGCGGTCTTCACCCCGCAACATGACGCAGGGGAAAGGTTCGCTAACCTTTGCGATGGGGACTGTCACTCGGACGGCCAGTCCCAGCCTGTGCTCCGTGGTGCGGTTGGGGTTGGAGTGATGCAGCAGCCGTTCATTGAAGAGAAAGAACTGGCCGGGCTCCAGCACCATGGATACCTTGCGGGTTTCATCCACGTAGGCGGGGTCTGAAGCGATGCCCCCGAACCGAAGGCTCTTGGCTGGATCGGTATCGATGGCCGGAGGGATGATTTGCCGGTGCGAGCCTGGAATGATTTCCACGCATCCATTTTCCAGCGTTGCCGGCGTAATCGCCAGCCAAGCTGAAATGTTCAGGATGGGTTCCATGTTCCAGTTGTAATGATCTTGGTGCCAGGGGTATTCCTCTTGCTGTTCAGGCCGGGCAGGCGGTTTGTTGAAAAGATTGGAGTTCCACAGAACGAGATCCGGCCCATAGAGAGAAGCCATGCGTTCCACGATGGCCGGGGCCGAGCACATCGCATGGACCGCTTGGCTGTCCAGGTGCCGCACGCGCAGGCCGAATGGGCAATAAGGCGTAGGCGTGGGCAGCACCCGCTCACATACCGTTGTGCGGAATTTTTCCATTTCATGGGGCGAGAATGCCGTGAATGGCCCTGCGTAGCCCTGTGTCCGAAATTGCTCAATTTCCTCTGGAGACAAACAGACGGGGAGTTCGGAGGTGTCTTTGTTCATGGGTCCCTGCGTAGAAATACCTGTCAATTCTGAGGTTGCGCTGTCACGCGGGTTGGCTGGAACGTCCTCCACTAGCGCGGCCAGGCGCTCGTAGGCAGCCCGGCCCACGCTGACCTGCTGTCGTGCCACTTGCAGCAACCGCTGCCGTTCAGTCCCTGCTGCTTGCCACGCATCCTGTATGGCGGTCGCCAAGTGCGCGGCCGTTTCCTCACGGTCCAGAAACACGATGTGGCAGGCGGGCCCAAACTGGGCTTGAAGCCCTTGAATTTTCGACCGGTAGTGGGGCGATGCCACCAAGGCGATCACCGACACCCCTTGCGACAGTGCGAACACTGCCGCGTGGTAGCTGCCGGTGATGACCACACGGCATGCACCGATCTGCTGCACGACGTCCTGTGGCGTTGCAACCGGGTAGGAGGTGTCGCTGATGCCCGGGATGCCGTGGAGCAGTGAGGCAATGGCGTCCGGATCGGAAGGACCGGCAAGCGAAATGGGCACACCGGCAACAAGAGGTGCACCCAGCCGTGAAATGGCACTTCCCAACCCTTCCCGCAGGCGCGACAGGGTGTTGGCATCTACGCCGGCGTAGTCCGCTTGGCGGACGTTGATGCCCAGGCTTTCGCCCAGAACTGTGGGGCGCAAGTCAAACGCCAGTTCAATCGCCTCGTCTGCTGCTACGACCAGGCGTTGTTCTGGCACCCCAAAGGATCTCGCCACCATCGGGCTTTGCTGCGATTCTCTGCAGACCACCAGGCTCAAAAGAGGAAATACCCCCAGCATCTTCTGCGAAAGGCTGCGAACGCTGACAGGTTCAAATCCACAGCTCAGAATGATTGCCGGCTTGCCGAGCCTGATACCCGCTTCCAGCGTCTGCAAGATGACTTCCGATTGACCAGTGAAATCGTCGCTGAAATATCCGCCGCCGGTCGCCATCACCATATCGCAATCCATCAGCGCCGACACGATGCGCGCACAGTCTGCTGATGCTTGGGTTATCAGGTTCCGGGTATCAGCACCAAGGGCGATCAGCGGCAGGGGGAGGCGTTCTTCGGTGAGCTCAAGCGCAATGACTTCGGGGCAATCCTTTCTGAGCAGGGCTGCATTGCGGGTTATCCAATGTATTTGACAATCAGGCCAGAGGTGCCGTAACCGGCGAAAAATGACCTGGTAAATCGCCCTGTCTCCCAGATTGTCGTTGTTGGAGAAATAGTTTCCTGAATCGACCAGAATTCGGTGCGGTGCCATTTGTGGATGTCAGAAGTAATAGGTGGTCAATGCCTCATCATGGAACGATACCAAACCGAGTATGGTTGGGCGAGCCACCACTTTAATGGCACCCGGCCATAATGCCGGCGAACCACATCTATCGCCTCCTGATAATGCGCTTTGCGCCGGGTGCTCGTCTTCGTTTCGGGGTGCTCCCGGTTGGTTGCCAGAAAGGTATCCACAAATTCCAGAGGTCCCAGAGCCTTGTAAAGGCGCCACCAAAGATCGTAGTCCATGGTCATGTGCAATGTTTCGTCCACGCCTCCAACGGCTTCCCAGGCAGTGCGGCGAATCAGCGTTCCGGGCTGAGAAACGATGCAGAGTTGCGCCATCCACCACTCGCTGAAAGGGCGGACAAAGACGGGATTGGTTCTTTTTGTGCTTTCCACATAGTTCCATACCCGTCCGTAGGCCATGGGGGCTGCTGGATTGTGCTGCAGTGCTGCCACCAGGCTTTTCAACGCACCTGGCAACAACCAATCGTCGCTATTGAGCCAGCAGACAAAAGGCGCACGTCCATTTGCTATCGCCTCGTTGATGGCCGACGATTGGCCCATGTCTTTGGAACTGCGCCAGCCTGCAAGCCGTTCTTCCCAGCGGCGTATGACCTCTATCGTGCCGTCGGTGGAACCACCGTCCGCGACATAGACTTCGACGGAGATGTCCTGAGCAAATATGGACTCGAGTGCAGCATTCAGATAGCGCCCCTGGTTATAGGAAGGCACTGCCACTGTCACCAACGGCATGTCCAGCGGATCATCCATTGGCACGCTGCTGCAGTGTTGACATGTAATTCCCGTAGACCATGGCCAACCCCTGCCTGAGTTCAGTCTGGGCGCGCCAGCCCAGTCCCTCCAGGCGACTCACATTCAGGAGTTTTCGGGGAGGACCATCCGGCTTGGAGGCGTCAAACTCGATATGGCCGGGATATCCCACCACGTCGCTGATCAAGTGTGCAAGCTCCCGAATGGACAGGTCTTCGCCAGTCCCCAGATTGATATGTGATAACCGAGGCTGCGTGCAGGCGTTGTAGACTGATTTTTCGAGATCCATGACATGGACGCAGGCTGCCGCCATGTCATCGACATATAGAAATTCGCGGCGCGGTGCACCGGTTCCCCAGATGACGACATTGGGCGCATGGGCGAGCTTTGCCTCGTGGAAACGCCGTATCAGTGCCGGAATGACATGGCTGTTTTCTGGGTGATAGTTGTCGCCCGGGCCATACAGGTTGGTGGGCATCACGCTGCGATAGTCGGTGCCATATTGCCGGTTGTAAGACTCGCACAGCTTGATGCCCGCAATTTTGGCAACGGCGTAGGGCTCGTTGGTGGGCTCCAAGGTGCCGGTCAGCAGTGCGTCTTCACCCATGGGCTGTGGCGCGAGTCTGGGGTAGATGCAGCTGGAACCCAGGAACATCAGGCGCTGAACACCGGCTCGCCAGGCTTCATGCACGACATTCGCCTCGATCATCAGGTTTTGGTAAATGAACTCTGCGGGATACGTATTGTTGGCGTGTATACCCCCCACCATGGCTGCGGCTAGGTAGACGTGGGTTGGAGCTTCATCCTTGAAAAACGAACGCACATCCGCCTGGCAGGTCAGATCGAGTTCGGCGTGGGTGCGTGCAATGATCTGGACACCACCTTGTTGCTCAAGCACACGCACGATGGCCGAACCAACCATGCCGCTGTGGCCGGCCACATAAACCCTCGGTGCCCGGACTGCTGAGCCGTTATTGGTCGCGGTCATGGGCGCGGCCCCCACACCTCGTCGCCAAGGCAGTACCACCGGGCGGCCTTCCCATTTTCTGCTCTTCTCATTTCCAATTCCTTTGTCTCGAATCCAGCCAGTTTGCTTTTGGCGCCGTATTGGTCGATGTAGTGGCTGCAGCCAGCTTGAAGAGCACGCTCCACCCAGCTCAATGTGCACGCTTGAGTGGTTGCCGCATCCGGAATGCCAAATCGCGAAGCATGTGCCTTGAGAGATAGGGAAGCACGGCATTCCGTATCTCTTTATAGTCAGGGACTCTGCCGAGGATTTTCTCGCGTATCCGGCTCATTTCCTGCTGGCCAATGTCATTGATATTGGCAGAAGTCTTTTGGTGTTCATGAACCCGGAATGCACCCAGGAAGCGGGGGATGTGGGAAAAATTTGCACCGGCGTCCCGGAAACGGATCAGCAAATCCCAGTCCATGGCAAACCTGAATGATTCGTCGACTTGGGCACCGGTCTTGTCCCAGATGCGCCGCCGCCAGAAGAGTGTTTCCTGCGGAATATAGTCTGCCCAAGACAATACGGTGTTGTCATGCCCTGGCATGATCCAGCGACCAATCTCCATTCCATTTCGATCGATGAGCAAGCGGTCTCCATAGACCACGTCAACATCGGGATGGCGGGCAAAGTAGTCTGCGACGGTGCTCAAGGCGCCCGGCAAGAGCAGGTCGTCTGAATTGAGCCACGCCATGATTTCACCCGTCGTTCGTGCGAAACCCCGGTTGATCGCTTGCGATTGCCCCGTATCCTTTTCGGATACCCATCCGGTTAGTTTTGCTTCGAATTTTTTCAGAACGGAGATAGTTTCGTCCTGGGAGTCTCCATCCTGAATGAAATATTCCAGATTGGGATATTCTTGGTCCAGAACACTTGTTATTGTATTTTCAATGAAATTACCCTGCTTAAATGAAGGTGTGATCAGTGAAATTTTGGGGAAAATTGTAGATGATTGCGTCTTTGGTATCACTCTAGGCGGCGCCATGGGCCTTGGTGCATACTGATTGAGATTGCCTAGCCGCGGCTTGAAGGGGGCTGCAACATGTCGGAAAATAGGACGCAATGGGCGAAATGCTGAAAAAGCGATATGCAAAATTATTCTAAAAGTACCAAGTAGTTGGTACGGTTTATTGATGATCGCAAAGAACTTTGCAAGCCATTTTTTTGGAATTTTTTTATATTCCTGCAATTCAATCTCCATTGAAGCTGCACGGCGAAACGCTATGGCAAAATTTGTACATTAGTGGGAAATTTTTGAGTGTTAATTTTGCACAGAGATTATTGCCATAAATTCTCCACTTGCCGGGAGTCCGAACATCCCAAGAAATGGTGCTGATTCTGTCTCATAGTCCCAGTCAACCCTGAATGGCCCAAACCAGCCAGTACTATCGATTTCTCTGCCCTTGTTGATGCCGGTTGGTTGGTGAATACCAATTTTCAAGGAATAAAGTCCCGCTTCCATGGCTAGCGTCACCTTGAACACAAAAACTGCACTGCTCCCTTTTTCTGTTTCGCAGTCTTCCACGCCCAAGCGCCGGGCATTGGTGACAAAAATAACCTGGTCAAAGCGGTTTTTTATTGCCAATGCGACTGTCGTGCCAACATCATCCAGATGGCTTTGGTAATGTACCTTTATATATACATCAGAACCCATCCGGGCATGCCCGATTTCGTTCTCATTGTGATCCTGGATGCTAACTGCAATCAACCTGTTGCGAAGGTTTTGAGGTTTGGTCCAGAACGCATTGTTGAAAATCATGGGATTTTGAGCATCCGCAGTATCTGCAACAAGGTGTGAGGTGGGTGTTTTCGTGGTGTGTGCAGGCAGTATCGGCGCATCCTCATTGAAATAGTGCCGTATCGCGGATCCACTGTCGCCCATGAATTGAGCCATGCCATGGCGCAAATAGAGGGCTGTTTTGCAAAGATCACGTACCGTCCCCATGTCGTGTGAGACGAAAAGCAGGGTCAAACCGTCTTCCCGCATTTTTCGAAGGCGTCCAAAACATTTCTGCTGGAAAAAATAATCCCCTACGCTCAGTGCTTCATCAACAATCAATATATCTGGTGTCAATGCTACCTGTACGGCAAAAGCCAGGCGAACAAGCATGCCGCTCGAATAGGTTTTGACCTGCCGGTCCAGCACATCGCCAATATCAGCAAATGCGGCGATGTCGTCGAATTGGCGCTCTACATCTGATCGCGTCAATCCCATCAACAAGCCATTCAGCAGGACGTTTTCCCGGCCTGTGTATTCCGGGTTGAACCCGCTGCCCAATTCCAGCAATGCGGCAACTCGCCCATTCACCTGTACCTTGCCGGTCGTTGGAGTCAGGGTCTGGGTCACTATTTCCAGCAAGGTACTTTTGCCACTGCCGTTGCGGCCGATGACCCCCAGCGATTCACCGCGCCTGACCTCGAGGTTGATGTCTTTCAGTGCCCATATTTCCTGCATTCCTTCTGTGTGCCTAGGAGACAATGCATGCAGGAGGCGTGAGCGCTGATTGTCGAATACACGATAGCACTTGCTGACATCCTGTACGGAAATGACAATGTCCGACATCGCTCAAACCATGTCCGCAAACGTTGTGCGCAGCCGTCTGAACAGTATCAACGAGGCCCACGAAAAAGCACTGGCAAGGCCAGTATAGACCGCAAGCCCCAAGAAGGAGGGCAGTCCCCCCGTCAGAAGCACGAGGCGAAACTGCTCGACAATAAAGGTCAGAGGATTGAGCATCAGCAAATTCTTCAACAACTCAGGGGCGGAATCCATGCTGTAGAAAATCGGGGTTAGGAAGAGAAGGCAGTGGCTGAGCATGCCTGTCAGCTGGCCGATGTCCTTCACCGCAACGCCCACAGCGGAGAGAAGCCATGCCAACCCCAGCAGCATGGGTGAAAAGCACAGCAGGATAAAGGGAAAAAGAAGCACCGTGGGTGAAGGCTTCCCCATGAAAACTATATATCCCGCCAGTAAAATCGCTGTACCCAGTAATGCCTGTAGGTAGGCTACTCCTACTGTAACAACGGGCAATAGCTCTAGTGGGAAAACCACCTTCTTCACGAAGTTTGGGTTCCTGGCTATCAGAAGAGGTGATTTATTAAGGACTTCTGAGAATGCATTGAAAATAATCAACCCGGCGAATAACATGAATGCATAGTCAGCTGCGCTGCCTGCATTGTTCCAGCGAGATTTGAGAATTACTCCAAATGCGATGATGTAGATGGTCAGTAAAAAGAGGGGTTGCACCAGCGACCAAAATATTCCGCCAAAGGAGCCGCGATATTGGCTGGAAAATTCGCGCTTGATGAGTTCAAGGACCAAACTGCGGTGCCGCCACAATGTGGTGGGAAGGCTAGATTGCATGGATTGCACATTCCATTTGAAATCGCGGCTGTATTGATTTGATTGGTATAGTCATTAATCCCAGCTAATATTGCGCGATGTGCATTGTCGAGAAGATCTGTGCTAGGCGGGCGGGTGGGGACGCTCTTATTGAATCATTGAAGGTTGCCCTGCAGCGGGGGGGGGCTGTTCGATGCGCCGTCTGAACGTGAAATTTGCTCCAATGTGCTCGATTTTGCGGGGTTTGTCTTCCCTCAAAGTGCCAGGGAGGGCTGGGCCTGAAGATTTCCCGGTCCTTGTCGACCTGGGCGGATGAAGAGAGCTCTTGCTCAGAGCCCCCAACCTAGCGCGGAGCTTGTGACCGCCGCTGGCGGGCTCGCTCCAGGGCTGCTGCAATGGTGACCTGGCGGGCAACCTGCGCCGTGGCGGTATCTGCGACGGAGGCAGGGACAGGGCCGTTGTCAACGGAGGACGGAGGGGTTTCATCATCCGCGTCCGGTAGTGCTTCCAAGGGCAGGCGTTCACGGTGTGCCTGGTAGCGCAGGCGCGCCTGTTGCGCCAAAGGACCCGACCATGCGGCCCAGCCGGTGGCATTCCCGCTGGCGTTTTCGAGCTGGATGCAATCCACAGGGCACACCGGAATGCACAGCTCGCACCCGGTGCAATAGGGCTCGACAACGGTGTGCATTTTCTTGTGGGAGCCCACGATGGCATCGGTGGGGCAGGCCTTGATGCACAGCGTGCAGCCGATACACCAGGCTTCGTCGATGTACGCCACGGTGCGTGGGGCTTCCACACCATGCTCCGCACTCAGCGGCAGCGGTGCTTGCCCCGTGATGGCTGCGAGGCGGGCGATGCCCTCAGCGCCCCCAGGGGGGCACTGGTTGATGGGCACGCCCTCTTCGGCAATGGCCCGGGCGTATGTGGCGCAGTCGGGGTAGCCGCAGCGTGTGCACTGTGTCTGGGGCAAGGCCGCGTCGATCCGCGCCGCAAGCGTGAGGACGGCGGCAGTTGATGCAGAAGCTGGCCGGGGGGGGCTCAAGCCTTGCGCGCCGAATTGCGGCGGGTGCGGGCAGATGCCGCGGCGGTCACCGTAGTCTTCGCTGGCGTGGCAACGCCCACATCAGCGGGTGCGGCAGCGCCGGTGGGCTTGCTAGTGGTGGCTGCGGGTGCAGGTGCCACCCAGCGGGTGGCCACCGCCGCAGGCGCCTTGGCCGTGGGCTTGGTCGGCGTTTTGGCGGCTGCTTTGACAGGCGTTTTTACAGCCGCTGTGGCGGCGGGTTTGACGAGTGGCTTGGCGGCTGCCTTGGCGGCGGGCGCTGCGGCTTTTGTTGTTGCTGCTGCGCGGTGGGGGGGGTTGTCGTCCGGCGTTTCCGTGACGGGGGCTGCGATTTTCGCCTGAGGCTTTTCGTGTTCCAGGATGAAAGCGCGTACCTGGGGGTAGACCACTTCGCGCCAGCGCCGGCCGCTGAAGATGCCATAGTGGCCCGCGCCCTTGGCCTCCAGATGGCGCTGTTCCTTGCGCACGATGCCGCTGCACAGATCGTGCGCGGCTTCGGTCTGGCCCGAGCCGGAGATGTCGTCAAGCTCGCCTTCCACCGTGAACAGGGCGGTCGTGGTGATGTCCTGCGGGCGCACGCGCTCGATCTTGCCGTCGGGGGAGCGCACATCCCAGGTGCCGTGCACCAGTTTGTAGTCCTGGAAAACGGTCTGGATGGTTTCCAGGTAGTAGTCGGCGTCCATGTCGAGCACGGCGTTGTACTCGTCGTAGAACTTGCGGTGGGCCTCGGCGCTGGCGTCGTCGCCCTTGATCAGGTCCTTGAAGTAGTCATAGTGGCTGCTGGCGTGGCGGTCCGGGTTCATGGCCACAAAGCCGGTGTACTGCAGAAAACCTGGGTACACGCGCCGCCCTGCGCCGGGGAAGTTCTCGGGCACGCGGTAGATCACGTTGTTCTCGAACCACTCAAAGCTACGGTTTGTCGCAAGGTTGTTCACCGAAGTCGGGGATTTGCGGGCGTCGATGGGGCCACCCATCATGGTCATCGTCAGCGGCGTGGTTTCGCCACGGCTGGCCATCAGGGACACGGCTGCCAGCACGGGCACGGTGGGCTGGCACACGCTGATCACATGGCAGTTGCCGTAGATGCCCTGCAGGTGGCGGATGAACTCCTGCACGTAATTCACGTAGTCGTCGAGGTGGAACTCACCATCGGCCAGGGGGACCAGCCGGGCATTCTTCCAGTCGGTGATGTAGACCTTGTGGTCCTTGAGCATGGTGCGCACGGTGTCGCGCAGCAAAGTGGCGTAGTGCCCCGACAAGGGCGCCACGATCAGCACCACAGGTTGGGCCTTGAGCTTGGTCAAGGTGGCGGTGTCGTCCGAGAAACGCTTGAAGCGGCGCAGTTCGCAGAACGGCTTGTCCATCTCGATGCGTTCGTGCACCGCCACACCGACGCCGTCCACATCCACCGAATGGATCTCGAAAGCGGGCTTTTCATAGTCCTTGCCCAGGCGATACAGCAGTTCGTAGCCCGCAGACATGCGCTGCGCCAGCGGGCTTTCGCTGAAGGGGGACATGGGGTTGCTGAACAGCTTGGCAGCAGCCTGCGCGAAATCGGTAAAGGGCTCCATCAGGGAGCGCTGGGTTTCGTAGATGTGATACAGCATGGGCGAAACTCCGTTATGTTGCAGTGCAATATAACAGCACTTCGTAACAAGCGCATGGAGGAAAACCACCAATGCCAAGTCACCTATGCGACAGATTAAGGCGTCTCACTTGGAGCTTGTCCAATGAGCCACTGCCAGTCAAATTGCTATTGAATAGATAGCTGTAAGTTTAATATGGACGAGCGGCAGGGCCCAATTTCTCTCAAATTATTGCGGCTTTGGCTCAGCCTGCTCCTGCAGCCACGCCTCGAACGACTCCCGGGCCGAGTTGCGCAGGGCGGGGCGGAACGCGGTCTTGTTACTCAGGTACAGGCAATGCCGGATCACGGTATACGGATTGAAGCTGGCCTGAGGGTTTTGTTCTTCGAAGTGCTGCTTGTAGCGCTTGACCACGCCCACGGTCTCGCGCATCAGCGCATTGAAGCGGGCCCGCGTCATGCCCCGGGACCACGCCTGAATGTCGTCCACAAAACCGTCTACCTTGGAAGGCTCGAACTCGAAGTCCTTGAAGAAGTGCGTTGCAATCTTGAGGAAGGTGAACGCATTGAGCTCGCTGCTGGGAGCTTGGGCCTTGCTGGGGGCCTGCGGGTTGTCGGCGGTGGCAGGGTCGGGCAGCGGCTCGGCGGTTTCGTCGGGAGCTTGCAGCAGTTCAGCGGCCGTGGCGTCGCGGATCTGGCGGAACTCGCGGTCGGCCAGCTCGAACAGGGCTGACAGCACATTGATGCGACGCTTGAGTTCGCCCGGGATCGATTTCTTGTACTTGATCCGGTGGTCCAGCACGCTCCAGGAGTCCTGGATGATGGTGCGCACCTGCAGCTCGAACGGCAGGTGGGCATAGGCTGCATGCTCAGGCTGCGTGCGTTCGGCATGGCTGAGCTTAAGGTCCAGATGCAGGCCTTTGTAGCCAAATGAGGCCTCGGTGCTTTCCACCGCCGTCACCTTGTCGGTGACATCGATCACGGCAAAGTGCCCGCGCACGATGGCCGCAATTTTCTCCAGCTCGTCCTCGTACAGGCACACCACACGCACGCCGACCAGGTCGGTGATGTAGTGCTGGATCTCATAGGGCGTGTTGTTTTCCTCCAGCGCCGGGCGGTATTTGCGCACGAACTTGCGGATGCATTCATCCACATCCTTGACGCGGCCCTCCACCTTGGCGATCTCGACCCCACCCGACTGCGTGACCACAGCGGCCACCATGGCGGTGAAGGCGGCGCAGGCGGTTTCCAGCGCAGCGGATTGCTCTGCGTAGAACGCGCGGAAATGGGATTCCTCCAGGTCGAAATCAAGCGATGGCATGCTGGTTCTTTGGTGTGCGAGGGTGGTGGGTGGGGGCGTGCTCAGGCCCCTGGTGCGGTGTTGAGGATGGTGCGCAGGGAGCATATCCAACAATGCCCGCCCAGCGTTGCCCTGTGTGCAAAGTGTGTGCGCAAATACTGCTTTCTTGTGCCGGACAGATGCCCATAATGGTGCAGATCGCCACGGCGGTGGCTTTTGCCGACCGTGGCGGGTATATCACCCAGAACGCCATGACCCAACATTCTCCGGCAGGGATCGTCGATGCAGCCGCTGGGTCCACACCCTTGGCGCCTTCCTCTGGAGGAGGGAAGGGGACCACCAGCCACCGGTGGGTTCCCGTCGTGCTGCCACCTCTGGTGGGGCTGCTGACCCTGGGGCTGACGTTCTTGTACTGGCAGAGCGCCGAGAGCGGTGCCCGCGCCAAGCAGGAGCAGAACTTTCAGGTCGCGGCCGACCAGATCGCCTACAACCTCAAGGACCGGATGGCCACCTACGAGGTGGTGCTTCGCGGAGTCAAGGGGTATTTTGAAGGGTCCGAGCGCATCGACCGGGCCGAGTTTCAGGCCTATGTGGGCGCGCTCCAGCTGGGTGAAACGCGCCCCGGCCTGCAGGGGGTTTCGCTCGTCATGCAGCTACCCGCTTCGGCGCTGGCGGCACACCTGGATGACATGCGCCAGCGCGGTTTTGCCCAATACACCGTGCGCCCCGAAGGTGCGCGCGAGGTGCTGGCGCCCATCACCCACATCGAGCCCTTGGAGGGCAACAACCTCAAGGCGCTGGGATTCGATGTGCTGACACTTCCCCCAGCAAAGGAAGCACTGGACCGGGCCCGTGACACCGGAGAGCTCGCCTTGTCCGGCCAGTTGACGCTGCTGCAAAACAGCAGCCCGGGGCTGGTCATGTACATGCCGCTGTATGGCGCGGGCGTCGATACACGCGCGGTGCATGGTCGGCGTGCAGGCCTTGCCGGCTGGGTGTCTGCGCCGTTCCTCCTGGAAGACGTGATCCACGGCATGTCGCGCGAGTTTGACGCCGACATCGGCTTTCGGATCACCGACGACACCAGCGCAGGTGCTCAAACCCTGCTATTTAGCAACGTTGTGCACCAGGCCGCTGTGCAGGGGGATGCCCCCTCGGGTCTGCAGGCACGGCGTGTGCTGGAACTGGGTGGCCGCCGCTGGGTGTTGCAGATGTCGCCCCTGCCTGCGTTTGCAGCGCGTTTTCAGGATGAGGGGCACCACCCTGTGGCCCTGATGGGCACGGTGCTGAGCCTGTTGCTCGCCTGGTTCACCTGGCTCTTGGCCACGGGGCGCGAGCGGGCCGTGGCACTGGCACGCGACATGACGGCGGAGCTGCGCGCCACGCGCGATGACCTGGAGAGCACGCTCAACGCCATCCCCGACCTGTTGTTCGAGGTGGGGCTGGATGGCTGCATCTACCACTACCGGTCGGCGAGGTCCGAAGCACTGGCCGTGCCGCCCGAGATGTTTCTGGGTCGCTTGCTGCGCGACGTGGTCCCGCCCGAGGCCGCCGCAGGCTGCCATGCAGCGCTGGAGGCCGCGGACCGCACTGGCTATTCGGCGGGCCACCAGTACCGCCTGGAACTCCAGGGTGCTACGCACTGGTTTGAGCTGTCCATCGCCCGCAAGGAAAGCGCTGCGCCGGGCGATGAACCCCGATTCATCGCGCTCTCGCGCGACATCACCGAGCGCAAGCAGGCCGAGGCGCGCACGCACCAGCTGGCCTATTTCGACGCGCTCACCGGCCTGCCCAACCGGCGCATGCTCCTGGACCGCATGGAGCACGCCTTGCGCAGCGCCCAGCAAACGGCGCAGGTGGGCGCCGTGCTGTACATCGACCTCGACAACTTCAAGCAGATCAACGACGCGCGGGGGCACACGCTGGGCGACACGCTGCTCATGCAGGTAGCGCAGCGCCTCACGCAGCAGCTGCGCCCCGGCGACACCGTGGCCCGCCTGGGCGGGGACGAGTTTGTGGTGCTGGCGCACAACGTGGCGACCGATATGGAGGCCGCCGGGCGCCAGGCCCTGCTGGTGGCCGAAGAAATCCGCACTGCGCTGGAAGCGCCATACACCATCGACACGCACCTCTACAGCACCACGGGCAGCATCGGCATTACGCTGTTCCCCAAGCGCGGCGAAGGCGTCGAAGATCTGCTGCGCGAGGCCGACACCGCCATGTACCGCGCCAAGGACCTGGGCCGCAACCGCATCCGCTTTTATGAGGCGGCCATGCAGGCCGATGTGCAGGAACGTCTGGCGCTGGAGCAGGACCTGAAGAAAGCCCACGCTCTGGGCCAGTTGGCTGCATTCGTGCAGAGCCAGGTGGACGCATCCGGCACCGTGGTGGGCGGCGAGCTGCTGATGCGCTGGGACCACCCCACGCGCGGCAATGTGCCGCCCGGCCGCTTCATCCCCATCGCCGAAGCCTCGGGCCTCATCCTGCGCATGGGCGACTGGATGATCCAGCAGGCCTGCGAAACCCTGGCGCGCCTGCAGACTGCGGGGCGCGAGCTGTCGCTGTCGGTCAACGTGAGCGAGCGGCAGTTCCGCCAGGACGACTTTGTCGAGCGTGTGCGCCACATGCTGGCCCACACCGGCGCCCATCCAGCCAACCTGATCCTCGAAGTGACAGAGAGCCTGCTCATCGAAGACCTGGACGACACCATCGCCCGCATGACCGAAATCGTGGGCCTGGGCGTGCGCTTTTCCATCGACGACTTCGGCACTGGTTATTCGAGCCTGGCCTACCTCAAGCGGCTGCCGCTGTATGAGCTCAAGATCGACAAAAGTTTTGTGGACGACACCCCTGACGACCCGAGCGACACTGCCATCGTGCAGTCCATCATCTCGGTCGCCAGCCACCTGAACCTGCGCGTGGTGGCCGAGGGTGTGGAAACCCGTGCACAAGCAGATTTTCTGGTGGCGAGCCAGTGTGACTGCCTGCAGGGCTACCTGTTCGGTCGGCCGGAGCCGCTGGCGGCGTGGCTGGGTAGGCTGACTTCACCGCAATGATGCGCTGCGCGCTTGGTGAAAGTGCTGCACCGCCTAACCAGGAGCCGAAGGTGGCTCAATGGGCCACGAACGCCCAGCGTTCATGGTCCCGCCAGCGGCCATTGATCTTGAGGTAGCGGGGCGAAAAGCCTTCTTGCCGGAAGCCACAGGCCCGCACCAGCGCAATGGACGCTGCGTTGCCGGGCTGGATGTTCGCCTCCAGCCGGTGCAGCTTCAGTGGCCCAAAGGCGTGGCGCAGCAGCTGTTGCATGCCCGCACGCATCAGGCCCTGGCGCTCGTAACCGGCGAAGACGTAGTAGCCCAGGTAAGCGCTGCGAAAGTTGCCCATCACGATCTGTGAGAGATTGAAGACGCCCGCGATCTGTTCGCCTTCGCCCGCTTTGGGCGGCCGGCACACCAGAAAACCCTGGTTCGCAGGCGTGTCCAGCTGCGCCAGATAGGCTGCAAACGACTCGGGGGTCGATGGCGCCGAGGTCCAGGGTGTATGCAGGGCCTGGCTGCGCTCGGCCAAAGTGACAAAGCGCTCTGCATCCGCTGCCACGGGTGCGCGCAAGGCGACGGGCGCGGTGGCTTGGGTTTTTACGCGCACTTGCACACGCTTTGGTTCTGCCCGCAAGCCATCACCCCGCTGCGCGGCGTCAGGCAGCCAGGGCCTGGGCTGCTGGGTCTGCAGAAGATTCAGGCGCGTTGGCATACGCCTGCATCGCCAGCGCATGCACCTCGCGCGCAGGGCGGTCCTTGAGCAGATGGTTGCTCCACACCTGGCGCCAGATGCGGGCACCGGGCAGGCTGTGGCGCAGGCCCAGCATGTGGCGGGCGATGTGGGGCCAGGGGGTGCCGTACTGGGCAGCCTCGCGCTCCATGTACTCGACCATCTTGATTTCGACCTCTTCGCGCGTCAGGGGGCAGGGCATACCACCTTGTTCGCCGTAGTAGAGCTGGTCCCAGCGGGCCAGCCACCAGGGGTTGTGGTAGGCCTCGCGACCGATCATCACGCCGTCCAGGTGCGTGAGCTGCTCTTGCACCACCGCATCGGTGGTGATGCCGCCGTTGATGGCGATGGTGAACTGCGGAAACTCTGCCTTGAGCCGGTGCACCACCTCGTAGCGCAGGGGCGGGACATAGCGGTTTTCCTTGGGGGAGAGGCCTTGCAGCCAGGCGTTGCGCGCATGCACGATGAACACGGTACACCCGGCGTCGGCCACGGTGCCGATGAAGTCGCGCACAAAACCGTAGTCCTCCACCTTGTCGATGCCGATGCGGTGCTTGACGGTGACGGGCACGCTGACCACGTCCTTCATGGCCTTCACGCAGTCGGCCACCAGCTGAGGCGATTTCATCAGACTGGCGCCAAACGCGCCGCGCTGCACCCGGTCGCTGGGGCAGCCGCAGTTGAGATTGATTTCGCCGTAGCCCCATTGCGCGCCCAGGCGCGCAGCCTCGGCCAGCTTGTCGGGCTCGTTGCCGCCCAATTGCAGGGCCACAGGGTGCTCTTCGGCGTTGAAGCGCAGGTGCCGCTCGGTGCCGCCATGGATGATGGCGCCCGCGTTCACCATCTCGGTGTACAGCAGGGTCTGGCGGGTCAGCAGCCGGTGAAAGTAACGGCAGTGGCGGTCGGTCCAGTCCATCATCGGGGCGACGGACATGCGCCAGGGGCTCAGGGTGGTTTCCACGGGCAAACTAGAAAAGCGGGGAGGGTGGGGGTTGCGTGGGGTGCGCCTGTGGGGACGAAGGCGCCCGCAGGGCTGCAACTGGAAAGCCGCGATTATCCCACCGACCTCGCGGCCAGCACCAGCGTGTGGTTTTGAATAGAAATGGGTGCTAGCGCTTATCTAGCAAGCGCTAATTGCTATCAAAAACAGAGCTTTCGAATGGCTTGCAACAAAACGCTGTGCGGTTGCGCCCTTGGGCGTGCTAGCCCGCCGGCTGCGCCCCTTCGCGCAGCCCATAGCGGCGCACCACCTGGGCGCGTTGGCGCGGGTCGATGTTGATGTGGGTTGCATCGCGCCCCGCCATGGCCAGCAGGCGTGGGTCCATCACGCGGCGCCACAGGGGCGGCACGTAGGCCAGGGTGAACATGCCGAAGTAGCCAATCGGTAGCTGCGGCACATGGTCGAAATGCCGCAGCGACTGGTAGCGCCGCAGCGGATGCGCGTGGTGGTCGGAATGCCGTTGCAGGTGAAACAGCGCCCAGTTGGAGAACAGGTGGTTGCTGTTCCACGAGTGGTGTGGCTGGCAGGGCTCGTAGCGGCCGCTGGCGTCTTGCGTGCGCAGCAGGCCGTAGTGCTCTACGTAGTTGGCCGAGGTGAGCTGAAAGTTGGCCCAGAACGAGGCCACTACCAGAAACGGCAGCACGAAAAGGCCCAGCCACAGGGCCAGGGCGGTCCATAGCAGCAGGGTAATCAGCGCGGGCTGCAGGATTTCGTTGTGCCAGGAAAACTGCGGTTGTTGCTGGCGCGCCAGCCGGTCTTTCTCCAGCGCCCAGGCCCGGCGCAGGGCTCCGGGCATTTCGCGCAGCGCGAAGCGGTAGATCGACTCGCCCATGCGCGACGACGCCGGGTCGGCCGGGGTCGCCACGTCGCGGTGGTGGCCCCGGTTGTGTTCGATGAAGAAGTGCCCGTAGGCCGTGGGTGCCAGTACCAACTTGGCCAGCCAGCGTTCGAGCTTGGAGTTTTTATGGCCCAGCTCATGCCCCAGGTTGATGCAGAAGCCGCCCACCGTGCCCGTGGTCAACACCATGGCCAGAACACCATGCCAGGGCAACGTCTGCGTGGCCACAAACCAGGTGCTGAAGATAAAAGCCGCCCACAGCACCGGCACCAGCAGGTAGGTGATGCGGCGGTAGTAGCGGTCTCGCTCCAGCGCCGGCACGGCGGATTCGGGTGGGTTGCTCTGGTCCACGCCCAGCAGCCAGTCCAGCAACGGCGCCGCCAGGTAGAAAAACGCCACCGGCGTCCACAGCGTCAGCGCCTCGCCAGTCCAGAGCATGAGCGCTGGGCCCACGGCCACGGTGCAGGGAACCACCAGCGACAACAGCCACGCATACCGCTTGCGGTCGCGGTAGGTGGCGTCGTCGTTGCGGGCGGCTTGCAGCATGGTCCAGGGCGTAGCGTGGCGTGGTGGGTCGGCTCCGGGGAAGGAGAGCCATGCCAGTCATTCTGGTCAAGCGCCTTCGAAATGCCAGATCTTTTTGACCAAAGTGAGGCCGGGAGAAGATTGTTGACAATGCCGCCAACGAGATTCTCCGCGGGCAGGTTGCCCTGCCTCAAAACTGGGCATAGGGGCTATCGGCGATACTCCCGGCGCTTGCGATTGACGGTGGCACGACCGCCGCTGCCTGTTTTCTGCCTCCCCCTCATGCACCACACCATTTTTGACACTCCGGTTGTCAACACGCTCCTGCGCGCCTTTTCCCGCTTTACGCTGCGCATTACCGGCTGGAAGATTGAAGGCGCTTTGCCCACCCACGCCGCCAAAAGTGTGCTGATTGCCGCGCCCCACACCAGCAACTGGGACTTGCCTTACACGCTGATGCTGGCGTTCTCGCTCCGCCTGCGGGTGTACTGGATGGGCAAACACAGCCTGTTCAAGGCGCCGTTCGGTGGCGTGATGCGCTGGCTGGGCGGCATTCCGGTGAACCGGGAGCAGTCCGGCAACCTGGTCGCCACGTCGGCCCAGGCGATGCGGGAGGCCGATGGCCCCATGCAACTCATCGTGCCGCCCGAGGGCACACGCGGCAAAACGCGGCATTGGAAGACAGGCTTTTACTTCATCGCCCAGCAGGCGGGTGTGCCCATCGTGCTTGCGTTTGTGGACTATGGTCGCAAGGTAGGCGGCCTGGGCCCGGTGTTCGAGCCCACGGGTGACCTCGACAGCGACATGGCGCGTATCAAGGCGTTTTATGCGCCGATCCAGGGGAAGAACCCGAAGCAATTCGAGACCTGATGCAGGTCATTGAATTTTGGTGAAATTTGGCTCTGTCGCTTATCTATAAAGCGCAAGCAGCTATCAAAAATGAAGTGAATGCGGGCGTTAATGGTGCTCACGCCCCCACACTGCGGCGATCAATCTTGCGGCTGAGCACGATGCTGGTCTGCGTCTGGTGCACGCCGTCCAGTTGGCCCACCTTGTCGAGCAGGGCGTCGAGCTGCTCATGGCTGGTGCAGCGCAAGAACACCAGATAGTCAAACGGCCCGCTCACGGCGGATACCTCTTCGACCTCGGCCATGGCCTCCAGCGCGCGCAGCACGGTGGGCGCGGTTTTGGGCAGCACGCTGATGCTGCACCAGGCCCGCACGGTGGTGGCATCGAGCCGGGTGCCCAGCCGCACCCCGTAACCCGCGACCACCCCCGAGCGCTCCAGCCGCGCGATGCGCGCCACCACGGTGGTGCGGGCCAGCCCCAGCTTGCGTGCCAGCGTGGCCGTGCCCTCGCGGGCATTGGCCTGCAGGAGGCTCAGCAGCTGGCGGTCGGTGTCGTCCAGGGGTTGTGTCATGGGGTCCTACTCAAAAAGTCATAACGTCCATCATATTCGCCGTTATGGCAGAACAAGGAGCGTTTTTCGACGTTATTAGCGCTACACATTGACAGCACCCTTGCCTAGCATCAAGGCATCTTCAACACCGCTCACTGCTTCACGCAGTGACCACCACCGGGAGTGCCGCTATGACCACCCTTTCCAACACCTCCACCGCCTCCCACGCCGCCACCCATCGCGCCATCACCATCCTGGGCGCGGGCCACATCGGCTTTGCCATGGCGCTGCTGCTGCAGCAGGCCGGCGACTACGACATCCTGGTGGTGGACCGCGACCCGGCGCGCCTGGCCGAGGTGGCTGCGCTAGGCGTCTCTACCCAGTTGGCGACAGACGACGCAAGCCTGCAGACCGCCATCGATGGCCGTTTTGCCGTGCTGAACGCGCTGCCGTTTCACCGCGCCGTGCCGGTTGCGACGCTTTGTGCCGGAGCGGGAGTGCACTACTTTGACCTGACCGAAGACGTGGCAAGCACCCAGGCCATCCGGGCACTGGCGGCCAACGCCCGCAGCGTGCTCATGCCCCAATGTGGTCTGGCCCCGGGTTTCATCGGCATCGTGGGCAACGATTTGGCGCGCCGTTTTGACGCCCTGCACACGCTGCGCATGCGCGTGGGCGCGCTTCCGCGCTACCCCCAGGGCGCCCTGCGTTACAACCTGACCTGGAGCACCGAAGGGCTCATCAACGAATACTGCAACCCCTGCGAGGCCATTGTGGACGGAGTGCGCACCACAGTGCCCGCGCTGGAAGGGCTGGAAACCTTCGCGCTCGACGGTGTGGAATACGAGGCGTTCAACACCTCGGGTGGGCTGGGCACATTGACCGAGACGCTGGCAGGCAAGGCGCGCCAGGTGGACTACCAGTCCATCCGCTACCCCGGCCACAACGCCATCCTGAAGCTGCTGCTCAACGACCTGCGCCTGCGTGACCGGCGCGATCTGCTCAAGGACATTCTGGAGACGGCCATTCCGACCACCGATCAGGATGTGATCGTGGTGTTTGCCACCGCATCCGGCCTGAAGGGCGGCCGGCTGGTGCAGGACTCGTACTCCGCCCGCATCATCGGCACCCAGGTGGCGGGGCACACGCTGAGCGCCATTCAGCTCACCACGGCGGCGGGCATCTGCACGGCGCTGGATCTGGTGGCTCAGGGACGCTTGCCGCAGCGCGGCTTCGTGGGCCAGGAATCCGTGTTGCTGGCGGATTTTCTGGCGAACCGGTTTGGGGTGGCTTACGCAGGGGAGGGCGAGTTGGTGCTTTGAGAAAGCCTGGGCTTAGCGCCCCGGCTTCTGATACATACCCTCAATCGCCTCGGCAAAGTGCGCCATCAGGTTGCTGCGCTTGAGCTTGAGCGTGGGCGTCATGAAGGTGTTTTCAATGGTCCACGGCTCCAGCGTCAGGTGCACCGCACGCGGCACGGCGTATCGGGCAAAGCTGGCGGTGTTCTTTTCGATGCGGGCCAGCACGGCGCGGTGCACGCTGGGGTGGTTCAGGCTGTCGGCGTCTTGGGCCGAAAGACCCAGATCGCCCGCCAGCCGCTGCCATTCATCACGCTTGAGCACGGCCACGCAGGCGATGAAGGGGCGGTTTTCGCCCACTACAAAGGCCTGCTCCAACAAAGGGTCGGCCAGCAAGGCCAGCTCCAGGTCGCCCGGTGGGATCTTTTCGCCGGTGGAGGTGACGATGATTTCCTTGATGCGGCCCTTGATGTAAATGCGGCCGTTCACGATCTCGGCCTGGTCGCCCGTGCCCAGCCAGCCGTCTGCGCCCAGGATCTTGGCCGTGTCTTCCGGACGCTTCCAGTAGCCCTTCATCACGATGGGGCCGCGCACCTGCAGTTCGCGGTTGTCGCCAATGCGCACTTCCACACCGGGTAATGCCTTGCCTACGCAGGCGGGGTCGTTGTCGTCTAGTGCGTTGACCGACACCACCGGTGCAGTCTCGGTCATTCCGTAGCCCTGGATCAGCGGCAGCCCCAGGCCCAGAAAACACTTCGCAATGGTGGGCGACAGCGGTGCCCCGCCACTTACCGCCACGCGCACACGGCCGCCAAATTGGGCCAGTAGCGGCTTTGCCACCAGGGCCTGCAGCACCGACCAGGGCAGGGCAGCCATCCAGCCTGCGGCCTGGCTGCTGGCGTCGGGAGTCGGCGCGGGCAAGCCTTGGGCGGCGCAAAACCGCGCCCAGCCCTTGTTCTGCGCGGCTTCATACAGCTGCATCTTCCAGGGCGTGGGTGACAACTTTTCGAGAAGCTTGGCGTGGATGCGTTCGTAAATGCGCGGCACCGACACCAGCACCGTGGGGCGTACCGTTTTCAGGTCTTCGGCCAGTTGAGGCACCGAGCGCGCATAGGCCACACAACTGCCCGCCGCAATCGGCAGGTAGTACCCGCCCGTGCGTTCAAACGTGTGCGACAGCGGCAGGAACGACAGGAACACGTCCTCCACCGTGGGGGCAATGCGCTCCAGCACCGCCTTCACGTCGCTGACCACGTTGTGGTGCGTCAGCATCACGCCCTTAGGCTTGCCCGTGGTGCCAGAGGTGTAGACGATGGCCGCCAGGTCGTCTGCCTCCGGGGCTTTGGGAACGGTTGCGCTGCCCGCATGTGCCGCACCGGCCAGCCATTGCACCAGCGAACCGACCGCAGGGCCGTCCCCAGACGCTGGTATTGCGGTGAGCGAGGCGCCGCCATCTGTGATGACCACTGCACGCAGGGCCGGAAATGGCGTGCCGACGGCCTGAATTTTTTCCCACTGCTCCACGTGGCTCACAAAGAGCATCGACGCCTCGCAGTCGGCCAGGATGTAGGCAATGCTGCCGGCGTTGTCGATGGCATGCAGCGGCACGGGAACGCAGCCGGTGGCCAAGGTTGCCTGGTCCGCGCACATCGCGTTCAGGCCGTTGGGCAGCAGGATGGCGATGCGCGCCGCTGCGGGCAGTTGCATGGCCGCCAGGGCCTGGGCCCATGTGCCCACGCGTTGGGCTGTCTCAGCCCAGGTCAAGCTCGTCCAGGCTTGGGAGGTGGTGTCGAAGGCTCGGTACGCCTCGGAGTTGGGGGTGCGCGCAGCGCGGTAGGCGAGAAGCTGGGGCAGCGTGCAGACGCTGGCGATATCGGCGGGGGAGGGGGTCATGCAGGCTCTGCGGGGAAGTCGTCAGGCGCGGGATGCGCCGTGGCCTTGGTGTAAACCCGGGGAATGATAGCGAGCGAACCAGCGGGATCTGGCGCTGCAACACGCTGTTGTGTTGCAAATGGTGCATTCCGATTTACGAAATGATGATGCGCTGCAATAGCGCGGCGAAAGCCCGAACAGACCAGATGCACTCGCTGGTGAATCGCTCGCAGGCCGTATTGCCGCAGGTCGTCTCTCAGGTCGTCTCTCAGGTCGCCGCTTCCAGCCCCTGCGCAAAATGCGCCTGCATCGCCTTCACCGTCGCCTTGGCATCGCGCGCCATCATCGCGCCGAGGATGGCGCGGTGCTCTTTCAGTGAATCCTCAATCCGCCCCTGCTTGAGCAGCGAGTTGTGGCGGTTGAGCTTCATCACCTTGCGCAGGTCGGCCACCATCTGGCTGCGCCATCGGTTGTCGGCCAGCTCCAGCAGCAGCATGTGAAAGCGCTCGTTGACTGCAAAGAAGCGCTCACGCTCATTGGCGGCGGCCTCCAGCTCGGCATGCAAATCCTGCAATGTTTGCAGCTGAGCCGGTGTGGCGGTGGTGGCCACCACGCCTGCGGCATCGCTCTCCAGCAGGCTGAGCAGGTGGTACACGTCGCGCAGGTCTTTTTCGCTCATCTCCGTCACATAGGCGCCACGGCGCACCTTCATCGTGACCAGACCTTCAGCGGCCAGTACCTTGAGCGCCTCGCGCAGGGGCGTGCGGCTGATGCCGAATTCCTCGGCAATCTTGAGTTCGTCAATCCAGCTGCCCGGCTCCAGATCGCGACGGAAGATGCGCTGGCGCAAATGCTCGGCCACTTCTTCGTAGAGCGCGCGGGGAGTGAGGGTGAGGGCAGACATGGGGCAGATTGTAAGCTGGGTGGAATATTTTGAATCAATAATTATGAATGATGTAAACTCGCCGCCACACCACTGCACCTGTGCGGTCACCGCCTGTGCGCTGTGTTGGACGCCCCAACGCCATCTTCGGAGTAGCTTTTGCCATGAGTGACAACCCCACCAACAACGCCCCAGAGTTCTCCGCGTCTTCGCTGGAAGCCTGGGCCAAGGCCGCAGCCAAGTCGGCGCCGGGGGGCGATGTCAGCGCCCTCAACTGGGTCACGCCCGATGGCATCACCGTCAAGCCGCTGTACACCGCCGAAGACACGGCCGGTCTGCCGTACGCCAACACGCTGCCCGGTTTTGAGCCCTATCTGCGCGGCCCCCAGGCCACCATGTATGCCGTGCGGCCCTGGACGATCCGCCAGTACGCGGGCTTTTCCACTGCTGAAGAATCCAACGCCTTCTACCGCAAGGCGCTGGCCGCAGGCGGGCAGGGCGTGAGTGTGGCGTTTGACCTGGCAACCCACCGGGGTTACGACAGCGACCACCCCCGCGTGACGGGCGATGTGGGCAAGGCCGGGGTGGCAATCGACTCGGTCGAAGACATGAAGATCCTGTTCGACCAGATCCCGCTCGACAAGGTGTCCGTGTCGATGACCATGAACGGCGCGGTGTTGCCCGTGCTGGCGGGCTATGTGGTGGCGGCAGAAGAGCAGGGCGTCTCGCAAGACAAGCTCTCCGGAACCATTCAGAACGACATTCTGAAAGAGTTCATGGTGCGCAACACCTACATCTACCCGCCCAAGCCGTCGATGAAGATCATTGGCGACATCATCGAGTACACGGCCAAGAACATGCCGAAGTTCAACTCGATCTCGATCAGCGGCTACCACATGCAGGAAGCCGGGGCCAACCAGGCGCTGGAACTGGCCTTCACACTGGCCGATGGCAAGGAGTATGTGAAGACTGCCATCGCCAAGGGCATGGACGTGGACGAGTTCGCCGGGCGCCTGTCGTTCTTCTGGGCGATTGGCATGAACTTCTATCTCGAAGTCGCCAAGATGCGCGCCGCGCGCCTGCTGTGGTGCCGCATCATGAAGGCCACGGGGGCCAAGAACCCCAAGAGCCTCATGTTGCGCACGCACTGCCAGACCTCGGGCTGGAGCCTCACCGAGCAGGATCCCTACAACAACGTGGTGCGCACCACCATCGAGGCCATGGCGGCCGTGTTTGGCGGCACGCAGAGTCTGCACACCAACAGCTTTGACGAAGCCATTGCGCTGCCCACCGAGTTCAGCGCCCGCATTGCGCGCAACACGCAGCTCATCATCCAGGAAGAGACCCACATCACCAACGTGATCGACCCCTGGGCCGGCAGCTACATGATGGAGAAGCTGACCCAGGACATGGCCGATGCGGCCTGGAAGATCATCGAAGAGGTCGAGGCCATGGGTGGCATGACCCAGGCCGTGGACAGCGGCTGGGCGAAGCTCAAGATCGAAGCTGCTGCCGCCGAGAAGCAGGCGCGCATCGACAGCGGCAAGGACGTGATCGTGGGCGTCAACAAATACAAGCTGGCGAAGGAAGACCCGGTCGACATCCTGCAGATCGACAACATGAAGGTGCGTGACGGCCAGATCGCTCGCCTGCAAAAGATCCGTGCAACGCGCGATGCCGCCAAGGTGCAGGCAGCGCTGGATGCGTTGACCGCCGCCGCAGAGAGTGGCGAGGGCAACCTGCTCGATTTGTCCATCCAGGCTGTGCGTCTGCGTGCCACAGTGGGCGAGATCAGCGATGCGCTGGAGAAGGTTTTTGGGCGCCACCGCGCCGATACGCAAAAGGTGACCGGTGTGTACGCAGCTGCCTATGACTCGGCCGAAGGCTGGGACAAACTCAAGACCGAAATCAACGCCTTTGCCGAAGAACAGGGCCGCCGCCCGCGCGTGATGATCGCCAAGCTGGGCCAGGACGGCCATGACCGGGGCGCCAAGGTGGTGGCCACCGCCTTTGCCGACCTGGGCTTTGACGTGGACATGGGCCCGCTGTTCCAGACCCCCGAGGAATGCGCCCGCCAGGCGATTGAAAACGACGTGCACGCCGTGGGCGTGAGCACGCTGGCTGCGGGCCACAAGACGCTGGTGCCCGCCATCATTCAGTCGCTCAAGGACCAGGGTGCGGACGACATCATCGTGTTTGTGGGTGGTGTGATCCCGGCGCAGGACTACGACTTCTTGTACGAGTCGGGCGTCAAGGGCGTGTACGGCCCCGGCACACCCATTCCCGCCAGCGCCAAGGATGTGCTGGAGCAGATTCGCAAGGCGGTGGCGTGACACCTGCGGCGCTTCTTGACGGGGTGGTGCAGGGCACGGCGGCGGTGCAACGCCGCGCCATGTCCAAAGCCATCACGCTGCTCGAATCAACGCGGGTGGACCATCGCGCCCAGGCCGACGAGCTGCTGACCCAGCTGCTCCCGCACACCGGCAAGGCCTTCCGCCTCGGCATCAGCGGCGTGCCCGGCGTAGGCAAATCCACCTTCATCGAAGCCTTGGGCCTGTACCTGATCGCCCAGGGCCACCGCGTGGCCGTGCTCACCATCGACCCCTCCAGCACCGTCTCGGGCGGCTCCATCCTGGGCGACAAGACGCGCATGGAACACCTGTCGGTGCACGAAAAGGCCTACATCCGCCCCAGCCCCTCCAGCGGCACACTGGGCGGCGTGGCCGAGAAGACCCGCGAAGCCATGCTGGTCTGCGAGGCCGCAGGCTACGACGTGGTCATCGTCGAGACCGTGGGCGTGGGCCAGAGCGAGATTGCGGTGGCGGGCATGACGGACATGTTCGTGCTGATGCAGCTGCCCAACGCAGGCGACGACCTGCAGGCCATCAAGAAGGGCGTGATGGAGATTGCCGACCTGGTGGTCATCAACAAGGCCGACATCGACAAGAACGCTGCCACGCGCGCCGAGGCGCAGATCACCTCCAGCCTGCGTCTGCTCAGCCAACACGGCAACCCCGAGAACGCGCACCACGACGAAACGCTGTGGCACCCGAAGGTAGTGCAAATCAGCGCGCTGCTGGGGCAGGGCGTAGACAGCTTCTGGGCCGCTGTCACGCAATTCCGCCTGCTGCAATCCGCCAACGGCCGCCTGGCCACGCGGCGCGAGAAGCAGGCGCTGTCCTGGATGTGGGAGCGCATCGACGCAGGCCTCAAGCTCGCGTTTCGCCAGCACCCGCAGGTGCGTGAGCTACTGCCCCAGATGCAGGCCGATGTGGCCGCAGGACGCATTGCGGCATCGACTGCAGCACGAAATCTGCTGCTAGCGCAATCCAATCATGCGCTGGCAGCTATCAAATAAATAGTAGACACCAACCCATTCACCAAAGGACGACCATGCAAGACATCCTGGAGCAACTGGAGAAAAAGCGTGCCCTGGCACGCCTGGGCGGCGGGCAAAAGCGCATTGATGCGCAGCACGCCAAGGGCAAGCTCACGGCGCGCGAGCGCATTGAGCTGCTGCTGGACGACGGCACGTTCGAAGAATGGGACATGTTCGTCGAACACCGCTGCACCGACTTTGGCATGGAGGACAACAAGATCCCCGGCGACGGTGTGGTGACAGGCTACGGCATGATCAATGGCCGCCTGGTGTTCGTGTTCAGCCAAGACTTCACGGTGTTTGGCGGTGCGCTCAGCGAAACCCACGCCGAAAAGATCTGCAAGGTGATGGACCAGGCCATGAAGGTCGGCGCTCCGGTCATCGGCCTGAACGACTCGGGCGGCGCCCGCATCCAGGAAGGTGTCGCGTCCCTCGGCGGCTATGCCGACGTGTTTCAGAAGAACGTGCTGGCCAGCGGCGTGATCCCGCAGATCAGCATGATCATGGGCCCCAGCGCCGGTGGCGCCGTGTACTCGCCCGCCATGACGGACTTCATCTTCATGGTCAAGGATTCGAGCTACATGTTCGTAACAGGCCCCGAAGTGGTGAAGACCGTGACGCACGAAGAAGTCACCGCCGAAGAACTGGGCGGCGCCATCACCCACACCACCAAGAGCGGCGTGGCCGACATGGCGTTTGAGAACGACGTGGAGGCGCTGATGATGCTGCGCCGCCTGTACAACTACCTGCCGCTGAACAACCGCGAAAAGGCCCCCGTTCGCAAGAGCAACGACCCGGCCGACCGCATGGACTTGAGCCTGGACACCCTGGTGCCGGACAACCCGAACAAGCCGTACGACATGAAGGAGCTGATCGTCAAGACGGTGGACGACGGCGACTTCTTCGAACTGCAGCCCGAATACGCTAAGAACATCCTGATCGGCTTTGCCCGCATGGAAGGCCAGACCGTGGGCATCGTGGCCAACCAGCCGCTGGTGCTGGCGGGTTGCCTGGACATCAAGAGTTCCATCAAGGCCGCGCGCTTCGTGCGCTTTTGCGATGCTTTCAACATCCCCGTGGTCACGTTTGTCGACGTGCCCGGCTTCATGCCCGGCACCAGCCAGGAGTACGGCGGCATCATCAAGCACGGCGCCAAGCTGCTGTACGCCTACGCCGAATGCACCGTGCCCAAGATCACCGTCATTACCCGCAAGGCCTACGGCGGTGCGTACGACGTGATGAGCAGCAAACACTTGCGCGGCGACGTCAATCTTGCCTGGCCCAACGCCGAAATCGCGGTGATGGGTGCCAAGGGCGCGGTGGAGATCATCTTCCGCGAAGACAAGAACGACCCCGTGAAGCTGGCCGCGCGTGAGGCCGAATACAAGCAGCGTTTTGCCAACCCGTTTGTGGCCGGTGCGCGTGGCTTTATCGACGACGTGATCCTGCCGCATGAGACGCGCAAGCGGATCTGCCGGTCGCTGGTGATGTTGCGCGATAAGAAGCTGGAAAACCCCTGGCGCAAGCATGGGAACATTCCGCTGTAAGCAGGGCATTGGTAGCAGGCAATGGCACAGATCCGCGCGTTCTTCCCATCCAGAGTGGACTCATGGCTTGTTGCCATCGGCCCGCTCGCGGCATTGACGGCAGCAACCGCAGTAGCAGGGCTTGCGGGGCCGTTCGTGCTGAACTCTGGTGGCACGCCACCGATGCTTGCGCTGTTGGCGGTCATCGTGGCCCTTACGCTGCTGCTGCCGCTGTGGTTGGTACTGGACACCAACTACACACTCACGGCGGACGATCTGCTGATTCGCAGTGGTCCGTTTCGCTGGCGCATTGTGCTGGGCGATGTACGCGAGGTCTCGCCATCGCACAGTTGGATTTCGTCGCCTGCGCTGTCGCTCGACCGCTTGAGCATTCGCTATGGGGCAGACCGAAGCATTTTGGTGTCGCCGCGTGAGAAGCAGCGCTTCATTGACGCTTTGCGCCAGCGCTGTCCTTCCGTCTTAGTTACTGGTTTTTGAAATTTCCTTTTGAGGAACTTGTTATGTTCACCAAAATCCTGATCGCCAACCGTGGCGAAATCGCCTGCCGAGTGATTGCAACGGCCAAGAAAATGGGCATCGCCACCGTCGCCGTCTATTCCGACGCCGACAAGGAAGCCCGGCACGTCAAGCTGGCCGACGAGGCCGTGCACATTGGCGCCGCGCCCTCGCGCGAGTCGTACCTGCTGGCCGACAAGATCATTGCCGCCTGCAAGCAGACTGGCGCGCAGGCCGTGCACCCGGGCTATGGCTTCCTCTCCGAAAACGAGGCCTTTGCCAAGCGCTGCGAAGACGAGGGCATTGCCTTCATCGGCCCCAAGGCGCATTCGATTGCGGCCATGGGAGACAAGATCGCGTCCAAGAAGCTGGCCAACGAGGCCAAGGTCAACACGATTCCTGGCTACAACGATGCCATCGCGGGCCCCGAGCAAGCGGTGGAGATTGCCAAGGGCATTGGCTACCCCGTGATGATCAAGGCCTCGGCCGGTGGCGGCGGCAAGGGCCTGCGCGTGGCGTTCAACGACAAGGAAGCGTTTGAAGGCTTTGCCAGCTGCCAGAACGAAGCCCGCAACAGCTTTGGCGATGACCGCATCTTCATCGAAAAGTTTGTGCAGGAGCCGCGCCACATCGAGATCCAGGTGCTGGGCGACAGCCACGGCAACGTGATCTACCTGAACGAGCGCGAGTGCTCCATCCAGCGCCGCCACCAGAAGGTGATTGAAGAGGCGCCATCGCCCTTCATCAGCGACGCCACCCGCAAGGCCATGGGCGAGCAGGCGGTGCAACTGGCCAAGGCCGTCAAGTACCAGAGCGCGGGCACGGTGGAGTTCGTGGTCGGCAAGGACCAGGACTTCTACTTCCTGGAGATGAACACCCGCCTGCAGGTGGAGCACCCGGTGACGGAATGCATCACCGGCCTGGACCTGGTGGAGCTGATGATCCGCGTGGCGGCGGGCGAGACGCTGCCGTTGACGCAAGCCGACGTGAAGCGCGACGGCTGGGCCATTGAGTGCCGCATCAACGCCGAAGACCCGTTCCGCAACTTCCTGCCTTCCACCGGCCGCCTGGTGCGCTTTCAGCCGCCGGAGGAGTCGATGTTCCAGTCCGATCCGACCAAAAAATTGGGCGTGCGGGTGGACACGGGCGTGTATGAGGGCGGCGAGATCCCCATGTACTACGACTCGATGATTGCCAAGCTCATCGTGCACGGCACGGACCGTAACGATGCGATTGCCAAGATGCGCGCGGCGCTGAACGGCTTTGTGATTCGCGGCATCAGCAGCAACATCCCGTTCCAGGCCGCGCTGCTGGCGCACCCCAAATTCGTGACGGGCGACTTCAACACCGGCTTCATCGCCGAGAACTACGGCAAGGGCTTTCACGCTGAAGACGTGCCGCACGCTGACCCGCTGTTCCTGGTGGCACTGGCCGCGTTCATGCACCGCCGCTACCGCGCCCGCGCCTCGGGCATCAGTGGCCAGCTGGCCGGGCACGAGGTGAAGGTGGGCGAGGAGTTTGTGGTGGTCACGCTGGGCGCCGAAGGGCAGAACCAGCACCATGAGGTGACGGTGTCCGACTTTGAAGACAAATCTGGCTCTAGCGCTGTACTGGTGGGTGGTATCAGCTATCAGATCAGTAGCAATGCCACGCTGGGCCAGATTCGCGTGCAGGGCGCCTGCAACGGCCAGGGCTTTACGGCCCAGGTGGAGCGCGGCGTGGGCAAGAACCCGCTGGCGCTGCGCATTGCGCACAACGGCACGCAGATCGACGCACTGGTCCTGTCGCCACTGGGCGCGAAGCTGCACAAGCTGATGCCGTTCAAGGCGCCGCCAGACCTGTCCAAGTTCCTGCTCTCGCCCATGCCCGGTCTGCTGGTCGATGTGGCGGTGCAGCCCGGCCAGAAGGTGCAGGCCGGTGAAAAGCTGGCGGTGATCGAGGCCATGAAGATGGAGAACATCCTCTTTGCAGCGCAGGATGGCGTGGTCGGCAAGATCACGGCGGGCAAGGGCGAATCGCTGGCGGTGGACCAGATCATTCTGGAATTCGTCTGATGGCGCCTTCGCCTCGCGCTCCATCCTGCAGCCTGCGATGACGGCGGTGGCTGTGCGCACGCTGCTGGCGCTGGTCGGCGGGGTGCTGTTTCTGGACGGCGCGGTGCTGATGGTTCTGGGGCACTTCAACCTGGGCACCATGTTGCCGGTTGCGCTGGGAGCGTTGTTTCTGACCATCGCGGTGTGGTGGGCACCCCTCACGCGCTGGCTGCACCATGACCGGCAGCGCCAGCAGTGGTGGCGCGTGGGCTGGTGGGGTCTGGCGGCGTGGATGCTCAGCGTGGTGGTTTTCTGGGTTTTCTTCTTGCGGGGTGCTGGCGTTTCTCCGCCAGAGGCACCGCCTGTGCAGGCCATCGTGGTGCTGGGAGCGGGTATCCAGAACGGACAGCCCCGCCCGGCACTGGCGGCGCGGCTGGACACAGCGGCCGCGCTGGCCCGCTTGCAGCCTGAGGCGCTGATCGCTGTGTGTGGTGGGCAAGTTTGGGGCACCACAGATACCGAGGCGGAGGTGATGGCGCGCTATCTGCAAGAACGCCACGGTATCGCGCCGGAACGCCTGGTGCTGGAGAAGGACAGCACCAGCACCGAGCTGAATCTGGCGTTAAGTCGCCCCTTGCTGGAGGCGCGCGGTGTTGCCGCCACGGTCCCGCTCGCGCTGGTGACCAGCGACTTCCACCTGCCTCGTGCTCTGCGCATTGCCCAGCGCCATGGCTTTACCCACATGGTGCCGGTAGCGGCACCCACGCCCCTGGCCACGCGCTACAACGCCTGGCTGCGCGAGTACTTCGCCACGCTCAGCAGCTGGGTGTTGAACGAAGGGTAGCCGGGAGCAAGGTATTTTTAGGTCAAATTGGCCTCTAGCGCTTTATCCATAAGCGCAAGCAGCTATCAATCAAGGAGCAAGCACAATGACCACATCCCTTCGTCGCCCGTTCAAAGTCCTGGGCATTCAGCAGGTCGCCATTGGCGGCACCGACAAGCAGCGCATGAAAACCCTGTGGGTGGACATGCTGGGCCTCACCCAAACCGGCACCTTCCAGAGCGAGCGCGAAAACGTGGACGAAGACATCCTGGCCATGGGGCAGGGCGCCTACAAGGTCGAGGTGGACATCATGCAGCCGCTGGACATCGACAAAAAACCCGCCGTGCACACCACGCCGCTCAACCACATTGGGCTATGGATCGACGATTTGCCCAAGGCCGTGGAATGGCTCACGGCCCAGGGCGTGCGTTTTGCGCCCGGCGGTATCCGCAAGGGTGCGGCAGGGTACGACATCACGTTTTTACACCCCAAGAGCAACGATGAGTTTCCGATTGCGGGCGAGGGCGTCTTGATCGAACTGGTGCAGGCCCCGGCCGACGTGATTGCTGCACTGGGTTCATAGTTGCGAAAAATCGTTCTCCAAAGCGCACCAACGTCGGCCATCTCCCGGCGCTGCTCGGCTGCACAGAGTGCCAGATGGGAGCAGATAACCACCACAACGGGGCTGTTGAAGGCGCCAAGAAACTGACTGCCCCAAAGGCCCGGCAAGTTCAATCAACGTGCAGCCTTCTGCTTCTAAAAAGTTCAGAACTTGACGGTTGTTGATGCCTCGTTTTTCTTGGCATCTTTTGTGACCCTGTGGCGTGCTTTTGTGCCGTTTTCTCGTCCAGAATCCGCCCACCTCGCAGCGCGCCATGCCAAATCATCCGTGGTGTGCCGTGCGCGCGGTGTCGCTAAACAACTTCTTAAGCCTCGGGTGGCTCCGTGCCACGGTGGGGCGAATGCCTTGAAGGGAATTGATCGCCATGTCCTCCACGACCCTTGCCATGCCCGCCGCCCAGCCTGTGCCGCCAGCACCCACCGTACAAAACGTCCAGGTGCATCGGCGCCCAGCCACTGCCACCTCACAAGGCCCGTGGAGCGTGGAAGCCATCCAGGCGTTGCTCGACAAGCCCTTGATGGACCTGCTGTTTGAAGCGCAGACCGTGCACCGCCAGCACTGGCCTGCGGGCGACATCGAGCTGGCCACGCTGCTGTCCGTCAAAACCGGCGGCTGCCCCGAAAACTGTGGCTACTGCCCGCAGGCGGCCGAGTTCGATACGGGCGTGAAAGCCGACAAGCTGATGGAGGTGGACGAAGTGGTGCGCGCTGCCCAGGCTGCCAAGGATGCGGGGGCCACGCGCTTTTGCATGGGCGCCGCCTGGCGCGCGCCCAAGGACCGCGACATCGAAAAAGTCAGCGCCCTGATCGGTGCCGTGAAGGGCCTGGGCCTGCAGACCTGCGCCACCCTGGGCATGCTCGAATCGCACCAGGCGCAGGCCCTCAAGGATGCGGGGCTGGACTACTACAACCACAACCTGGACACCGCCCCTGAGTACTACACCGATGTGGTGAGCACCCGCGCCTACCAGGACCGGCTGGACACACTGGCGCATGTGCGCAGCGCGGGCATCAGCGTGTGCTGCGGTGGGATTGTGGGCATGGGCGAGGCGCCCGTGCACCGCGCTGGCCTGATCGCCCAGCTGGCCAACCTGCAGCCGTACCCCGAGTCGGTGCCCATCAACAGCCTGGTGCGCGTGCCCGGCACGCCCCTGGCTGACAGCGAGCCCATCGACCCGTTCGATTTTGTGCGCATGATCGCCGTGGCCCGCATCACCATGCCCAAGGCCCGGGTGCGCCTGTCCGCAGGGCGCCAGCAGATGGGCGAAGCCGTGCAGGCGCTGTGTTTCATGGCGGGCGCCAACTCCATCTTTTATGGCGACAAGCTGCTGGTGACCGGCAACCCCGATGTCGAGGCTGACGTGCAACTGCTGGCCAAGCTGGGCCTCAACGGACACCGCACCACCACTTCCTCCGAAAGTGGGGCAGAGGAAAGCGCCGCAGGCGCCTGCTGCTGAGAGCGTGGCGGTTAGCCGCCGCTGCTGCTGACGCTGCCTTCGCCGATGACCACACCCTCGGTAGAGAGGTCCTGGGCAATGCGGTCGCGCTGCGCCTGCAGCGCATGTTCGCTGTCGGCAAACTGCTGCGCAATGCGCCGGAACTCTTCGGAGAGCGAGAGGAAGGCGTCCACCATGTCGGGGTCGAAGTGGCTACCTCGGCCGTCGCGGATGATTTCTACCGCCGTCTCGTGGGAGAAGGCGGCCTTGTACACGCGCTCGGAGATCAGCGCGTCATACACATCGGCCACCGCCATGAGCCGTGCCGACAGGGGGATGGTGTTGCCCACCAGCCCTTCGGGGTAGCCTGAGCCGTCCCACTTTTCCTGGTGGCTGTAGGCGATTTCCTTGGCGTAGCGAAAAAACGGGTTGTTTTGCGTGGTTTCGGTTTCTGCCGCCACGATGGCGTCCCGGCCCAGTGTGGTGTGGGTCTTCATGATCTCGAACTCTTCAGGCGTCAGCTTGCCCGGCTTGAGCAGGATGCGGTCGGGGATGCCCACCTTGCCAATGTCGTGCAGCGGGGCGGACTTGAAGATCACCTGGATGGCGTCTTCCGTGAGTTCGTCGCGAAAGCGCGGATGGTCCTGCAGCTTGCGGGCCAGCGCTTCCACATAGTGCTGCGTGCGGCGGATGTGGTTGCCGGTCTCGTTGTCCCGCGTTTCGGCCAGCGATGCCATGGCGCGGATGGTGGCGTCCTGTAGCTCCGCCAGGGCGCGCGTGCGGTTGGCCACCTCCTGCTCCAGAAAGTGGTTGTGGTGGGCGAGCAAATCCCGCGCTCGCTTGAGCTGCAGGTGGTTGCGCACGCGCGCCATGGTGATGGCGGGGTTGACGGGCTTGGTGATGTAGTCCACTGCGCCCAGCTCCAGCCCCACCGTTTCGTCGTCGGTGGCGCTCATGGCGGTGAGGAAAATCACCGGAATGTCTTCGGTCTCGGGGTTGAATTGCAGGCGCCGCAGCACCTCGTAGCCATCCATGTCCGGCATCATGATGTCGAGCAGGATCAGGTCGGGCTTTTCGGCCGCCACGATCTGCAGCGCGCGCTCGCCGGTGGGTGCCAGCTTGACCTTGTAGTCGGGGCGCAGGAGGTCGCTCATCAGCGACAGATTGCCCGGGGTGTCATCCACCACCAGCACCGTGCATTTGCCGCTCAATTCCAATGGGCTATTCATGAACTGGGTCCTCCTTGTGTTGTATATCGTTCCCCGCCTTGCGCAGCACGTCGAGCGCATCGGCAAAGAGGTAGTTGTCGAGCAGCCGCTTCATGTCGGCGTAGGCGGGGCCCAGCAGGGCCTGAAGACTGGGGCCGGAGTCCTTGAACAACTCGATGGCGTCGGAATCACTGTCTTCCAGCAGGGCGCCAAGGCGTTCCACCAATGCGCGGGCCTGCGCGCCATCCAACGGGGTTCTGGCATCACTCCCCGTGCCGGGCGTGTCTGCCTCAGGGGGCAGGGCGCTCTGCAGCGCAGCCACCAGGGTCTGGCAGGCGGTGTCTACGGGCGGGAGCAGGGCTTCGAGGACGTCGGCGGTCGCGTTGTGTGCAATGGCTTGCTCCGCCGCGCCTGCCAGTTCGGCCAGACCCACCGCGCCTATGGTGGCAGCGGTACCTTTGAGCGTGTGCATGGCGCGCTGCGCCGCCTCTGGCTGGGCGGCCGCGAGGTGCGCGCGCGCTTCTTTCACTGCGCTGCCTTGTCCGGCCACGAATTTGCGCAGCAGGCTCTCATAGGCCGTACGTTTGCCGAGTACACGCCGCAGCCCGGTGGCGGTGTCCAGGCCTTCGATGTGTGTCAGCGGGTCGGGGGTGTCCGCCAGCGCCAAGGAAGGAGCGCCAGGCACCGCAGGTTGCAGGGCAACAGTCTTACCGCTGGCGCCCCCAGTGTGCGGCAGTGCAATCCATTGCAGCAGGGCGGCGAACAGCGCGTCGGGGTCAATGGGCTTGGCTATGTGGCCGTTCATGCCCGCTTCCAGGCACTGCTCGCGGTCGCCGCTCATCGCGTTCGCGGTCATCGCCAGCACCGGCAGGCGCGCCCAGGCGGGGTTCTGGCGCAATTGGCGCGTGGCGGTGAGGCCGTCCATCACCGGCATCTGCATGTCCATGAGCACGATGTCATAGGTGCCTCGGGCCAACATGTCGAGTGCGGCCTGGCCGTTGTCGGCCACATCCACCACCAGCCCGGCGCTGGCCAGCAGTTCGCTGCCCACCTGCTGGTTCAGGTCGTTGTCGTCCACCAGCAGCACACGCGCCCCCTGGATCGATGCCAGGTTGGCGCCTCGCACCGCTGAGGCTGGCAGGCGCCGCCCGTCGTCCACCCGCTGCGCGCCTCCCAATGCTCGCATGGCGGCATCAAAAAGCTGAGATGGGTTGACGGGCTTGGTCAGCATCAGCCCGATGCCGGTGCGTGTGAGTTCGGCTAGAACGTCGTCACGCCCGTGCGCGGTGACGATGACCGGGCGCGGAGGGTGGGGCAGTTGGGCCAGCTGGCGGGCGGTTTCAAAACCGTCCATACCAGGCATCTTCCAGTCCAGAAAGGCGATTTCGCAGGGCCTGCCTGCCAGGTCCGCGGCGCGTGCCAAGTCCACGGCCTGCGCCCCCGAACTGGCCAGCGTGACCGAAAAACTCATGCTGGACAGCAGCTCGGCCAGGATCTGCCGGGCCTGTTCGCTGTCGTCCACCACCAGCACGCGGCGGCCACGCAGGTCGGGTTCCGGCAGCAGTGGCCGCTGCACGGCCGCGCCCAAACCCAGTCGCGCCGTGAACCAGAAGGTGCTGCCCTTGCCCGGCGCGCTGTGCACGCCCACCTCGCCGCCCATCAGGCTGGCCAGTTTCTTGGAAATCGCCAGGCCCAGGCCGGTGCCTCCGTACTTGCGCGTGGTGGAGGTGTCGGCCTGCTCGAACGAGCGAAACAGGCGCGCCTGCTGTTCTTCGGTCAGGCCGATGCCCGTGTCCTGCACTTCAAAGCGCAGCAGCACGCCCTGGATATCCCGCGCTGCTTCGCGTACCCGCACGATGATCTCGCCCTCGTCCGTGAACTTGACGGCATTGTTGGCGTAGTTCACCAGGATCTGCCCCAGCCGCAGGGGGTCTCCACGCAAGTCGGCGGGCAGGTGGGAGTCCACGTCGAACATCAGCTCCAGGCCTTTGCTGGCGCATTTCTCGCCCAGCAGGTTGGCCACGTTGTCGAGCACGGCATGAAGGTCGAAATCCACCACCTCGACTTCGAGCTTGCCCGCCTCGATCTTGCTGAAATCTAGGATGTCATTGATCAGGCCCAGCAGGTGCTGTCCCGACCGCTGGATCTTTTCGACGTAGTCGCGCTGGCGCGCGGTCAGCTCGGTGGCCAGCGCCAAGTGGCTCATGCCAATCACGGCGTTCATGGGCGTGCGGATCTCGTGGCTCATGTTGGCCAGAAAGTCCGATTTCATGCGCGATGCGTCCTCTGCCTTGGCGCGGGCCACCTCCAGTTCATCCTCATGTTCCTGCAGCGCGGCGTTGGCTCGCTGCAGCTCCGTGGTGCGCTGGGCTACCCGGGCCTCCAGGGCTTCCTCGTTGCGCTTGAGGGCTTCCACCAGTTCGGCCTGGGCCTCCAGGGCCTGGGAGGTGGCCTTTTCACGCTGGAGGAATTGGCGCGCCATGGCAATGGCCAGCAAAAAGGTCAGGATGGCCTGGAACGCGGTCAGCCCGGTGGTCAGCAGGGTCTGGTGCTTGACCTCTTCGTTGCGCCGGTCGCCCAGCAAGGCGGAGATGCGCGATGCCTGCAGCGACAGCTCTTGAACGATGTCGCGCAGCTTGTTCAGCTCGGCCCGCAACAGACGCATATTTGTCTGGCTCGATGCCGCGTCCACACTCTGCCCGAAATGGTTGTCCCCTGCGGCGACAAACTTCTGCAGTGCTTCCAGGGCTGTGGCGTAGATCGGTTCCTCCTGCATCAGCGTGCGGGCGGTGCCGCTCTCCAGCGCGCTGAAGCGGCTCAGGAACAGGTCATAGCGCAGCTCCAGCCGGTCCATGGGCAGGCTGGGCGGGTCCAGCTCGAACTGGTGCAGGGCGTGGTCGAGTTTTTCGTACTCCACATTGAGCTGCAGGAATGACCACAGGGCATTGACGTCGCCCCGGCGCATGACCGCCTCGACGCTGCGGTACTGGTGGTACTGCACCCCGGCAATGGCCACATACGCCACCACCAGGCCCGCGATGATCAGCCGCAGAAAGTGCTTGCCCCGGATCATGGTGTGGTTCCTGGGAAGTTGGGAGGAGGGGGTGGACTAGCGAATTCGCAGGATATGGAGCTGCCAGGCGGCGCGGTTGTAGTACAGCTCGCTGCGCAGCTCTGCCTTGGTGTCAAACGGATAGACAATGAAAAGCGGCCCCTTTTCGCGCACACGCATGGGGCGGTTGTTCATGAGCCGGGCAACGATCACGTCGTGGCGCGTGGCATCGTCGATGGGGATTTCCGTCTTGTAGTCGTTGAGCGCCACCGCCGTGATGTTTTTGCCCTTGGCGCCCACGGCCGCCAGCACATCGCGCAGCAGGGGGCCAGTGAAAGTGACGGCGCTGGGGTACCAGGGGGTCTGGGTGGAGAAGCTGTGCTGGGGCAGCTTCTCCAGCATGGCCATGTCGAACTGGGCTTGCGAGCCGTTGTTGGTCTGGCTGATCGCGCCGTCGATGGTCAGAACGACCGTGCCGGTGGGTTTGTCCAAAGCGCGGGCCTGGGGCAGCGTCGCCGCAGCGACCGCGATAACTGCGATTCCCAGCCACAAGGCAACGCGTGCCCCTGAAAGACTCGTATGCATAACGCTCCCCCTTTTGCAACAGTCTTGCAGACAGTTGCCCAAAATGTAAATCGTTTTCTAGCAGCATGGGTCTTGTGATGCTCCAGCGACGCAGATGGGTACACCTACCAGGGCTGCGCTCACACGGCATAGCAGGACATACCCTGCCTGTGCACTCGCTGCAAGGCCGTGACAAGCTCAAAGGGGATAAGTACAGTGGGTAGCAGGTCCGATATTCCAAAGCAGGTTTGTCGCCTGCGCCCATCATTCGGGAGGGAGGTGCATGGGCTCACGAAAGCTCTGCAAGCGTTGGCCCCCTATCTGCGCAATGCAGCGCCGTCGGTAGTGAGGCCACAGAGGTCCTCAATGAGCCGCACAGCCCTGCATCGCATAACGTGGTCGCATCATTTCCGTGTTGGCAAGGCATCTCACCATGGGTAGTTTCGATACTGAAGACCGGCCGTTTGAACAGGAAATGGCACTTTCTGAACCCGACTACCGGCTGTTGGTAGATCAGGTGCAGGCGGCCGTCTTTGTGATTCAGAAGGGGCGGTTCCTTTTTGTGAATCCCAAGCTCCTGGAGCTTTTCGGATACTCCAGGGAAGAGATGCTCAGAGGCATGGATCCCATGCTGCTGTGCGTGCCCGAGCACCGGGACATGGTGCGGGAGCAGACGAACGCCCGGGTAGCGGGGGTCCCAGGCAAAGCCTATGAGGTCGAATGCCTGCGCAAGAACGGCGAGCGGTTCAGCGCCCAGGTCTGGGGCGTGCGCATTTTTCTGTCGGCGCAAGCAGCGGACCTGGTCACGTTGCATGACGTCAGTGCAATCCAGGCGGCCACGCGGTACGCGCAGCAGCGTGTTCAGCTGTTTCGCAATGCTGAAGAGCTTGCGCGCATTGGTTCTGCGGAGGTGGACTTGGTGTCCGGGACGGTCACCCTGTCGTCGGGCATGCATGCCATCTTGGGAATCCCGCTCACCGAGACGCCCCCCGGTACAGACTGGCTGCTGGCGCGCGTACCTCCGGTAGAGCGCCCCTATGTTCAGGCCATCAGCGAGGGCGTTTCCCCCGACGACGTCTGCGAGTTTCAGCACCGTATTGTTCACACCGACGGCAGCTTGCGCACGGTGCTGCACCGGGTCCTTGCCGAGGCCGATGAAGGCGGAAAGGTGATCAGGACGGTCACACTCCTGCAGGACATCACCCTGCAGCGGGCGGCTGAACAGAAACTGGACAAGCTCGCGAATACCGACGAAATCACCGGGCTGCCGAACCGCAACGCGCTGACGGAATACCTTGATACCAAAATGCGCGAGGCCGCGCGGGGAGGGCGGCACATTGCGGTCCTGAGCGTTGAGATTGACAGACTCAAGCTTGTCAGTGAATCACTGGGCCACGCAGCTGGGGACCAGTTGCTCATGGAGGTCGGCAGACGGCTCCAGCCCCAGGTTTCCCAGGACGATCTGCTGGCGCACTTTGGAAGCGGCGAGTTTTCCTTGGTGCTGGCACGGGAAGAGTCTGTGGATGAAGCCATGGCACGGGGCACCGCCGCCTCATTGGTAGATGCGCTGTCCCTTCCGGTTGCCATTGGCGACAACGAGATCAAGGTGACCTGCGATATCGGAATATCCCTCTACCCCGTGCACGGGGATGATCCTGAAAAACTGCTCCAGCAAGCGCAAGCGGCGATGTATCGCGCCCATGAGCTGGGCAAGAACCAAATCTGCGTTTTCAGTTCGGGCATGCATTCCAAGGCGATCTCCAGGCTTGTCATGGAGTCGGGATTGCGTCGAGCTTTGGAACGCAACGAGTTTGAACTGCATTTTCAGCCCAAACTCGAATTGGTCAGCGGGTCCATCATTGGTGCCGAGGCATTCCTTGAATGGAAATCCCCCGATGGCGCATTAATTTCCCGGTCCAGCTATATCCGGGCCGCTGAAGAAACCGGCCTGATCGTGCCGATCGGTGAATGGGTTCTGCGCACCGCCTGCCTCCAGGCGCTGGAATGGCAGCGCGCTGGTCATTCCATGTGCCGGGTTGCCGTCAACCTGTCGGCTCGCCAGCTTCAACAACCCGATCTGGCTCAGAAGATAGAAAAGATCCTCATCGAAACCGGCCTTGATCCAAGGCTGCTGGGGCTGGAGATCACCGAGGGTGCGCTCATGGGGGAAAGCACTCGCATCGCGCGGATTCTGGGCGACCTCAAGACCCTGGGCATCGAGATTTCGCTGGATGATTTTGGCACCGGCTATTCCAGCCTGAGCTACCTGCGCACACTGCCCATTGACGTGGTGAAGGTAGACCGCTCGTTTGTCCACGACGTCACGGCAGCTTCTCAAGATGTGTCCATCACGCGCGCGATCATCAACATGGCGCACAGCCTGCAGATGAGAGTGTTGGCAGAAGGTGTTGAGACCGAGGGGCAACTGGCGTTGCTCATCGCCAACGGCTGTGACCAGATGCAAGGGCACTATTTCAGCGGGCTGCTAACGGCCGACGCCATGGGTTCCCTGTTGCGTGAAAGCAAGGCCTTGCCTGAGCACTTGTTATTGCGCCGCGCCCAACAACGTACCTTGTTGCTCGTTGATGACGAGGACAGCATTGTTTCTGCGTTGCGCAGATTACTGCGTCGGGATGGCTATCACATCGTGACGGCCAACAGCGGGGCGCAAGGTTTGCAAAGGTTGGCCGAAAACTCGGTGGATGTGATTGTCTCGGACCAGCGGATGCCCGGTATGACGGGGGTGGAGTTCCTGCGCCGGGCCAAGGAGCTGTATCCAGACACTGTACGAATGGTGCTGTCTGGCTACACGGAGCTTCAGTCCATCACCGATGCGATCAATGAAGGGGCTATCTACAAGTTCCTCACAAAACCATGGGATGACGAGCGGCTTCGCGGGCATGTGGCGGAAGCGTTCTCCCAAAAGGGAATGGCCGATGAGAATCGGCGGCTGGCGAGTGCAGTTCTGCGAGCCAACGATGAACTCACTGCCGTGAATGACCGTTTGCAACAGTTGCTAACGAATCAACGTGAGCAGATCCACCGCGAAGAGAGTAGCCTGAGCGTCGCACGGGAGGTCTTGGATCATATTCCTGCGGCGGTCATCGGGGTGGACCTGGAGGGCATGGTGGCATTTGTGAATGCAGATGCAGAAGCACTGTTTGGAAGGACCACCGCGTTGTTGGGACAGGATGCGGACGACGTGCTACCGGCAGATCTGCGCCATGTATGGCGAGCCGCCGATCAGAGCTACCACGATGTGCAACTCGCGGGAGAGACGTTTCGCGTTGTATGCCGCTCCATCGGAGGAGAAAATCATTCACGAGGTCGATTGCTGGTCTTGGTGCCAGGCAGTGCGGCTTGAACTCTATGCGCGCCCATGCAAGCTCTTGCTACCACCACTGAACGGGTTCCGGAGGGACTACTTTTAGCGCAGCCCGTACTGGATGCCCATGCGCAACTTCTGTTGCCAGAGGGGACGCCTGTCACGCGCGAAATTCTCAACAACTTGCAGCATCGAGGTATCGACACGATTTTTGTGAATGCCCCCGAGGAGCTAGCACAGCGCAATGGAAAAGTGGATCCGGTTGAGCAGCGGGTACTGACGGAACAGCGTTTGTTGCACTTGTTCAGGCCTGCCCTGCGGGCAGGGCAGCTCAACCCATTGCTGCACATGATTTTGAGGCACCGGCTTGAGGAGAGGCCATGAAGCAACTCACTGCGGATGCAATCTTGCACAGCGTGCACGGATTGCCTGCCTTGCCAGCAGTCGTGCTGGAGTTGATCCAGTCCTTTGGCGACAGCGATGTTTCGGCGGAGCAACTGGCCATAAAGATATCGCACGACCAGGCCATTGCCGCGAAAACCCTTCGACTTGCGAATTCTTCCTTCTACGGGTTGCCGCGTCAGGTCACTTCGATCACTGAGGCTACGGCAATCCTGGGGCTGCGCACATTGCGCGGCGTGGCAACGGCCGCAGGCCTTGTCAGCGGGTTTGCCAAGTCGCGCTGCCAAGGCTTCGACTTCGATGCGTTCTGGTGCCATTCCATCGGTACGGCGCTTACCTGCCGGGCCCTGGCGCAGCGCACCCGATTGGACGAAGACGCCGCGTTTACGTTGGGGCTGTTGCATGACATTGGGCGCTTGGTTCTGCTCAGCTCCTATGAGGAGGAATATGCCCAGGCCATTGCATATCGGACAGAACATGACTGTTTCATGCACGTTGCAGAACAGCATCAATTTGGTGTTGACCACGCAGAGGTCGGCGGCCTCATCGCTGAGCATTGGCACTTTGCCCCAGAGATCGTCGCAGCCATCGCATGCCATCACCGGCCTCGGTCCCATGCTGGCAAAGGGCTCATGGATCTCGTCCATGTTGCTGACAACATTGCCCATGGCCTCGATCTTTCGCACCAGGAAGATGACATGGTGCCGCTGCTGTCACTGGATGCCTGGGGCAGGCTCGCGCTGGGTGAGAAGGACTACAGGGAAGTTTTTGACACCGTTGCTGAACAACACGACGTCGTCTGTCACGCGTTGCTGGCCTGAAGGAGGGTTGACATGAGTTCTCACGATCCGCTATTGGCTGAGTCCGCAATCACGACATCCTCGCCGCTCTCTGTCGCCGATGTCACTGCAGACCGGGTCAAGGAACTGCTGCGCTCCAATGAGGAGCTGATGCAACTGAATGCCAAACTTTCGGATGCACAAGACAAGCTCATGCAGTCGGAAAAAATGGCCTCCATCGGGCAACTGGCTGCCGGGGTGGCCCACGAAATCAACAATCCGATTGGATTCATATTCTCTAATTTCGGGACTCTCGAACGCTATCTGGGTGATCTTTTTCAGATGCTCGCTGCCTATGAAGAGGCCGAGTCCGCATTGGCAGGCACTCCGGCAGCAGCCCGTCTGAGGGCTCTGCGCGAAAAGATAGAACTGGACTTTCTGAAGGAGGACATCCCCTCGTTGATGGCAGAGTCGAAAGACGGCATCACGCGGGTGCGCAATATTGTCCAGAACCTGAAGGATTTCTCCCGGGTGGACACCTCGCAGAAGTGGGTCCTGGCCGATTTGCACCATGGCATTGATTCCACACTGAACATCGTCAACAACGAAATCAAATACAAGGCGGAGGTCGTCAAGGCGTACGGTGAACTCCCGGATATCGAGTGCCTTCCCTCTGAACTCAATCAGGTTTTCATGAACCTCCTGGTCAACGCTGCGCACGCCATCCAGGCAGACAGGGGCGTCATCACCATCAGCACCGGCGCTGACGACAGCCGGGTATGGGTGGAAATACAGGATACCGGAGAAGGCATTGCCAAAGAGAATCTGGGAAGAATCTTCGACCCGTTCTTTACCACCAAAGCGGTGGGCAAAGGGACCGGGCTTGGACTGTCTCTTTCCTATGGCATCGTCAAAAAGCACTTTGGCAGCATTGACGTGTTCAGCGAGCAGGGGGTTGGGACTCGTTTTCGTGTCACGCTGCCGATTCAGCACCCGCAGGAGGCTTGAGGTGTGAATTCCCCTATCGACGTCACCGCCTTGTCAGGGGCGGCTTTGCAAGAGGAGGGCGCCAGTCTGCAGGGCGGTGGTCAGCGCGTCTGGCGCATTCTGTGCGTGGACGACGAGCCCAACATTGTGGCCTCGCTCAGGCGGCTGTTTCGTGGCAGCGGATACCAGGTGACAACGGCCACGAGTGGTGCACAAGCCATTGCGCACCTGGAGCAAGAGCCTGTGGATCTGGTCTTCTCCGACATGAGAATGCCCGGAATGAGCGGGGCCCAGTTACTGGAGCAGATACGGGTGCGGTGGCCCAAAACGACACGCGTACTGCTCACAGGCTACGCTGACATTGGGTCAACCATCGCGGCCATCAACAGCGGGGAAGTCTATCGGTACATCACCAAGCCGTGGGATGACGGTGAGGTGCTTGCCACGGCTCACCAGATTTTTGAGCGGCATGCCCTGGAAGACGAAAAAACCCGGTTGGAAGAACTGCTCAGGGCCAAAAACCAGGCCTTGATGGAATTGAATGAAACCCTGGAGGAAAAGGTCGCGGCGCGCACCAGCGAGTTGCTCCAGCTCAGTCAAAAGATCAAGAAAAACTACCTTACCTCCATCAAGGTGTTTTCCAACCTCATGGAGTGGCGAGGTGGGCAACTCTCCGGCCACTCGCGCCGTGTGGCGGATCTGGCCCGTCGCACCGCACGGGCCATGAACATGGCGGAAGCGGATCAACAGGACGCGTTCATCGCAGGGCTCATGCATGACATTGGGCAGATTGCCTTGCCTGACACCTTGCTGGCCAAACCCGTTCCCAAGCTTTCCGATGAAGAAACTGCGCAATACCGACGGCATGCCGTTCTGGGAGAGCAGGCACTGATGGCGCTGGATGACATGCAGACGGTGTCCAACATCATCCGCAGCCACCACGAGCGGCACGATGGGCTCGGATATCCAGATGGCCTGGTCGGGGAGATGATTCCAATGGGGGCCTGCATCCTCGCTGTGGCAGATACCTACGATGATCTGCAGATCGGCCATCTCAGCTCCACCCCCCTGAGTGCTGCAGACGCACGATCAATGATTGCCAGGGGCAGGGGAACCCAGTTTCATCCAGAAGTGGTGGATGTGTTCCTGCAGATGCTCCTGAAGGCTGCGCCCGTTGCAGACGCTCCGCCGCGCATGCTGCGAACGGCACAACTTCGACCCGGCATGATTCTGGCGCGCGATCTTTTGTCCAGCGAAGGCGCCGTGTTGCTTGCCGCCGATCACGTGCTCACCGCCGAATTGATCAAGAGGCTGCGATTGCGCGAAGGGCGGGACGATGTGGAAATGATCTTGCCCATAAAACCGTAACGGAGAGGGAGCCAGCCATGCAGAGAATTCTCTTGCTCGATGATGAACACCACGTCTTGGCTGCAATCAAGCGCAGTCTGCGGGCGGGACTCGGTTCTGAGCTCCGCATTGAAGAGACCGTGGATCCGGAAGTTGCCTTGGCCAGACTGAGAGAGACCGCCTTTGACGTGGTGATCTCGGACTTTAGGATGCCGCTCATGACTGGCGTGGAGTTTCTGGGTCTGGTGCGAACCATTCAGCCCAAGGCAGTCCGGATGGTTTTAAGCGCGTCGTCCGATTCGGAGAACCTGATGCGAGCCGTCAATGACGCAGAAGTCTTTCGTTATCTGTTGAAGCCCTGGGATGAAAAAGACCTGCTTGGCCACGTCCGCTCAGCCCTGGAGAGAGCGGATCAACTGCGCCATGAAAGTGAACTTGCCGACGTGGGGCGGCATGAATTGGGGCAGCTCAGTGCAACGGAGTTGGAGCGCCGTCGATTGGAAGCCATGGAACCCGGATTGACGCAGGTGGCCTGGGGGCCCAATGGAGAGGTTTTGGGCCCCGAGAACTAGCGTTATGCCTTTTGGTCGTGGTGCCAGGACGCTGGATTGCAGAACCGGGAGCTGTCCGACATGAGTTTCCCTGTCCATCCACAAAGGAGCAACTAATAAAAACAATCACTTAGCTGCGGCCGTTACTGACGGAAGAGGGTGAATTCTGTCGCGATCAGCGACATAAGAGTCCTATCGGAATGACACGCGTCACGATTGTCCTTGCGGATCCGACTCTTTTCCCATCTGTAGGCAGCTCCCACATGTTGCGGTGCATCGGGTTCCCGATGCGGTTTTTGAGTGAAGGCACAATGAATTCACAAAGAAAACCTAATTTGAGGGATCAACCCACATGCCCCATCAGCTTCGCCGCATCATCGCCATCAACATCAGGAACCCCAGCGACAGCAACCCTTCGGGGCGGATCTCGGAGCTGGACCCACGCGGCGGAGTTTTGGCGGTGGGCGACAACGGGGTGGGCAAGACGACCTTTCTGCGCCTGATCCCACTCTTCTACGGCGCGACTCCCTCCCAGGTCCTCAAGGGTTCCGGGAAGGCGTCCATGATCCGGCACACGCTTCCCGACCCCAGCAGCGCTGTGGCCTATGAGTACGAGCGTGAGAGTGACGCCCATCTGCGCACGGTGGTGATGTACGCCAAGGATGGCGAGGACATCCCAGACTTTCGGATCGTCTCTGCCGGGTTCGATGAAACCTTCTTCTACGACGAGAACAACACGTTTGTGACACGCACGGAGTTCGCCCCACGGCTCCACGCGCGCAACATCAATGTCTCGCCCGTCCTGCAGCTCAACGAGTACCGCAGCGTCATCCTGAATGAGCGCATGAGCAGCAAGAACGCCAAGCAGATGGCTTTGCTGGCCCGCGATCATTCACTGGGGCCACGCCCCCTGCGCAATCTCAACCAGATTGCAGCCGCCATGGCCAACGAGAAGATCAGTTTTCGGGACCTGCAGAACATCGTGCTGGAGCGCGTGGCCGAGGACCAGGCCACGGAATCGAAGCGCCAGAACGTGCGCGAACTCAAGCAGCGCAGGGAGGATGTGACCACCTGGTTGGACAGCCGCACCCACATGGCTGATATCTCGAAGCGCAAACCCGACGCTGACCGGATGAAGGAACGCATCGGCCGCATCAAAGGGGTTCACATGGAGCTGTGCTCGCTGCATGTGGCCGTCAAGGCAGCACTCGCCCAGGCAGCGACGGACCAAGAGCGGTTGACCATTGATCGCAGGGCCCAGGCAGAGGCCTTCGAGCAGGCGCTTGGGGTTCTGAATGACGACATCAGGGAGGCCGGTGGGAAAAAGACCGAAGCCCATGACGAGTGGCAGCGCCTCAATGCAGCGTTTCAGGCCGTGATCAGTCGCCAGAATCACTTCGACCTGATCGATGCGAAGACCCTTGCGGACAATGAATCCAGGGAAGCCGCACTGCAGCAGCAGGCGCGTGACAAAGAGAAAGAGCATCAGCGCCTTACCTCTGAATCGGGTTCTCTCCAGACCGAGCACGAAAGGCGCTGTCTCGAAATCGAACAATCCTCGCAGCGTCAGCAAAATGAGATCGCTGAGCGCAAAGCCACAGCACAACGCGCGTGGGTCGATAAGCGTTTGGCCCTTGGGAATGACAAAGATGCTGCCCTGCAGGCGTTGGAGGAGCCCCCCAGACTTGCCGAGATCGCCGAGGAGCGCAACCGCCTGGCCACACGCGAAGGTGAGATCACCCAAAAGATCAAAAATCCCGCTGCCACGGAGGAGAGCCTTGCTGCACAAGAGGATGCAGGGGCCATTCTCGAACAGCGCCGCCAAGATCACGATACAGCCAGGGAAACCGCCTTGGCACGCGAAAAAGATGAGGGTCAGGCTCGCGGTGAGCTTGAAGCGGCTATCAGGGCCGTGGAGGGTCTTGAGACCAGTCAGAAAGCGCTGCTGGCCCACATTGAGGCCCTGACCGCCCAGGTCACCCCGGAACCCGGTTCCTTGCTCGCCTTCATCCGTGAAAGCAACGACCCGGTATGGCCCCATGCCAGCAAGCTGATCGCTGAGGCAGTGATCCACCGCACCGACCTCTCCCCTGCGATGCTGGACATCCCAGCCGCACAGAGAGGCGAGGAGGGGGCCGTGGTGGTCGGCAATGCCACGGTGAGCACTCAGGAGCTACCCCTGCCTGAGTGGTTCTCGATGGATACGGTGCACCTGCAGCTTGGAGCGGCAAAAGGCCAACTGGCAAACATCAACGAGTCGGTGGACAAAGCGGCAGACCACGCGGAAAAAGCCCGACTGAAGCTGAAACAGGCTGGTACCGACCATGGCAGTGCGGCAGCGAACCTTGGTTTGGCGAAGTCGGCCTTTGATGCTGCGTTCAAAGACAAAGGACGCCTCGACAGCCTTGTGAAGACCGAGCGCGGCGCTGCAGAGACACAGGCTCGGAAGGACCTTGTTGATTTGCAGGCGGTTCTCACAGCCCTTGGCAGGGAGGAACACGGCATCCGCGAAGGCGTCAAAAAAAATCGCCAGGCAATCCATGAGGAATTCAAGCTCAAGGCCGAGACCCTGGAAGCCGAGATGACGAGTGCGATCAACAAGCTGGATGCCGAGGCGCAGGGAGTTGAAGCGACCCTCAAGACCGATCTGAACAACGCTCGACAGGACTACGAGCGCAAGCTGGCTGGCATGGGGCTCGATACCGTGCGGATCAATGCCGTGGAGGGAGAGCTGCAAGAGTTGCGGGCCCAGCTTGAAGCGATTGCCAACAACCGGCATGAGGTGGCTGCGTGGAAAAAATTCTGCACGGTGGAGCTACCGCACTTTGAAACCACCCGGCGCAGGGTGGGAGATCTGCACACCGCTTTTCTGAAGGCGTCTGAGCGCCTTGGGAATCTGGAAACCAGCCTAAATGATCTGACCAAGCAGGCCAAGGAGGTGCTTGATGCCCTCGATGGGCAGATTTCAGCCGCCGCCAATGACGCACAGCGCTTGGAGGAACTGCGCGACCAGAAACTCAAAGACTTCCTCGACTTTGTGCCCAACAGCGCCTACACCGGGCGCTCCATGCTGGAACTCGACCAGGAGGTGACGCGCAAACTCCACACCCTGGTGGATGAGGCTGCGGCACTGCGTGGCGAGGTCCTGTCCCTAAGCAATGAGTTTGAGAAAAAGGAGGGCGGGCCCAATGACTGGCTCAAACTCAAGCGCAAGGAGCTACCTGACCGTCAGACCCGTCTGGAGCACGAGTACCTGTGGCTCGAAGCGGAGCAGCTGTGCGACTGGTTCGAGCGCACTGAAAGCGGGAGTTTCATCGAGCAGCTCACCCACCAGATGAACGGCTTCTTCGAAAACGCCAGCGTGTTCGTGAGTCGTCTGGACACCTTCGACCGCCTGGTGGCGACTTTCAACACCGAGCTGAGCAGGGCGCTGGCCACAACTGAGCACTTCGAGCGCTTCAAGAACCTGAGCGTGCGCGTCACGTCGAGCGTGGGCCAGCAGGCCTTTCTGTCGGTACTGCGCAAGATGCGGGACAAGAGCCCCACGATTGCGCTCACAGGGCGCGCGTACTCCCGTGTCGGCATGGAGCTGCCCTCGGATGAGGATGTCGCCCTGGTACGCGAGTACAAGGAGATCCTGCGCTCCGATGGTGGGGTGCAGGTGGACCTGAATGAGCAGGTGCGCCTCGAATTCAGCCTCTACGAGAACGGCAAGCGCTCCGTCATCAGCAATGAGGAGGAGTTCCGCGCGGTGTCGTCCAACGGCAATTCCGCCCTCATCACTGCCATGTTCCTCATGGGCTTCGTGCAGATGATCCGGGGCTCCTCACCGGTGCGGTTGGTGTGGGTGACCGATGAGCTTGGCCGCTTCGACGCCAAGAATGTCGGCGCTTTCCTCAAGACCCTGGCCCTGAACAACATCGACGTGATCAGCGCCAGCCCCAGTGTCGATCCGGCGCTCGCGCGCCACTTCCCGCGCCTGAGCCTGTTCGAGAACACCGGGGCGATCTTCACCAACGAGACCCACGAACTGGAGGCCGAGCATGAACTCGCTTAAATCCGCGCTCAAGCTGCTCGCTAAGGGTGAGTTTGTCTGCCACGTCCGGTTTGAGAGTGAGTACGAGGCACTGGCGACGCAGGAAGGCCAGCGGCAGGCCCAAGAGTGGCTGTCGGCCGTGGGATATCGGCTGGCGCGTCTTCACGACGAGGGGGCGTTCTTCATGGCCTACGACGAATCGCCCACCACCGACACCCGTGCTCGCATCCGGGAGGAGCTCAAAACGGTGCGCCACCGGCTTGTGCCCTATGTGGGCTTCTTCAACCTGCTGCGCGAGGCGCAGGGGAGCGATCCCCAGCTCCACGCGGGCGACGTGGTGTGGTTGACCGAGATCAGCGAGGCGGTGCGCAACTCCTCCGCGCTGGAGCGGCGCCTGGCCGACATGCGAGAACTCGCCGATAACCGTGTGACGGACAGCGGTGCAACGGTCTTTCGTGTCCAGAAGATGTTCAAGATCCTGGAGGAAGCGGGCTACCTGCAGCAGACCAACGAGGTGAGCAAGGGCTACACCTTCACCGGCAAGGTGGACTACCTGCTGCAGCTCATTGCCTTCATCAACGAAAACACCCCCCACATCTCCGATGACCAGGTGGTGGACCAGATCGACCCCCAGGCGCGGCTGGAAGAGGCTGAGGCTCCCGAGGCGGGGGCTGCATGACCTCCTCACCGACCAAGGACGTACTGAAGACGCTCCATCAGCATGCCGAGGTGGTGGAGCAAACCCGGCGCGACGGCATCATCGTGCCGGCGCAAGACGCCCCGCAGGCGTCCGTGGGGGCTCTGCGGCAGGCCAACGCCCTGCGCCCTGCGGGGGAGGATGGGTATCGGCTGCACCCCAAACTGCGCGACTTCCTGAACGACCACCTGCAGCTCTTCCCGGCCTACCAGACTCTGGCCGAAATCGGCTCGCGCATCAGCCAGGCGCATCAGCTCTGGAACGATGTGGACGATCTGTACCGCGCCAAGGACTACAGCGCCGTGGAGAACATCGTGGAGACCATCGAATCCACGGTCTTCGATATCGGGGACAGCGTGGAGCGCAACCTGCTGTACCTGCACACGCTCCTGTCCACTCGCTACGGCAACGTGCGCACGCTTGAGGCCAAGAAGTCGCAGAACCGCTTCTACCAGCGCGAAGCCAACATCCTCGCCCAAGACATGTCACGCATGGCTGGCGTCTTTGACAGGATAGAGAGCGAGGCAACCGCTCGCGGGATGCCTGAGCTGGCCAAGTTCGTCCGCATGAACCTGCAGGCCCACCTGCAGACCTGGCAGCATGCCATGGCCGAGATGCAGGCGCAGTTGTCGCGGGAGATCTTCCGCATCAGGGAGGTGGAGGACAGCCACAAGCATCTCGCGCGCCTGGATCTGCTCATGCGCCAGCAGCCCTCATGGCCGGGGTTCGAGCTGGACCCTTCGGTGGAGATTCCGGCATTCCTGCTGGCCGCGCGCCTGCCGGATTTCGCGCCTCAGATCGAGCCCCAGGACACCGACCACCAGTTCGTGGAGGCCATGGTCAAGGAGGTTGCGGCGCTCCCTCCACAGCCTGTAGAGCCCCAACCCAAGGAGATCAAGCGCTTCAAGCGGGTGGTGGATGAGCGGCCCGTGAAAAAGAAGTCCGACGCCGCGATTGCGTTGGACAGACTGGCCGGTGCCGCCAAGCGCGGGACCGACAAGTTCTCGCTGGCTGAATGGCGCGAGACCGACGACCTTGCCAAGACCCTGCAGCCCCATATCTGGCTGGGCTTTGCCGTCCTGGCACTGCGGGAGCAGAAATACCGGGTGGAGGTGGTATCGAGCCCTGCGCGCCCCGGTGAGCGGTTCCGGCACCGGTTCCACGATGCGATGGTCCACCCGGCCTTGGTTGCGGGGGCCGCGAAGGTATGAACCAGCAGCAGTTGACGTTCCTGAGGCGGCTGATCGAGACAGAGCCGCCTTTCCGGCCCTACAGCGCGACCGCTGAATACTTCCTCAACGTCGAGTTCATCGGGAAAGTGCAGGGGAGGAGGGTGGTCTATACCCAGAGAGACTTTGAGGTGGCGCGCAATCTGCTCAAAGCGCGGGGCTTTGAGCCGTCGCGCCAGGTGGAGCCGGTACCGCGCAGTCAGGTGCAACCTGGTGAATCCGAGAAATGGGGCGCCCTGCGCGTCTCTGAGGGCCTGGTGGCGGTGGTGCCGTTGGGCCTGCCGGAGGTTCAGATCCCCACGGGCAGCATGCTGTGCATGGATGTGCGCCAAGCGCTGGCCTTGCCTTACGAGGTCCTGGTGTTCTGTGAGAACCTGGAGCCCATGCTGCGGCTGCACGAATACCAGTGGCTGGCGGGATTCCTCAAGGGACGACCCGCGCTGGCGCTGTTCCGGGGAGCGCCGGGGTACTTCCGCACGGACGTGGCGAACGAGCTGCTGGTGCGTGACCGCCGTCCTGTGCTGGCGTTCTTTGATTTTGATCCCAAGGGGCTGTCCATGGCCGCTTCAATGCCACGGCGCGAGGCCTTGTGTTTGCCGCCGCTGGACAGTCTGGAGGCGGCTGTCAGGGCGCAGCGGAGGAAGACTCTGTATCTGGGGTCCGTGGAGGTGTCACGGCCTCATCTGGAAGTCCAGCCTGCAGGTGGCGATGTTGGGCTCGCTTGGGGGCTCATGAAGAGGGTGGAGATGGGGCTTGATCAGGAGCATTTTCCGAGGGCCTGCTGATCCTTCTGGAGCAGCTTTCGCAGAAGGTATTACCAAAGTCCGCGTTTATCACCTGAGCCATCATGATTGACAGAGTCACAAGCGATTCTGAAGGGAAGTCTCCCTTTCGGCGCAGAACACTAGGTCAGGAGCTTCGAGTAAACCCCAAGCCTGTGCCATCTAAGGTCATGTCCTCGACCCTCCCGGCTGTCTATTCAAAGAAGGCTTTGAAGGCGAGATGCAAGTTGAAAACCGCTGGCCTGCGTTAGCCCCGTTCGGCCATCGACCAAAAACAACGACTTGCAGAACGGCCGATAGAGCCAAGATCGGTCATCGACGGCCACCCAGTTGCAATGTGGAAGGTTGTTGGCCCAAAGCCAGGCATGGCACTCCGCCTCTCGCTCGTATCCCACGAGCGTATTCGGGACCCGAGTTATATCGCGGTATCTGGGGGTGACGCCTTCAATAACATCAGCAACGTCCGGAGAGAACTTTTGCACTAGCGCCTCGTAGGATTTCTCCAGGCGCCAGGTGCTGGTGATCACAACCCGGCACTCCGGCACATGCCGAAGCGCATCTTCCAGGCTCGATAGGCAGCAAAAATGCTTGGACTCATGGCAATGCTCTGGGTGCAAGACCCCGTCAAAATCAAGAAAGAGTATTGGCACCGCGCTACTTCAGAAACAGATTTCCAACAGGAAGTGAATCTTCTACTGAGTTACCACGTCAATGAGACTAGTTGGTCGTGGTCTTTTTAGTCTCATTGAACGGAAATCGGGAGGATGTCCTCCCGAAAGAGTGTTCAACCCCAAGCCGACTTTGGTCGGGCGCTGCGGCAATTGCGCACCGCACAAGGCTTGGTTCAGGAGGACATGCTGCTGGCGACGAGCCGCCGACACATCAGCCGTATCGAGCAGGGTCATCAAGTTCCCAGTATCCGCACCATTGAGATGTTGGCCGAACAGATGCAGATCCACCCTTTAACGCTGATTGCTGCTGCATACTGCCCTGATCTGGAAACGACCTTGGTCAATGAACTCCTCAAGACGGTCAAAGCTGACTTCAAGGGCATCATTTCCGATTAGGCGTGGCATTCGGAGTCAGTTTGCTCGTTGGCGTGTTGAACCAGCATTTGGAGACCTTGAATCAGTCCAGTGCCAATGGGAGCGGCATCTTGGCGCTGAAGCATCCGATTGACGATCTCCCGATCAACAGCAGTGCTGAGCAGGCACAGTGCTTCTTGCAGAGTTTCCAGGCCGACCTCCAGGCTGTCTCCTGAACGTTTGGCTCCCGCCTTCGAAAGCAGCAACAGGGTGAGCGGCAAGGCAGCACGTGCGGGGTCATGGTCCCCATTCCAGCCAACGCCCGAAAGAAGGTCTCTGAACTGGTCTGACACCAGCAACAGGTGGTTGTCATCCAGCGCATCCGGCAGGATGGCTTCCCATCCCCGTGACGTGATCAGGCCCATCATGTCCTGTGCTCCAAATTTTCCGAGAGTCGCTTTTTCCAAACGCAGCATCATTCGCCATTCAAGTTAATATGAGACCAATTGGTCCCTTTCGAGACCGTGGCGTGCGAAGATAGCCGAACAGGCATTACGTTTTATCGTTCCAAGTGCGCTCGTCTCCAATGGAAATAAACCGGTTGCCCAAATGTGCTTGAAGAGGCAACCAGCCGGTTGCCTTATGCGTTTGCTTCCCTTGAAAAACCGCTTGGATCTCACCCGCTTGGCCGAACTTGACCGGCAGTTTTGCGATTTCGCACAACTGCAGCGGAATGCCACGCCCAGGTGTGGCTGGACCAAGACGCTTCGATTGGCATTGGGTATGAGTTCCAGCGCGCTAGGAGAGCGTTTGGGTGTGACGGCGCAGGGTGCCCGCAAACTAGAGCAAGCAGAGGCCAACGGTACCATTACGCTGAACACCCTTGCACGTTTGGCGCATGGCTTGGATTGTGAAGTGCACTACATGTTTGTTCCGCGAACCAGCTTGGTAGAACAGGTACTCCGCCGTACTCAAGAGATTGCTGGAATTCCTATTCCGTCCACGTTGAAGGGGGTAGAGGCACAGAAAGATGCGGAAACGCTGATGGCCTTTACCAGCGCACTGGCAAAAGTGAGCAAGCGGGGCTTGTGGTGAGTCAGCGCTGGTTCTCTACTCGATACAAACCAGCCATGAGTTTGAACACCACTGCTATCGTCGGCTCAAAGCAAGCTCCCGGTGCGACCTCTGCGAAAGCATGCTCCCGGGGGCAACGTTCGAAGTCACTTTTCGACTTTCGCGAGAAGCGCCTAACAGAACTTGATGACCTGGGGTTGCAAGTTACGGGCGGGATCGGCCGGCTTCCACCGGTGCGAAAAAAGATGCACGCCCAAATAGACTTCACCATCGGGCATCGTGGACGCACACGGAGTGCTCAACTCATTGACCAACATCCATTCATTTTTCCAGAATGCCGAATAAATGAATGCCTCCAGCGATTCCTCGGTTCTGCTGCTCCAATTGCTCCTCCAGTTGGGCGACAGACTTAGACGTCTCAGAAAATCCCGTGGCCTCAGCACGATGGAGATGGCGAGTCGCGCGGGAATCTCGCGCGCAACACTGCGAGCAGTCGAAGACGGGGATCCCACGCCGTCCATGGGCACCTACTTGAAAGTCATATCCGCTTTGGGCATCGTTGGCGACTTTGCGTTGTTGGCGGCTGGCGGCATGCGACCGGTCACGTCAAACACTGCAGCGGCTGGGGCAAGCTGTGATACGCCGTTGGCTCGAATTGTCGTTTCCGCAGATACCTCTCGCCACCGGATCCAGGATCTACAAAGTCTCGCGCTCCATGAAGAAGCGGTACGACGCGTTCGTGCTGATCCTGCATTGCTCCACCAGGCCCAGGCAGTTCTTCAAACGTGGCTGAACGCTGGGGACCAACGATCAGCGACCCTGTGGGTTGAGTGGAAAGAAATCCTGGGGCATCGCAAGTGGCGCAAGGCACTGGGTAGAACCCAGCGAGCGCAGGAACTGAGGCAGGCATCTCCGCTGGCGACTGTTCTGCCACCTGAGGTACGAAAACGCATCCTCCAAGAAGTCCGTGGCCTGAAGGAAGGCGTCGTTCTTGAAATCGCTGGTATGGCTCGTCAATGACATTCGCCGTTCGGACTAGCCACTGGCGACGGCCGGAATTTGACGCTCAATCCCCAGGATTGCACCATCGCTGGTGCGCACTGAACTCCAGCCATTTCCACGGAACAAGCCATGGCCCTTGAAGACGACATCGCCACTCTCACCGTGCTCGTACAGGGCATGCTTGCTGACTCAGGAGACCAAACCGGTTTTGATGCAAGGGTGTGGCTAGACCATTGGCTTACTAGCGTGGTCCCAGCCTTGGGAAGTCGAAGACCTATCGATGTGCTCAATGAGCCGGACGGCCTGCACGTCGTGAAGAGCTTGCTCTTGCGAGCCCAATCTGGTGCGTACTCGTAAGCATCGGCAGGGAGTGGGCTGGTCGTGAATCAGGTCTGGACCTGTCGCTTTCCTCGCTGACCAATTGACACCATGCAGAATGCCTACAGATATGCCCTCTAGCCAGAACTCCCCGTATCTCCCTGCGTCTTCTCCCCGCAGCGCGGACGTCGTTCTGTACCTAGACCTCGATGGTGTTGTCCACCATGAAAAAGTACTCTGGCATCCACGCAAGGGTATCTACATGAGTCCGTATGAGGCTGAGGGACATTCTCTTTTCGAATGGGTGCCTATCTTGGAGTCGTTGGTTGACCCCTACCCGGCAGTTGCCCTGGTACTGAGTAGCACCTGGTGCATACGCCCCGGATACAGCGCAACCCTCAAACGGCTTCCAGCCTCTCTGCGTGCCCGGTTCATTGGTGGGACTTACCACAAGCGTGTCCATGGCGTGGATCCCTGGAACCTGTCCATGTTTCGCACTACACCCCGGGGTGTGCAAGTTCAAGAAGACGCTCGGCGCCGAAAGCCCCGGCATTGGATAGCTCTCGATGACGATTTGGATGGTTGGCCTGACTCCTGTTGGCAAAACTTGGTTGCATGTGAAGGAACTACGGGCTTGTCCAATCCTCGAGTCCAACGCGAACTAGCGGAGAAGCTGCACAGATGTCATCCGGCGTTGTGCTCCAGACCCGCTAATCCTCCGGAGCGAGAAGCAGGCGGAGGGGGAATGCCCCGCGACAGTGGGTGATAAGTCGATATTCTGCAGTGCATCGCTTCATTTCAGGAAAAGGCAGTTTTGCAGCGATTGCAGTCTTTCAGTTTCGACTGGTGAGCGCCAGATAGTGGGCAGATATCTGACGCTCGCTAACAAAGTAAAGTAGTTCCTAATCGCTCGGCGAACCCAACTCTTCGTGGGAAGAGATCCTCACCGGTCCGAAACATCGGAGAGAGGTAGGTCTTTATGGCCTTTCGCCTGAGGACAATGTCACGCCGCCGTGAGATCCATAGCTGTCGACGACTACGCGATCAGTCGATCAGCCGAACAAATGGCTGCGTCAGCGTCACCAACCGATGCTGAGTGCCATTAGGGTCTCAGAAAATTGGAGGACTGGATGCTCCACTGGGAGCTATTCATGGCTCAGCGCAGCGGGCGCGATTTGCGCGCTATGTGAATAGGCACTTCGGTTGCTCTAGCGTTCAGGGGTAATAGAACTGCAGTGGCATTGCCAGGGGACCTGCCGACAGCATTGAACTGCAACTGGCAAGCCTTCACTAACGCCTGCAACTGCGTGCACGGAGTCCGCTCCTCTCCCTGAGACGTCGCCCACTTTTCCACTGCCCAATTGCATCCGCTAACGTCGCGCTCCGGCAAGGCGACCAACAACGGCTGCAGGTCGCTCAGGTGATTGTGCTGCTGCGCTTCATGGACCATCAGTGTGCGGAGTTGAGCGAAAGTCTTGAGTTGGCGCATCCTGACCTCGGGGCGTTGTGGGTGTATGAGCAAGAACACTCCCATTGTCACGAGCCCGGCATCCAAATGTCAAAGTACGCAATTCGATTGCATATAGACAATTAGATCGAATTCTGCACCTTGGTCGACGTAAAGAGCGTAGCAGCCCCTGTGCGCAACGTAATTCTGATTGGCGCACCAAGTTGTCTTAGCAGAACGAGTCGATCCAAGGTTACAACGCGCTCACCAAATTCATGCAGCACTTGGGTCACCGCACGATGCCGGTGCACCCGGTCCCTTCACTCCCGCACGCGCATCCGCACCCCCGAATAGCGGCGACAGAGTTGCTAATCAACCTTTGAAATGATTGTCTATATACAAACAATTGTTGTATTTGACAATTTGAACCTAGAAATCGAGACTGCATGCACCAACACAAGGAAGCCATGCAGACATGAAACGCCTTACCGACTACACGAGCTATGCCGATGCCCAGAGCCACTTCGCTACTGAGAGGTTGTGGGAGCTTTTCGATGGCGACCGCAGCGTCTTCAACATCGCCCACGAATGCGTAGACCGCCATGCGGGCCGAGGTCGCGAAGCGGTCATCGTCTGCCGCGCGGATGGCACGGACGAGAAGATCAGCTTCGACGATTTGTCGCGCGACTCGTCGCAGTTTGCGCACTACCTGGAGCGCAAGGGTGTGCAAAAAGGTGATCGCGTTGCGATCATGCTGGAGCCATCGCGTGAGTTCTATACCGCCATGTTCGGCGTGATCAAGCGCGGCGCCATTGCAGTCCCGCTCTTCACTCTGTTTGGACCCGATGGCGTGCGTCTGCGCGTTGGCGATTGCAAGCCAGCCCTCCTTGTAACCAACGAGGACAAGCGGGAAGTGGCGGCCGGCCTAGGCACTACACCCTACGAAATTTTCAATTCCGCCCTCTGGCAAGAGCTTGGCGTCCTGCCATCAATGTATGAAATCCAGTCGTCCCCCGACGAGCTGGCAGTGTTCCAGTACACCTCAGGTACCACGCGCGAACTGCCCGAGGCCGTGAAGCACACACACAAGGCCCTGGTCACCCTGATGGTGGCTGCGCTCTATGGAACGGGGCTGCGCCCAGGAGACCGCTTCATGTGCCCATCTTCCCCCGCCTGGGGCCACGGTCTGTGGCATGGGACGCTCGCGCCGCTGGCCCTAGGCCTCACGGTGGGAAGTTACAGCGGCCGATTCAACCCTGAACGGTTGTTGCAGGCTCTATCGTCACATCGCTTCACCAATATGTCGGCGGCCGCTACCCACTACCGCATGATGAAGAACTGTGGCAAGGCAGGTGACTACGACTACCACTTCAAGAAGCTGTCCTTCACCGGCGAGCCCATCGACGACGACACGGCTGACTTCGCACAAGAGTGTTTTGGTCTGCCTGTGTGCAGCATGTACGGCACCACTGAGATCGGAGTGGTGCTGGCGAGCTACCCTGGAGCAGAAGACTTTCCCGTCAAGCGAGGTTCGCTGGGCAAAGTCGTGCCGGGCACGGTGGTCGAAGTCCACGACGCCGAGGGCAAAGTCTGCCCTCCTGGCACTACGGGCCAGCTGATGGTGCTGCGTCGTGGCCAGTGGGTACCTACTAAGGACTTGGGTCGTACCGACGAGGACGGCTATTTCTACCACGGTGGCCGAGCAGACGACGTGATCATCTCTGCCGGCTGGACCATGAGCGCGGTGGAGATAGAGAACGTGATCCTGATGCATGAGGACGTCCTCGAAGCCGCCGTTATCGGCGTTCCGGACGCAATCCGTGGTCAGGTCGTCAAGGCATTCGTGGTCTCAGACCGAGCATGCAGCGATGCCTTTGTCGACGAGGTGCAGAGCCTTGTCAAGACCAAGCTCAGCCAGCACGAATACCCGCGCCACATCGCCTTCGTGGCGGAGTTGCCAAAGACCCCCGCTGGCAAGGTGCACCGCAAAGTCCTGCGCGAGCGCGAGGCCGCTGCTCTGACTGCTTCCCCTGTGTGAGCCGGCATTCCTGCCACACCCCTTTCGCAGACTCATTTCCCGTTCCAACCAACCGCAAAAAAGGAGACACACATGTCAACCGAAACGCAACGCACCTTTCCTAAGATCACCGATAGCGGCCTTGACGAACTTCGCCAGCGCATCGGCGTGAAGATTGGACAGACCGCCGAACCGTGGTGCTATGAGGCCACGCGCGACAACATTCGCCACTACGCTCACGGAATAGGCGACGACAACCCGTTGTGGTGCGACCCCGATTACGCGGCCAAGAGTCACTACGGGGGTATTGTGGCGCTGCCCAGCTTTCTGTTCTCGACCAGCCGCATCGTGTCCGGTTATGTGGGCGGATTGCCTGGCGTGCACGCCATGTGGTCTGGCGCCGACTGGACCTGGCATAAGGAAGTGCGACGCAACGACGTGATCTCCACCGAGTCATACCTCAAGGATTTGGTCGAGCATCAAACCCGCTTTGCCGGTCGCGCCATCCAGCAGATCTATCACGTGGACTTTTTCAACCAGAGCGGCGACAAGGTGGCCGAGGCCGATAGCTGGTGCTTCCGTACGGAACGCGACCATGCTCGTGAAAACGGCACCAAGTACCGCGAAGTGCGTGAGCGTGGCGTGCGTCGCTACACCGACGAGGAACTGGGCGAGGCCTACAAGTTGTACCGCGATGAAGAGGTGCGCGGCGCTGTGCCCCGTTATTGGGAAGACGTCAACGTAGGTGACGGGTTGCCGACCATGTTCAAGGGCCCGATGACGGTGACTGGCTTCGTCGCCTACGCACAAGGCTGGGGCGGCCTCTACATCCGTGCCAACAAGCTGGCCTGGAAGCTGATCGACGCGCATCCTGGTGTCGGCATCAAAAACCGCTTTGGCATCCCGGACGTACCAGAGCGAGTGCACTGGGAAGAAGACTTTGCTTTGGAAGTAGGGGCACCCGGCGCATACGACTATGGCCCGGAGCGTACCTCGTGGATGACGCACCACCTGACGAATTGGATGGGCGACACAGGCTTCCTGCACAAGGCCAGTTGCAAGGTCCGTCGCCACAATCCGGAGGGAGACATGGTGTTCATCAAAGGCAAGGTGACTCGCAAGTTCCTGGAGAACGGCAAGCACATGGTGGAGATTGAGCAGGAAGCGCAAAACCAGGACGGCGAACAGTCCGCAGTAGGCGGTGGCGTGGTCGTTCTGCCCAGCCGCGGGTGAGCACTATGGCGACCACCAGCGCATTCACTGCGCTGGGGGGCCTGCGGGTCGTAGATCTGACCCGGGTACTCGCAGGCCCCCTTTGCACCCAGATGCTCTCCGACAACGGTGCCGACATCGTCAAGATAGAGCCTCCAGGAGGTGACGAGACTCGTCACCTTGGCCCGCCGTATGACGCAATGGGGAACTCTGCTTACTTTGCGGCGCTCAACCGTGGCAAGAAAGCGCTGAGTCTGGACCTCTCCCAGCCCGAGGCGCAAGAGGTACTGCACCGCCTGCTCGATGGTGCTGACGTCCTTGTGGAAAACTTCCTGCCAGGCACCATGGAGAAATGGGGCTTGGGCTACGAGGACGTACTGGCTACGCGCTACCCACGGCTTATCTATTGCGCCATCTCCGGCTTCGGCCGCGACGGCCCGCTCGGCGGCCTTCCCGGGTACGACGCGGTGCTGCAGGCGCAATGCGGTCTGATGAGCATCAACGGCGAGTCCTCCAGCGGGGCTACACGCATGGGCATCCCCATCGTGGACCATCTGACCGGCTACGTCGCGCTCACCGGCATCCTCATGGCGCTGTGTAGCAGGCAAGTCAGTGGTAAGGGCCAGCGGGTGGAGGCAACCTTGTACGACACAGCGCTCAGCCTGCTACTTCCGCATGCGTCGAACTGGTTTGCATCTAACCAGACGCCGGGCCTGCTCGGCAGCGCGCATCCGAACATCGCGCCTTACGACAAGTTCAGAGCGCGCGATGCTCACGTGTTCATCGGCATTCTCAACGACGGCCAGTTCCGCCGGTTCAGCCGCCACATCGGATGTAGCGAACTGCCTGACGATCCGCGCTTTCGAACGAATGCCGAGCGCCTGGCGCACAGGCAGCAGCTCAAAACTCTGATCGAAGCCGCGATTGCCAAAGACGATGCCGAGACCCTGTGTAGGGAACTGATGCGCGTGGGGGTGCCTGCAGGTGTAGTCAACGACGTGCCTCAGGCGCTAGCGCAAGAGCACTGCGCACATCGCCAAATGATCATTCAGCGAGGTGCGTTCACTGCGCTCAGGGGACCGATGCGCCTCTACGGGACCCCGGCATCGCCGGGCGACCCGCCACCGGGTTTCAGTCAGCACGCGGAAGAGGTGCTGTCCGATCTCGGATTCAACGAGACCCAGAGGAGAGATTTCTACGACAGAGGCATCGCCCGCGCTCACTCCCCTCTTTGACCTTCAGAATACAAATACAAGGAGACAAGCATGCGAAACATCGCTGCCAGAATGATCACCACGACTGCCGCCAGTCTGCTGCTTTTCAACGTACAGGTAGCCCAGGCGCAGTCACCCACCTATCCCAATAAGCCTATCCGCATCATCGTTGCCTACGCTGCCGGCCAGGGCACCGACGTGGCCACCCGGCTGCTGGGCGAGCAGCTTTCAAAGGAATTGGGGCAGCCTATCGTTGTGGAAAACAAAGCAGGCGCTGGAGGAATTTTGGGGACCGAGATGGCGGCCCAGGCTGCTGGTGACGGTTACACACTGACCATGGGCACGAATGCCACCCATGTGCTCAACCAGTTCCTATATCCGAAAATGCCTTTCGATCCAGCCAAGGATTTCGAGCCCGTCGCAATGGTCGGGACTTTTCCCATGGTGCTTGCCGCTGGCGCAAACACTCCCTATCGCACCGTAAGCGACGTGCTGGAGGCGGTCAAGCGCACCCCAGGCTCGGCAGATATCGCCATGCCAAGCACATCGGCGCGTCTGGTTCTGGAGTTCCTGAAGGAGCGCTCAGGAGCTCCGCTATTCGGCATCCCTTACAAGGGCTCTGGAAGTGCGATGACAGATGTACTCGGTGGACAGCTTTCCGTAACGATTGACACCCCACTCGCACTCCGCCCCCATCTGGCATCTGGCAAGCTACGAGCCTTGGGGGTCACATCTGGCACTGCGAGCAGTCTTGTACCTGGAGTCAAGCCAGTTGCAGAACAAGGCCATCCTGGCTTTGAATTCGTGGCATGGAATGCGCTCTACGCCCCGAAGGGAACGTCAGCAGAAATCACCCGAACGCTCAACACAGCCGTCAACAAAGTGTTGGCAAAACCCGATGTACGCCAACGCCTGCTAGATCTGGGATTCGAACCCGCGGGCGGGAGCTCTGGCTATCTTGGTGTCTTTTCCAGAAAGGAACGAGAACGCTGGGCACCCATCATCAAGGCTGCCGGCATCCGGGCTGATCAGTAAGATCGACGGCGGGCGGCAAGTGTCGCCCGCTTTGCGCTTAGGCCGTTCCGCCCATCTTAGGCCCCATTGCTACGAGGATAGTAGTTGAATCGTACGATCTGCGGCCTTTGAGAGTTCCCATATTCAACCCAGTTGAGCAGTTGGATCTATGGATCGAGCTCAAAGCTTGTCAAGCGGGCCAGGTATAAAAGCGACGCATCTAGGAAGCTAGGAACGCCACTAAGAATGCTGCGTCGAGATGCGCCGCGCGTCTATGGCACGGGCGTAGAAGTGAACATCTGGCACCTGCCCCCAAGAGCACAGTAGCGGCTCAGAAGCTTCCTGGAAAGATGTTCTCTGGCACTTCCACGACAGCGGGAACATAGCGCAATTGCGCGCTTAGCATTTTTTCCTCCCCAGCCTGTCCTCTGTCCTCACTGAAAGCTTCGATGTCAAGCAATGCGTGGGCCATATCTCCCGAGATCCAATGACAGCGAAAGGTAATGCACTGTCCCAAGCGCGGTCGCCCGCTAACAGAGATGCCCGACAGACCAACCAATTGAACTGGGCCGCCAAAATGTTGACCTGGCAGAACGGCGCCAGCCAGATCCATCTTTGCCAGCAACCACCCTGTGGGGACATGGCCACTGGCATCGATGTCTGCAGGCATGGTGATCGTCTTTAAGGCCGTATGCCAGTTCGGTGTCTCGATTTTGGTAGACATATCACTATGCCCCCAAGTCCAGCAACGCTGCGAGTTCAGCCGCTTCGCGCTGCATTGCCTGAGCCATTTTTTCAACTCTTGGCGCACCCAGCTGGCTCGTAAGTCCCACAGCTACAAGTGTGTAGACCAATCGCCCACTAGATGAGAGGACCGGTACCGCTACTACGGTGATGCCGGCCATGAAGTTGTCTCGGTCCAAAGCCCATCCGCGCAGGCGGGTCAGCTCGACTTCTTTCTTCCATGCTGTGTAGCTTGGCGCCTTGTCCCAGGAAACCTGGGCAAACTTCTCTTTAAGCGCTGGCCATGCCTCCCCGCTATGGGCTGCAATCAATCGTCCGGTGGCGCTGACCAAGGTATCGAATTGGCTACCCACATCGGTGTGCACACGAAAAGGCTGGTTGGATTGCGAAATTGCCAGCACCATCACTGTCTGTCGGGCGGAAATCTCCACGCCCATAGCGGTCACACCGAACTTCGCTGCCATGCGGTCCAGCACCGGCTGTACCAGTTGCTTGAACCCGCCGCCCTCAAGTACGCTGCGAGCGAGACTGATCATGCCCGTGCCCAGAGCGTAGCGTTTAGTGTCAGGATCCAATGTGACCAAGTCTTCTGAGACCAGCACTCTCAGAATGTGCAAGCAAGTACTCGGCACGAGGTCAAGGGCCTGTGCCACGCTTTTTAACGTGAGAGGTTGCTTCTGTTCGCCCAATAGCCGCAGGATAGCGATCGAGCGTGTCACTGCCGGGACGGGGCGCACGCGCACGGTCCGACCAGTTTTGGTGGGTGATGGCGCGGCGGCTGAGGTGGATCGGGATGCCATGCGGGAGTGCTTCTTCTGGAGCTGCAACCCGGCTAGATTAACCCTATTTGCATCTGCTTCAGGCGATGCTCCGCCCGTCGCCATGCCATATAGGGCCATCAGGCTGTGCTGTGCGGGAATGCTTCTTTCCATGGCGTTTCCTCGTTCATAAGCTTCGCAGGGCGGACGGGCAGCATGGCGATTCCCCACCGGGGATTAGGGATTCCCTTTCAGCGGCTTCATCAACGCTTGGGCACCCAGCACCAAGTTATCGCCCACTCGAAGCTCGCCACGCATGAAAACCAGGGATCCAGTGCGCCGGGCGACTTGGGCCCGCGCTTCAACAAATTGGCCCGCCAGCACCGGTGCGGCGAAGTGCGAATCCAATTGCAATGTCACGCAAGGCAACCTGCCAGTGGCCTCCCAAGCCACCGTGCTCATCGCGTGATCAACGAGTGTGAGTAGGGCGCCGCCATGCACCACGCCGGCGGGGTTCAGGTGCTGTGTGCTGATCGCAAATCCATACGCCCAGCCATCTCCTTCGCGCCGTGCCCAAAGGGGGCCAGCGTGCGCTATGAACCCTTGGGTGGAACGCACCTGCCATTCAGCGTATGCCTCATTCTCCAATGACTAGCTCCTGCGCCGTGAATCGACGCTGAGTTTTCATTGTACTTTGGAGTCTAAAATTGTACTTAGACAATCAGCAAAGTCACTGCTCAGAAGGATCAGGGGATAGTCCGTTTGTCGATCCACCGCATACATGTGTGGAAAACCGTTCAGCGTTGCCTTAAGCCATTTCTTAAGGCGCAACGACCAGTATGTGCACGCAGCGCGTACTGGCGATTAGAGGTCGAAAATGACATGTGACTCATCCCGCTTCGCGATCTAAGCCAGCGTTGCGAGCTACGACTCTCTGTATTTGCGGTGCAGCCCGATGCTTCAAGGGCCAGGGTTAGCCGTAGCCGCCTGGCGCTCCTCTCGGTAGCGGGCCGATTTCTCCAGGAAACCTATCAGCTTGAGCTCCATCTGCGGTGCCGTGCGTGAAATGCACATTTGCAGACTCGGTCACTGGCTGGTATCGGCAAATGCGGTCACTTCTAGCGCCAATGGCAAACGACCGCAACCAGCCTGAAGCCGCCACGCCGAAGCGGCTGAACTGCAGCGATTGCTGCCGACTGTCTCCGCTCTGGCTACATCCGCTTTCCGTGACTGTCCGGGCATTTATGCTTGGCGGCGGGCTTATGGTCGAATCGGGGATGACGCGTAGTTCGAAAACTGGGAAACTGCAGCGAGAACTCAAATTGGCGGTGTATGAAAATCGACGAGCTTACAAATGTCTACCTGCCGTTAGTTAATCCTCTAATTGCCGCAGCCAACGGTACGACCTATCAGGCCCTATTCCTTAAGCCGAATGTTGCGGGCTTTGGCACTAATACACATATCGAGTGTCTCTATGACGTGCGATCAGTGTATTTGTGGGGGATTCTCGAGAGAAGCCATCTGACTTGCATGACATATCTTGCCAGAGCATCGCAATGGCTGACTGCAGCCTCCATCGCCATGCGCGAAGATAGCTTGCTCGGGTTTGCAAGCGGCCTGCGAGGTCACCTCGAATCGGCGGCGGACGCATTCGACGTCTTACAGTACCTTCCGAATACGCTCACCAAGTCGATGCGATATGCCTTCTTGGCTCTTGAGCATCCCGCCGACCTGGGGCCAGACTTTGTAAACTTCGGTCCACTTGAAGATGCGTTGATTCACTACGCATACGCCCGAGGTAAAACAGCTCTGAATGATCCTCCGGAACACAAGAAAAAGAGTAGCGGGACCTACAACGAGCAACTCACGAAGTTCGGCGTCCCGCGTGTGCACGAACTCTACGGAACGCTGTGTGAGCTAGTTCATCCAGCAGCACCATCGGTTCTTTGCTTCCTTGATGAGGAGCGTGGATCGCTCGTTTTCAGTGCAAATCGCGACCGGGAACTCATCGCTGAGATAGCGTCGGAGTATGAGGACACCATCCAGCAGATGACTCAGTACACACTGAATTCGGCGTTGATCTCCTTATCGTTGCTTCAACGACTGAACCGCACTTGGGTCGCTGCTACTGACGAACAGATGAAGGGTGTTGGGAACGTCGCGGTCAGGCTCGCCGCTTTTGACAAGTTCGCTGGTAACTACCAGGCAGGCCAAGTTGATCGGATGGAAATTTTCAGAGAGCTCAGCTAGCACTTTGCCGCGAGCTCGGTGAACGTCAGGTCGACAGTACAGCAGTCTCTGGGACCATCAGCCGAAATGACCACTGCCAGCCTTTAACGGCTATCCCGGAAGTCGCTTCTGCGGCGATTGCCGCCGGTCGCCGCAGCAATCGGAACTCACGCGGAGCGCAGTGAAGCAGTCGGTGGATCTTGCAAGCGCGTGACCCACGAAAGTTGGCTCTATGAATTCATGCCGCGCTTGATTCCCACCACCGCCGCAGACTTTGCAAATCAGTTGTCTGCTTGACAGGAAGCTCACGCGCCAAGATCGATTACTGTGTTGTCGAAGATCAGGTTACCCAATTGAGTACGCCAAGAGTCTGAGTGCTCGCGCAACGACGCTCGTGCAAAATTCAGTACGGCCGAACGATCGCCCCCATCCACTTGATTGACGGTTGCCACCTGTCCCAGGGAAACGGCAGCCCATCTGTGGCGCACCCCGCTTGCACTCAGGGTCCTGGCAGCAGCAGTCGGCACTCCGTAGCGAAGATGCTCAGGTAAGGCAAGAACCGCTGGAGACAGTTCGACCCCTCTCGACTCAAGCAACTTCTCTAGAAGCGCTACGCCCTGCTCAACAAGGGTCTGCAGCGAATAGGCAATTGCAGCGGTGTAGATACCCAGCAGCTCGTTGATTTCAATGGCCATGGACGCCGCTACCTCGACAAAGCGCTTGCCTTGGAGCCACGCCTGGACAACTGCATAGAGCTGTCGTCCGGACGGCAAAGCATCGACACCCGGATCGAGCCTGAATGCACTACGAACATCCGCCTGAAACTCTGGCTGGCTCCAAGCCCAATTGAAGAGCGCAGCGACGACGTTTAGATCAACGGGGTCCGTAATCGTCGCCCAGCTCACGCTGGCGGTAAGTAGGTTGGACTCCACTGTGTCGATAAGGCGAGGGCGTGCTCCTGAGGAACGTATCCATTCCAGGCGGCCAGCATTCCTAAAGCCTGCGATGCGGCGAGCGCGCAGCTCGAAAACGCTGCGCAACAACATCTTCGTGGATGCGTCTGCACGCTGCGCTGCTAACGTCTGATCCACGACAAGAAGTGCCGCATCAATCAGCGCTGTTTCGCCAATCTCCACAGCGGCCAGGTCGATAAGGGTCGAGTCTATGCCGTCAATCAACTCGAACAGGTCCGGTGTTTTCTCAAGGGCGTCGTTCGTTAGCGTCCTTCCTTCTAGAGCCAGCCTGTTTCCAAGCTCTGTGACGAGCTTCAGTAATGCTCCGTGAACGGGTTCGCTAGCAGTCTCAAGAGCTACCCGCTCTACAAGATGCCACTGGTTTTCATCCACACAAATCACCAAACCCTTTGTCGTTGCACCCGCACGGCCCGCCCGCCCCACAAGGTTCTTGATGTCGCGCGCTTTCAGGCTTACCAGCGTCTGACCTTCGTTGCGCTGGACGGAGTACAGAACCAAGGTACGTATCGGAAGGTTTACACCCTCGGCTAGGGTGCTCGTACATATCACAAACCTCACCACCTCTTGGCGTAACAGGTTTTCGAGAACTTCCCGGGTTTCCTGAGGTATGTCGCCGTGGTGCAAAACGGCTCCCGACGAAGCGGCTTTCGTGCCCACCCAATCGCGCCCGTACTCTGCCGCTAGATACTCGACGACTGGTGCCAAGGCCGCCTGGTCAGCAAAGGTTTGAGGAGACGGTAGATCAAGCGGCAGAGCAAGCTGTTTGCTCAGTTCTTCAGCCATGCCGATTGCGCCGCGGTCCCCCCGCTTGTTTCCCGCAAAGAGAGCCACCGCCCCGATTTCCAGCGCCTTCCGCGCTGCTGCGACTGCCAGGACCTTGTTGGACCCAAAGCTATATGTCTTCAACCTTCCCGTGTCTTCGTTCTTGTACTGGAACACGGATCTGCCGAGAAAATTCGCCATACGATAGCTGGCGTCATCCGCTAGCTGAGGGTGCATCTCCAAATCAATCTGCCGTTTCACTCCGTCGCCCCGAGGGCGGAGAACGGAGTACTCGGCAATTGCTGGACGGTATGAACTCCTAACAACGCCACTGTCGTCTCCCCCTAGCCAGGAATTGATCTCCTCAATGTTGGGCACAATGGCGGAAATGAAGACGAAACGGGGAGGGCCGCTCAGCCTCGCTTTCAGTCGGGCGAGCAGCATCTCCAGACCAACGCCACGTCCCTCGCCGTCGAGGAGGTGTCCCTCGTCGCAGATGACGAGGGAAATTCTCGGAACGAGCTCGCCAGCATTCAGAAGGCCAGACAGTGCCTCCGGGGTAGCGATGATCACCCGTGTCGCAGCAAGGTCGTGAACCTCATCGCCCGTCGGAACGGTGCCACCGTAGATACATTTCGCCGGGATTCTGAGGTCGTTGAGATGCCGGACCAGACTGCCTTTCAACTCTGAAGCCAACGACCGATACGGCACCAGCAGGATTGCGATATCCGTTTGTGTCTTTCCAGCGTGCCAGTAGAGAAGCGTCTCCATCAGCGCGGTCTTCCCAGCGCTGGTTGGCATCTGAAGCGAGAAAGGCTGGTCGGACTCAATCAGGCCGCGCTTGATCGCCTCGATTTGCGAAGGGAAGAAGTCCCATATTGGTGCGCGTCGCCGCACTAGCGATTGAACGAAAGGAGTCCAGAATGGATTGTCCCCGTAGGGCAACACGGCTCGGACATTCGTACTTGCGAAGCGCCTCACCAGGTTCTCCAGCAGCCTTGCCGGGATCCATTCGGTCGCGCTTACGTCCAACTTCCTCGCCGCATCCCGCTCCGTGTCCAAGCGGATGTCCTCGATCTGCTGGAGCGCCCCTCTTTCCAGAGCATCAAGCAGGTATCGGCCTAACTGCGACCTCATAGCAGTGGGTCGCTCGAGTAGGTCTGTGCAGGCTAGGTAGCTTTCTGACTCGGCGGAACCGCCACGACGGCTTTTTATGGTTATGTTTGCTGAGGCTGGGAACCCACCGCAGTAAAACGCCGTTGCTGCAAACAGAGTCGCTTCCGGCTGCGAGATGCCGATGCGCTTGAGCTCTTGCTCTTGCCCAGGTGCTGCGATCAATGCAAGCGCGTTACCCAGCCTCGACCAGCCGTCAGCGTCTTCTGATCTGGTGCGCATTCTGGTGAACAACTCGCCCACAAGTGCGATGTAGTAGTCATCAGTTCGTGCCCGGACTTCGGCTTGCCTGACGGTGTTTTGGTCCACCTTGAAGCGTTCGATGTGCCTAACTGCGTCCGCATCACCAATCCATCGGAGGAGGTGTTGGTTCATATCGAAGATTCCAGGCTACTTGGCAGTCTTTGCAGGAGCGGCTGCGACCGGAGCCAGTGGTACTGCATTCATTGCGGTTGAGTACGCTGCCTCGTACGTGTTTTTCAGCTTCGGGACTGAAATGACCACCACCTCATAGTCTGGTGAGGACGTAGCAGGGGCCTTTGCGATCTCTTCGGTCACCAGGGAGTCACATACGACGGCGACAGCTTGAAATTTCTTGATCACCGTTGGGAGCCCGGCTGGCTCGATGAACCGAGTCAGTTGCTCAACAGAGGCGCCCTCCGTCGCGCCGGTTATCGCGCGCTCGCGAAGCCAAGAGAGAGTTCCTGCAAGCCGACTTATCCGATCGGTGTCGCATCCTTCAATGGCTTTCTTGATAGGCTCGAACTTACCCTTGGTCGACTTTGCCTTCACCTCTGAGCAGAGCACCGCGTCGTGTGCAGACGGGTTTGGCCAATGTGGCAGCACCAAGTGAACGACGTCGGAGTATGGTGCAGCCTTGTTGCGGTCCTGCTTGAGATGCCACCTTCTAAGTCCCACGGCAGCCGTGGGCAGGGCCGTTGACCCTTGATAGAAGTATGTCAAGATTTCTCCGAACTCGCCCGACATCACGGACCCAGGGTCTGGCAGAGCGGCTGCTATGACCTTCGTCGCCGGGGGATATTTGATCGCCTGAGTGCTGACCTTCTCGTCTGAGATGTAGCACCTTCGAATGGCCATCCCAAGGGCAGTGGGGAGCGCGGTGGCCTGCGCAGGCGTCACGCTGATGAAACGGTACGAGGCCTTCTGCTCAGCAGAAAACCAGCCTGCTGTGGCCTGAAAGGAAAGCCCAAGGTCATCACTCATTCTTCAGGTCTCCGTTATTTGATGGGGCGCTCATTGCCTGCTCGAAGCCAGTTAAGTGCATAAGGAGCGAGTTTGCCTGATGGCTGATTGGGGAGGCAGTTGACCGGTTCCTGTGTGTGACATCAAGTGACCACGCTGGTTGTGTCAGATCTTGAGTTCTGAGGTCGGCTGCGGCAGACCTCGGCTGTCCGATCTTCCGTGCAGCGGTCGCTCAGTATCGGAGGCGCGACCGACTGCTCACAGCCTCTCTCCGACCTCCGATTCGAAGTCTGGTCAGTAGCAGGCCTCGATCCTCAGCCTGCCTGTTTCGCAGTTCCCTTGCCGGCATGAAACTCGCCCGGATAATCTCGTCAAATGCGGCTGTTCCGTGTAGACCCTATTGCAATGACAAAAACACTCAATGCTCTTTTAGCGCAACGTATGCAGCTGGATGCTGCGATTGCACAGGCCAGAAAAGAGGAGTCAAAAGAAGCGTTGAAGAAAGTGCACGAGCTTGTGGCAGAGTTTGGCTTCACTGCGCAGCAAGTCTTTCCCTGGAGGCCTGCTGTCAAAAAAGTCATTCCGAAGTACCGCGACGAAAAAAGTGGTGCGACTTGGACAGGTCGAGGAAAGCCTCCTGTCTGGATCGCAGGAAAGAACCGTGAGGACTTCCTGATAGATAGTCGGACTTCTCACGAGGGCCCTTTTCTGGCGGAAATGGCCGCCGCCGCATCTTCAAAGCAGCGCACCTGAGGCGCAGAGCGAAGCCATCCCGCTCAAGGAGTCCAGACTGCAAGGCTCCGACATCATGTTGGAGCAGTAAACTGATGTACCCTGGTTGCGAGTGCAATGGGATCCTGGCGTGTGCAGGCTTCAAGGCGGCGGTGCACTTTTCGGCAAAAACTCCACCCCCGTTCTCTTCACCAGTTCCTGATAGCTGATCGGCCGACTCACCGTCTCCCCATCACGGTTCTCCTGCCAGTGCGCCCAAGCCCGTTTGTCCGTGGCGTCATAGACCAGCTTGTACAAATAGGCGGGTACCTTGACCCCATTGGTGCCTATGCGCGGACCACCGTCCGTAAACACGGGCCCGGTGATCACAAATACATCCCCCTTAGCCCGTAGCACATAGCGCCGGGTGTCCTGCTCTATCTTGTTCCATGCCTCACCGTTGTGCTGGATGTTCTGCGGAACCATATTGGCTAGACTGAAACTTTGCGCCATCGCCGTAGGCGTCGGCATATCTCCTGCCGGGGCCATATGCCCACGGCTGTATCCTGAGTTCTTGTAATCCTCCAGTTCCGCCCGCTCATTGCTTGGCAAGCGCGCATCCGCAAAAAACCGCTTGGCCCGCTTCTCATCGGCATCCTCTATGAGCTTTCGGTTCAACCGCTGAGCCACAAACACCGGCGTTTTGGTGGTGCCTGAGTGAAGTACGGCAAAGGCTTCATAACAAAGCTCGCGCAACTGCGGTTGGGGTTTGATTGCTGGTGGTGTGCTGTTTGCGAAAAACTGTGGGCACTGTGCAAAGGACGTGGGCTCGGGTGTGAGTTGGGTCGCTCTGTAGAAATGCGGAGAGCGAGCCCCGGAAAGATCGGGGAGTGCAACACCAGCAAGCGACAGGGCCAGCACTGCTGCCAGGCGCACACGGCCAGGCCATGAGAACAAACGATTCACAGAAAGGACGATCGATGGAACATAGAGGGGCTCCGATTGGAGCACCGTTTTCCTTTGAGTCTCTGCCCGAATACTCGAATCCCGCAGGATTTACCTTGTTGGTTAGAGGTTACGATATGCTTGGAAATTTAAAGATTCGAGGGCGCCAATTGCGGAAGCGCTACAGTAGGGCAGCCCAGCAAGACCGTGTGTTGCCGATCGAGCGCGATCAACTGGTTGATAAGCGCTGACTCTATCGCACCAGGCAATCCCTTGTTGAAATTGCGTACGGCCTGCCCCCATAGAGCGAGAAATGTGCCCGCCTCATTGAATATGTGCGAGAGCGCCCAGCCCACGGGCCGACCGCCGCCTCCGACGAAGAGGCCGTAGTACAAGGCGTGCGGGATTGAATGCGCTAGCGGTTGGCCGGTGCGGGGATCGCGCAGCGTCCAGTTGAAAGTCGGTTCAACGTGGCCGATGAAGGCAGCGAGCGGCTTCGCATGACTGAGCAGGCGCTGCGGAAGCGGGGCAATGCATGTGCCGCAAGTAGCAGCCACACCGTCGAGAGTACGCATGACATCGCCGGTCGGGTCGAATAGTCCTGCATATTGGGACTGGGTGTCGCTGCCGGCCGCGCAGCAGGCGTGTGAGTACCAGACTGCGCCGTCAGGCTCCCACGCTGCTTCAAGCGCGTCCAGATCGATCAGCTTATGCGCCTGGTCCACAGGCACGCCGAGTTGCGCGAGTGTCTTCGTCTTGTCGTGGAGTGGCCCGGTCATGCCGTGGCTTGTTGTAACGACGACAGCGGGCTTCCTCTGCGACAGCTCAGTCACAAGCCGAGATGCTGTCGCTTCGGCGCCGAACAGCCCGAAGCGGCGCGTAAATTCGCCATCATTGGTATACGCTTCGAACAGCTGACGTGAGATTGCTTGGTCCATTAACCATGTGATATCGTCACCTGAATCAACGCTCCATACAAGGGGCGCCCGTATATCGCGTGCGCTGTCCGCCCAATCGGCCAGAAGCGCGTTCACATAGCGGTCAAGACCGACTTCGGAGCCGTGCAAGCGACCGACGTAGTGACCCATGTTGGCTGCGTACTGGAACGCCCATGGAACTTTCTCGGGTGAGGCGGCGATGAGCAGGAAGCGCGGAATTTGGTCTCGGCCGATACCGTAGGCGCTGGCGAGTGAACACTTCCTGACGCGACCGTCGTCGTCGTAGCGCAGCAATACCTCATTCCCATCGGTGGCACTCCAGCGCAACACAGGTGAGCCAGGGCGCGACTGCAAAAGCCGTTGGATAGCCGCTGGTGCATCCACTGCTTTGCCTCGCTCGGTGGGTGGTACTTTTGGTTCATCGGCCAGCACTAGACCCCAGCCGACCTGCGGATGCCGCCAACTCCACGGTTTGACCTCTTCGGGGGCGGCGGTCCTCATGTCCAGCCCGCCGCCTCCACTCTGGCGCTGCAATGACCATGCGGCGATATTCCCCGATGCAATCGTGGCGGTCGGGCTAGTTTGGCCGGTCCATGCGTTCAGCTGCAGTTTGGAACCAATACTGAACGGGGTTTCTGTAGCTGTTGCCATTGAGCCCCCCTCTTTTCAGAGGCCCTGGCCGAAGCGGCCCCAGCGGTCGGGCCGCAACGCTGCAGGCACCACCGGCGGATGCTCGAGCAAGGCCAGTATCTGGATGCGGGCCGCCTCGGGCGTGTCAGGCGGCAGCGCGGCAAGCAGCCCGGCAACAGTCTCGGTCTTAGCACGCAGGAGACGCCAGTCTTCGGCGGTTATCACTGCGGCTCCATTTCCGTCCGTATTGGTAGCAGCTCGAACCACCTCCAGCAGTTGAAGATCTTGGTACAGGACTGGAAGTGTCCAACGTGGACGGAGGGCAGGAGGGGCAACGTCGCTCAGGGCACGCCGCGGTACGGTCAATACGGGCGCCAGATCCACATACAAAGGATGGTCGCCGGGCTTCATGCTCAGCACCTTTCCGAACAACGCAAAAAGTTCCGGGTACAGGGCGGCACTGAAGCGGCTGGCTTCGCCGGAAGTCACCTGTTCGAGCATACCGATGGCCCGGGTGCCAGACTGACGCACTAGCTCTTCGGCCATCGACTCGACCTCAACGTCCCCTTGCGCGCCCTCGCAGCAATTAAGCACCACGAGCCAAGTTTCGCGAAGTGCTTCCAGGCCGGCTAGCGTTTCGGTGGAAAGCACTACGCTGCCTGGCAGGCCTAGCTGATGCTCCTTCGCCGTAGCGAGTTCCAAGAAGGAGGCGCCCATACCACCGCGTCCATGACAGAAGAAATGCAGCACGTGAGGTCTTGCACGTTGGATCTGCTGCTCAAGTTCGAATGCTGCCTGTGGCATCGCAGCTATATCGATAGCAGGGTGCATGCCGGCGGCGCATTCGGCGATGGCTTCATCGCGCAAAGAGGGCAGTCCTATGTGGATGGTGGCCTTAATTGCAAGGCCGTCCTTGTGAGCTTGATCAAGCGCGCTCACGAGCGCATCCCATTCGGCCCGCATGTCCAGCCCGACGCCGGATACATAGGCCAGGACACGCAACGGGGGCTCGAATGCCTGGGCCGCGTGGGGCGTGCTGCTCAGTCGCCTTGTAACGCGGCTGATGGGGCAGCGACCATCGAGCGCGACGAATTTTCCGTGAGCGTCACTCAGCGCTTCCCAGCGCACCCGTCGGCCATCCTCCGCGCGCAAAATGAGCGCCAGTGCGTGAGGCGTTGCGCTGGCGCTAGCGAACGCACGCTCAAGAACTGCCGCCACGGCTGGGTGCTGTCGCAAGCCCTGCAGCAGGGTTGCGCCATACTGCGAAACGTCATCGGGAGAGGGCAAGTCCCCACTGGTATAGCCGAATGCAATGCGCTCGTCGTAGTTCTCCGGCAGTGGAGGATCTGCATTCTCTACGCTGGCTGCGAGCTGACCATCGCGCTCCCCAATCACCAGTACTGAGCGCATCATCAGAGCGCACCTTGATCCAAGTTACCGACTATCTCCTGTAATTTATCCAGGGTGCGCTCCACTTCTTCGGCGACACGCCCATCACTCTCGCTGTTTTCACGCACTCCGCGCTGCAATTGCAGGGTTTGCTGCTCGACATAGCGTTGTGCTGCAGATACCCAGTTCGGCGCATCAGCGTGCATGGGCTCTGCCTCCTCTGCAGGTTGTCTGATGCGCTTCATCGGAACTTGCGGCAGGCTCTCAATCAGTTTGGCATTGATTTTTACCCCCAGCTCGTGGCGCCTTGTGCGCACGTAGTTGACCATAGCCAAGTCGGCAACCAGTGACGGTTGGCAGTAAGCGAACCAATCGCCGTGCGTCGGAACTTGGGAGGGCGCAGGTGAATAGAGGAAGCCGTACATTTCTAGCAGTTCGATGGCGAGCCCTGACGGGCGGAGCATGTGATGCAGCACGGGTCCCGGACGCGCCTGGGCCACAGAGTCGGCCAGGAATCGTAGGCCCGCCTCCGAATAATTGTCTGGCGGGCTGCTGAAGACGGCACTCCATGCTCCTACCTGCGTCAGGAATGCCGCCAGCTCGCCGACGCCGACGTAGCGAGCATCGAAGCGATCCCGGTTGGACAAGGGCGATTCCGCCAGCGCGAGCGCTGGCTGTTGGTTGGAGACATAGCCGTGGCAAACAAAGTGCACCGCATCTAGACTCCGGCCTTTCATCGAATCGCGCAGCCACTTGAGCCATGGGCTGCGGACTTCGGCTGCGTCGAGGCCGAGGACGCCGCTGGTGCTGCGGGACACGCCATGTCGTTGAGCTTCCTGAGGATCGTGCACGTCCACGCGTGGCTCGTCGGCAAAAATGCTGCACAGTTTTTCGTAGTATTCGTCATCGGCGAAGACATGGATCGTCGTGCGCGGACGGCGAGAGCCGGCGAATATGGCTGCGGCCACGTTTCGCAGCACTATTGGTGGATAGAGCGGCGACTCCGAAACGGGAGCGCTGCATACCAGAGCGACATTCAAAGTGTCGGGGCTTTCCCTAGGGCGTTCAAGGAAATCTGGCAGGCGTAACATTGAACGACCAAGTTCGGGCACGAGCGCAGCTTCCCAGTCGAATGCACCCAGGAATCCGTAGGGCTTAACCAGGTGCAGCCATAGGGGAAGGTGAGACGCCAGACCAAGTCGCCAAATGGCGTCGCGCAGTCCACCGCTCACCTCGAACGGGAGTGTGCGAGCTGGTGTCCATTGGGCGTCTAGCCGGGCGGGCAGGTCAAGCGTGGCGCTGTCCAGCCACCACTCCTCAAGCTCGTGTGCGCTGCCACCGATGTAGCTGACGAGCTGGAGCTGTGCCGCAATTTCACGACCGCGTGGTTGAACACGCACGCGCAATGTCAACAAGCCGTTTTCAGTGGCGATCTGTTCGGCCATGCCTCCTCGACCTGCTTCAGCGAGCCATAAGGCGGTGGAGCGCCCAGGCGGTGGCGGGGGTCGTAATGTCACCATGGGAGCCGATCACGCCATTGGAGGCGTCGAGTCCGATCACCGCGGTGCCGTTGAAGGCCGGATATTGGGCGCCAGCGCCTGGCATTGGGTCAATCAGCTCTTGGTTGGCGCGGCGCGGGCCATAGCCACCGAGCGCTGCAAAGTTGCTCGGTGGCTTGCCTGCCGTTGTGTTGGTGTCGGCGGCGATACCAATGTCTTGATCGCCCAAATCGCTGTCGCGGCGCAAGGCAAGGTGAAAGGTCTGGTGCAGCGCGAAATCCTTGTTGCTGTAGGTGCAAAGTATTGGAGTCCTCACACGCTGGAGTGCCACTCGATAGCCCCCCGGCTTGCCGTTGCGAGGGATGACATCTGCAAAGCATAGGTGCGAGATGGCCGGTTGCAGCAGCAACAGTGAATCTAGAGAGCGCACAGGTGCAGGTGGCGCACAGACAGCCGACAGCATAACCTTGCAGCCGTAGCTGTGTCCTACTGCATGCACACGCGCCGGACCTGCAGCGTCGAGCAGGTCGTGCAGCAAGGCAGCGACGCCGTGGGCACCAACGACTCCAGCTCGGTCCTTCATTTGGTAGACAGAGAACAGTCGCAAGGCATTTCGCGGGTCGAGAGAATTGAGCAGACCTGCTGGCTGCGGCTCATTTGCACCCTCGACTGCGGCAGGGGGATCATCAGCCCATTGGTCGAGCGGCGCACGTCCCGTGATTGCGGCACTGGCCGCAGCTTGCTGCATCGCACGCAACATAGCGAGCAAATCGGCGGGGCTGGTATCTCGCGTAGCCCCTGTTTCATCGTCAGCGAGCGTGCCGAAGGCCGGAGCGGCCAGTTTCGCCAATTCGCTTGCTTGCTCGTCGTTGAGATGTGGCAAGGCCAACAAGGCGTACAAGCGCTCGGCAGCCTGCGCCCCGCCTCTAGCTGCAACACCTTCGGCCAGCGCCTGTGCAACGGGGCTTTCGGTCACGGCTTCCCTCGCGCCATCTGGAGCGGCTGCAATCTGCGGGCCGCTGTCGAACGAAAGCCAGATACTCGGCCACACCACACCGACGAAGATGGGTGCATAGCCTTTTTCGGGACGTGGCAGGGGGTGTGCCGCCGTCAGCGTTTCGAACTCATTCAAAAAACGCGTGTACCTGGCGGCTGCGTCATCAAAGTCATTATTCCAGCCGTGCGAGAAAACAATGACGTCGCTGTACGCCCCATCGCGTACTTGATCGAGCAACAGTTTGCAGGTGGCCGGAGATGTGCACGCGCCATGCTTGTCAAAGCGCAGCAGCCAAGTTGGCATTTGCACGCCATCGAGCCGAAACGGGCCGATTGTTGCTGGCATGATTTCACCTCCACACTTACCACGACAGGAAATTACTTTACTAGTTAGGCTTCCGTTCGTCTACGGCTATATGTCCGAGACTGCAGCCGCCCCATCAGCCAATGATTTACAGCAGCCGGGGTGACGGCATGTCGCAGAACACAAAGCGTCGAGTGCTGGATACTGGCGATGGGAGAGCCTACCGAGCATGCGACTCTCTGCAGGCCCATGTCACCAAGCTCTACCAGCGTGCGGGCATTGAGGGCGGCTCAAGCCTCTCAGGTCGCCACACATTCGCCAGCAAGGTGCTGGCCACCACGAGCGACATGGAGACTGTGGACTCAGCTTCTGAGGCACTCCAGCATCGATTGCTCATATCGCTACGTGGATGCCGATCAGGACACCCTGCAGGTTATGTTTACCGATGAGGTTTGATCGCTGTTGATACGTGTTGAAACCAGAGTTGTGTGGATATAAACTGGTTGAAACATTGCAAAGAGGTGATGCAATTGACAGTTACTGTTTCTGTTGACCAGACGGTACAGGAGTGGGGTAACGGCCTCGCGGTGCGTATCACCGCCCCCGTGGCCAAGGCGGCTAGGCTCACGCGCGGCGTACTCATCAAGGTTGAAGTGGTCGATGGCGGCGTTTTTCTGCGTACTGTTGGCAAGCCCAAGTTGACGTTGGCCCAAAAGCTCAAAGCGTTTGATCCGGCCATTCACGGCGGCGAAGTCATGGCCACTGGCCGTGCCGGAGCGGAAGTTTTCTGATGGTGGCCACGAGCAAGCAGTGGGTGCCTGACCGTCGCGACATAATCTGGATTGATTTCAATCCGCAAGTTGGTGCGGAGATGAAGGATGAGCACCTCATGCTGGTCGTGTCTACCAAGGCCTTCAACCAACGTACAAACCTTGTTATTGGCTTGCCGATGACGCACGCGCCCAGCAACGAAACAAATCCCTTTGCGGTGAAGTTCACCTCATCCAAGGGCAAGGTCTGTTATGTTTTGGCGCATCAACCGAAGTCATTTGCTTGGCGCGACCGTGGCGCTCGCCCGCATCCTTGGAAACAGGTGCCACCAGTAGTTTTCGAGTCTGCATGTGAAGAGTTGAACGGGATCATTTCCATCTGCGTTTGAGCAACAAAGTAAACAGGATCATCATGCCAAAACCCAGTATCTTGATTGGCCAATGCGCGAATGGGCACGACGTGCACGTTACCCATGATCTGAATGGCGACATTGACGGTGGCACCATTGGCGTAAGGGTGGTACAGCCGCTGCCCGATGATGTGACCACTGAACCTATCGTCGTGGCGTGCGATGAGTGCACCAAGAAGGTCCGTGCACAGACCAGATCCATGGACAACACGCAAAGCCAAGAGCTTGCAATTCAGCGAACTAAGCTCCTTCGAGAACTCCAACGCACGCGCAAGACGACCGGTGAGGTTTCTCCGCTGTCACCCGAAATCGATGCTCTCGACGAAAAGATTGCTGCCCTAGTCGGATGGAGCGCGCACAAACGCCTACTGGAATGGGCCGAACACCTCAATTGATCCGCATACCGAAGTGAAGGCTATGAACTTCACCGTGTTCTCCCGTCTCACCGAGGATTTCCGCATCTACTGTGCGGACTTGATCTGAAAGAAGCAATGAGCGCCTTGACTGAAGGGAGTTTCCAGATGCTGCGAGCAGCCGTCAATGCAGCGCAGCAATTCCAGAGCCAGAGTGCCAAGGCGTTGAAGGATCAGCTCCTGATGACACTTCCCGGTCCTGTTGCCGATATCAATGAAGCCATCCAATTCTGGGCCGCAAGCGCGCGTGAACGGCACCCCAACGGCGTACCCGCCAACTGATCGGAAAGGAGAAGCACATGGATAAAGTTGCTGTGAGCAACGTACTCACGGATGTGTACGCACCCAATCAGGTGTCATCAGGAACCGAGTACTGGTCATTCCTAATCGATGGAACCCCGACTACGGTGCTTCACATCTCCGAGACTTGGGCTCGAAGCGCGAATGAAGAGAATTTGCGCGCGCTCATTGGACACAGGCCCGTTGGTGAAATCTTGGTCACCGAGCTTGGTGTGCTGGCTGCGATCAAGTAGATCTGAAATCTGCGCTCTTTTCGCGCGGCCCAAAAGGTCACAGCGCAAAGCCTACCTCGGCTTTGCAGTGCGTTTGCACCGAATTTTTGATTAACTATGAACCGCTTTCTCACATGTCTTGGCATCGTTTTTGGTTCCACACTCACCTCGGGTTGAGGGAGAACTGATTAAGTTATGAGTGAAAAATTGGGTCACTGCAAGCGTGCTTATCCGCAATTAAAAGAACTCTGGCCACAAACTAAAATCGATAAACGACACTCCAACTGAAGTGTCTGGATCACTTGCTAATGGGAAGGTCTTCGGTTGTAAGCAAAAAGAGTCAGGTAGTCAGGGAGCGCACTTTGAAGGCTGGCGCATGGTGACCAAGTGGGGCACTTGCCCCGCACAGCCCTGAGCAGCTAGCTGACGACTATTGACTGATAAGCCAAAGGAAAAAAATCAATAGAGCACTCAGGGGCCAGCCAGAAAGCTCTACATGCTGACCATGACCCGCATTTGCATAGAAAAACACTTAAACGCAGTGTATTTGCGGAAGATATTTTTACAAAAATAGACCGAGGGAAAATGAGGCATTTACTATTCATAGCTGCTCTATTAACACTGGGGGGCTGTCAAAAATCTGAATCTTATTCAGCATCTGAGGCAAGTACGATAGTCGCACCCGCCAAACGAACGCTAACGATTGATGAAAAAAGAGCCATCATCCGTCCTATTACCGACCGAAGCAACACTGTAGAAATCGACAAATTTAAGGGCGTCACTTTCTGGACCTCTAGGCCCCCGATTGAGGGTCGATCTGCGTCGTACTTTTATGTCACCGAAACTCAAGCAGACCCAGACTTAATATTTAGAATTGTTTATGCATATATCGGCGAAGAATGGATATTTTTTGACAGAATAGAAATTCTTGCAGACGATGTAAAAGTAATTGATAGAAAACTTGCTAGAGAGGAAGAGCCTGCGCGCAAGGTCGTATCGTCCAAAGTTCTCGAAGTGGTTGACCTGCTCATGAGCGAGGATGATATGAAGGCATTTGATAAAATTGCTGGTGCTAAGACTGCTGTAATTAGGTTTAGCGGTAAGGGGCAAAAAGATATCTCCGTATCAGAGTTGGAAAAATCAAATTTTGCAAAAATGGTGGAGATGTATGATGACTCAAGAGAGCTTCATGGCTTAGAACCCATCGGGTTTCCCCGAAGGGTCATAGACAATGACTCATCTTGGAAAGTTTTAATAACAGTTAACTCCAAGAAGCAATTGAAGGAAATTAAGTCAAAATCGGTTGAGCTAGGGATAGAAGTAAGGCCCCTGAATCTGGCGGGTGACATTTGGGTGATCACAGGTCCAGTTCGCAAGGGGTACTCTGCGGCTGCGGCTGATAGCGAGGCTTTCACTAAAGCTGCCACGAGCGTTTCGAGAATAGTTGTGGCGAAACACGTACCAGACTAAAAAATATAGATTGTTAAAAACTACTAATGAGCGGACAGCAAATGACAATTGAAAATTAAGAGCGGGGTTCGTGCTGCGAAAAATAAGCTACAAGTCTTGATCGTCTCGCCCGACTTGTTCCGAACTTTTGATGCTGAAAAAGCCCTGGATCGGAAGCTGGCAACGCACTTGAACCTTTTCGTGCCGTCGTTCGCTATAGAGTTGTCTTACTGCGACTTCGATGTGTTCGTTGGTTTTGACATGGCTCTTGATGGGTTTGAGTTCAAAATTCTCTCCAATTTAGAGGAAATCATGACGAAAAAAACGACGTCACCGATGAATCCCGTGATTCCTGCAAGCACGGAGTCTGATTTTTTACATATCCAGCTAACTCATACACTTAAACTAGGTATTCCGAAGGATGGCTGCACGGGAGTGAAGTCCACTTGCTCACGCAAGACGGCACCGTATTGCAAAGCGTGTCTAAAGTTGTGACTTGAAGGAAATTTTGACGGAATACAGGAAGGCGACTGAACCGCGAAGCCTGGCGAGCCGGTTTTCGCAATGCGGGCACGGCACACCGAGGTGCCGGTAGGCATTACAAGGAGGAAAGTGTGGGCACAACGTTTGATTTCGATGAGTGGTTGGACGCGGCTGATCCCCGCGACGCGCCAAATGTCGCTGCGCTTATTGAAGCAGTTGAAAGCGAATGCGAGTTTTCTGGCTTTGAAGCAGAGCGCGCAACGAATGGAAAGCTGATCGTCTCTGCTCTTGGCTTGGAGTTGAAATTGGTGATCATATCCAAAAAAGCGGAGGAGGAATTCGTGCGTCGGATACACGCTCGCTTTGTTCCAAGTGGCATGAGCGCCGATATCGTCGCAGCGATTGACCATCTCAACGATCACGATTAATCGCGGATAACAATGAAATACGAGTTGAACGTTAACGTGACTATCGCCCTGGCCGTATTGACCATTGGCTCCGCACATGCAGCGCAAGGTTACAGCACGAAGCAAGCGCTTGTTGAGATCAACGACCCTAAGGCCGTGCGTAATCCTGTGAAGTCTGTTCCGGCAGCGAACTGGAGGGCTGTAGACGTGAAATCCAAGCTCAAGCCGAAAGCCAACCAAGACATATCTATTGTGTGCGAGGGTTCATTTCCAGCTGGCTACATCGCAACTGATCTGCTGCGCCCCAACGGCGAGTTCAATCGCGACTTTTCCGTAAATGCACAAACAACCGTGATGGATTTGTGCAATCAACAGGAGGATCGGATGCGCCGATTGAACCCCAAGCTGTTCAATTAGAGCGTACCAAGCTCTCGACTGCGGAGGGAGGATAAAAACTGGGACTGGCTTTATGCCGTAAGTCCAAAGCTCACCCGGTATTCAAGTAGGGCTGAGGGAGCCAAGGGAGATCTTGATCCGCTCCACGTTGTACCAAGGTATGTAATCGTCGACACCTCAATGAACTGCCCTTCCAGTCCCGAGAATAGAACAGCTCGTTCTTGAAGTGGCCGAAGAAGCCTTCACAGGCAGCGTTGTCAGGAGAGCAGGCCTAACGGGACATTGAGTGAGCGGTAGCGTGTGAGCAGTTCGACGCACACAGACTTCGTGCTCGATGCCTTGGAACAAGCCCTATATGCCCGTCAGCCAGAACGCGACGCTACGGCAGCTTGGACTGTCACTCCGTTAGAGGCTCGCAGTACGTCAGCATCAGGTACACCGAGCGGCTGGCCGATGCGGGCATCGAGCCTTCGGTGGGCAGCAAGGGCGACAGTTACGACTACCCCCTGGCCGAGACCATCAATGGCCTGTACAAGGCCGAATTGATTCATCGCCGGGCTCCATGGAAAACCGAGGAAGTAGTTGAGTTCGCAACGCTCGAATGGGTATCGTGGTTTAACCATCACCGCCTGCTCGAACCGTTCGGCTACACACCGCCAGCCGAGGCAGAGGCAAACTAATCCCGGCAACTTGCCAGTCAGAGCACCGAGGTGGTGCTCTGACTTAAACCAAACAGCCTCTGCGGAATCCGGGGTGATTCAACCCGAGAGCGCGGTTTTCCGCTGCTTTGGGGCGACATTCCCGCGCGTCCGTTCCTTGGCGCGTCCGAAGAAGACAAGGCCAACATCGTTGACCTTGTGTAGGTCTTACCCTTTGGAGGGCTTAGGTACCTGCAGCAATCGCTTCGGCTTTAGTTCCCTCAATCGGTCCAGTTCGTCGGCAAGCGACCAGAACCCGATGTACTTTCCCTGATACTTGACTCGCCGTACCACTGCAGGAAGTTCGACGGCGCCTATGTCTACCAGCCGCTGGATGGTGGCAGCGAGTGTTCTCATAGCGACCGATGCTTCGCGCAGCCCGATTTCGCTAGGCAGGACGTTGAGGCCCAAATTTTTGGTGACGCCCTTGTTTCCATCGACTCGATCCACGTGCTTTGGATCTCCATAACCGGGGTGTCTCTCCCGCGAGGTGACTGTCGCCCCCCCCCGACCCATGGTGTACTTAACCGTCCATATATGTCCGTGGGCTAGGGCATCGCGCAACAGATACACATCTACCAAATCCTCCATCAACTTCAGAGGAAAGGCGGGATCTACCTTCCGTAAGAACTTGAGAGTGCTGGACTCTTGGCGCTCTAAGCCAACATCCCTACGTCGAAGGTGAGAAACGCGACCTGCGAGAGATTCAAAGGCCAAAACAGACAGCACCAAGATTGAGATGCAGTAGCCGTTCTCGTGCTCGCCAACGACATCCTGAGCACTTTTGATTTGTCGCAGTGACAGTGATTCAATCAAATCTGCAATGGGTTGGGCCAGAGCACCAGCAAACACTGTCACTCTGTCGTCATTGATTTCGTCCTCAGGCTCCCAATCATCTTCGCTCATGGCATTCGCTCCTCACGGCGCAGAATACAACCAGAGCTTTTGCCATGAGCAAATTGTTTTCAACGGTGTAGCCCGCGTTGTCACGGTTCGACCCGCAAAATCCCGATTTGTCGCACTTCTCACTCTCCCTTCATTTCAATTCCCCTCGCCAATGCGGCGTACCTGCAGCCAGGCACGCAGGGGTTTTGGCACAACCCGGCATTCTGGATCTCGCTTCTGCTGCTGTTGCCCCTGTATGGCCTGATCGCGGATGTGCTGTTTGTGCACCCGGACAACTCCAGCAGTGAGCTACGGGTGCAGTTTGTGACGGAGCTGCCGGGGGTGATTGCCCTGATTGGTGCGTACTGGCTGGGGACCAGCTTCAGTAGCCAGAGAAAGACGGAGCTGCAGGCGTGTGGGGCGAGATTGCCGGGTTATGAGGTATTTGTGCGTAAGGGCTTTATTCTATTTTCAAACTCAATGCTTCATAGAATTTGAGTAATTCTTTTTCTGGGGCTCTTGATCGAAATCCTATATTATTCTGCGCAGTTACTAGAATTTCATCATCGGCGCCGGATTTTGTTATTATCATGCTATGAAGCTTATTCAGAGTCATGCAGAATTCTTCATTTCCCGCAAAGATGCGTGATACTGCTGAGTTGATTTCATTGTTTTCTGTGTTGTATGGGTTGGTTATTTGATCAAACGCTTTTGGGTATCCTATTTTAATGGCAGGACCAAAGGCAATTAGAAGAGGGTGGTATCTCTGAAAGTACTGTGGGTTTAGTGATATTAGTATGATGCATCTCTCTATGTCCCGAAGCGTCAATGAATATGCTTCTGCACATGTGGCGAGGGCTGCTGCCTGCATATCAATGTCATCTGCACCTTCAAAACCATAGTCGTGAAGCTTTTGGCGTGCAAAAGTCTTGTATGGTGGATTTTCGTCTGGAATGGCTCTTTTGGGGAAGGTTAGGGAGAATTGAATAAATTTGCCCAGATACCTTTCGGCATCGATGTTTGCACCGTAGACCCCTCGAATTGATTCGTGTATCTGCCCTTTGTTGAGCAATAGGATAAATACAACGTGTTTGACTTCAAAAAAGTGTTTAATACGTTCAATGGTCTTTACCGCAAAATCTGGTTTACAGCGATCTAGCTCATCGACAAAAATTATTATTGGCTTTGCTGTTTTTTTGAAATTTTCTTCGGCCAGAATTGCTAGTTGTTTTTTAAATGCCGTTACACTACTTTTTTCGCGTTCATAGTCAGTTATTTTTTCAGTGATCATGTTCTCTACGGTTTCTGCAGCAGCTTCAGCCGCCCCAGAGACGGCCTCTGCGTATTTCCCCGTGATGTCGTTGGTGCCGAGTAATTTTCCGACTGCATTTAGCAGTACCTTTGTCGTAATTGGTGCCAAAGCTTTTGCAACCTCTGCTCCCCTTTTCTTTAGGTCGCTGACCTTTCCTTGATTTAAGGCAATCGATATCTCTCCTGCAAGAAGGAAAAAGGGGTCTTCCATATAGTCCGCCGCAAAAGTGTCGACGTAGGCTGACTTGTAATCCTTGCTTAGCAGGTCAGCGTGCCAGTTTCTGCCGAACCAGGATTTACCGTCGCCCCAAGCAGCGTCCAGAGCAAGCACCGCGCCGGCTGGTAACCGATCAATCATCTTAGTAAGGCGACCGGCTAAAGCTTTTCTTTCTAGTCGGTCCCCTTCAAAAGGGTGCGCCGGGTCTGGATGTTGGGGCGGCAGGTAGAGTGCGGGCATAGACGTTTCTCCTTATTGGATTCGTCCATTGTGGACGAGCATCAGGCCCTCGCAATCGGCACATCCTCCCACCGCGTCGTGTACTGCGGAGTGCGCCGCTGCTGCTTCATCCCCCAATCCTTGTCTCTGTTGGTGCCGCCCGTGGCGCCTGAATGAACGGTGCCCTTGCCAAAGCGCTGATTGAGTGTGTCCAGCGCCACCATCAGCTTGGTGCGGTCTCGATGGTCTTCATCCTCCAGATTCAACTCACCCTGCAGCACGCTGTCCGGCACCAGGTCCAGCAGCATCACCCCGGCCTTGGCCATCTTGTAATCAGGCTCATAGATACGCCGCATGCCTGCAGCAGCAGCCCACACCAGCTTGCCGGTGTCGGCCGTGGGTCGGCGCAGCGGCACCACGATGCTGCGGTTGAACCTGGGGCCGGGTCGGAAAGGGGAGGTGTGGCAGAACACCAGCAGCTGGCTGGCCAGGCTGCCTTGCTTGCGCAACTTCTCGGCCGCGCGGCTGGCGAACTCGCTCACGGCTTCCACCAGCGGGGGCAGCTCGGTCACTGACTGGGCGAATGACCGGGTGCAGGCGATTTCCTTTTTGGGTGCGGGTGCGTCGTCCACGTCAATGCACTGCATGCCCTGCAGCTCGCGCACGGTGCGTTCCAGCACCACGCTCCAACGCCTGCGCACGGTGGCGGGGTCTAACCGGGCCAGGTCCAGCACGGTATGTACGCCACCCTCATGCAGTTGCGCTGCGATCTTGCGGCCAACGCCCCAGACTTCTTCCACCATCGTGGCGGCCAGCACGTCGTCCAGGTCCTGGGCGGGCAGGGCGGTCAGGTTGCACACCTGGGCCAGCTCGGCCGGGTAGCTGCCCGGTTTACGCTCGGCCGTCTTGGCGATGTAGTTGGCCAGCTTCGCCAGCGTCTTGGTCTGGCCGATGCCCACCCCGCAGGGGATGCCCACCCACTGATTGATGCGGTCGCGGATGGCCTGGCTGCGTTTGGTCAGATCGCCCCGCACTCCTTGCAGGCCGATGAATGACTCGTCGATGCTGTAAATCTCCTGCGTGGGTCCCAGGCCCGCCGCCAGGCTCATCATGCGGTCGCTCATGTCGCCGTACAGCGTGAAATTCGCACTCAGCGCCACCAGGCCGTGGGTTTCCTCCATGTGCCGAATCTGGAACCACGGCGCGCCCATCTTGATGCCCAGGGCCTTGGCCTCATTGCTGCGGGCAATGGCGCAGCCGTCGTTATTGCTCAGCACCACCACCGGGCGGCCGTTCAGACTCGGACGGAACACCCGCTCGCAGCTCACGTAAAAATTGTTCCCGTCCACCAGCGCGTACATGCTGGCCTCCATCCATCAGATCAGGTGGGAAACAGCTTCACGCAGCCACTCACCACACCCCACACCTCAATGGTCTGGCTGTCGCGGGGAATGATGTCGGGATAGGTGGGGTTGGCCGCGCGCAGCTTGATGCGGCCGGCGCGCTGGTGCAAAAACTTCACCGTGCATTCGCCGTCCACAATGGCCACGACGATGTTGTTGTGCTTGGGCTTGATCGCCCGGTCCACGGCAATGATGCAGCCGTCATCAATGCCCGCGTCGCGCATCGAGTCGCCCCGCACCCGCCAGAAGTAGGTGGCCTGGGGGTGCTTCACCAGCAACTGCATGATGTCCAGCCGCTCCACGACGAAGTCATCGGCAGGCGATGGAAACCCCGCGCGCACACTCACGCCGCACACCGGCAGAGCGAGCACCTGCACGGCCGCGTCATATGGCACGGGCAGGGGGGAATCCAAAAAGCTGTACATATTCACAGTATATCCATCTGCTGCCAGAATGTTGCCATGTGTACCTACTACGAGGTCCCGGGCCGCGAGCAGCTGGTGCTGCACTTCGGTGACGTGCCCGAGGCGGAATGGCGCGACAAAATGAGCCCGCTGTACCGTGGGCCGTTCCTGCGGGCCAAGGGTGGGGCAGGGCGCGAGGTGGTGGTGGGGCAGTGGGGCATGATCCCGCCGAACTCCAAAACACACATCCCCACAGGCAAGGACGGTAAGCGCCTGAGCACCTTCAACGCCCGGCGGGAAGGCATGGCAAAGGCGTGGACCTATGGTGGCCCCTGGCGCAAGGGGCAGCGCTGCATCATCCCGGCACAGCTTTACGTTGAGCCCTACTGGGGGACCAAGAAGCACATCCCCTGGCATTTCGAGCGCGCCGATGGCGAGCCCTGGGGCCTTGCGGGCCTGTGGAGCGAGTGGACAGACCCGGCCACGGGCGAGGTGCTGCCCAGCTACACGATGATCACGCAGAACTGTGACGACGTGCCGGTGCTCAACCTGATGCACAGGCCCGACCCCAAGCGCGCGCCCGACATGCAGGACAAACGCACTGTGGTGCCGGTGGAAAAGGGCGATTGGGACACCTGGTTGCACGGCACCATTGAGCAGGCCGAGGCGCTGATCAGGGTGCCGACGCTGGAGCTGTTTGTGCACCGAGCGAAGGATCCGGCGCAGCAGGTGGAACTACCTGTCGGGTCTGCATGACGCATGCATGCAACAGTCGGTGCTTGCGCTGACTGAACTCGGCGATATAAATTATTGCTTGTCCGGGGCTGATGCGACCCCGGCCGCGTTCGGGTTACCTGGCGCATAGCCGTGTGGTGCAATGCCCCGGCGCCCGACCTGTCCGGCTATCGGCAACGGGAGTAGCTTCAACACTACCCCTGCTGCCAAATGAACAAGATAGCCAAACTCCGTATCCAGTCCGCAATCACCCAACAGTGCCGCTGTTTTTATTGCGGCTTGGCAATGATTGAACCTGCATTGCCTGAATTCACGCCCACAGAACTTAAGCCTAAGTGGCAAAAGTACCTTCGTTGCACGGCTGAGCATCTAACTGCTCGCCAGGATCAGGGGCGCGATATTCCACAAAACATCGTTGCCGCCTGTTGGTGGTGCAACACTCGGCGACACAAAGGGCGTGCGGAGAATGCGCCAAATCCTCAGAAATATCGGCAACGCGTGCAAAGCTTGATGAAAAGGGGCCGCTGGCACCCAGTTGGCGCGATAGCTGTCGCTTTCCGAGCCAACGGCACCTAGCGACGCTTGGCTCAGGTTGGTTTAGTCAGCTGACACTGGCCTGTGCCACTGGACCGCTCAGCGTGAATGGCAAAAATCGCGCAATGCGGTCAAACGCCAGCCTCAGGTTTGATGGTCGAAACACAATCAACATGAGCGAGTAGACCGTGCTAGCAAAGCGCAATTGCTTAGTCAAACGGACATCTCACCCTCTACCCGGTCAACCAGCTTCGTCGTTGGGTATCGCCCCAGGTCGTCCCCGCCCCCCTAGAACAACACCTTCTGCGCACTCGTCAATGCCACAAAGCTATCCCCCAACGGCTGAAGAATCGCATCGGCAATAGGCTGCAGTTGCTTGGCGAGGTAGTGCTCATAGTCAATGCGCGAATGCCGGGTCTCCAGAGGCTCGGGGCCGCTCTGCGTCATCACGTACTCGATCCAGCCGCCACGCTGGTACTGCTGCGGACGGTTCAGCTTCGCGTTGTGCGCGTCAGCAATGCGCGCCGCGCGCACCTGGGGCGGCACATTGACCTCGTAGGCATCGAGCCTGTGACGCAGACGCTTGCGGTACACGAGCAGCGCATCCATCTGGCCATCCAGCATCGACCGCGCATAGTCGGTCACGAACTTCCGGTAGGGCTCCCCATGGAAGATGCGTGACAGCAAGCCCTCCTGGAACTGGCGTGCCAACGGGGTCCAGTCGCTGCGGGCCATCTCCAGCCCGCGATAGACCATCTCCTCCCGCCCCTCTTCATCGATGCTCAGGCCGGCGTAGCGCTTCTTGCTGCCGATGTCTGACCCTCGGATGGTGGGCATGAAGAATTTGGCGTAGTGGGTGTCGAACTCGATTTCGAGAAAGTTCTCCAGCTGCTGCTCTTCTCGCAGTCTGCGGGTCCACCAGGCATTGATCTCCTGCACCAGGCCGGCCGCAATGGCGTGCGCCTCCGCATTGGGATAGGTGCGTTTGAGCCAGATGAAGATGGAGTCGGTGTCTCCGTAGATGACCTGGTATCCACGCTGCTCCACAAATGTGCGGGTGAGCTTCATCACCTCGTGGCCGCGCAGGGTCACGGCGGACACCAGCTTCGGATTGAAGAAGCGACATTCGGATGCACCCAGAACGCCGGCAAAGGAGTTCATGAGCAGCTTCAGGGCCTGTGATAGCGGCTGGTTGCGCGCCCGCTTGGCCTCGTCCCGGGCAGTCGATAGGGTGGTCACGATGTCAGGCAGGCAGTGCTTCTCGCGCGAGAACAGCGTGCCTTGCGGCCCTTGCACCAACCCGGTCTGTGCGTCGGCGCTCTCTCCCTCTGCCAAGCCTACCGGGTCCACCAGAAAGGTCCGGATGATGGAGGGGTACAAGCTTTTGTAGTCCAGGACCACGACGGTGTCGTAGAAGCCCGGCGTGGAGTCCATCACATAGCCGCCGGGGAAGGCCTTGGCCGCGATGTCGCCCACGTTGGGTGCCACGTAGCCCAGGCGGTGCATGCGCGGCAGGTAGTGGTGGCTGAACGCGGCGATGGACCCACCAAAGTGATCTATTTGCAAGCCTGTGGTCTGGGCTCGCTCCAGCACGAACGGCAGCAGCTCCAGTTTGTCGAAGATGCGCAGGACAAGCGCGCAGTCGCGGATGTTGTAGCTGGCAAGGGCCGGTTTGTCTTCCTGGTAGCGCCGCTCGATCTCGGCCATCTTGTCGTAGGCATCGCCGATCTCCTTGCCCTCACCGAGCAGTTTCTGTGAGACCGCTTCAAGGCTGAACGACGGGAAGCTCCACATGCCCGCCCTGAGCGCTTCAATCCCATCGACGACGACCCGTCCGGGCATGGGCGCGAACAGGTAGCCCTGTCGGCCCGGGTGCGTCCGCCACGCGATGGGTCGGCGCTCACGTCCGAGCAGTAGTTGCACGGAGTTCGCATCGGCGGTCTTTTGCAGCACCCGCAGGTCGAACTGGATCACGCTCCAGCCGACGATGACATCCGGGTCATGATTCGTAAACCAGGCATTGAGTTGCTCGATCATCTCTCGGCGAGTTGAGCAGTACACAAGCCTGAAGTCCATCGGCGACACAGCTGGCGCCGACACAGACTCTGGTGCTTCCCCCAGCATGAACACCACCCGGTCACCCGCACCATCCAGTGCGATGGAGTACAGATCCTCCGTTGCGCTCGTCTCGATGTCCAGCGACACCACCTTCAACACCGGGCGCCAACCAGACGCGGGCTTCAAGCGGCCGTCGAGGATGGTCGAGCCTTCGCGCTGGCCTCCCTCAACCAGGACACCGGCTGTGATGAACCGCTCCATCAGGTAGCGGTCGTGCGGGCGGATATCCGCTTCGTACAGCGGGATTCCCAGAGGCTGGAGTTCGCGCGTGAGCTTGCCCAGATCGCGGAACCTGCGGGCATAGACACCGAGGACAGGCTCCTGCTCGAACGTCTTCAACCCTAGCTCTTTCACTTCCAGGCCCTGCAGGTTCGCCAGTTGGGCCTGCACCGCAACCCGGTGTCGAACCGGCAGGAAGGCGACCGACGTCTGCTGGGTCAGAAGCACCTTCTTGGGCCCCTCGTCGGTGGACAGCCAGTATTCAAGCTCGGTGCCGTCTGGAAGGTCGCGCCAGTGGCGTGTGAGGAGGAAGCCCCGGAGTTCGGTGGGTGGGAGGGCTGAGGACATCAGGTGGAGCGGAAGACGGTGGCACGCTAATTCTGATGCCTCGGGAGAACAGGTTGAGAGCTACGAAGCACTCTTGCGCATAGTACTGATGTTTTGTACAGTATTGCAAAAGCCGACACCGAGAAAGTCATGCACAAACCATCCCGTTATGTATTCCGTCCAGCCCGACCGGCTCCTGTTTTGCTGCGCCGCATTTGGGCATGGCGTTGAGCTGACACTGTGGAGCCACTGGGCGATGCCTACCTACGGGAAGTCGCGGTGCGCACTGTCTGTGCTAACCGCTTGAGGCTCGTTGCAGACATACGGTGCCCGCCTGCGAAGGAGTACTAATGGCCGGGAACAGCCATTCGCTTTGCCGCGACGACCTCAAGTCTCATAGGATATCTGGAACTGAGAATCTCTACAAAATTGGCTTTTCTGCGGTGTCCGTTCCCGGCCTCATCAAGCATGCGTCTAAGAATCCGACCTATCTCACGCCCACAGTGGGGGCATAACTATCTTTGAGTGCTACAACCTCATTTTGAAATAATTTGAATCGCTGCTTCAGGGGGAGGAGGAAATGGATGAAAAAAGGATTAACGAGCTTCGCAAGTTCGTCGGCACCGTGACCGATCCAAAGATCAGCGCCTTCATTGATCTCAAAAAGCTCTGCCAGTCAGGCATCTACAACCTCGCAGTGCAGATGGCCACGGAGCATGCAGCCAAGCATGGAGACTTCAGTTACCTCAACAACCTGCTGGTGCTACTGGAAGGCACCGCACATGCCAATGACCTCATATCCACGCTTCGTCCCAAGCTTAACTTCGTGCTGACCGCGACGAAGCCGCGCAAATTCAAGAAGACCACGCCCGAACTAGTTGCCAAGGCTGCAGAGCAGGCTCTCTCCAAATCTATTACCGTCAAGGCTTCGCCTGCGAAGCCTGCCAAAAAGACTATTAAGCCGAAAGTGAGCCACGACCTTTTGGACTCTCGCCTCATGCTGCCCGGGAGCTATGGACATGGCAAACGCCGCTGACACCATGGGCAATACTCAGAGCCGAAAGTTCAAGTGTTGGGCTGCTGCCTGTGGTGGTTGTGGCGAAGGGCCGTCAGCCGAACACCTTGTGTCGAAGTGCCTCTTCCCTGAAGGCGCCGTGTGTGTGTCTGGCTTTGATTGGTGCAAGGGGGAAACAAAATCTATAGGGATCAATGGCCTTGAACGGCAAATCCTCTGCAAGACTCATAACTCGGCTCTCTCCGATGCAGATTCAGAAGCGAAGAAAGCCGTGGGCCTCTTCCAGCAATCCACGACGCCCGCCCAGAAGGGAGCTCTGGACGACAACAGGATCGACGGCCACAAATTTGAACGCTGGCTGCTCAAGACAGCCATCAACCTCTCCTACGGTAGCAACCTGCACATTGGCGTCGCCATGAATGGTTTCGTGCCGGCTCTGCCATCGCCTTACCTCATAGACGTGGCCTTGGGTAAGCTACCCTTCAACCACCTGATGGGGGCCCACTTCCTATTACCTGACAAAGCGACCTCGCACAGCCCAAGTGCAATCGTCATGATCCCGTTGATCAAGAACGGGAATATTGGAGGTTTCTACTTTGAGCTTCGCTCACAGCCTGTCTTTCTGAATCTCTTCCCTGGCCATGCGCCCCCGACCTTGGGCACCGTGGCAGAAAAGCTTGGGCTTCAGCAAGCACTTCTCGATGCAAAGATGGTTTACCGACCACCCCAGATTGCCACATCAACCAGCGGCATGCCGATCAGCATTATTAAGTTCAAGTGGTAGAAGCTTAGGGAGTTAAAGCACCCTCGTTTTCCTGCTCTCCCGACGAATTCGTTGCTTAACCTTCGGTCGGGAGCGCTGCGAAGCAATCGTTAAGTCACTTTGAAAACTGCCGCTAAGGAAGCTCTTCACGAATCAGTTCTGGCTGTGCCGTAGCGACGCCCGAACTAAAACGGCACCCGCTTTGGGCGATTGGGCACGCCCAGCAGGCACTGCGCGAGGGCAATTGCCCGGCTTCGCGGGGGCATTACGCCCCTTGCAGACACGCCTGTCCCATACAAGCCATCAACTTGTGCCTTGCCATCCACAGGTTTGAGAGCGCAAATAGAGTGACGAGCTGCGCCGTGTTCTTCTTAAGCCCCCGGTATCGCACCTTCACGTACCCAAACTGCTGCTTGAGCACGCGGAACGGGTGCTCCACCTTGGCCCGGATGCGCTGGCCTTGGTGCGCTCCAGTTGATCGATCAGCGCCTCAAGAGGCTTGTCCTTGTCTAACTCCCGGCGCAATCCTGGACGCATGGCTACGTGCCAGCGCACGGTTGGCTTGGCATCAGGCCGTTTTTGCACGCCTTGGTAGCCCGCATCTCCAAATGCGTCTGTTTCCTGCCCGTGCAATAGGCTGTTGGCTTCGATCACGTCACCCACGTTGCCGCTAGTGCCTCGCACCGTGTGCACCAGGCCCGAGTCCGCATCCACGCCAATGTGGGCTTTCATACCGAAGTACCACTGGTTGCCCTTCTTGCTTTGGTGCATCTCGGGGTCGCGCTCGCCGCTTTGGTTCTTGGTGGAAGTGGGCGCAGCAATCAGCGTGGCATCCACCACAGTGCCCGCTTTGAGCTGCAACCCTTTAGCTTGCAGGAATGCATTGACGGTGGCCAGGATCTGATCGGCCAGCTTGTGGCGTTCTAGAAGGTGCCTAAAGCGCAGGATGCTCGATTCACTGGGGATGTGCTCGTCCCAGTGGGACAGGCCTGCAAAGTCCCGAAAGGCTGGCATGTCGTGCAGCGCTTCTTCCATGGCGGGATCGCTGAGCTTGAAACACTGCTGCATGAAGTGGATGCGCAGCAGGGTCTGCACTGCAAAGGGCTGCTGACCCCGGCGCCCGGCTTCGGGCGCGTACGGTTCTATGAGCGAGACCAGTTCAGTCCCAGGGCACCACCAGTTCCATGGCGTCCAGGAACTCGCGCTTGCGGGTGCGCTTGACTGTGTTGCTCAGGCCCAGGCTGCTTTGCTTCATGCGACTATTGTCTGGGCTTCAAGCTTGCTCAATCACATCGCAGCGGTATTCGTGCAGAGAATCCCTAAGGGTAGGAACGGTGAGCTCGTGCGGGGGGTGAGCAGTCGTTCAAGCCGCGCACCGCCCAATCGCAGCACTCAGTCGGCTATGCCGCGCATAGCGGCCGGTCAAGCCGACGCAGCCGGTCGAACTGCATATCGACTTGCCGGTGTCTACCGTGAGCCGGCTTGCCGACACCGACCGGCTCTTGACGCTGCAGAACCGACCGCAGGCGTGGCAGATCCACACTGGTTGCGGTCGCATGAAAATTGACACCGAACGTCGGCGCCCACCTAAAGGTGACATTGATGTGTTCCACTGGCAAAAGTCAGGTCCACTCATGAAACATGACATTGACTGATGGTGATCAAATCCCTATGCGTTGCGGTTCCCAATGTCCGCATCTGAAAATCGCGAACTGGAACTGCCGACATGCCTCGGGCATTGCCAGCGTCGAATCCAGCACTGGCACGCAGTAGTTCAATGCTTGAGTTCAGCCGGTCGCAGAGGCCAATCCTCTACGAGTTAGGCATGCACTAAAGGCAACCGACTGCCCCCTGGTAGCAGTCGTGAGGGCGCGCGTCAGCAACGAGGCTAGAGCATGGCCAACAGGCGCATCATCCAGTCTCTGACCTCGCCATTCGGATCTCGCTCGGCGAGTCTGTCGGCGGTCATGCGAGGAAATGCCTTGCTCGCCAGTAGCTTCTTGACCGTGCTGTCCTTCATTGGGGCGCCAACCGGGTTCGCCGCGTGCATTCCCAAAGCGACAGCCTTCGGCACAGCATGCCCGTCGGCGTTCAGGTGATCGGCTACGTCAACGACAACCCCGAGTGCGTCTTTGATGGCGTCAGGGTGGAGGTAGCTTTCGATTTCGTGCTTCAACGTTTGGGTAGCCCACGAACCGTCCTGGCGGGCGTTAACAGCGGCAACCGCGGCGCCATAGTCTGGAACGTCGCTATCGTAGATGTGCATCTCCTTGCGGCCGAGATCTGCCAGGTAACGCCCGGCAACCCAATGCTGCAGAGTTGACCCGCCGGAGGGTACGAATGCGAAACGACGGTCACTCGAAAGATCTGGCAGTTTTGGATCCGCGATATGCAGCGCACGGCTCAGGCATTTCAGCGCATCGATGTCCGTCGGTCCTTCAACGCATATGAGGACTTTCACTCGGCTGTCCGCCACAATGCCGAGTGCCGCAGCAACGCTCTCGAAAACATCGACGCCTGACTCAACGCAAGGCTTCGTCGCCAAGTCGCGCGTGACGTAACGAATGCTGTCTGTAGGCAGTTCGGCCGCGAAGCCTGGGCTGTGCGTGGTCAGGATGACTTGGCAACCATCATCCCCCGCCAGCGCCTTGAAGGATTCGATCAGGATCTTTTGGTTGTTGGGGTGCTGGGCGGTCTCGGGTTCTTCGATCGCGTAGATGATGCTGCGTGCTTTATCGCCGCTGGCGAGGCGCCGTTCGGCCGCAGCTTTGAAGAAACTGACGAGGATCAGCCGGCGGATGCCGCTGCCGCGTTTGTTCAGCGGGATGCCGTCGTCGGTTTCCATGTTGACCGAGAAGAGGCCCTTCCACTTTGCCTGCGTGGGTGGGGTGAACTGAGGAGTCAGTTCCTTGGCCAAGTTCGGATCGATGGTCTTCAATGCGTCGTGCGTCAGGCTGGCGATCTCCTCGGTCTTCTGCCGAACCTTGGCCTGGATAGCGTTTATCTCCGCTTGTAGTTCAGCCAGCGCCTGGGTGACGGCGGCCATCATTGGCGCCTGAACTTCGCCGTCAGAGTCCTTGCTGTTGCGGTCGCTCTGGAACAGCGCAAACAACGGCAGGTGCGCTTGCAACTGATCCCAGATCTTCTTGCCGTCCTCCTTACCCTTGCTCAGGGGGATTGCTACCTCAGCAAGCTGCAGATCGGGTTCGCTGAGCCAAAGAGCTTGCCGCATGCCGGGGTTGCCCTTCAGTGCAACTTCTAGCTCCTTCTTCTTGACGAGGGCCTGGAGATCCTTCTCTTTGAGGTCGAGTAAGTTTTCAACCCCAGGCGCTGTGGGGTGGTGAGCCAGCAGGCTGACCTCCTCTGTCGGCTTTGCGGTCTTGCAGTCGAATACCTTGCGGATCTTGAGGGTGCCGGCGGCCGTCAGCAGGTACTCAGCAGCTAGCGTCGTTGCTGCACCCGCGTCGAGGGTCAAGCTGGGCGGCAATTCGGAAAACTCGCAGGTGATAGATACCTTCGTATCACCGCTGTAAACGTTTGCGTCGCCCGACTCGATCTTGACGGTCTCGTTGTTGAAGAATATTTCCAGCGCTTCAAGAACAGACGACTTGCCAATGTCGTTCTTGCCGATAAAGGTTGTCAGGTCATTGAACCAGACGGTGACTTCCTGTTGGTAGCACCTAAAGTTCGCAATCGAAACGCTTTCTAGTCGCACGCACAATCTCCCTGAAGCGGCGGTGAGTCCGCCATTTTTTGTAGGTGGCCGGATGATAGGACAGCCAACTACACGAATGGAAGAGGTCGCTGTCTTGTGGGGCCCTGTGCATGAGAAAACCGTTGTCAATGTTTGCGCCCGGGCAAGACCTTCGCCTCGGCGACTTGGATTTCACGAGCCGACTCGCGGTCAAAATGCTAGGATGAACATCACGCATGACGAACCGCCAGGCAGGCCCAAGAAGACCGCGCTCCAGCAGATTCAGGAGCAGTTCGAGCGTCAGATGCGCCCGCTGCGCCAAATCCAAGAGATGCCGGACCTCGTGAAGCGTTACCAGCTGGAGGGGTTGACGCGACAGTTCGAGCCGCACCGCCAGATTCAGGAAATGCTGGAGCGCTCGGTGGTCCCCAAGCATGTCCAAGAAATCATCGATGGGTCGTCCATCGCTGCGCAGGCGAAGCGCATGATGGAACAGTACTTCCCAAAAGACACGTTCGCCAGCCTCGGTATGTACAACGACACCATTCGGCGAGCGGCTGGCCTGACTATCAAGAACGAGGCCATGCGAAGGGCGGCAGGCCTCGACTCAATCAACGATATCGCCAAGCACTATGCGCGGAACCTGAAGCCGATCTCTGTGCATCAAGAGATGCTGGAGAAGCTTCGGCGCCAAGCCTTTGGCGGACTCTCGGCTGTCGACTTTGCGCGCCAACTGGAGGAGGCAAACCCCGCGATACGGGCAATGGAGGAGGCCAAGAAGTCGTTGGACCACTTTTGGCCGACGTTGCGCGAGATTGACTTCAGCCAGTTCGAGGCTAGTGAGATAGACGAACAGGAGACCAAGCAGGCCGCGGAGTCCATAACTCAGGTGGCCGCTGAGCAGGAGTCGTTCCAGGAGGCGGTCGAGAGCATCGTCCTCGCCATCCAGGCGCAGCAGAAGCCCACAGTGCAGCTGATGCTGTGGCTGTTTTTCCGCACGGTAATGGACTGGTTGATTGCCGGCGCCATAGGGGCGGCCATGGGGCACTACGCGCCGGCGGTGCTGGGCGAGAGCCCGCAGGCAGCCAAGAAGGCGGTGCAGGAGAACGCGCGCACGGTAGTGGGGTCACCGCAACTGCTGGTGGAGTACCGCTACGTCTCGGCCAAGGTGCTCATTGTTCGGCAGAACCCTAGAGCCCGCTCGCCGGAGGTCGGGCGCCTGTCTTTCGGCAAGGCGGTGAAACTGCTGAAGAAGGAGAAAGACTTCGCTTTGGTCCTACGGACCGACAAGGAGAGCGGTGCCGAGATTCAAGGCTGGGTGTTCTCCCGCCATCTTGGCAAGTTCAACTGAACGTCCCGAGCGAGGGTCGTGCGCGTCCGCGTTGGTCCGTCTGTCTGAGGTGAGCAAGACTCGGGCGAGCTGCGCTGCTGTACGTCGAACAGTTGACACCTGAGGCGCTGCCGGCCTCCTGGGCGTGCGTCACGCTTAATGGCGCTTACCGGAAGTTCGTGCGCCGCAGGCGACAGACGGCAACCGCTGCGAAGCTCCCGTGCTCCCACCCATGTTCAGTACACGCCGACGCCAATAACGAACTGTCTCAGTACTCGCATGACGCCTCTCCTGAGGATGTGACCCCAGGCAGTGGGGATCTTTTCGAGGTGTCTCGATGAGTAGGCTCTGCAGGTTTGGTGCTGCAGTGAGGCCATCCAACCTGATGTTGGTAGCTTGGTAGTCGAAATCGATTGCTGAGATTGCTTGCCTTCCTTGTGGCGCATTGCTCCCCTGGGATACGAGATCCCCAGTGGGTCGCCCCTATAGGGCTGGAGTGCGAGGACAATGCCGTCTCCTCCACTTAGTTTTGCAGGTGGTCGTATGGGTATAAGACCGCCCTAAACTGCTTCACGAAGCGCTACGCGCTACGGTCAACAGCAGCCCGTGGGTTGGAATGGCGGGAGCAGGCTCACGTGATCTGACGACACAGAGAGGGAGAACGACATGGGTGACATCAATATCCCCCGCAGCGAGCAGGACGCGCTGGGGAATATCGACAGCGAAGTGCTTCGCGTGCTCATCGAACAGTGCCTGCGGGACGAGCGACTGTCCGCGCTGCGACAGCTCCGACTGGACGGCTGCGGGATTTTCGTCTCGACGAAACGGCACGCCTTCGAGCGGGCGCTCGACGCGTACGGGAGAGCGAAAGCCGACAAGAAACGTGCGGAGACTCTGCGCGAAGCGCTCAGCGCAGGTAACGCCCTGCTGAACGCGGTACAGCAGATGCAGTACCGCATGGAGATTGAAGCGGAGGAAGGAGAGCGCTTCTACATCGACGCCCTGATCAGGCCGCACCATGCTTTCAGCACACAGTTGTTTGTACGCGTGAGCTATCGATGGCGCCTTTCGCCAGCGGAGCCATGGGTACACAGCGACATCACCTTCCTCTACGACGTCGACTTGCGGCCCGACTACACCCCGCTGCTGCCAGCTCGCAAGCCGAGCGCCGCTAGGCAGACGCAGGAGCGCCAGGAGGCCCTACACCACGAGTGGGAGCACCTCAAGGACCAAGCGCTTTTTTCCGTCAGGGACTATTTCAGGGGCGGAGGCAAGGGTACGGAAGTCCCGAAGACCTTCCAGGTGAAGCCCGATCCCTACACCCGTGGGCTCAACAACTTCAGCGCCAAGTTATGGCCTGACCGGCCTTGACACCGGCGTCTAGCAAAATGCGTCATCGACAGGCACCCCTTTGCCGGCGCTCCGAAATTTCTATGCATTTCGATCACGAAAGTAGGGATGTGATTCATGCAAGAGGATGAACTGCCGGACCTGGCCTCCTTCCTGCGGGAAGTGGCGATGTGCCCTAACGGCGTCAAGTCGATTCACGACGATCTTGTGGCGCTGCATCGGTATGTCGGACTGCCAAGCGATACGGGAAGCTTCAAACGCAGTGATGTCGAGGAATGTCTGCGCGAGGGTATTGCCGCGTCGTTCCACTCCGGACATCGCCGTGCACTGCAGCAGTTCAGATCCTTGCGCAGGGAAATTCTGTATACGCATGTACTGGATAGGACTCCGCTCGGCGCGGACTTCGCTGTGGTTTGCATTGTGGTCGATGCTCTTCGGTCGCGCCAAGGGACGTCAGACGTCACGCCCCGTGGCGACTGGAGGCTGGCGGTGCAGCGGGCCGTCGAATACGAAACCCTGCGCGCCAATGACTACTCGACGCAGACGTCACATATACAGATTCAATTTCGACGGGACCTCGAAGTCGCGCGGGCCGCCCTCAGACTCAGGGACAAAGGCTATATGCTGCGTCGCGAGCCGGGAAAGATCTTTATCGAGCCCGCAGACGAGGATCGGCTCGTCGACAGGCTCCAGCGGATCGTGGCATGTTTCCCCGGTTTCCGGGTGTCCCAGAAGTTGTTCTCGCTTCTGTCCGCTGTATACGACAGCGGACAAGAGAGATACCACTACGGAAGACGCCCTTCCCAGATCGGAGAAGGCAGCCCGCAGATTCCGATCAATTTCCTGCTGCAGCTGTGCGCGAAACATGCTTCTGGAAAAAAGCCGTATCGCGGCGACGAGAGTTCGTGGCGCGAGCTCATCGCACTAAGCACGGATTACGCCGCGCTGTTCGACGTGCAGCCGTACAGCACTTTCGGACTGCTGTTTAAAGATACGAAGACGCTCGTCCCGTTTCTGCAGGAGCTGGCGTTGTATGACTCGCTGTTCGCGATCACGCAGACTCGACCGTCGGACGTCATGAAACTGCTACGCGGTCTGCTCGGTTCGCTCGATCCGGACCAAAAGAGGGGCAGCGGCTGGACGCTCAACGACCTGTTCGCGGTGGGTGATGCGATCCTCGCAAGCGGTGGAGCGCGTGGCTCGTCTTTCGTCAGCCACGCGTCAATCGCCGCGCGCTGTTCGGGCGTTGATGCTCGAATCGTGAAATTCGCGTTGGACGAAGTCTTCAGCCATGCATATCCGGGTGCCAACCAGCGTTTCAACAAGCCAACCGACGCGCCGGAGGATGCACTGCCTCGCGAGAAGCGCGCCGGGCACGATTTCTTCGAACGCCCGCTGTTGGCCACCCGCGATGGCGGCTTCATGCTGTTCGAGAAAGCGCTGGTTGCCCCAGCCATTATTGAGGCTGTGTTCACAGTCCTTCGGTCGACGAAATTGAAGAATTTCGAATCCATTGTGGGCGAGGAGATGGAGCGCTTTCTCCGGCAGGAGTTGGGCGCCCATGGGATCGTGGCCCTACAGGGCGACTACGACGATTCGCTCGGATCGCACGGGGAATGCGACATCGTCATCGAATGTCCAGAAACGGTGATCTTCATCGAGATGAAGAAACAACCGCTCACGCGAAAGGCTCAGGCAGGCTCCGACACCGCGTTGCTCATGGACATGGCGGCAAGCTTGTTGCTCGCCCAACTGCAGGCGGGGTGGCATGAGATCAGGATTCGCCGTGATGGGTTCCTGCTCCTCGAGAAGGATGGCCAGCGCCGTCGCGTTGAGCTCAACGGAAGGGCGATTGAGCGCATTGCCGTTACCCTGTTTGACTACGGCGGCTTCCAGGATCGGATACTGCTCCAGCAGTTTCTTCAGGTGCAGCTTGCGACGGGGTACGTCCACGTCGATCCCGCACTCCAAGCGAAATTCGACAAGATCAATGCACAGCTGGAGGAGCTTCGAACCCAGGTCAACCAGCTGCAGCCATTAATGGGACAGAAGGGAGAGGCCGCGCGATTTTTCAACTGTTGGTTCCTGAGCATTCCGCAGTTCTTGGTGCTTCTGGACGGAGTAGATTCACCCGCAGCCTTGAGGGCCGCCCTGTGGAACACCCGGCACGCTTCGCTGGGTACGCTGGATTTCTATTTCGAACATGCGCACATGAAGCAACTGAAGGGGTAGGCGGCGGTACGCGTTGACCCGTCAGCAGCCTTGCCCTTATCGGCCAGGGGCGTCTGTTGCATCAGGAGCCAGCTGGCTGGTTATGCTGAACCGAGACATTCGCAATTTGCAGCCACAACGACCGCTGCTTTCAGCATCGGTCATTTGGCACAGCCTGTCGGCGTGCTAAGGCGGCCGCGCCCGCCGCCGTAGTAGGCGCTTCGATGGCATGAGGAATCGCGCCGCGTACTGATTTCCTTAGCGGAAATCACTCATGACATGCTGTGCTTGAACAATTCGGTCGGGCGACAACGCGCACGCAGAGCGCGCAAGCGGGCAGAGACCCTGGGTCACCCGAGTAGCATCGCGCAGAACGCAAAGTAATACTGCTCGCTACAGGGAAACGAGCATGGCGTAGTCCTTGAGCGAGGTTCTTTTCCAGCGCGGTGAGTGTCTGCATGTTGACCCGCACCGGTCTCCGGCATGCGAACGGCTAACAGCAGTAACCGCTGCGGACCAGTCGATTGAAACGGCTACGGCGGGACCAGGCTGATCTGAGTCATCCGCGGTCCAGTGCATGAGCGGCAGCAGCCGCAAACATCCATCGTTTCACGTCACCGACCTGGAACGGTCGCCTCGCTCTCGAAATCTACCGCTCGATCGCGCGGTTCGCTGCGAGCCGGGCACTGCGTTTCACGCGAGACGACCTACCACGACATCTGCGCCATACGTGTGGGCGAGTTGTGCAAAAAAAACATAGCCACATTGCGCCATACCCCTAACAATCGCGTACCGAATAGCAAGTGCCAGGAGCGCAGACGCCAGACTCCAGGCAAGCAGCGCATCCATGTGCGCACACCCGAGATTGACAACCGCCAATACTCTGGAAACCGGGAGGGAAACTTGACCAAAGTTGAAGGCAATGAATGTGCAGCGGGTACCTCGATGGCACCTGGGGAAACGGCGCTGTTCCAGTGCCAGCCCGCGCTACGGGAAGGCTCGTACTCCCAGGTTGTGCTGGGGCGACCCATTCACTCGGCCGTGATGACGGAAATCAACACCGCGCTCTCACCGATCGGCATCGCGAGTGCCGACATCGTCATGAGCGAAGGCGGCCCCGGCGAAGGCTCAATCACCTGCGAAGTCAATCTTGAAAACATCGTCCGATTCAGAAGGCAACCGCCAGGGCTGGACACGCTGGGTTCGCCGTCGGGGCTGGAGGGCAAAGATGACAAACAGGCAATACGCAGCGTGTTGTCACCACTTTCACCAACAGGAGAAACCCATGGGCATTCAACTCAATTTCATCAATAAATCCAACGACACGAACAACTCGGAGGTCGTGATATTCCAAAAGAACGTCGCGACCAACTTTGACGAGCTCGCGGTGGCCTGGCAGGTCATCAAGTACTGCGCTCCAGGCGACAACCATCCGTTCACCTTTCCCATGAGCATGCAGGTCGGGGCCAGTGACAGCTATGGCAACTACACCCCACAGCTGGACGGGGAGCATGGTCAGCTGTTTCAGACGGAACCGACGACCTCGGGATACCGCCTTGTGCCCGCTGATGCCTGCGCCAGCTCCAAGGAGGTGCAGGTGCTCAATGCGCTGCCCAAGGGTGCTATCAACGCCAGCTGCTACAAGGATGGCAAGCTCCTGGCCATCAAGACCTCGATCGCACCGCAGCAAAAGGCGGTGTTTGAGTTCAAGCCCACCATCTGGATCGGCGCGGCCTCGCAGATCGTGCAGGGCCAGGTCATGGACTCGGCGATCATCTCCAACATCAACACCGAGCTGTCCCTGCAGGGTATTGCCAGCGCCGACATCGTCATGACTGGCGGCGGCCCTGGCGCCAATGCGACGCCTTTCGCATTCCACCTCGAAAACATCGTGATGTGCTGACGCCGCAGCAACCGCATGCGGCCACCCAGCCGCAGCGCTGGTCGAGGAGATGGCTGCCGCTGCCAGCAGTTTGAGCCACTAGGCCCAGGCATTGATGGAGTCTGTGGCTGTATTCAAGCTGGATTTATGAACGCTTCCCAGCGGCTACTCGTCAGGGTATCTCCCAGCCCGCCTCCCACTGCAATCCTCCGCAGCCTAGTGGACTGCTCTGCCGGCCAAGGCCAACCGCTGTCCGAGTTTCTCTCGACCGTCGAGGAGATCGAGCAACTGACCGGGCTGAGCTGTAGCGAAGAAGTGCTGGATGCCGATACCCGATATGGAGAAGCATCGCCGCTACCAGTTGGACAAGATAAAGAGCTTCCCCTTTTCTTCATACCCACGTCACGCCCAACTGATTCACTGGAGCCAATCAAGCACTTCATCCGAATGCGCCCAGGCGAACGCTTCAACACCTGCACCCACTTGTTTGGGTTTGCATTGGCTGTTTTAGGCGTTCCACTCATGCTCACGGCCAGCCTGCCCACTGGCAACGTGGGAAAGATCGTTGGGGGGCTGGTTTTTGCGCTGTCCTGCGTTGCACTGTATGCCGCATCCACCTTCTTCCATGGCTCGCATGGGCAAGCGAAGTTGTGGTGGCAACGTGCTGACCACTGTGCAATCTACTTGCTCATTGCTGGCAGCTATACGCCCTTTGTATTGGTTGCGGTGCAGGGTGCCTGGGACTGGGCCCGCCTGGTGGCAGTGTGGAGCATTGCCCTGCTGGGAATAGCGCGCGAACTTGGTGTCGACTCCCCAAAACCGCCCCTGGCACTCTACATTGGAATGGGGTGGGTCATGGTGGTTGCTGCCGTACCGCTGCTTGCCCAGATCGACGCGAGAGGGCTACAGTGGTTGCTCATCGGGGCAGCCCTCTACACAGCTGGAACGGTCTTCTACGTCAATCGCGCTGGATATCGCCATGCGCATGGAGTTTGGCACTTGTTTGTACTGGGTGGAACGGCGAGCCACTATGCAGCGGTTGTCAGAGTCGTTATGTGAGCTTGGAGGTTGAAGTTCAGCAACAGCACAACTGAGCTCGAACCGAGGTGTCCGTGAGCAGTCGAGCGCAACGTGTGATCAAGCAGCATCTTGGCCCGCGCCTTCTTTGTAGCCTTGACGGATGCCTCTCGCCTCGCCGCCAACCAGCCCACGCTGGGCCAAGCCTTGGAATCCTTGTCTGCCATCTCGCGGCACAGCAATTGACGGTACTTCGTTTCGGCGCCCGAGTCCGCGCTGCAGACATTCCGAAAGTGTGAAGCGCCCAAGTCACTCGGCAGCCTAGGTCATCGGATCATTCGGTAAACCGTCCAAGCCACTGCGGACCGGGCACCAACGTATTCACATGTGCGCAAGGTCGCGCAGATCACTCCAGGGCGCACTCCGATGCTTAGCCTGAGACCATTCCGGTGCAATTTATTTAGAAAGCTCGCTAAACAACGACTGCGTCACGAAACCGCAATATGGCAGTCGTAACATTTAGACACAACGCCCTTCGGCTCTTGCCACGCCTCATGCCCGAAACCACCGAATACCTGCGCGATTTCCGGCCCCGATTCCGCCAGCCCAGCGCGGCCGATCTGTGCATCGAAGTGCCGTGCATGACCACTGATCAGACAAACGACAAAGTGATGGAGGTATTCAACCGCCACCGCGACCTCGTGAGCCTCCCCGTCGTGGAAGGCAATCAGCCGATCGGCCTCATCAATCGCAGTATCTTCTTGTCACAGATGAGCAAGCAGTTCCGGCAAGAACTGTACGGTAGAAAGAGCTGTATCGCGTTCATGGACAAGGAGCCGTTGATCGTCGACGAGGCCCTGGACATCGATGCGCTGACGTTCAAAACGGTGGAGTACGGAGAGAAAGCCCTGTCCGACGGCTTCATCATCACGCGCGACGGCGCTTTCGCGGGCATCGGCAACGGTTTGCAGCTTATGCGGGTCGTGGCAGATATGCAGGCCTCTCGAAACCGCCAGATCATGCACAGCATTGAGTATGCGAGTGTGATTCAGCAGTCCACTCTGCGCAGCTCCCTGGATGCCTTGGCACGGGCCTGTCCAGATGCCAACCTGGTTTGGCAGCCGCGGGACATCGTCGGAGGCGACTTCTACCAGTTCAGCACAGATTCAGACGGTTGGTTCGCCACGGTGGCCGATTGCACAGGGCATGGGGTTCCTGGCGCATTCATGACTTTGATTGCGTCCACCAGCCTGAACCAGGCTATTGAGCAAAACGGTCCTCGGGACCCCGCGAGATTGCTGGGCCATGTCAATCGAAGCATCAAGCAGATGCTGGGCCAGATGAACGGCCAGGATGGGACGCCCGGTTCTGATGACGGCATGGACGCTGCCTGCTTCTGGTTTGAGCCTGCCAACGGCCGGCTGATCTTTGCAGGGGCACGACTTTCAATGTTCGTACTCCGCCCTGAAGCCGATGCCGTGGAGATGCTCGATGCACAACGCAGGGGAGTGGGCTATGTGGACAGCGACTTCGACTACGCATGGCAGAACCAGGAAGCAATTCTTCCCCCGGGGAGTGTGGTCTTCGTCAGTACCGATGGGCTGGTTGACCAGATCGGCGGGCCTCGCGGCATTGCTTTCGGCAAGCGGCGCGTTCGGGAGCTATTGCTCGAGCACAAAGAAAAGACACCTACAGAGCTCAACGCGGCATTGCTGGAATCGCTCCGCATTTGGCAGGGCGAGCACCACCGGCGCGATGACCTCACCTTCTTCTGCTTCCGCACATAGACAGATATGACGTCCCACAAAATTGCCGACAAGTACGGCTCGTTCTTCAGCCTGGCGCGCGAGCACCAGGTTATCTTCTATTACGTAGGGTACTTCTCACAGCACATCGTGGCCGCGATGGCCGATGCGGTGAAGCTCCAACTGGAAGTCGCCGGGGTCGCCGCACCAACCCGACGTAAGCTTTTCTCGTCGTTTGTCGAGATGGCGCAGAACATCATTCATTACTCAGCGGACTCGCTTACCCCCGCCAGTCTAAACGATGGCGAACTGCGCCATGGCTCGGTTTGCATTCGCCGCGAACTCGACGGTAGCTTTTCCCTGCTCTGTGCGAATCCCATTGAACCTCTGATGGCCGAGGAGCTTCGCGTGAAGCTGACTGCGCTGCGCAGCATGACGCTCGAAGAGATCAAGCTGGCCTACCGCCAGACGCTGCGTGAGGACACGCCGGATGGGAGCAAGGGTGCGGGATTGGGGTTCCTGACCGTCGCGCGGGACGCTCGAGAGCCTCTTGAGTTTGATTTCGACGCCACCAATGAGTCTGGCGATTCCCCCGTCTTTTATCTGAAGGCGGCAATCTAAGCACTGAGAGCCGACGAATCGAGACTACTGATGGACAACCTCTATATCCCACCGACGCCAAGTTCGCCCGAGGTGGACTTCAAGTTTGACACGCGCAATCTCAGCCTGCGGGGCGAGTCATATCCCGAAAACGCAGCAGCCTTCTATGGGGACATCGTCGCGAAGCTAAGAGAGTTTCTGGCTACACAAAGCGAAATCACGTTGGAAGTGAACATCGCATTGGCTTACTTCAATAGCTCCAGCACGAAAATGCTGTTCAACCTCATTGAAGCGCTAGACAACGCCGCCGCGGCAGGAAACCGCGTCGTGCTCAATTGGTATCACGACGAAGAAGATGACACCATTCTCGAGTTCGGCCAGGAACTGAGTGAAGATTTCCCGGCCATCGAGTTCGTCAACCATTCGGTCGGAGCCGCTTGAATGCTAGGCGCTCCCGCGAGGCACGCCCCCGACATTTTTGACGCAGAGAATCAAACGCTACTGGCGGCCAGGGCTGCACACGCGGCCTGCCCAAGCTCCGCGCAAGAAGCATGTGGGCAAGCGCTTGGCGACTTGATCCTTGCCTACGAGCGACTTCTTCGGGAAACGCGTAGGCTCGTGCGTCGCAGCGACCGGGCCGAGCTGGAAATGAACCAGATGAACACGCGACTTCAGGACCTGGCCGCCGAGCTGGAACACCGCGCCAATCACGACCCGCTCACCGGCGTCCTCAACCGGGCGGCTGTCATTGATTTGGTCAATCGACACTTCGGCCGGGAAGATCTCGCGTTGATCGTTCTAGACATCGATCATTTCAAGCGAATCAACGACAGCTTCGGGCATCCGGTGGGTGACCGGGTCATCCAGGGGGTAGTGGCTTGCCTTCAGGCTGTCGTTCCTACGACCGCTCACATCGGGCGTGTTGGGGGCGAAGAGTTCACTGTCGTGCTTCCGCATCATGGTGGAGCGGCATCCGAGCGCGTAGCGCAAGATTTGCGCCACGCTATCGAAGCCTACGCATTCGATCTGCCTGACGGGAGTAGCGTCACTGCCAGCTTTGGGGTGTGCTGGGGGCCCGCCGGCAGTGACTTCGACAGCGCGTACGGCCTTGCCGATGAAGCGCTCTACGTCGCCAAGCGAGGGGGCCGAAACCAGGTCCGCCTCGCGACCAACGCCTTGCCGTCTGCCGAGCATGTTGTCTGAGACTGAGGGGCGCTGGACCGATGGAGGGTTGACCACTCATGAAGCAGCACGACAAGACGAGCGCAACAGCAGAACAAGTTGGCGAATACTCGTCGTGGACGGTGATCCCGACGTTCACACTGCAACTCTGAGTGCGCTTGAGGGCCAAACGCTGTTTGGACGACCCTTGGCATTCACGCATGCGTTCTCGGACGACGAAGCACGGTTGCTGCTGCTGCGTGCACATGACCTCGCCATGGTCATACTCGACGTGGGGGCGGAGCAGGCCAGCTCGGAACTCGACCTGGTCGACTTCATCCGCCATTCCGCGGGCCTGAGAAACACCCGCATCGTCCTTCGAACGGGTCAACCGGGGCAGGTCCCTGATTTGGAAACACTGCTCAGGTACGACATCAACGACTACCGGACCAAGGCGGAACTCACTAGAGATCGGCTTCTGGCCATGGTCGTGACAGCAATTCGGTCTTACAAACAGCTCTGCGCTGTAGATGCCAGCCGATCAAGCCTCGAACTTATCGTGCGATCAAGCGCATCTCTTCTCGAAACAAAGGGCGATTACGAGTTCGCTTCGGCTGTGCTGACCCAAATCTCCGCGCTGCTGAAAGTAAAACGAGAAGGCATGGTCTGCGCGCAGCGTGGGGAAAGCCAGCGTGACTACTACGTGATGGCGGCATCCGGGAAATTTTCCGAGTTTGTGGATCTCCCGCTCGATCTGGTGACGCCAGGACCGGAACTGGACCTGCTTCTCAAGTCGGCGGAAAGCAAAAGCAACATCTACGGCAAGGACGGGGGGCTGGCGCTGCACATCGGGCACAAGGATGAACAAGACCTCGTCGTGTTCATCCACGTGCCCAGGGACCACCACGGACTTGACCGGCAGGTACTGGACGTGCTGCGCGCCAATTTCGGAACCCTCCTGCACAACCGAGGTCTCCTTAGTCGTTTGCATGAGAGTGCATACCATGACCCATTGGTCAACCTTCCCAATCGCGCGCACTTTGTCCACGAGGTCAACGAGTGCTCACGGCATGGAACGAACGGCCACATTCTGGCATTGGTCGACATCGACGACTTCAGCGCTACGAACGACGTGATGGGTCACCGGTTCGGTGACCGGCTTCTGGAAAAGGTCGCCCGCTGCCTCGAAGCGTCTTTGCCTCCTAGTGTGCTGCTGGCCCGTCTCGGGGCGGATACCTTCGGCGTCCTCGGATCTGTACGACACGTACAGCCTAGACAGTTGCTGGAGTGCATCAGGCACCCACTGAACATTGATGGCGTGCCGCACAAGGTCTCGCTCACCTGTGGGTATGTGCTTTTGCCAGAGGAGCCACGAGCAGGAGCTGACTTGGTCAAGGATGCCACCATTGCCCTCAAACGTGCCAAGCGAGACTACCGAGGTCAAGAACTCCAGTACGCAGATCTGATGGGCACGGAAGCACGAGCTCGAGCATTGCTGCGATCTGAACTGAGAGAAGCCATTGAGAACAAGCAGCTGTTCCTTGTCTATCAGCCCCAACTGAACCTCTGTAGCCATACTCTGGTCGGGCTCGAGGCTCTGCTGCGATGGCGAAAGGGCGACGGGAGTTTTGTCCCTCCAGATCAGTTCATCCCCGTTGCCGAACATTCTGGCCTCATCGTGGGATTGGGCGAGTGGGTTCTCAACACAGCCTGTTCAACGATGCGCGAGCTTCTGAACGCAGGTACCGCCCCACAGAGAATGGCCGTGAATGTTTCCACGGTGCAGTTGCAGGACCCTGGATTCTTTGACCTTGTCTGCGCAGCGCTGGCGACCAACGGGTTGCAGGGCCTACACCTGGAGCTGGAGATCACTGAGTCAGTCGCTGCGCTTCCGACTCAATTCTTGGAGCAAACCCTCTCAGCCCTACGCGCGCAGGGCATATCCATTGCAATCGATGACTTCGGGACCGGATACTCGTCGCTGAGCTATCTTGAGCGGCTGCCTCTGGATCGCATCAAGATTGATCGTTCCTTTGTTCGTCAGTTGAGTGAGCCTCGCAGCGCCCGAATCGCCGAGATGGTGGCTCAATTGGGGCGAAAGCTGGGGCTCAGCGTATTGGCTGAAGGAATTGAGGATGCGACTGTCTGGAATGCACTCGTCGGAATGGACTGCCAGGAAGGCCAGGGATACCACATCGCAATGCCTATGGAAGCGCATGCGCTGGTTGCCTGGGTGCAGCGTCATATGGAGCGAAGGGCCTTAGTCCCAAAAAGCTGCTAAAGAATCTCTGCACGAATCCCTTTTGGCCGTGCAACTACGGTATCTGAGCAGTTGGCGCCGATGTAGAAGTAAGCCACTTTTGACTCATTTGCCGACGACCCCGCGATCCACGCGAGTGGCTCTATCCCCACACGCCTGTTGGGTTCGGGGGCGGAACAAGTGGCGCAGTCGAAGGTCGGCGCGGTGGCTCACTCCGGTCTCGGCGGCAGCAAGCCTGACCGTCGGCATCATTCTGGTCCAGTCCAAGGCGCGACCAATCAGCCCTCGCGGAAGGCGGTTGCCTCAACGCGGTGTCTGCCCAGACTTGGTAGACGCCGCGGGCTTCACCAGCCGCGCGATCTCACCACCGCACGCGCTGAAGTTGCGGGCGTATTCCTCGGGGTTGTCGAACATCACCTGGGCTTGCATCAGGCGGTCGAGTTCCTGTTTTGCGTAGAGCAGGATGCCCGCGCTGCTGCTGCCCGAAGCCCAGGGATAGTCCAGCTCGCGGAACTGGCGCGCGATGTCGCGGTGAATGCGCACATGCGTCTGCTCGTGTTTCATCACGTGCGCATAGGCACAGCTGCCCGGCGGGATCTCGCTGGCTACGCGCAGCACCGGTTTGATGTAATCCAACCGCACGAAGACGCCCTGGCAACTGGTCTGCGGCATCACCGCCAGCTTGGTCTCGACAACGACGTGGCCGAGTTGCGTACCGCTGCGGCCGGCGCCCGCGCCGATCTTCGTCAGTTCGGCGGCCGGTTTGGCGTTGTCCACTTCCGGGTCGGCGAACCAAGCCGCAGTGAAACGCACCGCCTTGTCGCAGGGAGGCAGGTTGGCGGACTGCGCTTGGAAGCAGGCGCTGGCCAGCAGCAGAGCGAGGAGGCTTTTCATCGTAACCTTCTGGTTATCGGCAAGACGCGCTCTTCCTGAAGCGGTGGCCGCAAGGCGGCTAGCCTGACCGGGGCGGACGAGTATGCCCGGCGCCGGCTGGTCGCCTGTTGGCGTTTTTTTAGCCTCTGATCGCATTGCCTGAAATCGCATTCGACCTGTTTTTGCATCGGCGCAATGGCTCGCATCCCGCCCAGCTTTGGTTCAGAGGACTAATCTAGGACGAGTCGATTTCTCTGCCTGCGTTGGGCATTTCGGGAGCTTCCGAATTCTTCAACAGAATAGACCCGAAAGCAGATATCCCTGAGATCGGGAAAGGTCGGCCGTGCACAGAGGACGCCAGACCAGCCCGAGGATCCTGCCTGCCCGCTGCGCCTGCTACTATGTTGCACTGCAACATTGTTTGCGCCAATGAGATCATGGACCTCGACGACCCCTACCACGAACTCGGCTTGGCACCAGGCTCCAGCGATGCCGAGGTGAAGGTTGCGTGGCGCCGCCTGTCCGCACGCTGGCACCCAGATCGCAACAACAGCCCGCATGCCCTGCGAAAGATTCAGCGTATCAATCGGGCGCTGGAAATGATCCGCAACGCCCGGTCCGAACCGGAGGCTGATACCGAAGATCCCACCCCCGGTGCGGAACAATCCACCGTCGAGCACACCATCAACCTCACGCTCGAGGAGGTGGTGAGCGGTTGTGTCAGGGAAGTTCGAGGCGAGGTGATCGAAGACTGCGCCGAGTGCACCGGCAGTGGCCTGCAACTGCAGGCTACCGAGTGCAGTGAATGCGGTGGCGCCGGCCACATCCGGCAGCATCTCTGGTTCGCCTGGATCTTGTCCACGGTCAAATGCGCAGCCTGCCAGGGACAGGGGAAGACGCGCCACAGCTGCGCTGCCTGCGCGGCTAGCGGTAAGGCACCGCCGAGCAAGTACCGCTGCCGGGTGCCGGTCGCGCCAGGCGCGCGCGCTGGCGACCTGCTCCATGTCTCCGCCCGAGTGAAAGGCAATCGACGCCAGCACAAGCTAGCGCTGCGCGTGCGCGTGGATCTGCAGCCGCACGAATTCTTCACGGCTGAAGCCGATGGGACCTTGAAGTGCGAGCTGCCCGTCGATGGGTTTGCATGGATGGCCAATCGCTGGATTGAGGTTCCAACCCCCCGCGGGCTGCAACAGATGAAGCTGCGGCGGGGCCATCTGAACTACCGCATCAAAAACGCGGGCCTGCCGTGGACGAACGAGGCAGAGGCAGGGGACTGCATTGTCACCGTCGTACCGATGTTTCCACAGGAGTTTAGCCAGGAGCAGGAGGCCGTGATCGATCGGCTGGTGGTCAGCAACTCCGGGACGGCCGGAACGCCGGCAGGTGATCGCATGGCAGCATGGAGCCGGTTGGTGAACAACTGGCAGGATCGGCGCAGGTGAGATCCTCGATGACCATCTGCATGGTGGACTGATGGCGACTCGCTTTGACCAAGATCATCGGTACTGAGCTGTTGTTGGCCGCCAAGTTATGTCCGACTTGTTCAGGCTGGTTGCAGTCATACGCTGACTGCAAACGAATGAGTACTATCGGCGAACTGCGGACATTCACACCCTGTCTGTACAAAATATGAATCGACCAGTTGCTGACATAGCAAACAAAAAATGGGTTGTCGCCAGCGATGTTCGAAATCGAGATGGAATTGGCATCGAACTTTATGTCGATGAAACTCTAGTTTTAGAGATTTTCCGCGACGATACAAAGATGACCCGTGAGGTAACCCTGCACAAACAAGAGGTCTCACTGGAACTTCTTGAGGAGGCAATTGCCACCTTCAAGAAGGAAATTCCACAGGACTTTTTAGACTAGTTGCGTGGCTACTTTGCGGCTTTCGGCCAGGAGCTGACTTTTCACGGACGGGTACATGGCATATTTCAAAGTCGAAAGCACACCTGAAATCTACGCCTTACACAGGGTCTTCCGGGAAGCTAAGTTCTCTATAGAGCCTCACGACGACGAGATTGCGGACAGCCCTCTTGTAAATGCGATGTTCCTGCGAGTGATGGACGTTATCGTTGAGCAGAGCGTCCAAGAAGACGGTGACGCTGCTCGGGAACGGTGGGCTACGTGGCTCGCCATCGATGCGTCGCGCGATGAATGGCATGCCGCCTTGCATCGAGCGACAAAGATTGCAAGTTGGGCAACAATGACCTCTCATGAGAAATGCAGCAGAGCGCGAGATATCCTTTGTCCTTTCGCATGCTCGCCCGAACTCCTCGCCGAGTTCGTCGCCCGAGTAGATGCCAATGCCGCTGCCTGAGCGATGTAGGCTTCGGGCCGGCTAGCGTCTCTCGCCGTGGGGCAGAATTCGGCCAGAACCGGACATTCAATATGACCCCTCGTTTCTCTGTGGATTTCAACGAACTCCTTGAGAGCGATCTCGTCATGCTGTCCCAGACTGACCTCCGGAAGGAGATAGATGGCTCGCTCGTGCTGCTTGTTGATGGTCTACCCATTGAGGTCCAACAAGAAAGTTTCTATGACGACGGCACGCACGAAGTGCTGTTTGCTCGCGGAGTCGTCGAAATCAACTCAACGGGCACCTGGTCTCACGTCAAGTGGTGCTGTCGATTTGACTCTGAGGGTGTCTACGACATCGCAGGTCAATAATGCATGCTGCAGGCATTTTCGGCATGCCGTGCATCGGCTCAATTCGGCCAGAAGCAGTCGATCGCGGCAGTTGAAAGCGGACGTTTAACGCCTGAGTTCAACCGCCTGACCCGCTTCGGGCCTGTCGGCTACACCGAGTTGTTAGGCAAGTCCTCGTTCCTCAATCCTCGACCTTTGTGAGTTTAATTGTAACGAAGTGACTCGCTGCGGTACTCTCAAATGGATGCCTCTCCTGGTCCTTCTCGACCCGCGCGTTATGGAGAATCGTAACCATATCGAAGACGCCCTTGTGCAGCTTCTTCGCAAGCGAAACGTCGTCCAGATGCCTCTCAAATCTAGCTCGCGGCAGGACCAACGGCTGTTCATTGAGAGCCTGAGATTCCACCTCCACTACTTGACGCTTGCAATGCGCAAGTTCATCACGGATCCGAAAAAGGGGTTTAAGCAGTTGAAACGGTTCCCTCGCCGGGTCAGTGGAGAAGGGGATGTATGCCTCAAGCAACTTTATCTTCTCCGCCGTGTTCAATCTCCTTTCAACCAGCCCCCAAACCGCCTCGGGGATGGAGACCGCGCAAACATCATTGACATATGCTTCTAGAGCGAAGGCGCTCATTGCATAGACTGTTGCCACGTGAAGCGACCGCAGTTTTTCGTCCGCATCCGCCCTTGCAAGCGCGAGCTCTGCAGCCTTATACATAAGGTAGTGCGGGTGCGCAATCGAGTATGCCGAGGTGATCTGACTCATACCGCCTCCCTTTCTCTTCTTGCCGCCTAACGCAGAGTTAACCTGGCCACAACGGTGGACGTCTTGCTCGCGTGGCGGAGGATATGTAGGCTGAGCCACGCGGGCAAGGCGGCCAGCCGTTGGCGCTCCGGTTGAGCGCAGAGCTAGGCATCACCCTGCAACCTGACTGACACTTCATGGAGCTTCTGAGCTATTGCAGCAGACTCATCGATAAGCATGTTCATGAGCTCAATCGGAATCGAATCGCTGGTTGTCCCATCCTTGAACTGCTTGAAGTCAGGCACTCCAAGTACATCCGGCGGGTCTACATCCGCGTTGCTACCGGGTTTCCATGTTGGAAGGGCTGGATTGTGTGCAATGCGATTCCTCCAGACGGCAAGCTCACGGGCTCTTTCCCATTGTTCGATTGCAGCTGTTCGCTCTGTCTCTTGGAGCTTCGGGGCAGCGGCCAGCAGTTCCACGAGACGGTCGATGCGCTTCCCGAAGAGGCGATCTACGTTCTTCACGAAGTCTTCTCTCGAGGACTCAAGAAGCATGAGCTGCTGGTAGGTGATCAGTTCAATGCCGCCAAAGTTCAGGATGAAGCTACCGATCTTCGTCGGCCACGCGCCAAGGTAAGGAGCATTGAGGACAACGCCCATGTTCGCGAATCCCGGTTTTGTGGCTGCCATTGTGATGCCTAACGCCCAAGGTAAGCGGCGCCGTAGCACCGTAGGTGAGGAGGGCACCAACGCAGGCCATCAGAACGCCGAAGGCATGGCCTGTGTTGGCGTCCGCTTGACCGCCCAGTTAGGCTTTGGTGAGTATGCATAGTAGACCTACCCCTCTCCCGTTGGGTTGATTTTTAATAGTGTTTTTGACCTGTGAGCCAATTTGCAATAGCGTCTTGGGTATCCAAATTCAACAGGTCCATTTTTTTCATTTTAAGAGGCAGAATTAGATTCTCTAGCTTGATTATGTGCGTTTTTGTGGTTGATTTTTCGTGTTTGATAAATTTTAGCAAGCCAATGGCCTCATTAAAATCGCATGCAAAGAGGTCTCGCTCGTCAGTCCTTTGGAGGACAAGCGAAAGATTTTTCATCTCCCGTATTTGTGTTATGCAAGATTGGATTGCCTTATCATTCCCAGAGCGCATTAATTCAATTTGATTAATCAGTCTCTCGTAGTGCGTAATGAACTTCAATGCTGCGGCATTGAGTTTGTGCCTTTCCAATATTGCTTTGATTTTTCTATTTCCGCCCTTGGTTAGGGTGTTCTCGGTTGGGAATTTTATTGATATTGATTCTTGCTCTGAAAGTTGGCTTGATTTAATATTAAAGAGCAAATATTCTTGGAGCCAAACAAATTTTGTTTCTTTGCTTGCTGTGGATGTGAAAAAGACAAAAAATGGAATGCCAAATAAATTTGCATAGTTGGCAGTTTTTGTTGGGAATCCACTTAGCGTCACTTCTTGCCCGAAGGGATCGAGTGTGCCCTTGACTTGTCCATATAGAACAAGCCCTGTAGGGACCTCACCATCGAAAAGCTCGAGGTGCACATCCACCCCATAATCGCGATCCTGGTGATCTCGGAAAACCCAGTCTGATCCGAGTTGAGTGCGTAAAAGGGCAACGCTTTCCGTCTCGACTTTGTGCTGAGAACTTCTTTTCGGTAGATTCATGCTGTGGTAGGCCTAACACAATTTAGACCGCAAAACCTGCAGGATAAGCTGTACCGTGCGGGATATTCTGGACACTGATTTTTCCTGGAGGTGGCTTGTAGCATAGGTTTGCAAGGCATGCACTGTTTAACCCTCCAAGTATAAAAATTCCGCGAAACCCGGCGCGTGTCAGCTCGACAAACTATAGCTTGCCGGTAGACAGAGACCGGGGTTCTCAACAGAAGTGTGCAGCGAGTCAAAGGCAGCTCCTGGTAGCGCTTCGCAACGGCGGCTCAGGGCCGATTGCAGTCAGTTCGATACGCGCACTTTGTAGGTGAGAATGAGGAATGACCGATAGCAATCTCCCAGAACGGCCCTTGTATGAAGCCGCATGTCATTGCGGTACTGTGCGTTTTTCATTACGTTTAAGAGATGGCTTGAAAACAGCCCGTAGATGCAACTGCTCCTATTGTCGGATGCGAGGGGCAGTAGCGGTATCAGCCAACCTAGACGATATTCAGGTCACGCATGGTAGTGAAGCACTCACCCTGTATACGTTCAATACGGGAGAGGCCAAGCACTATTTCTGCTCAAAGTGCGGTATTTACACCTTCCACCAGCGTCGCTCAGCGCCAGACCAATACGGAGGCAATGTGGCGTGCATCGAAGGGATGAGTCCTTTTGACTTCGCAGAAGTGCCAGTCAATGAAGGCAGAACACATCCGAAAGACCGAATTGGAGGAGGCTCGGCGATTGCAGGATGGCTTAGATACGAAGCCAACCCCGAATCCAGCGAGAGAGCCTCTGTGTAGCAAGTTCGGCGTCCGGTCCGGGCCGAATTCTGCTGATATCAGGCATTGAGATGTCACTAGGAGGCATTTTGGACAGCTCGACGTTGGAACGTTTGCTTGCCCCGTCATTTCTTGAGGAGCGCATCGCGCAACATCAGAGTCTCAACGGTGCATCGCTCTTGCATATAAAGAACACTATAGGTAGTGCAGTTACCCCTTAGCTCCTCAATCGGTAATTTGATCCAATTGGACTTGCGCGACGAAGGGCACACAAGATTCCGAGCTCTCATAGCCAAAAGTCGGGCGATGGTCAGGGCGAGCACCTCGCGCCACGAGAGCTCGCATCATGACCAACGCCGCCTCCCCGCACTTAATTTGCGCAGGTGGCTTGAAGAAGCAAACTCGGCCCTGATTTGCCTCTTGAGGAGAACTGCCCGGCGCCAAGTGCCTCGGGTGAAATTCAACCAGTTGGAGCGAGTATGGCGAAACGGAGTTGGAACGAAGCTGTGGCAAAAAAGCGCATCGCAGCGCGATTGGCCGAAGTGAGCACGGTTACCATCAAGGAGTATGTGCGAACCACGGACCTGCAGGGGATCGCAAATGGTGTTGCCTATAGGGTGGATGGCGTCCACTTGTACATCGACATCCTGAACATCGGTGACATGCTCAATGTCACTGACTACGAGGGCCCAACAAGCCATCGCCGCACGCTCAGATTCCTGAACTTGCACTACCGCGCGGTGCGAGACATCCTGGCGGATGTGGACGCCATCGAAATCGATTTCCACAACCAGCGGTTGCACGCGGTGTTCGCCAAGCCCTATGGGGATGAGAAAGCGCGCATCCTAAAGGCGGTGGCCACGGCCCAATTGATCCGTGATGTTCTTGCCGAGACAGGCGAAGGTGGTGAAGACCCATTGCCTGCAGCTAAAACGCGTGTCGGCATCGACTCTGGCAAGGCCCTTGCTGTTAACAACGGCCGGCGGTCAAGCCGCGAGCCGCTGTTTCTTGGTGATCCCGCCAATCAGGCTGCCAAGCGTGCAGGGGGCGACGTTGAGGGCATCTACATGACCAACACCGCACGTGCGGTAATCGGGTGGGACGCAGTCATCGATATGAACGCGACGGCAGTGACCCAAGCCCAGGTCGAAGAAGCTCAGAAGGCAGCAGACCTGCCGGTGACTGTCGGCGGTGTGGTCAAGAGCTGGGAAGCCGATCTGGCCAACAATCCTATCGGGTCGTTTGACTTCTCTCGCCATACTCCGCCGTTCAAGGATATCGACTTGGAAAAGCTGACACCTGGCAATTCACGTCGCCAGGAATGTACGTCCGTCTATGCCGACATCGACAACTTCACGCGCTACATCACGGACCGAATCGAGGACGATGAAGGTGCAGCAAGTGTGGTCAAGACCCTCCACGTGCTGCGAGGCGAACTTGACTCGGTACTCTATGACGATTTCTCGGGCCGCAAGATCCGCTTCATCGGTGACTGCATTCACGGCATCCTGGTTGAGGGCACTGCCCAAACCACCGACGACGCCGAGACAGCCAAGAACGCGCTGCTGTGTGCTGCGGCAATGCGTAGCAGCTTCAACCTTGCGATGAGCGAACTGAAGTCGGCCGAGGTCGACGCTGGAGATCTCGGCTTGGCGGTCGGCGTAGAGCATGGCGTGATTTCGGTCACCCGGCTTGGCATCAAAGGCGAGCGTACTCGATGCTGTATTAGCCGCTCTGTGCTTGCCTCCGAGCGTGAGCAGAAGCGTTGCAATGGCCGCCAGACCGCCATGGGTCCAGAGCTCTACAAACATGCTCCTGAGCAGTTTCAGACACTTTTCGGTGCCGACCGGCGTCGCGCAGACTTCGACTATGTGGCGGCCGAAGAGGCGCTCAACCCCAAAGCCGAAGCGAGGAAGGCTTCCACACTCAGCGGTGGGCTTCTGCAGCCCGCCACGGGCACGGCAGCAGCGGCTGGCTTCGCTTTTGGCAAGGTCGCAGCACAGCCCTCCAATAGCCAGCGAGGCTTTGCTTGAACTGGTTCCAGCGGTTTCCTGACCGTCTTGAGCAAGAAAAAGAAGCTGTTGGGAGCCTGCTCTCCCAAGGATGGGTGAAGCAAGTAGTTTGGGCCGTCGATGAGTCGGCAGGAACGGTATCGGCCGAGGTTGATTTTGAAGCGGGCGGCAAGCTGCGAGAGGTCAGGCTCGTCTATCCGTTTGTGTATCCCTTCTGCCCAATGCAAGTGTTACCCCGGGCGGAGGGGGAGCGTTGGTCGAACCACCAGTGGCCAAGCGGCGAGCTGTGTTTGGAGATGCGTGCGGACAACTGGCACACGGGCTTCAATGGGGCTGACATGCTACTCAGCGCACGCAAGCTGCTGGGTACCGAAGCCCAAGTCGATGATGCCGGCAATGCAATGCGGGTGCCAACAACTCATCATTTCACACCGGCGCAGTTGCTGAATTTCAGAGCTTTGCGTCTCGTTATCAGCGACGCAATGATTGCGGAAGTAATCCGGCGGGGAGATGGAGTTCATGGAATGGACCTGGCGGCCATTAGCCATGATGGTTGTGTCGTGTATTTCGCAGTTGGTCTGGTAGGTTCGGTTGAACACGACGGTTGGATGGATGTGGGAATTCCTTCCCGTTTGCGAGCCAAAGCGAATTTGCTAGCGCGAATTGCTGTGCTTCAAAAGAGCGATACACGCCATCTCGCGTTGCTTGACAAGAAACTCTCTCCTGCTGAAGTTTGGGCGCAGTTTTCTCCAATTGCGTACTCCGGGTACGGCATCGTCGTTGGTCTCCTGGATGGCCAAGTGGTCGCCAAATGGCTTGGCGATGAGAAAGCCTACGATGTAGCCAGGGTTCCTATGGACAATCAACAACGAGCTCCGGGTCGCAACAGCACGATAGCCGGAAAACGCGTGGCTATCGTAGGCTGCGGTTCAATGGGAAGCAAGGTCGCAGCTAGTCTTGCTCGCGCTGGCGTCCAGGACTTCTACCTCGTCGATGGCGATGTGATGAAGATTGCCAACATAGTGCGCAACGATCTCGACTGGACAGCAGTAGGCGCGCACAAGGTGGACGGTGTGACCGAGAGACTGCAGGCAATTAACCCGGGCATCGAGGTTGATGGCTGGATAGGCCACCTTGGTGGCCAGTTTTCCACGGCGGACCTAATCACATGCTTGAGCAAGTTGGCTCAGTGCGATCTGATCGTCGAGACCACAGCCAGCGGCCAAGGCTTCGGCATGGCCGCCCAGGTTGCGACTATGGATTGCATCCCAATGGTGTGGGGGCGCGTATTCGGCGGAGGATACGGCGGCTATGTTGCACGCAGTCGGCCAGGCCTTGAAGCAGATGCGCTTGATGTGAGGCATGAGATCTACACCTGGATGACTAATCCGGAATTTCCGAAACCGCCCAAGGACAGTGACATTGACTATGGAGTCGAGCCCGACGACCAGCCGAGCATGATTGCTGATGATGCGGATGTGTCGGTCGTTGCCGCGCATTTGGCGCGTTTGGCCCTTGATGCGCTGCTTGCAGCCGAAGAGTCGGACTACCCGTTTTCGGCTTATGTCATCGGGCTGCGTGCAGAGTGGATCTTCACTGGGCCATTTCAGACATTTCCAATTTTGCTCAAGGCGCCGCCGGCCAAGGAAGCGGGTGGCGCTTGCCATTCGACGGCCGTCTCCGACTTGCCAGGTCTTGCGCAACCTGCGACTGCGGGATGATCGACGTCATTCTTAGCGCCAGGTGTGTGCGCAAACTCAAAAGGGAGCTCAAAAATGCAGGGCAAAACGAGATTGGTGGCGTGATGGCTGCTGAGCAGATTGCCGACGGCCAGTTTGTTGTCAGAGACCTTTCGGTGCAGCGCAATGGAACCCCAACTTCGTTTGTGCGCGATCCGTTGCAGCATCGCAAGTTCATGCGGCGGTTCCGCATGCTCACCGGGAACAATCACGAGCGATTCAACTACCTCGGTGAGTGGCACTCCCATCCCAGCTTTTTGGCACTACCGAGTCCGCCTGACGTATGGAACATGCAGGAGGAAATGCATGATCCAGAGCAGGCTTCGTCATTTCTAGTGTTGCTGATACTCAAGCTTGGCAGGAGCGGCAGGCTGGTGGGTTCCACCCATGCCTTCCGCAGAGCACAGGCACCGATTCGCGTCAGACTGAGTGCATCGGACGGCGTTTCTGTTCAAGAGGAGGAGGGCTTCAGAGCAACGGGGCTATGGCGATCCTTGCAGCATGATCAAGGTGCTGTCACGTCGGCCAAAACGCTTTCGCAAAGGATTTTGAGGAGATTAATGTGAGTACAGAAAATGAGCGTCTGCAAACGGCGCAGTGGGTGTTGGAGCGCAATCTTGGTTGGATTGCAGCAGCAGAAGTGAAGGTTGGTGTTATCGTCGCTATAGACACGGCTATGCTGGGCGGACTAGGTGCAGCTTTCAGCACGGCGGAGGTGGCAATGCGCACGCATTGGGTGGTTTTGTTCACCCTTGCAGCGTCGATTTTCCTGGGTATCGGCCTGGCCTGCGCATCGATGGCGGTGCTGCCTCGCGTCACGGGACCTTCATCTTCCTTGCTTTTCTTTGGACGCATAGCAAACAGCGAGGAAGTCGACTACACCAACAGCTTCAAACGTGCTTCTGTGAACGCATTGCTCACGGATTGGACGGCCCAAATTCACCGCAACGCCCAGATTGCCTGTGACAAATTTCGCTGGGTTCGACGCGGGATGCTGTGGTCGTTTCTGGCCATTCTGCCGTGGTTCGCGGCCATCATCACATTGGTTCATAAGTAACCGGTGCTCAGGGCCGCATGGGGCCACAGAGGGTGTTGCAATGATGGGCCCCGCAGGCCCGGCTTGGAACGTTCAGGAGGGAAGCAGCGGCGATCAGGCGCTGGGCCACAGGATTACTGGCGTTGCATGGCGCTCCCAGCCCAATCGCATCTATATGGCCCGGCCAAAGCGAAGGGCCCCCCAGCAGAAATCGGCGATGATGAGCGAAGCCCTCACCATTGCCCAGGGCTTCGCAGGGATACCTCAACAGTTGGAAGAACTGACTGGGAAGCCCTGAGCAGAGCGCAGGGACTTGCCCGCGTTCAATCCGATCTACACGGCGGTGAGCGCCGAGGCCGCTGAGGCCGAGTTGACTGCGTTTGAAGCCGGGCCCTGGGGCCAGAAGTTCCCCACTGTCGTGGGCGCCTGGCGCAGGGTCTGGGACAAGGTCATACCGTTCTTTGCCTTCCCGCCCGAGGTGCGCCGCGTGATCTACACGACCAACTCGATTGAGAGCGTGAATGCGAGGCTGCGCAAGATCATCAAAACCCGAGGGCACTTTCCCAGTGACGATGCAGCCACCAAGCTGATCTGGCTGGCACTGCGCAACATCACCGAAGACTGGGGGCGGGCTGCCAACAACTGGAAGTCAGCAATGAACCAATTTGCGATCCTCTACGAGGACCGGTTCACGAAATCGAGCACGTAAGATATTCATTCACCTTCGCCAAATCGGTGAAGGCTCAGTGAGCCTCACACACGGAAACTCGGACAGGCCCCGCGCGGCCGCTTCCGGCCCAATAGCTGCCGTCGGAGCCTCGTCCGCGATCGACGGCAACCGCTGCAGAACCGACCTCGGCGTGGCGGCTTCAGGCTGATGTGAGTCATTCGCGGTGGCAAGCCGTACCGACTGCATATGTCATCACCGGACATTCCCCAGCGGCTGGCGCCTTGTTGCCCGTTACTTCGTCAGAGCGTTTACGTTGATGGCCTCAAGGAAGCCGAAGCGACCGAACGATTGTTCCAGCCAATCCAGAAATCGCTGAACAGCGTGGCGCGTCTGACTTGGATCCCGGCACTTCGCCAGGAAGACGAACTGCATTTTCTGAATCTCCTAAACCACATAGATGCCAAAGGGGTTGCTCACCACCGTTGCATCGGGAAACCTCAACAAGTTGGTTGCCTGGGTTTCGGTCACTGTCCGGTGACATGCGATTAGATGTGCGGGGCCTCCTGTCTTCTGCAGCGCGTAGGCAGAAGATGGAGTCCGCCAGAGGCGGAAACTCGTCAGTGAAACGCATACCCACTGGAGCTTGAAAGCACCGGGTCGACCCCATCAACGGTAGACGTCCGCAGCGCCCCAGTCTCGAAACCAGTGGGCCTAACTGTTGCGCCTTACCAGGGTTCTACACGGTAGGAACCGTCCCTCCATCGATCACTTGCTCTGAGCCCGACATTGAAGCTGCGCGCGGTGACACCAGGAAGGTGATCAGATCAGCCACTTCCTTTGGCGTGGCGGGCCGTTCAATCGGAATTCCGCCGAGCCAACCATGACCATCTTCTTCCCGTCTTCATAGTCCGTGCCTGCTTCAGCGCCCAGTCGCTCGGCGAATGCCACTGAAGCCTCGGTTTCAATCCAGCCGGGCGAGACGCGCAGAACGCGCACTCCTTTTGGCGTGACCTCCTTGGACAAGGGCTTGCTGTAGGTCGAGAGGGCGCCTTTAATGGCCGCGTAGGCGGTGGTCGACTCCGTAGACGGCTGTTCTGGACAAATCGGTGGCCTTGCACACATCCGAAATACGCCAGATCTGGCGAAATTGTTGTGCTGTGTTCATGTCGAAATCTCTCCGTGTTGTGATGACAACTGAAGATTACTGAAGCATCCACGGCGCGTACATGAACACGCTGCCATTAAAAAATACAAGTTGAAAACGCATGCTGCGCACTCATTGGGGTGGGTGCTATGCCAGCACAATTGAGGCGACAGTGGACAGCGATGTTGCCCTGGGGTGACGCGAGCCAGACTTCGCACTCCCAGAGGCAGTCAGGCTCATCACAATGCCAAAAAGTTACTTCCCCAACCCGTCAAATCAATGACTTAGAGTCGCCAGTAGGCCGTGCCAATCTGCGAGTCCAAGCCACTGCGAGTGCGTACGCTACGGACTTGCTTCAAGGGCTTCGTGGCAACATAGTGGGCGGATGGTGAGCGGGTGAAGGGGATTTTTCCGCTGCCATGCTCGTCAACTGCTGAGACAGTCCTCCCAACAACCACTGACAAGTGTTCAATTCACTCGCATATGGGATGGCAGGATGAGCTCATTTTTCTTCAACCCTGCCAATAGGCTGAACACAGACAAACCGGATGCACTCAACCGCCGTTGCCGTTGGGTGAGGCAGATCCTCCGGGATGCGCCACCATGATCAGACCGCACGGCAGGAACATTTGTTTACACAAAGCCCAACGTGTTGCCACTGGGGAGGCAACTGGCGTCCAGTAAAGTTCAGACATCAAGCGTCGGGTAACGGCTGAAATTAATAAAATGGGTTTCCAATATTAAAAACCAACCAGCCAACCGTCGCTCAATATCACATGAGGGAGTTGCATCTTGCCTAGTCATTGGAATGTAAGAACCGATAAAATCCGGCTGATTTTTTCATTGTCTTTGTGTGTTTGTTTTATGCTGCTTTCAATGGTGGCGAATGCGAAGGTTTTAGTTAAAAAACAGTATGGCCCCACACCCTATCCCGAAACGTATTCGGATATTCCATGGGTATGGTCTGCAGAAGAGGCGTGTGATCTGGTATTTCTTCGTCGTCGCACAGACTGGCCAGAGCCGACTTGGCAAATTGTTAAAGATAATCCGTTTGTTCAACTCCAACCCGGCGCATCTGCTGGAAGCTGTGGAATCACCCGCATGCGCAATGGTGAAAATTGGGGTAGTCAAGCCGGGATGTTTTATGTCCGGCAGGCTTCTTGCCCTCCGAATAGCTATCCAGGAGGAGTTTCCGGAGAATGCGAATGCGACCATGGATTTTCAGAAGTTGGTAATACATGCGAACCCCTGCCACCGCCCCCAGCGTCATGCCCGGCGTCCGCCTATCAGGGGGGTGAAACCACTCCAAATCCCATTCTGTTAGCCGCAGCTCAAAAGTATGAAAAAGAGCTTGACTACGTTGACCACCTTCCTCACCCGTTGACCTTTAGTCGAATTTATTTGAGCAAACGTGCCTCAGGCACCGGCAATATGGGTGGTGGCTGGACTTGGAGTTTTTCTGATGCGCTGAGCCTTCGGACGGCAACCAACACCGATGAACCACTCGCGATCGTCACTACCAGTGATGGGAGCAGAACAGTTTTTAGTCAAATTAATGGAATTTGGCAGCCCAATGACAGCGTAGACTCACTTGTGAAAAATAGCCAAGGCTGGATTTACACATCCGGCACGGACAATAGCACCCGGCAATTTGATGCGAGCGGGAAGCTATTGGCTCATGCCCAACGCAATGGATGGTCCTACAAGCTTACATATGATGCGCAAGGGCATCTGACAGAGGTAAAAAATCATTTCGGCCGCAGCTTGCAATTGGCGTACAACGGGCTAGGACAAATTTCAGGTTTTAGTGTGGGCGGGCAGACTCAAGCCACATATGAATATGACGGAGCAAAACGACTGACGCACGTTCTGTACGCAGGCAATACCTCAAAATCCTATGTCTATGAAAAAGCGGCCTTTCCCCAAGCACTGACAGGTATTATTGATGAAAATGGCATTCGTTTGGCCACATACAGCTACAACGATCAAGGCCAACCCATACAAACAGTTCGTGCAGGTGGTGTTGGTCGTTATCAGGTCAGCTATGCATCTCGGTATTACGGTAATACCACTGTTACCGACCCACTGGGCACGCAGCGGCGCTACACCTACAGCGTCAATTTAGGAAAAGTAGCCGTTGCCAGTTCCAGCTTGCCCGATGGGGGAGGCGCGTTAGATGCAGCCTCCCGTACCCAGTCACCTCTCGGTTTGATCGAGTCAGTAACCGATTTTCGGAATACCTCCACTACTTACCAGTGGGACACCAGTCGCCGAGTGAGGGTTGCAACCACCGAGGCCGTGGGTACCCCCGAATCCCGCACCACCCAAACAACCTGGCATCCCCAGTGGCGACTGCCGTTGAGCATCACCGAACCCGGCCGAACCACCACCTACGCCTACGACAGCCTGGGCAACCCCCTGACACAGACCATCACCGACACCGGCGGTGGCTCCGGCAGTTCAGGCACCACCCGCACCACCAGCTGGACCTACCACGCCAGCGGCCTGATTGCCACCGAAACCGCCCCCAACGGCGCCACCACCAGCTACCAGTACGACAGCGCAGGCAACCTCACCCGCGCCACCAACGCCCTCGGCCATGTAGAAAGCTACACGCACGACGGCGCAGGCCGCGTGCTCAACCACACCGCACCCACGGGGCTGGTCAGCACCTATACCTACGACGCCCGTGGCCGCATGCTCACCGCCAACCGGGGTGGGCAGCTCACCACGCTCACCTACCGCCCCAGCGGCCAGGTCGCCACCGCCAGCCTGCCGCACGGCCATGTGGTCACCTACACCTACGACACTGCCCAGCGCCTCACAGGCTGGAGCGACAACCGGGGCAACTCTGGCGCCTACACCCTGGACGCCATGGGCAACCGCACCCGCGAAGACCTGCGCAACGCCCAGGGCCAGCTTGTTTGGCGCTTGGCGCGCACGATCAACAGCCTTAACCGCGTGGAAACCGTCACCCTGGGCAGCCAGACCACCACCTATGGCTACGACAGCAACGGCGACTGGGTGGCCACCACCAACGGCCTGGGCCAGGGCACCAGCCAAGGCCTGGACGCCCTGCGCCGCACCAAGGCCATCACCAACGCAGAAAACGCCACCGCATCCCTGAGCTATAACGCCCTCGATGGCGTCACCCAGGCCGGCGACTTCAAAGGCGTGGCCACCACCTACACCCGCGACGCTTTAGGCAACGCCACCACAGAAACCAGCCCCGACACCGGCACCAAAGCCGCCCAGTACGACGCCCTGGGCCTGCCCAGCACCATCACCGACGCCCTGGGCCAGGCCACCACCATCGAACGCGACCTGCTGGGCCGCCCCACGCTCATCACCCATGCCGACGGGCGCACCACCACCCTGCGCTACGACCTCACGGCCGCCAGCAAAGGCTATCTTGGCGAAATCCTCGACCCCAGCGGCACCACCACCTACGAGCGCGACGCCCACGGCCGCGTCACCACCAAAACCCAGCGCCTGATCAACGGCGACACGCGCAGCGTCAGCTACGCCTACAACGCCCAGGGCCTGCTGGCCAGCACCACCTACCCCGGCGGGCAAGTGCTGCAGAACGTCTACGACACCACCGGCCAGATCACCGGCCTGACCTGGGCCGGCCAACTGCTGGTGAGCGGCATCACCTGGAACCCCCTGGGCCTGCCCACCGGCTGGAGCTGGAGCCTGCCCGGTGGCGCGGCCCCCATCCCGGCCACCCGCAGCTACAACACCGCAGGCCAGGTCACCGCCACGGACTTCAGCAGCTACCAGTACGACGCGGCAGGGCGCATCCAGACCCTCACGCAAAAACTCTGGCGCCCGGCCAGCACCAACCCTCAGGCCACCACCATCAGCCAGGCCACCAGCACCTGGACGGTGCAATACAGCCCCGCAGGCCGCATCACCGGCTTTACCAAAACCACGGCGGCCAACGCCCCTGTGGACACCGCCACCTTCTCGTACGACGCCAACGGCAACCGCACCGCCAGCACCCGCGACCTGGCAGGCACTACCACCAGCCGCACCTACGGCGGCGACGCCAGCCACAACCGCCTGCTCGGCTTTGAGCAAACCACCGCCAGTACGGACGGCAACAGTGCCACCACCAGCGTCACCTACCAATACAACCCCGCAGGCGACCTGCTGGGCGACGGCCTGATCACCTACCGCTACGACAGCGAAGGGCGCATGGAAAGCGCCAGCACCGGCCAGGGCGAAGACGCCCCCACCACCAAATACGCCCACAACGGCCTGGGCCAGCGCGTGTTCAAGACCGAGCCGCTGTACAGCAGTACCCCGGCCAGCGGCAGCAGCAACAAAAACCTCAACAACCTGCTCGCCGACGACGACGAACCGCAGGCAGAACCACCCGGCCTCATCCAGCAAATCCTCAGCTTCTTCAGCAAACTCTGGAGCCCCAGCACCAGCGACGCAGAAAAGCTGGGCTACAGCTACATCTACGCAGAAGACGGCAGCCTGCTGGGCGAATACGGCTCGGGCGGCAGCAACAGCACCGGCACCGCGCAATACATCTATTTACCCACCGCCAGCGGCCCCATGCCGATAGCGGCAGTGATCAAAGGCCAAACCTATGCCGTCCACAGCGACCACCTGAACACGCCAAGAAAACTCACCCAGCCCGACGGCCAGGTGGCCTGGCAATGGGCGTACAGTGCGTTCGGAGACGAACAGCCGACGATTGGGGCCCAGCGGTTCACCAGCGAGAGCACCACACCGACCACGGGCGCCACCAGCATCCCGGAAGTCACGTTCAACCTGCGGTATCCGGGGCAGTACTTCGACAAGGAGACGAAGCTGCACTACAACTACTTCCGCACGTATGCGCCGGGTACGGGGCGGTATACGCAGGGGGATCCGATTGGGTTGGATGGGGGATGGAATCGGTTTGGGTATGTGGGCGGGGATCCGCTCAGCTTTACTGATCCGTTTGGACTTGCTCCCAATCAGATGTGTGTTGCCGCATGCACTGCCGGCGGAGCGGTCGTGGGTGGGGTCGTAGGAGAAATAGTCGGGGGGGTGGTGGGGGGAGTAATTGGGGGCGCAGGAGGAAGTCTTGTCGGACCCGTTGGAACTGGGGGAGGTGCAGCGGCTGGCGCTGCGGCGGGCAGCCAAGCTGGAGGTGCGGCGGGTGCTGCCGGCGGCGCTGCAGCTGGCAATGCTGCGGGTCAGGCACTTTGCCCTGATGATAATGACGACAAGCCGGACTGCCGTAAAGCATCGAAATGGGATTTACTGCAGGCAGGCATTCTTGATCCACACGCCTTCAAAACAGAGAATGGTGCGGTGCCGTGGAGCAAATACGATATTTGCAAATGCAAGGACGGCTCAATTCGCATTGCCGCTGTTAATCAGTGTGGTAAAACTAGTGATTTTTTCTATTAGTGAATATGTTGCGCATCATAGGGAGAATTTCTATATTTGGATCGTTGGAAGCTCTAAAACAGCTAGAGCTCTCAAACCCGATTCCAGATAGCTCAATTCAAAAAGTGGGTGCTGCCCGTCCTAATATCCTGCACGATTTATGGGTTTATGGATCGCACTGGTTCAGTTTTCGATCTGACTTATTGGATGAAGAATTGTTGAATTATTTAACAGCGCATTCTTCGCTCGGCCCTGCATTGGCGACATTAGATAATAAAAGCATAGCATATGCAATGCTTACCATTACCCCTGTTGATCAAACGGATGAGGAGGTTTTTTCCTGTTTTCTTGGTTTGAAAACTTTAAATGCGCTCTCAAATCTAGGGCTTGCGCTTGAAATAGCGCCAGCTGCTGTTATGCCAGATGCGCCATATTGGATTTCTTAAAAAAGGCCTTGGCTGTGATGCCAGGGCCTTCGTCCTTTCGACGCTCGCCTGGCAGGCTCCCATCCGCCGTCAATTGAGCCCTGGAAACTAGGTTTAGCTATGTGGATGGCAATCCGTTGAGCTTCATTGACCCCTTGGGACTTGCTAGTCAAGACGGGAAAACTGGTCAATGGTGGGAATACACGGATAGAAATTTCCAGCGTTGGTTTCATCTATGCATAAAGCAAGACGGCGATCCAGACGCCAGTAGACCGGAATTGGCTGATGCGTACGCAGAGTGGTTGAAGTACGGAAAGCGCGATGGAAAGAATGGATGTGGCGGACCGCCACCCCCACCTGTGCCTACAGAGACTTGTGGTGATACGTGCCAGAAGACGGCAAGTGTCGTTGTCGTCGGGAGTACTGCTTATGTGGTTTATCGGTGTTTGCGGATGTTGCCGTCTTTGCTGCCGCCGCTTTGGCCAACTATCCCTGCCAATGTGGTGTTGCCATGAATCAGAAAGAAAAAGCACCAGCGCATGTCTACACCGTAGGGTTGAGGTTCTATGGCGACCAGTTGGAGCCATCTGATATTTCTGCTCGATTGAATTTGCAGCCAAGCCATGCGTCTAGCCAATCGCAGAACCAATCAATTACAAGAAAGCGACGTCAATTTTGGGGATACAACGGACAAGGGGAGGTTGGGTTCCAGGATGAGTGGGAAAGTCTGGAAGATGGCTTGGAATTTCTTCTCAAAATCCTAAGTTCCAGAAAAGCGGAGATCATTGCCCTTGCTCGTCAGTTTGATGGGCTTTGGTGGTGTGGTCATTTCCAAGCCAGCTTCGATGAAGGACCTAGGCTATCCCCCAGGCTGCTTACTGAAATAGGCAGTTATGAAATCCCTCTCAGCATCGATAACTACTTCTCGAATGATGGTGAGGACGGGCCGAGCACCACTTAATTCTTAAAACAAAAAAGCCACCTGCCTCCCGCCAGCGATAAAGCTGCGGGATTCAGGTGGCTTCTTCTTTTAGCCGCTGGGCGGTGGTATTTGGGCGCTATGCCTTCTTGCCCGTCGTCTTTGCCTTGGCACTGCCCTTGGGCGTGTCCTTCTTGACCTCAGGCGCGATGAACCCGATAGGCCGCCTGGAAGGCTCAGGAGGCGTCATCAACTCGCGCAGCGCATCAAACACCTGCTTGAGTTGAGCGCGGGTATTGCGGCTAAAGGTGTCATGCTGCATCGCCAGCGATTCAGTCTTGTCCTGCAACTCGGAGAGCTGCCGGGCCAGGTCCTGATGCGTCGCCGCCATGGAACGCACCTGCACAAAGGCCCGCATGATCTCGATATTGATGGCGATAGCGCGCGGGCTGTTCAAGACCGAAGACAGCATTGCCACGCCCTGCTCGGTGAACGCATAGGGCGCATAGCGGCGGCCACCCCGGCCGGTGTTTGAGGTCACAAACTGTGACCTCAAAGAAGCCCACTCCTGGGCATCCAGCTGGAACATGAAATCCCCCGGAAACCGCTCGCTATTGCGCTTGATGGCCTGCACCAGCACCTTGGTCTCCACCCCGTACAGCGCGGCCAGATCGGCGTCCAGCATCACCCGCTGATCGCGCAGCGACAGGATATGGCGGGCAATGTGGAGTTGCAGGGCGGGGACGTTGGTTGTGGTTGCGGCAGGTGAGGCAGAAGGTTTGCCACTAATGCTGCAGCACTCCCGGCCAGCAGGCCATCAAGCATCTGCATGACCACCTGCTGCTTGGCACGCGGCAGCGTGGCGACCAGCTCCATCTGCTGCTGCCACTTCGGGGTGGGCCCGCGTTTGGCCAGAGCGCTTCTGGCAGCCGTCTTGGGCTGCGCATACGGAATCCAGAATGCTGCTTACTGGCAGAGAGCGGTAGTAGGTAAGCTGGCGTTAATCGACCGCAACCGCTGCGAAGCAGCCGCCGATACCATTCGTCAAAGCAGCTTCGCAGCTGGGTTGTCATTAGAAGGGCGGTAGTAGCCCACAACGCTGGCAACGCTCCTGTGCCCCGTCATCGCCATCGTGTCTGCCAAAGGCACTTTCTGGACAGCCGCCTCAGTCACAAATCCAGACCTCAGCGAGTGCGCAGAAAACACCTCCGGCAGCCCGGCGAGTTTTGCGCGCTCTCGAACAATATCTCGCACGGCGGCAGGGGAGAGGGGTTCACCAAGGTGGCCGCCTTTCCTGACCTGTCTGAATATCGCACCGTCCACGATGCCCGAAGCCGTCAACCAAGCCTGCAGAGCTTCACCTGCAATGCCCTCCAGCGGCTTCACGTTCTCCGGACGATCCGCCGCAGTCTGGTTGCTCTTGGAATAGGCGAGGGTATAGGTGAAGCGGCTCGGCCCCACTCGGTAAAGATTCTTCATCGTCGCCCCCGTCACTTCTGACCGTCGGCGCCCGCCCGATGCCCAGGCAAAGAGGAGGAGGGCGCGGTCACGGATGCCCTTGAGTGATTCATCACAGGTGTCCAGGATGGCCACCAATGGGTCCTTGGTCAGTGCATCCTTCTTCTGAGGAAGCGCGCCACGTTTGCCGTAGGCCCGGCGTGTCTTGGCCAACAGCTCACGGACTTTGGGGTCTTGGCAAGGATTTTTCAGCTCTCGGAGCTGGTGGGCCTTGGACAGCACAGCAATCCGGTGGATCAATGTGTTGAGCGCCATCGGGCCTGGCTTGCCTTTGAATCCCGCATCCACCAGCGCTCGGTCAATTGCTGGCGGTAGCTCGTGAACCAAGCCATCGGCGGTCGTCCGCTGCGCGTGATCAACGATGAACTGCAGGATGGCGTTCGCCGGCAGTGGCAGCGTGATCCCTTGCCCGTACCGAACGCCAAACCAAGCGGCCCAGTAGCGCAGCGCGGAGCGATAGCTTGCTAGCGTGTTCGCGGACTCGCCCTCGCGCATCAACTCTTCAACGGCCTGCGCAGTCACTTGCGACAGGGAAGACGGCTCCAGCGAGGGGATATTTCTCAGAGACGGCAGGCGCATGGTTGAAACCGAGGTCGAAAAAGCAAAACTTTCACAAACGCTACATATGATGTATTGTTTTTGACAAATATAGTCAATAGATCACGATAAGCATCGATTATCGTTGGTAAAAATTGAATGGAGTAGGGCGATGCAGTCAAAAATTGTTCGAGGTCCGCGCGGTGTGCAAATGGAAGAGGTTTGGGCTGCCGCCGACACCGTCCTCGGCCTGGGCGAGCGGCCGACGATTGAGCGCGTGCGACAACAACTCGGCCGTGGCTCCCCAAATACTGTGGGGCCGATGCTTGATGGTTGGTATGGGTCACTGGCCAAGCGGCTGCAGTCGCCGGTGGATGCAATTGAGCAAGACGATGGCGTCGAAGTCCCCTTGCCCGCTCCAGTGGTCAGGGCCGCAAAAGCCATGTGGGGCAGGGCCCTACAGCATGCTGATGAGCGTGCGACGACTCAATTCGCCGAAGCTCGCAAGGAGCTGAGCGTGCAAGCTGAGGCGCTACGCCAGGCGCAGGACGTCCTGGCACTGGAAACACAGCGGCTGGCCGACCGCAGCGGAGCTTATGAGCTGGCTATGCAGGCCAGAGATGCGCAGATCGCAGAAATGGGCCGTCTGGTTCAGGAGCTACAGCAGCAACTTGCGGCAAGCCAGGAAATGCTGGCCGCGTCACGCTCAGAGAGCATACAACTTCGCTTGGCAGCGGATGCAGAGCGTCGCCGCCAGGAGGCAAGGGAGGTTGATCACCTGGACGAACGTACGCGCCTGGAAGAACGTGCTCAGGCTCAGGAACGCAGACTTAATGCAGAGGTGGATCGCGCGCGCCAAGAATCAAAGCGGCTGGCGCTCAAATTGGAGGGCGACGCCCGGGAATCTGCCAAGTCCTTGTCGGCTTCGCTGGAGAAAGCGCGGGAGCTAGAGGCCCTCGTTGGGACACTTCAGGCGGAGAAAGCAGGTCTTGTCAAAGACCTGCAGGCCTTCAGAGAAGAGACGAATGACCTGCGAGCAAAGCTTGAGCAGCGCAGCACGGAGATGTTCGCCGTCCTCAGCGAACTGCGCGATCGATTGCCAACGATCCCGAGCAACGAACCGGTGCAGCCCACCGGCAAAACCCGCAAAACGCGAACTAGAACTAGCAACCACTCAGCTTAATGATGAACGATAGTTGTGGGGTACATGGAGCGAACTCAATCAGTGAGATTCGGCTGCCGCGATTGCCAGGATGCGTTGCACAGGTACGCCTTGTTCAATTGCAGAACGTGGGGTATGGCCGCCCAAACCCCGCGCTGGCGCCTCTAGAAAGGCGAGCACCTGCCAGCCATCTGCGGCTCCAAGCGCCGAAGCCACAAGCTGCAGCATAGGCCACATTTGGTGTTCAAACTGCCAACGCGGCAGTCTATACCCGCCGTCTGGAATCGAAATTCCTATGCAGCGCTGCGACTTGACCCAGGCGTTGACCCTCACCCGGCTAACGCCAAGCAGGCTAGCTGCTTCGTCAGTACAGATCATGTCGGCGGCTTCCATTCGATCTCGGCGGAACTTGTCACCAGCACTTAGAAACGCGGCCGACTCGGCGGCTGACGTGTAGGGATCCGACGAAATAGTCGCAGCATATTGAAAATTGTTAATAGGTACGAGGGTGGCAACCTTATTCATATGTTCTTGCGAGCTGTTGGGGCAGTGCGGCGGGTCAGATAGCGTTCGAGAGGATGTAGGTCCAGTTGCTTCTACCACACTATTGACACGTTCGATCCAGGAATATGTTCACGAATCGCGATATTGTTGCTTAATTCAAACGATTACATGCGGTGGCGAAATTAGCATAAAGAAACAAAAAAGTGCATATATGCAATTAATTTCTAGCCGCACATAGCATATTTGCACTCAGTCACTTTGCAAATATGTGTTTACTTGAGGGTTAACCCTTAATTTGAGAACCGGGCGCGTTTGCGGAAGGCACGGGTCAATGGAACTAAGAATACGCCGAGGCTGATATGGATGCCTTTGTTGTGTACAGCTCATCTCTACTTGGATATGCTGAAGGATATCCAGCCGAGATAGGAAATACATGCGCGCTTCAGCGTGTTGCGTGCAGAAATCACACTACCGTGATGCTGTGAAAATTATCACCCTTTGCGCTACGAAATGAATTTTGCAGGAGGCGCGATGAAGTACCGTACTGACGAGTTTTCTTCTAAGGCAAGTACCAGCACAAGACTAGGTGTTCGAATGAGAAGCCAGCTCGCGGACGCCTACAAAGCACGAGGACATTCAACCGGAAAAATCTGGCATCAATACAGTGCCAAGGCTCGTCGCGATATTGCATTTGCGTCAGAAATTGATTACCTGCACTTTCTCTACGTCGAATCATCGTTTGACGTTATTCAGGTTGATTACACGCCAGAATTAAAGGTGCAGCGAGCCGTTGGAAGAAGTTTCGTAGAATACGTTAATGCTGAGATCCTAATGGCAAATAATGATGTGGTATGGCGCCATGTGTGCGCAGCCAATAAAACGGAAAGTGCACGCTCCAGACAAAGCCAATTGCAAATCCTCCTTCAGAACTGCGACATGCCAGATGGTGTGCCATACCCGCGTGTGGAAATCCTTACCCATGAGGAAATGCTTGCCGCGCCACAGCGGATTCGGAATTGGCACTCTGTAGCTGCCTGGCTTGCAGCAGGTCGTGATTGGGCCTTGACCGAGGAGCAATTGGAAGTGGCTGCTTTGATCCGTTCTAAGAAACGGGTGGAATTCCAAGAAGTGCTTGGGCTCGGTAAAGGTACGGATCAAGACGATCTCTACGGAGTTGCGATATTCCGTTCCATGCAGGCTGGCGCATATAGCAGCAACCTTTTCGATGCGCCCTTCTCAATGCGCACATTTTTCTCCGAAAAATCAGGTTCCGTATGAACCGCAAGCGCCTCACTTTCAAGACTATCTCGCCAGAGCTGCGTGACACATCGAAGTGGCCGGAAGTGGATGTAAGTGGTATGGCCTTTGACGACCTAGCGCGTTTTGAGCGCCTTATGCCTGCTGTCGAAAGCTACCTGCGAAATGGCAAGCTCAGGGAGGCTGCGAAGACAGCCCAGATGTCGGAGGATGCGCTGTTAGATCAAGTGAACCGATGCCTCATGCCTCACTCTGATGGTGGCATCGTCGGGTGGGCTGGGCTAATACATCGACTGAGACTCTCCGGCTACGCACGCACTAGTCCGCTCCCCCAAGGGCCCAACGCCAGTCGCCTCGGGGCGAGCGGAGCCTTCCAACGATTCCTAGACGAAAACCTATCTATAAAAAAAGCTCTGGATGAGGCCATTCGGAAAGGCATCGGCCAAGGAAAAGCGCGGGCAGCTTTTACGCTACATAAGGCGATTTGGGGGAAGTTTGTCGATTTGGTAGAGAGTTGCATCCCACCTGACCAGTACCCTCGCAACCAGACAAGCTTGGCCCGACGGTCGGTAGAGCGCTACGTCACAAACATGATCGCCAATGACGCTAAGGCTCGATCATTGGCAGTGGGGAAGGTGGCAAAAACATCTGGTCAGGTGGGCAATGGTCTGCACTCCTTCGATCTGATCAGCGCACCATTAGATCTAGTGGGAGCAGATGCGCATCACGTCGACTGTTTTGGAACGATCGAGATTGAAGGGCCTGCCGGCCCACAGTTGGTCCCAATCAGCCGCCTGTGGATCTACGTCGTCGTTGACTTCGAATCTCGTGCAGTTTGTGGATACGCAGCTTCATTTCGGACGGAGCCCACCGCGTCACAAATTGAATTGGCCTTGGACATGGCAACCAAGCCCTGGCAGCCCCGAACACTGAACATGGGTACCGTGCGCTACAAGGAAGGTGCCGGCTTCCCGATGGGCTGCGTCGATGGATTCGTGTTTGCACCAGCAGCTTTGCGAATGGACAGCGCCGCGCAGAGCTTCGCGAATCGAATAGTACACAGGGTGCGACGTCGGTTTGGTTGCGCAGTGAGCTGGAGTGCGGTTGGGGCTTGGTACCACAACGACGTAGTTGAACGCTTTTTTGGTTTGTTGGAACGTTTCGGTTTGCATCGGTTGCCCACGTCAGTGGGCTCTGGTCCAGCTGATCCTAGGAGGACTGATGGTGCCTCCGCAGCCGTAAAGCTCAAAGTAACGTGGCAACAGCTTCTAGATCTCTTAGACGTTGCAATTGCCGAGTACAACGCAAAAGCCCAACCAGGACTAGGGTACCGCTCACCACTTGAAGTGCTGCGAGATTGCTTTGACCGACACCGTCAGCGGTTCGTACCGCGTCCACGAATTCCTCCAACGTTGTTGACGCCTCGGCTAGGAGTTGAAATCGAAACGCACACTGTACGCGGGTCCTGCGCGGCAGGGAAGCTGAAGAGGCCTTATGTGCAAGTCGATAAGGCAACCTACACCAGCCCAGAGCTGGCATCGCAGTTTGCTTTGATCGGCAGACCAATTGTTCTCCATGTGCATGAAGAAGACATGCGGACGGTTGAAGCCTACCTTGAAGACGGTACATGGCTCGGGCTACTCACCGTTCGAGAGAGAGGTTGGCGCCGCACGAAGCACTCAAGGGATCAACGCAAGCAAATCAACCGCATGCGTGACGATCGCGAACTCTCAGACATCCGGGGTGGCGACTATGTTGAGTGCTTCCTCGAGCACCTGGCTAGTACCGCGTTGGCCTCTGCTAGGGATCGGCCAGAACGAGTCTCAGAGGACGCGACCCGGCTCGCTGAGGCAATTCGCACGACGGGCGCGACCGTGCCCCGCCTGGGCATGCCCAAACCGGATAGTACCAATGTGATGCCTATTCGGCCGGTTCCCATCTTGCTGAACCTGCCTAAGCCCTCATGGGGTTGACGAATGCTGATCGGTGATTTGGCGAACTCGGATGGGAGCTGCAACGTGAACTCGACCACGAGCACTATTGACGACGCCAACCGACTAGACCTTCGCAAGCAGGCGTTGTGCGACTCGGAAATGAGGCAGGCGCACTATCTTTCTCATCCCGTTGTCACCGACTCCCTGTATTTGGCTACCGAGCCTGTTAAAGAGGTATTTGAAATCGTCCAGCATTTGATCATTCACCGATTCCCTGGGTCGCTATTTATTGGTGCCTTCCGGATGGGCAAGACGCAGACCATCCACATCCTCTGCGACGAGTTGAGGCAGATCTTTCCGAAGCTGGCAATTGGAACGCTCATTGCAAAAAAGCACGACAAACCTACGGAGAAAGCTTTCTGGGGAGACGCGCTTGACGACTATGAGCATGGTGCATCGTTGTACGGATCAGCGGCAGAACGGCGCCGACGTTTCATGACTATGATCGTTTCCGCAGTCTGGTCAGTGAATGGAGACCAGTATGTCTTCTTTGTCGACGAAGGCCAGTGCTGGACTTTGTCGGAGTGGGTCTGGATGCGCGACCTTACAAACGATCTGAAAAAGCGCGGCATTAGAACCACAACAATCGTTTTTGCGCACGAAGAACTCTACGTTTTGCGCGACATGTTGATAAGCACCCGGCGTACAGACCTAATAGGGAGGTTCTTCCACACGCCGTATGTCTTCCGTGGCCTGCGCAATGGAAACGAGTTGCAGAGCATGATGCAGTGCCTTGACGATCCATCGAAGCACGAGCATCCCTGTGGAAGTGGGATCTGCATGTCGGAGTTCTTTCTGCCCGCGGCTTATTGCGCGGGTTGGCGTTTGGCCTCAGAGGCTCCACTCCTGTGGGATGCCTTTCACCAAGTAGCTGCCCGTCAAGGTCGAATCGCTAAAGACATTGGTATGCAGTGGGTGATGTCATCCATACGCGCCTGGTTGTTCATCGTTGCGAATCACGACAGTGCCGACTTCACGTCCCCGCAAGACTCGTGGATCGAAGCAATCGGCGCAAGTACTTACCAAGCCAGCTTGCAATGATGTCTTACAAGAGCCTAGGCGCTCTTCATCTGACAGATGGCCTCGTCTGCTGCGACAGTTGGTTTGCGCCGGGGGAGGGGCCATTCACGGTTTTGGCCAAATTGGCCATTGCCAACGTACTAAACGCCAATCGGATCTGCCGAGTCTTTGGCGTAAGGTCTACTCCGACGCGAGATGCGAGTCCGCACGGTCGTAGCTTGCTCCATCTCGAATGGCTCGCTCGCAGCCGATCAGCGCCACTGCTAGCTGCGAAGCTATGGAGTCGAAGCCTGCTGAGCCAATCTCAGCGCTGGGGTCAGGCGGTCGCCAGCGATAGGGCACTACGGTATTGCCCAACCTGTTTGTCCATGGGCTACCAATCGTCTTTGTGCCAGATCGAAGGGCTAGTTCGGTGCCCACAGCACAACGACTTACTGCTCGATCATTGCAAAAAATGCAATGCACCCACACCGCCTTATGCGGTAACGGCAGAGGCCTTCGATGAACCGCTAGTCTGCATCCATTGTGGTAACGCGTACGCGTCAATTTGGGCATCTGCCCGCGGAGACATGTTTCAAAAACAGGTAGATGATGAGAGCGCCTACTGTCGTCTCGGTGAATGGTTCGGGCGAGTCGAGACTCTGAACATTCAGTGGCCAGATCGCGTCGCCTGGTTGGCTGATCCGCGCGCCCCAGCTCAAGCGGCAAAGGCAAACAAGCGAATTCAGATGCTGGGCACCCTTACTAGCATAGTGACTTGGTCGGAGCCGGCGGCCCTTCGTCGTTCCGAGGTTTGGGTTGGACGTTGGCCGTTGAGTTCGGGTGCCCCGCAGACGCACGCACGCAGCGGAGCAGCTCGAGATGAGATAACGCGAGCGCGAGTCGCTATCTACAAATCGATCCGCCGACATAACGCGACACGGATTGGCATGAAGGTCCAATCGCACATCAAAGGCGATAGAGAGCGCTTGATCGAGATCAACGAGGGAATGGTGATGCCCTGCAACGAGCATGTCAATCCAGTTGCTCATGGGTTCCTCGCATGGCGGCTTAGATTCGAAAGCAACGTGGGTGAAGAGGGGCGAGCCCGTGGCCTAAGCCTCTTCTCGGTGCTGCTGTTCTGGCCTGTTGACTGGTCGGCTTCCGACATTGCGTGGGGGCACTTTGTTTATCGATGTCTCCTGCTGGATATCAAGACGGCTCGCGAATTGAACAAATCACTAAAGGGTCTTGACTACAACCGACCAAGCGACTTTGCAGCTTGGCTAGAGGTCGTTGGTCTGTGGTACCACCGGTTTGGCTCACAGACACGTCCATGGCCGGATAGCCTAAGCACCCTGCGCTTGCCCGCTGCAGTGGGCGAGCCTGGCGACATCTGCATCATCACGGCCCCTTCGGCCACATTGAGCCTGGGAACTAGCGATGAATGCTGAACATCAACTCCATACTCCATCGATCACCACGTTAGAGCGTTTCGTCTCGCCGCCGGGGCTTGACGGAAGTGACGGGGTGAATCGCCTGGCGCCTGAGCGCAAGTCTATCGATGCGGACACCGACGTCGAAGCAGTTAGGGCATGGATATCGAGCTTGAACGACGTATCGGATGTCACTGTAAGCAGCTATCGTACAGCGGCCGAGAAGCTTTTGAACTGGTCTTGCTTCGCTCGTGGAAAACCGCTTTCTTCCTTGAATGTTGCTGATTTAGAGGCGTTCGTGGAGTTTCTCGCCGCGCCATATCCACCTTTAGATTGGATCAGCAGGACCCGCGCGCGCGAGTCTCTAGATTGGCGCCCCTTTGCAGGCCCGTTATCCCAGGCGTCAGTTCGAATGGTGATCTCCGCCATGTCGTCGCTTTTCCGTTGGCTGAGTGTCGTTGGTTATGCCTCGATGCCTTCCATTTCAGGGAAAAGATGTGTTCGCGATGGTTCTGCCGACCACGGACTCGCTTTGAACATCTCGGCCGCTGGTATATCGCGAACTTTCAGTCGTGAGGCGTGGGCTTGGATCAAAGAAGTGCTGATAGGTGGTGTCGATTTTCGTACTCGTCTTACCATTGAGCTGCTGTATTTCGCGAATCTCAAATTGGAGGAGATTCGAAGACTACGGCTGGCTGATTGCGTCGCGCCGTCGTGCGATTGCGTGGCCTGGCGAGTGCAGGTCGATTCGATGACCAATTGTTTGCGATGCGTCTATGCACTGCCACCACTCGGTGATTCCCTGTCTCAGCTCTTCGAGATGCAATCAATGTCGGCAAGTACATCGTTGCTGGCATTTGAAAATCGACAAAAGTCAGAGTTACTGTTCGACAGCGGCCAGTGGATGCGTCCAACCGTCACGCGCATATTGAAACGATCTGCGGACTTGGCTGCGGCAGATGGTGACAATCAAAGCGCTAAAGAACTGCGCGATGCAACCTTGATGTACTTCCGGGGAGCCCTTGAGAGCCATTCAGGTGGAGATAGCGCGTTTGTTCTGGGATTCGTCGCAAACGCCCGAGGCTGCCGCAGCATCGCGGCCCAATACCTTCGACGTACGGTCTTGGACAACGAGGCAACGAATGCTGGCTGGATGCGCCTCGCTGAGCATTGGAGGCCCTACAGCGAGCGACTTTCTTTGGAGGCTGCGAAGGCAGGGCCAGCCAGCTTATCTCGCACGCTCAAGCGCGAATAGTCGGGGATGCTATGAACACCAATCTTGCGGCGAACATCACCACTCATATCCGCTAGGTTGATGTTGACGCAAAACCGCACGTCATCAAATCCCTAGCGGAACAGAATCATTCATTGCTAGGTTGATCTTGTCGCGGAACGGCCCTTTGAAAGGGGTGTTTCTTGTCGGACAGCTCCGGGAAGCCTGCCGAAGGACCGTAGATAGAATATTTGTTATTTAACATAATATACATCGTATCTATTTTAAAGATAGCGTCACATCGGATCGTGCCATTCCTTGTGATGGCCCACCAATCGCACGAGAAGGCGCCATGAACATCGACACCACGTCTTTGATTCGGGACATGGGAATGAACGCGGGCCTGCTGTGTTTTCTGGCCGCGTTGTACAGCATTGTCCTGAGTGGCCTGCGCCATCCCGACCTGGGCATCAGGAAGGCGCGGCAACGATGGTTGCCCTGGATCACAGGGCTCATGTTCGGAGTCATCGGCATCCTGACCATGCTCGTGCCTTTGCGGCTGGCCGAAGGCGTGATCGTTGACGCCAGGTTGGTGATGGCGGGCCTGGCCGGCGCCTATCTGTCGCCGCTGGGTGCTGTGCTGTGCGCTGTGGTGCTCGGCGCCTACCGGCTCAGCCTGGGCGGCATCGGCAGCGGCCCGGCCATGGTCGGTATTGTTTTGACCACGGGCATCGGGTGGCTCTGGCAGCGCCACAGGCCTTACTTTTCTCCGCAGCGTTTTGGAGCCTTTTCCGATGGGGTCTGGCTAATCGGACTCGGCTTGAGCCTGGCGGCCGGCGGCATGCTGGCGATACAGACCTTGCCGCCAGAGATTGCGCGAGCAGTCACGACGCGCTCCTGGATGGCTGTGGTGGTGATCTACCCCATCGGCACGGTGCTGCTGGGGTTCCTACTGGACAACACGCAAAAACTCAACCAGCGCGAAGAGACCCTGGAGCAGACAGCCGAGACCTTGAAGACCATGCTGGCCGAAGCGCGGCAGGCCGCCAGCGTTTTCGTCAACAGCAAGGACACGATTGCCATAGTGCAACCGGACGGCACCGTGCTGGATGTCAACCCGACCTACAGCAACGTGCTGGGCTACTCGCGCGAGGAGCTGATTGGCAAGTCATCTGCCGTCCTGCGCCTTGATGAAGGAGGCGAATCCACATTCCTGCGCCGCGTCGCACAGGCCATCGAGCGAGACGGCCGATGGCATGGCGAACTGGTCAGGCGCCGCAAAAATGGCGAAGCCTTTGTCTCGGAGGTCACCATCGAAGGCATCAAGGACCCGGACGGCGTCGTGCGCAAATGGGTCTCTGTGGGTAAGGATGTGACCGAGCAGCGCCGCCTGGAGCAGGCCCTGCAGCAGTTTGGCAACTACGACGCCCTCACCGGCCTGTCCAGCCGCCGCCTTTTTGCCAAGGAGCTGAATGCGACCCTCCAGAAACGCATCGAAACCAATGGCATCCTGGCCCTGTGTTTGCTGGACATCGACCAGTTCAAGGACCTCAACGAGCAATGGGGGCAGCCCCTGGCGGACCAGTTCCTTCGGGTATTTGCGCAGCGCCTGCGGGCCGAGGCGGGACCAGACAACCTCATTGGCCGCATTGGCGGCGATGAATTCGCCGTGGCACTGAAAGACTGCGCGCACACCGAGGCCGCCCTGCAGCGGCTCGAGGGCCTGCGCCAGTCGCTCGCGCGGACGGCCGTTCTGGACAATGTGCAACTGCGCCTGACCTGCAGTGCCGGGGTCACGTTCTATCCCGATGATCTGGGGGACGCTGACGGCCTGCTGCGCCATGCAGACCTGGCGCTGTATGCGGCCAAGGAACAAGGCAAGGACCGGATCGCGGTGTTCGACGTCCAGCAGGGCCAGCGGCTGCAAGCGCGCAGGCACACGGCCAAGCTGGTCGAGGACGCCCTGCTGCAAGGCGAGATGGAGCTGTTTTTTCAGCCCAAGGTCAGAATCTCGGATGGGCAGGTGATTGGTGCCGAATCCTTGATCCGGTGGCACCATCCCGAGCGAGGGCTGCTGGCGCCGGGTGCGTTTATGGACGACATTGTGGGCACCCCTGCTTCCGGCAAACTGGACTATTGGGTGCTGGACGCTGCATTCAAAGCCGGGCACACGCTCGTCACCCAGGGCTGCCCCCTGCCCTTGAGCATCAACATCGCAGTGCCCACACTGATCGACAGCCGGTTTCAGCAGGAAGTCGCGCGACTGCTCAAGCGGCACCCATCCTTGCCCCAGCCCTTTCTGGAGGTCGAGTTGCTGGAAACCGAAACCTTCAACGACCTCTCGGCCGTGGCCTATGTCATCCAGGGGCTGGACGAGCTGGGTGTGCAATGCTCCATCGACGACTTCGGCACGGGCTACTCATCGCTCACCTATCTGCAACGCCTGCCCGCACAGATCGTGAAGATCGACCAGTCCTTCGTGCGCGAGATGCTCGACAACGAGCGCGATCGTGCCCTGGTGCGCGGCATCGTGAGCCTGGCCCATGCGTTCAACCGCACCGTGGTGGCGGAAGGTGTGGAGACCACGGCCCATGCCGGGGCACTGCGCGATCTGGGGTGCGATGGCCTGCAGGGCTATGGCATTGCCAGGCCGATGCCGCTGCCGGATCTGATCCGCTGGATCCGGGCGTGGCAGCCGCCGCCGGAGTGGGTAAGAGCCCGGCAGCCGGTGCGCTGACGGTCTGCGGGGCTTCCGTCCAAACCCCGCAGAAAGCGAGAACAGGCATTGATCGCCCTTGGGCCCGCGCACTGGCGGTAACTCGAAGCTAATGCAGGTTTCCGGCTCCACCCTCCTCCCCCACCCGCTACCATCCACGCCCATGAATCCTACAAGCCCCGCCCCATTCCTCCGGTCTTCCATTCACTTTGGCCACACAGGTCGCGTCTGCATCGTTACCGGTGGCGCGCAAGGCATTGGTGAAGCCTGCGTCCGCCGCTTTGCGGTTGAAGGCGCCAAACCGGTGATCGTGGATGTGGACGATGCACGCGGCCAGGCCCTGGCTGCGGAACTGGGCGCGCTGTATGTGCGCTGCGACGTAGGCGACAAGGCGCAGGTGGATGCGCTGGTCGCCCAGGTGCTGGCCGCCCACGGGCGCATCGACGTGCTGGTGAACAACGCGGGCATCTTCCGTGCTGCGGATTTTCTGGAGGTGACCGAAGCCGACTTTGATGCCGTGCTGCGGGTCAACCTCAAGGGCTCGTTCCTCGTCGGCCAGGCCGTGGCCCGGGCCATGGTCGCATCGGGTGGCGGCTCCATTGTCAACATGAGCTCGGTCAACGGTGTGCTGACCATTCCCAATATCGCGAGCTACAACGTGAGCAAAGGCGGCGTGAACCAGCTCACACGCGTGATGGCGCTGGCGCTGGCCGACAGGAACATCCGCGTGAACGCCGTGGCGCCCGGCACCATCGCTACCGAGTTGGCCGCCAAGGCCGTGCTGACCAGCGATGAGGCCAAGAACAAAATCATGAGCCGCACACCCATGAAGCGGCTGGGCGAGCCGTCCGAGATTGCCGATGTGGTGGCCTGGCTGGCCAGCGACGCCGCCAGCTATGTGACCGGCGAGATCGTGACCGTAGATGGTGGCCGCATGACGCTGAACTACACCGTTCCGGTCTGATTCAACGAAATACTAGCAAATTGATAGCTGCTAGCGATTGATGGGTAAGCGCTAGCAGCAATTCTGGCTATATTTCTACGCCTGTGGCATGCGCCGCAGCAGGCCCGCCATGCTGCGTGGCCAACCGACCGGACCGAACCAGGCGCCACCTGCAATCGCCCAGGCGTTGACCACGCCGTACAGCACCAGCGCCACGGCTTGTGCGGCAAACACCGCCGCCAAACCACCACCCCAGCGCAGCGCCAGCCAGCCGCCAGTCACGGCCACCGCCAGGCGCGTGATGTTGCCGATGACGGGCCACAGCAGGCGCCCTGCCCCTTGCGAGGCAAAGTACAGCACCAGGCCCAGGCCGAAAAAGCCATACACCGGCCCGACGGTACGCAGATACAGCGCGCCCGCCTCCAGCATGGCGGGGTCGCTGTTGAAAAGCGACAGCCACGCATGGGGAAAGGCCGCCGCCCACAGACCAATCGCCTCGGCCATTACAAACGCCATGGCCGCGCCGATCCAGGTGGCGCGCAGGGCGCGCTCACGCTGGCCCGCGCCGATGCAGGTGCCGACCATGGCCACCAACGGCGCACCCAGGCCAAATACCAGGGGCACCAGCAGGTACTCAAGCCGCGATGCGGTTCCATACCCGGCAATGGCCGCCGTGCCAAAACCGCCGACCAGCGCCGTGGTCACTCCAATCGCCACATTGGTGGCCACGGTCGACACGGTGCCCACCAACCCGACCCGCAGGATGTCCTTGAACAGCACCCAGCGAAACCGGATGTGCGCCAGCGATGGCCGCAGCAGGCTGCGCGGCGACCACAGATAGGCGGCCAGCACCACGCTGCCGATCAGGTAGTACGCCATCAGCGCAATGGCCCCGCCGGCAATGCCCAGGCCGGGCACGGGGCCCCAGCCAAAGATCAACAACGGTGACAGCGGCACCAGCACGAAGGCGCCCAGCACCGTGACATAGGCTGGCACGGCCATGTTGCCCGTGCCCCGAATGACGGCCGAAAGCGTGTTGAACAGCCACACCAGAAACGCGCCCGCAAACACCCAGTTGGAATAGACCAGCGCCGCAGCCAGCGCGCCGCCGGTGCCGCCCATGCGGGTGTAGAGCCAGCGCCCTCCTCCCACCACGCCGACTGTAAAGATCAGCGAGAACACCGCCGCGATGACCAAGGAGTGCAGCACCAAGGCGTCGGCATCGTCCCGTCGCCGAGCGCCCAAGGCACGCGCAATGGCCGACGCAATGCCGCCGCCCATGGCACCGGCGGAAGTCATCTGCATCAGCATGACGACCGGGAATACCAGCGCCATGCCGGCCAACGCATCGGTGCCCAGCTTGCCGACAAAGTAGGTCTCGATGAGCCCGACGCCCGCTTGCGCCAGCATCACCAGCACATTGGGTGCGGCCAGGCGCAGCAGCGTGGGGGCGATGGGCGCCTCCAGCAGCATGCGGGTGCGGGGGTTCAGTGCATCGGTCACATCAAGCCCCTGCCCCATCGACCGCAGGCTTGCGCGGCACCACGATGCGCACGGTAGACAGCTGCAGCACATCGCCATGCTGGTTGCGGGTCTCACTGCGCACCGTGACCATGCCGCGATCGGGCTTGGACTTGGAGGGCTGTATCGCCAGCACCTCGCTCACCACATGCAGCACATCGGTGGCGCGCGTGGGCCGGGGCCAGCTCAGCTCGCCCCCCGCCCCGATGATGCCGCCCGCAATGGGCAGTCCGCTGGTCACCTGCAGGCGCATGGTCACGGCCGCCGTGTGCCAGCCGCTGGCGGCCAAGCCGCCAAACAGCGTGTCACGCGCGGCTGCGTCATCCAGATGAAACGGCTGCGGGTCGAACTGGGCGGCAAAGCTGGTGATCTGCGCTTCATCCATGGCGTGTTCGCCACTTTTGAACTGGTCGCCCACGGCCAGGTCGTCCAGATAGATCGGAGATTTTCCTGCCATGGAGGCGCTGCGGGCGTGGGTGTCCGTCATGTCATTGGCTTTCATTCAAGAGGATGGATGCCTTGTCGGCTCAGGCGGCGGAGGCGGCCCGGCGCGCCAATCGCGCCTCGCGGATGGGCAGATTGATCAGTGCCGCGCCCACGGCCAGCACGATGTCGATGTACCAGACCCAGTCGTAGCTGCCCGTGGCCTGGAATACGCTGCCGCCCAGGTAGGCGCCAAAAAAGCCGCCAACCTGGTGCGACAGCATCACGATACCGAACAGCATGGCCATGTTGGCCGTGCCGAACATCTTGGCCACCAGCCCAGCGGTGGGCGGCACGGTGGAGAGGAACGTCACACCCATCACGGCGGCGAAGATCAGCACCACCATGGGTGTCTTGGGCGCGAACAAGAAGACCAGCACCGCCAGGCCCCGCGTGGCGTAGAGCAGCGACAGCAATGACTTCATGCGCCAGCGCCCTACTGCCCAGCCCATGGCCAGACTGCCGACAATGTTGAACAGCCCGATGACCGCCAGCGCCCAGCCGCCCACCTCGGGCGCCAATCCACAGGCCGCAATCACCCCTGGCAGGTGCGTGGCCAGGAAGGCAACGTGAAACCCGCACACCAAAAAGCCCACCGCAAGGTACCGATAGCTGGGCGTTGCCAGCGCCTGGGCAATGGCCTCGAGCGCGGTCAACGCCTTTTGGCCGGACGCAGCCGCAGCCTGCGCCGCCAGCGCGTTGGAATTGCCCTTGAGCACCCACACCGCAGGCAGCGCCAGCAGCACCAGCACGCCCAGCCACTGCATGGCACTGGCCCAGCCCACGGCAGCGGTCAGGCTGATGGCAATGGGCGCCATCACAAACTGCCCGAACGATCCCCCCGCGTTCACGATGCCACTGGCCAGCCCGCGCTTGCTGGCGGGCACCAGCCGCGCCGTGGCCGCCATCAGCACCGACGGCCCGGCCATGCCCGCGCCGCCTGCGGCCAGCACGCCAATCGCAAAAATCAGCCCTGCCGTGGTCGTCATGTACGGCGTGATGAAAGTGCCCAGCGCCACCAGCGCCACGCCCAGCAGGATCACACGGCCCGTCCCAATGCGGTCGGCCACAGCCCCTGCAAACGGCTGCGTCAGCCCCCACCACAGCTGGCCAAACGCAAAGGCCAGGCTGATGCTGCCAATGCCCAATGCCGTGGAGGTGTTGAGCGCCGACAGGAACAGGCCCATGGTCTGACGCGTGCCCATGGTGAGTGCAAAGGCGCCAGCGGCGGCCAGCAGCACGAGCCACAGTGCCAGTGGCGCGGCGGACTTGGCTGCGACCGGAGGGGTGTCGTTATTCGTCATGCCCAGCCTCCTGCACTGGCAGTGCTGCCAGCAAATCGAGCGAGTCGTCCACCAGCGCATGCAGGGCCATCACGCGCTCCACGCCCAGCGTTTCATTCAGCGCGAGTTGCGCAGCCTTCCAGTGGCGCTGCGCCTCGGCACGTTTTTCGCGACCTGCGTCGGTGATGTGGGCCAGGCGGCTGCGAGCATCGGCGCCCGCCTCCAACGTGACCCATCCTGCATCCACCAGAGGGCGCAGGTTACGCGTCAGCGTGGACGCATCCATCTTCATGGCCACCGCCAGGTCGCCCGGGCGGATAGGCCCCAGCGTGAGCACATGCGACAGCAGCGAATACTGCGTGGTCTTGAGCCCGCACTTCGCCATTTCGGCGTCGTAGTGCGCGGCTATGCGGCGCATCAGCTGGCGCAGCTTGAAGTTGGTGCAGCCCCGTGGTAGTACGGGGGCCAGGGTGGTTGGTTCGGCTTGCATGGATTTAATTGTATCTGCAATAATTGCATATGCAACTCATGCATGTAAACCCCGCCAACAACCCGGACACCCCCATGACACAGCACAACCAACTGGAACATTGGCTTGCACAAGAGCGCGACATCCTCGCCACCCTGGACGCAGGCCCCGGCCCTGGCGTGGCCCGGCGCGAGCAGATCGCCCATCTGAACGGCCTGCAGCAGATGCAGGCCATGCTGCGCGGCGAACTGCCCTACGCCGCCATCGCCAAGACGCTGGACTTTTTGATCGTGGAAGTGGGCGAAGGCACAGCCATCTTCCAGGGCACACCCCGCGCTGAGCACCTCAACCCCATGGGCACCGTGCACGGCGGCTGGTTTGCCACCCTGCTCGACTCGGCCCTGGGCTGCTCCATCCATACGCGCATGGAACCCGGGCGCGGCTACACCACGGCCGAGCTGGGCATCAACCTGGTCAAGGCCATCACGCCCAAGGTGCAGCGTGTGCGCGCCGAAGGCCGGGTGATCCACAGCGGGCGCCAGTTGGCCACGGCCGAAGCGCGCCTCGTGGGGCCGGACGGCACGCTGTATGCCCACGCCACCACCACCTGCCTGGTTTTTGACATGCCTGCACAATCGAAGGGATGAAATTCCTCCACACGATGCTGCGCGTTGGCAACCTTCAACGCTCGATTGATTTCTACACCAACGTCCTGGGCATGCAGCTGCTGCGCCAGTCCGAGAACCCCGAGTACAAATACTCGCTGGCCTTCCTCGGTTTCGAAGGCGGCAACCCCGGCCAGGCCGAGATCGAGCTGACCTACAACTGGGGCGTGGAAAGCTACGAGATGGGCACTGCCTATGGCCACATCGCCCTGGGTGTTCCGGATGCTTACGCGGCGTGCGAGAAGATCAAGGCCTCGGGCGGCAACGTGACGCGCGAAGCGGGCCCGGTCAAAGGCGGCACGACGGTGATCGCGTTTGTGACCGACCCGGATGGCTACAAGATTGAATTGATCCAGCGCACCGAGGGGGCTGGTGGCGCAGGCTTGCGTTAACCGTCACTATTAAATAGATAGCTACTAGCGCATGATAGATAAGCGCTAGAGGCAAATTTGACTCAATAAAAAACCCGGCACTGCCGGGTTTTTTATGGAGCGACCTGCTGCAGGTCACTACGCAGGCATCAAGCGCCCAGTGCCACTTCCACGCGGCGCGCTTCGGCATTGCTGCCGGTGGCGGTGGTTTCCTCAGGCTTCTTCAGCTCGATCTTGTCTTCCGCCACGCCCAGGGCCTTGAGCGCATCGCGCACTGCAAAGGCACGTTGCTTGGCCAACTCGGCGTTCAGGGTTGCGTCACCCGTGGCGTCGTGGAAGCCGGAGATCACAGCCTTCTTGCCCTCGGCCACACCCTTGACCACGTCGGCCAGGGCTTCGTTGGCGCCAGCCGCCAGCTCGGCCTTGGCAGTGGCAAAGTAGAACTTCACCACGCCGTTTTCGACGCGCACGCTGGCGGCGTCGTCAGCGACTGCGGCCGCTGTTGCAGCTGGCGCGCTGCTTGCAACGGCCGTTGCAGCAGGCTTGGCGGCACCCGAAGCGCCCACGCGCTTGACCACCACGGTGCCGACCACCACCGAGATCACCAGCGCAATGAGTGCGAACAGGAAACCCAGGGCAAAACGTTGTTGGCTATCGTCGTCAGAACTAGACATTGGAGATTCCTGCAGTGATTAAGAAAAAGAATGGATGCTGGGGCCGTAGCGAAACCCGTAAACACAAGTCCCCAGAGCGTTAAAGCAAAGCTTTCGATTGTAGAGTGAACCCATGACGAACCTGCCCGCCCCGCTGCGAGATCCGGCCCCCATGCTGGAGCGCGCCCTGAACGAATGGGGTGGTCACGAAGACCTGTGGATCTTTGGCTACGGCTCGCTCATCTGGCGCCCGGACTTCGACTATGCCGAGCGCCGCCCGGCCAAGGTGCATGGCTGGCACCGGGCGCTCAAGATGTGGAGCCGCATCAACCGGGGCACGCCCGAATGCCCGGGCCTGGTGTTCGGCATGTTGTCGGGCGGCAGTTGCCGGGGCATGGTGTTCCGTGTGGACAAGGCGCATGCGCGGCAGGTCATGATCAACCTGTGGCAGCGAGAGATGATCACCGCCGTGTACGACCCGCGCTGGCTCACCTGCCACACCCCGCACGGCCCGGTGCGCGCGCTGGCCTTCACCCTGTCGCGCAAAAGCCCCAACCACACGGGCGAGCTGCCCGACCACGAGTACTGCCGTATTTTTGAGCAGGCCTGTGGGCGCTATGGCACCACGCGGGACTACGCCCAGGCCACGTATGACGAGCTGCGCAGGCACGGCATCCATGACCGGGCCCTGGCCCGTTTGATTGCGCTGGCCCAAAAAGAGGCATAGTGCACATCTTTGCTGGACGCGCATGGGCCCGACGGGGAGACTGCGCCTCGGTGCCAGGTTAAATACCGGGTGGTTTCATTGTTCTAAGGAGTTTGAGTCATGAAGATCCGTTTCGCTTTTGTCCTGTCATCCGTTACGGCGCTGGCCTTGGCGGGCTGTGCAGCCTATACCTCAGGGCCCAGCGCCACCGCCAAACTCGAACCCACGCGCGGCAACACCACCGCTGGCACGGTCACGTTCGTGCAGTCGGGCGACGTGGTGAAAGTGTCTGGCTCCATCACCGGCCTCAAGCCCAATGCCGAGCATGGCTTTCATGTGCATGAAAAAGGCGACTGCAGCAGCGGCGACGGCATGAGCACCGGCGGCCACTTCAACCCAGGCGGCAAATCCCACGGCCACCACGGCATGGGTGATCACCACACGGGCGACCTGCCCAGCCTCAAGGCCGATGCCAATGGTGTGGCCAGTTTCAGCTTTGAGTCGCGCACGATCCGCGTCGGCAGCACGGCCAATGACATCGTCGGCAAGGGCCTGATCGTGCACCGCGACCCGGACGACTACAAGACCCAGCCCACTGGCAACGCCGGTCCCCGTCTGGCCTGTGCGGTCATTGCCGCCAAGTCATAAACAAAGAGGCTGCTACGGGCTCCTGGGCCTGAACCGCCCCTCCCCCGCAACCCGCCCGCCAGAGATGGCGGGCGGGTTTGGTTTTTGGCAGATCAGGCCGGTGGACGGCTCGCAAGGAGGCGTTCGGCGCGCGCCAGATCCTGCACGGTGTCAATGTCCGTCACCGTGCCCTCGTCCTCCACCGCCAGGTTTTGCACCTGCCCTTGCTCAGCAAACTTGCGCACCACGCGGGCGGCACCTTGCTCGCCCGACAGGGCCAGCAGATCCGGCAAGCACTGCGCAGCAAATCCCACGGGGTGGCCGCGCTCGCCGTGAAAGAACGGCACCGTCACCGCCCTCTTCGCCACGGCCTGGGCCAGCATTTGCAGGGTGTCAGGCCGCACCAGAGGCAGATCTCCCGGCAACACCAGCCAGCCTGCCGCATGGAACGTGGCCCGCACCGCCGCCGCAATCGAATCGCCCATGCCCGGATGGCCCACATCCTCCAGGTGCCATGCCAGCCCGCTGGCGCGCACGGCGGCCAGCGTGTGCTCCAGCACCGGTACCCCCGCCAGCAATGCGCGCAGCTTGTGCACCTGCCCGCCCGATGCCACAAACCGATCGCCCCGGCCGGAGGCCAGCACCAGGACCACGGGAGACGAGGGATCGAGAGACATGGAGATAGGACCTGCGTTGGACAATGAACCGTGCGGCGCACAGCGGGCGAGATTCTAGGCCGTCCGCCGCACTGCGACGGGACTCAAGCCAGCGTATACCCGCCATCCACCACCAGGTTGTGCCCGCTCACAAAGCTGGCTGCATCCGACAGCAAAAACAGCACCGGCCCCGCCATCTCGGCCGGGGCTGCAGGGCGGCCCGACACCGAGGCTTGCAGTGTGTTGCGCATCGCATCCTCGTTGCCAAAGGCGGCCAGCGCCATCGGCGTGACCGTGGGTCCCGGGCTCACGGCGTTCACGCGGATGCCTTGCTGAAAATACTCCATCGCCGCATTGCGCGTGAGGCCCAGGGCCGCGTGTTTGCTGGCGGTATAGGCGCTGATGCCGTTGAACCCCACCTGGGACGAGATGGACAGGTTGTTCACGATGGCCCCGCCACCCGTCTTCAGCATTGCGGCAATCTGGTGCTTCATTGCGTAGAAGATGCCCAACGTGTTGGCCTGCAGCACCGCCTGCACGTCCGCTGCATTCAGGGTGTGCAAAGGGCCTGCGACCCCCAGGGCGCCTGCGTTGTTGAAGGCGCCGTCCAGGCGGCCAAAGTGCTGCACTGTGGCCTCGACACTGCGCTGGACGCTGGCCTCATCGGTCACGTCCAGGGCCATCACCCAGGCCTGTCCACCGGCGGCACGTACCCGCTCGGCCACCGCTTCGCATTCGGCCGTGCGGCGCGCGGCCAGCACCACATTGGCTTTGTGGCGCCCAAGCGCCACGGCGGTTTCGGCGCCAATGCCCGAAGACGCTCCGCTCACCAGATAAGTTTTTCCGGCCAGATTCCACTCGCTGTTTTGCATGTTTTCTCCTGTGGTGTTGCAAATCAGCGGGAAGCTTATTGTTGAAAATGGAATATATAAATGGCCTGAAAATGCACACATCAATGAACTAATTTCAACAATGAGCCTGGACCTCGCAGATCTCAAACTCCTGAGCACCATCGCCCGCCACCTGAACTTTCGGGCCGCCGCGCAAGAGCTGGGCCTTTCAGCCTCGGCCATCAGCCATGCCGTGCGTTCGCTGGAGGAGCGGCTGGGCGTGCGCATGTTCAGCCGCACCACGCGCAGCGTGGCGCTGACGCCAGCCGGGCGCCAGTTGCTCGATCGTGTAGGGCCCGCCTTGCAGGACATTGCTGCGGCCATCGACGACATCAACGTGTTTCGCGACACCCCGCAGGGCCTGCTGCGCATCAATGCACCGCGCTCGGCGGGCGATTTGGTGCTGGGGCCGCTGATTGCACAGTTTCTGGCGCAGCACCCGCAGGCTGAGGTCGAGTTGGTGCTGGACGACGGGTTGGTCGACATCGTCGAAGGTGGCTTTGACGCAGGCGTACGCTACGGAGAACGCCTGCAGCAGGACATGGTGGCCCTGCCATTGGGGCCGCAGCAGCAGCTGATGGTGGTGGCGTCCCCTGCCCTGATCGCGGGGGTGGGTGCGCCGCGCAATCCGCGCGATCTGATGCAGATGCCCTGCGTGCGCATCCGCTTTCCGAGCGGAGCGCGCTATGCGTGGGAGTTTGAAAAGGCCGGCGAAAAGATCGCGGTGGATGTGCAAGGCCGCCTGACCGTGGGCGACATGCCGCTCATCCTGCAGGCGGCCTTGGCGGGCGTGGGGTTTGCGTACCTGTACGAACCCTACGCCCGCGAGGCCCTGGCCAGCGGCGCGCTGGTGAGCGTGCTGGACGACTGGTGCCCACCCATCCCGGGCTTCTACCTGTACTACCCCAGCCGCAGGCAGCCCACGGCCACCCTGCGGGCGTTTCTGGAGCTGGTCAAGATGGCCGCTGCATCAGAAGCACCCGGGGGGTGAGGCACCCGCCCCCCGGATGCACGCTGCACTCAAGCCAGCTTGAACGGCAGCTCGCGCGGCGTTTTGCCCGTTAGTTGGGCAATGGCATTCGCAAACGCAGGTGCCAGCGGCGGCAACCCAGGCTCGCCCATGCCCTTCGGTGGATCAGCGCTCGGCACAATGTGCACCGTCACCTGGGGCATGTCGGTGATGCGCGGCACGGCAAAGTCGCCAAAATTGCTCTGCTCCACCACGCCATCCTTCAGCGTGATGGCGCCGCCGGGCAGGCACATCGACAGGCCCATCAGAGCCGCGCCCTGCACCTGGGCTTCCACGCTTTTGGGGTTGACCACCAGATTGCAATGCACGCCGGCCGTGATGCTGTGCAGCTTGGGTGTGCCGTCCTTGACGGACGCCTCGACCACATAGGCCACCACCGATTCAAATGACTCATGCACGGCTACGCCCCAGGCGCGGCCGGGGGCCAGCTTCTTCTTGCCATAGCCCGACTGGGCCACGGCCAGTTGCAGCGCGGCCTTGTGACGCGGGTGTTTGTCGCCCATCAGGGCCATGCGGTAGGCCACGGGGTCTTGTTTGGTGGTGCGTGCGACTTCGTCGATGAGGGTTTCCATGGCGTAGGCCGTGTGGGTGGAGCCCACACTGCGCCACCACAACACCGGCACATTCACATCCGGGTGGTGCACCGACAGTTTCATGGGCACGTTGTACGGCTCCTTCATGCCCTCCACAGCCGTGGCATCGATACCGTTTTTGACCATGAAGGCCTCGAACGGCGATCCCTTGGTGATGGATTGGCCGACGATGGTGTGGTCCCACGCCAGGATCTTGCCCTGGGCGTCGAACCCGATCTCGGCGCGGTGCACGTGCATGGGGCGGTAGTAGCCGCCCTTGATGTCGTCCTCGCGGCTCCACAGCGTGCGCACCGGGGCGGTGATGCCCGCTGTGCGCGCCGCCTTGGCCACGCCGCAGGCCTCCACCACGTAGTCGCTGGTGGGAATGGCGCGGCGGCCAAAGCCGCCACCGGCCATCTGGGTGTTCACCTTGATGTTCTGCGGCTGCAGGCCCAGCGTCTTGGCGGCGGCCATCGCGTCCAGGCCGGGCATCTGGGTGCCCATCCAGAGCTCGGCCTTGTCACCATCCAGCTTCACCGTGCAGTTGAGCGGCTCCATGGGTGCGTGCGCCAGGTAGGGGAAGACGAACTCGGCGCTGATCTTGTGCGCAGCGCTTGCCAGCGGCGCCATGTCGGCCTGCATGGCCACGTTGCCAGGCTTGGTGGCCAGCTCGCGGTACTGGGCCAGCAGTGCCGTGGTGTCGGGCTTGCCCACCGCGCTGGTGTCCCATTCCACCTTCAGCGCATCGCGGCCCTGCTTGGCGGGCCAGTAACCATCGGCCACGATGGCCACGCCCTCGCCGCCCCGGTCAGTGGGCACGCGCAGCACGGCCTTCACGCCCTTGATGGCCTTGGCGGCACTGTCGTCCAGCGACTTCAGCTTGGCGCCGAACACGGGTGGGCGCGCCACCACGGCCGTCAGCATGCCGGGCAGGCGCACGTCAATGCCGTAGTCCTGCTGGCCGCTCGACTTGGCCTTGGCGTCGAGCCGGCCCGTGGGCTTGCCGATGAGGCGGAACTGCTTGGGGTCCTTCAAGGTGACCTTTTCGGGCACGGGCTGCTTCATGGCCGCTTCGGCCAGCGCGCCGTAGCCCAGCTTCTTGCCCCCGGGGCCGACGACGAAGCCGTTGCTGGTGCGCAGTGCCGAGGCATCCACGCCCCACTGTGCCGCAGCGGCCGAGACCAGCATGGCCCGGGTGCGAGCGCCCAGTTCGCGGTACTGGGTGTAGGAGTTTTTGATGGAGTTGGAGCCGCCCGTAAGGTGCATGCCCATCATCGGGTCGGCGTAGGCTTGGTTGGCGTCGCCATGCACGCTGCGCACCTTGCTCCAGTCGGCATCCAGCTCTTCGGCCAGGATCATGGGCAGGCCGGTCTGCACGCCCTGGCCAAAGTCCAGGCGGTTGATGGTGACGGTGACCGTGCCATCGGCGTCGATGCGGACAAAGGCTGAAGGCTGCTCGAACGGCTTGAGGCCTGCGGCCGCTGCCCCGGCGCCCTGCGCGCTGGCCACCAGCGGAAACGCACCCAGCGCAAAACCGGATGCCGCAGACACCTTGAGGAACGTGCGGCGTGCTACGCCTTCGTGGGAGGCGGCGTCCGATTCTGTGTTGGTAGCGCCTTGCGCCTGATTCATAAGCGCTACCAGGCCTTTTGGCATGTGGGCGCGGGCGGTTTGAGCGTCGAAATGCATAGTGTTCTCCTGCTCGGTGTTCTTAGGCCAGAGTCTTGGCAGCGTCATGGATGGCCGCGCGGATGCGCACGTAGGTGCCGCAGCGGCACACATTGCCCGCCATGGCAGCGTCAATGTCGGCGTCGGTGGGTTTTTTCTTGCCCTGTAGCAGTGCGGTGGCGCTCATGATCTGGCCGCTTTGGCAGTAGCCACACTGGGCCACGTCGTGCTTGACCCAGGCGGCGTGCACGGCCTTGCCCACCTTGTCATTGGTGGTCACCGCCTCGATGGTGGTGATCTTCTGGCCTACCGCCGCCGAAATGGGCGTGATGCACGAACGAATGGGCGCACCGTTCAGATGCACCGTGCAGGCCCCGCACAAAGCCTGGCCGCAGCCAAACTTGGTGCCGGTCATGCCCAGCGTGTCGCGCAGGGCCCAGAGGATGGGGGTGGATTCATCGGCATCCACAGCCGTGTCTTTGCCATTGATGTTGAGGGTGGGCATCGTGGGGTTCTCCGTGGGGAAGGTGTTGTTGTTTGGTGGGAGGCGGTTGAACAGAGCGGGATGGTGTCAGCGACGCCATCGGCCATGAAACGGTTGGAGCGTGGTGAGTGGCATTTTTAAGAGAATACAAATTCGATTAAAAGATCAACCTCAGGTAGACAAATTCATCGCAATCTCCTGCTCAGGCCTTCAGGGCGTCCCAGCACAGCCCAAAAGCCATCTGGTGCACGGCCTCCTCATCGGGCAGCACCTTGGTGCGGATCAGGTTGCCCGTCTCGCGCACCGACCCCACCAGGCTGGCCGTGAGCAGCGGGATGGGCACGGCCTTCAGGATCTCTTGCAGCTGGCCTTCTTCCATCAACGCAAAAAAACCGGCCATCAAACGGGTCGAGAACTCGCGGTTGCCCTCGGTGAACCAGGGCGAGTTGTAGTACTGCTCCTGGAACACCACCTCGGCATACTGGTCCAGCCGGTGGCGCAGCAGGTTGCCCCAGGCGCGCCGCACGCGGGCGCGGTAGGGCATGCCGGGCACGACGCCCTCCATGATGCGCGCGGCCGTGACCGTCTTGGCATCCTGGTAAAGCTGGCTGATGAGTTCATCCTTGGACGGGTAGTACACATACAGCGTACTGGTGGCAATGCCCGCCGCGCGGGCGATATCGGCCAGGGTCAGGCCGCTCAGGCCCGTCTGGGCCACCAGCTCGAAGGTGGCCTGGGCAATGGCGCGCTGCTTTTCGTCGTCTTTGGGCTTCATCGGGGGGCAATATAAGCGAATAGTTATTCGACGACAACCGGGGCCACCGAAGACCCCACGTTACCTAGATCCCGCCCGGCCGTCGCCCTCTTTAGAGCGTGCCCGCCGTGGCTGGCAACCGTCCTGCCCTCGCATGCACAATTGGCCCATGACCACCTCCATCGCCGACCTTCGCAAGAGCTACGAGCGCGCCGAACTCAACGAAGACGCCTCGCACGCCGCCCCCCTGCAGCAGTTTGACCAGTGGCTCAAAGAAGCCATCAGTGCCGAAGTGCCCGAGCCCAACGCCATGACCCTGGCCACCGTGGGCAGCGACCTGCGCCCCAGCACCCGCATCGTGCTGATCAAGGGCTATGACGAGCGCGGCATCGTCTGGTTTACCAACTACGACAGCCGCAAGGGCCGCCAGATTGCTGGTAACCCCTACGCAGCCCTGCAGTTCCACTGGGTAGAGCTGGAACGTGTGGTGCGCATCGAGGGCGTGGTGGAAAAGGTCAGTGACGAAGAAAGCGACGAATACTTTGCCAGCCGCCCGCTGGATTCGCGCATCGGCGCCTGGGCCAGCCCGCAAAGCCAGGTCATTTCTGGCCGGGGCGTGCTGGTGGCCAACGCCGCCAAATACGGCGCGCAGTTCATGCTGAAACCAACCCGCCCGCCCCACTGGGGCGGGTATCGCCTCAAGCCTGATCAGTGGGAGTTCTGGCAGGGGCGCAAAAGCCGGTTGCATGACCGGTTGCGGTATCGGATGGATGGGGGGGAGTGGGTACGGGAGCGGCTGGCGCCCTGACTGGGGCCCACCCAGGGACAACAACAGACCTGCAAGAGGCCAACGATGTTTTCGCACATCTTCATCGGCGTCACCGACTTCGACCGCGCGCTGGCGTTCTACCAGCCCGTGATGGCAGCGCTGGGCATCGCGCCGCGTTTTGTGGATACCGCCCACCCTTGGGCCGGATGGCAAAGCCACCCCAACCCGCGCCCCCTTTTTCTCATCGGTCGTCCTTTTGAAGGCGAACACGCACCGGGCAACGGCCAGATGACCGCCTTTGCTGCCAGCACCCGCGCGCAGGTGGATGCAGTGCACGCTGCGGCCCTGGCAAACGGCGGGCATTGCGAAGGGCCACCTGGCCTGAGGCCGCAGTACCACGCCAACTACTACGGCGCGTATTTCCGAGATCCGGATGGGAACAAGCTCTGCGTGGCGTGCCACGACCCCCAAGACGCCTGAGCCCAAGGCACTTCGTCGTATCTTTTCTTCACGTCGCGGCGCCCCATGAGCATCTCTTGTCCTCAAGAGCCTGCGACTTGGAAAAGCCTTTGGCAGATAGAAATTATGATGGTCATCATAATTCGTGATACAGTGAGGGCATGAAGAACGCAGCCCCATCACGCAAAGAGCTAAGCCATGAGCGCATCGTGGCGGCGGCGGCGCGTGCCATCAGGCGCAATGGATTCAGCGGAGCGGGCGTTGCGGACATCATGAAGGACGCAGGCCTCACGCATGGTGGCTTCTATTCCCACTTCCCTTCTCGGGAGGCGATGCTTGCGGAAGCCACAGACAGAGCGGGCGCAGAAACCGTTGGGCTCGCCGAGTCTGCAGCTGCGTCGGTTCCAGCCGATCAAGCGCTGGAGGCTATGCTGGGGGCCTATTTGTCGGAACAGCATATCAACAATCCGGATGTTGGTTGCCCTATGGCAGCCCTCAGTTCGGAGCTGGCCCGCCAAGCCCCCGAGGTGCGGCGTGCAGCCACCCGGCGAATGAAAGAAATGGTGGATGTGATCGCACGACAGTTGCCCACCTGGGGAACACCAGAAGCCCACGAGCGAGCACTTTTTCTGGTTGCCACCATGGTGGGAGCCGTTTCCCTGGCGCGCGCCGTAGACGATCCTTCGCTGGCTGGAAGGCTCAGCAAAGCTGCTTTCAAGTACGCCCGCTCCAGTGGCGAAGAGTCGAAAAAATAGCTTCCATTTTTTTGGGCTTAAATTATGATTGTCATCATATTAAAACTGGAATGAAGTGGAAAATTCTCAAATCAGCCTATCGAGAGCTTGATCTCCAACTAGTTTCGGTGTTCTTGTTTGTACAAAAATATGATGATTATCATGCATTCTATCCGCAGTCGAACCTTGAAAGGCCCCATTGATTGCCTTGACCACCAACCCTTCCACCGCAAACCACGCTGAGTGACTCGCCGAAAAGCCTGGCATTCAGCATTTTTCCGAGGCGCCTGAGCCTCATTTCCTAGGAGATACCTACCATGAACACCTTCTCTCGCTTTCTCTCCGTTGCAGTAGTCGCAACGCTCACCTCAGTCGGCGCACAGGCTGCTGAGTTGGACCCGGCGCAATTTGCCACCCAGTTTGAGGGCAACCGCACGCGGGCTGAGGTCGCCGCAGAAGCTGCACAAGTACCCATGACCCGAAGCCAGATCCCTTCGGGCTCCAAAGCCGAGTCTTACAAGTCTGTGGCTGACCGCGCAGCCATTCGGGCACAGGCGGCAGATGCAGTCCGTACTGGCCAGATCTCCTCTGGCGAGACTGGCGCGCGCTAACTTGACGAAGGTGATGCGGTCCTTGTCTCGATCTGAAATATGACGAAAATCATATAAACACAATTTGACCGTCGCCAGTGGGCCGTTCACCAATCTGGATACGCCAGGAGTAAGGAAAACCATGAAAGCATTTGTCATTGATCGCTACAGCAAAAGAGGGGATCTTCGATTGGCCGAGCTGCCAACCCCGGAGCTGCGCGACGACGAAGTCCTGGTCCAGGTCCACGCTGCGGGTGTGAATCTTCTGGACTCGAAGATACGCAGTGGAGAGTTCAAGCTCATCCTGCCTTACAAACTGCCCCTCGTCTTGGGCCACGACGTGGCTGGTGTTGTCACCCAGGTGGGCCCCCGCGTGCGGCAGTTCAAAGTGGGTGATGAGGTCTACGCACGGCCGGACGACTTTCGCATCGGTACGTTTGCTGAATTTGTGCCGGTGAAAGAGGCCTCGCTGGCGCTCAAGCCGAAGAACATCACCATGGAAGAAGCTGCGTCCCTTCCCTTGGTGGCGCTGACGGCCTGGCAGGCGCTGGTCGAGAAGGCCCAAATCAAAAAGGGCCAGAAGGTCTTTATCCAGGCGGGCTCTGGCGGCGTGGGGACCTTTGCCATCCAGCTGGCCAAGCATCTTGGTGCCACGGTGGCCACGACCACCAGCACGGCCAATGCCGCACTGGTGAAGGCCCTGGGAGCCGACGTCGCGGTGGACTACAAGACGCAGGATTTTGAGGACGTATTGCGCGACTACGACGTCGTACTGAACAGCCAGGACGGCAAGACCCTCGAAAAATCCCTGCGTGTGCTCAAGGGCGGTGGAAAGCTCATTTCCATTTCCGGTCCGCCAGATCCGGATTTCGCAAACGCGATCAAGGCGCCCTGGTTCTTGAAGCTGATCGTGCGGCTGCTGAGTGCGGGCGTCAGGCGCAGGGCGTTGGCGCGCCGGGTCGGCTATTCGTTCCTCTTCATGAGGGCCACTGGGAGCCAGCTGCGCGAGATCACGCGCCTGGTGGAGGCCGGGGTGATACGGCCTGTGGTGGACCGGGTCTTCTCGTTTGAGTCCACCAACGACGCACTGGCCTATGTCGAATCCGGCCGCGCCAAAGGCAAGGTCGTGATCAAGGTCCGGTAGTCACCCAAAAAGCCAATCAGAGCAAAGCCAAGCAGGGCCCAAGGCAGACATGGCCCGCCTGGCTTGGCTTTGCCCTGCGCAACGAAATCTTGATTTTTGAACTGGAGTTTTTTATGAAGATCGAAAACGCTGTAGCCCTCGTGACGGGCGCCAACCGTGGCATTGGGCTGGCCTTTGCGGGGTGATCTCACTTTCCGTGCAGAAAACCCGGTTAAGAGCTACGGGTTAACCCGCACTTTTTTATTGTCTGGAATTATCAGTAGCGAATACGTAGACTGCAGCAGGCTTGCGACCGCGCCAGCCACGGGAGGACCAGCTTGTCTAGCTACTACCTACGCTTCGTTGGCGCCGATACCCTGCCCAAATCGCTATCTAGGCGGGAAGTCGAAGAGTGCTTTGGGCTGAGCATTGAAGACATCCAGGAGCTGCGCCCGCCCCGGTTCAGAGGGACTGCACGCCTTGGCGCTGCAGTCCAACTGGTCATGCTGCGCGCCACCGGGCGGCACCCCGATGCCTTTTCAGGCCTCCCCTCCGTTTTGCTGCGGTACCTGACCTCAGCGCTTGGTATGCATGCGACGGACATCGCTTCGGTGACCTCGCTGTACAAGGACAAGGACACGCGATACGAGCACCAGCTCTGGGCTCGGGAACGTGTCGGCTTCGCGGTAGTAGACGACGACACCACAAAACCGCTCCTGGCAGATGCCCTGGCGGAGCTTTCCGCCTCAGCGGTATCGGTCGATGACCTGATCCAACAGTCAGAACACTGGCTTTTTGATCGTCGGCTCGTCCTGCCTGGTGACCGGACACTGCGTGACATGGCACGCATGGCCTTTGCTGAACAGGAGAATGCCGCAATCGCATCGATCCACGCCTGTGCGCCACGCAAGCAGATTCAGGCGGCGCTCTCACATGCGTTCTCAAAGCGATCAGGACCCGGCGGTCACACCGTGCTGGAGTGGCTGCGCACGCCCCCGGGAAAGCATGGACAGCTCACGCTGAGCGAGGTCACCAAGAAAATCGAGTGCCTCAAGTCACTGCAAGTTCACAAGTGGAAGCTGTCGGCGATTCCATTGAATCGTCTCAGGGCGTACAGCCAGGAGGTGATCAATCGTCCGCCCTCCGCGACGAAGTTTCTTTCGGAAGATCAGCGCGATCTACGCATCGTCTCTTTCCTGCATGTCACCCTCTTGGATCAGACTGATCTCGCCGCAGACATCGGTGCCCGGTGTCTCACGGATCTCTATCGCAAGGCCTCTGGCAAGGTACTCAAGAAGCAGGCCGAAAGTGCTGTGGACCTGCGTGCTGAGCGTGTCAAGCTGAAGGACATTCTCTACGACGCGCAGTTGACCGATGCTCAGATTGTCGCGGCGATGCGCGACTTGGTGCCCAAGAATGGAGAAAACTTTGCCGGCACGCGGGCTCAATTCGTCCGCGAAACACTGGTGAAAGAACAAGCGCCGCGTATGTCGGCCCTGCTGAACGCCCTCGGAGTCCTGGAGATCAAAGGTGAGGAAACAGACAAGGCGCTCAAGCAGCTCAAGACGCTGCGCGATTTGTCCAAACGCGGCATCAGCAGCCTGCCCGAGGGGTTTGATGTGTCGGTTGCAGACCCAGGCTGGCACTCGCTACTGGAAGGCCCTGATCGCAAGGTTGCTCTTGCAGCTCTCAAAGCAAGCGCAGCGACTTCCTTGAAGAAAGCGATCAAGGGCGGAAAGCTATGGCTGGAACACAGTAGCCGCCATCGCAACCGTGCCGATCAGCTGATACCCGAAACGCAGTGGGCCGAGAAACACAAGTCGCTGATCCGTGCTCTGAGCCTGACGGACAATCCCGACAAGTTCCTAGAGCGCGTGCTGGGACGGGTCAAAGCCGGCATCGGTCAACTGGCGCAGGCCGTCGAAGACGGGGCTTTGACTATAGACGGCCAGGGGCATATTCACATTGCACCGATTCAGGCGCTTGAAGTCGAACCTCAGGTCACCAAGACACGCGAGAGCATGTTCAACATGATCGGCGATGCCCAGTTTGGCAACATGCTGGTCGAGATCGACGCAAAAAGCGGCTTTAGCCAGGCTCTGCTAGGCCGCAGGGCCAAAGACATGGCTGAACTGAAGGCCGTCTACGGCGCCCTATACACACACGGAACAGAGAACACTGCCAAAGGTGTATGCGCGATGATCCCAGGCCTGCAGGTGTCTCAGGTCACTATGGCCATGCGTGCAACGGAGGCCAGTGGCCGTTTGCGGGAAGCCAACTCACGGGTCATTGAGTTCCAGCAAAGCATGCCTATTGCCAAACTCTGGGGCCAGGGCGACAAAGCATCCTCTGATTCGATGACGCTCGACACGTCACGGTACCTGCACTCAGCGCGTGTGGAGTACCGCCGCAAGCAGCATGGTGTTGGCATCTATGTGCACATGCTTGATACCTGGGCACTGTTCCACGACCAGCCCATCGTGATCAATGACCGGCAGGCAGCACCAGCGGTGGATGGTGTCGAAGCGCACAACTGTTCCCGGCGCGAGGACCAGATCCGACTATCCCTGCTCGCTGTGGACACCCATGGCTACACCAACGCAGCGATGGCCATCGCCAAGTTGCTGGGCTTCGATCTGTGCGTCCGTTTGCGCCAATTGTCGGAACGCAAGATGTTCTTGGCCAGGGGGGACACTGTGCCGGAAGCTTTGGAGCGCCTAACCGTTGGGAAGGTCTCGCTTGGGAAGATCCGAGCCGGATGGATGGACCTGCTGCACCTGGTTGCCTCTATCCGGCAAGGGCGCTTGACAGCTGGAGAAGCTATCGCCCGCCTTGGCAGCGCGGCACGAGGCGATCCCGTACACGCTGCCGCAGACGAGTTGGGCAAGTTGCTGCGTACGATCTTTTTGTGCGACTACTTCACCATTCCCGAGTTTCGCCGCGAGATGCATGCCTTGCTCAACCGGGGCGAATCTGTACACCAGCTGCAGCGCGCCGTGTACCACGGACGCGTCGGGGTCTCACGCGGGCGCAGGGCTGATGAGTTGCGAGCCATCTCAACAGCGCACACCCTGCTGACCAATGTCGTGATCAGCTGGAACACCATGAAGATGCAAGATGTTGTGGATCGCTGGAAGGTGGCCAAGCACCCAATAGATGAAAGCTGGCTGCGCCGCATCGGACCAGTGCATTTCGAGCACGTGAATTTTCGGGGGACGATTGCGTTCGACATGGATCCTTACATCGATGCGCTTGTTGAGCGCCCAGCCAAGCAGCGTGTGGCACGTTTGCAGTGAATCGTACTTTGAGCCTCTACCGAGCAAACCAGCCGGAGTCAAAACCCGTGTCGAAGTCCTTGCGCTCACCCACCGTGAGCCCTCGCTCGTGCTCCAAGACGCACTCCTGGACGTGCGCAAGTTTTCAAATGTCAGCTCTTTTTGCGTGCGATTTACCGGGTTAGCAGTTTGCAAACATCAATGAAATCAACAACTTAGAGTTTTGCTTAAAAAATAGGCAACTCTTTTTCCGTGCGATTTACCGGGTTAGCAGTTCCGCTCGGTAACGGGGACTTTTCGCTCAGCACGGCGATTGCTCAGTGCTAAACCAAGCCACGTCGCGAATACTTTGCTTGGTACATAGCCTCATCGGCGAGGCGAATGGCCGCGTCACAAGTGCCTTCGCAGGGGTCAGCACAAATCACACCGACACTTGCCCCCGAGTACTCTAGCGTTCGTTGCCCCGCCAATGGGACGCTGCACACTGTCGCTTCCTGAAGGCGCAACTGCAGGCTTCGAATAGCCTCGGCCGCGCCTTGTCCCCGTTCGGGGCCTGGGCCAACGAATACAAACTCGTCTCCCCCAAAACGGCTCAAGAAGTCACTTTCGCGCATGACGGCACGCAATTGGTTTGCAACAGCGCACAACAGCGCGTCGCCCGCTTCGTGGCCGTAGGTATCGTTGACTCGCTTGAAGCCGTCCAGATCGAGAAACGCGACCATGACCATACTGTCTGAGCGACGTGCGCGCGCCTGCAATCGCTCAAGTTCTTCGAACAACGCTCGGCGGTTCGGTGCGCCCGTAAGAGGATCTAGCAGGGCCATGGCCGTGAGCTGCTGGTTTTTGCGCTGAAGCTCCTCCAGAAGTCGCTCGCGCTCGATCTGCTGGGCAATCAGACTGGCAAACAACTGCAGCATTTTTTCGGTCTCGGGCGGAAGCTCAGCGCGTTCGGCGCTAGCTGCGCAGAGAGTGCCATACACTGCGCCATCGGAAAGTCTGACCGGCATGCTCACGTAGGTCTGTATACCCAAGGCAGCTGCAGCTTCCGAATCGCCCCAACAACTCCGCACATCGGCCGTGAACATGCGTCCCTCCTTGAGCGCGCGATAGCAAAGAGTGTCCCCCCAGGGCACGGTCAGGCCCTCGGGTATCACCATAGTGCGAGTGTTTCGAGCGTAGAGCACATGTTGCAAGGCCTGCTCGAAGTTGATTGTCGTGAGGTAGGTTGACTCCAACCGAGTGACCTTCTCAAGCATGTCCAGCAAGGGACGGGCCAAGTCCTCAAGGGTTTTGGCTCTAACGACGGAATCGGATAGTCGGGAGAGAAGCGGATCCATAGCTGCAAAGTCAATTTTTTGAACGGCTGGCACAAGTCGGTCCATCTGCAGATACCGTCCCTCTTGGCACTGTACGCCAGTTTTGTTGTTCCATAGCACTCAAGAAAGAGGCCAAGTCTCCGCTCGCTCGGCTCGCATTTTTTTGGCCTGAATATAGTGGTGCATTCCCAGTTAGTTTCCAGGAGTCTCCGTTGCATCGCTTCGGCAGCCTCTGATTGGCCTCATTCCTGAACATCGAACAATGTTTGGCTCGTAAAGTTATCCGCCATTTCGATTCGGATGCGGAAGTCAACGATATCTTTTCTCTTTTTTCTGCTCAGGATGTGCAGCCTTACTGGTGAGTAAAAGCTTCTTGTTGGCGGGACTTCATATGGCATCCCGTAAATGGTGACCGTGGATGCCGGTTCTTTGTGCTCTAGGACGGAAAACTCCCCTTTGCTTACGATCTCCATCAGGGCTTTACCCCCGTCCGTACAGGCGATTTTCATCTCCGGAGAATTGACAATTTGTGATCTCTCATAGGAAAGTTTGCCTTCAACGATATCGCTCACCCTAGCCAATTCTCGATGGTCCTCGGTGGAAATGCTTGTGAACGTGTCGATCTGCACGCTTTTTCGAAGATATCGGAGTACGCTTCTCGCTCGCTTTACGTAGTAGGCAAATGAGAGTATTTCCCTCATTTCTTCCATAAGTTTGGGGGTATGGAACTTCCCGTCCGCAACCTGGTTTCCATCGATTTCCAAGGCGAATGAGAGGGAGGCCGTGGAGTCAAGAACCGTTTCGAGTAAATTTATGAATGCGTCTAAATAAGGAGGGTTGGCGGCATCCTTTCCATGCCACGCTTTGACGTTGGTAGTCAGAATTGAAACCGAGTGAACACCATCCCCATCGACAGGTGTGAAAATTATTTCCACATCGAGAAGGCCATCAAATAATTTTCCAAAAAATCTGATCTGTTTTCGTCCAGCTGATATTTGTCCAGTAATGTATTCAAAAATCGGACACGCACTCTGCGGTGCCAGTACCTTTAATACTGCTTGACGCATGCCCGGAATGATTGTTATGGATGCCATGTCAGCATCGTTTTGCAACACGTCGAAGAGGTCTGAACCTTCAAACGCTACACCATTGAGTGGCAGTGTCGCTTCGTAACCGTCGTCGAGAGCAGCGCGAAGGCCTCTGCGCCAAACTTCGGCTGACTCCGGGCCAACCTTGATGGAGAAGGACACAGGCTCTTTTACGCCTAAAGTAATCGTTGTTTTACCGCCTGAGTACGTCGTTGAGATAGTGAACCTAGGATCAACAGACTCAAGTTGATTGGCCAGCGCTTTGTGAACGTTGCCTATGGCTTCAGGATAAAAACCGGGCGATTTGTTGCCCATGGCCATGGCCGCCATACGATAAATGTCCCGTTCATCGGGTAGCCGTTTACCTTGCTCCATGAGAGCCCTTGCTTCAGCCGATGCTTTCCATTTCTGAAGCGTTTCTGCAGAGTACGACTTGGGGTCTCGGTCGATGATGGTCGAGCAGGTTTGGCACAGCCAGATGATGTTGCCGAAGCCGCGCCTGTCCTCAACCGTCATCGTTGGAAGATAGCGAGGCCCCCCGGGGGCTGCCGCGTGAATATGCGCGCCGACCCCCACATTGGAAATGTTTTTTTCGCCTGCAGGACCGAATGTGGGTGCACGGCAGTCGGGATTTGAACAACGGCCTGCTACTCGCTGATATGCCTGGATCTTGGTCGGTTTAGTGAAGTCGTCGCGTGCCATGAATGATCGTCATTGACTTTTAATGCAGAGACTGTGTGAGTATTTCTCATTGACTGGCAACAAACGTGCAGGCAAGAAGTGGGCTTCCGTCAAATTCTTCTTGCGGTCAGACTTGGGCGACGCTTGAAACAGCGCGACCAAGGTTCGCTGTGTTTCAATGTCCGCCTGCAGAATCTGTTACACCTCAATAGTTAATTCTGAATATAACAATTCTCAGAGTCTGAGGCACTATTCGGCAACCGCCTAGCCTTGCGACATCGCCACCTTGAAATCCTCGTAGTTAAAAATTTTCAAAGGCGTAGCTGCCGGATTTCCTTCAACATCAGGTACGTCAAGTCGAAGATTTTTTTCAAAGTAAAAGAGAAGTGCTTTTCTAATAGAGATGGAAAGCTCCCCATCCACCATTTCATAGTCTTCCATGACTCCTCGTTTCTGAACCTCATTAAGCTTCGGGTTAGGATAAAGCCGAACTTCAAACAGTTCATTCCAAGCGGTGTCGTTGGCGATGGCGCCTTCAGCTTTGCCATATTCTCTGGTGGCATCACAGCGAGATAGAAGGAAATCGCGGAAAGCGTGCCTGTTGTGACAGAAGGCGCGGACGTGCCATCGCGCACCATCGTTCACAAGCGAGTGGGGGGAAAGCCACCTCCATGCTTTGTCCAGATTGGCGTTGTTCATCGATTGATACGAAACCTCAATCGCCCGCTTTTCTCGTATCGCCTTTGTCATCGCCCGAAGCACATCCGACTTCACCCGCCTGGAAGGAACGGGCATAAGTGCAGCACTCGGTACATCCCCCATCCAAGAGTCCAGCAGACGAATGCGATCCCCAGACGCATCGTGCAGATGAGCCAGATAGACATCTGCTCTGAGGTCTAGAAAGAGTGGCTGAAAGTGTTCCGTGCTGACGTACCGCTTCTCACTGGAGTCGTACACCAGGTTGCGAGGAGCAAGCTGTTGGTACAAGCCAAGGTCTGCAGATGCCTGAGGGGTGGAGACTCCAAATTTTTCAGTGATATCTCCGCGCCGGACGCCGCCTTCCCAGTAGAGACGGAACTCAATGAATTCGAGGCGTCGTTCGGTGCCCCAGCGAATTTTGTCAGCCGTAGTCTTCATGCGTATAGTTACTTGACAGGTAAAAAAGCAATACCCATAATGAAACTATACGCAAAGGACTGATCCTTGTCCACGCGGGTTACATTGGGAGATAGCTGTGAGCCACACTTGGAACCACGAACGCGCCAGTACCCACATCGACAAGAAGATGGAGGATGTGGAGATCGTCATCGTCAAGCAGTATGGGCGCGACATGTCGCTTGAGTCCATTGCGACCAATGCAGCGTACCGCGTCGATGGCGTTCACATGTACGCAGACATCCAAAATCTGCGTGAAATGTTGAATGTGACTGACGTGGAAGGCCCGGATTGTCACAAGCGCACGCTGCGATTTCTCGACCAACACTATCGCGCTGTCAATCGCATCCTCAGGCGTGTTGACGCTCGCCGGGTGGACTTTCACAACCAGCGGCTCCATTCTCTTTTCACCAAACCATACAACTCCGAGACTGGAGCTGAGAAGAAACGCGTGCAACGTGCAGTCGCAACAGCACAGCTCATGATTGACGTCTTGAATGAGACCAAAGATGACGATGCAAAGATACCCGCAGCAGTCTTGCGCGTTGGCATCGACACAGGGGAGACTCTGGCTGTTAATAACGGACGCAGCGGGAATCGCGAACCATTGTTCCTGGGAGATGCCGCGAATCATGCTGCGAAATTGGCCAGCAACCTGTCCACGAAGGGTATCTACCTTACGAATGCTGCAAGATTGGCGATTGGCCTCAAGGAAGTCGATGCGCCCGCAAAGACGGCTTTGACCAAGGACGAAATTAAAGAATGCCAAGACGCCGCAGACCTCGATGTCACAGCCGCAACCATCGTCAAAGAGTGGCGGGAAGACCAGAAAAACAATCCTTTGGGGGGCTTTGTTTTCACTCGGCATACGCCTCCGTTTTCGACTATGGACATTCCTGCACTGACGCCCGGCAACTCGCGCCGCCAGGAGGCGGTGAGCATCTACGCAGACATCGACGGCTTTACGGCTTATGTCGCAGACAACATTGAGAACAACGCTGAGAACGTAGTCCGTGTGCTTCACGTGTTGCGTGCCGAACTCGAACGCGTGCTCACCACAGAATTCAAGGGACGTCGAATCCGCTTTATTGGGGACTGCATCCATGGCCTGATTTGTGAGGGTACTGCAGCAACTACGGAAGTGCAGGATACGATTTCCGAGGCCACACGTCTGGCTGGAGCATTCCGCAGCAGCTTCGATCTTTCTATAGAGAAGCTTGAAAAGAAGAAGTATTTTTCGGGAAAGATGGGTCTTGCTATCGGCTTCGATTACGGCCCAATGACAGTAACCCGTCTCGGCCTGAAGGGGAGTCGTGTTCGCTGTTCGGTGAGTCGTGGAGTGCTTTCCTCGGAGGACGAACAGGTCCGCTGCAAAGGAACAGAAACGGCCATCGGCCAGAGCGCCTATGACGAGGCTTCTGACGCGGTAAAGAAGGTGTTCGGCAACAAGCGCATAGTCGCAAACCTCGACTACTTTGAGGCCACAGAAGCACTCGCTGATAACGGCGACAAAGCCGCCAACAGCGCCCGCTCGGCTGGCACGGTCGCCGGCACGCCTGCTATTGCTAAAGCCCAAGAGCAGGTGGTCCGGCCTTACTGTCGGGTAAAGGGGGCGTAATGCCGACTGCAGTCGAATTCATCGCGGCTGTCGCGCCCGCGTACAACGCAGCCGCTGAGCATGTATCGGCCGTGAGCGTCATTCTCCGATTCAATCTTGCTCTCAGTGATGGTCGGGCTGTCCCTTACGAAATCGAAGCCAAACAGGTCGGGGACAGGAAGGCGATCGCAAAGGAGTGCCAACCGATCAATTTGCCCGAGTTCTGCCCCCAGCGCCATATCAATTCTGACGGCTCCTTCTGTCTTTATTGGTGGGAAGTGTCCAACTTAGACATTTCGGATGAGCAGACGGCGCACGCATGGTGGGGAACCCTGTGGAAGTTCCTGACGCTCCAGGCCCGGGTAAAAAGAGCTCGGCGTTGGCCAAACGAGAATGAGTGGGCCCACGGTGCAGCAGCTGTCCACCAGCATAAAGCAGAGCTAGCAGCGCATGAGCTCGGAGGCGAGTATGAGATCGCGCTGAAAGAAAGACGGCTTTCAGTCGTAGAGAAGAAGCGCGTCTTGCAGCTCTTTAAAGACAAGAAACATCTATACAGCGTTTGGCTCGACTCCAAGAAGGTTGTGAACCTTAAGCAGCGTTGCATATGCGGTTCGACTGGGAAAAAGGGTCGCAAAAGACTTCGTAGGTGTGGCTCACATGCTTCAGACGCATCCCAACTGGCTGTAGCTCTCCTTTTGTGGGAAATCGAAGAAAAAGCATTTTGGCACTCCTTTCGAGACAGGCAATGCTGTGGGACTTGTGACGACTGCCCGCTGCAGCGCTGATCACCTAAAACCTGCTCAATTTCAAAATGAGTACAAGTCAAGACAAACTGTCCAGCGCCCAATGGATTTTTGAGCGAACGCTTGGCTGGATTGCCTCAGCTGAAATCAAGGTCGGTGCAATTACCGCCATCGATTTGGCAATGCTCACGGCTTTGGGTGCGTTCTTTAGCGCAGAGCCATCAAAAAATCCCTGGGCAATTTTCTTCGGTGCGAGTGCCGCAGGTGGGCTATTCATTGCATTGTTCTGTACAGCAATGGTGCTCTCCCCTCGCCTAAAAGATGGGCCCAAAGAATCGCTAATATTTTTCGGCGCAATTGCATCGATACCACGCACAGACTACGTCAAGAAATTAAAGACAGTTAGCGAGCAGGACATCCTCAAAGACGTTGCGGCTCAGATTCATCGAAATTCCGAAATTGCGCAGAAAAAACATGATTACGTCAAAAAATGTCTACTCTGGTCGTTGTTTTCTGTGATTCCATGGATCTCGACGGTGGGTCTTCTCGTCAAGTACTGATCGATATACCACAACGGCCCTGAATTACCTCCGCGTAACTGGAGTAGAGAGATTGCTACAGCGACCGCCAAGGCGCTGCATCAAGCGAATTGAAAGAAATACAAATAAAATCCAGAGGAACCAAATTAATGGTCACAAAAATTCTGCTTGGACCCGTACTCTCATTTCGGGGATCCTCAAAAGGTCAATGGAAGGTCAGCGCGCTCATCGGCATTGGTGAACTTGATAAAGCACCAAAACTTGTGGTTGATGGGAAAGCGGCATCAAACAGCTTGGTGCTACTCAAGCATGGCGGACGCCAGTATCTGCGCTACGACCTGACAACGAAGCAAGGCAATCAGGAGCGCAAGGTTGAGTACACCATCGAAGGTGTTGACGAGATATGGCATTTCACGATGCCAGGAAGGGACTATGCACCTCGCATGGCCTACGTGTCATGCAATGGCTTTTCGGACCCCAGCAGCATTCGCAAGTTGATCAAGGGCGAGAACGCCGTCTGGGCGGATCTGCTATGCAACCACGACAAGCAAGTGCGCCCTGCGGGATACATGCTCGACAAGGAGCAGCTTTGGCATGAGTCAAGGACCCATGACAAGGATCTACAGCGTTTCCACTTGCTGCTGATGGGGGGAGATCAAATCTACTTTGACTCAATCTGGGAAGACGTCAAAGAACTGAAGGGGTGGATAGGGCTGTCCAGGGATGAGCAATTGGTGTTCCCCGTTGGCCCCGAGCTGGAGGCGAGGATTGAGGACTACTACCTCAGGCTGTATGCGGACAGATGGCTACCCAAAGTGCGAGGCGCTTGGGATGCCAATACAAAGCCGCTTGATGCGGCGCAGGCCATGGCGCGGACTCCCACAGTGATGATGTGGGATGACCACGACATCTTCGATGGCTGGGGTTCCTACAGCTGCGAGATGCAGCACAGTCCACTGTTTCAAAGACTCTTCCATCATGCACGACGAGCATTCTGGGTGTTCCAGATGCAGCATGCGGCAGAGCGGCTTCCTGAGTTGGTGCCGAGAGACGACGTGCAAGTCAGGGCGAATGACCCGCTCTTCAAGAAAATTGAGTGGACGGAAGCACTCAAAGGCGATGCCCTCGCGTTGCCTCTACTGGATCTACAACCCGGTTTCAGTTTCGCGCACGCTATCGGCCCCGTGCAGCTGCTGGTTGCGGACCTGCGAACCGAACGCTCTCACGAACAAGTACTGGGCCCCGACACATGGACCGCACTGAAGGCTTGGCTCAAGCAAATTCCAGAGAACGGGCGCAAACATCCGGGGGAAGGATGTCAGCACCTGCTGTTCATGTCATCCGTCCCGGTCGTGCACCCAAAGCTTTCACTGGCTGAGGCGTTCCTGGACAATTTCGGCTCCGACAACGTGCTCGATAGCAGTGCAGATGATCTGAAAGATCACTGGACCCATGATGACCATGAAGGCGAGAGGCTGCGTCTACTCGAAACCCTGTTCGCAACCGCAAAGGCCAAGCAACTCAGGGTCGCCATCGTCTCGGGGGATGTGCATGTGGCGGCACATGGGGTTGCCTACCGTAAAAATGTGGGTCCACAAGACAACTGGGCACAGATCCAGCAATTGACATCGACCGCTGTGGTCCACCCATCGCTGGTATCTGTTCCTGAGCGATTGTTTTTTCACGTCCTGGATAGCGTGGGCAGGATCACGCAGAACTTGGACGTAAACACCAGTGCGGAGATGCTGATCTTTCCGCAGTCGAACCGGCGGGTCATGGCTGCTCGGAACTGGCTCGCGATCGAGCTAGACATTGGGGCGGGCAATGTCGCGGGCTCCAAGCTCTGGGCCACTTGGCGATGCGAAACGAAAGATGGGGTCTCGAATCACCTGATGGCTGTGGAGCCAACGGCTGTGCCAGAGGTGGCATTGCTCCATTCGTAGTCCATGCTGCCGTTGCAGCGATGCCGCCGATCGATTCAGGAGGCCACGTGGACGTAAACAGAAACCCATTCGTACAACTTCAACCGCATTACTGGCGCATACACGCCAAGTACTACAGATAAAAAGGAAGACATGCTTCAACGACTACAAGGCGAAGAGGGCCGTCGCCTGCGGGTGCAAGCTATGCTGTCTCAGAAGATGGTCATGGGCAATCGAGAACTAGCTGAGTACTTGGCTGACAATGCAAAGTTCTTCGAGGTGACAAATGGTCACGTGCTGATCCAGCAGGATGCGGCCGACAACGATGTGTTTTTTGTTGTGACCGGCGCGTTCACCGTGTTGGTCAACGGGCATATCGTGGCGCGCCGCTTCCCCAACGACCACATTGGCGAGATGGCTGCCGTGGAGATGACGCAAAAGCGTGCGGCTTCTTTAGTAGCCACGGAGCTTAGCGTTGTGGCCCAGATCTCGGAAGCGCAGTTCTCGGCCATTGGCAGCAAGTACCCAGAGGTGTATCTAGCAGTAGCTCGCGAACTGTCGCGACGGCTCCACCAGCGCAACGCACATGTTGGCGCGGCTCGCGACCGCATCAAGGTGTTCGTCATCTCCTCAAGGGAGTCCCTCGCTGTTGCGCGCGTTGTACAGAATGCACTTTCATACGACAACTTTGTCGTGAAACCCTGGACTGACGATGTATTCCGCGTAGCAAACTACCCGCTTCAGAGCCTTTTCGACGCGGTATACGACGCAGATTTCGCCGTTGCGATTGCTCATGCCGACGACACTACAACGGTCCGTGGTCAGAGTTGGCCTACACCGCGCGACAACGTGATCTTCGAACTTGGTATGGCCATGGGACACCTTGGTAAGGACCGGGCGATATTGATGGAGTCACGCGAGCACGGGGTAAAGTTGCCAAGTGACATGACCGGTATCACGACTATCCCCTATAGGTATGAGCCTGGCTGTGATGCCGCAGCATTGATGGGGCCGGCATGTAACCAGCTACGAGATCATATTCTGCGTCTCGGGCTGAACCTCTGAGATTTTGAAGGCCGATAGACAGCGACCAAGGGATGCTCCACAAGTACGCGGAGACATCACGCCCATAGATATTCAAGGCTGCGCCACCCCATCACTCACCTGCCGCCTGAGCTGTCTACCAATCGCTTTTTACGCCCAGCGGTTGACGATGGTTGAAACTGAGCAACCAAGGTTCGCAAAATGTCAGCCTCCGCCTTGTGTTGTGCCACCGCCTGCAGTGCCTGCTGTAACTCAACACCTTGCAGCTGGTTCACGCGGGCGCTCTCGGCTAGCGAAGCCCGTGCGCTCTCCAGGGCTGCGGCCAGTCGCGTCTGAGCTGCGTTGGCCTCCAGGACCTTGGCATGGTGATCACGCTCCACTTCTGCGAGCTTGCCCCGCAGTTGCTCCAGTTGCTTGTCTACCTGCGTTCGAGCAGTGCGCTCCCGATCAATTTCACGAAGCGCGCGGCGCTCGGCCTCGGCCGCACGCGAGGCCGCCTCATCGATGGCCGCACGCCCCTTGTCAAGTTCAGCGCTGAAATGCTGCCTGTTTTTTGATTGCTCCAGCTTCAGTTCATCCACCTGCCTGGAGAGTGCCTCGCCTCGTGCAGTGCTCGCAGCATGTGCACGCCGCTCTTGCTCCAACTCCGCAGCAAGGCCCTGAACTCGGATCTCCAGTTCAGCAGCTTTGCTCTGTGCGGTCTGTATTTGGGCCTCCAGGGCAGTGCTTCGCTGCTGAGCCTCCTGCAGCTCTGTCTGGGCGCTTTGGGCTTCCGTACGGGCTTCTACGCGCAGCACCGCCAGTTCCTCGCGCGCCAACCCTGTCGCCTGGGTCCACAGCACGCTGACCGCCTGGCCTGCGGCCTCTTTAAGCGCCTCCGGTAGATCGGGGTGATCGATCTCTACCCGGGCCTTGCCGCGCAGATCCTCCCAGAACTTGGCCAGCGCTTCGGCTGGGGCGCTCATGGAGCCTTTTCGCACGTGCTGATACAGCTTGCTCGCGGTGGGCGTGATGCCGTACCGGAAAAACAGCAACGCGCACACCTCGCGGTACAACGCTTTGGTATCGCTGAAACGCTCCCGCAGGGCTTCAACTTCGGCTTGGATTTCGGATTCTTCGCTCATTTTAAAATAATACAACGTATAACGTATGAATCATTGATTTATTTTCAAATCTCTGGACATAATTACTCTAATGTCCATAGAATTTGGCTCATGAGCAGTTTGATCGTCGCACCAGCCGTTTGGGCACATCTTGAGCCTTTGGAGGGCTTGGTGCTACCCCTCCACCTCTCAGGCGAGCGGGGACGCAATCGGGCCCAGGGCCTACCCCAGGTTGCGGCCAATGACGACCGCTCTGCGGTTTTGGCTTGGCTGGCGCGCTATAAGGATTCACCAACCACGTTGTCCAGCTATCGCAAGGAGGCGGAAAGGCTGCTGCTTTGGTGCGTGCATCAGCACGGAAAGGCGCTGTCCGATCTGACCCATGAGGATTTCCTGGCCTACGAGTCCTTTCTACAAGATCCCCAACCGACACATCGATGGGTCATGCAGGTCGCTCAGAAGGCGCCGAGGTCCTCGCCCCACTGGCGTCCTTTCGCCAAGCCGCTGGACCGGCAGAGCCAGCGCCAGGCACTTTCCATCCTCAACAGCCTCTTCAACTGGCTAGTTCAAGCCGGGTATCTGGCAGGCAATCCCTTGGCTCTGCGCCGCCGCAAATCAGTGGCTCGCCCCGCCAATACCAGCAGGTTCTTGCCGCATGAGCACTGGGCTCAAGTGCGAGCAACCATCGAGTCGCTGCCAACCGGCACACCTCGCCTTGCCGCCCAAGCGGCCCGATACCGATGGCTCTTTTCACTTCTCTACATCGGGGGCCTGCGGATTTCGGAGGTCTGCAACAACTCCATGGGCGACTTTTACTGGCGACGGGGAGCCGATGGCCGGGAGCGCTGGTGGCTGGAGATTCGGGGCAAGGGAGAAAAAACCAGAGTGATCCCAGCTACGGACGAATTGGTTTCAGAGCTGATGCGCTACCGAAAGTCGAATGACCTGGGGCCTCTACCTCGTGAGGGCGATTCCGCCCCACTGCTCCTGCCGTTGATTGGTGGGGCCAAACCTATGGGACGCAGCGCGGTGCACGAGTTGGTCAAGACAATCTTCCGCGAAACCGCAGCCCGCCTGCGCGCCCTGGGTACTGACCATGAAGCCGCCGCATCGCATGTGGAGAAGGCCTCCGCCCACTGGATGAGACATACGGCGGGCACGCACCAGAGCGACAACATGGATCTCAAGGCCGTACGCGACAACCTTGGACACGCAAATATTTCCACCACCAGCATCTATGTGCATACGGAAGATGATGCGCGCCATGACCAGACCTCTGGGGCTCATAGGTTGGGATGGTCGGCGCCATGACAAAACGCGTCTGCTTTTGCAAGCGATCAAGAGACCGACTGATTTGCCCAGCGAATCAAAGCACGTTCTCTGCGGGTCAGCAGCAAAAACACCCGCCAATCAAGCAAAAAAAAGCCCTGCATTGCAGGGCTTTGTAGGGAGGGACGTTGAGCCAGTTGCTGTCGTGCTAGCACGATCGGGCGTTTGGGTCAGGGTCCCTTAGCGGGGAGGTAATCTGGTACCTAAGCGTTAATAATACTCCACATGCTTACACCCGTCAATCCAATCGATGCAGTGGCTTTCGGGCGTTTGATGGAGTTTCTCTCTCCGGACCCGCCCTGGAACCGCTCCCTCTGGAGCATCGGCTTGGTACTGGGTATGCAAGAACTCTGCGAGGCGTCCATCATGCTTCAGACGGGGACCCTGAGCGAAGCGTCTGTGAAAAGGATCTGCTCATCACTGCAGCTCAAGATGGGAAAAGACCCAGCCCTGTCTGCCGCAGAAAAGCTCCACCTGCGACAACAGATAGGCCACCCCCCCAAGGTTGGCGGCCCTGCTCATCACACTGTTGCTCAAATGGCTAACGCCCTCAACACGGACTACCTTCGCCGCTGGGCGGGGATCGCGGGTAAAGGGGAGCACACCGTCGAGATGTTTGCAAGAAGCGTGGCGTCTCACGTTCTTGATGCAGGATTTTCTGCCCAGCATGTCCGCCAGCTCTTGAAAGCCAAAGCTTCAGGTCCCGATCCAATTACGCTTGCTGAGATCTGTGAAGAGTTGCATGGGATGCAAACGAGCAACCCCATCCGACCTTTCGAGGTCCTGCTGGCGTTCCATCGCCCTCCCAAACTCACCCATGGTCTTCCCACCAACTGGCTGGAAGCGGAGGAAGTGACCCAATGGCTTGTGGCGCACCGCTTCGACACAGCAAATGTTCGCGCCCCAGCTGCAATTGTCTTGTCGGTCAACGCCCGTGACAGCGGCGCTGCAGCACAGGTTGCCCGTGAGATGTCCGATAGGTTTGCTGCGCGGGCACGAATCGCGACAGGCAAGCCGTTGGACCTGTACCCAGACCTATGGGTTGCGGGAGAATCCGCGCCGACCTCGTTGCTCGGGGAGTCACGAGGTGTGCGAGTCAAGGAGCTGGACCGGGAGGGTCGCGTCTTCACAACGCAGAGATCTGACGACAGCGTCGAAGCAGCCCTGGAATTGCTTGCCCACCTTGATGAAAGCTCACCACCCGCCGCTATTGCTGGCGGCTGGGGGGCAATTGAAGGTCTGTTGGCAGACCCAGGAGATAGAGCGACAGCCGCTGACAATCTTGCGTCGCTAGTCGCTTGCTCGTTTCCGCGCCAGGAACTGACATCGCTTTCTTACAGGGCTCAGAAGGAGCATCCCCATATTGCAGCCATGCTGAGCGGCCTTGAAACCAACAGGAAACGATCCGAGAAGCTGGCTGAGCTAATCAATGAGGGAAGCCTGCCAGACCTCAAGGCCATGGCCGATCGAGCAGCTGTGCAGCGAGTACGCAAGATGCTTGCTGAGCCCTCCACCGAGCTGAAAACAGTAAGGGACACCATTGCCGAGGCGTTCCACCGTCTTTATCGACAAAGAAATCTGGTTTTGCACGGCGGGCGATTGGACAGCGTTACTTTGAAGGCCAGTCTGAGAACTGTTTCTAAGCTGGCAGGGGCTGGAATGGACCGGATCACGCATGGCCACTACGTGCAATCTGTGCGTCCGCTGGAGTTAGTTGCCCGAGCCAACCTTTCTATTGCGCTCATCAGCAAGGAGCGTGCACTGGATTGCGTGGATCTTCTTGAGTAGAGGTGAACCGCCCCGGGTTTCAAGGAGGCCGATTGGTTTAAGTTGACACCTCTGCAGAGGTGTTGCTGTTGGCGAGTTGCCTCCAGTAGTTTGCCTCAGCTTCTGCCGGAGGGATGCCCCCAATCGGCGTGAGCAGTCGGATGTGGTTGAACCAGTGCACCCATTGCAGGGTGGCCAGTTCCACGGATTCCCTGTTCTTCCAGGGTCCCCTGCGGTGAATCAATTCGACCTTGTACAGCCCGTTGATGGTCTCGGCCAGTGCGTTGTCATAGCTGTCGCCCCTGCTGCCCACTGATGGCTGAATGCCCGCCTGGTCCAGGCGTTCGGTGTAGCGAATGGAAACGTATTGACTGCCCCTATCGGAATGGTGCGTCAGGGCATTGGCCGCAGGCTGACGTTCGAACAGGGCTTGTTCCAGCGCATCCAGCACGAAGTCCGTTTGCATGCTTCGACTGACCCGCCAGCCCACGATGCGCCGGGCGTATACGTCCACCACGAAGGCCACGTACAGCCAGCCTTGCCAGGTGGAGACGTAGGTGAAGTCCGACACCCACAGCTCGTTGGGACGGCTGGCCTTGAAGTGTCGGTTGACATGGTCCAGCGGACACGGCGCCGAGGTGTCTGGCGTGGTGGTGCGCACCGTCTTGCCACGGCGTGCTCCTTGCAAGCCCATGGCACGCATCAACCGCTCGACCGTGCAGCGCGCCACCCGGATGCCCTCGCGGTTCATCTGCAGCCAGACCTTGTCGGCTCCGTAGACCTGCCAGTTGGCATGCCACACGCGCTGGATGTCGGACTTCAAACCCTCGTCACGCTGGGCGCGTGTACTGCGCAACTGTGGATTGCGCTGGCGAGCGGCATGGCGCCAGTAACACGACGGGGCCATCTGCAACACCCGGCAGATGGGCTCGACCCCGTAGTCGTGACGGTGGCGGTCGATGTAGTTCTTCAAGACTTCAATCGGCGGTCGAGCTCCGCCTGCGCGAAAAACGCGCTGGCCGTCTTGAGGATGTCATTGGCCCGGCGCAGCTCTTTGACCTCACGCTCCAGCTCCTTGATGCGCTGGGCTTCTGACGTGGTGGTGCCGGGGCGCTGGCCGCTATCAACCTCTGCCTTCTTGACCCAGTCGTTCAAGGTCTGAGGCACGCAGCCAATCTTGGGCGCAATCGATTCAATGGCTGCCCACAGCGACGGGTAGTCGGCTCGGTGCTCCTGCACCATGCGCACGGCGCGCTCGCGGACTTCTGGGGAGAACTTCGGTGACTTGTTCATGGCTCCATCTTCTCAAGAGTTGGAGCCTCCTCAAATCCCGGGGCGGTTCAAGGCGTTCCTACTCACCAAAAGTTGTTGCACTGAGCCGATACGGGGCGTCCATGGGTTTCAGCAGACAAGCAGAGTCAGCGCGTCGCTCTCGCATACGGTTCGCCTCATTCGACATCCTGAATCCACCATAGACACGGGGTTCAAAGCAATGGAGGGTGCTTGCAAAGAGGAAATTGCTGAGCACAGCAAGTTGAGAAAGCAGATCTTTGATCGAATGGTAGAGAAAGGAGAAATCAAGCGGCGGGGCCCCTCCGACGAAGCCGCCAAACGAGCAAGTGAGCACACAAAGTGATGACGCCAGCCTGCCAGGTCCAACGATCTTGGGTACAGGTCCACGCATCGAAGTCGATGGCGCGAAGGTACCAACCTAGCTGGACTATGACATCACATCCAACAAGCCATCGGCGCACTGACAGGAGATCCGCTGGGGGAAGGGGGACATCAGTTGATCAGCTTTCAAGAGTGGTAGAGCGCACGGTCGGAGTTTTATCCACGAAGTGCACTGCAGCCTTGAGAGGCAGTCATGCTGGACCAGTGGGTGGCCCAGCGCCCATCAATGCCAGACGGGCAAGAGCTGCACATGTACTGGCAATGTCGCCTGGCCGATGACTGGATCTACCAAAGCACCCTGCGTGACCACGCCGGCAAGGTGGCGGGCCCGGGTTCCGCTGCTCGCATCGCGTGCCGAGGACGGCACGGCCACATGGCTCAGCGTCACTTTGCCGCAGGAAGAGCTGGTCCCCTGGAGCTGAGCCATTTCCTGCTGTGTGCCGGGCCGCAGATGCTGGACGAACTGAAAATGGACTTGCGCAGCGCGGGTGCCAGATCTCAGCTTCGAGGCCTGCTGGCGTCGCGCAATCAAGTGCTCCCAATAAACCAGTTACTTCGCGCTCGCAATCGCGCACGCCTGCATGCATTTCACGCGCGGTGCAAGCGTCAGGCGTGCAAAATCTGCGGGCAGACCGCCCAGAAAGAACAAAAGTGGAAATTCGTAAGCGCAACAACGTGCATGTGATCAATGCAATTCGCCCCGACGCTCCTGTGCTCGTCTATGCGCACGGCTTCGGGTGTAGCCAGCAGATGTGGCGACACATCACTCCGGCCTTTGAAGGGAAGTGCCACCAGGTCTTGTTCGACTACGTTGGCTGTGGCCAATCAGACTTGACCGCCTTCGACCCCGTGAAATACGCAAGCCTGAAAGGCTACGTGCAAGATGTGCTGGATGTGTGCGACACGTTGGGCATTGAGCGCGGAGTAAATTTTGTTGGACATTCGGTCAGTGCCAGCGTCGGCCTGCTGGCCTCCATCGAGCGACCTACGCTTTTTGACCGCCTGATTCTGGTTGGCCCGTCGCCTTGCTACCTCAATCACGCACCGGATTATTTTGGAGGATTCGAGCGCAAGGATTTGGATGGCCTATTGGACCTCATGGACCAGAACTTCATGGGCTGGTCCAGCTATCTCGCACCCATTGTGGCAGGAGCGCCGCAGGCAGACAGTCTGGGCGGGGAGTTGTCCGAGAGCTTCTGCTCAACCGATCCTACGATGGCTCGCATCTTTGCGCAGGCAACCTTCTTCGCAGATAGCAGAGAGGATCTACCGCGCGTGACCCGGCCAAGTCTGATCCTGCAGCATGGCAAAGATGCGTTGGCGCCCCTTTCTGTCGGGGAGTACATGCACAAGAAGCTCAGGGGCAGCACGTTGGAAGTGCTGGACGTGACCGGACACTGCGGTCACATGAGTCACCCGGATCTGGTGACGGCCGCAATTCAACGATATCTCTCACTCACCTGAGCGAGACCGAGAGGGCTGGATATGCTGGCGGTTGATGACATCCCTTGCGCGATGATGATTACGGACCCCGAGGGGCACATCGTGCGGATAAACAGGGAGTTCCTTGTACTGATCGGGGGCACAGAGGCTTTTTGGCTCGGCCACTCGATGGACGAACTGTTGACACCAGCTTCGCGAATTTTCAGCCAGACTCATCTGTTCCCCACGCTGCATCACGCAAAGAGTGCGCGCGAGGTTTTCCTCCACCTTCGCGGTTTCGATGGCGAAACTGTTCCTGTCATGATCAATGCAGTAAACAAGCGACTGGAGATGGGTGACAACATCGTATGGGCTTTCTTTGTGGCCCGCGAACGCAGCCGTTTCGAAGGCGAGTTGATCAAGGCGCGTGCAGAGGCACAGGCCCTAGCCCAGCGCTTGGCGGCCAGCAATGAACAGGTTGAACTGCAGAATCGCCAGCTTTCGGAACTGAGTCTTTCTGATCCACTCACAGGTCTCAAAAACCGCCGTGCGCTGGAGTTGACCGTGCAAGATTGGCAGCGGTCTGCCTCTCCAAACAGCTCGGCGTCGTTGTTGATGGTTGATGTGGATTACTTCAAACGTATCAACGACGCACATGGCCATCCCGAGGGCGACCGGGTGCTGGTCAATTTAGCGCGCCAGTTACAGGCAGGCGCCCGAGGTTCGGACTTGGTGGCGCGATACGGCGGGGAAGAGTTCGTTGTATGGTTGCCCGATGCGGAGGTGGAAGCAGCAGCCCGCGTCGCCGAGCGGGTACACAAATGCGCCAGACGGGTGCGCTCAGCGGCGGGGCCAGTAACGGTCAGTGTTGGGCTGGCATGTGCTGTACACGAAACCGGAGCGGACTTCCTTGCCCGACTGTTAAAGCGCTCTGATGAAGCTGTTTACAGTGCAAAGGCGCTCGGGCGCAACTGCACAGTGGTTCGTGACTGAGTCGTCAAGCCTCGCGCGGTGCACCAGCATTTGGAATGCTAAAAGCTTCCGCCCACAGAACGTTGGCGAGGGCTACTTGCACTGGAGATGACGTGGCCGGGAAGCTGGACTATGTACCCGGGGTGCTCAGCGTGGAGCGCCATGCACGTGGAGAACGGACTTGCGGCCAATGCGAAACCATCGTCCAGGCACCGAAGGCCGCTCACGTCATCGACAAAGGCATCCCCGGCACAGGGCTACTGACCCAGCATGAGTGTATGCTGCAGCGGCAACAAGGAGGTTCCCCGGGGGGGCGGCGACTGCCAAGGCCTGGGCAACAGCATGCGCCGCCGGGTGGTGATTACCCGGTTCGTCGATGACGGGTAGCTGCCGATTGACAGCAGCTGGATCGAGAACCAGATCCTGCCCATCGCTCTAGGAGGATCGAACGGGCTGTTTGCTGGTAGCCTGCGCGCTGGTCAGCGGGCGGCAGCCGTCATGCGCCTGATCCAGTCAGCGCGCGTGAACGGGCATGATCCGTACGCCGACCTGAGGGATGTCCTCACGCGACTGCCCACGCACAAGGCCAGTCAGATCGAGGAGCTGCTGCCGCTGCGTTAGGGTAGCGCGCCACCTGTCAGCCGCTGCGCCAGGTCGTCCACCCGTACCAAGCGGCCCAGCACGCCAACAGCCAAAGCAACACGACGAGGGCGGCGCCAACCTTGCTGGAGGGTTTGGCCCCTTTGGCGGTCATCCATTCATCAGCTTGACCACGGCATTCAGCGAGAACGTCTGCAGGCAGTAGCCTGATGGTCAACCAAATCAAGCCCGGCAGGAGCAACGCATCATCGACATAGCCCAGCACCGGAATGAAATCCGGAATGAGGTCTATTGGGCTGAGTGCGTAAGCCACCACGAACACTCCAAGAGCCTTGGCATACCAAGGGGTACGCGGATTCTTGCCTGCAAACCAAAGCGTGACCCCATCACGTTTGACTCGTTTGGCCCAAACCCTCAAGCTACTGCTGATACTCATAGACCGTAGCATGCCACGTCCGCATTTCCACCACTGCTGTATGAGTAGACCCATGCTACGTGGAGCGTTCACGATGCCGTCGGCGAACGCCTAGGCAACCACGGCTATTGCCATTGGTCAACATGCGTTCACCAGACGCATACCCTCGCGAGTCGTGAGGAAGTGAAAGACGGCGCGGTCGTGCCAGACATCGTAGACATGACATGCAAGCTCGACCTTCGTGATGTCACCAGCGAGCCAAGATACGCCAGATGCTTGATCGCCGAGTCGAGCCTACGATGCCGCCAAAGTAGCCTCCGACAGGCCCAGGACGGAGACTTGCTGGTAACCGTTGGCGAGCAGATCGTCAACCAACGTCGAGGCGCCACCGCCAACGTCGATGATGCTCGCACCCTTGGACACACCTGTGTGCGCAATGAGATCACCTGATTGACGTGCATGCTCCTGGAACCAACTGACATCGTTCTCGGATTTTTTCGTATAGACCTGTTCCTAATGTTCCTTGGATTGCATCGATTCCTCCCGAAATCGACATGCCGCGAGTCGCCGAACCACCACACGCTAGCGTCGAAATCGATTCGGCGCAATCAAGAGGGAATGGATAGACGCTTCCAGAGAGGCCTTAGCTGTAGCAAATGATTGCTACAGAATTTTTTCTGCAAAAAAGCAACGACGTTTTCAATCGACCTTGCCAGTAGAAATTTCGGTTTGGGCTATGCGGTATTGGTTTCTTCCGGCAAATTTTGCTTCATACAGAGCTTTGTCTGCGCAAGCCAGAAGATCCGCTGGCGTGACTGGTCCACGAATATGAAACGCGATACCAATGCTAGTCGTTACTCTGAGAGGAACGTCGGCCACCATAAATGGCAAGTTTATTTTTGCAACTATTTTCTGCGCTACCAAGCGCGCCTCAGCCTCTGAATGAAGATCCTCCAAAACAATAACAAACTCGTCCCCAGCCAAACGTGCGACAGTATCTGTACCACGTACGCATCGCAAAAGTCGTGCACCGAACTCCTTCAAAACCTCATCGCCAGTCGCATGACCTAGCTCATCATTGATTGCCTTGAAGTGATCAACATCCAGGAATAGAAGTGCAACTGAATGGCCACTTCGTTCGGCTCTAGCAAGAGCGTCGGGAAGTCGCTGATTGAACTCATAGCGATTCGCAAGCCCAGTGAGGAAGTCATTCCTTGCAAGTGCATTGAGCTGCTTCTCGATGGCTTTGAGTTTTGTGACATCCGTGCTCAGTGCATACAAACCAATTACTTGGCCTTCCTGATTGATGTCAGGTATATATTCATTTTGCAGACTTCTTCGAATTCCTAGAGCTTCCGACTCCACTTCGAAACTTACGCGCTCTCCGGTCAAAGCTCTTTCCATGTAGGCACGGCGTTCTTCAAAAAGGGAAGCGCCAATAGCTTCAACGACTTGCTTCCCGATAACATTAGATGGATCAATCCCCATCCAGTCCTGAAAAGTGGCATTTACGAATGTCAATTTGCTTTCTGAGTCGATATAGGAGATAAGCACAGGCAAATTATCCGTTATATCCCGAAATCGTCTTTCACTGTCTCGGACACGCTGCTCTGATTTTTTACGCTCCGTGACATCGAAAGATACGGAGTAAAATCCATTGCATTTGCCATCGGAAGTAAAGTCTGGAACATAGCTTTGTTGAAAGCAGTGTAATTCTCCTCCCAATCTGGCAGTGCTTTCAAATGCAACGTGCTCGCCACCAAGCGCACGACGAATAAATGGTTCAAGTTGGCGTTGCCCATCTTCACCCCTTACTTCGGCCACTGTTTTTCCGATCAAAGCGTCTTGTTCTATACCATAAACTTTCGCGCAGTGCTGATTGGCAAAAATCAAACGACCATCTCTATCAAATTGCGAAATAAGCGCTGGTACGTTTTCCGTTATTTTCCGTAAGCGTAACTCACTTTGAGCCAGTTTTTGTTCAGCAGCCTGGCGCTCCGAGATGTCACGTGCGAATGCGTGTGCTATGTAGCCAACGCCATCGTGAAGTGCGGCAACAGCAAGTTCTATAGAAACCTCATGGCCATTTTCGTGGAGAGCCCTAACCTCAATTCGGCGATTTATTACTGCACCGTCTCCCGTCTTGAGAAATGTCTCAAAACCATCTTGGTGAGCTTTTCGTTGGCTTGGCGGGATAATTAGCTGTGAAAGTTGCTGACCAACAGCGGACTGAGCAGGCCAACCAAAAGTTTTTTCCGCAGCGGCATTCCAATCGGTTACTTTTCCAGCTGAATCTATTGCGATAAATGCGTCATTAGAGTTATCCAAAATAACACGCATACGGCGCTGCTCATGAACTATTTGACTAAGCAGTGGGCGTACGCGCATGAGCAGTGCGACAGTGCCTGCGCCTACAAGACCTACAAGCAAGAGGAGTAGTAGTTTTAGGCGTTCCTTGAGCGGGGCAAATAAGGTGCTGACATCGGATTTGACAACAAACCCTAGCCCATAGGGAGACAAAGGTAGATACGCAGCGACAACCTCTACCCCACGTAAGTCCTTGACCATGGACACACCTGATTCGCCCGCAATTGCGAAATTCGCTGGCAAGTTCAAAAACCCAGGTGCTTTGTACATAGGGATACGAGAAGGAGCCGAATAAAATCTGGAGGGTGCACAGAGAGCGTCATCTCCATCTCGGCTACATATAAGGGCATCAGAGGATTCGTTGCTTTGGCGAATCGCGGCAAGTAACCGGTCCGCAACGAGCAATCGCTGCTCAGTTCGAACATAACCCACGACATTACCTCTAAAGTACACCTCATTCTCCGTGGCAAGGATGAATCCATCGAGCCATAGAAGATTCGCCTTCTGGCCGACTACAGTCATTTGGTGTTTAGAGACGACTTTTTCTGCCACAGGGGCGCCAACTGTTTCAAGCAACTGCTTATGAGCATTAAAAAACTCAACACCGCTAATACCTGCTGTCAGAAAACTCTCGCCAACTTTGGAAAGGAAATCACGTGTCTGTTGATCTTGCGGATTTGTATTTAGTTTGAAAAGTGTTTCTTGAACTGATGGACGCGTGGCAATGGTTCTAGGGAACCAAAGGCCAATCTCTAGACTGTTCGTCAGTGACGTTGCATTTGTAGATGCCGTCAAAGAGATGCTTTCTGCCATCGATTTGTCCAACATTTCGCGCAAGACCGCGAAACCGGCGATACCGGCGCTGATGGCCACCAGAGTCAGCACGGCGATTGATCGACGAGCAATCAAGATTTCGTGTCGGTCAAAAGATTGCTGGTTTAAGACCACCCTAGCATCCCGAAGGATCCAAAGCACAACACTCAGTGCGCCAAGGGAGACGGCAGTCGCAGGGAGCATCTTGTTCAGATCCGCGACCCGGTACAGGCTTTCCAACCGAAGCAAATAGCCGGCAATCGCGGCAAAGCTGATGAGCGTGACGATCCAGATACTGGTCGTCAGAGGCCAGGTCGAGAAAGCTCGATCTCGTCGGCACAGGAGCCCAAGAGCGAACCCTGTGGCCATGAAGGCGACACAAGTGTTTGGAGCCATCCGTCCTGGATAAGGGTTAAGGATGCTCGGTTCGACGTCAGGCCTGACGAAGTCCAACCATGGGTCTAGACCAAACACATGCTGTGTAAGCACCAAAGACGAGAACACCACCAGCATGGTTGCGCCGAGTTTCACTGCATGCTGAACGGTGCTTAGATGACTATGCTTGCTTGCGAGGAGGAGGCAACAAATGCCCGAGATGACTAGCAGTAGTGGGCCGTTGATACCACTCTCCGGCGACCAGGGCACCGCTTTTTCTAACCAACTCGTCCGAAATGCCCCTTGAATGAACGCAGCAACGCCAGCCGCAATGATGAGCAGCGCCATCATTTGAACTATGCGTGTGGTACTCGATTTCATTGACGAACCAACTTTCACTGCGTTCCGAAAGACATTCTTTCCTCCCAACTTTGTGGAGAGAAGTTGATGTGGGGCCCCTCAACACGCTGATCATCGTTCGCGCTCTGAACCACGACTTAGCGTACTTGTTTCAATATGTCAGCCTAACGCAAGATGTCGCCGCTGCCTATGGGACCTACCTAGAGACCAGCGCGTTGGGGAGCCAAACCGCACCATGACTATTGACGCAGGTCAATGTCACGTGGCAACAACCAACAGATCTGAGACAGTCAGTGATTTCTCCAAGCAAACTCAACATCGGTACTGGCGAAGTAAGCGCTGAGGCGACCCCTATGGTCTTGCAGGTCGCCATGACGGGGATGCTTCTATTGCGCCCGATCCCACGCCGGGTGGTCAGCGTTGAGACCTAGTCTTAGGCTCGCACTACGGCTGCGTGAAAGTTGTTGTGGTCACGGCTGTGGCGATCGGGTCTCCAAGTCCGGGCAAGGTATGGACGAAGACAGGACGTTGTCCCGTGGAATAATGATTCATTGAATGGCTGCAGCACGCACGCCACATGTTGCAGCCATGAAAAGGCGAAATGTTCATCGGTATTTTTAAGCCCCCCGTACGTTTCATAGCGCTCGTTTGGATGCTCCTGTTATCGCTTGCATTGACTGCAGCCGCTGCGGCTGCAGCGCAAACGTCAGACCGAACTACATTGCGCAACGCCACGCTTACGTCCTTGCTGGGTGAGCGAAGTGTCGAACTGCCTCATCTCCTTGCGCCCACCGATTACGCGACAGGGGGTTCCATTGTTCGATATCGAATGCAATTCGATCTACCCACTGATTCAAATAGCGAGTCCCCCTATGGCATCTATGTGCCGAAGTTGAGCTTGGCTGGTCGGGTACATCTGAACGGAGAACGCATCGCAGACTGTGAACTGGGGCCGGTGGAAGCCCTCCGGTGCCTACACCGCCCTTATTTGTTTGTACCTCCAGCAAGTCACTGGCGAAGCAAAAATAACGTACTTGAGTTCGACATATATGCAACGAATAGACAAATGAATGGGCTATCCCGCATCGTAATTGGACCCGCACAAGAACTTAACAAGGATTACTTACTGCGGCGCGCACTCCAAGTGAGTGTCGTGAATGGATTGGCTTGGGTTGCCCTCAGCCTGGGACTTGTAGTGTTATGCGTCTCTGTAGCACTCGGGGGCAATCGTTTGTACTCATGGTTTGGAGTAACTGCCTTTGCAATCGCTTTAGGCAATCTGAACCATACGATCGCGGTTATTCCGACTCAGCCTGAGATATTCAATTGGTTCATTTTTAGCATCAAGCAAGTAACAGCTCCACTGCTTATGTTGACAATAATCTCATTTTTTGAGAGAGAATGGCCTTGGGCTAGGCGATTTTTTATCTTCTTCCTTTTCGCCAGCCCCCTCGCCATCTGGATTAGCGGAAACAACCGGGACGTCGTTGCCATAATTTACTTGCCATTAATGTGTTTCGCTCCCTTCCTTGCTGGAATATCTCTTTTCTGGTCGTGGAAGTCCAAGCGAATAGTTGATTTTCTCATGGCAGCGTCATTTGCAACTGTTGTTGCCTCCAGTATTTTTGATTGGTTTCGGTTGACAGGAAACGCCTCATTTGAGGGGCTGTATTTGGTGACCTACGTGATTCCGAGTGTGGTTGTAGTAATGGGCACCATATTGGCTGGTCAATTGGCTGCAGCTTTGAGGACTGCACGAGAGCTGACAACCGATCTGGATCGTCGTGTAGAAGAGCGCACGGAAGCTCTGACCCGAGCAAATCGGCAGTTGGAAGAGCTTTCTGCAACCGATGGCCTCACAACGTTGACGAATCGGCGGCATTTTGACAAGATTCTCAGTAAGGAATGGCTTCGTGCGAGGCGTAACAATCAACCACTTACGCTTTTGATGCTTGATGTTGATCATTTTAAGCGCTTCAACGACACGCACGGCCATTTGGCAGGAGATGAATGTCTTCGGCAGATCGCTCAAATCCTAAAGAGTCGCACCTTGCGGGGCAGTGACACCGCAGCTCGATTTGGTGGCGAAGAATTTGCGGTAATCACAAGCGCAAATTCAAAAGAAGGTATTGCATTGGCAGAAATTATCCGCCGCGATGTTGAAGGTATGATTCTACCATTCGAGCCGAGGCGGGCGGGAATGGTTAGCATTAGCATTGGAGTTGCGACTATAATTCCAAGCGATCTGCGTAATCCCGTGGATTTAGTGGCCTTGGCAGACGAGGCGCTTTACAGGGCGAAACAAGCCGGACGCAATTGCGTTATAAGCAATGAAACGCATACTCATCAATGAGTATTGGAAATCAATAAATAGCCATTCGCAATTCTTCAAATGTAAATTGACGTTCTTTCAGGCCACATTCGATTGCCTTTTGTTTGATATTTTCACGTATCGTCCCCACGGCAGTCGTCTTTATAGGTGTTGCGAATTGATCAGCTGATAAACTCCATCCGCACGTCCAGTTAATCAGTGAAGCCACATGCTCTCCAGTCAAAGGTTGCTCCAACTGGTTACGCAGGTAGCAATCACTTACCAAAGGTGGTAATAAGGCTCTAACTGCCAAGTTAGATTTGGAGTGATCTTCACTAGAAATCCAATCTTCGTCTGGCGCCCGTATGGCCTCTACCAAGGACGAGTCGCTGGGGTACGAATTCTCCAGTAGATTATGAAGCCTTGTGGAGCACCTCATCCAGTCGCCCAGCGACTCTGGACGGTTATCTGTCATATATCTGGGTGCCTCTAAGAACTGCATCATCCTCAATCGGTTAGGAGAGGTGTTTAATAAAGCTTGTTTGATTGGAGCGCCTAGAAGTGCAGCAAGCAGGGCTAATCCATGCTCCTCGGAATTCAATGTAATACTAGGCATTGGAAACCAGCTATAGCAGTATGACCACAAAAGCCATTCCTGCTCAAATGGAGCGAGATGCAACAGTTGCGAAATTTTTTTCAGATTCGTCGAAATGCTTGACGGGGCATGAGTGGGTGGAGCATCGATAGAAGAGAGCTTAGAAGCCAATATCATTGGATTCAAGGGGCTTCGCCCAGCTCTAGCAGTGGATTTGGAATCCATCCATTCAAAATTTGGGCTGGCTGAATATCCCAATTCAGGCCAGCAGATGCGCTCAATGTTTATTGAAATTTTAGCGAATTCAGATCTTTCGATCCAGAAAGGCAGGATTGCTGCCATTCGAGCTAATAGCCTGATTACTTGGTATCTCCGGAACTCCTTGTTGCCAATGTCGATATTGACAGTGCTACAGGACTTATCAGTCGTAATGGCTGCGGACGGTGTCGAGATGCTAGTATTCATTGAAAAAGACGTCGAAGTGTTAGTGCAGTCGGCGAGTTGCCTCCCCAGTTTGCACGCTAAACGCGACATCCATGCAAACAACCTGGCGCCATAGGCGATCCCAATCGTCAGTTGTCATGGAGCGGTGAATAGCAGTCGGATGAGCGAAGCTTGGGCAGCGCATAGTGGTTTTTCAATACTAGCTTCTGGGTCAATCAGTTGTGAGGGCCGTCTCGGCGCTGGAAAAGTACATTAGCAACATGACCCTCTTTTCAGCAGAAAAGGCCGACACCGGTGGATATCGGCTCTTCATTGAGCAGTTTGGCTTCAGCCGTCAATCGCAGTGGCCCAGCAGCTCCATGCGAAATTCAGTTGTTTCCAAGCTTCGTGGGGCTTCCAGATATAAAAGCAATGCATTCAGCGTCTGGTACGAGGCCCATTGGTGAAAAAAACGTACCACGCGCATGATCAATAACATGCGCGTATTAGTTTGACACTCGCCCGTCGAGGTACGTCTGGCTCACCAAAGACCTCGCTTGTTCACTTGGGCAAGCACGGTGGACAAGGCTGTCAGCCTCTGAGCCTCCGTCAGGACATCGGTCGCAGCGAGCGCTAACGGCATCGGAAATCCCGCGACTTCATGGGTTCGCCTGAGCACCTGTTCCACCAAACTGGTTCGTGGAACAAACACGTAGTGCACTTCGCAATCCAGGCCGTGCGCCAGGCGCGCAAGAGTGTTCAGCGTGATAGTCCCGTTCGCCTCGGCTTGTTCCAGCTTACGGGCGCCCTGGGCGGTCATGTCCAAGCGTTCTCCCAGCGCTTTGGAACTCATTCCCAGAGCCAGCCGAATCGTCTTCGTCCACCCGCATCTGGGCGTGGCATTGCGCTGCAGCTTCGCGTAGTCGCAAAACTGCCGGTCAAGTTCGGTCAAACGGGTGAGATCCAGACGGTTTTTCAAGAGGGCAAAAAGGATTGGGCAACAGGCTGGTTGCCTCTCCAAACACATTCGGGCAACCGGTTTATTTCCATTGAGAGACTGGCGCACTTGTGACACAAAAATGGCAGTCCCGCTGAGCTATCTTCGCACGCCACGGTCTCGAACAGGACCAATTGGTCTCATATTAACTTGAATGGCGAATGATGCTGCGTTTGGAAAAAGCGACTCTCGGAAAATTTGGTGCACAGGACATGATGAGTCTGATCACATCTTGAGGATGGGAATCCATCTTGCCGGATGCGCTGAATGACAACCACCTTTTGTTGGTGTCAGACCAGTTTCGAGACCTTCTGTCTGGCGTTGGCTGCAATGGGGACCACGACCCTGCACGTGCAGCCTTACCGATCACCCTGTTACTTCTCTCTAGGGCGGGAGCCAAACGTTCAGGCGATAGCTTGGAGATCGGTCTCGAAACTCTGCAGGAAGCACTGTGCTTGCTCAGCACCGCCGTTGATCGGGAGATTGTCAATCGGATGCTGCAACGCAAAGATGCCACACCGATTGGTACCGGACTGATACAAGGACTTCAAATGCTGGTTGAGCATGCCCAGGAACAGGCTGACTCGGAATGCCACGCCTAATCTGAGACGATGCTCTTGAAGTCGGCTTTGACGACCTTGAGGAGTTCACTGACTGAGGTCGCGTCCAACTCCGGGCAGTAAGCGGCGGCAACGAGCGTCAAAGGGTGGATCTGCATCTGCTCGGCCAATACCTCGATGGTGCGGACACTGGGAACTTGGTGCCCTTGCTCGATACGACTGATGTGTCGGCGACTGGTGGCCAACAGCATGTCTTCCTGCACCAAGCCGCGAGCTGCGCGCAATTGCTGCAGCGCCCGACCAAAGTCGGCTTGGGGTGGGACACGCTTTCGGGAAGACATCCACCCGATTTCCGTCCAATGAGACTAAAAAGACCACGACCAACTAGTCTCATTGGCTCAATGAGTTCGATAGAAGTTTCATCCCTGTTGGAAATCTGTTTCTGAAATTGCACTGTGCCCATACTTTTTTTGGATTTTGATGGGGTCCTGCACCCAGAGCATTGCCATGAGTCGAAGCACTTCAGTTGCCTATCTATCTTGGAAGATGCGTTACGACAGGTGCCCGAGTGCCAGATCGTGATCACCAGCACCTGGCGCCTAGCACAGGCCTATGAGGATCTATTGGAAAGGTTCTCTCCGGACATTGCCGCCATGATCGAAGGCGTTACCCCCAGATATTGCGATCTAACGAACGTCCCGAATACGCTGGTGGGGTACGAGCGGGAGGCCGAGTGCCATGCCTGGCTTTGGGCCAACGATGTGCCACATCGCAGATGGGTGGCGGTGGATGATCGATCGTGGCTCTATCGACCGTTCTGCAAGTCGTTGTTTTTGGTCGATGGGCGAACGGGACTCACGCAGACCACCGGTTCACAACTGACAGCTCGTCTTCAAACCACACTTTGAAAAGACTGCCAGGAGGGCAGACCACATAGCCTCAGAAAACATAGATCTAGGGTTAACCCGATCATCCTAACCGGGTAATCTGCCCCGAAAGTGAGGTCACCCCTTTGCACGTGAACTCTTGAACCGGGGTGCGCGCAAAGTCTATGCCGCCGCCCGAGACCCGGCCTCCGTCACCCTGCCCGGTGTGCAGGCGCTGAAGCTTGATGTGACGAAGCCCGACGAAGTCGCCAATGCCGTCGCCCAGGCCGGGGATGTGACCTTGCTCATCAACAACGCGGGCATCGCCCAGCCAGGGGGATTTCTCGCTGACGACAGCGAAGAAGTCGCACGCCGCATCTTCGAGACCAACTTCTTCTCCGTGCTGCGCATGAGCAAGGCGTTTGCGCCCATCCTGAAGGACAACGGGGGCGGTGCCCTGCTGAATGTGCTGTCGGTCGCCTCCTGGGTGAACGGCGGAGAGCTGGCCGCCTACTCCGCCAGCAAGTCTGCCGCTTGGTCGCTCACCAACGCGCTGCGCAACGAGTTGCTGACCCAGAAAACCCAGGTGCTCGGCCTGCACATGGCGTACGTGGACACCGATCTCACCCGGGGATTCGATGTACCCAAGTCGAGCCCTGAAAAAATCGTCCAGCGTGCGCTGGACGGCCTTGAAGCGGGTCTGGATGAAGTCCTGGCGGACGAACTCACCATGCTGGTCAAAAACGGCATGACCGCGCCCACGCCGACCTACCTGCACCCCATGGGCTGAGTAAGCCCAGATACCCGCCCCCGTGTCTTTGGCCTACCGAAAGCCCGCCATGAACCCCATCCTGAAGAAAACGGCAGCGGCGCTGTTTGCGCTGGCTGCCCCGTTTGCATCCACTCCATCACATGCCCAACAGGCCGTGCCTGGGGGCACCATGCGCGCCGCGCCAGTAGCCAGCCCAGAGCGGCCAACCTGGGCCACTGCGCCCACCCAGTCCATCTCTGCGGGCGGGGTGGCCTTTGCCTACCGTGAACTGGGCAAGCACCACGGCGGGACGCCGCTGATTTTGCTGGTCCATCTGGCGGCGGTGCTGGACAACTGGGACCCCCGCGTGGTGGACGGGCTTGCCGCCCAGCGCCACGTGATCGCGTTCGACAACCGAGGCGTGGGTGCATCCAGCGGCTCGCCATCCAACTCCATGGAGCAGATGGCCGATGACGCGATCACTTTCATCAAGGCCAAGGGCTACCAGCAGGTGGATCTGTTCGGCTTCTCGATGGGCGGAATGATTGCCCAAGAGATCGCCTTGAAGGAGCCCGATCTGGTTCGCAAAATGATTCTCGCTGGCACCGGCCCAGCTGGGGGCGAGGGCATCAGTTCCGTTGCAGGGGTGGCCAATCTGGACCTTTTGCGAGGCCTTTTCACGGGCCAGGACCCCAAGCAGTTCCTGTTCTTCACCCGCACGCCCGGCGGCATCGAAGCCGGCAAGGCTTTCCTGAAACGGCTCTCGGAGCGCACAGACAACCGTGACAAGGACATCACCGTGAGCGCCTACGTGGCCCAGTTGCAGGCCCTGAGCGCCTGGGGCAAGAAGGCGCCCGCCGATCTTTCCCAAATCAGGCGGCCGGTGCTCGTTGTCAACGGTGACAACGACCGGATGGTCCCGACGATCAACACGCACGACCTGGCACGGCGGCTACCCAACAGCCAACTGATCATCTATCCCGACGCGGGTCATGGAGGAATTTTCCAGTTCCACGCCGAATTCGTCATGAAGGCGCTCGGATTTCTCGCCGTACCCTGACCGACAAGCGGCAGCAGAAAACCGCCGAGCAGATCATCAGCCCATCAAATTCAGCCCACCACCCATCGCGTCACCGCCAAAATCACCACCGGCATCGTGACCAACGCCAGTGCCGTAGACACCGCCACACTCGCCGTCACCTCGTCCTCGGCCACCGCATAGCGTTGCGCAAACAGGAACACATTGGCCCCCACCGGCAGCGATGCTGCCACGATCATCACCGCCAGCGGCATGCCCGACAGGCCCAGTGCCCAGCCCAGAGTGGCCAGCACGATGGGGTGCACCACACACTTGACCAGCGCAATGCGCAGGGCGGCCTTGAAGTGGTGGCCGACCTTGGTAAACGCCAGCGTCACCCCCACCAGCAGCAGCGCAATCGGCCCCAGCGCCTGGCCCAGCAGCAGCAGGGGTTTGTCAACCACCTGCGGCACCACCAGCCCGGTCTGCGCAAACAGCAGGCCCGCAATGATGGGCAGCGGCACCGGGTGCACGATGCCGTTGCGCACGGCCTGCAGCACGGTGCGCCACATGGGCTGCTGCGCGGAGCCCTCCCGGCCTGCATGCTCGCGCGCGGCGGCCAGTTCAAACACCACGGTGGCGGCGGTCAGCAGGATGAGCGAGTGCACCGAGATCAGCGTGAACAGCGTAACCAGCCCCGCATCGCCAAACACCAGGCCCACCAGCGGCACGCCGATCATCAGCGTGTTGCTGAAGGTGTTGGCCAGCGCCCGCGCCGCGCCCAGGCTGGTAAAGCCCAGCACCGCCAGCGTGGCCGTGTACACCACGCCAAACGCCACAAAGTAGATACCCACGGGGCCGAAGTTGAGGTCTTCGATGTGCACCGTGCTCATGGTGCGAAACAGCAGCGCGGGCGTGAGCACCATGAACACGAGGTTGGCCAGGTCCTTCACGGCTGCGGCCCGAATCCAGCCGCGCCGCCCCACGTAAAAGCCGATGGCGATGAACAGGATGACGGGGATCAGCGAGGTGAAAACGGGAGAGTTCAAGGTGAAAAACCGGTGGCCGTGCGGTGGTGGAGGCCCGTATTGTGGCCCGGGTCACCACGCTGGCATCCGCTGGTCACTATTGTTTTTGTAGCTGCTTGCGCTTATCCATCAAGCGCCAGGGCCCATTTTTGCTTGAATATTTCATGCCCGGCAGTCGGTGTGCCGGTGCGTGGTGGATTGTCCGTGCCATAGGGTATCTCACCCCGCCACCACCGACACCCCGTGGTCTGCCAGCGTCAGGCTCACCGGTGCGCCCACATCCAGCGGCAGCTCCACCTGGGGCGAAACCACAAAGATCTCGCCCAGCGCGCTCGCAAAGGTGTATTCCATGACGCTGCCCAGGTAGGTGCGTTTGGTCAGCCGGGCGGCCAGCCCGCTGGAGGTTGCGGGGCCTATGACCCAGGCTTCGGGCCGCACGGCGATCTTGACCGGGCCGGGGGCGAGAGATGCTGGCGATGGCACGCGCAAGGGGCCGAGCCGGGCATGGCTGCCAGCCGCCGGGCTTTCCCCATCCGCCGGATTGAGCGCATGGATGTGCCCCTCGAACAGCATTGCCTCCCCCATGAAGCCCGCCACAAACTCGGACGCGGGCTGCTCATACAGCGTGCTGGGCGCTCCGCACTGGGCGATGGTGCCTTTGTCCATCACCACAATCTGGTCGCTGACCGCCAAGGCTTCGCTCTGGTCGTGGGTCACATAGACCACCGTCAAGCGCAGGCGTTGCTGCAGGGCGCGGATCTCTTCGCGCATGGCGCGCCGCAAGCGGGCGTCCAGGTTGGACAGCGGCTCGTCAAACAGCAGCACGGCGGGCTCCAGCGCCAGCGCCCGGGCCAGGGCCACGCGCTGTTGCTGCCCCCCCGAAAGTTCATGGGGCCTGCGCAGGTCCAGGCCCTGCAGGCCCACGGTGTCGAGCATGGCGCGGGCCTTGTCGCGCACCTGCGGCGGGCGCAGGGGCAGCCCGTGCAGGCCGTAGCACACGTTGTCGATCACGTTCAGGTGCGGGAACAGCGCGTAGCTCTGGAACACCAGGCTCACATTGCGCTGCGCCGGGCCAAGGGTTGTCACGTCCTGCCCGTCGATGAAGATGCGACCCGCCGTGGGTGACTCGAGCCCGGCAATCATCCGTAGCGTGGTCGTCTTGCCGCAGCCCGATGGCCCCAGGATGGTGGTGAGCGTGCCACGGGGCACCACAAAGCTGATGTGGTCCACCACCATCGGCGCGCTGGGCAATGGTCCGTACCGCTTGCTGACATCCCGGAACTCGATGCCATGCGCGGCAGATGACTGCTTCACGGACATCTCAACCTTCCCAGGCAACAACGGCATCGACACCGATGACCTGCCCTGCGTCCATGCGGTTGAACAGCATGACCTGGGCGCCCATCGCCTCGGCAATCTGCCGGCAGATCGACAACCCCAGCCCCACCCCGCCCTGCCCTGCCGAAAACGGCTGGAACAACCGTTGTCGCACGGCGTCGTCAATGCCAGGGCCTTCGTCCCACACCAGCAGTTCGCGCCGCCCGGTGCTGTTGCGCAGCAGCACCCCCAGCCGCCCATGCACGGGCGTGTGGTGGATGGCGTTGGCCAGCAGGTTGCGCATGAGCTCGCCCAGCAGCGCCGCGTCGCCGGGGGCCCACAGCGTATCGGGGCCTTCCAGCGCAAAGTCCAGCCGCTTGGCGGCGATCAGTGGCGCCAGCTCCATCACGGCCTCGCGGGCCATGGCGTTCAAATCCACGCTGGGCAGCTCGCCCATGCGCTGAAGCTGCTCCACCTTGCTCAGGCTCAGCAGCTGGTTGGCCAGGCCCGAGGCGCGGTCTACCGTGTGCAGCATCTGCTGCAGCGCATCGGCCACCAGCACATCGCCCGCAATGGCCGACTGCAGCTGCGTGCGCAGCACCGCCATGGGGGTGCGCAGCTGGTGCGTAGCGTCGGCCAGAAAACGCCGCTGCTCCTCGATCCATCGGCTCTGGCTTTGCTGCAGCTCACCAAAATGCTGCACGGCAGGCGCCAGCTCTGACGGGCCTTCGTAGCCCTGGCCGGTGCCGCCTGCACCCGGCTGGGTTGGCGGAGTGAGCGACACATCCGCGTGCAGCAGCCAGCCCGACGCGACGCGCGCCAGCACCATCGCCACCGCCGTCATGGCCAGGGCCAGCAGAACCACTGGGCGCAAACCCGCGCCCTCATCCATCAGGCGGGCAACGCTAGGCAGGCGTTCGCTGAACGGCCGCGCCACCTGGCGCACCACCGGCGGGGCGGCGCCCTGCCCGCCCCCAGCCACCGCCGGCTGGTGCAGCGTGGCGGCAACGCGCACCAGTTGGTCGCCCACCTGCGCCAGGTAAAAGTGCACGCTGACCTGCCCTTGCACGGGCTCAGAGGGTGGTACACGCGGCAGGTCGGCGCTGCCCGCCAGGCGCTCGCCGTCCAGGCTGCTTTCGCGGAACCAGACCGCAGGGGCTTGCTCCATGGCGGATGCACCGGCCTGCGGCTGCAACACGTTCGGCCAGGTTGTCAGCGCCCTGTGCAGCACGGCATCCTGCGCGGCAGCGTTGTGCCGTACCTGCTGCACCACCTGCACCGTGGCAACCAGGGCCACCAGCGCCCACAGGGGCACGAGCAGGCCCACCAGAAGCAGCCGCTGTAGCGATCCTCCGCGCGGGCGCCAGGGCCAGCGCTGCCACCAAGGCGTGTTCACCGGAGCGCCCCGCCCTTCTCGGCCTTGTCGACCTTGTCGCCTTTTTGGGCGGCCATGCTGTCGGCATCGCACAGCAGGTAGCCCACGCCGCGCAGGGTCACGATCTCGGCATTGGTCCCCACCAGCTTCTTGCGCAGGCGGTGCACCACCACCTCCACCGCATCGGCCTGCACCTGCTCATCGGTGTTGGCAAACACCTGGGTGCGCAGCTCTTCCTTGCTCACCACGCGGTCGATGCGCGACATCAAGAGGCGCAGCAGCTCCGCCTCACGCTGCGACAGCTCCAGCGGCAGTGCCTCGTTGTAGAACGCGCCGCTGGCCGGGTCGCGGTGGAGCGCACCACAGCGCAACTGCCCGTCGCGCCCCACCCGGCGTGTCAGGGCCCGCAGGCGCGCCACCAGCTCGTCCAGGTCAAACGGCTTGGCCAAGTAGTCGTCCGCCCCCGCCTCCAGCCCTGCCACGCGGTCGGTGACGGCCGCACGGGCCGTGAGCGCCAGCACGGGCGTGGTGCTGCCGCCATCGCGCAGGCGCCGCAGCACCTCCAGCCCGTCCAGACCCGGCAAAGACAGGTCCAGCGTGATCACATCAAAGGCCGTGCGCCGCGCCGCCGCCAGGGCCTCCTTGCCGTCGGCGCAGCACAGCACCTCAAAACCGCGCGCCACGAGGCTGCGGCTCAGGGCACCGGCCAGATCAAAATCGTCCTCGACCAACAGCAGTTTCATGCCCCGATCATGCCGCCTGCGCTGGGCTCCGGCCACTGTGGTTGTACGGAGGGGGCGTGAAAGGAAGGCGAAAGCGTGAGAGGACGACGCGAATGAAAGCTCGTGTCCTGAGTTGGAGGTTCGTTGATGAAATAAAGATGTCGAAATCGTCGCCAGGCAAGGCGCAAGCCACAGCGGTAGCCTTAGCTATCGCGAGGATTTGCAACGCAGTATGGCGGCGATTCTGGGCGTCTTTATGAAGTGAATTTCCAACTCAGGACACTTGGGTGCCTCGCTCCAACCAGCGGTGAACGGGTTGTAAGAACTCAATGGTGCCCTTTGTGCGCCGGGCGTGTTGCAGGCGAAGGCTCTGAGCCCGCAGCGTAGCCGCGCAGGGCGGAATACCGCTGGATCTGGTCACTGTGGAGCAGCGCGGTTTGCGCAAGGTGCGTGCGCAAATGCTCTTCGCGCAAGCGCGCCTGGCGTTGTCCGATTTCGCCGGTCAGTGCGGATAGCCTCGCGGGGTGGATCGTGCCCGTTTTGAACGCCTCATCCAGTGCCTCTTCCGAGGCGATCAGGGCCGCTCCGAGCTTTCGCGCGGCCTCCTTGTGCGCGTGCAGCAAGGCGGTTGTGGCCGTTCTCTGCTGGTCGGTCAACGCCAGCGCGTCTGCGTGCTCCAGAACGTGGGCTGGTCCGGGGTAGCCGTTCAGCTCGGCCGCCTTCGCCAAACCCATGCCCTGCCCCTGCAACAGATCTGTCACGTCCTGGTCAGACAACGATTTGATGGCGCGTTTTTGCTGGCCGGCATAGGGCGCAGGCTCGGCGGTGGCGAGATGGGCAGCCAATGCCAGTGCAATGTACCCCGCCGTCTTGATCAGTGCGGGCATGTGGCCCCTACCCTGTGGTGACCGGGCGCCTGTATTGCGTAGCTGAACTCTTGCTGTCATGGTCATGGCCCACGTTGTTGTGATTACCGTGGGCATGCTACGAAGAAGGTCGCCCTGAACGATATGATTTTGGTCATATGAAAAAAGCGATAGGTGTGGGTGTGTCCGGCTCGGGAGCCGATTTTCCATGGATGCGGCTGATGCCCCCAAGCCTGCGCGAACTGGCAAAGGCGCGGCAATTCGCAGCACACCACGCCGTCTTTCAAACTGGCAATCCTGTGTGCAGCATTTACCTGGTGACCACGGGTGAAGTGCGCCTCGTTCGGTTCAGCCGCAACGGCGGCGAAGTCATCCTTCAGCGATCACGGCAGGGCTTTGTGGCAGAAGCCAGCCTGGACAGCCAGCTTTACCACTGCACCGCCGTAGCCTCCGAGCCCAGCGATCTGCTGGAGTTTCCAGCGGATGCGTTTCGCACTGCGTTGCACGATTCGTCAGACTTTCGCGCAGCTTGGCTGTTGCAGCTGTCGCAAGAACTGCGCAAGCTTCGTGCGCAGTGTGAGCGGCTGAGCCTGCACAGGGCTGCGGACCGCATTGCTCACTACATCCACGCTGAAGGGGTTGATGGCTGCCTAACCCTGCAGCAGCCTCGAAAGGCCTGGGCCGCCGAACTCGGCCTCACGCATGAGGCCCTTTACCGAACCCTGCGGCGAATGCAGGACGAAGGGCTTATCCACATAAACGGCAACTTGCTTCGGGCCTTGGGCTAGGAGCCCACCACCCGCCCTCCTCCATCGTCCACCTCGGTCTGCAGCACGTGCCACTGACGGGGAGCATCAACACCCTTTTCGGCAGGTGCTTGCTGATGAGGACACGTATTGCCGCGAGACAACAAGGGTTTATGGAAAGTAGGCTCATCCTGTCGGGTGCGAAGCGCTGATGTCCATATTGGCAAATAAAATTATCGAAAAATATTATATTTTATTATGCAGTAGAGGGCTCTGACCCCGTCTTTCCAGCCGATTTTCTTGCCGTCTTCGTAAGTTCTTCCAAAATAGGAAATGCCCACCTCATAGATGCGGCAATTCAACTTTGAAACCTTGGCTACAATCTCCGGCTCAAATCCAAAACGATTTTCTTCAATGCGAATGGATTGAATTATTTCTCGCCGGAATGCCTTGTAGCAGGACTCCATGTCCGTCAGATTTAAATTGGTGAATACATTGGATGCCAACGTCAAGAACCCATTGCCCACGCGATGCCAGAAGTACAAGACGCGGTGGCAATTGCCACCAATGAAACGCGAACTGAACACTACATCGGCCCTGTTGGATAAAATAGGTTCTATTAAAATGGGATATTCATCGGGGTTGTATTCAAGATCGGCATCCTGAATGATGACGATATCCCCGGTGGCATGTTGGATGCCAGATCTGAGTGCCGCCCCCTTGCCCTGATTGGTTTCATGAAATACCAGCCTCTCAATCTTGCCAGCCAACTCATTCGCAAGTATCTCTCTGGTTCCATCTGTTGAAAAATCATCGACAACAATAATTTCTTTCTGCGGATAAGGCGCTGAACGCACTGCATCCACAATAGACCGGATGGTTTGCTTTTCATTGAAGCAAGGAATGACAATCGTCAGCTTCATGGAAGAAGGTATATCCATTTTTGCGCCAATAGTACGGAAACAATCATGACAACGCCCAAGCCCGCATAAAGCGCACGATAGCGCGCCTGCAGGCTGCGTACACTCTCAAACGTCAGTCCTTCCCGCATCGCCTGGAGCATCCAGTAAAAATGCAGCGGATAGATCAACGCGACAAACATGGCCAGCACTTGCGGCACCGTTCCTCTCAGCGCCAGCAGGACCAACAGGGCGTCGGCCAGCGTGAAAAGCACAAAACTAGCGATGAAGCTCCGCTTTTTGCCGAACTTCACTGCATTGGTTTGAATCCCGTTGCTTAGGTCGGCCTCGCAATCGCGAACCTCCTGCGTCAGGTGGCCCGCGCTGAAAATAGTGGCAAAGAACAATCCGATCTGCAGGCCATTCATGTCGGGGCTTCTGAACACTGAATAGCCCAGCAAAAAATGCAGCAACCCGCTGGCAACATGGAGCAGTGTGTTCGCAAGCGGTATGCCCTTCAGGTAAACATGCGGGATGGAGTAGAGCGCTCCAGCCACTGCGATCGACAGCGCAATAGCCAGCGTTGCCGCGTTCAGCTGGCTGAGGGTCATGAGGCTCAGCGCCAGCAGAATCAGCAACAAGGCCCCGATCTCATTGCGCCGAATGCCGCGATTGATAAAAACCCCTGCGGCCCTGGTTGGGTCCCGAAGGTCCTGGTGCACTCCGGACCAATCGTTGAGCATGAAAATGTGGGCCACCAAAAAGGCGTTTCCTGCCATCAACAGCAACAGCATCGCCGCGCTCTGATATGTGAAGTGGCCCATGGCAAAGACGGCGCCCAGCAAAGGCGCGCCCTGAAGCACCAGAACCTCGTCGAATCGAATGCACGACAACAGGCGCAGAACCCGCCGGGCTCCCTGGGGACGATCCATCATGGTGTTTTCGGGGCAGTCCGCCTGCCATCGGCTGCAGAGCTGCCGGTGTTGTTGTCAAGGCCGTTGCCGTTGTCGGCCAGAAGGCCCAGTCGCGCGCTTTCCAGGTACAGCCGCAGCCAGAGCGCATAGCCCACATCTTCCGACCAGTAGAACCTGCGCACCGAGGCGGTGAGATCGTTGTGGTACAGCAAGGGCGGGTTCAACTTCACGGCGAAGAAGTCATTTTTTGACAGCTCTTGAAGCAGATGGATGATCTGGGTCGGCTCGGGCACCCTGCCCTTGCCGCCCTGGAGCCGCTGCAACATGTCGCTGGCGCTCAGCCAGATTTCCTGCCCTTGCAGGGCTGTTTGCGAACGCGAGGGCGGCAACTGCACATCGCAGCCCACCGCTTTCATGTCGGCCTGGCGCAAGACGGGTACCAGCGGTGCCCTGCGGTAGTAAACCCACACGCGGTCCTGGTCGACGGCTTGGCGAAGCGCGCCGCACAACATCTGGGCCGCTGGTGGGTCGGCCTGCGCCAGCCACATCAGCACATGCATCTGGATCGCCACGTCGGTGGGGTTCGGATCGGAGCCTGGGTCGATGCACCGGTACTCATTGCGCTGGCCCAGCCAGGTGTTGTAAAGGCCTTCGGCGGTACGGTACTGCATCAGCGCCGTCAGGGCCGCTGGCCGCAGTGCATCTGCACCGGGGGCCAGTCTCCACACCAGGGCGGTGTCGTCGGCATCGGGTGTGATGGGGCACAGCCCATGCGTGGTCATGGCGGCGCCATCCGGCCGGCCGTGGTAGCGCACGAGCCCACTGGCCTCGATCTGGCTGCGCAGATGGGTCCGGGCCCGGTCCAGGCTTCCCCCCAGCCCCACGGTGCCTGGTCTTGAACCGAGAACGTCCACCATCATCGAAGTGACGTAGGTATTCATTTCCAGCTTCGGCTTCTCAAAACGCTCTTCGCTGGTGTACGCAGTGAGCCAGTAGCCATCGACCTGTTGCCGGCGGCTGATCAAACCCACAGCCTTGCGGGCGCTGTGCGCAAGCTCGCCATGGCGGGTGGCGTTGGGGGCTGGGTCCGCTTTGTCGGGCAAAGCTGGCCGCATCACGCCTGCGGTGGCTGCAGGTGCGGCAACCGGCCCTGGTTCGATGCGTATCTCGTGCAGGCCCATGACCAGATTGCGGGTATCGCCATTGGGCAGTGGCTTGATGGTGGCGGTATCCACCGCGAAGAAGCTGATGACGTTCCGCCCCACATGGAGGCGGGTGCGCGCCACCACCGAAGCCCTCCCGCGGAAGGTGTACTCGCCTTCCGCCGCAGGGACGCCGTCCTGCAGCACCATGACCCTCCGGTCGGGCGCAGTCAGGCCGTGCCCCGGGGATACCTCGAACCGGAGGTCCACGTCGTTGTCCTCGCGCGACCAGAGTGCGAACTCGATGCCCTCGGCATGCCCCTGCCCCATCCACAGGAAACCGCCCTCTCTGCCACCCAGGTTTTCAACAGGCCATGGCGTCTCCAGCAAGGCGGGATCGATACCCACCTTGGTTTTGAGACTGTCGGTGACCCTGATCAAGGGTGAACCCGGCGGGACGGCCGTCGTCTGGAATGGCCTTTCGTTGGCCAGTGTGGTGCCGCTCACTTCGAACAGACGCATATGGGGTGTGTTGAGGGGGGTGGACTTCAGTCCGGCCTGGGCGCTGAGCCACTTCACCATTTCGCGGGTATCGACGGTTGGAAACCACTCGAAGAACACCTGCTTGTCGTCCTGGATCAAGACGTGGGTGGCTTTTTCGGATGCGATCATCCGGCCCATTCTTTCTGGGTCAAAAGGCCCCGTGCCCCAGGGAATCACTGCGTTGGAATAACGGGTTTCCGGCGAGAAGAGCGAATAGTCGCGGGCGTCCTGGTGCCCCACAAAAAGCACGCGGGAACCAGCCGGCAGCATGGATCCGACAATTTCTTCAAATGGCTCATTGATCAGCTTTTCCGAGGCGGGAGCTGCGATGGCCTGTACAGCGTCGTAAGCCAGAGCCCTCATCGGCTGGTATGCGGCATACGTGACCACCATCGCAATGAGCGCCTGGGCAAATTTCTTTCTGGAGAGGTACGGCGCAACCAGCGCAATGCCAACGGGCAGCAGCAATGCATACGGGCCAATGAGAAATCGCGCAGGAACGTCGGACTGGGCCATCCACCGCGCGCCAAACAGGATTGCGCACAGCAATGGAATTGCCAACAGCGTTTGTGCCGACACCGCCGTCAGCCTCACGTGCGGCCAGGTCGCGACCAGGTTGCGAACCAGAAGGTACACAGCGATCAGCAACATGGGAATCCACAGCAACCCCCACAACGAAAACCGTGTGGAGTGCTCAGGCAGCGAGTACACGAAACTCCCCGGCCACGCGCCCTTGTTTTCGCCCGCCAAGGGTGCGCCAGCGCCCACGGAATAAATGAATTGGTTGGCGGCACTGCTGAAACGGGACCGCGTTTCACTCGAAACCGGAACGTCCGGCAGTTCCAGGAGCAAAAATACAAAACGCACCGCGTGGGTATAGATCACTTGCGGAGTGATGTCGGCCTGCACCACGCGCCGCACCTCCTGTGGCCCCAAGGGGTGGTGGTAGAGCGCCGTGTTGAATGCCAGGGGAACAAGCAGCGAGCTCAAAACACCCGCACACACCCATCCTGCAGCCAGTGCCTTGAACCGCGCAATGCATGAAAACGGACTCGGCGCCCACCACACGATCAGCAGCAAGCTGGGAATCATCGACACTGGAAACGACCGGACATTGATGCTCAGTACCGTGAATGTCCCCAGGAAGAAATATTGGGCCTTCGATGCATCAGGCTGCGTGCAAATGGAAACCACCCAATAGGCAATACCCAGCAGGGTGACGATGGACCAGATTTCAGGCTTGAGCCCCACTGCACTGGATGCAACAAGAGGCGTAGAGACCAGAATCAACACGCCCACCAGAGCCACTGTCTGGCTCAATTTGAGTGCCCGCAATAAATAATATTGACCGATGGCTGCCAATGGAAACGCCAGCCAAAACACAATGCGGCCCATAGCTTCAGTTTTGGTGAACAGCACCGGCCACAGGAAGAATAACTCGCTCCCGAACGGAATCATCGTCTGTCGGATATTGTGCGTGTCAAACGGGAATACCGATTGATTTTGAATCCAGTAGATAACCCGCGAGGCGTGGTACATCCTGTCATCAAAGTTCTGGAGAGGCGCTACGGCCTGCCCTACCAACGACATCCAGAGGACTCCGCAAATCGCCATCAGCGTTATCATTCCCCACTGCGATAATCCCCGCGCGAACGCTGCAAGCCTTGTGCGCTGCGCACTCCATATCCCCAGAAAGCCCCGAAGCGTGGGCCAACCCATTTCGCGTGTCAACCGCAAAGTGGCAATGCAAAAAAGCAGCTGGACCAGCATCCACGCAGCCGGATTCAATGCTTGAACCAACGAAGTCAGGCTTGCAATTGCACCCACCTGCAGCATTGTGCTGGCGATGAAAATCCAGAAACTATCGGCAGAAGAATTGGCAAAGCGTGAAGCCCATCGCTGTGAGGACCAGACGATCAACAACAAGGAAACGGAGAAAATCATTGATTTTATAAAATATTCACATCAATTCACATTGGCAACACAAACATCAATTAATTTTGTTGATTTTCTATCACAAATTGTTACTTCTGCAAATATACCATGCAGCTCACTAGAAGCCATTTTCTGGGGGTGAAACGCTCGGCACGCGTACTCTAAAAGCCAAGCGGTCCTGGCGAAACAAGCCTGTACGCGGCAGGCAAAAGTCACCCCCTTGCTAGGCCTGATCCTGCAGCATGAGCAGAGTTGCGGCCCTTGCTGGGGCCTGATCGAGGGCCGAGCAACCGAAGGGATGGGGCCGTGTGGGGCGCCGACGCAATCCAGCAAGAGCGCCTTTTAAAACCAAAAATAATATTAAACTGTAGATACATGCAAATTGCTGTATACTCCGTGTCGTTGCAGTCACGGCTCTTGACGCGTGCAGTCACCGCAACGCCTGCTCAGGGTGGCAATCCGCCCCAGGCAAGCCGCCTTTTGCAACCTTTGTGGTTGCCCATTGGGTCTGTAGAGCTGCAGCCCACTGCGTCCCTTGATGCTCACGCAGGTCGATTTCCACGCCTGCGATCCTGATTGATCCAGATTTCACAGACCGCCATTTCCATGGGCAAGTACGTCGTTTCGCCCACGACACACCCGACCGACTGCGGCCGCTTCCGCGCCTCCTTCTCGGTCCATCGTTCTCAGGGCAACGGCAGCTATTGCCGCGTGTTCCGTTTTGACAAAGCCTTTGCCTCGCGCGAAGCCGCCCGGCTCTTTGCAGTCACCCAGGGCTGGCTGCAAACGTGCATGCCGCACCCCCCAACGTGCTGATGACCTGATCTGCGACCTGCAGATCCCATCCACCCATCCCAGTTGCTGCGGACACTCGATCCGCACAGCTGCATCCCAACGGTACGCCCTTCGTTGCGCACCACATTTCAGAAAGGCTCAACCATGAGCAGCAAAATCTACGTGGGCAACCTGCCCTACTCCGTGACCGATTCCACCCTGGAAAGCAACTTTTCCGAATTCGGCCGGGTCTCTTCCGCCAAGGTCATGATGGACCGCGAAACCGGCCGCTCCAAGGGCTTCGGCTTTGTGGAAATGGCCTCCGCCGAAGTCGCCCAGGCCGCCATCAGCGCCCTGCATGGCATGTCCGTTGACGGCCGCTCGATCGTCGTGAACCTGGCCCGCCCCCGTGAAGAGGGTGGCGGCGCCGGTGGCTACAAGGCCGGCGGCTACAGCGCGAGCACACGCTCGGACGTTGGCTACGGCACGGGTGGCTTCGGCGGCGGTCGTTACTGATCCAGGCAACACCCTGTGAAAAACCGGCTCTGAGGAGCCGGTTTTTTTTGCCACGCACCCCTAGTCCACTGAATCGGCGGCGCAGGCAATTGCCCCTGGCACGCCTTACTGAAAAACGCACACGCCCAATGACTGACTTTTGGCCCGGTACATGGCGGTGTCTGCAGCGCGCAGGTAGTCGTCGACCGTCGCCAGCCTGGATGCGCTGCTGGCCAATCCGATGCTCGCACCAGTGATCACGGTGTGCCTGCCAATGACGTAAGGTAACTCCAGGGCGGCGGCAATCTGCTCCGCGCGTTGGCGGGCTTCAGCGGGATCGATGGACTCCAACAGCACATTGAACTCGTCGCCACCCATGCGGGCGACCAGATCGACCGCCCGCACGCAGGATTCGAGCCGCCGCGCCACCTGTTGCAAGAGCTGGTCGCCCACATGGTGCCCGTAGCTGTCATTGACGGCCTTGAACCCATTGAGATCCAGCAGCAGCACGGCGAACATCGTGGCTCCATCGCGTATCGGAACGCCACCTCCGTTCACCACCTCGTTCTGGTGCAGCGCGATGAGTTGCGCGAGGCGATCGCGGAACAACGGCCGGCCGGGCAAGTTGGTCAGCGCATCGTAGGAACTGCCACGCTCAGCCAGATCGCTCAACGATCCCGCCATGCGCACGGGAACACCCTCTTCGAACTCGGCGAGCCCGCGCCAATTGACCCACACCAGCCGCCCTGCTCCGTGGAACGCGCGGAAGTCCACCGAAAAGTTCGGGCTGTTTCCCGACAGGTGCCTGCGGTAGGCCTCCTGCACGCGCTCGCGATCCTCGGTATCGATGAGCTGCTCCAAAAAGCGCCAGCCTCCGTCATGCACAAGATCGGCGCTACCCAGTCCGACGATCTGGAGAAACCGCCCGGACACATGCAGCGCGTCCGTTCGCAAGTCCCAGTACCAGATACCGTCATTGGATCCGCGCGTCGCCAGCGAATAGCGGTTTTCGGAGCGCAACAACTCGAGTTCGGTGTTCTTCTGTTGGGTCACGTCGATCATCAGGCCGATCATGCGGTTCGGCCGCCCCGGCTCGACCACCGCGCGGCACAGATCGCGCACCCACACGACCTTGCCGGACTTGGCAATCAGCCGATAGCTCATCTCGTAGGCATGGCTGTGCGTGGCGTTGTAAGCGGCATCGTCGATGCGCAGGGCCTCCTCCAGATCGTCGGGGTGTACATGCGCCCGCCAGAAGCCCGGGTCAGCCCGCCATTCCTCGACGGAGTAGCCGAACAAGCGTTCGACCTGCGGGCTCAGGAAGGTATTGCCCACGCCGATTTCAGCCTCCCACACCACGCCGTCAATGGTTTCCAGCAAGCGCAGAAAGCGCTGGCGAACTTCCACCAGCACCTGCTCGGTGACCTCGGTGATCTCGATCAGGACACCCTGGCGGCTGATCACCCGGTCCGCCGCATCCGTCTCCGGGTGGAGCTGCAGACGCACCCAGCGATAGTCCGCGTCGGCAAAGCGCAAGCGGAACACCGGCATGCCCGAGCGCATGGTGCCGATGTCGTCGGGATGCACGAACTCCAGCAAAGACCTGCCAAGCGCCGCCGCCACCGAATGGCCGGTGAGCTTGTGCCACGCCGGGTTCAGATAGATGATCTCCCACAGCGCATCGGTTTGCACCACCGCCTCAGGAAGCAGTTGCAACAGGTTTGCGGACGGCGTGGGAGTGGTGGGCATGCAGGGCTATTGCAAATGGGTCAGATTCATGCACGGCCGCGCCGAACAAGTCCTTCGCGCGTCGCGCAACCCTGCGTTGGGCGGCCTGCTGCGGAGCCAATCCCATTTCCGAATCGGGTGCGCGCCATCACCGGGACAGAGGCAGCGTCGCCTTGACGGATCGAAAAATCAACCACGTCAAAGCGAGTATGGCATGCATCCAAGTCACCTTTGGACTCGGTGGTTTGGGTGGTTTGGGGCCGCCAGATGTGCGAGCCAGCAACGCCGTCCTCTGCCGCTGGCTCGCTCACATCACGACGGCTTCACCCGTCAGAACGCCACCTTCACCCCCACCGTCAGATTGCGGCCCATCAACGGCGCGGCATTCTTGATGAACGAGGTGTGCGCATACGCCAGGCGGTCCGTCAGGTTGTTGGCCTTCAGGTACACCTGCCACGGCGTTCCGCTGCTGAACTGGCCGTTGTAGCTCACGCCCAGGTTCAGCATGCCGTAACCAGGGGTGGCGGTTTCAAACTCGGCCACGCGGTTCTGGCGGGCCACCTGGACCCATTCGACCTGGCCTTGCCAAGCTTGCCAGTTGGCGTCCAGGCGGATGCCCGCGCGGGTGGCGGGGATGCGGGGAAGTCGGCCGCCGCCTGCGTCGAGCGTGGCGCGCACGGTGTCGCCGAACAGCGTGATGCCCAGGTTGCGGTTCAGGCGCTGGCGCACCTGGCCTTCGATGCCGGTGAAGGTGGCGTCGGCCTGGCTGTATTGCAGCAGTTGCAGGCCATCGACTTCATCGAGCGTGCGGCCGTAGATGTAGTTGTTGATGCGGTTGCGGAAGATGCTGACGCCAAAGGTGGTGTCGCCGCTGGTCTTCTTCAGGCTCACGTCGATGTTCTGCGAGATCTCGGACTTCAGGTCGGCGTTGCCGCGCTCATACGTGCTGGTGGCCATGTGCAGGCCCTTGGCATACAGCTCTTCGGCCGAAGGGGCGCGGCTGGCGCGGGTGAACGAGGTGCCGACCTGGTAGCCGGGCGTGAACTTCCACACCGCGCCCAGCGATGCCGAGGTGCCGTTGTGGCTGCGTTCGATGCCGCTGGTTTGCGCTTCGGCCGTCTGGCGGTCGTGGCGCAGGGCGGCTTCGAAGCGCCAGTCGCCCAGGCGGTATTCCTCCAGCGCGAAGAAGCCCAGCTTGCGGGTGATGGTGGGCTCCACGTAGGCCTCTTCGCCGTCGGCGCTGAACTTGCGCTGCGAGGTCTGCAGGCCGATCAGGCCCTTGAAGCCTGAAATGGGCTCGTGCTGCAGCTCGATGCGGGTGTCGTAGGCCTTGTTCTTGAAGGTGGTGCTGATGGCTCCGTCTTCGACTTCGTCGTGCACGTAGTCGGTGACGCCGGCGCGCAGGCGCAAGGCCGAGAAGCCGGCGAAAGGGTTGCGCAGCTCGCCGCGGATGTCGAAGCGTTCGCTGCGCAGGTCCACCACAGGCACGTCGCCATGTTCTTCGGCGCCGTGGTCGTGGCCGTCTTCCTCCTCTTCGTGGGCGCCGCAGTGCAGGTGGTCGCCGTGCGTGTGGCAGCCTTCAAAGCTGTGGTTGTGGCCCGGCAGGCCGTATTTGGCGGTCTGGCGGGTGTAGGCGGCGCCCAGGTAGCCGCGCTCGCCCACCCACGACAGGCCCACGCTGCCGGTGTCGGTGCGGTTGAAGCTGCCCAGCACCTTGCGGGTGGGTTCGCCCTCGGGCGCCCAGCCCTTGCCGACGCGGTAGTCGCCCGCATCGCGCGCCACGCCTTCCACATGCACGGCCAGGTTGCCGGTGCCGCCGGTCAGCGAGAAGGCACCTGCTTTTTCACCCGCGCCGGAGTTGGCGCGCAGCTCGGCGCTGCCCTCGTAGCCCTTTTGCGGGATGGCGGTGGGGATCTTGCCGTCGAGCACATTGACCACGCCGCCCACGGCGCCGTTGCCGTAGACCAGGGCCGAGGGGCCGCGCAGCACTTCGATCTGCGTGGCCAGCAGCGGCTCGGACACCACGGCGTGGTCGGGGCTGATGGCGGAGGCGTCGTGCAGCTCGGCGCCGTCGCTCAGCACCTTGACGCGCGGGCCGTCCATGCCCCGGATGATGGGGCGGCTGGCACCGGCGCCGAAGTGGCTGCTGGTGATGCCGGGCTCGCTGTTCAGCGTTTCGCCCAGCGTGGCCTCACGGCGGCGCACGAGTTCGTCGCCTTCCAGCACGGTAACGGGCGTGGTCATCTCATTGGCGCCCAGTTGCAGGCCGCTGGCCGAGACGGTGACGGCGGGCAGGCTGGCGGGGGCCGCAGCGCTGTTATCGGCAGGCGCTGCCACCGGCGCGGCTTGCGCGTGCGCCACGCCGGTGCCCGTCAGCGCCAGCATGGCGGCCAGGGCCACGGGATGGAGGGTGGGACGGGCGCGAAGAATAACAACGGGGCGGCGAGGTTGGGATGTGGTGTGGGTCATGGTGCGGTGTGGCAACGGGTGCTTGAGCGTTTGCGGGTACGCATGCGCAGGGGGCGTGGTGCATGGACCGGTGCTGGCGGGGCCGGCACGCAGACACATGGCTTCCTCGCCCTGGGCATGAAAATTTGACTAAAAATGGCCGCCAGCGCCTGTCTATCAAGCGCTAGCTGCTATGGAATCAGGAGTAAATGGGCAAAGCGCGATAGCGCAGCCCTGCAAGGCCGGGCAAGGTGTTGGCGGCCCGGCCCGCGATGCGGTGGGCGCGTATGCGATTTGCTGCGGTCAGGCCGTGGGCGGGCCACGCGCCTGGAACAGCGCAACGTGCGGGGCCGTAGAGCGCCCGGCATGTTGTACCGGCGATGCCTGCGCGGGCACCAGGGTGGGCAGCGCCGAGGGGGCGCTGTGCAGTGCATCGCCCAACGCAAGCTGGTCGAGCAAAAGGCAGTCCACGGCCGCGTGGGGGACCAGGAGCAGTGATAGCAGCCCGTGGGTGTGGTCTGCCTCGGTGGACGGGGCCGCGTCCTCATCCGCTGCCAGCGAAGCGGCTGCGAGCCTGTGGTGTGCGTCGGCTTGTTGCGCAGCTTGCACCGCGTGGCCCGCGTGCATCTGCGCCAGCGCCTCTCCATGCTCCACCTGGTGCAGGCGCCCCAGCGTGGGCACCACCACCAGGGCCAGCAGCAGCCACGCCAGGGCGGCCTGCGCGGGCAACTGCTGGCGCAGGCGGCGCCACAGCGCGACCAGTGGGGTTGGAAACAACGGGGTCACAAGAGGAACAAGGAAGGCAGCGGGATCGGGGAAAAGGCGGCAGAATTACTTCACGGGCACCGCGTCCACCACGCGGTAGTACAGGCCATATTGGTCGTTGGGGAGCACGGTGAACTTGCCCTCCACCACCACCGGTTCCAGCGAGTAGCGCACGGGGGTCTTGGCCTTGACCTCGACCATGCTCTCTGGCCCGCCCGGCGTGCAGAACGAGCAGGTCATTGGCACGGAGGTAAGTAGAAAGTGGGTCTGCGTGGGCTTGGCATCCAGCGGCACCATGAAGCCCTGGATGCGCTGCGTGGTCTTGTCCATGCCCTTTTGCGCGTCGTTGAACACGGGCAGGATGCCGTCCTTGGTGGTCTTTTTGGTCAGGTCGGTCAGCACGGACCACGGCACCACGTCATTGCGCTGGGGCAGCGGCGCAATGGGGCTGTTGGGGCTGTGGTAGCCCGCCCCGCTGCCCGACGCAACGCCCGATGGCATGGCGGTGCCCGCGCCCGCGGGCAAAGGGGACGAGAGCGCGGGTGCGGTGGTGGGCGCGGCACCGGGCGTTTTTCCGGTCGCGCGTTCAAACTCCCCCGGCGCTGGTTTGCCCGTGGGCGCAGCGGTCGGCGACTGTGCGAGTACGGCCCCCGCCCAGGCCAGCGCCAACCACGCACAGGCGTGCCGGGCAGTGCGGGTGCGGCTGGCTCGGGCATCGGGTTGTGCTGCGGGATGACGGTGAGCGGGATGGATTGCCATGGCGGGAAACCTGATCTGTAGCGTTTTCAGAAATGGTAGCGGGCCTGGAGGCCCATCGCCTCAGTGCGCGTGCTTCATGCCGCAGTATTTGCCAATAGCCAGACCCTTGCAGGCAGTCTGGAGTTCCTTCTGGCAGACGTCCTCGCCCTTGCCGGATTCGAGGCACTTGGCGGCGGCCTCGTGGGCGGCGGCCATGGCGCGGTGGCGGGCGATGTCTTCTTTGGTCTCTTTGTCGTTGTGGGCCTGGGCGTGCGCCAGGGCGCCGACGAGCAGCATGGGGGCCAGGGCGAGTGCGGTGAGGAGCTTTTTCATGGAAGGCCTTTCAGATTGGTTGGTGGACGGTTTTAGAGGACAGAACTCGATGGCTGCATCAGGGCTGGCTTAACAGGTCGGCCACGTCCGTCCGGTACGCCTGCATGGCGGGCAGCAGCGCCGCCAGCGCCGCCACACCGGCGGCCATCAGCGGCACACCCGCTTCGGCGGGCAGCCAGATGAGGCCGGTGACAGGCAGCAGCCCCTGCGCCTGTAGCACCCAGCCCAGGCCATGGGCCAGGCCGTGGCCCAGCAGCAGGCCCAGAACAGACGCCATCGCGGCCAGCCACAGGGCCTCCCACAGCACCAGCCCCGCCACGCGGCCTGGCGGTGCGCCCAGCATGCGCAGCATGGCCAGATCGGCACGGCGCTCGCGCACGGCGTTCCACAGCGCGATGAACACGCTCAGTGCGGCCACCGCCAGCAGCACGCCGCCAAAGGCGCGCAGCACGTCGGCCCCTACGCCCAGCAGGCGCATCAGGCGGGTGACCTCGATGGCGGGCGCCGCTGCCTGCATGGCGGTGTCGCTGTTGATCTGGCGCGGCAGCGTGATGGCGGCCATGGGCGTGCGGTAGCGCACCAGGGCCACGGTCACTTCGCGCTCTTCTTTCAAGATTTCCAGGTCTTCGGCATCGGTGGCCGTAGCGGTCTCGTGCACCATCCAGACGGATTCGGTACTGGTCAGGATCAGCCGGTCCAGCACGCAGCCGCAGGGCGCCAGCACGCCGCTCACACGGTAGGGGTGGTTGCCATGCGCATGCCCTCCTCCGCCCAGCCCGTGGCTGCCGATGAAGGTGGCGCCCACCAGCGGTGCGCCCGCATGGCTGCTTTTGACAATGCCACGCGCCACGCTGGCGCCCAGCACCGCGTCCATGGGTTGCTGCCACAGTGCGCCCTCAGCCAACGTTGCCTCGTAGTGCGCCACGTAGTCGGGCGTGGTGCCCACGATGCGGTAGCCCTGGTAGCTGTCGCCCAGGCTCAGCGGGATGACCTGCGCCACCAGCGGGTTCTTCTGCAGTGTCTGCACCTCTTGCAGCGGGATGTTGCCCGTGGGTACATCAATATGGAAAACGCCTGCCAGGATGAGCTGCAGCGGGCTGCCCTTGGCGCCCACTACCAGGTCGATGCCGCTCAGATCACGCTCAAACGCCTTGTCGAGCTGCGTGGCCACCAGCAGCACCAGCGTGATGGCGGCCAGGCCGAGCGTCAGCACCAGCAGGTTCAGCACAGCCGCCAAAGGCCGGGACCACAGGTAGCGCCATGACAGGCGCGCCAGTTTGAAGACTCCTGAATTCATAGCTGCTCGCGCTTATCCATCAAGCGCTGGGCGCCGATTTCATTCAAATCCAGCGTTTGCACACCGGCCAGGGCTTGGACCACACGCTGGTCGTGCGTGGCAACCACCAGGCTGGCATCGCAGGCGGCGGCGCTGTGCTGCAGCAGCGCCAGCGCGTCTGCGGCGGCCTCGTCGTCCAGGCTGGCCGTGGGCTCGTCGGCCAGCAGCACCTGCGGCGCCAGCAGCACGGCCCGCGCCAGCGCCACGCGCTGCGCCTGCCCGCCCGAAAGCTGGTGCGGCTTGCGGTCGGCCAGCTCGGCCACCCCCACCTGCGCCAGCGCACGCGTGATGGCGGCATCGTCGCGTGGCAGCCCGGCCGCAAAGTAGACCAGCGCCAGGTTGTCGGCCACCGTGAGCGCGCTGCTGAGGTAGAGCTTTTGCGGCAAAAAGCCAATGCTGCGCGCGCGCCAGGCATCAATCTCGGCCCCGCGCTGCGTGCCCAGCTGCGTGCCTGCCACAAACAGGTCGCCCCCGCTGGCTCCGCGCAGCCCGGCCATCAGCGCCAGCCAGGTGGACTTGCCCGAGCCCGAGCACCCGCGCAGCAACAAGGTTCCGCCCTGGCGCAGGTCCACATCGGGGAAGCGCAGCGGCGCGGCGCCGCCCGTGGCATAGGTGTAGGAAAGGCCTCGTGTGCGGATCATGCGGTAGCGCCCTCGGCCGGGTGGGCGCAGTCTGCACAGCGCCCGTGGACCGCGATGTCCACCGCCAGGCTCTCATGCCCGGCCGTGGCCAGCGCCTGCAGCACCTGCTTGAGGGCGGTCTGCACCTTGGCCGATCCCTGCGAGAGGCGGAACTGGCGGTGGCAATCGTCGCATTCGAATCTGGGGGCTGCGCCCTCTTCGCCTTGGGGTGCCAGTGCATACCGGGTCACGCGGGCAGCGTCCACCTGCTTGTGCAGCAGGCCAGCAGCGGCAAAGCGGTCGAGCATGCGGTAAACGGTGACTTTGTTGACGGGAGCGCCAGCGGTGGCGAGGGCGGCTTCTACTTCGGGTTCGGAGAGCGCCGCGTCAGGCCGGGCCTCGTACAGCACCGCCAGCGCCCGTGTGGCGCGGGTGGCGCGCATGCCCGGGGGGAGCGACCAAAGGCGGTGTGGGGATGAAGAAGATGGGGTGGAGGGCATGGCGAGATGCGGCGGCAGGTGATGTCTGTAACGCAATCGGTTTGCATTATGCCTTCGTGTTGGCCCTCCCCCAACTGAAACCCCTGAATGAAATGGCAGAGGACTGACGGCTGCAGCGACATGGTTGGCGATGGAGCCGTTCAACACAGAGAAGCGCCTCAGGTTGGATGGGCCTTTTGGCTGAGTCTTTCCGGTGTGCCTTCATGGCATGCCCGTGATGCATATCAATTTTCAGGCTCAAGCCCTGACCATAATTCCTAATTTCCCAAATCTTTCACTTCATCCGACATATTGTGTTGAATACCGTCGGTATAAGGTCGAAGCAAAATGCAAGCACTGCTATTACCACTTCATCTCACGTTTGTCGGCCTTTGGCTCGGTTGTGTTCTTACCGAAGCCCTTTTTGAACGCGCGTTGTTGGGTCAAGGTCGTGACAAGGAACTCATTCTTTCGACACTTCACAAGCGCGTGGATATTTTCATTGAAATACCCGCCTTCACCATGGTTCTGGCTACAGGTGCAATGCTGCTGGCTACCGCCACAAAAAACCCGATCCTCTACGCCAAGCTTGGTTTTGCCTTGATAGCCATTGCCACCAATACCTATTGCGTATATCTGGTCTTCAAGCGCCATCGACTGGCCGTGCAAGGTCATTGGCAAGCGTTTGACGCCGTAGATCATCTGCAACACAAAATGGGAGCCATCGTCTTGGCGGGAATAATATTCGCGCTGGGGCTGGGGCTTTATTTGCTCCACCCGACTGCCAATGGATAGATTGACTAGTTAATCCCAAAATTGGCTTGGACCCGTGTTGGCTTTGCTGCCGAGAAGACCGCACGGCGGTCTCTCAACCCTTCAAATACCGCGCAAACGTCTTGCGAAACTTCTCCACCTTCGGCCCCACCACAAACGCGCAATACCCCGCGTTCGGATTGTTCGCAAAGTAGTCCTGGTGATACGCCTCGGCCGTGCTGTAGTTGTCCAGCGGCTTCACCTCGGTGGTGATCGGTGCACCAAACAGCTTGTCTTGCGACATCTGGCGAATCATGTCGTTGGCAATGTCACCGTGCGCAGGGTCTTCGTAATAGATGCCGCTGCGGTACTGGGTGCCCACGTCGTTGCCCTGGCGGTTGAGGGTGGTCGGGTCGTGGGTATGGAAGAAGATTTCCAGGATCTCCTCCAGGCTGATCTCGTCAGCGTCAAACGTCAGGCGCACCACCTCGGCGTGGCCGGTGTCGCCCCGGCAGATTTGTTCGTAGCTGGGGTTCAGCGTGTGGCCGTTGGTGTAGCCGCTTTCCACGTCGGTGACGCCGCGCACGCGGTCGAACACGGCTTCGGTGCACCAGAAGCAGCCGCCGCCCAGGGTGATGGTTTGCAAAGTCATGGTCGTCCTTGGGTTCAAACTTGACCATTATGAATTGACGCCCTATCCCGTGCTTGCTACATTACTAACCGGTCAGTCATTAACGAAGCCCTTCCTTGCCTTCCACCTCCCTTCCCCCCACCGCCTCCGTCGGCACCAAACGCGAGCGCCGCAAGGAAGCCCGCCCGGGTGAGCTGCTGGAGGCCGCGTTGGATCTGTTTGTCGAAAAAGGGTTTGCCGCGACACGGGTGGATGAAGTGGCGGCCCGTGCAGGCGTCTCCAAGGGCACGCTGTTTTTGTATTTCCCCAGCAAGGAAGAGCTTTTCAAGGCGGTGGTGCGCCAGAACATCGCGGGCCGTTTTGAAGAGTGGCGGGATGAGCTGGATTCCTTTGTGGGCACCACCAGCGATCTGCTGCGGTACTGCTACCAGGTGTGGTGGGAGCGCATCGGCGCCACCAAAGCCTCGGGTATTACCAAGCTGATGTTCAGCGAGGCCCAGAATTTCCCGGAGATCACCGAGTTCTACCAGCAGGAGGTGATTCTGCCGGGGCAGGCGTTGATCCGCCGCATCGTCGAACGCGGCATCGAGCGCGGCGAGTTCCGCCCCGTGCCACTGGACTACATCGTGCATGTGGTTCTGGCGCCCATGATCTTCCTCATGATGTGGAAGCACTCGGTGGGGGCCTGCATTCCAGACTCGCTGGGCCTGCGGCCTGAGTTGTATATCGATGCCCAGATCGACAATGTGCTGAACGGGCTGCTGGTGCGGCCCGATCCTTCTTCTCCCGTGCCTTCCCCCTCTCCCACTTCTTTTGCGCCGCCCTCACGCGGCTCCTGACCATGAAACGTTGGATTCCCTGGATGGTGGCAGCCGTCGTTGTTGTCTTGCTCGGCGGCGGCGTGTGGCGGGCTATGGCGGCGCGGCAGGCGCAGCAAAAGGCATTGGCCGAAACCACGGCCCAGCGCGCCCAGGCGCCGCTGCAACTGGCAGCCCAAGAGGTGTTGCCGGTGCGACGGCAGAACCTGGCGCTTGGCGTGCCCGTGTCAGGCGCCTTGCGGGCGGTGGACTCGGCCATGGTCAAGGCGCGCGTGGGCGGTGAGTTGCAGGGGCTGACGGTGCGCGAAGGCGACAGCGTGAAGGCCGGGCAGGAAGTGGCCCGCATCGATCCCACCGAAGCCCGCGCCCGGCTGCGCCAAGCTCAGCAGCAGGCCGATGCGGCCAAATCGCAGGTGGACATCAACCAGCGCCAGTACACCAACAACCGGGCACTGGTGGATCAGGGATTCATCTCGGCCACGGCACTGGTCACCTCGCAAGCCAGCCTCGAATCTGCGCAGTCCAACCACCAGGCCGCAATGGCCGCTGCCGACGTGGCCCGCAAGGCGCTGGAAGACACCGTGCTCAAGAGCCCCATCAGCGGGCTGGTGGCGCAGCGCCTGGCCCAGCCGGGCGAGCGCGTGGCGGTGGACGCCCGCATCATCGAGGTGGTGGACCTGTCGCGGCTCGAGCTGGAAGCGCTGCTCAACCCGGCGGATTCCGTGGCGGTGCAGGTGGGCCAGAAGGCGCAGCTCACCATTGAGGGCATGCCCGCCCCGGTGCCTGCCACCGTGGTGCGCATCAACCCCAGCGCCCAGGCAGGCAGCCGCACGGTGCCCGTCTACCTGCGGGTAGAGCAAGCCCCCGGCGCCACGCCGCTGCGGCAAGGCCTGTTTGTGCAGGGCACGCTCGATACCGGGCGGGCCGACGTGCTGGCCGTGCCGCTGGACGCCGTGCGCACCGACAAGCCCGCCCCCTACCTCCAAACCTTGAAAGACGGCCGCGTGGTCTATGCACCCGTCAAGACCGGCACCCGCGCGGTGGTGGCCGGCCAGACCCTGGTGGCGGTCGAAGGTGTGCCCGAAGGCACGGTGGTGATTGCGGGCCGGATCGGCCTGCTGCGCGAGGGCACGGCCGTGGCGGTGGCTGCATCAGCTGCGACAGTCGCTGCTGCACCTGCATTGGCAGCGGCATCCCGCGCTGCTCCCTGATCACCCTGACTACCCCGACCCGCCATGTGGTTCACCAAAGTCAGCCTTAAAAACCCCGTGTTCGCCACGATGGTGATGCTTGCCATCGTCGTGCTGGGCCTGTTCTCCTACCAGCGCCTGAAGGTTGATCAGTTCCCCAACATCGACTTTCCGGTGGTGGTGGTCACCGTGGACTACCCCGGTGCGTCGCCTGAAATCGTCGAGAGCGAAGTCACCAAGAAGATCGAGGAAGGCGTGAACTCGATTGCAGGCATCAACGCCCTGACCTCGCGCAGCTATGAGGGCACGGCCGTTGTCATCATCGAGTTCCAGCTCCACATCGATGGCCGCAAGGCCGCCGAGGATGTGCGCGAGAAGGTGGCCACCGTGCGCCCCAACCTGCGCACCGAGGTCAAGGAACCGCGTGTGCTGCGCTTTGACCCCGCCAGCCGCGCCGTGTGGTCGCTGGCCGTGTTGCCCGATGAAAAATCCGGCCGCAGTGCTGTCGAGCTGACCACCTGGTCTGAACAGGTGCTGAAAAAGCGCCTGGAGAACGTGCGCGGCGTGGGCGCGGTGAACCTGGTGGGTGCCACCAAGCGCGAAATCAATATCTACCTGAACCCGCAGGCGCTCGAAGCGTTTGGCGTGACCCCCGACCAGGTGGCGCAGGCCGTGCGCAACGAGAACCAGGACCTGCCCGTGGGCTCCATCCGGTCCCTCGCGCAGGAGCGCGTGGTGCAGATCGACGCTCGCATGGAACGCCCCGAAGACTTCGGCAAGATCATCGTCGCCCGCAAGAACGGAGCGCCGGTCCGGCTTGACCAGGTGGCCCGCGTCAACGACGGCGCGCAGGAGGTGGAAAGCCTGGCCCTGTACAACGGCCAGCGCACGTTGCTGCTGTCGGTGCAGAAGTCGCAGGGCGAAAACACCATCGAGGTGGTGGACGGCCTGAACGCCGCTGTGGTGGAGCTGAAGAACCAGCTGCCTCCCGGCGTGCGGCTGGAGACCATTGGCGACAGCGCCCGCCCGATCCGTGTGGCGGTGAACAACGTGCGCCAGACGCTGATCGAGGGCGCCATCCTCACGGTGCTCATCGTGTTCCTGTTCCTGAACTCCTGGCGCTCCACCGTGATCACCGGGCTGACGCTGCCGATTGCGCTGATCGGCACGTTCCTGTTCATGAACATGTTTGGCTTCACCATCAACATGATCACGCTGATGGCGCTAAGCCTGTGCGTGGGCCTGTTGATCGACGATGCCATCGTGGTGCGCGAGAACATCGTGCGCCACGTGCAGATGGGCAAAGGCGCCTACGCAGCCGCCATGGATGGCACGCAGGAGATTGGCCTGGCGGTGCTGGCCACCACGCTGTCCATCGTGGCGGTGTTCATGCCCATTGGCTTCATGGGCGGCATCATCGGCAAGTTTTTCCACGAGTTCGGCATCACCATCGTGGCGGCGGTGATGATCTCGATGTTTGTGAGCTTCACGCTTGACCCCATGCTGTCGAGCATCTGGCACGACCCGAGCATCCATGCCCACGGCCAGAAGATCGAGCCCGTCACCTTCTACGACAAGACCATTGGCCGCGTCACAGGCTGGTTCGACCGTGCCACCGATGCATTGGCCGAGGGCTACCAGCGCATTCTGCGGTGGTCGCTGGTGCACAAGCTGACCACCATGGCCATTGCGCTGGCCATCTTTGTGCTGAGCATCTTCATGGTGCCGCTGCTGGGCACCGAGTTCGTGCCCAAGGCCGACTTCTCCGAAACCTCGCTCAATTTCTACACCCCCGTGGGTTCGTCGCTGGAGGCCACCGAGGCCAAGGCACAACAGGTGGAGGGCATCCTGCGCGAGATGCCGGAGGTGCGCTACACACTGGCCACCATCAACACCGGCAGCGCCCAGGGCAAGATCTACGCCAATATCTATGTGCGGCTGGTGGACCGCAAGGACCGCAGCCGCAGCGTGGACCAGATGTCCGACGTGCTGCGGGAACGCCTCAAGACCGTGCCCGGCATCACCATCACCCACGTGGGCCTGCTGGACGCCGTGGGCGGCAACAAGCAGGTGGAGTTCTCGCTGCAAGGCCCCGACCTGCAGGAGCTGGAGCGCCTGACCAAGGTGGTCACCGAAAAAATCCGCGATATTCCCGGGCTGGTGGACCTGGACACCAGCGCCAAGCCCAACAAGCCGGTGATCGCCCTGGAGGTCAAGCGCGACGTGGCGTCGGACCTGGGCCTGTCGGTGGCGCCCATGGCAGCATCGCTGCGCACCCTGGTGGCGGGCACCACCGTGGGCAACTGGCGCGCCCCGGATGACCAGACCTACGACGTGAACGTGCGCCTGGCCCCCGAAGCCCGCACCCAGCCCGCCGACCTGGAGCGCCTGCCCTTTGCCCTGGCGGCGGCCGACGGCACTACGCGCATCGTGCGCCTGAACCAGGTAGCGAGTGTGACCGAATCCACCGGCGCCAACCAGATCAACCGCCGCGACCTGACCCGCGAGGTGGCCGTGAACGCCAACGTGGCAAAGCGGTCGGCCGGTGAGGTATCGAACGACATCAAGAAGGCGCTGGAGGAAGTGAGCTTCCCGCCCGGCTACCGCTACCAGTTCAGCGGCTCCACCAAGAACATGGCCGAATCCTTTGGCTACGCCATCTCGGCCCTGGCCATGGCCATCATCTTCATCTACATGATCCTGGCGAGCCAGTTCAAGAGCTTCTTGCAGCCGCTGGCGCTCATGACCTCGCTGCCGCTCACGCTGATTGGCGTGGTGCTGGCGCTGTTGATGTTTCGCTCCACGCTGTCGATGTTCTCCATCATTGGCGTGGTGATGCTGATGGGGCTGGTCACCAAGAACGCCATCTTGCTGGTGGACTTTGCCATCCGTGCCCGCGAGGAGCACGTGAACGACCAGGGCCAGACCGTGCCCGGCCTGCCCCGTGCCGACGCCTTGCTGCTGGCCGCCCGGGTGCGGCTGCGCCCCATCCTGATGACCACGCTGGCCATGATCTTCGGCATGGTGCCACTGGCGTTCGCGTTGTCCGAAGGCTCGGAGCAGCGCGCGCCCATGGGCCAGGCTGTGATCGGCGGGGTCATTACCTCTTCCCTCTTGACCCTGGTGGTGGTGCCGGTGGTGTATTGCTACATGGACGACTTGGCCCAGTGGGCCCTTCGCAAGATGGGGCGCGCCCCGGCAGCGCCTAAAATCGAAGGTTTGTCCTGATCGTCCCGATCGGCCTTGCATCTGCCCCACGGAGAAATCCCATGAACCTGCCCCTGAACACGTCCGCCAACATCAGCGACCCTATTGCCCAGGCCCGCTACAACATGATCGAGCAGCAGATCCGCCCCTGGAATGTGCTCGACGCTGACGTACTCGACCTGCTGGCGGTGGTCCGCCGTGAAGACTTTGTTCCCCCGGCCTACCGCAGCCTGGCCTTCATGGACATCGAAGTGCCCCTGCTGGGCAACGACGCCGAAGAGGCCGTGCGCCTGGGCCACAGCATGCTGCAGCCGCGCGTCGAGGCACGCATCCTGCAAGACCTGCGCATTTTGCCGACCGACCGCGTGCTCGAAATCGGTGCAGGTTCGGGCTACATGGCCGCCCTGCTGGCCGCCCGCGCCGAACGTGTGGTGTCGCTCGAAATCAACCCCGAACTCGCCGAAATGGCCCGTGAGAACCTGCGCGACGCGGGTGTTCAAAACGCCGATGTGCGCCTGGGCGACGGCGCCCGCGACGCCATTCCCGACGGCCCGTTCGACGTGATCGTACTCAGCGGCTCGGTGGCCGAAGTGCCCACCTCCCTGCTTGGGCTGCTGCGTGACGGCGGCCGCCTGGGCGCCATCGTGGGGGGCGAGCCCGTGATGCGTTTCACCCTGACCCGCCGCACCGGCGACCGTTTCGAAACCACATCGCCTTGGGACACCATCGCCCCGCGCCTGGTGAACTTCCCGGAACCTTCCGGCTTTACGTTCTGACCCTGTTGTTCGGCTTTCTTCGGAGTTCTGCATGATCGATCACGTCCGCCCCGCCCAGCTGTCTGCCTGGTTTGCCGCCGCACCCGAAGGCAGCCAGCCCCTGGTGCTGGACGTGCGCGAACCCTGGGAGCTGCAGACCGCCAGCGTGCGCGCCGACGGGTTTGAACTGGTGGCCATCCCCATGGGCGAATTGCCCGGGCGACTGGCCGAGCTGGACCCCGCCCGCCCCATTGCGTGCCTGTGCCACCACGGCGCACGCAGCCTGCGGGTGGCATCGTTCCTGCAACACAACGGGTTTGAACAGTTGGCCAATATCACCGGTGGCATTGATGCCTGGTCGCACGAAAACGACCCCACCGTGCCCCGCTATTGATCACGCCCCTGGCACCCCGCTCTCCCATCGAACCGCAGACTCTTCCGAAGGACCCCCATGACTCCGCACCGGCCCCTCTCCCTGTCACTTCTGTCCCTGGCGCTCGGCGCGGCGCTGAGCGCCCCGGCGCACGCCCAGAGCCTGCTGGAGCTGGTGGAATCGGCACGCACCTATGACACGACCTGGCAGTCGGCCCGAGCCCAGCTCGACGCAGCATCCCGCCGCGCCGACCAGGCCCGCGCCGGCCTGCTGCCCAGCGCCGCGCTCACGGCCGGGCTCAGCCGCGCCAATGTGGAACTGAGCCGCCCGCCCGTGGAGAACACCGGCACCACACAGACGGTGGGCGTGCAGGCCTCGCAACCGCTGTACCGCCCCGCCAACCGCATCACGCTGGAGCAAGGCCAGCGCGGCATTGACGTGGCCCAGGCGCAGCTGGACGCCGCCACGCAAGACCTGCTGGTGCGCGTGAGCCAGGCCTACTTTGACGTGCTGGCCGCGCAGGACACCCTGACCTTCGTGCAGGCGCAAAAAGCGGCCGTGTCAGAACAACTGGCCTCCGCCAAGCGCAACTTCGAGGTGGGCACCACCACCGTCACCGATTCGCGCGAGGCCCAGGCCCGCTACGACCTCGTGGTGGCCCAGGAAATCGCGGCCGAAAACGACCTGCGCGTGAAACGCCTGGCACTGGACCAGCTGGTGGGCATCACCGGCACCAAGCCCCAGCCGCTGGCGCTGCCCGTGCAACTGCCCACGGTGCAGCCCGACAACGTGACCACCTGGGTGGACACTGCACGCGACCAGCAGCCCGGCGTGCGCCAGGCCGCCATCGCGCTGGACATTGCCCGCCTTGAAACCAAGAAGGCCGAAACCGGCCACCTGCCCACCCTGGACCTGCAGGTGGGCTACAACGTCACGCGCAACCCGAACGGCACCATCACGGCGCCCGGCGTGAACAACCGCACCAACAGCGCCAGCGTGGGCGTGGCCTTCAATCTGCCGCTGTTTGCCGGATTTGCGGTGCAAAACCGCGTGAAGGAAACCCTGGCGCTGGAAGAAAAGGCCAGCGCCGACCTGGAGACCACGCGCCGCAACGTGGCCCAGGCCACGCGCGCCGCCTTCTTTGGCGTGCAGTCGGGCCAGGGCCAGGTGCAGGCCCTGGAGGCTGCCGAAGCCTCCAGCCAGAGTGCGCTCGATGCCAACAAGCTCGGTTACCAGGTGGGCGTGCGCATCAACATCGACGTGCTCAATGCCCAAAGCCAGCTCTTCCAGACCAAGCGCGACCTGGCCCAGGCCCGCTACAACGTGCTGCTCGGCACGCTGAAATTGCGCCAGGCGGCGGGCACGCTGACGCAGCAGGACATTGAGGCGATCAACGCCTTGCTCATCAAGCCCTGACGGGGTTGGCGGACGGGCCGCGCGGAGCTACCCGGCGGCTTGCAGCACGGCCTGCACCGCCTGCGCCGTAGCCCGGGCCGCTCCCCGGTGCGCCGTGGCAAAACGGCTGGCACGTTCGCTGGCCGCGGCCTGCTCCGGGGCATCCGTCGCCAAATGGGCCGCGAGCGCCATGCCTGCGGCCAGGTCGGGCACGCGCTGCGCGGCACCTGCCGCGCAGGCCAGCTCGGCCGCCTCGGCAAAGTTGAAGGTATGCGGCCCCAGCACCACGGGGCAGCCGCAGGCGGCGGCCTCGATCAGGTTCTGGCCGCCCAGGGGGGCAAAACTGCCACCCAGCAAGGCCACATCGGTCAGGCCGTAGTACAGCGCCATTTCGCCCAGTGAATCCCCCAGCCACACGTCGGCCGCCTCGGGTTCTGCCGCCCAGTGGCTGCGGCGCGATACGGTGAGCCCAGCGCGCAGGAGCAGCTGTTGCACCTCGTCAAACCGCTGAGGGTGGCGCGGCACGATGAGCCATTGCACGCCATTTGCTATATTATTAATAGCTGCTTGCGCTTGTCCATCATGCGCTGCGGCCTGTTTTGGCTTGAAGTTTTCGAGCCACATTGCCTCCTCGCCCTCCCGGCTGCTGGCCAGCAGCACCACGGGGCGCCCGGTGTGGGTGTGCCAGGCCCGACCTTGGGCGATCTGGCGGGCGTCGGGCACCACGTCAAACTTGAGATTGCCAAACACGCCGCGCACCGGGGCGCCGATGGCCCGCAGGCGGGTGGCGTCGTCTTCGGTCTGGGCCCAGGCAGCGGTTAACCCCCCATAGGCGGGCCGGGCCAGCGCTGCCAGGCGCTGGGCCTTGTGCAGCGACTTGGCGTTAAAACGCGCATTGGCCAGCACCAGCGGCACGCCACGCTGGTGGCAGCCCGCCACCAAGTTGGGCCAGACCTCGGTTTCCATGAGGATGCCGATGGCCGGGCGAAAGGTGCGCAGAAAGCGCGCCACGGCGCCCGGTGTATCCCAGGGCTGCCACACTTGCACGTCGCCGGGCAGCAGAAGCTTTTCGCCCTCGGCCCGCCCGGTGGCCGTGCCGTGGGTGAGCAGCAGACGCATGCCCGGAAGCTGCTCGCGCAGCTGGGCCAGCAAGATGGCGGCGGCGCGGGTTTCGCCCAGCGATACGGCGTGGACCCAGACAAACTGGCCTATCGGATCGACGCTGTGGTGCGACACCATGCTGTCCATGGGCACCGGATAGCGACCAAAACGCTCGCCCACCGCATGGGCATAGCCGGGTTCGGCCACGGCGCGGCGGCGCAGCTTGCGGCGCAGCAGGGGCTGCGCGCACCAGGTCACCAGCGAATACAGGGCGCGGGCAGCGTTCATGCGGGGGATCGATCAGCGGATCAGCCGACCAGCTCCACAACCCCGCCCGTCCAGCCGCTGTCGCCCCGTGCCGCCCACACCAGGCTGGGGCTGTCATCGGGCGCGGCTGCCACGCAGTGGCCACCGGGTGCCCAGAAGGCGCTGCGACCCGCGCTCACGTAGCCGCCAGAGGGCCCGCTGTAGTTGGCCACCAGCACTGCCATGTCGTGGTCACGGGCATAGCCTTGCAGCAGAGCCGATTCGGCCCCATAGGCCTTCTCGGAAATCAGCACGCCCGCCGCGTAGAGCGCGGCTCCCGCATTGCTGGCGGCCATTGCGTGTTCGGGATGGGTGATGTCGGCACACACGGCCAGCGCCGTGGGTTCACCGGCCAGCAACAGCACCTGGGCGTCGTCGGTGCCAGCACTGGCGAACCGCTCCTCGCTCGGGTGCAGGTGGCGCTTGCGGTACAGCGCCACACTGCCGTCGGCCCCGAGCACCCAGGCGCCAATGGCGGGCAAGGCGCCCGCCACCACCGGCGCAGCCGGGGCGCCCACCACCAGGGTGATGCCATGTTGCTGAGCAGACTGCCGCAAGGGAGCCAGCGCGGGATGGTCGGCCGACAGCACGTTGGCCGCCAGCAGGTTCGGTTCATACCCCGTGAGCGACAGCTCGGGAAACACCAGCACCAGCACACGTTCGTGCACCGCCGCCCGCACGAAGGCCAGGTGCGTTTGCACGTTGCGCGCCACATCACCCGGCGCCGAGGGCGACTGGGCAGCGGCAACACGCAAGGGGGTGGACAGTGACGGTTTCATGCGGGGCGGTTCAACAACAAATACAGAAAGAGGGGCACAGAAAGAGGGGCGCGGCGGGTTCGACGATACGGCGTCAGTGGCTGGCGGCGCCGACGTGCGCATCGGGCTTGACCCGGTGCAGCAGGGCCAGCATGGCCGCTTCGATGCGGGCCAGGGCCTCGGTGGTGTGGCCCTCAAAGCGCAGCACCAGCACCGGCGTGGTGTTGCTGGCGCGGATCAGGCCAAAACCGTCGGGCCAGTCCACGCGCAGGCCATCGATGGTGCTGATCTGAGAGGGCGCGGCAAAGGTCTCTGCAGCCAGGGCCTGCAGCTCGGCCGTGAGGCGGTGGGGTTCGCCCTCGGCGCAGGCCACGTTCAGCTCGGGGGTGGAGAAACTGGTGGGCAGCGCGTTGAGCACGGCGCTCGGGTCGGTGGACTTGCTCAGGATTTCCAGCAGGCGGCAGCCCGCGTAGGTGCCGTCGTCAAAACCATACCAGCGCTCCTTGAAGAAGATGTGGCCGCTCATCTCGCCGCCCAGCGGGGAGTGGGTCTCCTTCATGCGGGCCTTGATGAGCGAGTGGCCGGTCTTGAACATGATCGGCACGCCGCCAGCGGCCGCAATGGCAGGCGCCAGGCGCTGGGTGCACTTCACGTCGAAGATGATCTCGCCGCCGGGCACGCGCGAGAGCACGTCTTGCGCAAACAGCATCATCTGGCGGTCGGGGAAGATGTTGGTGCCGTCCTTGGTCACGATCCCTAAGCGGTCGCCGTCGCCGTCAAACGCCAGGCCCAGCTCGGCGTCGCTGGCCTTCAGGGCCTCGATCAAATCACGCAGGTTCTCGGGCTTGCTCGGGTCGGGGTGGTGGTTGGGGAAGTTGCCATCCACCTCGGAGAACAGCTCGATCACTTCGCAGCCCAGGGCGCGGAAGATGTCCGGCGCCGAGGCGCCCGCGATGCCGTTGCCGCAGTCCACCACGATCTTGATCGGGCGGGCCAGTTTCACATCGCCCACGATGCGTTCGCGGTACGCGGGCAGCACGTCCACATGGCGCACCGAGCCGCCGGGCAGCAGCTGCCAGGTTTCCTGCTCCATGGTGCGGCGAAGCTGCTGGATTTCTTCGCCATAGATGGCGCGGCCGTTCAGCACCATCTTGAAGCCGTTGTAGTCCCTGGGGTTGTGGCTTCCGGTGACCTGGATGCCGCTGGCACACAGCGTGCTGGCTGCAAAGTACAGCAGCGGCGTGGTCACCAGGCCCACATCGATCACCTCAATGCCCGCCTCCACCAGCCCCTGGATCAGCGCACCCGAGATGGCCGGGCCCGACAGGCGCCCGTCGCGCCCCACCGCCACGGTGGTCTGCCCCTCGGCGCGGGCTGCCGTGCCAAAGGCCCGGCCCAGGCCGAGCGCAACTTCTTCGTTGAGCGTGGACGGCACAATGCCGCGGATATCGTAGGCTTTGAAAATGGCGGGTGTGGGCTGCACGCAGGGGCCTTTCGCGTAGGGAGTTGGGCTGTTTTTGGAAGTCCGCTGCATTGTAGGCGCGCCCTCCGGGGGTACTGGGGGCAAACCCTCGCGTTGGGCTGAGGCACATGTCCGAAAACGGCCAGTGAAAACACCCCCGGCTCCTATGATCCAGCCCATGAATCGGCCCTCCCCCCCCACCCCATCCGTTGCCCAGGCCCCTGACACCGCCTTGGACGAAGGCCGCTACCTGGCGGTGCTGGCGCGGGATGCACGGTTTGACGGGCATTTTTTCACGGCGGTGACCTCCACCGGCATCTATTGCCGCCCCGTGTGCGCCGTGCGCACGCCCCGGCGCGAGAACTGCCGCTTTTTTGTGCTGGCCGCACAGGCCGAGAACGCGGGCTTTCGCCCCTGCCTGCGCTGCCGGCCCGAGCTGGCGCCGCAGGCGCTGGTGTGGTCGGTGCAGGACGCCAGTGGCATCCTGGTCCAGCAGGCCGTGCGCCTGCTGGATGCGCCCGACCTGTGGCCCGCCCCGTCCGCGCCCGGCGAAGGCAGCGCCACCGTGGCCCGGCTGGCCGAGCGCCTGGGCGTGAGCGACCGGCACCTGCGCCGCATTTTTGAGGCGGCCCTGGGCGTATCGCCGCTGCAGTACCTGCAGACGCGCCGGCTGCTGACCGCCAAACAACTGCTCACCGACACCCCCATGCCCGTTACCCAGGTGGCGCTGGCCAGCGGCTTTGCGAGCGTGCGGCGCTTCAATGCGGCGTTTTCGGGGCACTACGGCCTGAACCCCACACAGCTGCGGCGCAGCGGCACCACCGCAGGGGCGCAACCCACCAGCACCTTGCGCCTGGCCTGGCGCCCGCCGTTTGATGTGCCTGCGCTGCTGGCCTTTTTTGAACGGCGGCAGTTCCAAGGCGTGGAATGGGTGCTGCCGGAGGAGACCACGCTGCGGCGCACGGTGCGTCTGCCCGCCTCCTGCACCGGCCTGCCCGGCGAAACCACGGGATGGTTCAGCGCACGCTTTGACGGGGCCCGGCACCAGGTGCTGCTGCAGACCAGCGACAGCCTGTACCCCGTGTTGCCGCTCGTGATCCGCCGCGTGCGCGCCATGCTCGACCTGGATGCCGACCCCGCAGCCATCAACGCCGTGCTGCACCAGCACTTCCCCCAGGGCGACGGCCTGCGGGTGCCCGGTGCGTTCGATGGCTTTGAGCTGGCCGTGCGCGCCGTGCTGGGCCAGCAGATCACCGTGGCCGCTGCGCGCACCCTGGGCCAGCGGCTGGTGGAGCGGCTGGGTGAGCCCATCGAAACGCCCTGGCCCGGGCTGAACCGCCTGTTCCCCACCGCTGCCACGCTGGCAGCGGCCGACGGCGACACCCTGGGCCAGCTGGGCATCGTGCGCCAGCGCCAGGCTGCCATCGTGGCGCTGGCCCGCGCCGTGGATGGCGGCACGCTGGCCTTGCACGCGGGCGCCGACGTGGCCAGCACCACGGCCGCGCTGTGCGCCCTGCCCGGTATTGGCGACTGGACGGCCCAGTACATCGCCATGCGCGTGTTGCGCTGGCCCGATGCGTTTCCGGCCGGGGATGTGGCGCTGCACAAGGCCCTGGGCGTGCAGGGGCACAAGAACCCGGCCCGCGCCGCAGGCGAGGCCTCGCAGGCCTGGCGGCCCTGGCGCAGTTACGCGGTGCTGCGCGCCTGGGCAGCGGGCACCCCGGCGGGTGCCGTGCCACCAGTTCCGTCACTATCAAAGTAGGAGCTGCTAGCGCTTATCCATCAAGCGCTGGAGGCCAATTTTATCTAAAAATCGTTCATTCAGTCATGCAGTTTCACCCCCACACCGTGCAAATGCGCACCTCCACCGCGCTGGGGCCCGTGCGCCTGGCGGCGTCGCCCGCCGGCTTGGTCGGTGTCTGGTTTGAAGGCCAGCGCCACGAGCCCAGCCAGCGTCTTCATGGCCCCACGGCCTGGGCTGACACGGCAAGCCACCCCGTGCTGGAGGAAGCCGCCCACCAGCTCCAGCAGTACCTCGCCGGGCAACGTGCGGGGTTTGACCTGCCGCTGGACCTTTCGGGTGGCACGCCGTTTCAGCAGGCTGTGTGGCGTGCCTTGCTGGCCATCGGCCGGGGTGCCACCACCAGCTACGGCGCCTTGAGCCGTCAGCTGGGCCGCCCCCTGGCCGTGCGCGCAGTGGGCGCCGCCGTGGGGCGCAACCCGATCAGCGTGGTGGTGCCCTGCCACCGCGTGGTGGGATCGGACGGCAGCCTGACGGGCTATGCCGGTGGCCTTGATCGCAAAGCGGTCTTGCTGACGCTGGAAAATGCGCTGCCCTCCACCTCCCCCAACGCTTTCCGCAAAGGACATGCATGAACAGCCCCGGCAACCAGCCCGTTTCCACCTGGATCGGCGAATTCATCTTGCTGGCGGCGCTGTGGGGCGCGTCCTTTCTGTTCATGCGGCTGGGTGCGTCCGACTTCGGCCCTCTGCCCACGGCCGGGCTGCGCGTGGCGCTGGCCACGATGTTCCTGTGGCCCATCATGATGCGCCAGGGCCACTGGCCTGCGCTGCGCCAGCACTGGCGGCCCATCCTGTTTGCGGGGGTCATCAATTCGGCCATTCCATTTGCGCTGTTTTCCTGGGCTGTGCTGCACATTGCCACGGGCCTGACCTCCATCCTCAACGCCACCGTGCCGCTGTTTGGCGCGCTGGTGGCCTGGATGTGGCTGGGTGACCGCATCAACCGCCTGCGCTGGGCGGGCCTGGCGCTCGGTTTTGTGGGCGTGGCGCTGCTGGCCTGGCGTGCGCCAGCGGGCACCGGGTTCAAGAGTGACAGCGCCGAATGGGCCATTGCCGCCTGCCTGTTGGCTTCGAGCTTCTACGGGCTGTCGGCCAGCTTTGCACGGCGCTACCTCACGGGCATTCCACCGCTGGCCACCGCTACCGGCAGCCAGCTGGGCGCGGCGCTGGGACTGGCCCTGCCCACGCTGTGGTTCTGGCCTGCGCAGATGCCAGGCCTGCGCGCCTGGGGCGCCATCATTGCCATTGCGGTGCTGTGCACGGGCATTGCCTACATCCTGTACTTTCGCCTGATCGCCAGTGCCGGCCCCAGCCGGGCGCTGGCCGTGACCTTCATAACCCCCGTGTTTGCGGTTTTGTACGGCACGGTCTTCCTGGGCGAACGCATCACGCCCTGGATGGTGGGCTGCGCCGTGGTCATCGTGTGCGGCACATTGTTGTCAACCGGACTTATCAGGACACTCAGGCCCGCCCTGCCCGCCTCAGAACGGCCCTAAACTTGGCCCATGGGGTTTTCTTCGGGCTTTTGCCATCTGACCAAGTCCGTCAACGGCACCGGGCGCTGTACTGCCACACACATCCCCGGCCGCTCCCCCTGCAACTCCTGGCCTGCGGCTACCCCGCCGCAATTGGCTTGCCCAGGGGTTTTCCATGGGTAACAACACCCTTTTGGCCGCCACAGCGCTGATGTCGCTGCTGCTGGTGCTTGCCTGGCTGCCGCCGCGCGAGTCCTTGCACCCGTCGCGCCGCACCTTGCTGCTGCTGGGGTTGGCAGGCGGCCTCGTTTCCTGGATTTCTTTTGAGGCGCTGCGCTGGAACGCCCCTGAGCTGCGGGTGGTGGCCTACCCCACGGTGGCGGCGTTTCTGGCGCTCTTTTTCAGGTTTCCGGCGGCCATCATTGCGGCGCTCATGGCCCTGGTGGCGGCGGTGGGTACTGATGTGTCCGATGCGGTGCCAGCCGTTGCCGTGCTGGGCGTGTCGGTGGCCACGGGGTTGTTGTGGCGCCATGTGGGGGCACGCCTGCAGGTGCCCAAATGGGCTGCACTGATCGGCCTGACGCTGACCCTGCCCCTGGCCGTGTCTGGCAGCCTGTGGGCCACCGACGGCGCATCCGACATGGCGCGAAGCCTGCCATGGCACCACGGCGCCGGGGTGCTGATGCTGGGCGTGGGCCGGTTGCTGCTGGCCAACGGAGCACGCTCCGAGCTTTCACGCAGCGACATCCAGCAAGCCCTTGCACAACAAGAGCGCAGGCTGCGCCTGGTGCTCGACTCCATGGGTGGCGGGCACTGGGAGTGGGATGTGGTGCAGCGCCAGTTCCGCTGCCACGGCAGCTTCTACGACACCTTCGGCATCACCGCCGCCGATCTGGAGGCGCCAGACCTGTGGCAGCGCTGGTATGCCCGGCGCCACCCGCAGGATGCCGAGCGCAATGCGGCCAGGCTGGCGCGGGCCATGGACGGGCTGGAAGACAGCTACGAAGCCGAATTCAGGGTGATGGACACCGAGGGCCGCTGGCACTGGCTCATGTCGCGCGGCACGGTGGCCACGCGCGACGCCCAGAACCGGCCGACCAGCCTCATCGGCATGGACGTGGACATCACCGCCCACCGCGCGGCCGAAGATGCGCTGCGCTCGTCCGAGGCCAAGTACACGACCTTCTACCAGACGCTGCCCGACCCCGCAGGCATCTCGCGCATCTCGGACGGCCGCTACATCGACGTGAACCCCGCATTCTGCGAGGTGCTGGGGCGCCCGCGCGAGGAGGTGATCGGCCGCACATCGACCGAGCTGAACATCTGGGCCTCTGAACAGGAACGCAAGCGGCTGGTGGAGACCTTCCGCCGCGACGGCAAGGTGGACCGCCTGCCGCTGGTTGCGCAGCGCGAGGGCGGACGCATCCCGGGACTGATGTCGGCACGCTCCGTGCTTGTGGATGGCGAAAACTGTTTTGTGTTCGTTTTCCATGACATGACCGAAGCCCACCGCGCCAGTGACGAGCTGCGGGCCCTCAACGGCCTGCTGCAGCAGGCCGGCCGCCTGGCCCGGCTGGGTGCCTGGGAGGACGAGCGCGGCAAGGGCCTGGTCTACTGGTCAGACGTGTGTTTTGACATCCACGGCCTGCCCCCCGGTTCGCCGCTGCCCCACGACTACATCGACCGCCATGTGGCGCCCGCCTACCGCGAAACGCTGCGCGCCAACTTCCGCTTGAGCATTCTGGAGCGCCGCGAGTGGAGTATGGAGATCGAGGTGCTGCACACCGACGGTCGGCTGGTGTGGGTGCGCGCCATGGGCGAGCCGGTGATCGAAAACGGGCGCGTGACCCGCGTACGCGGCGTGATGCAGGACATCGACGAGGCCAAGCGCGCCGAGCAGCGCCTGCGCCAGTCCGAAGAGCGTTTCTCGCGCATCTTTCAGCTCATGCCCTACCCCATGGGCCTGTCGCACCGCCGCGACGGACGCTATGTGGACATCAACCCCGCCTGGGTGGACATGCTGGGCATCCCGCGCGAGGAGGCCATCGGCCGTACTGCGGTCGAGCTGGGCATCTTCACCGCGCACGACCGCGAAAAGCTGATTGCGGAGGTGGAGCGCTCGGGCCACCTGAGCAGCTACGAGGTCAACCTGAATGTGCGTGGCGGCCCACCCCGCACCGTGCTGCAGTCCATGCGCGCCACCGAATTCGATGGCGAGCCGTGCTGGCTGTTCTCGGTGCACGACATCACCGACCGCAAACGCAACGAAGAGCAGGTGCGGGAACGCGAGGAACTGCTCTCGCTCACCATCTCGGCGGCATCGTTGGGCCTGTGGGACTGGAATTTGCACACAGGCACCGTCACCGGCGACAGCCGCTGGCACGCCATGCGAGGCCTGGACACGCCCCACACCCCACTGGCCTCCACGCAGTGGACCGCCGGCATTGCCCCCGACGACATCGACCGCATCACCAGCGAACTGGCCCGCCACACCACCCACCCCGGCACCCCGTTCGACGCCACCTGGCGTGTGAACCAGCAGGGCGACCCCGCCCGCTGGCTGCGCAACCTGGGCAAGATCGTGGGCTTCGATGCAGCGGGCCGCCCCGCACGCATGCTGGGCGTGGCCATTGACGTCACGCCCCAGCGCGAGCAAGAGGTTCTGCTGCAGCGGCTGGCCCTGTTTGACGCCCTCACGGGCCTTCCCAACCGCGTGCTGCTGGCCCGCAAGCTGCAGGAGTGCATGGACCAGGCGCGCCAGAACGGTCGGCAACTGGGTGTGGCCTACCTGGACCTGGACGGCTTCAAGCCCGTCAACGACCGCCTGGGCCACGGCGCGGGCGACCGCCTGCTGGTGGTGGTGGGTGGCCGCCTTACACGCGCGCTGCGCCCGTTGGACACGGTGGCGCGCCTGGGCGGCGACGAGTTCGTGATCCTCATGCCCGACCTTGAATCCGTGGGCGACTGCGAGCGCATGCTGCACCGGGTGATGGACAACATCTCAGCGCCCTACACACTCGACACCGAGCGTGTGGTGGTCACTGCCAGCATCGGCTACACCGTGTTCCCGCAGGATGACGCCGACGCCGACGCCCTGCTGCGCCACGCCGACCAGGCCATGTACGCCGCCAAGCAGGCCGGGCGCAACCGGTTCCACCAGTTCGACGCTGCGCAGGAACGCGCCCTGCAACTGCAGCGCGAACAGGGCCGCCACTTGCGCGAGGCCCTGGCCGCCGCGCAGTTCACGCTGTACCTGCAGCCCAAGGTGGACATGAGGAGTGGGGCCGTGGTGGGTGCCGAAGCGCTGGCGCGCTGGCAGCACCCCGAACGCGGCCTGGTGCCGCCGGGCGAGTTCTTGCCCCTGCTGGAGGGCACCGAGCTGGAAATCGACTTTGGAGAATGGGTGGTCGAAGCCGCACTCACCGTGCTGGCGCAACTGCAGGCACACGGACTGCACCTGCCGCTGAGCATCAACATCGCCGCCCAGCACCTGCAAAACCCAGACTTTGCCGACTGGATGGCCCGGTGCATCGCCCGCCACCCAGGCGTACCCGGCCACCTGGTGGAAATCGAAATCACCGAAAGCGCCGCCCTCTACGACCTGACCGCCGTGGCGCAAACCCTGACGGCGCTGCGTGCGCTGGGGGTGGCGGTGTCGCTGGACGACTTTGGCACCGGCTACTCGTCGCTGACCTACCTGCGCCGCCTGCCCATGGACACGCTCAAGATCGACCAGAGTTTTGTGCACGGCATGATGGGCGACCCCGGCGACCTGGCCATCGTGCAGGGGGTCATCGGCCTGGCCCGCTCCTTCGGCTACCGCGTGATTGCCGAAGGCGTGGAAACCATCGAACAAGGCCAGATGCTGCTGCAGCTGGGCTGCATGCAGGCCCAGGGCTACTGTATCGCCCGGCCCATGCCGCTGCAGGATTTCATCGGCTGGACGCCAGGGTGGCAACCGCCGGTGGGGTGGCAGAAAAACCGGCCTGCGTGATTGCGCTCCGGCCGGAGTCTCGCCCCGCTCTGGCCCGGTGCCAGCGCACTGCGCCGATGGCAAAAAATCCGGGCGTTGCGACCGCCAAGGCGGTAAAAATGAATCTCCGTTCTTTTCTTACTATCGGAGGGGTCCCATGAGCGCTTTGACTTTGACCAACAGCACCTCGTACATCGCCCAGTACGTGATTCACCGGGGTGGGCTGGCCCTCGCCCGCCTGCCGGGCCTCGCCCCCGGCGCGACGCTATCCGTCCCGGAGGCCGAAACTTTCGAGATCACGGCCAGCACCATACTGGAAGGCAACACCTATACCTCCGCACCGATAGCAGTCAGTGGTGCGACCCGTTTTCTGGCGCAGGTGAAGCAGCAGCGCGCCCAGCAAACCTACGAATTCGAAGTGGTGACAACACCCAGTAGCGTTGCCAACCAGATGCAATTCGAAAAAACCAGCCTTGGCCCGGTGACCTTCCAGATCACGCACCAAGGTGTGCCAGTGCAAGACGTCGTAGTGCCTGACTCATTCGTGCAGGTCACGGTGGAAATCAGCGATGTCTACTCCGTCTACGCCGTCATCAATGGCATCACGACTGACAGCGTGACCACATCCAATCCCAACGCCACCGTCACAGCAGTGTCCGAAGCGACCGACATGGAGTTTGGCTACTTCACCCTGGTGATCTCCTGAGCCCTGGCGTGCCAAGCCCCACGCGAACAGCACGGCGGCCTTTGCACGGAGCCCACTGCGGGTCGAAAAGGCTCGTCACCCCACCAGGTCCTTCACCTGTTGCAGCGCCGCCGGGTCTTCCATCGTCGTCAAGTCACCCGGGTCGCGCCGCTCGGCGACGGCCTGGAGCGCGCGGCGCAGCAGTTTGCCGCTGCGGGTCTTGGGCAGCACGGTCACGAAGTACACACGCGACGGCCGGGCCACCGCGCCGAGCTGGTGGTCCACCTGCTTCATCACCTCGCCTTCGAGCTTGAGGCGCGCGGCATCGTCCGTGAGGCCCGACGCATCGCGTGCTACGGCAAATGCCATGGCGACCTGGCCCTTCAGGCTGTCGGCGACGCCCACCACGGCCACTTCGGCGATGTTGGGGTGGGAGGCAATGCTCTCCTCGATCTCGCGCGTGCCCAGGCGGTGGCCTGCCACGTTGATCACGTCGTCCGTGCGGCCCAGAATGAAGTGGTAGCCGTCGGCGTCGCGGATGCCCCAGTCGAAGGTGCTGTAGATCAGCCGACCGGGAATGCTCTTCCAATAGGTGTTCACAAAACGTGCATCGTCGCGCCACACGGTCTGCATGCAGCCAGGGGGCAGCGGGCCCTCGATGGCGACCACGCCTTTCTGGTTGGGGGCGGTCAGCTCTTCGCCGTTGCTCTCGTCGATCAGCTTGACGTGGTAGCCATACATGGCCTTGCCGGGGCTGCCAAAGCGCGTGGTCTGCTGCTCCACGCCATTGGCCAGCGTCAGGATGGGCCAGCCTGTTTCGGTCTGCCAGTAGTTATCGATGATGGGCACCTGCAGCGCGTCGCTGATCCACTGGGCCGTGGGCTCGTCCAGCGGCTCGCCCGCCAGCCACAGGGCCTTGAGGGTGGAGACGTTGTACTTCCTGAGCCAGCTGGCGTCCTGCTTCTTGAGCACCCGCACCGCCGTGGGTGCCGAGAACATGTGGGTGACCTGGTACTTTTCGACAATGCTCCACCACACACCGGCATCGGGTCGCGTGGGCAAGCCTTCGTACATGATGGTCGTCATTCCCGCGATCAGCGGGCCGTAGACGATGTAGCTGTGACCCACCACCCAGCCGATGTCGCTGGTCGCAAAGTAGGTGTCACCCGCTTTGGCATCAAAGATGTGCTTCATGCTGGCGGCCAGCGCCACGGTGTAGCCACCGGTGTCGCGCTGCACGCCCTTGGGTTTGCCCGTGGTGCCGCTGGTGTACAGCGTGTAGCTGGGGTGGGTGGACTCCACCCATTCGCACGGCACCACGGTGTTCAGGTGCTGCTCGCGCAGCGGCGCCCATTCATGGTCGCGGCCCGGCTGCAGGTGCATGGGGGCCAAGCCGCGGTTGACCATGAGTACAGCGGCGGGCTTGTGTTTGGAGAGCGCAATGGCCTCGTCCAGCAATGGCTTGTAAGGCACCACCTTGCCACCGCGCGACCCGGCATCGGCGCTGACCACAGCCACGGGTTCGGCGTCTTCGATGCGCGAAGCCAGTGAGCCCGACGCAAAGCCGCCAAACACCACGGAATGCAGCGCACCAATGCGCACGCAGGCCAGCATGGCAAAGGCGGCTTCGGCAATCATGGGCATGTAGATGAGCACGCGGTCGCCCTTCTTCACCCCCAGGTTCTGCAGCACGGCTGCCATGCGCTGCACCTCGGCATGCAGCTCGGCAAAGCTGTAGCTGCGCTCGGTGTCGGTTTCGGTCGAAATGGCCACCAGCGCCGCCTGGCTGGCGCGCGTGGCCAGGTGCCGGTCTACGGCGTTGTGGCACAGGTTGGTGGTGCCGCCCACAAACCATTTGGCGAAGGGCGGGTTGCTGTAGTCGCACACCTGCAGGGGCTGCGTCTTCCAGTCGATCAGCTGCGCCTGTTCGCTCCAGAAGGCGTCGCGGTGGTCGATGGACTGGCGGTAGAAATCAGCGTAAGCGGTCATTGTGGGGGTCTCCTCGGCATCTCTCTCGGCCTGCCAAGACAGCAGGTTTTGAATTCATAATTATTCATAACGGGCTTGCGGCAAACTGACGCAGGGCTTGGCATCGGCCCTGAATCCACTTACACGGCGCCACATCTTCATGGACAAAAGCGACTGCCGCCCTGCATTGGGCGCTGTTCCTGTGTGCCGGATGCCTTTTCGTCTGCACCGCTCCCTTGTATGACCAGAAGCACCCGGCATGCAAGGAATCTTTGGGGATCACGATTTTTGAAGTGGAAATAACTATTTCACTACTTAATGCATATACTTCAATGCTGTGTGGTCCACCCTCATCATGACGCTGCCGACGCAGCCCAACGCCGTGCGGCTGCGCATCTGGCGCAATCTCAAGGCACTGGGTTGCGCCGCCCTGCGCGACGGCGCCTACCTGCTGCCGGAAGAACACGCGGGCCTGCTCGCCCCTATTGCCACCGAGGTGCGAGAACACGGCGGCACGGCCATGCTGCTGACCCTCACTGCGCCGGACAGAGCACAGCGCCAGGAGATCGAAGCGCTGTTCGACCGCACGGAGGTCTTCATGCTGTGGCGCGATACGGCGACTGCCTTGCAGGCGGAGCTGGCACAGCTCACCGAAACCGAGGCCCGCCGCCGCCTGCGTGGCATTGCCGACGCCCTGCAGGCCTTGCACCGCATCGACTACTACCCTGGCGCCGCAGCCGCGCAGGCCGATTCCGACATGGCCAGCCTGCGTCAGGCGCTGGACGCCTGCTTCTCGCGGGGAGAGCCTGCCGCCCTGCCCGCCCATGGCATCAAGCGCCTTGACACCGCCCAGTTCCAGAACCAGCGCTGGGCGACGCGGGCGCGGCCCTGGGTGGACCGACTGGCCTGCGCCTGGCTGATCCGCCGATTCGTTGACCCGGGTGCGCGTTTTGTGTGGCTGGCCGATCCGGCATCGCCGCCTGCTGATGTCCTGGGCTTTGACTTTGATGGCGCCCGGTTCACCCATGTGGGTACCCTGGTGACCTTCGAGGTGCTCATTGCCAGCTTCGGACTCGAAGCCGACCCCCGCCTGCAGCGCCTGGCCCGCGCCGTGCACTATCTGGACACCGGCGGCATGCCCGTGCCCGAAGCCGCCGGGCTGGAGGCCGTGCTGGCCGGCCTGCGCGAAGTGCATGCCGATGACGATGCCCTCGCCCAAGCCGCCGCGCAGGTGTTCGACGCCCTGTATGCCGTGCCGCCCACCCTTCCATCCTCCCAGGCTCCGCTGACCAGTGCCGCACCATGACCACCCTTACCCCTGCGCCCACCCCCTCCGCCCTGGACCGCCCCACCCCCGTAAGCTTTGGTGAGGCCTTCCTGTTCTGGCTCAAGCTCGGTTTCATCAGCTTTGGCGGGCCTGCGGGCCAGATTGCGATCATGCATGCCGAGCTGGTGGAGCGCCGCCGCTGGATCAGCGAAAAGCGATTTCTGCACGCCCTCAACTACTGCATGCTGCTGCCCGGCCCCGAGGCGCAGCAGCTGGCCACCTATATCGGCTGGCTCATGCACCGCACCTGGGGCGGCATCGTGGCCGGGGCGCTGTTTGTGTTGCCTTCGCTGTTCATCCTGATCGCGCTGTCGTGGGTGTACCTGCGGTTTGGCGATGTGCCAGTGGTGGCGGGCATCTTCTATGGCATCAAACCCGCCGTGACCGCACTGGTGCTGCACGCAGCGCACCGCATTGGCACGCGGGCTCTCAAGAACCGCTGGATGTGGGGCATCGCTGCCGCATCGTTTGTAGCCATCTTTGCGTTCGATACGCCCTTCCCTGCCATCGTCCTGACGGCCGGGCTGATAGGCTACTTTGGCGCACAACGCTGGCCTGGCGTGTTTGCCCTCGGAGGCGGCCATGCCGACGGCCACAAGGGCTACGGCCCAGCACTGATCGACGACGACACCCCCACGCCCCCCCACGCCCGCTTCTCACGCAGCCATCTGGCCAAGGTGCTGGCGGCCGGGCTGGCGCTGTGGCTGGCGGCCATGGCAACGCTGGTCGTCACCCAGGGGGTACAAGGCACGCTCACGCAGATGGGCTGGTTCTTTACCAAGGCCGCGCTGGTCACCTTTGGCGGCGCTTATGCCGTGCTGCCGTACGTCTACCAGGGCGCGGTGGAGCAATACCAGTGGCTCAGCGGCCCGCAGATGATCGACGGCCTGGCGCTGGGCGAGACCACGCCCGGCCCGCTGATCATGGTGGTGGCCTTCGTCGGCTTCGTGGGCGGCTGGCTGCAGCAGGTGTGGGGCCCGGAAGCGCTGTTTGCAGGCGCTGCTGCCGCCGCCACGGTGGTGACGTTTGTGACCTTTCTGCCCTCGTTCATCTTCATCCTCGCGGGCGGCCCGGCGGTAGAGGCCACCCACGGCAAGCTCGGTTTCACCGCCCCGCTGTCGGCCATCACCGCCGCAGTGGTGGGTGTGATCCTGAACTTGGCGCTGTTTTTTGCCTACCACCTGCTATGGCCCAAGGGTTTTGGCGGGGCGTTCGATGCCGTGTCGGCGGTGATCGCCGTGGGCGCACTGCTGGCGCTGTTCCGCTTCAAGTTGGGGGTGATGCCGCTGCTGGGGCTGTGCGCGGCCGTGGGGTTGGCAGTGACCTTCCCCAAACCCTGGCTGGCCTGAACCAGTTGTCATCCACTTCCCGGGAGTATCCCCATGCAAGCACGCCCCCAAGCCCTTCCCCTTGACCCGGCCACGCTGCCCGGCCTGTCCGAAAGGCTGCTGCGCAGCCACCACCAGAACAACTATGGCGGTGCGGTGGCGCGGCTCAACGCCATCCGGGCGCAGCTCTCGGGGCTGGACTTTGCCTCCACGCCCGGCTTTGTCGTCAACGGACTCAAGCGCGAGGAGCTGATCGCCAGCAATTCGATGCTGCTGCACGAACTGTACTTTGGCAGCCTGGGCGGCGGTGGCGCCGCCCCTGCCCCCGGCATGTTGCTGGCCCTGGCGGCCAGCTTTGGCAGCGCGGAGCGCTGGCGTGAAGAGTTTGTCGCCATGGGCAAGGCACTGGGCGGCGGCTCGGGATGGGTGCTGCTGGTGTTCCAGCCGCGCGATGGCACGCTCGTCAACCAGTGGGCCAGCGACCACACCCAGGCTGCTGCCGGTGGGGTGCCCATCCTCGCGTTGGACATGTATGAACATGCCTACCACCTCGACCACGGCGCTGCAGCGGGCGCGTATGTCGATGCCTTCATGGCCAATATCGACTGGGCTGCCGTGTACGAGCGCTACCAGCGCGCGGTCCACGCCGCCAGCGAGGGCTTGGAGGCATCGGTACAAGACGCGCAGCAGGCACGCCATCGCATCGATGTGCGCCGCGCTGGTGTTTACAACGCCGCCACCACCATCCTGCCCGATGCCCCCTGGCGCGACCCGGTGGCCATCGACGCCTGGGCCGGTGAGCTGCCGACCGACGAAGAGGTGGTGGTGTACTGCGTCTATGGCCACGAGGTCAGCCGTTCCACCGCGTTGCGCCTGCGTGCCGCAGGCATCAAGGCGCGTTTTCTGCAAGGTGGCATCGACGGCTGGATCGCGGCGGGCCAACCGGTGCAGGCCAAAGCCTTCACATTGCCCACGGGTTGAGCCGGGACTGACTGGACACCCGTCCACAGCTTCGTTGTATCTCTAAAAATGATAGCTATCAGCGCCTGGTGGATATGCGCTAGAGGCAAAAATGACTCCTATTTCTAATCACAGCCCCGTGTGTCGCAATGATCGGGGTTTGGGCCCATTCCATGCGTCATACCTTGGCTCACTCAGAGGCGGCCCAAACCTCTACCCATCTCACGATGCCGGTCCAGCAACCGCCCGGGTGCGCAGCCTGCGCTCATAGGACTCCCGCTCGCTGAAAGCCACAATGCGCCGCCCGCGGTAGTGCGCGTATTCGTCCACAAAGGCCTGCACGCTTGCGTACGGCCCGGCGATGTGGCCGGGGCGTTTGGAATCGGCAAAAAAATAATGCTGCCCGCCCCGTTCGAACGACACCAGCCAGTGTCGGCGCAGCGTGTTGCCTCGCACAGAGACGGGGTCGAACTCGATCATCAGGTAGCGCGGCTGCACGCCGGGTTGCAGGGTTCGCAGTGTCTCCAGCGCAAAACGGGCCACGTCCACACACACGCCGCTTGGGGCTGCAAAGAAGGCGTCAGGCGCCAGGATGGGCATGCGCCCGCTGGCCTGGCGCTGAGTTTCAGACAGCTGCATCGCGCGGTCTGTGTCGTACCGGAACCGCGCGCCAATCCAGGCGTTGATGTCTTCTGGGCTCTGCCAGCGCTGCAGCGCTTCGTCGTATGTCGGCGCGTCGATGAATGGGCCACGCGGGGCAAACGCCGCCTCGGGGGCGTCGGAGTTGGGATCCGCGGCCTGTGGGACTGCACTGCAGCCACTGAGCGCCGCCAACGTCGTGAACGTCGCCAATAGCCATGCACACGACGTAAAGAACGACCGCCTCGCCCCTTCAAGCGCCGCGCGGCGCAAGTTGACCCAAAAAACAGGGGAAGACGAAGAATAAAAACGTCGGTACATGAAAAAACCACCTTGTTGGGCTGCCCAAGCATAGGCTTTGGGCGCTCGGGTGTCTTCAATTAGATGACCGCCGCTGACCAGTGCTACCTCACGCCGCTGCCCCACCCCAACGCGCAGGGTCTGGCGCCCAGCCGTCGTTATCGACAATGTCCAGCAAGGCGCCCACACTGCTCCCCAGGTCCACGGACAACACCTCGACCGCCGCTTGTGCCCCGGCATCGCGGCGCTGCGCTGTGGTCACAAAAGCGGTAAACGCGGCCCAGTCGCGCGCCATGTGGTCCACCAGAATGCGCGCCAGCTCATAGGACAGCAGGTTGCCGTCGTCGGTGCGCTGAAACGACGTGCCCGCCCAGAACTCCTGCATGCGCTCGGGCGTCCAGAAGCGTTGGTGCAGATGGTGCAGTTGCGCGGGGGTGTGCTGTGCTGGTGGCGCGCCCTTGAGGCGGCGCTCGGTGTTGACAGCCAGGCCCTCGTCCAGCCAGGTGGGCAGGTGCAGGTGGGCCAGCGCGCTGTGCGTCATCTCGTGGGCAATCACCGGCTCGATGGCTGCAAGGTCGGCTGCCACGACCACAAAATGCGGGCAGCCGAAGTGGATGAACATGCCGCCGCTGCGCGCAAACTCGCCGTCCGATCCGTAGAACTGCGCGACGTAGTGGTAGTAGGTGTCCTCGTCATCCAGCACGAGCAAGATGCTTTTTTCGGCCACGGGGAAATGCGCCATGCCCGCCAGCAGCCGGTCGATGCGCTGACGTGTGGTGGTCACATAGCGCGCGGTGGCGCGCGCCACTGACGGTTCCAGCGGCGACAGGATGAAGCAATCCGCCCCTTCGTGCAGACGCATGTGCGTGCCCAGCGCATCGCGCAGGTGCAGCAGCCAGGCGCGTCGGCCCTGGTTCAGCGCGTCGGCCACGGCCGCCGGTGCACGATCGCCCGCGCCGTGGGCCCAGGCGTCCAGCGCGGGCCAATCCAGCTGCGGCAGATTCTGTGTGTTTTGCAGATGCCCCCGTACGTCAAAACTCGCAACGCCTGGCGCCTCAAGGTGCTCAGGGGCTGGCTCGGCCTCCCCTGCACCAGATTCACCGGGCGCCGGCACTGCGGCGGACTGCAGGTGGATCTTCACCAGCCAGGCGCCCAGGAACGGCAGCACCCACACACCGCCCGTCAGCATCGTTTTGCGAAAACCTTGCAGACCGGTGCGCACAATCTGGCGGGTGGCCTGGACATTCAGGACCAGCAACACCACGAGCAGAACGAGACCAATCAAGACAGGGGACATGGGCGAATGGGAGCGATCAGCGCCCTCGGCGGTGCCTAACGAATACTACTATTTTGATAGCTGCTAGCGCTTGATAGATAAGCGCTAGATGGCAAAAAGACTCAAAAACTGGCTACTTGATCAAGCCCAGCACATCCTTGAACGCCGGGTGCTCGCAGGTGCCCAGCCATTCAAACGCCACCATCTCGGTGGTCACCAGCTCGGCGCCCGCGCCGGCCAGGCGGTCGAAGGCGGCGTCGCGGTTGCGTTCGGTGCGCGAGCCGCAAGCGTCGGTCACCACCCACACCTCAAACTCGTCCTCCAGCAAATCAAGCGCGGTCTGCAGCAGGCAGACATGGGCTTCGCACCCGGCAATGACGATGGTGCCGCGCTCGGGCTCCTGTTGAGCGGGTTTTTGAAGGTGCTTGGGCAGGCTGCGCGCGTTGCCGCCCTGCTGCGGCTTGGCCGGGGGGCGCAGCCATTCGCCCAGGCCTTCTTCGGCGGCGCTGAAGTGCATCTTGGCCAGGGTTTTCTGGCACAAGGCGCGCAGCGCGGGGTCGTTGGCACCCAGTCGCGAGGGGTTTTGCTCGGTGCCCCACACGGGTACGTCGAGCATGCGGGCGATTTCGGCCAGGCGGCGTGCGTTGGCCAGCACGGCGGGGCCTTCAAAGATGGCGGGCATCAGGCGCTCCTGGTAATCGACCAGGACGAGTTGGGATTCGGTGGCGTCAAGCAGCATGGTGGGACCGTTTCTGTATTCGTTGAATCGCTGTGCGGGCGCAGCGTCGGAGGCAATGGCGCATTGTCGCAGCCCGAGCCGGGGTTTTCAGGTGCGAAGGACGGACTGCAGCGCGGTGGCCAGCGGCCCGGCCATGGGCACGGCGTTGCTCGGGTGCGGGATGCAGTCCGTGCTCCACACCTCCCCCACCCCGGCTTCATGCAGCACCTGCAGCGCATCGCCCGCAAACAGTGCGTGCGTCACCGCCACATCCACCGAGGCGGCACCCGCCTGCAGCAGCAACCGCGCGGCCAGCGCCAGCGTGCGGCCGGTGCTGGCCATGTCGTCCAGCAGCACCACGGCCCGGCCCTGTGCGTTGAGTGGGGGCAGTTCGATGGCGACATCGCGGTCGCCATGGCGGACCTTGGTGCAGACGGCATGGTCAAAGCCGTGGCGGGCGGCGGCCTGGGCGATCCACTGGGCGGATTCGCTGTCCGGGCCCACCAGGAGTGCATTGGGACGCCGATCAGCGATCAGGTCGGCCAGCGGTTCGGCGCCGCTGAGCACCACGGCCTGCGGCACGGGGATGGCCTGCTCCAGCCGCTCGATGCGGTGCAGGTGCGGGTCCACCGTGATCACGGCATCGAACAACCCTGCCAGGAACCCGCCGACCACCTGCTGACTCACGGCCTCGCCGGGGTGAAAGGCGATGTCCTGACGCATATAGGCGAGATACGGCGCCACCAGCGTGAGGTGCTGCACGCCAAGCTGGCGCGCGGTGCGGGCCGTCAGCAGCAGCTCCACCAGCTTTTCATTGGGCTGGTGCAGGCTGCGCAGCAGCACCACCCGCCGGGGCAGGCGGCCCGCCGCGTTGACGGGCAAACGCAGCTTGAGTTCACCATCGGGGAAGCGGTGGCGCTCGATGGCCTGGGCAGTCATGCCCGCTGCCTGCGCCAGGCGCAGCGCAGAGGCGTCTTCGTCGGCGAAGTACAGCAGGCACGCTTGATGGGGGGCAACAGTCACTGTCAAAACTCCACGAACACACGCGGCACTTCGTCGGCTGTGCCCAGGCGGTAGCCGCTGTCCCGCTCGCACGCATGGCGCGCAAACTCCAGGTCGGCCGGGTAGCTGGCGTGCACGCGGTACAACATGTCCCCGGCGGCCACTGTGTCGCCCAGCTTGTGCATCAGGTCCACCCCCGCGCCCGGCACCTTGGGCGCGCCCGCCAGCCGGGCCACGCGGGCGATCTGGTAGTTGTCGATGCCAGCGACCACGCCGCTGGAGGGCGCCACCACGTCGAGCGTGAGTGCGCCCAGCGCCGGGTGGTTGTGGTCAAACCCCGTGCTGCCCTGGGCGGCGATGATCGCGTTCATGCGCGCCAGCGCCCGGCCAGAGTCGAGGATGTCGCGCGCAATCGCATAGCCGTCACCGCCGCGCACGTCGGGGTCGCATTCAATCAGGCGCCCGGCCAGGCGCAGCGACTTTTGCCGCAGGTCGTCGGGCGCGCGCGGGTCGTTTTGCAGCACGCGCATCACGTCGCGCGCCTCCAGCACCGGGCCCACGCCGTTGCCCACGGGCTGGCGGCCATCGGTGATGACCACGTCGAGCGACAGGCCCATGCGCCGCGCCACATATTCAAACAGGCGGCGCAGACGCTGTGCGTCGGGCATGGAGCGCACCTTGGCCGTGGGGCCGATGGGAATGTCGAGCACGAGGTGCGTGGCACCGGCCGCCACCTTTTTGGACAGGATGGACGCCACCATCTGCCCGGCCGAGTCGATGGACAGCGGCCGCTCCACCGAGATCAGCACATCGTCAGCGGGCGACAGGTTGGCCGTGCCGCCCCAGGCAAGGCAGCCCCGGTAGTCGCGCACGATGTCGGCCAGCTGCTCCAGCGGCAGCTCGACCTTGGCCAGCACCTCCATGGTGTCGGCCGTACCGGCAGGCGAGGTGATGGCACGCGAAGACGTCTTGGGGCACAACATGCCGTGCGCCGCCACGATGGGCACAACCAGCATGGTGGTGCGGTTGCCCGGTATCCCGCCTATGCAGTGCTTGTCCACCACCAGCGGTTCGTGCCAGTCCAGGCGCCGGCCGCTGGCCACCATGGCATCGGTGAGGAAGAACACCTCCTCCCGGTCCAGCTCGCTGCGGTGGCAGGCCACTACAAAGGCGGTGAGTTCGATCTTGGAATACCGGTGGTCGGCGATGTCGCGCACGATGGCGCCAAAGTCCTCGCGGGTGAGGCGCTCGCTGGCGATCTTGCGGAACAGCGCGCCCATCGATTCGGGAGGCTCGGCCTGGGCGACCGACACGGTGTGGCCGTTGTCCACGCCCAGCTGGGCAAACGCGTCTTCCGACAGGCCCAGCTCGTTGCAACCCACGATGGCAGGGTCGTCCACCACGTTGACCGTGGCCAGGATACGGCGGCCATTGGCGCGCACCTCGATCTTGGACAGGGCCTGGAAGCCCTCGGCCCGATACACGGCGCAGTCGCGGTGCAGGTAGGCGACGTTTTCGCGCCAGGTGTCGATGGCCACGCGGCGCAGGGCCAGCTGAGACCGGAGTGGCGCGTCGGCCGAAGCGGATGGCTCTGCGGGATCAGAGGCAGGAGAGGAAGAAGAGGACGGCTCGGAATGCATCGCGTCAGCCTAACTCCAAAGTGACCACCAAGACCCTGGGAACACCCCGCGCGACGGCGTCTGGAGCGTAGATCTTTCAGCCGCCATGACCTAGGTCAAGACTGCCATGCCTCCTGCGGCGGTTTCACACCCGTTCTCACGCTTGTCAGTTCGGCTGCAGCCGCAGCAACCGCCCTTGTGGGCTGTCAGTCACCATATAGAGCAAGCCATCCGGCCCCTGGCGGACATCACGGATACGTTCGCCATTGCCTTGCAGCAGTTTTTCCTCACGCTGTACCTTGCCGCCCGCCACCTCCAGGCGGTGCAGGGTGCCAAATTTGAGCGAACCGATGAACAGGCTCCCCTGCCACGCTGCGCCATAGCGCGCGCTGGTCAGAAAAGCCATGCCCGACGGCGCAATCGACGGCACCCAGTAGTGCAGCGGCTGCTCCATGCCCGCCTTGGCTGTGCCTTCGCCCAGTTTGCCGCCGCCGTAGTTTTCGCCATAGGTAATCACCGGCCAACCGTAGTTGCGGCCCGGCTGAGGTTGGTTGATTTCGTCGCCACCCTGCGGGCCGTGCTCGTGCATCCACAGCTTGCCGTCAGGCCCCAGCGTTGCGCCCTGGGGGTTGCGGTGGCCGTAGCTCCAGATCTCGGGCAGGGCGCCAGATTGTTTGACGAACGGGTTGTCGGGCGGCACGGCGCCTTCGGGGGTGATGCGGATGATCTTGCCGTGGTGGTTGTCGAGCTTTTGGGCATCGTCCTTGCGATGGTAGCGGTCACCCAGGGTCAGGAACAGGTTGCCGTCCGCCGCCTGCACGATGCGGCATCCAAAATGCAGGCTGCTGTCGACCTTGGGCCGCTGGCTGAAGATCACCTTGACGTCCTGCAGGCTGCGAGCATCCTCGGACAGCGTGGCCCGGGCCAGCGCCGTGCTGTTGCCGCGCGCGCCCGCCGCTGCGGGCTCGGAAAAACAAAAGAAGATGCGGCGGTTGCGGGCAAAGGCAGTGTCCGTCACCACATCCAGCAGGCCGCCCTGCCCGCCTGCTGCCACAGCAGGCACCCCGGCCAGTGGGGGGCTGACCTGCCCGCTGGCACTGACAACCCGCATGCGCCCCGGCCGCTCAGTGATCAGAAACTGCCCCTGCGGCAAAAAGGCCACCGCCCAAGGGTGATCCAGGCCCTGGGCCACGGGCACGAGCGCCACCGCCGGTGTGGTGTTCTGGGCGTCAGCACTGACTGAAACCCCTGCCACTACCAAAAAGATAGCTGCTTGCGCTTTTACAGCAAGCGCTGAAGGCATTTTTGACTTGAATTTCATAAGGCTGCGCTCCTGAAAAGCGGTGGAACCCCCCCGTCCCCGGGCGACGCCCGAGGTGCATCGTCGGAGTGTGCCTGCAGGGGCTTCCAGGGCCTTGTGATCCCTGGGGAAACCCGGGGTTTTGATTTACTTCAACGAAATCAACGGCTTGCAAAGGTGATTATTTTCGATAAGCAAGCGTTGCGTGTTACCCTTCGCCCCCATGTCCCGATGGCTTTGCATACTTCTCCTGGCCTGCGCCACCACCGCCCAGGCTGCGCCGCAAGCGGCAAACCCTGACGATATGGACCGTTTCATCACGGACAAAGGCCTGCTGACGCGGCTGGAAGACGTGAGCCACAAGGTGGCGGACCGGGCCCACACCGTGGCCGACCAGGCATCTTCCCTGGTGGTCAACGCCATGGGGTTTCTGGGCGTGCCCTATAAGCGTGGTGGCAGCAGTGCCGAAACAGGCTTTGACTGCAGCGGCTTCGTGCGTGCCATGTACGAACAGACCGTGGGCCTTTTGCTGCCCCGTCGTGCAGATCAGCAAGCTGCCGCCACCCAGGTCATCGACAAAAAAGAGCTCCAGCCGGGTGATCTGGTGTTCTTCAACACCATGCGCCGCAATTTCAGCCACGTGGGCATCTACGTGGGGGATAACAAGTTCATCCATGCTCCCCGCAGCGGCGCCCAGATCCGTGTGGAAGACATGGGCGTGGCCTACTGGGCCCGCCGCTTCAATGGTGCGCGCCGCGTGGCGGGCACTGCCGACGGCGACACCGGGCAAGCCAAGTAACCGCCTACCTGCGGCACCGGTTACTTTTTGATTTCGTACACCGTTTCGGTGCTGCGGATCGGGCCTCCCACCACATTCACCGGGCCCAGCGAAGGGTCGCGCAGCATGGCTTTGGCAGTGGCCATGTCGGCCTGATAGCGTGCCCGGGCCTGGGACTCACAGCTTCTGCGCTCCGCCGCAGCCATGGTGCGGCATTCCTCCAGGCTGACCTTGAGGCCACCGCCTGCCTCGCGGATGGCGGTCTGGTAGCGTTGCTGAGGGGTCGTGTCCGGGACCGCACCGCGCGCCAGCGAAGCCTCATCGCCATTTTGTGCGGCCGCAGTGGTGGGCAGCGCCACGGCGCCACCCAGGGCCAGCGCGGCCATCAACACCAGGGAGAAAGAACGGGTTTTGGGGATTTGGGTCATCAGTCTTCCTTAAAGTGCAGACGTTTGAATGTAGGGCCCAGCGCACGCTGGCTTGGCAAGCACCCGCCGCACCAGGATGTCAGACAGCACCCACAACCCGCTACCGACCGCTTGCAGCGTCATCCAACGGCACCGACACGCGGAGCGAATGCACGGCGAGAACAGGCGACGGCGCGCCACCAGACGGGACGCCCACAGGGCGCGTTGTCCGACACCTCCACTTTCCCGCCTTCTTTAGAGTCAGCGCATCGCCGTCGTAACAACACAAGGGGAAACAAATATGGTGTCATTGATCGGAACGCTGGTGGTCGGTCTGGTGGTGGGTCTTCTGGCCCGGGCCTTCAAGCCGGGGGATGACAAGCTGGGGTGGATCATGACCGCACTGCTCGGGGTGGCGGGTTCATTTCTGGCCAGCTACCTGGGCCTGGCCATGGGCTGGTACCAGCAGGGCGAGGCCGCTGGCTGGATCGCTTCGGTGGTGGGCGCTATGCTGCTGCTGGCGGTATACAGCCTTGTGAAGGGCAAAAACTGATGAAATGATGGATTCACTGCTACTGTTGGCAGCCGCTCCTTCTTTTACCGACATTTCATTCAATACCACCCAACCATGCCCACTTCCCTGCAGATGGCAGCTGGCAATCCCGCCTTGGCTGCCGCCGTGCAACGCAGCCGCAAATTGCTCCATCGGCGTGCCCTGGTGGCTGCCGCCGCCAGTGCCGTGCCCGTGCCCGGGCTCGATTGGGCGGTGGATGCCGCACTGCTCTCACGCCTGCTACCGCAGATCAATGCCGAGTTCGGCCTGTCGGCGGCGCAGATTGACCAACTCGACCCGAACAAGCGCGAGCAGGTGCAAAAAGCGGTGAGCCTTGTGGGGTCGGTGCTGATCGGCAAGCTGATCACGCGCGAGCTGGTCATCCGCGCCACGCAGACCGTGGGTCTTCGCCTGACCACCAAACAGGCCGCCAAATATGTTCCTCTCGCGGGCCAGGCTGTGGCTGCCACCATTGGCTATGCCACGCTGCGCTACCTGGGCGAGCAGCACTTGAAGGACTGCGTTCGCGTTGTGCAGGAGGCACAGCTGCAGCTGCCCGCACCCAAGGCATCTCGGTAATCCTGCTGAGAACCTGCGAGGGCTACGCCGCAGATGGCGTGGCCCTAGCGTCTGGGCACGTCAATCGGCCTTGAAACCCGTGGCGGCCACCGCTTTGCCCCAGGTCACCGTGTCGGCGGCAATGGTGCGGGCAAAGTCCTGCTGGCTGGTGCCCGTCACGCGGAAACCGGCCTCTTCCATCTTCGCCTTGCCTTCAGGCGACTGCACGGCCCGCACAATGTCTGCATTGAGCTTGGCAATGATCTCGGGGGGGGTCTTGGCGGGTGCAACGATGCCAAACCACGATGAGAACTCTAGATTGGCGTAGCCCTGCTCCTTGATGGTGGGCACATCGGGCAGCGTGGGCGTGCGCGTGGCCCCGGTGGTGCCCAGCGCGGCGAGCTTTCCAGCCTTCACGTTGGGCGCGGCCAGCCCCACGCTGGCAAACACGCCCTGCACGTCGCCACTGAACAGGCCGCCCAGCGCATCCGACGTGTTCTTGTAGTGCACGGGCTCTGGCTTGAGCTTGACCGCGTCCCCAAACATGAAGGCGCCAAAATGCCCCGGAGTGCCCGCGCCGAAGGTGGCCAGGAACAGGCCCTTCTGCTGCTTGGTCCAGTCCACAAACTCCTTCACGTTGCGTGCCGGCACCTTTTGGGGGTTGACCAGCAGCACAAAGTCGGACGTGACCACCTGGCTCACAGCGGCGAAGTCCTTGGCCGGGTCGTAGGGCAGCTTGTTGTAGCTGCTCGGGGCGATGCTGAGCTGGCCCGTCTCGCCCAGCATGATCGTGTAGCCGTCCGGCGCGGCGCGGGCTGCTTCGCCCGCTGCAATGAGGCCACCAGCGCCGGGTTTGTTGTCCACGATCACGCCCAGGTTGCCCCAGCCTTCCGACAACTTTTGCGCCAGCAGGCGCGCCACGATATCGGGCCCCGTGCCCGCCGGAAAGCCCACGATGATGCGCACCGGCTTGTTCGGATACGCGCCGCCACTGGCTTGCGCCTGCGCGCCCGACCAGGGCAGCAGGCTGGCGGCCAGAGTGACCGCTGTGGCAAGCAGTGTGCGGCGTGTGCCGCTTTTTCGTGCATCGGCGGCGGGGGCGGAATGGAAAGAAGGCGTCATGGTTGTCTCCAGGAGTTCTGTCAGTGTGGTCAAGGGAAAAAAGAATGCAGCGCTGGGTGGTCAGAAGGAGGAACCGGGCTCCTAAAGCAGCTCGAAAAAACGCATGACCACAGCGTCGGGATAGCGGGCACCCGTGCCCACAAACATGCGCTCGCCCATCCAGGAGAGCGCGGGGGCAGCGGTCTCGAAGCTCGGGCTGCAGCGGAAGTAGATTTGCTCCGGGTCCACCGGCTCGCCGCGCACCAGGCGGGCAATCAGCTCCGGCGGCCCGGAGCGCACGGCCCGGTTCTGTACATAGATGAAGTCGCCTGCGTCGGTCTCCAGCACGTAGCGCGCATCCAGCTCTGACAGCCGGTCATTCACGATGAGCTGAAAATCCGCACCGCCTGGCAGCACCCGGGCGCTCCAGCCATCGCCCGTGGCGGTACCGCCGGTGATGGGAATCAGGCGGCGCAGGCCATGCACGGTCTGCCCCACCTGCTGGGGTGCCCCCACTTCCACACGCAGATCGGCAAAGAACTTCAGCCGAGGTTCGGCCAGGGTCGGTAGGTCAGGCATAAGAGGGCTTGGGCTGCAGAATGAGTCATGACTTACGCAAACAGGGTTCAGGCAAGCGGTTCACCCCAGAGCGAGGCGGCCGCTGCATCCCGGTTTGCGTAAACCCTATTGGTTATGAACCTAGCGTAAATCCCGTGGCGCAAACCCCCTGTCATCCCAGAGGATGACAACGCAATGACACGGCGTAACCCCCACCCCTGCCCGCCATGAGGCAATGGACCCCTTCCCCACCGTCTGCCACCGGCAGGCAGGCCACCACGGGCCCGGCGGGCCATGCGCTGGCGGGCATGGTGCACCGGCTGGGCGAACCCGGTTTTGCGTCGGGCTTGCTGCAGGACCTGGCCCCCGTGCTGCCGGCTGCCTCGTGGTCGGTGTACCGCACAGGGCATCGCTGCAAGCCCACGCTGTTCATGTCGGCCAGCCTGGGCGTGCCAGACACCACGCAGGACTGCTGGTGGGCCTACCTCTCAGGCCCCTACCGCCATGACCGCACCTGGGGCCGCTCCTTTGACGAAGCGGCGCCCGCAGAATCCCCTACCCGCCTGTGCCACCTGACGGCCCGGGAGGTCGATGGAGAGCACCGCGCCCGGGTGTACGAGGCCCATGGCGTGGCCGAGCGCGTGTCGGTAGTCGAATACGAAAGCGATGGATCGGTATTTGCCGTCAACTTCTACCGCCACCAGCACCAAAAACCCTTCCGCGATGCCCACATCGGCGGCTTCGAGGCGGTGGCGCCCGTGCTGCTGGCGCTGGCACGCAAACACATTGCACTGTCGCACAGCGACACCCTGGCACCCGCCGCCTGGCCACGGTCTGGAAGCGCCGGCTTGGCATTGCCGCAGGCCGAACACCCTGCCCGGCACGGCCCCCTGCCCGCCAGCTTGCCCGCGCTGCGTGAGCGCCTGCTGCGTGTGCACGCCGACTTCACGGACCGCGAGCTGGACGTGTGTGCCCGCCTGCTGCAGGGCATGACACACGAGGGCATCGCCAGCGACCTGGGGCTGGGCGTGCCCACCGTCAAAACCTACCGCAACCGCGCCTTTGCGCGCCTGGGCATCCACTTTCGCAACGAGCTGTTTGCGCGGGTGCTGAGCGGTTAGCACGAAGGCCACTGCCCAGGTAAGGGGCGACGCTGGGGACAAGTCCTTCGCGAACGGAACAGCTCGGTTGCGCTACAGCCAGCGGTGTATGCAGGCGCAGAGCCGTCCCCCAAGCCAATTGGCTGCCGAAGGCTGTCCTTGCGTTGTCTGCGGCGGCCCCACTCACCGCAGCACCTTCCACCATCCCCCTTGTTAACAAAAGTTTTCCTGGAGGTGCAGCGCATCTGTGGCCTGTGTCCGGCGCGCCGCAGTGCGGCTTCATCCCCACTTAATCTTGGCCGCGTCCAATGCAGTTTGTGGGCAGTCAGTCCACATGTTCAAACCCACTGACACCAACATTCACCATGAAACTGCACATCACCGCCCTTGTTCTCGCCCTTGGTTCTACCGCTGTATTTGCGGGCCCCACCTGCAATGTTCCAGAAGAAAAATGGATGAAAGAAGCCGACTTCAAGGCCGGGCTCGAAAAGCAGGGCTACCAGATCCGGACCTTCAAGGTCAGCAAAGGCAAGTGCTACGAAATCTACGGTCTGGACAAGGCGGGCAAGAAGGTGGAGATCTATTTCGACCCCGCCACTGGCGCTGAAATCGAGCGTAAGTAAGCCTCAGCGAAGCGTCCCGTCCTGCCCCTCGCCTGCACCCCGAGTCGCCCATGAAGCCCGTCCCTCTCCACCACCCCCCTGCCGCCACCAAGGTGTGGGACCCGTTTGTCCGCATTTTTCACTGGAGCCTGGTGAGCTGCGTGGTCCTGAACCAGTTGGTTCTGGAGCCCGGAAAAACAGCACACGAGTGGGTGGGCTACACCGCCAGCGCCCTGGTGCTGGCGCGACTGGTCTGGGGCTTCGTGGGCAGCCGGCACGCGCGGTTCAGCGACTTTTTCCCCACCCCGCGCAGGCTGGCAAAGCACCTGGGCGCACTTCGCAATGGCGAGCATCCGGTCTACGTGGGCCACAACCCCCTCGGGGCGCTGATGATGCTGGTCTTGATGGCCATCGTTCTGGCCCTGGGCGTGACGGGGTGGATGCAAACCACCGACACATTCTTCGGCGAAGAATGGCTGATGGAGTTGCACGAGGTGCTGGCCAACGGACTGCTGCTGGCGGCAGGGTTGCACGCTGCGGCGGCCATCGTGATGGGGCGGCTGGAGCGGGTGCGCCTCGTGCGGGCCATGGTCACCGGCACCAAGCAGCACTTTTGACGGACCAGGTTCGCATGCGACTGTTGCTGCTGGAAGACGATCACACTCTGGGCGAAGGCTTGCGGGATTTTCTGCAGCACGACGGCTATCTGGTGGACTGGTGCACCACCCTGGCGCAAGCCCGGGGTTTGATCATAGAGCCCTACGACGCCTGGCTGCTGGACTGGAACCTGCCCGATGGCTCCGCCCTCGACTGGCTGCGCAGCCTGCGCGCCAAAGGGGCTAAGACACCGGCCCTGGTGCTCACCGCGCGTGACATGCTCAGTGATCGCATCCATGGGCTGGACAGCGGTGCTGACGATTTTCTCGTCAAGCCCTTTGCCCCCGAGGAGTTGTGTGCCCGGCTGCGTGCACTGTCCCGACGGATGACCGGCGGCACTCCCAGCAAGGCATTTGGCGCGGTGGAGGTGCTGCTGGCCGACAAGGAAGTGCGGCTGCACGGCCAGCGGGTGGAGTTGACCGCCCGTGAATGGGCGGTGCTGGAGGCGCTGGTGTTGCGCGCGGGGCGCACGGTTTCCGCGTCGGATCTGGAGGCACTGGTGCTGGGGCTGGACAGCGACCTGGCCAGCAACGCGCTGCAGGTGCACGTTTTCAATCTGCGCAGCAAATTGGGCAAGGACGTGATCCAGACGGTGCGGGGCATGGGCTACCGCATTCCTGCACCCGTTTCCCCGCCGACGGCCCTAACGGCCTCTACGGGCTAACGACATGGGTATGCGCACGGGCGAGACAAAACCGCCGTCCATCCGGGGGCGGCTCGTCCAATCGCTGCTGTGGATCTCCATCGCGTTCGGCCTGTTGACCTCCGTGGTCGTCTGGTACGTGATCGCCCACGAAATGGGCGAACTCATGGACCAGGAACTGCGAGAGGCTGCTGAGATTTTTCACAGCGTCATGGCCATCCAGCCCGATCTGGCCACCAGCGGCCAAGGCGCCACCAAACACTTTTCGTATGAGGAACACTTGGTCTGGCAGGTGGTGGACGCTCCGTCGGGCCGCGTGAAAAGCCGCTCGCACAAGGCCCCCGAGCTGGCCTTGCAAACCGCCCCCACCGAGGCGATCGCCTGGACGCAAGACGGGCAATGGCGCGCCTTCACGTCGGTATTCAGCCAGCGCCCCGGGCAATTCCTGGTGGTGGCGCAAAGCCGCACGGAGCGCGACGAGGTGCACGGAGAAGTGGTCTGGTACACGCTGATGGCGGCGCTGTCGATGGGCCTGCTGTCGGCCCTGCTGATGAACTGGCGCATCCGCCAGGAGCTTCGCCCGCTGGGCGCCCTGGGCCAAAGCGTTCAGCACTATGACCCCCTTCGGCCCGACACCGCGCCCAAGGCCGCACCGAGGCAGGAGCTGCATCCCATCGAGCAGGCCATTGGCGACCTGGGGCACAGGCTGGCACAGCGGATCATCAGCGAACGCGCGTTCACCTCGCACGCGGCCCATGCCCTGCGCACGCCGGTGGCGGGTATCGACGTGCAACTGGCCCTGGCGATCAAAGAGGCGCCCGAATCGATAAGGCCGCGCCTGGTGCGCGCGCGAGACGCTGCGGGCAGGCTCGGTCGGGTCATGCAGGCGCTGCTGATGATGTTTCGCAGCGGCATGGAGCCACAGCGCCAAAACGTTGACCTGCGCCAGCTCATCGATGCGCTGGCGTTTCACGACATGGCCATCTCCATCCAACAAACCACCCCAGTGGACGCCGACCCCGATCTGCTGGCCGCCGCCCTGCTGAACCTGCTGGACAACTCGCACCGTTTCAACGCCCACCAGGTCACCATCACGGCGCTGCAGGAGGGCGCCGACACCGTGTTGCGCGTGCAGGACGATGGCGATGGCTGCCAGCCCCACACCAAAGTCCGTTTACAGCAATCGCTGCAGCAGCAGGCCTATGGCGAAGGCAGCGCCATGCGCGGCCTGGGGCTGGTGCTGGCCGACCTGGTGGCGCGCGCGCACGGGGGCCACACGGTGCTGCCAGACTGTGCTCCGGGCTTTGGCATTGAGCTGCGATGGCCTGCCGCCCTGCCCCGTTCTACGGACTGACGATGCGCCTGACCCGCCCCGCAATAATTCGAATCCCACTACAAAGAGAGACCCCATGAGACGCCCCCCCAAAGCCACAAAACCCTCGCAAATCGCGCCCCTTTGCATCGCACTGTCCAGCCTGGCAAGCGCCTTGCACGCCCACGCCGAAGCGCCCATGCACGCCGACGATGCGGGCACGCTGACCCAAGGCGCCATGAAGCTCGAAGGTGTCTTCGGCCGCGATGACAAGACCCGAGGTGCCGAGCTGCTTTTTGGCGCTGGCGTCGCGCCACAGCTGGAAATGGAGGTCTCGCTGGCACGCGCCAAAGACACGGCCATGGGCGCATCCACCAGCTTCCATGGGCATGGCTGGGGTGTGAAGTGGGTGCCCATCCAGAACGAAACGGGCTGGTCGGTAGGTGCGCGGTTCGACATGGGCCACACCCGCGTTCGCGACCACGCCACCCCGCAGCGCTTCACCGCGCGCGAAACCGCCCTCACAGCGCTGGCCAGCTACCGGTTGGCCAATGCGCAGGTGCTGCACCTCAATGCCGGCCACAAAACCGTCAGGGCACAAGGCGCCCGCCACCGTGCGGCCACCTGGGCCGTGGGCTATGAGATTCCGCTCACTGAACAACTACAGCTCACGTCTGAGGTGTATGGCGAACACAGGTCACGCCCTGACAAGGCAGTGGGTCTGCGCTACGCCATCACCGACGGGCTCAAAGCATCCGCCGCCGTGGGCCGTGGCAACGGCCGCACGTTCAGCCAAGTGGGCATGGCCTGGGAGTTCTAGGCGCAGTCCGGGACGCCGCCGCCACGGCACAATCGGCGGCCTATGCCTGCATCCGGTGCCCGCCCCACAGAACCCATCCCGCCCCGCTCTGACCGGGCGGCGTTGGTACAGGCCTGGGTGCAGGCCCTACGCACCCAGGCCGGGCCAGCCCAGCTGCAGGCGCTAGCGCCCCTGAGTGATGCGGAAGCCGCACGCGTAATGGCTCTGCTGCGCAACGACGCGCCCCCCACGTCTGTTCGACCCGGCCGCCCTGCCTCCGAAAGCGCCCACAACCCTGGCATAACCAGCGGCCACTTCCGCCCGCGCATCACCCTCATGACCCTGGGCCGGGGCGACGGCCTGCTGGGCATGGCGCCCCAGGCCAAGCTCGGCCCGCGCGGCGACAGCGTGACGCTGGTGCAGATTGACTGGACCTACCGCACTGACGATGGCGCCCACTGGCAGACGCCTGCCCCCACCTCCATCCTCAACGCGCGCCCGGGCCCCGTGCAAGACCTGTTCGACACCGGCGGCCCGGTGGTGCGCATGCAGCGCAACCTGGGCGCCGAGGCCGACGCCATGGACCGCGTGTGGGATCTGGGCCTGATCCCCGTCGATGCGAACAAGCTGCAATGGCGCCACCGCGCCGCAGCCGCCACGCTGGGCCCCGTGTGGACGCTGGCGCAGGAGGCCCACTTTGGCGACTTCTGGGCCGAACAGATCCCCCAACTGCGCGCCGAGGGCTGGAGCGTGGTGGTGCAGCCCGGCTTTGCGCACGAAAGCGTGCCCGTGTTGCGCTGGAAGCTGCTGATCGCCCCCGACACGGGCGAACTGCTAGGCAAGGAAGTGGACGGCCCGCTGGCCGCACGCGAACGCCCCGTGCAAAAGCTGCAACTGCCCGAGCGCGAAGGCGCCTGGCTGCTCAGCCTCGGTATCGAGATCGACGGCGAAACGCTGGACCTGGCGCCCATGCTGGCCGACCTGTTGCGCCGCGACGCCCGTTGGCTCAACGCGCAGCAGATGGCCGCCATCGACGACATCGCCATCATTTCGCTGCGCGCACCCGGCGGCAAACGCATCGACGCGCCCGCCGGGCCGCTCAAGGCCATCGTGGGCGCCATGGTCGATCTGCTGACCGACCCGACCCGTAACCAGCGCAAGGATGGCGATCCGCTGCACCTGGGCGCGTGGGAGGCCCGCCGCATCGAAGCCCTGCGCGCCGGGCTGGTGCTGGCTCACCGCGTGGGTACGGTCAATGGCTGGAACAACGACTGGCAGCTGCAGGGCGACGTGGGCTTGGCCCAGCTCGCCAAGCGCCTGCGCACCATCGGCACCCCGCAGCCGATGGCCGCGCCGCAGGGACTTCAGGTGCAGCTGCGCCCCTATCAACTGGAGGGCCTGGCCTGGCTGCAGTACCTGCGCGCGCAGGGCCTGGGCGGCATATTGGCCGACGACATGGGCCTGGGCAAAACCGCGCAGGCGCTGGCCCATGTGCTGGCCGAAAAGGAGGCTGGGCGCCTGACCCGCCCTGCCCTGGTGGTGCTGCCCACCTCACTGCTCTTCAACTGGCAAGCCGAGGCCGCCCGCATGGCCCCCAACCTCCGCGTGCTGGCGCTGCACGGCGCGAGCCGTGGCCAGCGCTACCTGCAGATGGCCGACCACGACCTGGTGCTGACCACCTACCCACTGCTCTGGCGCGACGTGGACGCGCTGGCCGCACAGCTATTCCACCTGCTGATCCTGGACGAAGCGCAGATGGTGAAGAACGCCGGCAGCCGCAGCGCCCGCGCCCTGCGCAAGCTGCAGGCCCCGCACCTGCTGTGCCTGACGGGCACGCCGCTGGAGAACCATCTGGGCGAGCTGTGGGCACAGTTTGACTTCCTGATGCCGGGCTTTCTGGGCGATGTGCGCAGCTTCAACGCCCGTTGGCGCAAGCCCATCGAGGAGAACGGCGAAACCCTGCGCGCGCAGCTGCTGGCCCAGCGCGTGCGCCCCTTCATCCTGCGGCGCCGCAAGCAGGACGTGGCCACCGAACTACCGCCACGCACCGAAGTCATCCAGCGCGTGCAGCTACAAGGCAAACAGCGCGAGCTGTACGAGGCGGTGCGTACCACGGCCGACAAACAGGTGCGCCGTGCGCTGGAGCGCCAGAGCTTTGACGGCGCGCAGATCACCATCCTCGATGCGCTACTCAAGCTGCGCCAGGTCTGCTGCGACCCGCGCCTTGTCAAAGGAACCGCGAAAACGGCCCACACCATGGAGCGCGCCAAGCTAGAACTACTGGCCGACATGCTGCCCGCCCTGGTCGATGAAGGCCGCCGCGTGCTGGTGTTCTCGCAGTTCACCGAGATGCTAGGCTTGGCGGCCGAGCTGCTCGACACCCTGGCCCGGCCCTACCTCACCCTCACCGGCCAGACGCCACCCCGCCAGCGTGGCGCGGTGGTGCGGCAGTTCCAGGCGCAGGACGGGACCAGCGCCCCCATCCTGCTCGTCAGCCTCAAGGCCGGTGGTCTGGGCCTGAACCTCACCGCCGCCGACACCGTGATCCACCTCGACCCCTGGTGGAACCCCGCCGTCGAAGAGCAGGCCACCGCGCGCGCCCACCGCATCGGGCAGGACCAGCCCGTATTCGTCTACAAGCTGGTGGTGGAAGGCAGCATCGAAGAACGCATGCTGGAGCTGCAGGCCCGCAAGGCCGCGCTGGCCCAGGGCGTGTTGGGCCACGATGCTGAAGGCGCGGTCAAGTTCAGCGAGGCCGACCTGCGCGCACTGCTGGCGCCTTTGAGCGAGCCAGTCAACAACCCGCTGGGCATTCCGGGAGAAGACGCGCTGCGCTGGGGCGGCACGGGCAAACGGCGGCCCCGGCCGTTGCAGCCACCAGAAGTTTGAGCGTTTTTGGCCTCTAGCGCTTGTCCAACAAGCGCTAGCAGCTATTACTAATATAGCAATGCAGGCAATTCGCGCAGTTCACACCTTTGCACGCTGCGGGCGCGAAGGGCAGTCGGTACGCGTGCAGGTGCCGTAGAGCGACAACGCATGCTCCTGCAGCCGAAAGCCCTTGGCGTGTGCAATCTCGGCCTGGCGGGATTCGATGGATGCGTCGTGGAATTCCTCGACCTTGCCGCAGTCCAGGCACACCAGGTGGTCGTGGTGCAAACCGTCGTCCAGCTCATACACCGCGCGGTCCGCTTGAAAGCTGCTGCGCCGCAAAAGGCCCGCCTGCTCCAGTTGGGCCAGCACGCGGTACACCGTGGCCTGGCCCACATCCGTACGGTCATGCAGCATGCGCCGGTACACGTCTTCGGCCGTGAAGTGGCGCAACCCATCGGGCGCCGCCTGCGCGGCCAGAAAGATCTCCAGGATCCTCATGCGCGGCAGTGTGGCCTTGAGCCCTGCCTGCTTGAGCGGGTCCGCGCGGACGCCGGGGTTCGGGTGCAAGCTCATGAACGTGCTTACAACAGTTCTCACGACCAGGCGGGAAACGGGTCGTCATACCGCGTCCACGCATGCGGGCCTTGGGCCATCTCCGCATCGGTCAGCAGGCAGGCGTCCAGGCGCTGGCGCAGTTTGGATTCGTCCATGCCGATACCGATCAGCACCAGCTCCTGCCGGGCGTCGCCCACGCCATCGGCCCAGTTTTTCTGGATGGCCGCCAAGGATTCAGCGTCGCGCGGCCAGCGATCGCGGGGCACTGCGCCCCACCAGAAGCCTGCTGCGCTATGGCGCGCCACGGCGCCGGCCTGCGACCACGACCCCGCATACGCCGGGCGGCTGGCCAGCCAGAAGAAGCCTTTGGACCGCACCACGCCGGGCCACTCGCTTTCTACCCAATCAAAAAAGCGGCGTGGATGGAACGGCACGCGGGCGCGGTAGACAAAGCTGCTGATGCCGTAGGCCTCGGTCTCGGGCGTGTGTTCGCCACGCAACTCGGCCAGCCAGCCGGGTGCCTTGGACACCTCGTCAAAGTCGAACAGCTTGGTGTCCAGCACCGAGGCCAGCGCCACCTTGCCGAACTGCGACACCTCAATGCGTGCACGCGGGTTCAGGCTGCGCAAGATCGCTATGAGCTGCTCGCGCTGCGCTGCGTCGATCAAATCCACCTTGTTGAGCACGATCACGTCGCAGAACTCGATCTGATCGATCAGCAAGTCCACCACCGTGCGCTGGTCCTCCTCGCCCAGCGATTCGCCACGGGCCTGCAGGCTGTCGCGCGAGCTGTAGTCCTTGAGGAAGTTGAACGCATCCACCACTGTGACCATGGTGTCCAGCCGCGCGATGCTCGACAAGCTTTTGCCGTCTTCCCCCGTGAAAGTGAAGGTTTCGGCCACGGGCAAGGGCTCGGAGATGCCGGTGGATTCGATCACCAGCTGGTCGAACCTGCCCTCCTTGGCCAGGCGTTCCACCTCCAGCAGCAGGTCTTCGCGCAGCGTGCAGCAGATGCACCCGTTGCTCATCTCCACCAGCTTCTCATCGGTGCGCGACAACTCAGCGCCGCCCTGGCGCACCAGGGCCGCATCGATGTTGACCTCGGACATGTCATTCACGATGACCGCCACGCGGCGGCCCTCGCGGTTGTTCAGGATGTGGTTGAGCAGCGTCGTCTTGCCTGCACCCAGAAAGCCCGAGAGCACGGTGACGGGAAGGCGGGTATGCGGGCGGCGTGGAGTGCGATGGGTGGTGACAGAGGTCATGGGGGTTGGCGTGCGTGTTGTGTTGCAGCTTGCTCCGGTCGCCGTCTGGCCCAGCACGAACAAATGCAACCACCTTGCGTTAATGGAGCATAACGCAACTTAATTGCATTTTCAGAAACCTGCGGTAATGCAGGCCTTGGCGCGTACCTTGGCGCCTGTGGCGCGCCTACCTCTCGGGACGGAGGCTAAGAGCCCGGCAAGACAGGCGTGCCACCGTTCCAGACGGCGCGGGCTATCTTTGCCAGCACCGCCAGCCCAAACCATGCCGACACCGAGGACAACACCAGTGCCAGGGTGATGAGGCCCGGCCGCAGGCGGCGATCCACAATCGACTCGGCAGGGTTGCGGGGATTGACCCACACCGGCACGGCTTTGCCAGTGCGCTGCAAGCCCTGCAGACGGCGGCCCAGTTCTTCTTGAAAGCTGCCAATGTTGTCGGCCCGCTCGTGAATGGCGGCGCGCTGCCCGGTGTAGGTCACGCCCTCCACCACATACCGGTAGCGCACCGACACGCTGTGCGTGGTGCCACCCTTGCTGGGATGATGGCTTTGCAGCGTGGCAGATTCGACCACCGCAGGCACCTGGTTCCAGGTTTGCATGCGCGCCCAGTCCACCAAGGGCGAAGCCACCATGAACCAGAAGATTCCGATGCCCGCTGCGGCAAAGGGCACAGCAAACAAGGCCAGAACCCAAATGCCTCCCGGCAGCTTTTCACGCCGCTGCGCCGCGCGGCGTGGGGACGCGGGGGACGTCACGGCAAGCGCTCGTAGGTAGCTTTGGAGGGTACGTCCGCATTCGAGAAATACGGGTCCGGGTCCAAGCTCAGCAACTTGCCTTGTTGCGTGACGGCGTAGGCGCTGCCGGTGTCGCGGCGCGGGCTGTTCGACACATACAGCCGCGCCTTGTCGGCACGCCAGGTGCCGCGCATCAGAGCGTCGCGCAGGGCTTTCTGCACGGCGCCCTCCGATGCGGCTGTGCCACCGGATGCGCCCAGGTCGAGGTTGATGACCTGCGCATCGGCCTGAATCACCAGCACCTGGCCCGCCAGGAACTTGGGCGGCGGCGCGCCGTTGATGCTGGCCACCTTCCAGCGGCCCACCAGAGGGTGTGCAGCCTGTGGGTCAGCGGCCCCTGCAGTAGTCCCCACGCCCCCTGCGGCGACAAACAAGGTGAGCAACAGGGCCTTGTGGAACCCCGCCCTGCGTGCGTGGCGGATGTGCGGCATAAATGGGTCTCCTCCCGAATGGTGGGCTTTGTTCTGGTTGGCCTGGGCGCTGGCGGCAAGCCGGGTGCAGTCTAAAAGATGGGGGCGCGATCAATCCCACACAACAGCCAGTAGATTTGTGCCTTTTAGGCCTCTAGCGCTTGATGGGAAAGCGCCAACAGCAATTGAACTGAGAGCAAATTCAGCACTAGAACCACCTCGGTGCCGTGGCGCAGAATTCAAAAGCAAGCTTCGGAGTGCACACTGCGCACCCCATCCCTAGAGTGCATGGCATCGCAACCCCCTTGTGAGCCATCCACCATGAACCCGAACGCTATTCACAGCAGCGCCAACGACCTGGACCGACCATTTACCTACGCCGTCGCCATGCCCCACCGCACCACCCCCTCCACCAAGGCCGCACAGGCCGCAGCCACCCAAGCCGACCCGCGCTGGGCGGCGGTGGCGGCGCGCAGCGTAGCGGCGGACGGCAGCTTTTGGTATTCGGTGCAGACCACGGGCGTGTATTGCCGCCCCAGCTGCGCGGCGCGTGCACCCCGGCCGGAGAATGTGCGGTTTCACCACAGCTGCGCGGATGCAGAAGCCGCAGGCTTTCGCCCCTGCCAGCGCTGCAAGCCCCGGCAGCCCACAGCGTTGTCGCACCACGCCGCGCTGGTCACCGAGGCCTGCCGCATCATCGAAGGCGCTGCCGCCGGTGAAGCGCCCACGCTGGATGCGTTGGCCGCCCAGATGGGCCTGAGCCCGTCGCACCTGCACCGCATCTTCAAGCAGTCCACGGGCCTCACGCCCAAGGCGTATGCCGCCGCCCAGCGTGCGCAGCGCCTGCGCAGTGCGCTCGACAACGCACACACGGCCTCGGTGACGGACGCGATCTACATCGCGGGTTACCAGTCCAGCAGCCGCTTTTACGAACAATCGGCCCAGGTACTGGGCATGACGCCCAGCCGCTACCGCGCGGGGGGCGCGGCGCAAGACATTCGCTTTGCCATCGGCCAGTGTTCGCTGGGCGCCATTCTGGTCGCCCAGAGCGACCGGGGCATCTGCGCCATCTTGCTGGGCGACGACGCCGACGCCCTGGTGCGCGACTTGCAGGACCGCTTTGCACAGGCCCACCTGATCGGCGGGGATACCGCGTTTGAAGCGCTGGTGGCACAGGTGGTAGCGTTTGTCGAGGCCCCGGGCCTGGGGCTGAACCTGCCGCTGGACGTGCGTGGCACGGCGTTTCAGCAACGCGTGTGGCAGGCCCTGCAGGCCATACCCGCCGGGCAGACTGCAAGCTACGCCGAGGTGGCTCAGCGCATAGGCGCCCCCACCGCCGTGCGCGCCGTGGCGCAGGCCTGTGCGGCCAACGCGCTGGCGGTGGCCATACCCTGCCACCGGGTGGTGAAAAGTGATGGCGCGTTGTCGGGCTACCGGTGGGGCGTGGAACGCAAACGTGCGCTGCTGGCGCGCGAAGCAGCGCCAGAGCCCGCACAACCGCTGGCGGAGAAGGTGGCATGAGCTCTGGCCCGCTGTCTCTCCACCCCGATCCGCAGAACGACGACTGGGCGCAGCGTGCAGTTGCCATCGACTGGCCAACAACCACGGAGGCCCTGCACCAGCAAGGCAACGCGGTACTGCCGCAACTGCTCAGCGCCACCGAATGCGCCGCGCTGGCCCGCCTGTATGGCAACGCGGATGAGAGCACCTTCCGCAGCCGCGTGGTGATGCAGCGCCACGGCTTTGGCCAGGGCGAATACCGGTACTTCAGCTACCCGCTGCCCGGTGTGGTGGCCGGGCTGCGGGAGGCTCTGTACCCGCACCTTGCGCCCATCGCCAACCAGTGGAACACCGCCATGGGCATCGATGTGCGCTACCCCACGCGGCATGCCGACTTCATTGCCCGCTGCCATGCCGCAGGCCAGGTGCGCCCCACCCCGCTGCTGCTGCAATACGGCGCTGGCGACTACAACTGTCTGCACCAGGACCTGTATGGCGAGCATGTGTTTCCGCTGCAGGTAGCGGTGCTGCTGTCAGAGCCCGGGCGCGACTTCACGGGCGGCGAATTCGTGCTGACCGAGCAGCGCCCGCGCATGCAGTCGCGGGCCGAGGTGGTGCCGCTGCAGCGCGGCGACGCCGTGGTGTTTGCCGTGCACCACCGCCCCGTGCAGGGCACGCGCGGGCCGTACCGCGTGCAGATGCGACATGGCGTGAGCCGCTTGCGCAGCGGGCAGCGGCACACGCTGGGTGTTATCTTTCACGATGCTGGATGATGTTCCCCCTGTGCCGCTTGGCGCCTTCTCCTCCGGGGACGACGGCAGCTGCGGTCCACACTGTCGCCATGGATTGCCACCGTTATGAGCCTGAGCCTTTTCGACGACCCACCCCAGCCTGCCCAGCCGCCCGAGGTGCTGGAGCCCGGCGCCATGGTGCTGCGCGGCTTTGCGCTGGAGAAGGCGGCAGACCTGCTGCAAGCGGTGCAGCAGGTGACGGCACAAGCCCCCTTCCGGCACCTCATCACCCCCGGTGGCCTGCGCATGTCGGTGGCCATGACCAACTGCGGAAGACTCGGCTGGGTGAGCGACCGCAGCGGCTACCGCTACGACCCCCTCGACCCCGACAGCGGCCAGCCCTGGCCCGCCATGCCGCCGCTATTGCGCCAGCTGGCATTTGACGCGGCGCAAGCAGCGGGCTTCCCCGGCTTTGCGCCTGACGCCTGCCTCATCAACCGATATGCCCCTGGCACCCGGCTGTCGCTGCACCAGGACCGGGACGAGGGCAACTACGCGCACCCCATCGTGTCCGTGTCGCTCGGCATTCCGGCGGTGTTTCTGTGGGGCGGCGCACTGCGCTCCGACAAGGCGCGGCGCATTGCGCTGATGCATGGAGATGTCGTGGTGTGGGGCGGCCCGGCGCGGCTGCGGTTTCATGGGGTGTTGCCGCTACCTGAGGCTCATCGCCCGATGACAGGCAGCTACCGCATCAACCTCACGTTTCGCAAGGCGGGCTGAAACGCTCCTGGGCTCTACCGCCGATAGCCGGTCGCGGATGCGATGGACTCCAGCAACTGATCGGCCGCCTCGCGACCGCGTAGGCTGTCGGCAATGGCAATTTTTTTGCCGTTTTTCAGATCCACCTGCACACGAAAGAAACTCATGTGGCGGGTGCCCGTCTGGGTTGAATAACTCTCCTTGACGGCCAAACGCGCAATATCGCGGGCGGGCACGCGGTGCCAAGCCAGCCTCAGGCCCAGCAAGCGGCGCTCGGTCTGCAAGCCGTCTTGGTCCAGCTGCACGCGCAGGCTGTTGCACAGCGCATAAAAGCCCCACACCACCATGGCCCCACCCACGCCGCCAAACACCACGGGGAACAACGTTGGCGCCCCCATGCGGCCCGCCATCACGCCAAATCCGAGAAGAGCGCCGCCCATGCCCAGCCATACCAGGTTCTGGCGCAACAGCCGCCCATAGGGCAGATACAGCCGCACCCCGCCGGGGATGGGCTCCAGATCGCTCACTTCGTCCACCTGCGCGTCGCGCGTCTGTTGCTGCAGGGGGTGCTGCGCCGCGTCTGCCGCCAGGTCATCGGACGTTTCACCCGTGGCGTAAACCGGCACATCAAAGGTTCGCGCAAAGGCAAGGGCCGGGTCGGCGCTTTCAATGTGCACCCGCCATGCGTGGTATTCGGTGTCCACTTCTTGCGACTGCGGCAGGCCACGGGGCACGTTGAACCGAAAGCTGAGCTCCACGCCCTGCGCATGCGGCGCCACCTGTGCCACGCCCTCGGTCTGCCACACCACGCTTTCGCGAGACTCGTAGCCGCTTTTGCCGGCCGACCGCGTGCGGTAGTGCAACACGCAGCTCAACGTCACATCAAAGTGCAGCCCCGCCTGGAAGGGCACGCTAAGCGACATGGTGGCGCCAAAGTGCCCACCGATGGAGCCTGGAAAAGGGTCCAGCTGCAGGTACACCTCGCCATAGCGCCGAGCATCGAGCGTTGCGCGCACGGCCCACACCAGCAGGCCCAGGCCTACCAGCACAAACAGCGACACCGCGCCCAGGGCCGCGTAGTTCTCCGTGCGCAGCATCTGGGGCCCGCCACCAATGGCGGCTGGCAGTGCCAGCAGGTTCCACACCGTGGCAAAACCCCAGGCCACCCACACCTCCAAACGCTTGTGCGACCGGATGTGGTTGTTTGCCCACTCCGGCCGCGCCAGCCAGGGTTCCGCTTCGGTCTCGGGGCGCCGCGCAGCATCCTTTTTGCGCGCGTGCCACACATAGGCCAGCATGCCCACGCCAAAGCCGCCAAACACCAGCACAAACACCATCCAGAACGCCAGCAAGCCCAAGCGCAGGCTGCGGTCAATCACGGAATCCGACACATCCGAGGGGTTGACCCAGGCCTGCACGGTCTGGCCGTTGCGAAGCGCGCGCTCCAGCCGCGCACCCAGCTCCTGATTGAAATCGCCGATGTTGTCTGAGCGCTCGTTGATGGCCACCCTTTTGCCGTGCACCTCTTGCCCCGCCACCTGAAACCGGTAGCTGGCCGTCACGCTGTAGGTGTTGGAGTTTTTGCTGCGGCTGGTGTGCAGCTTGGCTGACAGCAGCGTTGCCTCCACAGGCTGCCAGGACTGCATGCGCGTCCAGTCGTACAGCGTGGGCAGCACGGCCAGCAACAAGGAGCCGACGCCTACACCAGCAAATGGCAGCGCAAACAGTGCCAGAACCCAGGTGCCTGCAGACCGTTTGCGGTGTTTATCCAGTGCTTCCGTACGGGTGTCGACTGCTAGCGGGTGATTTTTGCCATGGTTTGCCATTTGCTCTTGCCGTTGCATTGGGGTTTTCCCACGGCAACGCCCCTCATTCATTAGTTTGCGAGATGCTGATATTCACATTTACCTTCACATTCACATCTCAGACCGGCCCATCATGCACTTTGCATTTCTACCAGGTGAAACCGGTCCCGGCCTGAGGCCTTGGCTGCATACAAAGCGGCATCCGATTTTTCCAGCAGCGCCTTTGCGTCCGCATCTTCTTTGGGGACGCCGGTCACCACGCCGATGCTGGTGGTCACCTTCAGACTCAAGGTCTCATCAAAACGGGCAGAACGGATGAGATCCACAATCTTTTCTGCCACGCCCTTGGGAGCATCGCGATCAGCAAGGTGCTCCATCACGATCACAAACTCATCGCCCCCCAGTCGGTACACAGAATCCGTGACACGAAGCGTTTTCTTCAATCGATCAGCGAATTCGATCAACACCCCGTCTCCGACGCCGTGGCCGTATTCGTCATTGATCTGCTTGAAACAATCAATGTCCAGAAACATGATGGCAATGGCAACACAGGTTCTTTGCGATCGCGCTATCGCCATGGGCAGGGCTTCGTGGAGAGCCGTTCGGTTGGGAAGCCCTGTCAAACCGTCTTGCCGCGCAAGCTGCTCCAGTTTTTTTTCTATGGCTTTCGACTCGGTGACATCAAGGGTCAAAGAAAAAACACCACGAACGCTATTATCTTGCGCAATATCTGGCACATAAATCGTGCGAGTGAATCGCTGCTCGCCCTGCAGATGCAATTCTGAATCAAATTCCACCCGATTGCCTGCCATGGCGGATTCAATCATCGACGCCCTGTACAAATACCTGTCCGCCCCAAGCACATTTCCCAAATGGGTTCCTATTATCTCCTCTGGCTGCACCCCTAACCAGGCACCCACGGTCGCATTTGCAAAGGCAATTCGATTGTTACTATCAAAATAACTGATCAGCGCAGGGATATTGTCCGTAATCGTCCGCAAAAAACGCTGGCTGGTTTCCTGCTTATGCAATGCGGCGGTTAGCGCGGTGGTGTCAAAACTCATCGCAAAAACACCTTTGACCTTGCCATCGGGCCCGATGTCGGGAATGTAGTGGGCTTGGTAAGTGTTATGGACCTCTCCACTCTTGGTACTTCCCAGCCTTTCTGCAAGCACACTTTCACCTGCTAAAGCCTTCTGCAGATGGGGCGCCACCTGAGCGAACAACTCGCCACCCCGTATGGACTGCACGCTGCGTCCGATCAAATCGCCGCTGTCAGGATACAAGTCCCTCACACGGGCGTTGATAAACGTGTAGCAATAATTCGTATCCACATGCGAAACAAGCGCCGGAATGTTGTCGATGATGGTGCGTATTTGCAGCTCAGCGGCTTTTTGCTTGCGCATCAATTCGTCAAACGTCTTGGCCAGTGCTCCAATTTCATCCGGATGGTAGACGAGTTGGTCCAACTCTTTGGTCGAGTCCATGTTCCGCATACGCTCATGCAGCACACTGAGTGGCTGCAATTGCCGCTGTATGACTGCCGCCGCCAACAGGCCTGCAAGCACTGACAAGAGCAACGCGCCCAACCAGGCATTTTTTTCGATGGCATTCAAAGGGGCGAACGCCTCTGACGCTGGAAAAAAAGCACCCAGTACCCAATCAGTTTCCCTGGTTCTTTTGAAGGCATACAGGCCCGGAATTCCTGCTCTGGTTGCTCCGGTGGTGGTGCCTTCAAACCCTGCAATGGCCCGTGCAGTTACTACATTTGCACCGCCTTGCGCATCTACATGCTGGAGAATTCTGGATTTATCAGGCAAGTCAATAATCAGTCCCCGCGAATTCAAAATAAAGAGATAGCCGGTGTTGCCGAATTTCACTCCTTGCAAACTATCCAGAAAACGTTGATCCTTCAGGTTGATGGCACCATAGAGAAGATAGCGCAATGACCCATCTTCATTCCACACCGGCTCCATCATGGTGACTTGTGGAAAACCGGTATATCTGTTTTTATAGGGCTGAGAAATAATCCCCTTCGCCAACCTTAGAGACTCTGTGAAATACTCACGGTCTGCGACATTCACCGCCCCGAATGCCACTGTACCGCCGAGGTTGGCAACCACATTCCCCTTGGGATCAATCAGTGAAACGTTGTCGAACAAATCCCTTAAAGACTGGAATTTTTCAATATAGGACTGCAGCTTCACTGGCTCGCCGGGCGGCACGGCCCCAAAACTGGCTGACAGCGTCTTGAGGAGGGTGCGACGGCTTTGAAATTTGAGGTCAATCGCGTCGGAAATGGTGGACAGCCTCTGAAAAAGGTCCTCCGCAATGGACTTTTCAAGCTGCTGCCGAACGTAGTAGAGAGCAATGGTGGCAATGGCAAAGGTTGCCAGCAGAACTACGGCGGCAATACCCCAGCTCAAACGCATCTTGAGGCTCAGGCGCGAGTTCAGGTGAAATGGCATAGGGAAAAAAAAGCGGCCCACCACCGCATGAGCGACTCAGAATTTCTGTATAGCAGAGGTGTACTACCGCAGAGCCTTCGTGGCGGAGAGTGCTAACCCCCAACCGGCCGTTTCCCCATCTTTGCCAGAATGCCTCATGTCCACACCCGCAGCCCCCACACCACGCTATTGGCTCATGAAATCCGAGCCCGAGGAATGCTCCATCGACGACGCCCTGGCCGCGCCCAATGCCACCGTGCCCTGGACGGGCGTGCGCAACTACCAGGCCCGCAACTTCATGCGCGACGACATGCAGGTGGGCGATGGCGTTTTGTTCTACCACTCTAGCTGCCCCGAACCAGGCATTGCCGGCCTTGCGCGCGTGGCGAGCGGCACACGAACCGACCCGACGCAGTTTGACCCCGCCTCGCCGTACTACGACCCCAAATCCCCTGCCGACAAACCCCGCTGGCTGCTGCTGGATGTGCAGGCGCAGCGCAAGACACAGGTGGTGGGTTTGGCGCAGCTGCGGGAGCACCCGGATCTGGCGCAGATGCGGGTGCTGCAGCGCGGAAACCGCCTGTCCATCACCCCCGTGGAGCCCGTCGAGTGGGCAGCGATCATGGAGATGCTGGGCTGAGCCACAGGCTTGCCCTGCTTTGCCCCCGCCCTGGGGCCTCCCCGCTTTACTACGGCCGCTGAACGGCCACGGCGGCACGCGCCTGGGCGTGGAGCTTGGCCAGGAACTCCCGGTCCAGCAACAGCCACAGCATCACCGGGGCCAGTGCGGTAAAGATGAACAGATTGAAGTGGTACAGAAATGCCACCACGTCGGCCACCCACCCGGGCAGTCCCGTCTGCACAAACACCTCAGGCCCCGCCCGGTTGAAGACATCGTTGCACCACTGCAGGGCCACGTTGAGCGCCTGGATCGGCAGCATGGCCAAGGAGCCTATGAGCAGCTTGCGCCCCCAGTGACGGGGAAACGATGCCAGCACCAGCGCCCAGAAGATCACGATGCCGTAGCCCAGCAAGCGGTAGTCCACCAAAGGCGCAAGCTTGCCCGACTTGAACTGGCCGTTTTGCACGGAGACCACCTTGAGCGTGGTGTTCAACAACGCCGTGGTCTCTTTCTGGGTGTAGCTCAGTGCCCAATGGAACAGAGTGGAAGCCGCCTCGCCCGCCATGAAGAACACGGGCTTGGACAGTTGTGGCGACAGGTAGTACCACAGCGGCATCAGGCACAGCAGGCTGACAATGGCAACCAGCAGAAAACGTCCGACCGAACTAAGCTGCATTGGCGAGGGGGGGGTGAGGGGGTGAGGGAGGTTGCTGGCGGGCGATCCAGCGAATCCAGAGCATCCAGACCACCAGCACATCCAGCATGATGAGCGCCTGCCAGAGGTACAGGTGGGCAAACTCGAACACGGTCATGTTCCACTTGCCCAGGTAGTACAGGCTGATGATGCGCAGCAGGTTGACGACCTGCACCGCCGCAATGCCGATGGCGATGCCGGCGAGCTTGTGTTTCCAGCTGGAAGGAAACGCGATCATGCCGGCGATAAGGATGATGGCCGCCTCCACGCCGTTGCAGCCCGCCTCGATGGACACCGCAAAACCCGTGGCCTTGCTCATCAGGATGCGGCCATGGTGCGCCACATCCGAGTCCAGCGGGGTCATCAGCGCTGCGCTGGCGGTGGCGAGCAGGCTGGTCCAGGGCTCGATGGCGACCCGTTGCACCTCATCGAGCATGTCGATGCGAAAGAGGACCGCCAAGACGGCGATGAAAATCAAGAAAAATCGGACCATACGTCGATGAGAAGAACCTGGTGAAGCGCGCACCAACACGCCAGGAATGCGCCAGGCGGCGAGGCCGTGAGAACGTGGGCCTGTGGTTCACACAGGCGCCGCAAAGAATATCAGAAGCTACCCATAACCCACAAAGCCCAAATGGCACTCGCAAGCGGCCCTGAGAACCTGTTCAAAGGTTCGGGGCGGCGTACACCAGCACCTTGAGGGCGCGCTCGGGGTCCACATCCGCAAACACAGCCGGGTTGGCCACCCGTTCGACAAAGTGCAGTTCAGGCGCCAGCTCCTGCATCTGCTCTTGCAGGAAGCCCACGCACAGCTCGGGCGCGTTCAGACACAGCAGTGCATGCCCGCCGGGTGCCAGCAGGTCGGGCAGGCGGCGCATCAGCCGTGCGTAGTCCTTGGTGGCCACGAAGCTGCCCTTTTGGTAGCTGGGCGGGTCCACGATGACCAGGCCATACGGCCCGCTGCGGGTGATCTTGCCCCAGCTGCTGAAGATGTCGTGCGGCAAAAACGCCGCGCCCGTGGTGATGCCGTTGAGCTGGTGGTTTTGCTGCCCGATGCCGATGGCGCCATGGCTCATGTCCACGTTGACCACGTGCCTGGCGCCCGCCTGCAGCGCCACCACCGAGAAAGCGCAGGTATAGGCAAACAGGTTGAGCACCTTCAGGCCGTAGCGGTCGGTGCTGCGGGCGGCCGCGTGGTCGCGCACCCAGCGGCGGCCCTCGGCCATGTCCAGGAACAGGCCGTGGTTTTGCCCGCGCAGCACATGCACGCGATAGCGCGCGCCAGCCTCCTTCACGATGTGCGGGTCGGGCACGGCGCCGGTCATCAGCCGTGTTTCGCTACGGCCCTCCATGCGCAGGGCCTCGCCCCGGTGCTGAAAGACCCAGCTGAGCGGCTCGCCAGCCGGTGCGATCTGCGCCCAGCGCGCCTGCAACGCGGCGCCGATGGCGGCCAGGTCTTCGTCCGTGGCGGGTGCGAAACTGGTCAGTACGAACACCGGAGGGTAGGCGTCCAGCGACCATTGCTCAGAACCCGGATGCAGCCCGCCCCGCCCGTGAAAGACGCGTTGGGCCTCAACGGGCAGGGGCATGGCGGCGATGGCGTCGAGCAAAGCTTGCATGGAGGGACGGGGGCGGGTTGGAAAAACGAGACTATGAGAAAAAATGGCCGCTGGCGCTTGAGGGATAAGCGCTGTTAGCTACTGAAATAATAGCACCATCCATTATCGTTCCTGCAAGGACCAAGGCGCCGTGACGATCCGCGCCACCATCGCCTCGCGAGGGACATGAAGGCCATTCTCAATGGTGCGCAGTTGGCCTGCAAAGACCTGGATCCTGCGTGTAAAACCGTGGTCAGAAATGCAATTACAGTCGCTGCCGGGCCATCGGTGCGGCTTGACCATCATCACAAAGGAATTCCATGTTTTCCATTCTCGGAACCATCGTTGTCGGCTTCATCGTCGGATTGCTCGCGCGCGCCTTGAAGCCGGGCAATGACAAATTGGGCTTGATCATGACCACCGTTCTCGGCATTGCCGGGTCGCTGTTGGCGCGCTATGTGGGAGTGGCCATGGGCTGGTACGGGCCCAACGCGTCCGTCGGCTGGATCGCATCGATCATCGGCGCCATCGTGCTGCTGGTGATCTACGGGCTGGTGAAGAAGAAGGCCTGATGCGCGGCGGCGTATTGCCCGGCGGCACACCGCGATAGGCATCGCAGGCCTTAACGCCTGCGCCGCCCGCATGTCCTCATCCCGCCGCCTCCTGCAGCATCAACGCCACATGCTGCAGCAGCATCACCGTCTTGCCGTCCTCGATCACGCCGCTGCCAATGCCCGCCAGGGCTTCGGCCAGTGGCATCTCGATCACTTCGATGTCCTCGCCCTCGTGGGCGAGGCCACCTCCGGTGCGGATGCGGTCTTGCGGTTCGTATTCGGCGACAAAGAAGTGGAGCTTTTCGGTGACCGAGCCGGGGCTCATGTAGGCCTCGAACACCTTGCGTGGCTGGCGCACGCGGTAACCGGTTTCTTCCTCGGCTTCGCGGCGGATGCAGGTTTCGGGGTCGTCCCCGTCGAGCAGGCCGGCGCAGGTCTCGATCAACATGCCGTCGGCACTGCCGTTGAGGAACGCCGGCAGCCGGAACTGGCGTGTGAGCACCACCGTACGACGGCGCGGGTCATAGAGAAGCAAGGCCGCGCCGTTGCCGCGGTCATAGGCTTCGCGGCTCAGCGTCTGCCACTGGCCGTCTCGGCGGTGCAGGTCAAAGGTCACCTTGCGCAGGGTGTACCAGTGGTCGGACAGCACCTCCACCGACTGCAGCTTGACCTGCTCGGTACTGGCAGGCACCGGTGCGGGCACGGGGCGGCTCACAGGCTTGGCTCCGTTGCGGGAATGGCGTTGGCAGCGCAGGCGTGCTGCCGCAGCGGCCATTCATTCACGGGGTGCACCACGGGGTCGCCGTCGGTGCCCGAGAGGTAGGGGCCAGCAATAAGCACCAGGAGCGGAGGGTTTGGGTGGGTGGGGGTGGACATGGTCTTGCAAATTTTTAATCGTGCAATATCATGCACAAACATGCAAATTCATGCAACCCTGGTTTTGATCCATGGTTGCCCCGCTTCACGCCCATGCTCACCACCCAACGCAAACAACTCATCCTGGAGCGCCTGCGGCAAGACGGCCAGATCGTGGCCAAGGCACTCAGCGAGGAACTCGGGATCTCGGAAGACACCGTGCGGCGCGACCTGCGCGAGCTGGCGGCCGAGGGCCAGCTGCAGCGCGTGCATGGCGGCGCCCTGCCCGCATCAAAGGCCGTGGGCAACCTGCAGGTGCGCGAGCACCTTGCCACCGACGACAAGCGCGCACTGGGCCGTGCCGGCGCGGCCCTGGTGCAGCCTGGCCAGGTGGTGATCCTCGACGGCGGCACCACCTCGCTGCAGGTGGTGCAACACCTTCCGCGGGACCTGCGCGCCACCGTGGTCACCCACAGCCCCAGCGTGGCTGTGGCGCTGGCGGACCACCTGCAGGTAGAGGTGCTGATGCTGGGCGGCCGCCTGTTCCGCCATTCGATGGTGAACGTGGGCGCCAGCGTGACCGAAGCCGCCATGAGGCTGCGCGCAGACCTGTACCTGATGGGCGTGACGGGTGTGCATGCCGACGCCGGGTTGACTACCGGGGATTTTGAAGAGGCCGCCGTCAAGCGCACGTTGCACGCGCGCGCTGCAGAAACCGTGGTGCTGGCCTCCATCGACAAACTCGGAGCCGCCTCCCCCTTCGGCATCGCGGCGCTCAAGGAGCTGGCCACACTGGTAGTGCCAGCCGCCACGCCCGCCAAGCTTGTCGCCAGCCTGCGAGTGGCGGGGGCCAAGGTCGTCAGCGCCCGGCCGTGATGGCCGTCTGCTTCCCCGACAGGAGCAGCCAACAGCATGGCCATGCCGAACTCGAAGGATTCCCCAAATTCGTGGCCAACGGTCGGATGCGCTGCTTCAGGTTGGTGATCAGCCACATGCCTGAAAAACCTCGTGTGTTCATGCCACGCACACGACCCATGCAAGCTTTGGACTGTTCGACGCGACCCTCTGTCGCTAGCCTTCGGTTCTTCCCAACACCGGCTGACAAGCGCGGAGCAGCGCCCACCAAGCCGACTACCAGGAGAACCTCATGGACATCAAAGTCAATCAACCGCTCGGTCCGGATCAGACGCAGCAGCAGCCTCGCAAGGTCCCGATGCGCTTTCGCACACGCACAGCGCTTGCGGGTGGGCGTAGGCCAGGGGGGGCTTTTTTCGGTAGCGCCGAGCACTGGTCGATCGTGGATGGGCTCAGGCTCACGCTGGCGGATGGCAGCTCACACGATGCCGCTCATCTCGAATTCACACTGGAAAACGGCTGCCGACTGAGTTTCGGCCAGATCGTCGCGCTGGCTGGCGATTTTTATGCCCTTGCGCACAAGCCCATCTCCGATCAGGCGGACAAGCCCGCTGCGTTTCGCGAAACCTTCGCCACGCTCGACAAGGCAGACCCGCAGGAGGTCAAAAAAATTCTGGGAATCATGGAGGAAGAGTTTCAGGCCATCGCCAACGCGATCGCGAAGGGCGAAGACCCCCACGAAGCTTACGCACGCAACAGCGACCACTGGGACCTGCAATACAACGTCGCCACCGGAGGGGCTGACAAAAAAATCTATCCCTATGACACCAGTTTTTGGGGCCGCTACATGTGGATTGCCAGCTTCAACTGGGACCACTTCGGTGCCCACGCCCACGATGTCTGCCGCGCAGGTCTTCAAGTAGCAATGGAGACCGCCGCTTCAGCCAGTGCCCAGCAGGGACTGCATCGCAGCAACGGACTGTTGAAGGCGTATGCGTACCTGGCATTCGCCAGCCACTATCTGACCGACGGTTTCGCCAGCGGACATCTGCGCACGCCGCGGCGTCACCTGCACGACTTCCAGAGCTCTCAGACCCATTCGATCGACTTTGCGCCGGATGCATGCGCCAAGGCGATGCATGACGAGGACGGTTTCAACGGTTTGTGGGTAAGCAATGCGGCTGGCGACCACTGGATCGCCTACGGCGATGGGCGCTACTTTGACGCCGTGAATGCGGCCAACCGCAATGTGATGCGCGCGGCCCTTCGCGCGGCTATCGCCGATGTATATCGCGCGTTCACCGATGGCAAGGCCGTGGCCGCTCCCACTTACCTGCGACTTCTTCCCAAGCTCCCGCTCGACCCTCAGGCTACCGACAATTTTTCACCACTGTTTGTCGCAAAACCGGGTGAAGCCTTGGCTCGGGTACGTGTTCCAACTGCAAACCCCAATTCGCGCGAATGGATGCGCGCGGGAATACTAGGCGTCGCGCCTTGGTGGGTACTGGCGGCAGATCTCAATGGTGCGCTGCGCCCCCCAAAAATTGGCGTACCACCCGGCAAAGGCCAGGCCACAGGCCCAAACACCGGTTCTGGCAGCGCCACAAACTGGATAGTGCAAGCCCGTCTGCTGGAGCGTCAGGGCAAACCGCTGACCACGCAGTCTTCACCTGCCATCGCCGAGTTCAAGGGTGAACGGTGGGTGTGCGTCAAACAAGGAAACCAGTTTTTGATCGGGCGCCACCGCACGCAGTGGACCGACTTTCAACTGCTGAAGGTGTCCGGCGACCCGGTGCAGACATCCACCCCTGCGACACTGGTTGTTCATGGCGACGTGCTGCATTGCTTCTATGCCGACTTCGAGGGCTGTCTACAGTGGCTGCAATGGAACGGCGACCGTTGGATGAAACATGGCACCGTGCAAGTCAACGGCAGTGCCGCCAAAACCGATCGCGCCCCTTGTGCGGTTTCACTGCCCAACGCACGCCACCTCGTGCTGTTCTTCAAGGGATATCGGTCCAGTGACCTCTACTACGCATGGCGCTTTGAAAAGCAAACCAAGTGGTTGGGAAACACACCGGTTCAGACGGGCCAGGGCTACGCAGCAATGACAGATGAACAGCCTTGCGCTGCCTGCACGCGCGAGGGTGCTTTCGTGTACTTCCGCGCCCATGGCGGACGCAGTGTGTACTCCATCTGGGTCAGCGACAACGACCCCGCTAGAAACTTCTACTTCTACGGCAACGAGCCCATCCGCCTGATCGACAAAAGCGTCGCGTGGACGTCAGCAGCCGTAGCGGCTGCCGCACACCCCACTGACAGCCAGGTGTTGCTGGTCGTGCCGCACGATGACAACGCACTTCGCAGCATCACCCAGCAGACCCTTGGCGACACAACACAACGCCAGTACCTTCCTGGTGATGTAGATGCAGCTGACGGCGAGCAGCTTTTAAGCAACATCACCCCTGCCCTGGCCCTGATTGATGGACGCTACTGGATGTTGAGCGTGGAGCCAGAGGGGCATCAAGTGATGTTGAGCTTCGGGCAACCTTAGCCCTGATGCAGTGCGGCACCCAGCGGCCATGAAAACTGAGCGCCCTTCTCCATGGCCGCCGTGGTGCCAAGGCAAGGCAGCGTCAAAAGTGTCCTCTTGCAAAAAGCGCAGCAGCTTGACCTGCATGGGCGGTGGTGTTCAGTCCGCTGCCCGGCTGGGCCGCTTGCGCGGCGGGCGCACCGGCGGCGCATGCTTTGCCATCAGCGCCGCCACCCAGTCGATGAACACCCGCGCCTTGGCGCTGACATGGCGATTGGGCGGATAGGCCACGTACAGCGGCATGGGGTCGAGCGCCCAGTCTTCCAGAAGGGGCACCAGTTCGCCGCTACCCAGGTGCGGGCGAGCCATGTAGTGCGGCAGCCAAAGAACGCCCATGCCGGCCAGCCCGGCCGCGAGGTAGGCGTTGCCGTCGTCGACCGCCAATACATAGCGGCCCTGCACCTGAATGTCCTCGGCGCCACGCCGCATCGCGTAAGGAAACGTCTTGCCCGTGCTCGACCACAAAAAGCCCACCACGCGGTGGTGCGAATCCTCCAGCTCGTGCGGGTGTACAGGGCTGCCTGCACGACTCAGGTAGCTGGGCGCCGCGTACACGCCCAGCTGCAGGTCGCCCACACGCCGCGCAATCAACGACTGGTCCTGAATCTCGCCCCCGCGCACCACGCAATCGACGTTGTCGCCGATCAGATCCACCATGCGGTCGCTGACGCCCATGTCGAGCTGAATATCGGGGTATTGGGCATGAAACTCCGGCAGGGCCGGCACCAGGATCAGCCGGGCCAGCGGGCTGGGCACATCCACCCGCAAGCGGCCCCGGGGCGCGGCGGACGCGCTCGACAGGCTTGTCTCGGCATCGTCCATGTCGGCCAAGAGCCGCACCGCGCGCTCGTAGTACGCGGCCCCATCGGCCGTGACCTGCACCCGCCGTGTTGTGCGGTGCAGCAGCTTCACGCGCAGCCGCGCCTCCAATTGCTGCACCAGCTGCGTCACCGTGGTCTTGCTCACGTGCATCGTGTCGGCCGCCTTGGTGAAGCTGCCCGATTCGACCACCCGCACAAACGCCTGCATTGCATCGAACCGGTCCATGGCGCTCCTGCCTCGTCAAAGATTGTTTGGAGTTTACAAACAGTGATGGACAGGCTTGCCCGTTTATCTGCCGGGGGTACGCCGATAAATTCCTTTCAACAACAACCCAAGGCCCCTGCGGCCTACCGAAAGGAAAACACTCCCATGGCATCGACGCACACATCCCCTCGCGACGTGGTCTTTCCACCCGGGCGCCAGGCGCTCTACGAAAAGAACCGCTACTCGCCCGCCATCCGCTCCAACGGTTTCCTCTTCGTCTCGGGCCAGGTGGGCAGCCGTCCCGATGGCTCGCCGGAGCCCGACTACCAGGCCCAGGTGCGGCTGGCGTTCGACAACCTCAACGCGATCCTGCAGGCCGCTGGCTGCACGTTTGGCGACGTTATCGATGTGACGGTGTTCATGGTGGACCCAGAAAAGCATTTCGAGGCCGCTTGGGAAGTCGTGGGCGAGTATTGGGGCCATGCGCCGCACCCCACGCTCACGGGCATCGGCGTGACGTGGCTGTATGGGTTTCAGTTCGAGATCAAGGTGATTGCGAAGCTGCCCGAAGGCGCGACGGCTTTACCCGCGTAGTTCGCGCTGCCACGGTGGCAGCCGCGCAACTCAAGCTTTGGGGCCTGGCCGAACAAGCCTCTTCCGTGTAGGAGACCGGGGCGAATGCACGGCGCCCACGCGCCACCGACGGGGCAGCCGCCTACATGGCAAACCAGTGCGTCACCGCTACGATGGACGCCCCTCCATCCCCACGGCTTGCCCGCGCCGCCGCCCCACCCATGCGCAATCTGATCGACGTCAGCTCCTGGTCTACCCTGCTCAGCACGCTGGTGGGCATGCTGGTGGCCACCTTGGTCATGGTGGGTACGCGCCTGGTCTTCATGCAGACCATGCAAAAGCGCCGGGAGCGCGAAAACCGCCAGATCAACGAACGGCTCAAGACACTGATTGCGGCCTACAAAACGCTAGGCGGCTCGTTCACCGGTCAACTGCAGGTGCACCCCACGCACATGCGCGACCTGCGGCGCCAGCAGGTGCAGCACAGCGGCGTGCAAGTAGCGGTGGCGGTGGAGGACCCATCCGACACCGACGCCCTTCACACCGATGCCGAGGCGTTGTCCCCCGCGCCCGAACTGGCCAGCACCGAACGCCAGCGCCGCATGCGCGATGCGGTCGAGGCCGCGCTGTCTGACGTGATCCTTCTCGGCACCGAAGAACAGGTAGAGCTGGCCGCCCGCGCCGCGCAAGACATGGTGGCCGGGCGCAGCATCGAAACCGCGCAACTGGTCATGTCCCTGCGCCACTTCATCCGCGCGGCGCTGGACCTGGAGCCGATCCCCGCCTCGGTGGCCATCCCCAATCAGGGCCCGCTGCGCCCGCCCGGCAGTGCGGGCGGTGCCGCAGGCAGGCGCGCGGGAGCGGCTGGCAAGGCCGAGGCTGGTGGCGGGCGCGGTGGTGGAGGTGCTGGTGGCGGAGGTGGCGGAGACGGGGCCGGTGCAGGCGGTGCCGGCCTGGGTGCCGTGGCGGTGGGCGCTGGCGTGGGATCTCGCAGTGCCGACGCCGAGACGCAGGAGGGACCTGGGCGCTGACCTGCTTTTCGGGCTGACAGGTCGGAACGCTCATGGCAGATGCGATGGTGAGGGCGGCACCGGCGAAGCGCAACGCGTGTTCATCGCCAAGTTCGAATCGAATTGGCGCCTAGCGCTTTATACATAAGACTTTATTGCTATCGTTAATATAGCAATCGGCAATTTACTGCTTGGGGAGCACCGTGTGCAGCCCAACTCGTCGAGGGCAGTTCCGCAAGTGCAGAGGAACATGTCATGCGCCACGGCGCCCATGCGCGCAGTCACGCCCGCAGGCTCACTTCAACCCCAGCCGCGTCAACTTCTTGATCAAACCCACCCGAGAAATCCCCAACCGCCGTGCCGCCTCCGACTGGTTGCCCGCCACCGCCGCCATGGTGTCGCGCACCATGCGCACTTCCAGCTCCATCAGCGCGGCGTCCAGCGGGCCGGTGCTGCCAGGCGGGGCCAGTGGGGTGGTTTTGAGGTTCGCTGCGGTGTCGCTCGCGTCTGGCATATCGCCGCTGGCCAGTTGCAACAGCTCGGCGTCCACCTCGCGCTGGTCGGGCATCAGCAAGGCCCCGGCAGACTCCACCACGGCCTTCAGCTCGCGCACATTGCCCGGCCACTCACGCGCCATCAGCCACGCCAGGGCGCTGACCGACAGGCTGGCACGGTGCGCCACGCGGTGCAAAAAGCGCGTGGCCAGCAGCGGGATGTCGGCTGGCCGCTCTGCCAGCGACGGGGTGCGCAGCACCACGCCTTTGAGGCGGTAGAACAAATCCTCGCGGAAGGTGCCCTCGCGCACCATCGCTTCCAGATCTCGGTGGGTGGCGGCCACCACGCGGGTGTCGGCGCGCTTGGGCACACGGCCGCCCACGGGCACAAAAGTGCCCTCTTGCAAAAAGCGCAGCAGCTTGACCTGCATGGGCGGTGGCATTTCGCCCACTTCGTCCAAAAACAGCGTGCCGCCGTGGGCAGCCTCCACTAGGCCGGGCTGGTCGCGGTACGCGCCCGTGAAGCTGCCCTTCATGTGTCCAAAGAGCTCGCTCTCCAGCAGCTCGGCCGACAGCGCGCCGCAGTGGATGGCGACAAAGGCCTCGCTGCGGCGGGCGCTGCAGGCGTGCAAGGCACGCGCCACCAGCTCTTTGCCGGTGCCCGTGGGGCCCAGCACCAGCACGCTGACGTGGGTGGGTGCCACGCGGCGTACCAGGGCGCGGAGTTGCACCGTGGCCGCCGCCTGTCCCACCATGCCCAGGTCGTCCAGCGACTGCCCTGCGCGCAGGGTAGCCAGTTCGGCATCGAGACGCGCCTTGCGCAGCCCGCGTGCCACCACAAACCGCAGCATGTCGGGGTCGATGGGCTTGGTCAGAAAGTCCCAGGCGCCCAGCTCAGTGGCGCGCAGGGCCAGCGCGTGATCGCCGTGGCCGGTCAACACAACCACCGGCACGCGCGCAAAACGCGGGATCAGCTCCAGGCCGATCTCTGGGTCCATGTGCGGCGGCATGGCCAGGTCCAGCAGCACCAGTTCGGGCTGCTGTTTGGCAAATGCCGCCAGGGCCTGATCGCCATCGCCCGCCAGCGTGACGGTGTGGCCCAGGTTGCGCAAAAAAACGCCGCCCAGCCGCTGAAAAGCCGCCTCGTCATCCACCAGCAACACATGGCCGCTGACATGACCGCTCATCGGCTCGCTCGCTGGCGCGGCGTCTTGCTCCGCATACGGCTGAGCGTCGGCTGCGTTGTCTGTGGTGTTGGCGGTCATGGCAGTCGTTGCGTCGTCGTCAAAGGAAAGCGCAGCGTGAAACACGTGCTCCACGGCGGCCGTTCGGTGAGTGCTACCGAGCCACCATGCGCAGCCATGATGCGGGCCACGATGGCCAGGCCCAGCCCGGTACCACCGGGGCTGCGCGATGCAAAAGGCTCGAACAGGCGGCTCTTGATTTCGTTCGGCACGCCGGGGCCTGCGTCGCAGATGTGCAGCAGCACGGCGTCGTCGGTGGTTTCTGCGTCGATGTGCACGGGGCTGTGGGTTGCGGCCGCTTTGGCATCTTCCACACCATCGGACTCCCCGGCCTCGGACGCCATTGCAATGCGTGCGTTCTCCAGCAAATTGGTCAGCGCCTGGTCCACGCGGCGCGGGTCGGCCTGCAGCACCAGCGGCTGGGCCAGGCCCGCGCCCAGGCTCACCTGTGGCAGACGCTGTGCCGCGTTGCGCACGTGGGCGGCCAGGTCCAGCTCACGGGGCACCAGCTTCCAGGGCTTGGCAAAGTCCAGCAGGTCGTGCGTCAGGTTGGCAATGCGCGCCACCTGGTCGGCCACCTCGCGCCGCGTGTCACTGGGCGCGGCGGCCACGGCCATGGAGATGATGTTGAGCGGGTTGCGGATGTCGTGCGCCACCGTGGCGGCCAGCGCGCCCAGCTCGGCCAGCCGCGCCTGCAACTGGCGCTCGCGTTCACGAGCGGCAAACTGCTGGGCCTGCTCCACGCGCGCCGCCGCCTCAGCCACCACCGTGCCAAACAGCTCGGCCACATGGCGCGGCCCGGGCGGTGCGGCGTCCCAGCCGTGCAGCGTGGTTTGCCAGCCTTGCTCGCCGGGGGTGTACACCAGCTGCGGGGTGCTGCCGGGTAGCGCTGATGGCGGCGATGACGTTGAGGGTGTTGTTGATGCGGATGGAGCGCCAATCTGCACCTCCACCTGCGTGCCAATGCGTGCACTCAGCAGCGTGGCGGCCTGCTGCGCCAGGGCCTCGGGCGTCTCCGCCGACAGCAGCGCGCTGCGCCACGCACCCAGGTCGGCAATCGACACCTCGCCCCCCGGGTACACCAGCCGCTCGGCCACGCGGCGCACCGGGCCGTTGAGCGCCAGCACACTGGCCGCTACCGCCAGCCCACCCAGCCAGCGCGACTCAAACGGCAGCAGCGGCGTGAGCGCCAGGACCACCGCCCCCAGCGCCAGCAGCAGCGCCCACACCAGGGCGCGGCGAGCCCAGGCGTTGGCCACAAACACGCCATAACGCAAGATGCCGTAGACCAGAATCAACGAGTACAGCGGCAGGCCCAGCAGCGGAAACGGGTAAATCGGCAAATCCAGCACCGCAATGCCGTAGCCCGCCAGGCACAGCAGGCCCCACAGGCACGACGCGGTGACGGCGGCAATCTGCCGAAACTTCTGCCCGTCGCCCGACCGGCGTGCGCGCAGCAGTGCATGCAGCAGCACCGCCACCCCGCCAATGCCCAAAATGACCCAGGCCATGCTGGCGACCGTACCCACCGGGTCGGCCACCGCAATGAGGCCAATGTCGCGGTGCTCAACCAAGTGCCCCGGCACCAGGATGATGGAAACCACCGTGGCGCCCCCGCCCAGCGCATAGGCCGCCGCAACGCCCCAGCGCCCCAGGTCCACACGGCAAAACACCGTGCAGAAATGAAAGAACAGCGCAGAGGTGAACGGCGCCGTGGCCAGCAAGCGTATCGCCACTGGTTCGGTTTCAGGCCCCAGCCAGTTGGGCAGCTCGTTGCCCACCATCCACAGCGAAATGCCGATCAGAAACGCCGCCAGCAACCGGGCCCCCGCCACGCGGTCGGCCCAGGCCAGCAGCAGGGCTGCCAGCACCAGCGTTTCGAGCACCGAAAACCCGAGGACGGCGTGGATCAGCATGTACAGACGGTGGTGGTGATCATGGCGTGACCTGTTCCTGGCGTTAACGGTGGGGGCTGCGCGCACTGTAAACCAAGTATGCAGGTCAGCACGCAAATTTCAATGAAATCAAGCACTTGCAGCAGCCACTGAGGCTGGCCCGGGTTTCGCAATAGGGAGTGCAACCGCCACTCTTGCAAAGCCCGCCATGTTTGCCCTTTTCACCCCAGCGCCCCGCCACTGCACCGCCAACCCAGCGCAACCCAACCCGGTACTCGACCTGCCCGCCCTGGCCGGCGCCGCAGCGTGGGCACGCCTGCCGGCCGCGGTGCAACGCCGCTTTGGCACCGCGCACGCTAACGTCAGCTACCACGGCCACATGGACCTGCGCTGCTCGCTGATCGGCCACGTCTACGCCGCGCTGACCCGGGCCTGGGGCGGCCCGCTGACCCACATCAACACCACCGCCCTGCCCGCCACCGTGAACGTTAGCCACAACGGGCGCGGCGGTGTGGTGTGGGAGCGGCGCTTTCACACCGGAGCCGAAACCGAAAACGGCACTGACAACGGCGCAGACCGCACCGTGCGGTCCACCAAGGAACTCGGCGCCGACGGCACCCTGCTGGAGCGCACCGACGGCGGCCTGGCCATGTCGCTCGATGTGCTGGAAGAAGACGGCGCACTGGTGTTCCGCAGCCGCCGCTTCTGGTGGGTGCTGGCAGGCCTGCGCATCCCCGTGCCGACCTTGCTGACGCCCGGCACCTGCCGCGTTGCCCACACCGACCTGGGCGCAGGCCAGTTCCGCTTCACGCTGAGCATGGTGCACCCGCTGTGGGGCGAAACCTTCCACCAGTCCGGCGTGTTCACCGATCCCGTGACCGACGACTGCGCCGACCCCGCTGGCACCCATTCTTCTACCCACTGAGGGCACACACCATGACCGCCATGAACACCATCTTCCTGCTGCTCTCCATCCAGGCCGCCTTGGGCGCGTTTGACAACCTGTGGCACCACGAGCTCGAAGCCCGGCTGCCGCAGCGCACCTCGGCACGGTATGAACTCTCGCTGCACGCCGCACGCGAGGCCATCTACGGAGTCGTCTTTTTCGGCCTGGCCTGGTTTGAATGGCGCGGCGCCTTTGCCGCCGTGCTGGCTGCCCTGCTGCTGATCGAGCTGGGCATTACCCTGGCCGACTTTCTGGAAGAAGACCGTACCCGGCGCCTGCCGCCGTTCGAGCGCGTGCTGCACACCGTGCTGACCATCAGCTACGGCCTCTTCCTGGGCCTCATCGCCCCCGTGCTGTGGGCCTGGGTGCAGCAACCCACCGCCATGGTGCTAGCCCCGCACGGCTGGGTGTCGTGGCTGTTCACGGCCTACGCCGTCGGCGTGTGGGCCTGGAGCCTGCGCAACACGCTGGCCGCCATCAAGCTCTACCGCACGGCACTGCCTGCGCAGCCCAGCGCCCGGCACACCCATGGCCTCCAACCCCAGCCCGCCACCCTGGTCACCGGCGCCACCGGCTTTGTGGGCAGCGCCCTGGTGGCCGACCTGGTGCGCGACGGCCAGCGGGTGATCGTGCTGACCCGCGACGCCCTGCAGGCCCGCGCCAGCTTTGGCCCCGGCGTGTGGGTGGTGGACACCCTGGACGCCATCCCGTCTGAAACGACCATCGACGCAGTGGTCAACCTGGCAGGCGCTCGCGTGCTGGGCATGCCGTGGACCCAGGCGCGCAGACGCCAACTGCTGGCCAGCCGCGTCGACACCACCGTGGCCGTCGTCAGCCTGATGCGCCGCCTGCAAAAGGCCCCGCGCGTGCTGGTCAGCGCATCGGCCGTGGGCTTCTACGGCGCATCGCCCAACGCGTCGATGGAGCCGCTAGACGAAACCGCCCCACCCCGCCCGGGCGAATTCCAGTCTGACCTGTGCGCAGCCATCGAACACGAGGCCCGGCGGGCAGAAGCGCTGGGCGTGCGGGTGGTGCGCATGCGGTTTGGTGTGGTGCTGGGGCACGGGGGTGGTGCCTATCCGATGCAAGCGTTGGCCGCACGCCTGGGTCTGGGCGCCGTGTTGGGCCACGGCCGACAACCTGCGCCGTGGATTCATCTGGCCGATGCGGTGGGGCTGGTGCGATTTGCGATGGAGCACCAATACCTGCAGGGTCCCGTCAATGCCGTGGCGCCTGATGCGGTGACGCAGGCTACGTTTGTGCAGGCGCTGGCCGAGTCGTTTGGCCGACGCGCCTGGCTGCGCATGCCGGGGTTGCCGTTGCGAGCCCTGCTGAGAGAAATGTCTACCTTGCTGCTTGACGGGCAGAACGCCGTGCCGGTTGCGGCGTTATCGAATGGCTACCGATTTGAGCACCCGTGGCTGAGTGGCGCGCTGGCAGACCTTGCGACGACTGAAAGGCCTGACGCAGGTTTCGCTCGCCAAAATACTAGTCAAAAAGGCCTATAGCGCTTATTCGAAAAGCTCTGACAGCTATTAAAACTGTAGCATTCGACAATCAAGTCGTATGCAGGCTTTAACGATAGCGATCGTCTACGTCCGTAAACACGCTGCATATGGCCTATATTGCCGTAACGTAACGATATGTTTTGATCAAACGGAAGAGCGTGACGCAAATGAGCCACTTCAATGAACAGCGACTGACTCTAGCTTTCCCCATTGACACAAGGGCCGTAACGGCTCACATGAGCCAAGATATGCGGGACGATTGGTTTACTGACGCGTTAGAGCACAGGGACTTATTAAATCACCCCGATGCGTTAATGGAAATCGTCGCTGATTTGGTCACAGAGGGAAACGGCCGATACGAAGGCACAAAACGAACGATTTGCGATATCCCCAAAAAAGGGCTAGGCATTCGCTATTCATTGGAGACAGATTTTTATGACAGGTTTGTATATCAGGCTATATGTACTTACCTTATCCCATATTTTGACCCCTTGCTTTCGCCGAGAGTACTCAGCCATCGATTTAACAAGCGCCGAGCCGCAGAAAAATATCTATTCAAAAACCGAATAGATCTTTGGCATACCTTCGAGGGCGTTACGTACACTGGTATTTCTAGCGGGCAATCATTGCTCGCTACTGATTTAATTAACTATTTTGAAAATATATCAGTTGAATCCATAAAATCCAGCTTTGAAGGTTTACTGCCGTACGTGCAAGCAGACGGCCGAGAAAAAGTATTAATCAGAAATGCCATTAACACACTATGCGATCTTCTTCAAAAATGGGGTTATAGTGATAAACATGGTTTACCCCAAAATAGAGACCCATCTGCATTTATTGCAAACATTGTTCTCAACACCGTTGATAAAAAAATGGTCGAAATGGGCCATGACTACTACCGGTATGTAGATGATATACGGATCATCTGCCCGGACGGTAACGCAGCGAAAAAAGCACTCATCACCCTCATCGGTGAGCTTAGGCTTATCGGCATGAACATTAATTCAGCAAAAACGAAAATTCTCGACGCTCACACTTCAAATCAATTAATCGCTGAGTTTTTTCCTGCGACTGATGATCGAACGATCACCATCGATAACATGTGGCGCTCCAGAAGTCGTCGAGTTATCGCGAGATCCGCAAAGTATATAAGTCAGATCATCATTGAATGCATCGAAAAGAAAGAAACTCAATCGCGCCAGTTCAGATTTGCGACAAATAGACTTTTACAACTAATCGACGCCAAACTTTTTGACATTCAAACATCGTGCGGAATTAATTTAACAAACACTATTCTCGACTGCCTCGAGAATGAGCCAGTATCGACAGATCAACATTGTAGGCTACTAGCTGCATTGCCATGGCCTGAAAATACCACCGAGAGACTTGCCGATTTTCTTTCGAATGAATCAAAGGCCATCCATCCATGGCAGAATTACCAGCTATGGTTGTTGCTTGCACGAAAAAATATTAAATTTGAACCGCTTATAAAAACGGCCATATTCCAACTCGAAACCAATTTCGACTCTCCCGCGACCTCTTCAATTTTTGTCTACCTTTCATGTATTGGCGAGAAAAATAAATTGGTACCGTATGTCCAACTATTTTCGAACGACTGGCCTTACAAGCATCAGCGACATTTTTTACTTGCAACCCATGATTTGGACAAAGAAGTTCTATGGCCCTTGCACAGCAAGGTGGGGATAAAAGTAAGAAATACCGCACGAAGGGGCGCCGCGTTTTTCAACACTGATGGACACCCTCTAGCCACGAAAGAACCCCTAAATATTTTGCAGCTTTTTGACGAAGTCAATGCTTATGACTAACAGGCAAACCAAAGCATTTCTATTTATTAAAGATTATGCGAACAATGGGCAAGACAGGTATTTTTTATTCCACGAAAAATTGGATGAGGTAGATCAAGCTACCATCCTAGATGAAAAATCCACGCTAATCTGTCATGACTCATGGCTTATTTTCTCGACTTTTGCAACCTCAGGAAAATTCCTGCCTCAAAATATCATTGATGCAGATGATTTTCAAGCGGCAACCACGGGAGGTAATTTTGCCCGACGAGCACGCGAAAAACAAGACATTGGACGTAGATTGCCTGATTTCCCAGAAAAAGAACTCGCGAGTCATTATTTTAAGATATTCAACAAATCTGCACCGTTTGATGAAAAAATCTACTCTGCCTTTGGAGCCGCACTGCTTGATTACTGGAAAATCTTAAAGCAAGCCGCTTTGGAAAAGAATGAACTGGATAGATATCTACTGATAGAGCAGCCTGTTTGGAATTACGTAGCCCGATCTGCCGCAAAAGGAATCTCTATCGATGTTGACCGGCTGGGCATGCACAAGAAGAAGATGGATCATGACTATTACACAGCTCTCAAGGAATTTTCGAATAATTATAATTTTCCTTTAGAGATTCCACATGATGAGGATGTTGTAGATTATCTAACCTCTCGTGGATTTGATTTTTCTGGAATAGATGTTGATTACATGCTTCGCTTCGTCCCGATGCCTGACAATTTTGCAAAAGACCTGCTTAATTTAAAAAAACTCGCCTTATCTCGGGGGGTTCTAAACGCACTTCCAGTAGGACAAAAAAGAGCCTTCCCAATGGTCGACACCTTTGGGTCAATTACGTCAAGAATTTATTATAAAGATCCCGCTCTGCAGAATCTCGCGAAGCGTCACCGTGATATTCTGGTGCCAGAGGTTGGTACAGAATTTTGCTATGTTGATTACGACCAATATGAAGTCGGGATCATGACGGCTCTCTCCGGAGATCCTGCAATGCGCCGATTTTACCTAGAAGGCGATTTATATGAAGCTGCCGCAGAAATACTATTTCAAGATGCATTGAGGCGAAAGCAAGCCAAGAGACTCTTCCTTTCCTACGCATATGGGATGAATTTCAAAGCACTGATTCAGGCGGCAGAAGCAGAAGGTGCCCCACGCAAAGCAGCCAAGGATTTTTTTCGCCAGTTTTCGAAATTTGAGCAATGGAAAATTTCAGTGCATGCAAGTTACTTAAGTAACAATCGCATCGGCACATCTCTTGGCAACTACCGTTATCGCGATAAGCCGGGACCGCTGACGCCTAAAGAGGAACGCTCAGCCATAAGTCAAGTTGTGCAAGGAACAGCATCTCTTATATTTAAAAAGGCTCTTTTAGCAGTTAGCAAATTTCATACGACAGAACTTATTCTGCCGATGCATGACGCAATGTTGCTACAAGTCGAGAGCGGTTTTGATGTTTCAGTTTTCCCTGAACTTCTTGGAGACGTGATGTTCAACCATTTCGATGGAGAAATCATTGGAAAAGTGTCCTTAGACGACTTCGCACCAGTCAGTTAAACGTTGAGACCATTTTCTTTTATTACTGCATTTTTGCCATACCGCTAAGGCAAATTCTCCCGAAATATCACCTGACTCCGCGTAGTCTCCACCCCGCTCGTCGGCTCCCGCCCATCCCGCAGGTTGGCAAAAATCCGCACGCAGTTCATTACCGCGCCCTGCGGGTTCTGCGTGATCACCGCATCCATCGTCCCGTCGATCAGCAGCGCCCGCGTATCCGGCGTGAGCCCATGGCCGATGAACACGATCTTGCGGTCTGCCCCGGCTTCCTTCAGCGCCCGGCCGATGCCTTCGGCCCCGCCGCCGATGTTGTAGATGCCTGCCAAGTCGTCGTGCTGCTCCAGCAGCGCGCGGGCCTGGCGGTAGTTGCGCTCGGCGTCGTCCTGGCCTTCGCGCACGCCCACCACCTGCACCAGGGGGAACTGCTCTTCAAACAGGTGCAGAAAGCCCGCCTCGCGCTCCTCATGGGCGCGGTAGCGCAGTGATCCAACAATCATTGCCACATGCGCCTTGCGGCTGTGGGCCAGCGGGCCCATGAAGCGGGCGATCAGGTAGGCGGCGGTGCGGCCTGCGGCGCGGTTGTCCAGGCCCACGTAGGCCACGCGGCGCGAGTTAGACAGGTCTGAGATCAGCGTAACGGTGGGCACGCCCTGCTCTGCCAGCTGGGCCACGGCCTCGCGCACCACGGGGTGCTCCAGCGCCATGAAGGCGATGCCGTCACACCGCTTGCCGTAGTGCAGCAGTGCTTTTGCCAGCGCATCGGGGTTGAAGCTTTCGATGTACGCCGCCTGGCAGCGCACGTTGAACGGTGCCCAGTGGTCTTGCGCGTAGCCGATCACGTCGCCCAGCATTTGCAGGAAGCGGTTGCTGCCCTCGGGGATCAGCACCATCAGGCGCAAGGGTTGCGGTTGCAGCGCTGCGTGCAGCTCGGCCTGCGGCAGGTAGCCCAGGGTGGCGGCGGCCTGCAGCACCCGCTGCGCGGTGGCGTTGCGCACGCCCGACCGCTGGTTCAGCACCCTATCGACCGTGGCGGTGGAGACGCCGGACAGCTGGGCGATGTCGGGGATGCGCGGGCTGCGGGGACTGCTGGGACTGCTAGGACTAGGCGGGTTTTGGGCCATATGAATTCAATCAAAAACCATCATTAAGTTTGCTGGTATTTGATGGATTCCGCGGATAGTATCACTGGGCGTTCGATGCTGAAAGGCATCAGAAACCATCAGTACAAACCCTAGGTTGCAACGGCCAAGACCGATTGCGCAGGAGACAAGACATGCCTGATACCCCAACTCGCGCCGCGTGCAGCGCCCCGGGCCTGCCCGTGCCCTTCGTACCCTTCGTGCCGTTCGTGACCAGGCGCCCCGCCTGCGTGCGCTGAAGCATCGCCGCCGCGCCCATGCAATACGAGTTCGACTTTGCCAGCGTGCTGGCCAACTGGCCCCAGTTTCTGGAAGGGGCCTGGATGACCATCCTGCTGTCCTTCCCGGCCACGGTGATTGGTTTTGTGGGTGGCACGCTGCTGGCCATTGGGCGGCGCGGCGACAGGCGCTGGGTGGTGAAGGCCTGCGGTGCGTATGTAGAGGTGCTGCGCAACACGCCGCTGCTGGTGCAAGTATTTTTGGTGTTCTTTGGCCTGGCCAGCCTGGGCTTCAAAGTGTCGGCGTTTGCTGCAGCGCTGCTGACGCTGGTGATCAACGTGGCGGCCTACACCTGCGAAATCATGCGGGCGGGCATGGATTCGATCCACAAGGGCCAGATCGAGGCGGCCGAGTGCCTGGGGCTGACGCGCCGGCAGGTGTATTGGCATGTGGTGCTGCGCCCGGCGATGGAGAAGGTGTACCCCGCGCTCACCAGCCAGTTTGTGCTGCTGATGCTGGCGTCGTCCATCACCTCGCAGATCTCGGTGGAAGAACTGACGGCCGTGGCGGCGCGGGTGCAGTCTGAGACCTTCCGCCCGTTTGAGGCTTACATCCTGGTGGCGGTGGCTTACCTGGCGCTGTCGCTGCTGATGCGGCTGGGGCTGTGGGTGTTCGGGCAGATCGTGTTCACGCGCCAGCGCAAATTGGGGAACGCCAAATGATTGACGGTGGACTGAACTCGTATCACCTGCAGTACCTGCTGTTTGGCGCGCTGTGGACCATTGGCCTGTCGCTGATTGCGTTTGTGGGGGGCGGCCTGGCCGGGGGCGTGATTGCGCTGTGCCGCGTCAGCCCGATCAAGGCCGTGCGCTGGGCGACGATTGCGTGGATCCAGATCATCCAGGGCACGCCGCTGCTGGTGGTGCTGTTCCTGTGCTACTTTGGCCTGAGCATTGCCGGGCTGGAGCTGCCCGCCATCGTGGCCGCCAGCATCGCGATGATTGTTTACGTCAGCGCGTATCTGGGCGAGATCTGGCGCGGGTGCATCGAGTCGGTGCCGCGCACGCAGTGGGAGGCGGCCGAATGCCTGGCCCTGTCACGCACGCAGCGCATGCGGCTGGTGGTACTGCCGCAGGCGGTGCGCATTGCCACGCCGCCCACGGTGGGCTTCATGGTGCAGATCGTCAAGAACACGTCGCTGGCGTCCATCGTGGGGTTTATCGAGCTGGTGCGTGCCGGGCAGCTCATCAACAACTCGATCTTTCAGCCCTTCACCGTGTACCTGCTGATCGCCATCGTCTACTTTGCGATGTGCTACCCGCTGTCCGTCTGGAGCCGCAAGCTGGAGCAGCGCCAGCAGTTTGGAAACCGTGGCACAGCCATCCCTTCTGTGACCACCGCATGAAACGAGAAGACACCATGAACCTCGCCCGAGACGCTGCCACGCAACCCTCCCAGCCAGCGGCCTCGCCTGCGCAGCCCGTCGTTGAACTAAAAGACGTGCACAAAAGCTTTGGCAGCAACCAGGTGCTCAAGGGCGTGTCGTTTGCCATTCCCCGGGGCCAGGTGGTGGCCATCATCGGCAAGAGCGGCTCGGGCAAGAGCACGGCGCTGCGCTGCATCGACCGGCTGGAGATCATCGACAGCGGCACCATCAATGTCTGCGGCCACGCTGTGCACGACCCGGCCATCGACCTGCGCCAGCTGCGCCAGGACGTGGGCATCGTGTTCCAGAGCTACAACCTGTTTCCGCACCTGACGGTGGAGCAGAACATCACCCTGGCCCCCAAGGCCGTGAAGAACCTGCCCACGGCCAAGGCGCGCGAGATTGCCGCCCGCACGCTGCAGCAGGTGGGCCTGGCGGACAAGGCGCAGGCCTACCCCGAGCAGCTCTCGGGCGGGCAGCAGCAGCGCGTGGCCATTGCCCGGTCGCTGGCGATGGAGCCGCAGGTGATGCTGTTTGACGAGGTGACTTCTGCCCTCGACCCGCAGCTCACCGGCGAGGTGCTGCGTGTGATCGAAGCCCTGGCCCAGGGCGGCATGACCATGGTTCTGGTCACCCACGAGATGGAGTTTGCCGCCCGTGTGGCCGACACCATCATCTACATGCACGAAGGCAAGGTCTGGGAGACGGGCCCGGGCGACATGCTCAAACACCCGCAGACCGCCGAGCTGCGCGACTTTCTTTCTCACGGGCTTTGAGTTTCAGCTTCAGCCCTGCCCCTTTCGATTCCGTATCCAAAAACCACCAGGAGACAACCACCATGACCGTATCCCTCTTCTTCCGCCGCACCTTGCTGGCTGTGGGCGCCGCCGCCCTGTGCATGCCCGCCATGGCCGAGCTGGCCGACATCAAGTCTGCCGGCAAGCTGCGCGTGGGCATCGACTTTGGCGCGCCGTTCTACGGCTATGTGGACGACAAGATGAAGCCCGTGGGCTCGGACGTGGAGGCGGCCGAGCTGCTGGCCAAGGACCTGGGTCTGACGCTGGAGATCGTGAACACCACCAACTCCGCACGCATCCCCAACCTGCTGTCCAACAAGGTGGACCTGATCATCTCGTCGCTGTCGATCACGCCCGAGCGCCAGAAGGCGGTGGACTTCTCCATCCCCTACGGCGCCATCCAGGCGGCAGTGGGCGCGCCCAAGAGCTTGAAGCTGACCAGCATCGAAGACCTGGCGGGCAAAACCGTGGCCGTGACGCGCGGTGGCCCGCAGGACAAGATCGTGACCGAGCGCGCACCGCAGGCCAAGGTGGTGCGGTTTGACGATGAATCCGCGTCCATCACCGCCGCCGCCACCGGCCAGGCCGACATCGTGGCCATCACGCCGCCGATCATCGCGGCCATCGCCAAGAAGAACCCGGCGCGCGATTTCGAGACCAAGTTCATCCTGCAGTCGTACCAGCTGGGCGTGGCCATGCGCAAAGGCCAGCCCGAGCTGATGGCCGCCGTCAATGGCTGGATCAAGACCAACCTGGCCAACGGCAAGTTGAACGACATCCATGTGAAGTACGCGGGCGTGCCGATCCCCAAAGAAATCATCGACGGCGCGAAGTAAGCCAACTAGCAAGCCAAGCCTGCAACCTGGGCGGCGCCTGACGGGCCCCGCCCGGCTGCGCCCTGCCCTGACGCATCACCACTAAAGGAAATTTTTATGAGCCGTCATTTCGGCGCCATCCGCCAACTTGGCTACGTGGTCCACGACATCGAAGCCGCCATGGACTACTGGAGCAAGACCCTGGGCGTAGGCCCCTGGTTTTACAACCCCAAGGTTCCGATCAAGAACTACGTTTACAAGGGCGAGCGATACGAGCCGCACAACTCGGTGGCGCTGGCCAACTCGGGCTATGTGCAGGTCGAGCTGATCCAGACGCGCAACGATGTGCCGTCGATGTACCGCGACTTTCTGCAGGCCGGGCGCACCGGGCTGCAGCACGTGGCGTACTGGACAAGCGACTACGACGCCGACATGGCGCGTTTGACGGCACAGGGCTTCAAGACGGTGATGAGCGGCGAGGTGGGCGAAAAGGGCCGGTTTGTGTACTTCGACACCGAGTACCACCCCGGCACCGTGATCGAGCTGTCGGAAGTGGCGGGCCCCAAGGGCCGCATGTTCGACCTGATCCGTTCGGAGTCGGAGACCTGGGACGGTACGACCGACCCGGTGCGGCCGTTTCCGGATCTGTCCAAGATCTGAAGACGCCCAGAATTTCAAGCCAAATTGGCCTCTAGCGCTTATTCCATAAGCGCTAGCAGCTATCAAAACAGTAGTTCACCCACCATGTCCCCAGACCGCTTTGAAGCCACCTACCTGATCGAGACCCCGTTGGACCCGGCCCACGTGGCCGAAGTGCTGGCGGGCGAACAATCGTGTGGCACCTTCACCCGGGTGGAGGGCGAGACCGACGCGCTGCGCGAACGCGCCCGCGCCACGGTCGAATCGGTTGAGCTGCTGGACGTGGCGCCCGCCCCTTCGCTGCCCAACGGCTGGATGCAGCGGCGCGGCATGTTCGACACGCCGCAGACCTGGCAACGCGCCCGGCTGCGCGTGAGCTTTCCGTGCGACAACATCGGCCCCAACCTGCCGACGCTGGCCGCCACGGTGTCGGGCAATCTGTACGACCTGGGCGAGGTCACCGGCCTGCGCCTGGAGTCGATGAAACTGCCCAGCGCCTACCGCGCGCAGTTCGACATGCCCCGCCACGGCATCAGCGGCACCCGCGCGCTGACGGGTGTGCAGGGGCGCCCGCTGATCGGCACCATCATCAAACCCAACGTGGGTTTGTCGGCCGAAGAAACCGGCGACCTGGCCGGCCGCCTGTGTGCCGCGGAGGTGGACTTCATCAAGGACGACGAGGTCTGCGCCAACCCGGTTCGCGCGCCGCTGGCCGACCGCGTCAAGGCCGTGATGCGCCGCGTGCGCGCCCACCAGGACAAAACCGGCAAGCTGGTCATGGTGGCCTTCAACATCACCGACGAAACCGACGCCATGCGCCGCCACGCCGACCTGATCGCCGCAGAAGGCGGAAGCTGTGTGATGGTGAGCCTGAACTGGTGCGGCTACTCCGCCGTGCAAACCCTGCGGCGCCACACCCCGCTGGCGCTACACGGCCACCGCAACGGCTACGGCGCCCTGTCGCGCCACCCGCTGCTGGGCTTTTCGTTCAACGCCTGGCAGACGCTGTGGCGCCTTGCGGGTGTGGACCACATGCACGTGCATGGCCTGCAAGGCAAGTTCTCGCAGACCGATGAAGAAGTGATCGAGTCAGCGCGCGACACCCTGGCCCCGCTGTGCGAAGGCCTGGACGACCGCGTGTTGCCCGCCTTCTCCAACGGCCAGTGGGCTGGCACCGTGCCTGCCACGTGGGACAACATCCAGTCCAACGACCTGCTGTTCATGTCCGGCGGCGGCATCCTGGCCCACCCCGATGGCCCCGCTTCGGGCGTGGCCAGCCTGCAGCAGGCGTGGAATGCGGTGCAGAAGGGCGAAACCCTGGCCGAGCGCGCGGCACGCGCCCCCGAGCTGCGCCGCGCCATCGAATTCTTCGGCAAGAAGCCCTGAACCATGACCACCACAGCCCCCCGGTTTGGCTTGTACGGCGACGACTTCACCGGCGCCACCGACACCCTCGCCGTGCTGGCCCAGGCGGGCCTGCGGTCCATGCTGTTCATGGGCGTGCCCAGCGCGCAAGCGTTGGTGGCCGCCGGGCCGCTGGATGCCATCGGCATTGCCGGCGCCGCGCGTGCCATGGCGCCCGACGCCATGCGCGTCGAGCTGACCGGTGTGGGCCAATTTTTCAGGCAGATTGCGCCCACCGTGCTGCACTACAAGGTGTGTTCCACCTTCGACAGCGCACCCCATGTCGGCAACATTGCCTGCGCCATCCAGACCCTGCATCCCAGCGTGGACAACCGCTGGGTGCCCATCCTCGGAGGCCAGCCCAGCCTGGGCCGATACTGCGCGTTCAGCAATCTGTTTGCCGCTGCCGGGACGGGTGGAGCCGTCTACCGCATTGACCGGCACCCGACGATGCACCGGCACCCAGTGACCCCCATGGCCGAGGCAGACTTGCGGGTGCATCTGGCGCAACAAGGATTGCAGGGCATCACGGCGTTGCATTACCCGTTGTATGAAGCGGATACAGGGCAAAACGCGGCAACCTTGCGCACCGCACTGGGCACGCTTCTGGACAACGGCCCGGCCGATCTGCCCGATTTGCCGTTCGTGCCCACGCTGCTGGACCTGACCAGTGCAGACCAGCTGGCCAGCGTGGGGCGCCTGCTCTGGCAACAGGCACAACGCGCGCGTCTGCTCGCCGTGGGGCCCAGCTCCGTGGCGCAAGCGCTGATCGCTCACTGGGGAGCCCACGCAAGCCACCCCACCCCCGCCTTGGCGCCATCGACTGGCCCTGTGTTCGCCTGGGCGGGCAGCCTGTCACCCATCACTGCGGCCCAGGTCCAGGCCGCAGCGTCTTACCAACACATCCCTGTGGACGCGCAGCGCCTGGGCACCGACGCAGCGTACGCCCAGGCCACCCAGCGCACGATATGTGCCGGGCTGCAGCAAGGCCATCATGTATTGGCCTACACCGGGCCTGCGGACGGCGCCCATGCCCCCGCCGGTGGCGCATTGGCAGCCGTCGCCCCCGCCAGCGCGGCCCTGGTAGCCCGCGTCGTGCAGGCGCAGGCCGACAACGGCACGCCCCTGGGGCGCATTGGCATTGCGGGGGGCGACACCTCCAGCCACGCCGTGCAGGCGCTTCAGCTGTGGGGGCTGTCGTACAAAACCACGGTATGTCCCGGGGTCACGCTGAGCAGCGCACACAGCTCAGATCCGTCGCGCCACGGGCTGGAGTTGATGCTCAAGGGTGGGCAGATGGGTGGAACGGACCTTTTCGAAAGGCTGCTCGGCGCCGGCTGACGGAGACATCCAGGCGATAAAAAGCCCGCACAGGGCGGGCTCGTTATGGAACGGCATAGCGGAAGGCAAGCCTGCCGCTATTCCTTCAAACACGTGGAACGGGAGTTCCTGAGTTCACGCAGAGTGCCAGGTTCAGCGCCTTGATCGCGGTCTTGTAATCCTCGCGCTCGATCACGAACTGCATGTTCACCTGGCGCAGGGTTTGCGACACGCAGTTCACGTTGACCTGCGCATCAGCCAGCGCCTGCGCCGCCTTGGCCAGCACGCCCGGGATACTAATGTTGGAGCCGATGGTGCACACGATCGCGCTGGGCTTGATCGTCACGACCTGGTAGCCCTCCTGCAGCTCGGCCACCAGCTCGGGCGTGACCTGGTTGTCCCACACCAGATGGGCGATGGAGTTGGCGTTGGTTGCCTTCAGGATGTAGCTCACATCATGCTTGCAGAACACGTTCATCAGGCCCGCATCAAAGCCCACCGTGCCCACCATGCTGGGGTCGTGGATCTCGATCAGCGTGACCTTGTCGGTGCCCGTGACGATCTCCACACGCGCGCGCTCGCCCACGAAGTCCTTGGTGATGAGCGTGCCAGGGTGGTCGGGCTCAAACGTGTTCTTCAGGCGGATGGGAATGCCCGCCAATTCCATCGGCTTGGCAGCCTTGGGGTGGATGGCTTCCATGCCCACGTCAGCCAGCTGGTCAGCCACGTCGTAGTTGGTGGCGCCCACAACGATGGCGTTTTCCAGGCCCACAAGGTTGGGGTCGGCGGACGAGAGGTGGAATTCCTTGTGGATCACGGCCTCGGCTGGGCGCACTTCCACGGCGATCTTGCTGAAGGTGACCTCGGAATAACCGCGGTCAAACTCGCGCATGATGCCTTCGGTGCCCTTGGTATAGCCAGTGGCCACCACCACCTTGTCGCTCAGGTCCAGGCCCTTGAAGCTTTGCGCAATGCGCTCATCAATGGTCCAGGCTTCGTTGTCGTCAAAACCGGCCAGGTCCATCAGGATGGCGTTGACGCCATTGACCTTGAGGATCTCGACCGAGTTGAACGCGCTGTGCGACTCGCCAATGGAGGCCAGCACTTCGCGAGCGGCCAGCAGCACATCCTTGCGGCTCAGATAGCCACTAGCGAGCACGTGCTGCATGGCGTTCAGGTATTCACGTGCCTGGCCAATGCGCTGGTCGACAAAGGCATCGGCCACATCCAGCGGCAGGCCCAGGTCGGCGTAGCCCGCGTTCAGCTTTTTGAGGCTGGCGGCAAGTTGGGTCAAGGCGTCCTGGTAGCCCTTGCCCTCTGCAAACAGGGCATAGATGCCGCGCTCGCCCGTCTTCTTGTGCTCCAGCAACTGGTTCGTCACGCCAGAGTAGGCAGACACCACATAGATCCGGCCATAAATGCGCTTGGGATCGTGCAGCATGATGTGGCGCAGCACATCGCCAAAGGCGGTCATGGAGGTGCCGCCGATTTTCTCGACAGAGATCTTGGAGGAGTTGACGTCTGACATGGACAAGCTCAGAGGAGCAAAAGTGATTGGGAGGCCGGGCGGATGTTCTGCCCCAGAGGTAGCGGCAGAAAACCATCTATTTTCCACGACTTTTGTCCGGGCACTTTGACGCAGCCCCCAAGGAGGCGACTTGAATTCGCTACAGCGGGCTGCCAGCAGCCATCCCGCAAGCAGAATGAGCGCCAGCCTCTTCTGTGTTACAGATCAGCCCTCAACACCCCATTGCGCGTCGTAATAAAGAGCGCGGAGTCTTTCAGCGCAATGCCTTCTGGGGGAGGAATCACACTCGGCAAGGCGCCAGGTACAAAACCGTACTTTCCAACCGTGCCAACCACGGTGCTCACCACACCACTAGTAGTGATCTTGCGCACCAAAGCATTGTTGCGATCAGCCACATACAAGTTGTCCTGACCATCGATCTTGACATCCACGGGGAACCAGAATTTAGCCTGCGCCGCCGCCCCATCGCTGTAGCCAAGAACGCCGGGTTGACCGGCGATGGTGCTGACCAAACCCGCTGGAGTAACTTTGCGGACCACATGATTGGCGGGATCCGCCACATACAGATTACCTGCAGAGTCCAGCGCGCCACCGCCAATGGAAGAAAACCGAGCGGAATCCCCCATGCCATCCACCAGGCCTTGAACGCCCGCCCTGCCAGCCAGCAGACTCACGGTCTTGTCCGAATTGATCTTGTAAATTGCTCCATACGGCCTTGTCGGCACAAAAATAGGCAGGCCTGCGGCCGGTACTGTTGAGCCTGCGGCTACATACACCGCCCCGGAGCTATCTACCGCCAACACCTTCAATCCATCGGGAAGACTCTCGCTGCCTTCAAAGAATGATTGGACTGTGCCGTCGGGAGCAATCACTCGAATGCGCTTCCCACCGCCGACATATGTATTGCCTCGTCGATCTACGGCCGCTCCGCTCATCGCATTTTGATATTCCATGCGAACGATACTCGTTGTGCCGCCTTCAGGGCTTATGCGGCGCAGAGAGTAGGAGTCGTCAATGTGGCCCGACAAGTGGCTGTTGGGATTAACGAACCGGTCGAGTACGACCAGATTGCCATTCCCATCGATGGATGGGCTGCGCGGATCAGAGAACTGTGCAGCGCTGCCAATTCCGTCCCCCTCACCCTCCAGTCCCTTGTGGCCCGCATAAACACTTTCAACACCTTGAGCATCAATTTTCAGGATGGCAGTATTCCCAAAAACAGGTGCATTTCCGCCAGCTCCGAGCGCAGACAGGTAGAAGTTTCCAGCTGCATCCCGTGCAAACCCGGTAAAGCTGTACGACCAGCCTGAACTCCATGTCTGTGTTGGCTGCCGAACAGTGGAGACCAAACCAGCAGGCGTAACTTTACGGATAGCACCGTTGCCTTCCAACACGTACAAGTTGCCCACGGCATCCATCGTGATGGCTTGAAGTTCCACAAAACGCGCAGCGCTACCCTGCCCGTCCACAGCCTGGCTTGACTCTTCCGAGCCGGCCAGTATCGTCATCTCGCCCGCAGGCGAGACTTTGCGAATCACAGGCTGGTTACGGTCAGCGATATAGATCGTCCCCTGTGCATCCACCACCAAGCCAGAGGCCAGGTAGACAAACGAAAACGCCGGAGTGGGTAGCCCCCGCGAACTGATGGCATTGACCAAAGTCTCCATTTGGCCGTTTGCCCCCAGCTTGCGCAGCTGGTTATTGGCGGTGAAATACACCGTACCCGCAACGTCCACCGCCAAAGGTTTGCCAACATGGCAGAAAACCATCGATGAACTCTGGCAGTTCCAATTGGTCGAGACGTTTGCCAGCGTGGTAACCGCGCCTTGAGGCGTCACCTTGCGTATGTATTCTCCGTTGTCAGAAACGTACCAGTTGCCCTTGGTGTCCGCCGCAATAAATTGCGGATTCAGAAACTTGGCGGCTACCCCTTGCCCGTCAGCGAATGCCGCGACCATATCGCCACCGGCAGCGGTACTCACGGTGCCGTCAGAAGAAATTTTGCGCACCGCGTGGTTGCCAACCTCGGCCACCATGAGATTGCCCGCAGGGTCCACCGTCAGACTTTGGATGCCATAGAAGGTTGCGTTGCCGCGAGCTCCATCCAGGTTTCCAACGCCCCCCACGTCACCCGCAAACAGGGCGATTTTTCCAGCCACTGCCGGTGGTGGGCTGACGTTGTCTCCTCCGCCGGAACCGCCACAGGCCTGCAAAGCTACGAGACTCGCAAACGTTACCGCGTGCCCGGTAAAGCGGGCCAAGTTCATCCATTTCAAAGTCGACTCCCTGGTTTGTGGGCGCCAAGCCAAAATTGGCTTGCGCCTTCTTCACTGTATTCACGGCAACTGGGCGTGGGAGCCCAGTCCGGAGCAAGTGTGTTGTCGAGAATACTGGATTGAATCGCCCGACCCCATGTCAGTTTCCACCTGTAACAATGAGCCTAATGCGCCTTTGATCATCTTCCAGGCAAAAAAAGCCCCTGCAGCAGCCCATGCAGAACTGCGCGGTGCGGGCGGATCGTGGCCAGCCCAGCGAGCTCCTGTCAGGCGCCAAACATGCCCAGCAATTGCTCTCGTGGCACCGCTTTGCTGAACAGAAAGCCCTGAGCCAACTGGCATCCTTCCGCCGCCAGGAAGTCTGCCTGCTCGGGCGTTTCCACGCCTTCCGCCACCACCTCCTGGTTCAAGCAGCGCGCGATCGACAAGATGGCCTTGATGAGCTCGGCCCTGAAATGGTCAGTGGTCGCGGAGTGGATGAACGATTTGTCGATTTTGAGCGTATCGATGGGGAAGCGGGCCAGATAGGACAGCGCCGAATACCCGGTGCCGAAGTCATCGATCGCGATGGTGGCCCCCATGTCGCGCAGGGCCCGCAGAGCCTTGACTGCAACACCGTCCTCGTCAAGGAGTAGGCTCTCGGTAATCTCAAACTCCAGCCACTGGGGCTTGCAACGCGTTTGGGACACGATTTCCTTCACCTGCGCCACCAGGCCGGAGGCCTGGATCTGGCGGGCCGACAGATTGACCGCCACCTTGCGTGGCTGTGTGGCCCCGGCATTCCAGGCGACGGCGGTCGAGCAGGATTCGCGCAACACCCAGGCGCCCAGCTGGTTGATCAAGCCAGCGTCTTCTGCCACCGGGATGAACAACTCCGGAGACACCTGGCCCAGGCGAGGATGCGTCCAGCGCAAAAGCGCCTCACAGCCGACCGTTGCGCCGGACGCCAGCAGCACCTTGGGCTGGTAGTGCAGCGCCAGTTCACCGCGCTGGAGCGCTCGGCGCAGGTCGAACTCCAGGGTCAGCCGCTGCTGGGCATGCTCGGTCATATCCCTGGAGTAAAACCGGAAGCTGTTTCGCCCGGAGCGTTTGGCGGAGTACATCGCCGAATCTGCGTACTTGAGCAGCTCTTCTGCCGCCTCACTGTCCGTCGGGTACACCGCAATACCGACACTGCAGGAGACGAAAATTTCCTGCCCCTCCAGCCAAAAGCTCTGGTTGAAGGCGGTCTTCACCTTCCCCGCCACACGCGCCAGATGGCTGCCGGTATGGATCTTTGGCAACAGCATGCCGAACTCGTCCCCTCCCAGCCTGGCTACGGTGTCATAAGTGCGCACACTGGCGCGCAGGCGCAGGGAGACCTCCTTGAGCAACGCGTCTCCCGCCGCATGACCCATGGTGTCGTTGATCTGCTTGAAGCGGTCCAGGTCCACCACCATCACACCCGCCTGAGCGCGGTGGTAGGCCGCATCCTTCAGCATTTGCGCCAGGCGGTCATGGAACAGCACGCGGTTGGGCATCCCCGTCAGCGCGTCGTAGAAAGCCATCTGGTGGACCTTGTCCTGGTAGGCCTTCAGTTCACCGATATCCCGCCCCACCAGCAACACGCTCGAGACGCTGGCGTCGTCGTCCAACTCGGGGGTCAAACTCACCAAACTGCAGATGCGGCGCCCCAGCGCATCGGACCATTGCAGCTCCAACTCGACGGGCGCCTTGCTGTCCACCACCTGTACCAGATGTTGCGTCAACTTTGCCCCAACCTCTTGCCCCCAGAGCGCATGGGGTAAGCATCCCAGCGCGCCGGTGTCAAGCCGCCCCACCGCCTTCAGCAACACCGGGTTGGCATACCGGCAGCCGAACTGAAGATCAAAACGGGCAATCACATCGGGAGAGTTTTCGACCAGGGTACGGTACTCACGCTCCCGCAAGGTCAGCTCATCCTGCAGTTCCAGCCGTTGCGTTACATCGCGGGAGACCGTAATGAAATGCGGGCGCGCATCCACGCTGGTGCGCATTTGCGATACCGACAGTTCAAACCAGCGCGGGCCCAGAGAGGTCGCAACCGATATGACATGGCCCAACGACACGCCTTTGTGCTCTGCCTCCGCGAACGCCATCTCGGCAATCGCCACACTTTCAGGAGGCAGCACCTCCTGCAGCGTCCGCCCCAGCAAAGCCTCCCGGCTGGCCGCCAATAACTCGGGGTTGCGCGTCCAGATATTCAGGTAACGGCCTTCCCGGTCGGTTTCGAACAACAAGTCCGGAAAGGCATCAATCACCCCCTGGGCAAAGGCCAGCGCTTTCTGAAGTTCACTCTCGGTGTGCTTGCGGTCCGTGATATCTCTGGAATATCCCACCGTGCCCACCACCTTGCCATGCTGGTGCAGCGGAGACTTCCACACCTCCATCCAGCGCCGCTGCCCGTGCTCATCGACGTACAGCTCTTCCACATAGTGGGCCACGCCCGCCGCCATGACAGCCTTGTCGTCGGCCACATACGTTTCCGCCAAATCCTTGGGGAAGAAATCGAATTCAGTCCGGCCCTCCAGTTCCGCCGTGGAGGCCACCCGCGCCACTCTGGCGTACGCGATATTGGCTGCCAGCAAACGGCTGTGCTCGTCCTTGAGCCAGACAAAAAATGGGAACTCGTCCAGCAGGGTGCGCCAATACTGCTGGCGCTGCTGAAGGGCCTCCTGCATTCGTTGGGCTTCCGACATGTCGCGAACGATGGAGACGGCAAACAAGCGCCCCTCCCGCCGCAGCGTCACACCGTGCACCTGCACGGCAATCTGTTTGCCGCTCTGGGTCTTGTGCACCGTGTCGATGACAAAAGCCTGGCCCTCCGGGCTTTGCAGTATTTCCTGGCACCGCTCCCTGGAAATGTTCGGATCGATGTCCGGCGGCCCCATCGTCAGCAGCGCCTCGCGGCTGTATTCCAGGGCGCGGGTGGCGGCATCGTTCACATAGACGAAGCGGCCCTCTTCGCCCAGTATGAGTACGGCATCCTGATACAGGTCCAGCCCCTTACCCAGCAGCACCCAGGCAAGGTTCGGGTCATCGTCAGGCTGAGCGGCGATGGTTGGCGTTACGGGCATCCTGCTTCCAGATCAACAATCTGCTGGTGGTCGTCGTACGCCCGCCTGGGAGACCGGCGATCGCTTCAGTCAATACCAATCAGAAACATTTTGCAACGATTGCAGGGGCGCGCAATGCGCAAAAGCCCGAACCGTTACCGGTTCGGGCTTTGTCTACTAGCTAGAAGCTGAGAAGCTGGCTACTTATTTCTTCTGCGGCGGAACATCCGTGCAGCTGCCGTGCGCAATCTCCGCCGCCATGCCGATGCTTTCTCCCAGCGTGGGGTGCGGGTGGATGGTCTTGCCGATGTCCACGGCGTCGGCGCCCATCTCGATGGCCAGGGCAATCTCGCCGATCATGTCGCCGGCATGCGTGCCCACCATGCCGCCGCCCAGGATCTTGCCGTGGCCATGGGCCTCTGGCGAGTCGTCGAACAGCAGCTTGGTCACGCCCTCGTCGCGGCCGTTGGCGATGGCGCGGCCGGAGGCCGTCCAGGGGAACAGGCCCTTCTTGACCTTGATGCCTTGCGCCTTAGCCTGGTCTTCGGTAAGGCCCACCCATGCCACTTCGGGGTCGGTGTAGGCCACCGACGGAATCACGCGGGCGTTGAAGGCGGCGGAGGCCAGTTCCTTGTTGCCCTGCAGTTCACCAGCAATCACTTCTGCCGCCACATGCGCCTCATGCACCGCCTTGTGCGCCAGCATGGGCTGCCCCACGATGTCGCCGATGGCGAAGATGTGCGGCACGTTGGTGCGCATCTGGATGTCGACGTTGATGAAGCCACGGTCCGTCACGGCAACGCCTGCCTTTTCGGCGGCAATCTTCTTGCCGTTGGGTGTGCGGCCCACAGCCTGCAGCACCAGGTCATACACCTGCGGCTCGGGGGCGGTGCCGCCCTCTTCTGCCGGGGCGAACGTGACCTTGATGCCTTCCGGTGTCGCTTCGGCGCCCACCGTTTTCGTCTTCAACATGATGTTGTCGAAGCGCTTGGCATTCATCTTCTGCCAGATCTTGACGAGGTCGCGGTCGGCGCCCTGCATCATGCCGTCCATCATCTCGACCACATCCAGGCGCGCGCCCAGAGTGCTGTACACCGTGCCCATTTCGAGGCCGATGATGCCACCGCCCAGAATGAGCATGCGCTTGGGCACTTCCTTGAGCGCCAGGGCGCCGGTGGAGTCGACCACGCGTGGATCGTCGGGCATGAAGGGCAGGCGCACGGCCTGACTTCCGGCGGCGATGATGGCCTTCTTGAAGGCGATGACCTTCTTGGTGCCCGTCTTCTCTTGCGCAGTGCCGGTGGTTTCTTCCACTTCTAGGTGGTTGGCACCCACAAAGGCACCGTAGCCGCGCACGGTGGTCACCTTGCGCATCTTGGCCATGGCGGCCAAGCCACCGGTGAGCTTGCCGATGACCTTTTCCTTGTGGCCGCGCAGCTTGTCGATGTTGACGGCAGGGGCGCCAAAGTCCACGCCCAGGTCGGCCATGTGGCTCACTTCGTCCATGACGGCTGCCACGTGCAGTAGGGCCTTGGACGGGATGCAACCCACGTTCAGGCACACGCCGCCCAGGGTGGCGTAGCGCTCGACGATGATGACCTTGAGGCCCAGATCGGCCGCGCGGAAGGCAGCCGAGTAGCCGCCGGGGCCGCCGCCGAGCACGAGCACGTCGCAGTCCATATCGGCAGTGCCTGCAAAGCTGGATGCTACTAAATTGATAGCTGCTTGCGCTTGTGGGGCGGGCGATGGGGCCTGTTTTTGCTCAGAAACTGCGGGTGCCGGGGCTGTAGCAGGCGCTGGAGCTGCAGCGCCCTGCACTTCCAGCGTCAACACCACCGAGCCTTCGGCGATCTTGTCGCCCAGCTTCACTTTCAGCTCCTTCACAACCCCAGCATGGCTGGACGGGATCTCCATGGAGGCCTTGTCGGACTCCACGGTGATCAGGCTTTGCTCGGCCTTGATGGTGTCGCCGGGTTTGACCAGCACTTCGATGATGGCCACTTCGGCGAAGTCGCCGATGTCGGGCACCTTGATGTCGATGATTGCCATGGTGTGTCTTGCCCTTTCGTTACATCACGATGCGGCGGAAGTCCGCCAGCAGCGAGGCAAAGTACACGTTGAAGCGTGCGGCGGCCGCGCCATCGATCACGCGGTGGTCCCAGCTGAGCGACAGCGGCAGCATCAGGCGCGGTGCGAACTGCTTGCCGTCCCATTTCGGTTCGATGCTGCTCTTGCACACGCCCATGATGGCGACTTCGGGCGCGTTGATGATGGGCGTGAAGTAGCGCCCGCCAATGCCGCCCAGCGAGCTGATGGAGAAGCAGCCACCGGTCATGTCGGCCGGGCCGAGCTTGCCGTCGCGCGCCTTCTTTGCCAGGTCGCCCATCTCTTGCGAGATCTGGACGATGCCCTTCTTGTCGGCGTCGCGGATGACGGGCACAACGAGGCCGTTGGGCGTGTCGGCCGCAAAGCCGATGTGGAAGTACTGCTTGAGCACCAGCTGGTCGCCGTCGAGCGAGCTGTTGAACTCGGGGAACTTCTTGAGCGCGGCCACGGCGGCCTTGATCATGAAGGCGAGCATGGTGACCTTGACGCCACTCTTCTCGTTCTCTTTGTTGAACTGCACGCGGAAGGCTTCGAGGTCGGTGATGTCCGCGTCGTCGTGGTTGGTGACGTGCGGGATGACGACCCAGTTGCGGTGCAGATTGGCGCCACTGATCTTCTTGATGCGCGAGAGGTCCTTGCGCTCGACGGGGCCGAACTTGGTGAAGTCGACCTTGGGCCAGGGCAGCAGATCCAGGCCCACACCGGAACCGCCAGAGCCACCGGATGCGGCAGGCGCCTTGGCAGCCTGCGCCTTGGTTTGGGTGGCACCCGCCATCACCTGCTTGGTGAAGGACTGCACGTCGTCTTGCGTGATACGGCCCTTGGGGCCACTGCCCTTGACTTCATCGATGGGCACACCCAGCTCGCGGGCGAACTTGCGCACCGAGGGCGATGCGTGCGGCAGGCCCGCTGTGGGCGTGCCAGGCTGGTGGGCGGGCACGGAGGCCGTAGCGGCGACCGGTGCAACGGCTGCTGCAACCGGTGCGGGGGCTGCAACAGGCGCAGCAGCGGGAGCCGCCGCCGGCGCTGCGGGCGCTGCAGCGGCAGCTGGCGCACTGCCCGCCACCCCTTCCAGCAAGGCCACCAAGTCGCCGATGTTGACGGTGTCCCCAATCTTGACCTTGAGCTCCTTGACCACGCCAGCGGCGGGCGACGGAATCTCCATGGAGGCCTTGTCGGATTCGACGGTGAACAGCGATTGTTCGAGCTTGATGGTGTCGCCCACCTTGACCAGCAACTCAATGACGGCCACGTCCTTGAAGTCGCCAATGTCGGGCACGCGCACTTCCACCGGGCCTGCAGTTGCAGGGGCTGCAGCGGGTGCAACCGGTGCTGGCGCAGCGGCCGCAACGGGGGCGGGTGCAACAGCGGCAGGGGCTGGCGCAGCAGCCGGGGCTGAGGCAACCGCGTCTGCCGACTCGACCACGGCAATCACAGAGCCCTGCTTGACCTTGTCGCCCAGGGCGATTTTGAGTTCCTTGACCACGCCTGCGTGGCTGGACGGAATCTCCATCGATGCCTTGTCAGACTCGACAGTGATGAGCGACTGCTCGGCCTTGACCGTGTCGCCCACCTTGACCAGCAGTTCGATCACGCCCACTTCGTCGAAATCCCCGATGTCCGGGACTTGAATGTCTACCAATGCCATTGTTGTCTCCGTTCGGTTTACGCGTACAGCGGGTTGACCTTGTCGGCCTGGATGTTGTACTTGGCGATCGCCTCAGCCACCTTGGTGGCGGGCAGGATGCCGTCTTCGCTCAGCGCCTTGAGCGCAGCGACCACGATGTAGTGGCGGTTGATCTCGAAATGCTCGCGCAGCTTGCTGCGGAAGTCGCTGCGGCCAAAGCCGTCGGTGCCCAGCACCTTGTAGGTGCGGCCCTTGGGGATGAACGGACGAATCTGCTCGGCGTAGGCCTTCATGTAGTCAGTGGACGCGACCACGGGACCTTGCGATGCGGACAGTTGCTGCGTGACGAAAGGCACCTTCGCTTCTTCGGTCGGGTGCAGCAGGCTCCAGCGCTCGGCGTTCTGGCCGTCGCGGGTCAGTTCGTTGAAGCTTGGGCAGCTCCACACCGAGGCGGCCACGCCCCAGTCCTTTTCAAGCAGTTCTTGCGCAAAGAACGATTCGCGCAAGATGGTGCCGCTGCCCAGCAGTTGCACGGTGGGCGCATCCTTGGGCAGTGCGGGCGCCTGTTTGCACAGGTACATGCCCTTGATGATCTGCTCTTCGGTGCCGGGTTGCAGGCCGGGCATGGGGTAGTTTTCGTTCAGCAGCGTCAGGTAGTAGAAGACGTTTTCCTGGCGCTCGACCATTCGCTTCATGCCGTCGTGCATGATCACCGCGACTTCGTGCGCAAAGGTCGGGTCGTAGCTCACGCAGTTGGGGATGGTGTTGGCCAGGATGTGGCTGTGGCCATCTTCGTGCTGCAGGCCTTCGCCGTTGAGCGTGGTGCGGCCTGAGGTGCCGCCCAGCAGGAAGCCACGGGCTTGCATGTCACCCGCCGCCCAGGCCAGGTCGCCAATGCGCTGGAAGCCGAACATCGAGTAGTACACGTAGAACGGGATCATGATCCGGTTGTTCGTGCTGTAGCTGGTGGCCGCCGCGATCCAGCTGCTCATGCCGCCGGCTTCGTTGATGCCCTCTTGCAGGATCTGGCCCGCCTTGTCTTCCTTGTAGTACATGACCTGGTCTTTATCGACCGGGGTGTACTGCTGGCCTGCGGGGTTGTAGATGCCGATCTGGCGGAACAGGCCTTCCATGCCGAAGGTACGGGCTTCATCCACCAGGATGGGCACCACGCGCGGGCCCAGGGCCTGGTCGCGCAGCAGCTGCGTGAGAAAGCGCACGTAAGCTTGCGTGGTGGAGATTTCGCGGCCCTCGGGCGTAGCCTCCAGGATGGCCTTGAAGGTGTCCAGCGCAGGCACGGTGAAGCTCTCGTCGGCCTTCACGCGACGGTGTGGCAGGTAGCCGCCCAAGGCCTTGCGGCGCTCGTGCAGGTACTTCATTTCCGGGGTGTCGTCGGCGGGCTTGTAGAAGGGCAGTTCGGCAAGTTGGCTGTCGGGGATCGGGATGTTGAAGCGATCGCGGAAGGCCTTGATGTCTTCGTCGCTGAGCTTCTTGGTTTGGTGAACCGTGTTCTTGGCTTCGCCAATCTTGCCCATGCCAAAGCCCTTGACGGTCTTGACCAGCAGGACGGAAGGCTGGCCGCCATGGTTTTGAGCGGCATGGAATGCGGCATAGACCTTTTGCGAATCGTGGCCGCCGCGCTGCAGGTTCCAGATCTCGTCGTCGGTCATGTGCTCGACCATCTTCAGGGTGCGAGGGTCGCGGCCGAAGAAGTTCTTGCGCACGTAGGCGCCGTCGTTGGCCTTCATGGCCTGGTAGTCGCCGTCGTTGGTTTCCATCATGAGCTTGCGCAGCGCACCATCATGGTCTTTGGCGAGCAACTCGTCCCAGCCCTTGCCCCAGATGAGTTTGATGACGTTCCAGCCCGCGCCACGGAACTCGCCTTCGAGCTCTTGAATGATCTTGCCGTTGCCACGCACGGGGCCGTCCAGGCGCTGCAGGTTGCAGTTGATGACAAACACAAGGTTGTCGAGCTTCTCACGCGCCGCCAGGCCAATGGCGCCCAGGGATTCGACCTCGTCCATTTCACCGTCGCCGCAGAACACCCAGACCTTGCGGTTTTCGGTATTGGCGATGCCACGGGCGTGCAGGTACTTGAGGAAACGCGCCTGGTAGATGGCCATCAGCGGGCCCAGGCCCATCGACACCGTGGGGAACTGCCAGAACTCGGGCATGAGCTTGGGATGCGGGTAGCTCGACAGGCCCTTGCCGTCCACTTCCTGGCGGAAGTTGAGCAACTGCTCTTCGCTCAGGCGGCCTTCCAGGTAGGCGCGGGCATAAATACCGGGCGATACGTGGCCCTGGATGTAAAGCAGGTCACCGCCGTGGTTCTCGCTCTCGGCATGCCAGAAATGGTTGAAGCCCGCGCCAAACATGCTGGCCAGCGAGGCAAAGGAGCCGATGTGACCGCCCAGATCGCCACCTTCGGGCGGGTGATGGCGGTTGGCCTTGACCACCATGGCCATGGCGTTCCAGCGCATGTAGGCGCGCAGGCGCTGTTCGATTTCAAGGTTGCCGGGGCTGCGTGCCTCCTGGCTGGGCTCTATGGTGTTCACGTAGCCGGTATTGGCCGAGAACGGCAGGTCCACGCTGTTCTGGCGGGCGTGTTCCAGCAATTGCTCCAACAGGTAGTGGGCGCGCTCGGCCCCCTCTTTGTCGATGACGGCGGACAGCGCATCCATCCACTCACGGGTTTCCTGTTGGTCGGTATCGGTGGCGGGCGCGTTGCCGTTTCCGGCCTGAGGGTCGGGCTGAGCTGACATGCTTTGTCTCCTGTAGGTGTGGCAGCAATTTAGTACGTTGGCTCTAGTTTCGCATATTTTTCTAAAATTTCAAATGGTGCCTATGCATTTCATATTGCAAGAAAATGCTGCAAACGCACATTGCACGTACCCCGGATTCCGGGCTGCTGCTCCCCTACACTTGAAGGATGGATTCCCTGCCCCCTCACCCCTCCCCCACAGCCATGGTCGTGGCAGCGCCTGCCCGCTGGTGGCGCAAGTGGTGGCGCGGGTTGTCGCCTACCCGGCAGGACCGGTTTGCGGCGCTGGCACCCTTGGCTGCCGTGCTGATGTTTCTGGCCGCCATCGTGGCGGCGTTCTGGTATTTGCGCGCCGAAGAGGCCGAGCGCGAACAAGAAGCCCTACGGCGTGACGTGGAATACGCGCAACAGCGTGTGCGCCTGCGGCTGCTGGAGCGGCAAGAACAGCTCATGCGCATTGCGCGTGACCTGTCCAACCAAGAGCTGGAACGCACAGAGTTTGTGAGCCGTGCCGAAAGCCTGATCAGCCAATACCCCGAACTGCAGGCGATCACCTGGATCGACGAGCGCCGCCGCATCCGCGCCAGCCATGCTGCACCGACGCTGGCCAGCAGCGAGCTGCGCATTGCCGGCGAAGTGCTCAAACCCGGCGACACGGCCGACACCTTTGGCCTGGCCCGCGACCTGCAACAGCCGGTGTACGCCCAGCCGGCCGCAACCTCGGGCGATTCAACCCCGCTGCTCCAGCTGCAGGTGCCTTTGAACAACCAGGGCAAATTCAGCGGGGTGGTGCTGGGCGAATACTCCATCGACAGCCTGCTGCGCTACGGCACGCCGACCGAGGTGCTGGCGCGCTACGCCGTCACGCTGCTCGATGGCAAGAACCAGGTGCTGGCCGGAACCCCTTTGGGACCGCGCAACACGGCCACACAGCTCCTGCCTTGGTCACCCCGAGCCAACGAGTACGAGGTGCCCGTCTCCCCGGTGGGCAACGGGCTGGTGCTCAAGGCGCAGGCCTACCGCACCTCGCTGGGCGTTGTGGGCAGTGGGCTGTTCTGGCTGGTGGGCACGCTGAGCGCGATGACGGCCTGGATGCTGATCGCCACCTGGCGCCACACCCGCCGCCGCATGCAGGCCCAGCAGGCCCTGGTGGCCGAGACGAACTTCCGCCGCGCGATGGAGAACTCGATCCTGACGGGCATGCGCGCGCTGGACATGGAAGGCCGCATCACCTATGTGAACGCCGCCTTCTGCCAGATGACTGGCTGGAGCGAGGCCGAATTGGTGGGCCTGAAAGCACCCTTCCCCTATTGGCCCGACTCCGACCACGAAGCCCTGCACGCCAAGCTGCGCGACGAACTGTCGGGCAAAACGATCGTGGGCGGCTTCCAGGTGCGGGTACGGCGCAAAAGCGGCACGCTCTTCGATGCGCGACTGTATGTGTCGCCCCTGATCGATGCACACGGCCAGCAGACGGGCTGGATGACCTCGATGACGGACATCACCGAGCCCAACCGCATCCGCGAACAGCTTTCCGCATCGCACGAGCGCTTCACCATCGTCCTGGAATCGCTGGACGCCTCGGTGTCGGTGGCCCCGCTGGGCAGCGAAGAACTGCTGTTCGCCAACAAGCTCTACCGCCAATGGTTCGGCTCGCAGACGGGCGGCCACCTGCAGCTGGTGGCGCAGGCGGGCGTGGTGCCCGTGGCGGGCACGGAGCACACGGGCATGGACGACGAAGACGGACTCATGGGCCTGCCCACCGACCCACTCACCAGCGCCCGCACCGAGAACGCCGAAATCTACCTGCCCGACCTGGGAAAGTGGCTCGAAGTACGCTCGCGCTACCTCAACTGGGTGGACGGCCGACTGGCCCAGATGGTGATTGCCACCGACATCACCCCCCGCCGCCAGGCCGAGGAGCAGGCGGCACGCCAGGCCGAGCGCGCCCAATCCGTCAGCCGCCTCATCACCATGGGCGAGATGGCCTCCAGCGTGGCGCACGAATTGAACCAGCCGCTCACGGCCATCAACAATTACTGCAGTGGCATGGTCTCGCGCATCCAGAGTGGCCAGCTGACCGAAGAAGCGCTGCTCACGGCACTGCAAAAGACCGCCCACCAGGCCCAGCGCGCGGGCCAGATCATCCAGCGCATCCGGGCCTTTGTGAAGAAGAGCGAGCCCAACCGCACCCTGGCCGACGTGCATTCGATGGTCAACGAAGCCGTGGAGCTGGCCGACATCGAGCTGCGCCGACACAACGTGCGCCTGACGCACTATGTGGCCGCCCGCCTGCCGCCCGTGATGGTGGACACCATCCTGATCGAGCAGGTGCTGGTCAACCTGATGAAGAACGGCGCCGAAGCCATCCAGCACGCCAACCGTCCACCGTCGGGTCGTAGCGTGGAACTGCGCGTGGTGCCCAAACACGTCGAAGACCGCGAAGTGGTGGAATTTTCGGTGCAGGACACCGGCAAGGGCCTGGCCCCCGAAGTGCTGGAGCGCCTCTTCGAAGCCTTCTTCTCCACCAAGGAAGAAGGCATGGGCATGGGCCTCAATCTGTGCCGCAGCATCGTCGAGTCGCACCAGGGCAGGATGCTTGCGGAGAACCTCTACAATGGATCCGAGGTCACGGGCTGCAAGTTCTCCTTCTGGCTGCCGCTTGCCAAGCCTGCTGATGCCACTACAAATTCTGTAGCAAACATTCAAAAACCAAGGACAATTGCATGAGCTTGATTCCGAAAAAAGGCACTGTCTACGTTGTGGACGACGACGAGGCAGTTCGCGATTCCCTGCAGTGGCTGCTGGAAGGCAAGGACTACCGGGTGCGTTGCTTTGATTCGGCCGAGACCTTTCTCTCACGCTACGACCCCCGCGAAGTCGCCTGCCTGATTGTGGACATCCGCATGGGCGGCATGACGGGCCTGGAGCTTCAGGATCGACTGATCGAGCGCAAGTCCCCCCTGCCCATCGTGTTCATTACAGGCCACGGCGACGTGCCCATGGCTGTGAACACCATGAAAAAAGGCGCGCTGGATTTTATCCAGAAGCCTTTTGACGAAGAAGAACTGGTCGGACTCGTCGAGCGCATGCTCGACCACGCCCGCGAGGCCTTCGCCGGCTACCAGCAGGCCGCCAGCCGCGATGCCCTGCTCTCCAAGCTGACCAGCCGCGAAGCCCAGGTGCTCGAACGCATCGTGGCCGGTCGCCTGAACAAGCAGATTGCCGACGACCTGGGCATCAGCATCAAGACGGTGGAGGCGCACCGCGCCAACATCATGGAGAAGCTCAACGCCAACACCGTGGCCGACCTGCTCAAGATCGCCCTCGGCCAGAACGCCCCCAAGGGTTGATACTCACATTTTGATAGCTGATCGCGCTTGCTGATAAAGCGCTAGAGACCAATTTGACTCATATTCTCTGACATGACAGCCCAACTCATCGACGGCAACGCCCTTTCCCGCCAACTGCGCGCCGACGTGGCGCAACGCGCCGCCTCCCTGAAAACCCGTGGCGTCACCCCCGGGCTGGCCGTTGTCTTGGTGGGCGACAACCCTGCCAGCCAGGTGTATGTGCGTAACAAGGTCAAGGCTTGCGAAGACAGCGGCTTGTACTCCGTCCTCGAAAAGTACGAGGCCGACATGACCGAAGCCGCGTTACTGGCCCGTGTGGAGGCCCTCAACAACGATCCGGCCATTCACGGCATCCTGGTGCAGTTGCCCCTGCCCAAACACATTGATGCGCAGAAGGTGATCGAAGCCATCTCGCCCGCCAAGGATGTGGACGGCTTTCACATCGCCAGCGCCGGGGCTCTGATGACCGGCATGCCCGGCTTCTGGCCATGCACACCCTATGGCTGCATGAAGATGCTGGAAAGCATCGGCTACGAGCTCAAGGGCAAACACGCCGTGGTCATCGGCCGCAGCAACATCGTGGGCAAGCCCATGGCGCTGATGCTGCTCGGCCAGAACGCCACCGTCACTATTTGCCACAGTGCCACCCAGGACCTCAAGGCTCAAACCCTGCAGGCCGATGTGATCGTGGCCGCAGTCGGCAAACGCAATGTGCTGACCGCCGACATGGTCAAGCCTGGCGCCGTGGTGATTGACGTGGGCATGAATCGCAATGACGAAGGCAAACTCTGCGGCGACGTGGACTTTGACGGCGTCAAGGAAGTGGCCGGCTGGATCACCCCCGTGCCTGGCGGGGTTGGCCCCATGACCATTACCATGCTGCTGGTGAACACCATCGAAGCCGCTGAGCGCACTGCAGGGCACTGACCTGGGTCAGTGCTGTCGATGTCGGCGGCTTTGCAACTTGAACCTGCGCCATATGGCGCCATCTGATTTCGCATGAGCAACGCCCTTCTCGACTTCTCGGACCTCCCCCATTTCGACCGCATCACACCGCAGGACGTGGCGCCTGCCGTGGATGTTCTGCTCGAGCGTGCCAATGCCGCGCTGGAGACTGTCACCGCACCCGACTTTCCAGCCCGCTGGGATGCGATTGCGAAAGTGCTGGATGTGGCCACCGAACGGCTGGGCACCGCCTGGGGCAGCATCAGCCACCTCAACAGCGTGGCCGACACCCCTGAACTGCGCGCAGCCTACAACGCCGCCTTGCCCAAGGTCACCGAGTTCTGGACGCGCCTGGGTGCCGATGAACGCCTGTACGCCAAGTACAAGGCCATCGACCCCGCCACCCTGACTGCAGAGCAGCGGCAGGCACACCTGAACGCGGTGCGCAACTTTGTGTTGAGTGGCGCGGAGCTGACCGGTGCCGCCAAGGAGCGTTTTGCGCAGATCCAGGAACGCCAGGCCGAGCTGAGCCAGAAGTTCAGCGAGAACGCCCTCGATGCCACCGACGCCTACGCCTACTACGCCACGGCCGAAGAGCTCGATGGCATTCCAGACGATGTGCAACAGGCCGCGCTGGCCGCAGCACAGGCAGACGGCAAGGAAGGCTACAAGCTCACCCTGAAGATGCCCTGCTACCTACCGGTCATGCAGTTTGCCGCGCGCAGCGACCTGCGCGAGAAGCTCTACCGCGCCTATGTGACCCGTGCCTCCGACCAGGCTGAAGGCGATGCACGCAAGTTCGACAACACAGGGCTGATCAGCGAAATCCTGGCACTGCGCCGCGAAGAGGCCCAACTGCTGGGCTACGCCAATTTTGGGGAAGTGTCCGTGGTGCCCAAGATGGCCCAATCTCCGGCGCAGGTGATCACCTTCCTGCGTGATCTGGCCCGACGCGCACGCCCTTACGCCGAGAAGGACATCGCCGACCTGCGCGCGTTTGCCGCCGAACACCTGGGCCTGGCCAATCCGCAGGCCTGGGACTGGCCCTACATTTCCGAAAAGCTCAAGGAAGCGCGCTACGCCTTCAGCGAGCAGGAGGTCAAGAAGTACTTCACGGCGCCCAAGGTGCTGGCAGGCCTGTTCAAGATCATCGAAACCCTGTTCGAAGTGTCCATCCGGCGCGACACGGCCGCCGTCTGGCACCCAGCCGTTGAGTTCTACCGCATTGAGCGCACGCACCCGGAGGGCGCCCATAAGGGCACCCAGCTGGTGGGCCAGTTCTACCTCGACCAACCTGCACGCACCGGCAAACGCGGCGGCGCATGGATGGACGATGTGCGCACACGCTGGCTGCGCCCCGACACGGGCGTGCTGCAAACCCCGGTGGCGCACCTTGTGTGCAACTTCGCCAGCGGCGTGGACGGCAAGCCACCGCTGCTCACTCACGACGACGTGATCACCCTCTTCCACGAGTTCGGCCACGGCTTGCACCACATGCTCACCCAGGTGAACGAGCGCGACGTCTCGGGCATTGGCGGCGTGGAGTGGGACGCGGTGGAGCTGCCCAGCCAGTTCATGGAGAACTTCTGCTGGGAATGGGATGTGCTCAAGCACATGACGGCCCATGTGGACACGGGCGAGCCCCTGCCCCGCGCGCTGTTCGACAAGATGATTGCCGCCAAGAACTACCAGAGCGGCATGCAGACGCTGCGACAGATTGAGTTCTCGCTGTTCGACATGCTGCTGCACACCGAACACGACCCGGCCCAGGACATCATGCCTCTGCTGGACCAGGTGCGCCGCGAAGTGGCCGTGCTGCAGCCCCCGGCATTCAGCCGCACGGCACACACCTTCAGCCATATCTTTGCGGGCGGGTATGCCGCTGGCTACTACAGCTACAAATGGGCCGAGGTACTGAGTGCAGACGCCTACGCAGCCTTCGAGGAAACCGCGGGAAGCGACGGTCTGCCGAGTATAGAAACGGGTCGCCGCTACCGCCAGGCCATTCTGGAAGCCGGTGGCAGCCGCCCTGCGATGGAATCGTTCAAGGCCTTCCGGGGCCGCGAGCCCAGCCTGGAAGCCCTGCTGCGCCACCAGGGCATGGCGGAAGAATCGACTGCCTGAGCGAACCGAACCCACGGCCTGAAATGCACACGTTGCACCCAGGCCTGACGACAAAGAAGGAGCAAGGAGAATGAACATGCACAAGCCACTGACCGCCCCCCTGTTGGCGACTTTGCTGATGACACTGGCCTGCGCCGGCGTGCAAGCACAAGGCGTCTACCGCATCGTCGGCCCGGATGGCAAAGTGACGTTTTCAGACCGACCTCCCGCCGACGCCAATGCCAACGCGCAGCCCGCCCGCACGGCCAACGAGGCGCCCGCTGTTGCCAACGGCGCGCTGCCCTACGAGCTGCGCCAGGTTGCCAACCGCTTTCCGGTCACTCTCTACACCGGCAACGACTGCCCGCCCTGCACCTCTGCGCGCAACCTGCTCACGTCACGGGGTGTCCCTTTCACCGAGCGCACCGTGTCCAGCAACGAAGACATCGCGGCGTTTCAAAGGTTGAGTGGCGGTACCGGCCTGCCCTTCGGCACCATCGGCGGCCAGCAGCTCGCAGGCTTTTCCGAAGGGGAATGGGTACAGTATCTGGACGCTGCGGGCTACCCGAAACAATCCGCACTGCCCCGAAACTACCGCCAGCCAGCGCCCACGCCGCTGGTGGCCGTCAAGGCGGCAGAACCCGCAGCAGCGGCCTCGGCCCCAGCGCCCGCAGCACCATCCAGGGCACGCCCGCCCGCACCTGTCAATGATGGGCCATCGCCCAGCAATCCCGCAGGTATCCGGTTCTGATCTCGGAGCGCGGGAACGCGCGGCCAACTGCCAAAACAAAGGGGCCTATTCAGGCCCCTTTTTCTTTGCCGGAAAAACTGCTCAGGAGTTCATGCTCAGTAGGTGAGCGTTTTCACACCCTGTGCGGTGCCCAACAGGCAGACAGACGCCTTCTGGTGGGCAAAAACCCCCACCGTCACCACCCCCGGCCACTGGTTGATGTCGGATTCAAACGCCAACGGGTCCGCGATCGAGAGCCCACGGACATCCAGGATGTGTTGACCGTTGTCGGTCACCAGGGGTTGCCCATCCCGCATCCGCAGCTGCGCCTGCCCCCCCATCGCCGCAAAACGCCGTGCAATGTGGTTGGCAGCCATGGGGATCACCTCGACCGGCAAGGGAAACTGCCCCAGCGCCTGGACCAGCTTGGATTCATCGGCAATACACACAAAACGCGTGGCCAGTGCCGCGACGATCTTCTCGCGCGTCAGCGCAGCGCCACCGCCCTTGACCATATGGCCTTTGCCATCGATCTCGTCGGCACCGTCGATGTAGACCGCAAGCGAAGCCACTTCGTTGGCATCAAACACTGGAATACCGAGCGCCTTGAGCCGCTCTGTGCTGGCCACCGAGCTGGAGACAGCACCCTTGATCTGGTCCTTGATGGTGGCCAGTGCGTCAATGAACTTGTTGACGGTGGAGCCGGTGCCTACGCCCACAATCTCGCCAGGCACCACATATTGCAGTGCGGCTTGGCCTACCAGGGTCTTGAGTTCGTCTTGGGTCAGGGAAGGAGTGGTCGTCATGGGAGAAAATCAGGGGTAATCCTTGAATTATCCCTCCATGTCCCTGATCCCCTACGCCCTCACCCGCCCCTTTCTCTTTGGCATGGATGCCGAGACCGCCCACGAACTCACCATGGACATGCTGGCACGCGGGCAGCGCACTCCGCTGCAGTGGGCCTGGTGCAACGAAACCGTGGACGACCCCGTGGAACTGGCAGGCCTGACCTTTCCCAACCGCGTGGGTATGGCGGCAGGCCTGGACAAGAACGCCCGCTGCATTGACGCGCTCGGTGCCATGGGCTTCGGCTTTGTCGAAGTGGGCACGGTGACGCCCAAGGCGCAGCCCGGCAACCCCAAGCCGCGCATGTTCCGCCTGCCCGAAGCCCGGGCGCTGATCAACCGCCTGGGCTTCAACAACGGGGGCCTGGACGCCTTCCTGCACAACGTGCAGCAGGCGCAATTTCGCACCCAAAGCCGCAAACATCCCCTTCTGCTGGGCCTCAACATCGGAAAGAACGCCACCACCCCCATCGAGAATGCCACCAGCGACTACCTGACCTGCCTGGAGGGCGTCTACGCCCACGCTGACTACGTCACAGTCAACATCAGCTCACCCAACACCCAGAACCTGCGCGCTCTGCAAAGCGACGCTGCCCTGGACGCCCTGCTGGGTGCCATCGCCGAAAGGCGTGAGGCCCTGGCCACACAGCATGGCCGCCGCGTGCCGGTGTTTGTGAAGATTGCCCCCGACCTCGACGAAGCCCAGGTGTCCGTGATCGCCGCCACACTGCAACGCCATGGGATGGACGGCGTGATCGCGACCAATACCACCATCAGCCGCACTGCCGTGCAAGGCCTGCGCCATGCAGGAGAGACCGGCGGCCTGAGCGGAGCGCCGGTTTTGGAGGCCAGCAACCAGGTCATCCGCCAGTTGCGGGCCGCACTGGGCAGCCGCTTTCCCATCATTGGTGTGGGCGGCATCATGAGCGCAGAGGATGCCGTCAGCAAAGTCCGCGCGGGCGCCGACGTGGTGCAGATCTATACCGGACTGATCTACGAAGGCCCCGCTTTGGTGGTGAAGGCCGCAAAGGCCATCAAAGCCATGGGTTGAGTCCAGGTCGCCCCGCTGAACCGGAAACACAAAGAGCCGCTGTGATCAGCGGCTCTTTGTGTTTGCGAGAGGCAGGCCGCCTTGCGCAGGTGCGTGCAGCACCGGCCTAGCGCCGCAGCCGCATCAACATGGGCAGCAGCACACCCGCCCAACGAATCAGGCGGCGCGGCCCTGCCACCAAGGCAACCCCTGCCATGGCCGCAACCGCCAGGGGATGCTCCCGCGCAAACCCTGCGGCGCGAAGCGCCAGGGATTCGTCCATGCCGCCTGCCCCAGGGTCACGCTGCGCCAAGGCCAGCGACTGGGCCCGTGCAGCCCTGCGAGCGCGAAGACGTTCGCGTTGCAGGGCAATGCGGTCCAGCACCCGCTGCTGGGCAGCCGTCGGCGGGGGAAACACAGGCTGTGACATGGGGGATGGAGATGAAGGGGTCGTCGCCATTACAAACGCTCCTTGATGTCACGCCAGTCCTGTGCGAGTTCGCGGCGCGTGAGGGCGAAGCCATTGCCCGCCTTCTGAACCACGGAAACCAGCGACATCAGCGTCGCGGCCCATCCCACAGTCCACACGGCCGCGACCAACCAGGCCACCAGCGTGCGATGGGGGGTATCCCAGAAATGAACCAGCACCGCCAACGAAAGCATGATCAAGGCCACCACCGTGAGCCCCGCCACCACGATGGTCAACACCAGCATCTGCTGCAGGCGTTGTTTCTGATCCTGCCATTCCAGACGGGCGAGGTCCATCCGGTCTTCGGCCGCAATGGCGCCTTCGATCACATTGGCGCGCCACCGGGCCACCAGCGACTCCAGCCCCAGAAGAGAAAGCCAGTTCATGCGCAGCCCCCGTGTTGTGCAACCGAGCCCTGACGGCCCGGATCAGCGGCGTGCAAGCAGGAAGCCCACCAGCGCGCCCACCGCCAGTGCGGCCCCGGCCACGCGCCATGGTTCATCATGCGCATAGCGGTCGGCCGCAAGTGCCGCTTCTTTGGCCTGGCGGGCGGCATCTTGCGCCGCACGCACGGCAGACTCGCGCACGTTGTGCATGCCATCGTCAAGACGCTGGCGCAGCAGCTTGATTTCCGGAACCGCGTCGAGATCTTTGTTGGCCAGTAGCCCCCGCAGATCAGAAACCAGCTTTTCCAGTTCGCCCTGGGTCGTGGTGGTGTCGGAAGCAGTCATACAAGCCTTTCTTTAAGCAACAAAAAAATCAGTCAGCCCTGTCGGCAGAGCCGTGCAAAACACCAGTTCATCTTAGTCATCCGCTCTGTTCCCCTTCGTAGGACGGGGTCTCAAGAGGTTACCGATTGCAAATGGCTTGCCCCAGATCAAATGAGTGCGGCCACATGTTCTGCAATCGCTAGAGAACTTGTCAACCCCGGGGACTCAATGCCAAACAGGTTCACGAGACCGGGGATGCCATGGACTGATGGTCCCTGGATCACAAAGTCCGCTGCCGGCTCATCCGGTCCGTGGATCTTGGGCCGCATGCCCGCATAGCCGGGTGCCAGCTCCCCGTCGCGCAGTGCGGGCCAGTACTTGCGGACCTCGGCGTAAAACGCATCTCCGCGTGCGGGGTCTACCAACAGGTCATCTGGCGAATCCACCCACTGCACGTCGGGGCCGAACTTGGCCTGCCCACCCAGGTCCAGTGTCAGATGCACACCCAGGCCTGCGGCCTCGGGCACGGGGTAGATCAAGCGGCTGAAGGGGGCTTTGCCGGACAGCGTGAAATAGCTGCCTTTGGCACAGCGAGCATGGGGCACCTGATCCACCCCCAGCCCTGCGAATCGGCGGGCCAGCGCGGGGGCGTGCAGCCCTGCTGCATTGACCACCGTGCGCGCTCGCAAGCGCGTACCGTCGAATGCTTCCAAATTTATAGCATCTTGCGCACATTCCGCAAGCGCCATGGGCGAATTCAGTGCAACAAGTCCCCCCGCATGCTCCAGATCGCCCTGCAGCGCGAGCATCAGGGCATGGCTGTCCACAATGCCGGTACTGGGCGAAAACAAAGCGGCAACACATTCCAGCGCAGGTTCCATGGCCTGGGCTTCATGGCGACCTAGCCAGCGCAGATCCAGCACGCCGTTGGCTTGCGCCCGCGCCTGGATGGACTCAAGACTTGACAACTGGCCCGTCGAGGTTGCCACCAGGAGTTTGCCGCAGCGGCGGTGAGGCACATTGCGCTCAATGCAGTAGGCATACAGCATGTCTCGGCCTCGCACGCACAGCTTGGCCTTCAACGAATCGGTAGGGTAGTAGATCCCGGCATGGATCACCTCGCTGTTGCGCGAGCTGATACCCGTTCCGATGGCATCGGCAGACTCCAGCACCATTACTTCACGGCCCTGCAGGGCCAGCGCCCGCGCGACGGCAAGGCCCACGACACCCGCACCAACCACCACACAATCAACAGCATCCGCCATCACTCAGCTCTCCAATAGGCACCGCATCCTCAAACCTGCTCGAACCCGTCGAGCACATTGACGGCGTTGGTGCCCAGTTCTGCAGCCGCATAGCCACCTTCCAGCACAAAGACGGTGGGCAGGCCCGCCCGTGCAAGGCGCTCACCCACCCGGGTGAAATCGGCGGACGCCAGCGCAAACTTGGAGATGGGATCGCCCTCAAAGGTATCGAGCCCGAGGGAGACCACCAGGGCGTCGGCCCCCTGGCTGGCAATACGCGCACAGGCGCTTTCCAGCGCATCGAACCAGGTCGTCGCACTGGTGCCTGCAGGCAGCGGCAGGTTCAGATTGAATCCCGCGCCCTCGCCCACCCCGGTTTCGTCCGCATGGCCCAGATAAAACGGGTACTCGGTGCGGGGATCGCCATGGATGCTGATGAACAGCACATCGGCCCGGTCGTAGAAGATGCTTTGCGTGCCGTTGCCGTGGTGGTAGTCCACATCAAGCAACGCCACACGCTGTGCACCCTGGTTGCGCAGCACCTGTGCGGCCACGGCAGCATTGTTCAGAAAACAATAGCCGCCCATGAAGTCGGGGCCGGCATGGTGGCCGGGCGGCCTTGTGCAGCAAAACGCCGCGCGGGCCCCTCGCGCCACAAGGGTCGCAGCGCTGGCGGCAGCATCGGCTCCCGCCTTGGCTGCAGCCCAGGTACCCGACGCCATGGGCGTGCCGTTGTCCATGGAGTACAGGCCCAGGCGTGCCACAAAATTCTCAGGCTCCAGATCACTGCGCAAGGTACGCACGGGCCAGACCGACGGGAATGGCTGCACTCCAGCGTTGGCAGGGTCGAGGGCCAGCCAATGCTGCCAAGCGGTCTGCAAAAAGGCCAAATAGCGTGGCGCGTGCACCTGAGACAACACCGGGGCACTATCCACATCCGGGGCCATCAGGCCATGGCCCCGCGCCCGCAGCGCCTCTTCGACATAGTCCACGCGTGCAGGCTTCTCAAAACACGGCACGCGTTCGCCGCGAAAAAATTCATGGACGGGGGCGTGACCCTGGTGAAACGGATTGTGGAAGGTGATCATGGGTCAGGGCGTATCGATAGCGGCAAAGAGGCCAGAGGACAGCGAGTGCGGTTCCAGGAAATGCAACTCCCGTGGAATCATGGTCCGACACTTTAGTCTCTCTGCGGCGTGCAGCAGGCGAAACAGCCGCCTATGCAAACGCCCATGAAAAAACCCCTGCAGACCAAAATCTGCAGGGGTTTTCAAATTGGTGGGTGATACATGGATCGAACATGTGACCCCTGCCGTGTGAAGGCAGTGCTCTACCGCTGAGCTAATCACCCGACGTAGGCACCCTGAAACAGAGTGCATTCGCAAGAAGTCAAAAAGCGTGGTGGGTGATACATGGATCGAACATGTGACCCCTGCCGTGTGAAGGCAGTGCTCTACCGCTGAGCTAATCACCCGTGTCTCTGTGACAGCCCTCTATTATGGCACAGCTTTTCAGGCCGCCTGAACAGTTCTCCAAATTGTTTTGCCACCACTGGCCTTGTCGATCTGCACCAGTAGCTCCGCGTGGGCCACCTGTTCCTGCTCACTGGCACGCAGGACGGGCAGGCTCAATCCGCGCAGGTCGATGGCTGCGATCTTCAGGCCATCGCCACTGTCCTGCGCATCATCGGAAATCAGCAGGGCATCCTGGCCGCGCGTGAGATTGATGTATACATCGGCCAGCAGCTCGGCATCCAGCAAGGCGCCATGCAGCGTGCGGCCCGAGTTGTCCACACCCAGGCGGTCGCACAGGGCATCGAGCGAATTGCGCTTGCCCGGGTACATCTCCTTGGCCATGGCCAGCGTGTCGGTCACGCTCTCCACATAGGTGCGAAACGCGGGACGCCCCACCAGTTCCAGCTCCTTGTTCAGAAAGCCCACATCGAACGCGGCGTTGTGGATGATGATCTCGGCACCTTGCAGGTACTGCAGGATGTCATCCACCACCTCGGCGAACTTGGGCTTGTCCTTCAGGAACTCGTTGCTGATGCCGTGCACCTTCAGCGCGTCTTCGTGGCTGTCGCGGCCGGGATTGAAGTACAGGTGCAGGTTGTTACCGGTGAGCTTGCGATTGAGCAGCTCTACACAGCCCAGTTCAATGATGCGATCGCCCCCCTCGGCCGACAGGCCGGTGGTTTCGGTGTCCAGAACAATTTGCCGGGACATCAGTGGTTTTCCTTCGCGTGGTTGATCGTGTATTTCGGAATTTCGACGGTCAGATCGGTTTGCGCAAGGATGGCCTGGCACGACAGGCGCGATTGTGGCTCCAGGCCCCAGGCGCGGTCCAACAGGTCTTCTTCCTCTTCCTCGGCCTGGTTGAGCGAGCTCAGCCCCTGGCGCACGATGACGTGGCAGGTGGTGCAAGCGCAGCTCATGTCACAGGCGTGCTCGATGTTGATGTGGTTGTCCAGCAGGGCTTCGCAGATCGAGGTGCCAGCAGGCGCCGTGATTTCAGTACCTGCGGGGCAGTATTCGGGATGGGGGAGGATTTTGATGACGGGCATGGGGTGTCTTTTTCTTGTTCAGAGGGATCCGCCGGGCACGCTCAGAGGCTCGCGACGTTCTTGCCAGCCAATGCCTGCTGGATGCCGCGATTCATGCGCTGGGCCGCAAAACCTTCGGTGCCTTTGGCCAGTGCATCGGTCGCGGCTTCGATGACAGCGGCATCATCGGCATCGCGCTGGTGGCGCAAGGCCACCATCAAGGCATCGATGGCGGCGCGCTCCTTGGGGCTGAGCACATCGCCATCCGCATCCAACGCACTCTGGGTGGCGATCAGCATACGGTCGGCATCCACGCGCGCCTCGACCACGGCGCGAGCCTTCATGTCCTGCGCGGCAGTGGCAAACCCGTCCTGCAGCATGCGCGCAATCTGGTCATCGGAGAGACCATATGACGGCTTCACATCAATGCGCGCTTCCACACCGCTACCCTGCTCCTTCGCACTCACACTCAAAAGTCCATCGGCGTCGACGGTAAAGGTCACACGGATGCGAGCAGCCCCTGCGGCCATGGGCGGGATGCCACGCAGCTCAAAACGCGCGAGGCTGCGGCAGTCTTGCACCAGGTCGCGTTCGCCCTGCACCACATGGATCGCCAAGGCGGTCTGACCATCCTTGTACGTGGTGAAGTCCTGCGCCTTGGCGGTGGGAATGGTCTCGTTACGCGCCACGATGCGTTCCACCAGCCCGCCCATGGTTTCGATGCCCAGCGACAGCGGAATCACATCAAGCAGCAGCAGATCACCTGAGGTGTTGTTGCCCGCCAGCTGGTTGGCCTGGATGGCGGCGCCCAAGGCTACGACTTCATCGGGATTGAGGTTGGTCAGCGGCGGCTTGCCGAAGAACTCCTCAACGGCGCGCTGCACTTGCGGCATGCGGGTGGAGCCACCCACCATCACCACGCCTTGCACCTCGTCCCGTGCCAGATGGGCATCACGCAGCGCACGGCGCACTGCGGCCATGGAGCGTGCCGTCAAGTCGGCTGTGATCGCTTCAAAGTCCGACCGTTTGACGTCAAATCGGGCCTCAGCGCTTGATAGTAAAGCGCTGAATGCTGCCAAATCAGTAGCAGTCAAGGCCTCCTTGCAGGCGCGTGCAGCCATGCGCACGGCGGATTTGTCGGCTGCAGTGGTCGCCCGCAGCCCTAGCTGTTGCAGGACCCAGTCAGCCAGCGCGGCATCGTAGTCATCCCCCCCCAAAGCCGAGTCACCCCCCGTGGAAATGACTTCAAACACGCCCTGCGTCAGGCGCAAGATCGAGATGTCAAAGGTGCCTCCGCCCAGGTCGTATACGGCATAGACCCCCTCGCTGGCGTTGTCCAGGCCATAGGCAATCGCGGCAGCGGTGGGCTCGTTGATCAGGCGCAGCAGGTTAATGCCGGCAAGCTTGGTCGCATCCTTGGTGGCCTGGCGCTGCGCGTCGTCAAAGTAGGCCGGCACGGTGATGACGGCGCCATAGAGATCGTCGTTGAAGGTGTCTTCGGCTCGGTAGCGCAGCGTGGCCAGAATCTCAGCGCTGACCTCAACGGGCGACTTGTTGCCATCCACCGTAGCGAGACTGACCATACCGCCCTCGTCACTATCGGCAGCAACCACGAAGTCGTAGGGCAACTTGCCCGCTTCCGCCACGTCTTTCAGGCCACGCCCCATGAAGCGCTTGGCCGAGGCGATGGTGTTGCGCGCATCCTGGGCCTGCGCCGCCACGGCGTCATATCCGATCTGGCGACCACCGTTTTCGAGGTAGCGCACAACGGAGGGCAGCAGCACCCTGCCCTGCGCGTCGGGCAGGCACTCTGCCACGCCATTGCGCACGGCGGCAACCAACGAATGGGTCGTGCCCAGGTCAATGCCCACGGCAATGTGCCGCTGGTGTGGGTCGGGAGATTGGCCGGGTTCGGAAATCTGCAAAAGCGCCATGAAATTTCGGGTCTCAACGTGGTGGAGCCTACCGTCAGATCAGCAAACGATAGAGGCCCCAAGGGGAAGGCAAAACCGCTCTATTGTCCCAGTTGCTCTCGGCGTCGTTCAATGTCGTCGGCAAATCGCGCAATGAACATGAGGGCTCTAACCTGGCGGGCCGCGCCCGCGTAGTCCTGCTGCTGGTCGATGAGTTGCTCGCACTGCGCCAGCGCGGCGCTGCGGGCCTGCGCGACAGCGTCGTCCAACGTGTCGAGTTCGCCCTCTTCGCGGGCATCTTCCAAAGCCTCGCGCCACTCCATCTGCTGCATCAAAAACGCAGCGGGCATGGCCGTGTTGTCCTCGGCGTTGATGGGGGCTGCATGCAGTTCACACAGGTAGGCCGCGCGGCGCATTGGGTCTTTCAGGCGTTGGTAAGCCTCGTTGATGCGCACGGACCACTGCATGGCCACGCGTTGCGCCGCCGCACCCTGCGCCGCGAATTTGTCGGGGTGGGCTTCGCGCTGCAGTTCCTTCCAGCGCGCATCGATGGCGCTGCGCTCCTGGGCAAAGCGGCGCTCAAGGCCAAACAATTCAAAGTCGTCAGATTGCAGGTTCATGCGCTAGTAGGCTGAATGCGGAAATCCAAGAAAAAAACCGCCAGCACGCGACGCGATGGCGGTTCGACGGCGCGAAAGCAGCTGGTGATCAAACGCGGAAACTCTCCCCACAACCGCAGCGGTCACGCTCGTTGGGGTTGTTGAACTTGAAGCCTTCATTGAGACCCTCGCGCACAAAGTCCAGCTCGGTGCCGTCGATGTAGGCCAGGCTCTTGGGGTCAATCAGCACTTTGACACCGTGGTTCTCGAACACGATGTCCTCAGGCTCGCTGTCGTCCACATATTCGAGCTTGTAGGCAAGCCCGGAGCAGCCGGTCGTCTTGACTCCCAGGCGCACTCCCAGGCCCTTGCCTCGGCGGGACAAGTAGCGGTTGACGTGCCGTGCAGCGGCTTCTGTCAGCGTAATGGCCATGTCTCTCGATCTATTTATCTGTCAAATCAGGCAGCGGCAGTTGCAGTGGCTGCGTGCTTGGTCTTGTAGTCGAGCACAGCAGCCTTGATGGCATCTTCAGCCAGGATGGAGCAATGGATCTTGACGGGCGGCAGGGCCAGCTCTTCAGCGATCTCGCTGTTCTTGAGGGCTGCCGCTTCGTCCAGCGTCTTGCCCTTGACCCATTCAGTCACCAGCGAAGACGAGGCGATGGCCGAGCCACAGCCGTAGGTCTTGAAGCGCGCGTCTTCAATCACGCCGGTCTCGGGGTTCACCTTGATCTGCAGCTTCATCACGTCGCCGCAGGCGGGCGCGCCCACCATACCGGTGCCCACCGAATCGTCGCCCTTGTCGAACGAACCCACATTGCGGGGGTTTTCGTAATGGTCAACCACTTTTTCTGAGTAAGCCATGATGTGTACCTCTTCAATTCTTCCAAAATCTTCAGGAAATCAGTGCGCAGCCCACTGGATGGTGCTGATGTCGATGCCGTCCTTGTACATCTCCCACAGTGGGCTCAATTCGCGCAGGCGGGCCACGTTCTCGCGGATGGTGGAGATGGCGTAGTCGATCTCTTCTTCGGTCGTGAAACGGCCGATGGTCATCCGCAGGCTGCTGTGCGCCAGCTCATCGCTGCGGCCCAGGGCGCGCAACACGTAGCTGGGCTCCAGACTGGCGGATGTGCAGGCAGACCCCGACGACACCGCCAGGCCCTTGATGCCCATGATGAGCGATTCGCCTTCGACGAAGTTGAAGCTCATGTTCAGGTTCTGCGGCACGCGGCGCTCCATGCTGCCGTTGATGAACACCTGTTCAATGTCCTTCAAGCCATCGAGCAAGCGCTGCTGCAAGGCATGGGCCTTGGCATTGCTCTCGGCCATTTCTTCTTTGGCGATGCGAAAGGCTTCACCCATGCCCACGATCTGGTGCGTGGGCAAGGTGCCCGAACGCATGCCACGCTCGTGACCACCGCCGTGCATCTGCGCTTCCAGCCGAACACGAGGCTTGCGTCGCACATACAGCGCGCCAACGCCCTTGGGTCCGTAGGTCTTGTGCGCGGTCATGCTCATCAGATCGATGGGCAGCACGTTCATGTCGATTTCGACCCGGCCTGTGGCTTGGGCGGCATCCACGTGCAGCAGGATGCCCTTTTCACGGCACAGCGCGCCGATAGCAGGGATGTCTTGGATCACGCCGATTTCGTTGTTCACGAACAGGATGCTGATCAGTACCGTATCGGGGCGGATGGCGGCCTTCAGGGCATCCATGTTGACCAGACCGTCTTCCTGCACATCCAGATAAGTGGCTTCAAAACCCTGCCGCTCCAGCTCACGCATGGTGTCCAGCACGGCCTTGTGCTCGGTCTTGAGCGTAATGAGGTGCTTGCCCTTGCCTTTGTAGAAGTGCGCTGCACCCTTCAAGGCCAGGTTGATGGATTCGGTAGCGCCGCTGGTCCACACGATTTCACGCGGGTCCGCACCGATCAAGTCTGCCACCTGCACCCGCGCCTTTTCAACCGCTTCCTCAGCCTCCCAGCCCCAGGCATGACTGCGCGACGCCGGGTTGCCGAAGTGTTCACGCAACCAGGGAATCATGGCATCGACCACACGGGGGTCCACGGGGGTGGTGGCGCCGTAGTCGAGATAGATGGGGAAGTGCGGGGTCATGTCCATGGCTGGCTCAGTAGTGGTTGCTGGCTGGCAAACGCAATAAGAAACAAAAACGGGTTCAAAAACTGTTCAGGGCGGTGCCGACCCCAGGGTCGACACAAGCCCTTGGGCTATCAGGATTTGGCGAAAACGTTGCCCAGCGCGAACACGGAGTTCGGAGCATTCACGCGGATCGGCTTGACCACCGGGGTCGTCGAAATGGCACGGCGTACCACCGGCTTGTCTTCGATCTGCACGCCCTTGGCAATCTGTTCGTCCACCAGCTTTTGCAGAGTGACGGAATCCAGAAACTCGACCATGCGTTGGTTGAGCGATGCCCACAGCTCATGAGTCATGCAGCGGCCAGCTTCGCCCAGGCAGTTTTCCTTGCCACCGCACTGCGTGGCGTCAATGGGCTCATCCACCGAGACAATGATGTCGGCCACGGTGATGTCGCCCGCCTTGCGGGCCAGGGTATAACCGCCACCGGGGCCACGGGTCGATTCGACCAGTTCATGGCGGCGAAGCTTGCCGAAAAGCTGCTCCAGGTACGACAGCGAGATCTGCTGGCGCTGGCTGATGGCCGCGAGGGTGACTGGGCCATTGTTCTGGCGCAGGGCCAGATCAATCATGGCGGTGACCGCAAAACGGCCTTTGGTTGTGAGACGCATCGCAAGCTCCTTGTGCTAAGGCTTGTTCGTTGTAGAAACCGCCTGCACTGACTGTTGGTCAGCAAGGCACCGTCTCCGCCCCTTACTCCGAACAGTCGCCTGCCACGGAGCCCTTCATCGCTGGGCTGTTTTCTTGAGTATTTTGTGCGAGTATAACACAAATCCCTATCGAATCTGTCGGGTTAAAAAACCAACTAGTTTTTAATTGACCCGATAGTTATTTCCGATTGTTCTTTCGCCCATTACAAGGCCACCGAATCATTGCCATGTGCACCAAATGCCTGGTCCTTGAGCCGCGTGAGCTGGTCCCGAACCCGGGCGGCCTGCTCGAACTCCAGATTGCGGGCGTGTTCCAGCATGAGTTTTTCCAGCCGCTTGATCTCGCGCGCCACGTCTTTCTCTGACATGTCCTCCACCTTGGCGCGCTGCAGGGCTTCCTGCTCCAGCCGTTCTGCGTCCTTACCGGCCTTTTCGCTGTAAACCCCGTCAATCAGGTCTCTTACCCGCTTGACAATGCTGCGCGGCGTGATTCCGTGGGCCTCGTTGTGTGCGATCTGCTTGATGCGCCGGCGTTCCGTCTCGCCCATGGCTTTTTTCATGGAGTCGGTGATGCGGTCCGCATAGAGGATGGCCCGGCCATTGAGGTTCCGCGCCGCACGGCCGATGGTCTGGATCAGGCTGCGCTCGGCCCGCAGGAAGCCTTCCTTGTCCGCATCCAGAATCGCCACCAGCGACACCTCGGGGATATCCAGACCTTCGCGCAGCAGGTTGATGCCCACCAGCACGTCAAAGGCGCCCAGGCGCAGGTCGCGGATGATCTCCACCCGCTCCACCGTGTCCACGTCGCTGTGCAGGTAGCGCACCTTCACGCCGTTGTCTGTCAGGTAGTCGGTCAACTGTTCAGCCATGCGCTTGGTCAGTGTAGTAATGAGTACGCGCTCATGCTTTTCGACGCGAATGCGTATTTCTTGCAGCACATCATCCACCTGATGGGTGGCGGGACGTACTTCAACCTCGGGGTCCACCAGTCCGGTGGGGCGCACCACCTGGTCGACGATCTGACCGGAGTGCGTGCGCTCGTAGTCTGCCGGCGTGGCGGTGACAAAGATGACCTGCCGCATACGCTGTTCGAACTCCTCGAATTTGAGCGGTCTGTTGTCCAGCGCCGAGGGCAGGCGAAAGCCATACTCGACCAGCGTGGTCTTGCGCGAGCGGTCGCCGCTGTACATGGCGTTGAGCTGGCCGATCATCTGATGGCTTTCGTCCAGGAACATCAGAGCGTTCTTGGGCATGTAGTCGGTCAGCGTGCTGGGCGGGTCGCCGGGCGCGGCGCCCGACAGGTGGCGCGTGTAGTTCTCAATGCCCTTGCAGTGCCCTACTTCGCTGAGCATCTCCAGGTCAAAGCGCGTGCGCTGCTCCAGCCGCTGCGCCTCCACCAGCTTGCCGTCGGCCAGCAACTGTTTGAGGCGCTCGGCCAGTTCGACCTTGATGGTCTCCACCGCTGCCAGCACCTTGTCGCGTGGAGTGACGTAGTGGCTGCTCGGGTACACCGTGAAACGCGGGATCTTCTGCTTAACCCGGCCCGTGAGCGGGTCAAACAGCTGCAGGCTCTCGATCTCGTCGTCAAACAGCTCGATGCGCACGGCCAGCTCGGAATGCTCGGCCGGAAACACATCAATGGTGTCGCCCCGCACGCGGAACTTGCCGCGCGAAAAATCAGCCTCATTGCGCTGGTACTGCATGCGTATCAGCTGTGCGATTACGTCGCGCTGGCCCAGCTTGTCACCGGTGCGCAGCGTCATCACCATGCGGTGGTAACTCTCGGGCTCGCCAATGCCGTAGATGGCCGACACCGTGGCCACGATGACCACATCCGTGCGCTCCATGAGGCTCTTGGTGCACGAAAGCCGCATCTGCTCGATGTGCTCGTTGATGGCGCTGTCCTTCTCGATGAACAGGTCGCGCTGCGGCACATACGCCTCGGGCTGGTAGTAGTCGTAGTAGCTCACGAAATACTCCACGGCGTTCTTGGGGAAGAACTCGCGGAACTCGCTGTACAGCTGCGCGGCCAGCGTCTTGTTGGGTGCGAAGATGATCGCCGGGCGCCCCATGCGGGCGATCACATTGGCCATGGTGAAGGTCTTGCCAGAGCCCGTCACCCCCAGCAGCGTCTGGAAGGTTTCCCCATCGTTCAAACCTTCCACCAGCTTATTGATGGCCTCGGGCTGGTCGCCGGCCGGTGGGTACGGCTGGAACAGTTCGAAGGGGGAGTTGGGGAAATGGACGAACTCGCCGTCTTGCTTTTCCGTTATGACTTCTGTGAGATCCGGCATAGGTGCGGTCAACGATTGGTAGAGGCAGGCCGTTAAAATCGGCCGAACCCGGCACAGTACACCACGCCCGGATTCTTCGCTACTGACAACCTTTCAAGGATTCTCATGTCTCTGTTCACCGCCGTCGAAATGGCCCCCCGCGACCCCATCCTGGGCCTCAACGAGCAATTCAACGCCGACACCAACCCCAACAAGGTCAACCTGGGCGTCGGCGTTTATTTCGACGACAACGGCAAGCTGCCCCTGCTGCAATGCGTGCAGGCGGCAGAAAAGACCATGATGTCCACCCCCACGGCCCGTGGCTACCTGCCCATCGACGGCATCGTGGCTTACGACAACGCCGTGAAGGCTTTGGTGTTCGGCGCGGACAGCGAACCCGTCACCTCGGGCCGCGTGGCTACCGTGCAAGCGGTGGGTGGCACGGGCGGCCTGAAGATCGGCGCTGACTTCCTCAAGAAACTCAGCCCCAACGCCAAGGTGCTGATCTCCGACCCCAGCTGGGAAAATCACCGCGCACTGTTCACCAACGCCGGTTTTGAAGTCGATACCTACACGTACTACGACGCGGAAAAGCGTGGCGTGAACTTCGAAGGCATGCTCGCCAGCCTGAACGCTGCAGCCCCCGGCACCATCGTTGTGCTGCACGCCTGCTGCCACAACCCCACGGGCTACGACATCACCCCCGAGCAGTGGGACCAAGTGATTGCGGCCGTCAAGGCCAAGGGCCTGACGCCCTTCCTCGACATGGCCTACCAAGGCTTTGGCCACGGCATCGCCGAAGACGGTGCCGTGATCGGCAAGTTCGTGGCTGCAGGCCTCAACTTCTTTGTCTCTACCTCGTTCAGCAAGAGCTTCAGCCTCTACGGTGAGCGCGTGGGCGGCCTGTCCGTGCTGTGCGCCGACAAGGAAGAAGCTTCGCGCGTGCTGAGCCAGCTCAAGATCGTGATCCGCACCAACTACTCCAACCCACCCATCCACGGTGGCGCAGTGGTGGCTGCCGTGCTGAACAACCCTGAGCTGCGCGCGATGTGGGAGAAGGAACTGGGCGAGATGCGCGTGCGCATCAAGGCCATGCGCCAGAAGCTGGTGGACGGTCTCAAGGCTGCGGGTGTGAAGCAAGACATGAGCTTCATCACCACCCAGATCGGCATGTTCAGCTACTCCGGCCTGTCCAAGGACCAGATGGTGCGCCTGCGCAATGAGTTCGGCGTGTACGGTACCGACACCGGCCGCATGTGTGTGGCAGCCCTGAACAGCAAGAACATCGACTACGTCTGCCAGGCGATCGCCAAGGTGGTTTAACCCCCTGAGGCGCTTGCGCGCCTTCCCCCTTTCTCTCGAATTGCTGCGCAGTTCGGGAAGGGGGACGCAGCCAGCGCGGCGGGGCGGCCCTTGCGCGGCTACCTCGCATGGGCTGCGCTTGTTCGGGGGGCAGTGGCGATACGCAATCCATTGAATGCCCTCTTGAACCCTCACTCTGATCTTCAGCACCGCTTTGTGAGCGAAGCGCTCCAGAACCCGCACAACGCGGCCCTTCTGGAGCGTTTGCCGTTTCTGGGCCTGCCCGATGCGTGGCTGGTGGCGGGCTGCCTGTTCCAGACGGTGTGGAATCTGCACTCCGGCGTGGCGCCCACGGCGAACATCAAGGACTACGACCTGTTCTACTTCGACGGCAACGACTTGTCCGAATCGGCAGAGCAGCAGGTGCAAGCCCAAGTCGCCGCCCTCTTCGCCGACCTGCCCATCACCGTGGAAGCCAAGAACCAGGCCCGCGTGCACCTCTGGTACGAACGCTGGTTTGGCTACCCGTATGCGCCACTGCAATCAGCCCGCAACGGGATCGAGCGTTTTCTGGTGCCCTGCACCTGCGTCGGGCTGCAACCTGCTGACAACCTGAGCGTCAACGAGTCCACCCTGTACGCGCCCTACGGGCTGGAAGAACTGTACGCAGGACTGCTCAAACCCAACCCCGCATGCCCGCATCTACCGCTGTTCCAGGCCAAGGCTCAAAGCTACCGAGAACGCTGGCCGTGGCTGACGATCCGGGCCACCGCCTGATCGGCAAAGCCGCCAATTTTTACGTCTTTTTGACCCCTAGCGATTGATGTAAAAGCGCTGGCAGCTATCAAAATAGAAGCATTCGGCGTTTTCCTACATCACCCCCACAGCACCGACCGCATCGAGATCGACGCCGACTGGTAACCCGTATTGAAGAAACGCGGCATCTCGCTGGGCAAAACAACTCCTGCGGCGTACAGCAGCGGCAGATAGTGCTCGTGCGTGGGGTGCGCCTGCTGGGCCACCGCACCCAGTTTCTGGAAGTCCTGCAAGGCGCCCAACTGGCCCTTCTTGATCTGCTCCTGAACCACGGTGTCGAACTCGGCCGCCCAGTCGTAGGCTTCGTTGGCGGCCGAGCCACGGCGGGATGCGCGCAGGTTGTGCACGATGTTGCCGCTGCCCACGATGAGCACACCCCGCTCGCGCAAGACCTTGAGCTGCTGGCCCAGCGCATAGTGCTCGGCCGGGGCGCGGCTGTAGTCCATGCTCAACTGCATCACCGGGATCCGAGCCTGGGGGAACATGGGCTTGAGCACCGACCAGGTACCATGGTCCAGGCCCCATTCGCCTTCGTCCACACCCAGTGCCCCGCCGGTAGCGGGCGACTTCAGTTCGGCCGCCAGACTGCGCGCCACCTGCGGCGCACCGGGCGCGGGGTATTGCTGGTCGAACAGCGCCTGCGGAAAGCCGCCGAAGTCGTGGATCGTCTTGGGGTTGGCCATGCCCGTCAGCTGCCAGCCGCCGCGTGTGAGCCAGTGTGCCGACACACACAGGATGAGCTGCGGCTGCACCGCGCGCGCCATCAGCTCCGCACCCATGGCCTGCCAGCTGCGGCGCCAGGCGTTGTCTTCGATGGCGTTCATGGGGCTGCCGTGGCCCACAAACAGCACGGGCATGCGGGGCGAGGGCTTGAGCGCCTGCAGCGCGGTCGCTGTGGCGGCGCTGCTCAGGGACGTGGTCATGAAAGCTCCCGGAAAGGCGGCCAGGCCCGTGAGGGCGGCCAAAGAGGTTCTGCGTTGCATGGGTCGGGGAGCGTAACAAATTATGTATAACGCGGGGAGTGAGCCCGCGCGCGCCCTTGAAGTTCCAGCGCCGCGCCTTCTCCTTCCATTCAAAACTACAACACCGAGATAACCCCACACCCATGACAACCGCCCTGCCCCTGCCCCTTCGCAATGTCCGCGTCCTGAGCCTCGCGCTCAACCTGCCCGGCCCCGCCGCCCTGATGCGCTGCGCGCGCATGGGGGCCGACTGCACCAAGCTTGAACCCCCGCCCGCCCCTGGCTATCCCAGTGCGGACCCCATGGGCATCTACAGTCCAGCGGCCTACGCCACGCTGCACCAAGGCGTGCGCGTGCTGCATGCCCACCTCAAGACGGCAGAAGGCCAGGCCGCGCTGCACGAAGAACTGACCCGCACCGATGTGCTGATCACCTCATTCCGCCCCTCGGCGCTCACCAAGCTGGGCCTCTCCTGGGAGGCGCTGCAAGCGAAGTACCCGCGCCTGTCCCTGGTGCGCATCGTGGGCGCAGCCGCCGAGCGTGCCGAAGAGCCCGGCCACGACCTCACCTACCTGGCCGATGCCGGGCTGGTCACCGGCACCGAGATGCCCCCCACCCTGTACGCCGACATGGGCGGCGCCCTGATGGCCAGCGAAGCCGTGCTGCAGGCCCTGCTGGAGCGTGGCCACACGGGCAGCGGCGTGTGCATCGAAGTCGCCCTGGCCGACGCCGCCGCTTGGCTGGCCCAGCCGCGCGACTGGGGCCTGACCACCCCCGAGGGCGACGTGGGCGGCAACCACGCGGGTTACCGCATCTACCCCTGCGCCGACGGCCGTGTTGCCGTGGCCGCGCTGGAACCCCACTTTGCCGCCAGTCTGTGCGCCGCTGCAGGCCTGCCCGCCACGGGCGATGCCCAGGTGCTGCGCACCCGGCCCACACACGAGGCCGTGGCCGGCTTCTTGCGCACGCAGACCCGTGCGCAGCTCGATGCGCTGGCAAAGGCGCAGGACATTCCACTGCACACCCTGGCCTGAAGGCAAAGAACCGACATGCAAAAACAGGGAACGGTGGTGCGCTGGAACGCCGAGCGTGCCTTTGGCTTCATCCGCAGTCCCGACACGCCCGCCGACGTCTTCTTCCACATGCGGGATTTCGAGGGCGGTGGAACGCCCCTCGAAGGGCATTCGGTGAGCTACCAGGAGATCCATGTCCGCGGCAAAGGCCCCCGGGCCATGGCAGTGCAGCCCGTGGGCACTCCTGCGGTCACCGCACCCGCCGCCCGCGCGGCGGCCGGCGGCAGCAAAAAGGCGCAAGCGCCTTCACCCTGGCGGCCGCAGCCACCGCGCGCCGGTCGATCCGGTGCCTCGCCAGCCTTCCAGGGGCTAGCTTTCCTGCTGATGGCGCTGTGGCTGGGCATGCTGGCCTTCGGCGCATGGAACAACCAATTGCCCTGGTGGCTGCTGGGCGCCGCCGTGGCGCTCAATCTGCTGACCTTCATCGTCTACGCCCTGGACAAGAGCGCTGCGCAAAGCGGCCAACGGCGCGTGGCGGAGAACCACCTGCACCTGCTGGCCCTCGCGGGCGGTTGGCCGGGCGCCTGGTTCGCCCAGCAGATACTGCGCCACAAATCGAGCAAGACCGCGTTCCGCGTGCTGTACTGGGCCACGGTCGTGCTGCATTGCGCAGGCCTGGCTGCCTGGCTGCTTCGCGGGGCAGAATAACGGTCGGCAGCGGAAATCGCTTTTGCAAACGGCTACCCGGCTGCTGCCGAACCATCAGAAATCGATTTGTACCGCCAGAACAAAATTGTAATAAAGCGCCGCACCAAAATCGAAGACACTGATATCGGGATCGCTCAAGCTCTCGCCATGGGGTGCACCCGCAAAAACGATGCCGAACCTGTTTTGCGGGTTTATTTTCCCGGTCAAATCAATGACGTAAACACCATCGTAATCATTTTTGGTATCGACACTCAGGACATGCCCACCCGGATTTGTGACAAACCCGATCGGTACGGAAATGGGTGGCGGGCCTCCCTCACGAACCTTGTAAAAAGGTTTGATCTTTGAATAATCGAGCGGGCTGGTCTCGATTCTCGCCGGTATCTTCTGGTGCCGCGGATCAAACGGCGCGATGGTCTTGATGGGCACAGGCTCGGTCGGCTCAAAAAGCTCGTCGGGACCGATTCTGCTGGAGAAGAACAACCGGTTGAGCTGCGACCCGCCGCGCTTGATGGAATGCTGCACGTCGCCCACCATGAACGTCATGCCCAGGCTGCGGTACCTGAATGACAAGGTCGCGCGCGTGACCTTGTATTTATGGGGCGCGGGCTCCCCAGTGACCTTGGTGTAGTGCTCAAATGCCTTTTGAAAGGCGAACCCCACCCCGGAACGGCGCACGATGATCCCGCCCTGGTCATCGAAAGTTCCCTCGTCCCAATTCAGGATCCGGCCGACGGCAATGGCGTAGGGATCGGCGACCGTTACCGAATTGACCGGCCAGGAAGTACTGTCAATGCCGCCAAGTGAGTTCTCATGTCTTGAAATGGTGGCCGTCGACGAGGACCAAGGCTTCAACGCGAAAATAATAGTGGGCACCGCTCTCTCCTTATCAGTTCCATCAAAGGTTGAATCGAAGTTGCTGGCCCGGCTGCGCAATATCCCGCGCCCACTGCGCCGTGGTGCACGAATGGAAGATAGGAAGCGCGATGGCTGCGTCCAGGCCAGGGGGCACGAGCATCATCGCTGGCGCAGGCCGGGTGTCAACGAATGGGTGGCGGCAGATACAACTTCGAACGATATGGTGTGAAATCCGTCGCGCTCCCGCGCATGGCGAAGTGGTGAAAGATGCCCGCGGATGACACAGGAATTCCCCCCGGGACTACACGCATTCCAGCGGCCCGCGGCTTCAATGGAATGCGTATCCACCCCTCCACAGGAGACGGCCATGAAGCCAATGATTCTTGACTCCACCATGACCAATATGGGCGGCGTGTTCTACCCAACGGGGCATGTGTTCGCCCTGTTCCCCGACGAGGACTGCGTGCGCCAGGCCGCCACCGCGTTGCAGGCCGCCGGCCACCAGGGCGACACCGCCTACGCCAGCCCCGAGGTCATTCTGCAAGAGATCGTCCGCACCCTGGGCACGGCAGATGCCCCAATGCCCTCGGTGGGCGCCGAGGGCGACATGGTGCGCCGCATTGCCGACCTAGCGGGCACTGGCCACCACGGCATGCTGATCGCCATGGCCGACAAAGACAACACCGATACCCTGGTGGAAGCCATTGCCCCCCAAGGTGCAGTCACCGCCTTCTACTACCGTACCTTCATCATCGAAGACCTGATCTCACAGCCCGCCGGTGACGGCCCGCAATCGGTGGTGGTGGGCACCCACGCAGCAGAAGGCTGAAGCTTGCGTTCATCCCGCAGCAGCGGTACCAGCCGGGCTGGCAACGCTGGTTGAAACGGCAGAAGGAGTTTTGGCCGCGAGTTCCAGCAAATCCATCCAGGGCGCAAAGGCCCAGTGCTTGCGCCCGGTAAACGCTGCCGCAATGCCGTACCGGGGCATCACCAGCAGGATTTGCCGGTGGAACCCCACGGCCGTGCCTCCCCCGCTCCGGCATGCTCCACCACTGGTCGGCATAGCGCGCAGCCGCCAACCCATAGACACCGTGGGCGCAAACACCCTGGCTACCCAATCGCGCGATACCAGCTGGCGGCCATTCCACTCGCCGCCACGCAGGTAGAGCAGCGCCAGGCGCGCCATGTCGCGGGTGCGCATCTGCACGCCAAATTCGCCGGTGGAGGTACCTTGTGGATCCGCCTCCCGCGACACATCCCGCAAACCCAACGGGCCAGACAGATGCGTCAGGGCGTAGGCATGGTCAGCGGGGCTTGCGTGCCGATGGTTTGGCCGCCCCGGTCACACGCGGCGGCAAGCCGGTGTGCTGGGTCAGCATGCGGCCCTTTTGGGGCTGCCCTGGCTTGGCAGGCCGGGATGGCAGCACTTTGGCGGCTTCTGCCTTCTGTCCCACGGGCGTCGAGTTCTTGCGCCGCGCACTCTGGTATCCGCCGTCGGTCAGCGGCTGGAAGGTCGGTATCAGGTGGAGCTTGCCGTTGCCGATCAGATCCGCGCGGCCCATGGCCTTGAGCGCCTCGCGCAGCAGCGGCCAATTGTTGGGGTCGTGGTAGCGCAGGAAGGCCTTATGCAGGCGGCGGCGCTTGTCGCCGCGCACGATGTCCACAGCCTCGCTGTCGCGCGTGATCTTGCGCAGCGGGTTCTTGTTGCTGTGGTACATGGCCGTGGCCGTGGCCATGGGGCTGGGGTAGAAGGTCTGCACCTGGTCGGCACGGAAGCCATTCTTTTTCAGCCAAATGGCGAGGTTCATCATGTCCTCGTCGCTGGTGCCCGGGTGCGCGGCAATGAAGTACGGTATCAGGAACTGCTTCTTGCCCGCTTCTTCGCTGAACTTCTCGAACATCTGCTTGAACTTGTCATAGCTGCCGATGCCCGGCTTCATCATCTTGGTCAGCGGCCCCTGCTCGGTGTGCTCGGGCGCGATCTTGAGGTAGCCGCCCACGTGGTGCTGCACCAGCTCCTTCACGTACTCGGGGCTTTTCACGGCCAGGTCGTAGCGCAGGCCCGATCCGATGAGGATCTTCTTGATGCCTTTGAGCGCGCGGCCACGGCGGTAGATCTTGATCAGCGGATCGTGGTTGGTGCCCAGGTTGGAGCAGATGCCTGGGTACACGCAACTCGGTTTGCGGCAGGCGGCTTCGATCTCGGGGCTCTTGCAGCCCAGGCGGTACATGTTGGCCGTGGGGCCGCCCAGGTCGCTGATGGTGCCGGTGAAGCCCTTGACCTTGTCGCGGATGTCCTCGATCTCCTGAATGATGGAATCTTCACTTCGACTCTGGATGATGCGGCCCTCGTGCTCGGTGATGGAGCAGAAGGTGCAGCCGCCAAAGCAGCCGCGCATGATGTTGATCGAGAAGCGGATCATCTCCCACGCGGGGATCTTGGTCGCGCCGTCGTGGCTGCCGTTCTCGTCGGCGTAGCTCGGGTGTGGGCCACGGGCGTAAGGCAGGTCGAACACGTAGTCCATCTCCGCCGTGGTCAGCGGGATGGGCGGCGGGTTGATCCACACGTCGCGCGCGGTCACGCCCTCGCCATGCGCCTGCACCAGCGCGCGGGCGTTGCCGGGGTTGGTCTCCAGGTGCAGCACGCGGTTGGCATGGGCATACAGCACGGGGTCGCTTTTGACCTGCTCGTAGCTGGGCAGCCGGATCACGCTTTTGTCGCGTGGTGGCACCTTGAGCTTGGCCTTGAGCGCCGGGTTCGCCACGAACAGCATGGGCTGGATGGCGGGGTTGGGCTCGGCAGATTTTAGGTCTTTTTGGCCACCAGCGCCTGTTCCACCTTCGCTATCTGCTACGGAATCAGGAGCATCGTCCTTGCTGCAGGTGCTGCCCTGGGCGGCGGCCTGCTCGCTGGTGGTCATGTAGGGGTTGACGTGGGCCTCGACACGGCCAGGCTCGTCCACGCTGGTGGAGTCGATCTCGAACCAGCCCTTGCCGGTCTCATCGTCGGGCCGGCGCACAAACGCCGTGCCACGCACGTCGGTGATCTGCTCGACCGGCTCGCGTGCGGCGATGCGGTGGGCAACCTCAACCAGAGCACGCTCGGCGTTGCCGTACAGCAGCAGGTCACACTTGGCATCCACCACGATGGAGCGGCGCACCTTGTCGCTCCAGTAGTCGTAGTGCGCAATGCGGCGCAGGCTGCCTTCGATGCCACCCAGGATGATGGGCACGTCCTTGAACGCCTCGCGGCAGCGCTGGCTGTAGACGATGGCGGCGCGATCAGGGCGCTTGCCGCCGATGTCGCCGGGGGTGTAGGCGTCGTCGCTGCGAATCTTCCGGTCGGCGGTGTACCGGTTGATCATCGAATCCATGTTGCCCGCCGTCACGCCCCAGAACAGGTTGGGCTTGCCCAGCACCTTGAAGGGCTCGGCGCTTTGCCAGTCGGGCTGGGCGATGATGCCTACGCGAAAGCCCTGGGCTTCGAGCGTGCGGCCGATCACGGCCATGCCGAAGCTCGGGTGGTCCACATAGGCATCGCCCGTCACCAGGATGATGTCGCAGCTGTCCCAGCCCAGTTTGTCCATCTCGGCGCGGCTCATCGGCAGGAACGGGGCCGTGCCAAAGCGCTTGGCCCAGTACGGACGGTAGCTGGTCAATGGCTTTGCGGCGCGCGCAAAAAAGGAGACGTCAACGGGGGCGTTCATGCAGAGGAGTTTCGCGGCCGGCCCTTGTGCGTCAAGGGCGTCGTGGGGCGCGGCTGTGGTGGTTAACCCGCGATTTTACGGCGGCAAGCTCTTTTTGTCGCTGCTTGCGCGTTGCCCTTGTGCGTTGGAGGTCTTGATGAACATCAGGCATATACTTGCCAAAGTCAATTAATTGCATGACTAAGGCATTCATGACCACGACCAGCACTACATCCCAGCCCACCTCCGCAGCCGTGAAAGCAGTGCGGCGTTTCAACCGCTTTTTTACCCGGCGGGTGGGCGTGCTCGACCCGTATCTGGGCAGCGACCTGTCGCTCACCGATGTACGCGTGCTGTACGAACTGGCGCACCGCGAGGCGCCCGTTGCCAGCGAACTGGCGCGCGACCTGGGCCTGGACGGCGGCTACCTGAGCCGCATCCTGCGCCGTTTTGAAGCATCCGGCTGGATCACCCGCAGCGCCAGCGCCAAGGATGCCCGCCAGAGCATGCTGACCCTCACCCCCACGGGGCGCGAGGTGTTCGAGCCGCTGCAACAACGCTCACGCGACGAGGCCGCAGCCCTGCTGACCCCCCTGCCCCCCGCGCGCCAGCAGGAGCTGGTGGACGCCATGGAACGCATCGAAGCCTTGCTGGACCCCGCCAACGCGGCGCCTAAGGCCACGCGCATGGCTGTGCTGCGCGACCCGGTTCCTGGCGATATCGGCTGGGTGGTGCAACAGCACGGCGAGATCTACTGGCGCGAATACGGCTGGGACAGCCGCTTTGAAGCCCTGGTGGCCGACATCGCCGCGCAGTTTTTGCGCAAGTTCCAGCCGGCGTGGGAGCGGTGCTGGGTGGCCGAGCTGGACGGCGAACGTGTAGGCGCCGTGTTTGTGGTGCGCAAATCGGCCACCACGGCCCAGCTGCGCATGCTGATCCTGTCGCCCAAGGCGCGCGGGCTGGGTCTGGGTGCGCGCCTGACTGACGAGTGCATCGCCTTTGCGCGGGCCAAGGGCTACAAGAAGATGGCGCTGTGGACCAACAGCTGCCTGGCTGCTGCACGGGGCATTTATGCCAAACGCGGATTCAAGCTGGTCAAGTCAGAGCCGTACGAAGGTTTTGGCCGGCAACTGGTGGGTGAGACGTGGGAGCTCAAGCTCTAGAAACACCTGACGGGGCGCGCCGTTGTGCCTGCTTGTCAACTGACCAAACAAGTCCTTCACAGACGAACGTCCTGATATCTCCCATGGCCTGCACCCTTTGCTCCTGTGCTGGTGCGCGCAACCTGGAGTGATTGATTCATAAAAAAATGGTCCCGATGGTCCATTTTTTGTTCATAGCAGCCTGCAGGCCAGAGTGCACGGCCCGGCAGCCCGGCGCTTTTGGTTACCACTCCCCCACTTCGCGCACCCGCTGGGCCAAGTCCGGGATCGCATCGTCCTCCACAACGGGTGCTGCCTGCACTGGGGCCATGACCGCCTCCGCCACACTTGGCTGCGCGCGCAGGGGCATCAACCGACCAAAAACGTGGCTGGCGAGGGTTTCATGCAGGGGAGCGGTAAATGGTGCGGCAAACATGGCAGTTCCTTTTCTGATGGCCTGAGTGCTTTCAAATCGGTAGCAGCAGGTTAGGCCACAGCAACAAGCCTCAAGTGTAGGAACGAGCGCCTTTTGCAGGTGTGACAGAACGCACAAACAACACGGTTTTGTCACGAAGGGCGCGCTTATCGCGACAAACGGCACGGTGCACGCCACAAATCGGCCGAATCCGCCACGCCGTAAACTCTTCGCCCCATGTCACAGACCCTGGCTGCGCCCGCGCACAGCGAAATCATCATCAAGAAAAGCCGCTTCATCGGCTGTGTGCAACCCATGGCCGACCGTGCCAGTGCGCAGGCGACGGTGGATGCCCTGTGGAAGCAGCACCCCGGCGCCGCCCACATCTGCTGGGCGCTGCTGGCGGGCGGCCAGTCGGCGGCGGTGGACGACGGCGAGCCTGGTGGCACGGCAGGCCGCCCCATGCTCGACGTGCTGCGCCACCAGGACCTGGAAGGAGTGCTGGCTACCGTGGTGCGCTACTTTGGTGGCGTCAAGCTGGGCGCAGGCGGACTGGTGCGAGCCTACACCGACACCATTGCCCAGGCCCTGCTGACCGCGCCCAAGGTCACGCTGCAACGCATGAAAACCCTGCAGTGCCATGTGCCCTATGCGCTGGAGGGGCTGCTGCGCCGCGAGATCGAGGCCGCGGGTGCGGAGCTGATCAACGTGCAGCACGGCACGCTCGTCACGCTGCAGTTGCGCTTGCCCGAGGCCCAGGCCGCCGCCTTTGTGCTGCGCATCAACAACAGCGGCCAAGGCCGCGTGGGCTGGACCGAGCCCGACGCCTGAGCTGGGAGTGTGGGCTGCAGAGGGAGCATCGGCTGCAACCCGCGATAAACCGGTCTCGCGCGTTTCGCTTCGATGCCTTCTGCCGCCCACCCTCCTAGGGGCAGCCCAGCCGGACCTGGCGCCGACTCGGAACAAATGCCTTTACGCCTACAAGCGCTGTAGCGGCAGGCCGCCACACTCAGAGCTTTACCGGGCTGCTAAGGAGACGCTATGAGCCAACCGCTCGACACCATCATCATCGGCGCAGGCACCGCCGGTCTGGCCGCCCTGCGCGAAGTACGCAAGCGCACGGACCGCTACCTCATCGTCAACGAAGGCCCCTGGGGCACCACCTGCGCCCGCGTGGGTTGCATGCCCTCCAAGGCACTGATCGAGGCGGCCAACGCCTTCCACCGCCGCCATACGTTTGAAGAATTCGGCCTGCGGGGCGCCAGCGCGCTGACCGCCGACCTGCCCGCCGTGCTGCAGCGCGTGCGCGATCTGCGCGACGACTTTGTGGCCGGTGCCCTCAAAGCCACCAGCGAACTGGGCAGCGCACAGATGTCGGGGCGCGCCACCCTGCTGGGCCCCCACTCGTTGGACATTGACGGCACCGCCTACGCCACCCGCAGCATCATCATCGCCACCGGGTCACGCCCCAGCGTGCCGGAAGAATGGCTCGCGTTTGGCGACCGCATGCTCACCACCGACACCTTGTTCGAGCAAAGCACCCTCGGCCCTCGCATTGCTGTGATTGGCATGGGCCCCATTGGGGTGGAGATTTCGCAAGCCCTTGCGCGGCTGGGCTTGCAGGTGGCCGCATTCACCACGGGCGATACGCTGGCGGGCCTGAGCGACCCAGTGCTCAACGCCGAACTGACAGCGCTGCTCAAGCAGGAAATGGTGCTGCACATGGGGGCCGAAGCGCAGCTGCGTGAAGTACCCGGCGGCATTGAAGTCACCAGTGGCAACAACCGCGTGGTGGTGGACCAGGTCATCGCGGCCATGGGCCGGGTGCCCAACATCCAGTACCTGGGCCTGGAGACGCTGGGGGTGCCCCTGGACCAGCGCGGCATGCCCACCGTCAATCCACAAACCCAGCAAATAGGCGATTTGCCCGTGTTTCTGGCCGGAGACGCCAACACCCATGCCCCCCTGTTGCACGAGGCCGCCGACGAAGGCCACATTGCGGGCATGAACGCGCTGGCGGACGCCCCCACACGCTTTCAGCGCCGCACCCCGCTGGGCATCGTGTTCTGCGACCCCAACATCGCCACCGTGGGCCAGCGCTTTGCCGACATGGACCCCGCCCACACCGTCACCGGCACAGCCAGCTTTGACAACCAGGGCCGCGCCCGCACCGCGCAGCAAAACCACGGGCGCATCTGCATCCACGCCGACCAGGCCACCGGCCGCCTGCTGGGCGCTGAAATGTGCGCCCCACAAGGCGAACACATGGCCCACCTGCTCGCGCTGGCCATTCAGCAAAAACTCACCGTGCACGATCTACTGGGTATGCCGTTCTACCACCCTACGCTGGAAGAAGGCTTGCGCACTGCGCTGCGGGATACAGCACGGCAATTGCCCCGGGGGCGCGAGTCTGATTTGGCGACGTGCACGGCCATTGGGGTGGCGGCGTTGGAATAGGAGCCTTAGAGCCTGTTTACGATCTCCCAGGAGTCGCGCAGCGGTCTTTGCGGGATGGTATGCAAGGCGCGGTGCGCAGCCAATAGCTCGGCTATTGGCAAGCGCCGCAACGCCGCAGACCGCCCGCAAAGACCGCTGCCCGAAGGGTTGGAGCGAAATCGGGCGATTGAACGCCTCGGCTGCTTGCATGGGCATGAGCCCACGCGGCGCACCCGAAGCATCCACTCATCCCGATTGCACTCCAACGCGACCCCTGGGAGATCGTAAACAGGCTCTTAAGGATGACCTGCACAACTCCCTGCGGTCTGTGATAGCGCGGTCTCGGGCGGGCCACTGCGTTGCTTTTCTTGCCAATAGCGCGGCTATTGGCTGCAAAAAGACGCCTTGTGCCCCATCCCGATCCGCACTACCACCGCCTCGCGAGGGTTATGCAGGTCATCCTTAACAGGGCAGAGATGTAACACTCCTCAAGCGCACTTCCCAAATTACCGATATCCACCCATTACCCCAAGGAACCACCATGGACGTCGCCCTCACCAACAGCATCGTCAACACCGCCACCGCGCTGGCCAGTGCCAAGACGTCGGACGCGCTGAACATGGTGGTCTTGAAGAAGGCGCTGGACATGCAGGCCGTGTCGGCCGCCACGATGCTGGACGCCATGCAGCAGTCCATGCCCCAACCGGCGCTGGCAACGTCTGGCACGCTGGGCACCCAGGTCAACACGTTCGCCTGAGCCCCTCGACAACCCAGAGCAAGGGCGCGTAACTACCTCAGCCGCGCAGGCGACAGCCCTGCCACATCCACCTTCTCGCGCACCAGCTCCTCGGCCAGCGGCTCGCCGCGCAACAACTGCCGGGCCAACAACGAGGCACCCGCCGCGCTCTGGATCCCATACCCGCCCTGCCCGGCCAGCCAGAAGAAGCCGGGTACATGGTTGTCCCAGCCAATCACCATGTCGCCATCGGGCACGAACGAGCGCAGGCCCGCCCAGGTGTGGGAGGGGCGGCGGATCTGGAAGGTGGTTTTTTCCTCGATGTGATAAATCCCCGTGGCCACGTCCAGTTCTTCGGGCACCACGTCGTGCGGGTGCGTAGGGTCCGCGTTGGCCGGCGAGCCCAGCAGCTGGCCCGCATCGGGCTTGAAGTAAAAACTCTCGTCGATGCCGATCACCGCAGGCCAGTGCGTGGCATCCATGCCCTCGGGCACGGCAAAGGTGAAGGCGGTGCGGCGGCGCGGTTCCAGGCCAATGGGCGGCACGCCTGCCAGGCCCGCTACCACGTCAGCCCAGGCGCCTGCGGCGTTCACAATGGTTTTGGCCTGCAGCACCCGGCCATCGGCCAGGGTCACCTTCCAGCTATCGCCAACGCGCTGCAGGGCCGTGACCTCGGCATTCGTCAGCACCTGGCCGCCGCGCTGGCGCAGGCCACGCAGGTAGCCCTGGTGCAGCGCGTGCACATCGATGTCGGCCGCCTCGGGCTCGCTCATGCCTGCGGCCACGGCTTCGGGCTTCAGGCACGGCAGCTGGGCCAGCAGTGCGGCCTGCTCCACCCATTCCACGTTGGGCGAGATCGCATGGGCTTCTGCATAGGCCTGTTTCAGCATATCGAGCTGGTCCGGCCCGGCCACGTAGACCACGCCACGGGGCGAGAGGATGGGGTCGGACCCGAACTCCGGCGGGGGTGCGTCGTAAAAAGCGCGGCTCGCCCGCGTCAGCGCCTGGATGTTCGGTGTGCCGTAGGTAGCCATGTACAGCGCGGCCGAACGGCCGGTGGTGTGGTAACCGGGCTGCGATTCGCGCTCCAGCAGCAGCACGCTGGCGCCCTCCCCACCGGCTTTGTCCTGTACCAACTGCCAAGCCACCGAGGCACCTGCAATGCCCGCGCCAATGACGATGGTGTCCACTGATTGCATGGTTTTGTCTCCTGGCTCGAATTACACCGCTGACACTTGCGCTGCCGAGGTGGCACGGTCATCACGCGGCAGGCTGCGCGCATCGCGCGGATCGGGCGCACCGGTCACGATGGAGGTCAGCGCGGGCGCGGCGTTTGTTTGCATCAGCTTGGCGATGTCAGGCCGTGGGCGGGCAAGCCCGGCGATGCCCTTGAATGCTTGCTCCAGCGCGTGGCCCACGCCCAGCGTGTGGCGGTCGGCGCGAAAGCGCCCGACGATCTGCAGACCAAACGGCATCCCCACGTCATCCAGCCCGCACGGCAAACTGAGCGCTGGGTGCGTGGTCAACGTGGTCACATAGGTCAGCGCCAGCCATCTGTAGTAGTTGGCCTGCGGCTCGCCGTTGATGTGGCTGGCGAACAGCTGCGTCCACGCAAAAGGCGACACGGGCGTGGTGGGCGCCAGGATCACGTCGTACTGCTCATACAACTTCTGGAACCGCGCCAGGATGCGCGTCTGCTCGGCCTGCGCCCAGGCGCTGTCCAGCAGGGTCATCGCAGCGCCCATTTCGTAGTTGGCGCGGGTGTTGGGGCCCAGGCTGGTGGGGTCGCGCTCATAGGCCTCGCGCGTGCTGGCCACAAAGGCTTCGGCGCGCAGCACGTCAAAGCAGCGGTGCACGTCACCCAGGTCGATGTCGATGGCATCGCAGCTGGCAAACAGGTGCTTCATGGCCTGCACCTTGCGGCGGAACACGGCGCGGATGCCGTTGTCCACAGCGCAGGCGCCGAAGTCCTCGGTGTAGGCCACACGCAGGCGGCCCAGGTCTACCGTGTCGGGCAACAAGAAGCTCATCGGGTCCAGCGGGTAGCTCAGCGGGTCGCCCGCCGATATGCCCGCCGTGGCGGCCAGCTGCAAGCAGGCCTCTTCCACCGTACGGCCCATGGGCCCCACCACCGAAATGGGGGTCCAGCCCAGCAGCTTGCGCGAGCTGGGCACCACCCCGGGCGATGGCCTAAAGCCCACCACGCCGCAGATGGACGCCGGAATGCGCAGCGACCCGCCCGTGTCCGACCCCGTGCACACCGGCAGCATGTCGCACGCCAGCGCAGCGGCCGATCCGCCCGACGAGCCCCCGGCATTCAGGTTCGGGTTGAACGGGTTGCCGGTGGCGCCCCACACGGTATTGCGCGAATTGGCGCCTGCACCCATCTCGGGGATGTTGGTCTTGCCAGTGACGATGGCGCCCGCCGAACGCAGCCGCGCCACCAGCACGTTGTCCTCCGCCGGGATATTGCTGCGGTAGATCTCCGAGCCGTAGGTAGTCAGCAGCCCGGCCGTGGCTTCGAGGTCCTTCACGCCCAGTGGTAGCCCGTGCAGCAGGCCCAGCGGTTCGCCATGCAGCACCGCCTGCTCGGCGGCCTTGGCCTCGGTGCGGGCGCGGTCGTAGCAGGTGGCGGTGATGGCGTTGACATGCGGGTTGACGGCCTCGATGCGCTCAATGCAAGCGTCGAGCAGCTCGACGGGCGAGACTTCCCGCGTGCCGATGCGGTGGCGCAGTTCGTTGGCGGTCAGCTCGACCAGGGTGCTGTGTGAAGTCGTCATGTCGAATTTGTCTCCTTTTTCTTGCTTGCCTGGTGGGGAGCAGATCAGTCTGCCGTGATGGCCGCCCGCTGCGCAACGGCGCGCATCAGCGGCAGTTCCTTGTCGATCAGCTCGCTCACCGCCTTGGCAGAAGCATAGGTCGGTTCAAACCCCACGGCGATCAGTTTGTCGCGAGTTTCGGGGTCTGCCACAACCTGCGCCAGTGTCAGCTCCAGCCGTGCCTTGACGGCGGGCGGCAAGCCGCGTGGGGCCACCATGGCCAGCCAGGTGTCCATCTCCACGCCGGGGTAGCCACTTTCTGCCAGCGTGGGCACCTTGGGCAGCAGGGCCGAGCGCTTGCCCGCCGTCACGGCAATGGCCTTGATCTTGCCGTCTTTGAGCTGGGGCAGCGCGGCCGACACGGTATCGACGGTAAACGGAATCTGTCCGCCCATCAGGTCCACCATGGCGGGGGAGCTGCCCTTGTAGGGCACATGCTGGATCTTGAGGCCCGCCGCGTGGAAGAACATCTCGCCCGCAAACTGCGACGTGGTGCCGGCACCATACGAGCCATACGAATACTTGTCGGGCGCGGCCTTCACCATGGCCACAAACTGCTTCACGTCGCTGACCGGCACGTCCTTGTTGGCCAGCAGGATCAGGCTGGTGCGCCCTGCGATGCCAATGGGCTCAAAACTCTTGACCGGGTCGTACGGCAGCTTGGCGCGCACGGCGGGGTTCACGGTGAAGGTGGTGCCCGAGCTCATCAGCAGCGTGTAGCCGTCCGGCGCGGCCTTGGCCACATAGGCCGCGCCGATGGTGGTGCCCGCCCCCGCGCGGTTGTCGATCACCACGCTCTGGCCCAGCTTGTCGCCCAGCTTCTTGCCAATGAGGCGACCCAGCACGTCAGTGGCTCCACCGGGCGGGAACGGAATCACCAGCGTGATGGGCTTGGAAGGGAACGTAGCCTCTTGCGCCACGGCAGGGCCCCATGCAGCGCCCCCCAAAGCACAGAGGATGGCGGACGACAAAAGCAGTTGCTTGCGGTTCATGGGGAGCTCTCCAAAGGTGACAAAGGTTGGGGGATAGAGAAATGGACGAATCAGGGAATGACAACAATCAGCCTTGCGCCGCGAGCACGGCCCGCCCACGCTGCACAAAGCCTTGGTACTGCGCATCGGGCACCAGCAGGCCGCCCGTGGTCCACACCAGGTGTGTGGCGTTGTGCAGCACCGCGTCGATGCCCGTGCTGCGCAGCCAGGCCTGCCCGGCGGTAGTGCCCGTCAGCATGGCCGGGCCGCTGAAGCCTGCCGCAGCCGAGGGCTCGATGCGCTCGCCCAGGGCATCGAGCACCAGCACCAGCTGCGCAAACAAGGTGTCATCGGCCACGGTAAACACGCCCGACAGCAGCGGCAGCATCAGCTCGGCGGCCAGCAGCGACGCACGCGGCACGGCCAGGCCATCTGCCTCGGTGCGGTTGGTCAGACCCCAGTCGTACACCGAGGGGTGGTCGTCCATCCCTGGTGTGGTGTCGGCCAGCATCTGCACCATGAAGCATGGCGACTGCACCGGCTCGGCAAAAAAACAAAACACATGCGGCCCCAGCAACTGCCGCAGGCCAAACGCGATGCCCGCTGGCGCGCCACCCACCCCGCAAGGCAGGTACACGATGAGCGGGTGCTCGGCATCCACCGCCACGCCCTGCTCCACCAATTGGTTCTGTAAATGCAGCGCCGCCGCGCTGTAGCCCAGCAGCAGCGAGAACGATTGCTCGTCGTCCACAAAGTGACACATCGGGTTGCTGGCCGCCTCGGCACGGCCTGCGGCCACGGCGCGTTCGTAGTCGCCGGTGTGCTCCACCACCTGCACGCCGCGCTGGCGCAGGCGGTCCTTCTTCCACTCCTTCGCATCGGCCGACATGTGCACCGTGGCCTGGAAACCCAGGGCCGACGCCACCACGCCAATGCTCATCCCCAGGTTGCCGGTGGAGCCCACCGCCACCTGGTAGCGGCCCAGCACCTCGCGCGCTGCCGGAGTGGCCAGCGCACGGTAATCACCGCCGGGCTGTACCAGCCCATGCTCCAGCGCCAGCCGCTCGGCAAACTCCAGCACCTCGTGCATGCCGCCCCGGGCCTTGATGGAGCCCGCCACCGGCAGGCTGTGATCGGCCTTGATGAACAGGCGCCCCTGCCCCTCGGCCAAACCGAGCGCAGGTTGCAACGCGGAGGCGGGCAGCAGAGGCGACTCCACTACGCCCCCGGTGGCAGCCAGCTCCGGGAACACCTGCGCCAGCAGGCCCGCAAAACGGGCCAACCGGTCGGCGGCGGCCTGCGTATCATCCAGACTAATGCTGTGCCCCAGCGCCTGCAAAGCAGCCGGGGGTTGCGCCTGCCGGGCCGGGTTGGTCCACAGCGCGGGCTGAGCATTGCGCAGACGGTAGGCCAACAGTGCATCCACAGCAGGCGTTCGTTCAGCAGGCGTCATACAGATTCATTCAGTCGTTGAAGTCTTGACTGCATTCTTCGCCGGTCACGCCGCTGTCACAAGCCATTTATAGTGAGCGCAGCATTAGTATTAATAATGGACATTCGCCTCTCCCCCTCCCTGCTCGCCTGGCTGCGCAGTTTTGATGCAGCTGCCCGCCATGGCAGCTTTACCAAGGCAGCGGCCGAGCTGTGCATTACCCAGGGCGCTGTCAGCCAGCAGGTCAAGCAGCTTGAAGACTGGCTGCGCCGCCCGCTTTTCCTGCGCACCCCGCGCGCGCTGGTGCCCACGCCCGAGGGCAAATGGCTGGCCGTGGTGCTGCGCGAAAGTTTTGACGCCATCGAAAGCACGCTGGCCCAGATGCGCCAGCCTCCCGAGGCCGCCACCGCCACCTTGAGTTGCTCACCCTCGTTTGCCATGAGCTGGCTCACGCCCCGCCTGGGCGACTTCTTTCGCCAGCACCCGCACACCGGCCTGCGCGTGTTTGGCGAATTCCACACGCTGGACCGCACCCGCATGGTGCGCGACGGCATCGAGGCCGCCGTGCGGTTCGATTTAGGCGGCTACCGCGACCTGAACGCCACCGTGTTTCTGGACGAGTGGCTCATCCCCGTGGCCAGCCCCGAGTTCCTGGCCCGCCACCCGCCCATCACCCAGCCGCAAGACCTGCACGGCGACTGGCTGCTGCACGACGGCAGCGCCTGGGACGGCGCCGACACCTATGAAGAGTGGCAACACTGGTTTGCGCAGGTGGGCACCACACCCCCGCCCTGGGCAGGCGGCCAGCAGTTCAACCTGTCGCAACTGGCCCTGGGCGCCGCCCTGGCTGGCCAAGGCATCGCCATGGGCCGCGCGGCGCTGGTGCTGCAGGACGTGAAGGCCGGGCGTTTGGTTCCGCTGCTGGGGCGCAGCGTGTTGTCGCGGGCGGCGTATTCGTTTGTGACCACGACGCATCCCAGCCCGGCGATGCAGTTAGTGCGGGATTGGTTGGGGGATGAGGCGTTGCGGTTTTGTGGGGAGCGGGCGCAGGTGCTGCCAGCGCCGCAGGATGCCAGGTAGCTGGGTAGGCCAGGTAACGACGCCCAACCGGCGCACTACCCAGCAACTAGGTGTCAGGTGGTACCCAGTGAGTCGAGGCGAATACTGCGGCTACAAATTCGATATTTTTGGCCCCTAGCGCTTATTGAGCAAGCGCTAGCAGCTATTGTTTTTGACAGATTCTTGGCTGTTCACGGCCAATGAATCCTGAGACAACAGGCCCCGTGACCCGGCCCACTCTTTCACGGCGAAAGTCTGAGACAGGAGGCCCCAGCAGGTCACTCGCGAGCAGTCGCGACGGCAATGTCTGAGATAACGAGGACGACCGCTTCCGGCCAAGAGCAGTCGGTCGCCGCTGGCGAAAGCGGACTCTCAACATTGGAGGTAACCGGCGCGCGCCGGGAGGCAAAGCCGACCAGAGTGCGCCCGCTTGACTAACCGGTTAGCAATCAAGGTATCAAGCTGAGTCCATACCAAATTGAAGCTATGCCTCGCGTGTCAACAACCTGGGGCCGAGCCAAAGCGAAGCACTCATTATGAGAAAGACAGAGGTCATGCTTAATCCAAACACGATCCAGAAGCGGCCAGCCAAGGCGTAGTCAGCAAAGCCGCAAAGGAGGGGTGCGATGGTCCCAGCTACACAACCGGTGACCATATTTTCCGTGACCCAGCCTTCCACCACGCCGATGCATACGTAAACCGCCATCAGCATCGCATATGACAGGAGCACCACCACAATCGTAGTCCTCAGCCAAATTGGCCTACGGCCGCGAGCTGCACTCAAAAAATAGAAGCCGACAGCTGACATTGCCATTGCGCCCAAGAACGCCGCGATGAACGGTGCTGGCATTGACTGCTAACGTTTGAGATGAGAGGCGTGACCCGGCTTGCCGGGGCACGTCCTCTCAATTGAAGGGTTAGACGGATTCACGCGCCGAACTGCAAACTGGAAACCTTGAATGCCTGAAGGTAGGGGACGGGATTGAGCCAAGAACCTTCAACATTGCTGGTGGCGACAGAGAGCAAGAGGAAAAGGGAGAGCAGGCTGCCTCGTTCGGCTTGGGCGATTGCCCAGCGTAGGTTGGGATTTGCGATGCGAGCCGCGGGCTGTACGAACCCGTAAGGCGCGTTGTCGAAGTTGAGAAACCCCTTTCCGAGAACGAAGACTCCCTCAAGGGCTGGGCCGGCTACTGCCGAACGGTCTTGCTCTCCGGTCATCGGAGGCTCGACGATCCCTTCGGCTTGATAGACTTCCTTGATCCAGGTGTGAATCGTCTCCATCTTTGCTGGGCCGTCGTATGCGACTACGAAGGACAGAGCGCTTGGAGGGATGTACCCGGTAGAGAAGCTCTTTACCTCATTCTTTTGAAGTTGCTTCGCGTTGCGCGCGGCTTTCACGGCTTGCTCAATACCCAACTTATCGAGAGTTGACTTCACCTCGATCGTGGCGACCACCGACTCTACGAGAAAGCCATTGATGCCCCCTCCAAAGTCTAGGCGAGGGTAGTTTTGCTTGTAGATAACGATGTCGAACTGATTTCGTTTTTCATTCGGTTTTGATCTGTGATCGATGATCTCGCCCGTTCCGATTGAAACCGTTGAGTTCAGATGCTTCTGAAGAAACTCGCGGATGAACGCTTCACGAGGAGTTCCTTTGTGCAGCGAGTGACCCGAATTCGCGGGAATCCGCGAGATCGCCAGAAGGTGATCTTCAACTGCGTGCATGTGAGCGGTGAGCATTGCAGACCTTCCTTGGAAGACGTCTAACGTCGAAGCCAAGCGGCGCCGCAGGCGTCCGCCTTGGGCGACCAGCTATACAGATTTGAAAGCATCACGGTTTGCACCCACATATTCGGCAAGTTTTAGAAACACGGATTGGTCGCCACAGATCTTGCGACTGAGCTTGACAAATATGTGGTTTTCATCATCGCGAACCCCATCAAGCCATTGCTGCCGCTTTGCTTCATACAGGTGCGGCTGACCAAATGGGAACATTGCCGCAGACTCTTCGATACAAGCTGCGGCGCTCTCAGCACCTATGCGCCTGTACGCATTCACAAAGAAGGAGTACTCGGGCGTTCCGTCGAAGTCGCTCTCGTAAAAGTACTCGAGGCCACCGTTGTCTATAACGCCCTGAGCCGAGTAGATTACTGCAACGGTCTGGAGAGGCATAGGTAGGCGAGATACATCGCCGCCCACCTCCTTCAGCCGTGCGAACGCATAGTCGGATGCCTTGTCGAGCAGCGATTCAGTCATGGAGCCATATAACGTGATGTATCACGCAAACCTTGCGGGATAAGCTGTACTGTGCGAGATATTCTGGACATTGGTTCTTCCTGAACGCGGTTTGCAGCTTGGAGTTGCAGGTAGTGCGCTGTTCAAAAGCACAGGTATAAAAAATCCGTGAAACCCCGCAAGTTTTATGTGCGCAAACTATAGCTTGCCAGTAGGCAGAGACTGGACATTCCGACAGCACGTTTGGGGCTGTTAGCTAGCGGGCAGTGAATCAACTGCAGCTTCCGGGTGGCGTTGTTCAACGGCGGCTTCGGGCCCGTTGCAGCCGTTGCAACGACTGTTGCTATTGACCAATAAGAGCCGTCCAGGGCTACCGGCAACGGAGGCTTGATCTACTGAGGAGCGGGAATTTTTGCGTACGTTCGCCGCAATGATGGGCCACGCGAAGCCAGTGCGCCAAGACCAAAGCATGTTGCTATGCCAACCACTGCACACAGCGACCCGAGAGCGACCCAAGAAAACGATTTGGCGATGAGGATGTAGGCTTGCCAACTCATCAACGCGATCAGCATGGTCGCGCAAGCTTTAAGCTTATGTGAGGGCGCGAGCAACACGCCAGTGCAAACAAGAAGTATCGAAACTGCAGCGTAGCTAATCGACCAGATCGAAATTGATACGGGTGGAAAAGCACAGAGTCCGGGCGACGAACGCCACCACCCTTCTGGACAGACAAACTTCCCCCAACGCGTGACCTGATAAAAAATCAGCATTTGGCCGACAGTGACAATGCCGAAGCAAAAAATTGCCAAAGCCAACCAACGAACAGCTGCAACAACGCTGAGGGGAAATCTTTGCATAGCTCAGTCTATCCCTTCGTACCTGGCAATGGGCTCCATCAATGATCTCATCGGTAGCAGCGTGCACTTAGCTGAAGGTCACGGCAGCCAACAAGAGCGTCGAGGGCTGGTGGAGTCCTTCACAATCAAGACTTACCCCCGCTTGTTCGAGATGCCGCCCCTTCATCATGGATAAATTTTTGCTGCAGAAGCAGGTGCTGGAACGGCTCGCCGAAGACCTGGTGCAAGCAGAACAGGCAATGCGGGCGGCCCATGAAACGGCCACTCACGAAGAAAACATCGCCGAAAACAAATACGACACATTAGGACTCGAAGCCGCCTACCTGGCCACCGGCCAAGCTCGGCGCGCCGAAGCCATCCGCCAGGCGATAGCCAATTGGCGCCAATTCCGCCCGCGCCCCTACGACGCCAGCAAAGGTATCCAGCTCGGCGCGCTGGTCTGCCTGGTTGATTCTGACGACAAGGAGCAGCAGCTCTTCCTCGGCCCGGATGGGGGCAGCATGAAGTTGGTCAGCGGCGCACAGCTCGTTCAGGTCATCAGCAGCGAGGCCCCTTTGGGCGGGGCCATGCTGGGTAAATGCGAGGGTGACGAGGTGTCGATACAGGTCGCTTCAATCCGACAGCAGTTTGAGGTGCTGCGGGTTCATTAAGCTGCATGTAAGTCCACGCCGAATGGGCCGATGTCAATAGAGGTTCGGGCGTGAACGTACCGGCTGGCTGGCAAGGTCAGCCGAACTTTGAACCAGGCCACTGGGTCCGAGATGTCCATGCGCGTGAATGAGCGCTGAGTGGCCCAGACCGTGAACTCAGAGGGCCGACATCACCGACAGCAACCGCTGCAATGCGCCCGTTCCGGGCAGTCCCGCCGGAACAGTGGCACAGACTGGGCCTGACCTGTAGCGGCATACCCGCCACTTCTCGCTCCCGTTGGGTCAAAAAACTTTGCGAAAAGATAAAATTTATACTCTTTTTAAATATTAAGAGTATAAATAGCATCATGTCTACTGACCTCATACCTACCCTTGCCGCCGCCCGCAAGGCCCACCAGATGACCCAGGCCCAGCTTGCCGAGCGTGCAGGCCTTAGCCGCATGACGGTGCAGCGCACCGAAGGCGGCGACCTGGACCCGCGCTATTCCACCCTGGCTGAAATGGCCCGCGTGCTGGGCATGGACATCATTGCCGTGCCCAGCAGCCTGCGGCCCAGCCTGGAGGCGTTCATTCAGGCGGGGGGCAAGTTTCTGGGCCAGCCGGAGGGTGTGGATGCACCGCCCTCGGTGGTGGACGGTCTGCGCCGCTGACGATAGCAACACCCCATGAGCACTTCCATCCGCTACCTGCGCCTGTACCTGCACCGCCCGGCAAAGGCGGACGGGGCGGCGGGCGGTCGCGAGCCGATTGGCTACCTCTCGAAATACGGCGACATCCTGCGCGTGTCGTTTGACGAGAGCTATATCCGCAACCCGCAGCGCCCCACCCTGTCGCTCAGCTACCAGGGCGCGGACGAGGCAGCCACGCAGCAGATCCTGGCATCAGCACGCGATGCGCGGCTGGTGCGCACCGATGGGCGCTGGCCCGTGTACTTCCAGAACCTGCTGCCCGAAGGCCACAACCGCGACCGCCTGGCGCGCGAGCGCGGCTGCAGCCCCGATGACGAGTTTGAGCTGCTGGCCGCCGCAGGCCACGACCTGATGGGCGCGCTGGAGGTGGAGCCCGTGCCTGCGCAAGACGGCATCCCGGACGTGGTGCGGCACTGGCACACCACGCAGGGGCTCGATGTGCTGGAGCCGGGGTTTGTGGAATACCCGGTGGAAGACGCGGCCTCGCTGCCCGGCGTGGTGACCAAGTTCAGCGCGGTGCAGGACGGCCGCCGCTACACGGTGCATCGCAAGGGCGCAGCGGGCAGCGTGATCTTGAAGCTGCCCACCACCGCCCACCCCGACCTGGTGGCCAACGAGTTCACCGGCTACCAGCTGTGCAAGGCACTGGGCCTGCATTGCGCCGATGTGCGCGTCATCACCCGCGCTGAGGCCGACCTGCCCGATGCCGTGCCCTTCAACGAAATTTTGGCCGTGCAGCGTTTTGACCACCTGCCCGGCGGCGCCCGCGTGCACATGGAAGAGTTCAACCAGGTGCTGGGCTACACGCCGCGCCAGAAATACGGCAAAACCCATGGCAAGGGCGCGCTGCAGGACTGGGCCACCATGCTGCGCGTGCTCAACCGCCTGAGCCGCCAGCCGGTGTTGGACACGCGCGAGTTTCTGGCGCGCATGGTGGCCTTCATCCTGATGGGCAACACCGACGCGCACCTGAAAAACTGGGCCCTGGTCTACCCCGACGGCCGCGTGCCACAGCTGGCCCCGGTGTACGACCCGGTGTGTGTGGCCGCGTTTTTTGAGGGCGTGCCGGACCAGCAATATGCCGTGAACCGCGCCATCGACAACACCCTGCGGGCGCTGACCTGGGACGACATGGAAGGCCTGATGAAATCGGCCGGGCTGCTGCGCGTGCCCAGGCACCTGGCCTTGTTGCGCGACACGGTGGCGCGGGCCAAAACGGAATGGCCCAGCCTGCTGGAGAGCGCCCCGGCGTCTGTGCGCAATGTGGTGGCGCAGCGGCTTGCAGGCGATGTGGCCCTGGCCCGGTGATGGCGGACCACCCTGCAAAATCGGCAGGCCTGCGCGCAGGGTTCGGCGCGGGCCGTGCCTTGTGACCCCGAACCGTTTTTGATTTGCTCCATCCATGCACTCCCCGATCCCAAACACCACGCCCCCAACAGCGTCTGGCTCCTTGCCGCCCGATGCGGACAGGGGCGCCCTGCAGGTCCCACACCTCAAACGCTGTTGGTCACGCTGGATGGCCGCACGCCAGGGCCAGGGTTTGAAGGGCGCCGAAGCGGAGGCCCACCGCACACAGATCGTGCTGGCCGCGCTGGGTGTGGGGCTGGAGCAGACCATGCAATACGTGCTGCGCGAGGCCCCGGAGTTCGCTGCCTTTGAGGACTGGATCGTGCGCACGGCGGGCGCGCCCGATGCCGCCACCGTGGCGCGGATTCAAGCCCTTGTGGATGGCGGCCCGGCGCCCGAAGCGGCCTTGCAGCTGCAGGCCCGGATCGATGCGATGGAGCCCGTGCTGGATGCGGACGACCTGGCGCATTGGGACGAGCATGGCTATGTGGTGGTACGCCAGGCCACCACGCCAGAGCACTGCGTCGCCGCCGCACAGGCGGTGTGGGAGGCCGTGCGCGCCGACCCGGCAGATGTGGAGTCGTGGTACGACCACGCCCCGCGCAACACCATGGTGCAGATGTTTCAGCACCCGGCATTCGACGTCAACCGACGTTCCCTGCGCATCCACAAGGCATTTGCGCAGCTGTGGGGCACGGCAGACCTGTGGCGCAGCACCGACCGCTGTGGCTTCAACCCTCCAGAACGCCCCGGCTACCCCTACGGCGGCCAGGGCATGCACTGGGATGTGAGCCTGCACCAGCCTATTCCCTTTGCCACCCAGGGCATTCTGTACCTGACCGACACGCCCCCCGAACAAGGTGCCCTCACCCTGGTGCCAGGTTTTCACCGCCGGGTGGGCGACTGGCTGGCCCAGCTACCCGCTGGGGTCGAGCCCCGCCAGCAAGACTTGCATGCGCTGGGTGCCATCCCCATCGGCGCGGGCACGGGCGATCTGGTGATCTGGCACCAGGCCCTGCCCCATGGCCCCAGCCCCAATCGGGGCACGCAGCCCCGGCTGGTGCAGTACATCAACCTGGCCCCCGCCCATGTGCCTTGCCACGACACCTGGGTCTGAGAGGCTGAGAGTCTTTTATCCATGCCCGCCTTGCACGCGAAAACGCCTCGGCTCGGCTAAAAAACTCTCAGCCTCTGAGGTGCGGCGAGAGGGGGTCGCCCCCCAAAACTGCAAAAATCATAGCAACAAAACCATACAGATAAAGCGCCAAAGTTCATTTTCGATTGAACAGATCTTGCTCACTCACCGTGGCCGCTGTGCCTTGGTTTTGCGGCGCGTCTCGTAGCGCCGCATCAGCGGCGTTACCGACACCCCGTGCAGCAGCACCGACGCCACCACCACCGCTAGCGTGATCGCCAGCAGGCGCTGCGCAATCACCGGATGCAGGTCGTGTGTGATGGCGTACATGAGGTAGTAGATGGAGCCAATGCCCCGGATGCCAAACCATGCGATCAGGCGGCGCTGCGAGCGCTCTACCTTGGCGCCCACCAGCCCTGCATACACCGCCAGCGGGCGGATCACCAGCAGCAGCACGGGCACAAACCACAACACCTCGGTGCCAAAGTCCACCACCGAAAGCAGCGCACCCACCACCAGCACCACGGTCACTTCGGCCAGGCGTTCCAGCTGGGCGTTGAAGCGCTCGACCGACTCCATCATGTGGCCCGGCGCCTGAGCGGCCACGGGGGCTTCACCATCGTTGTTGTCGCCTTGCGCAGGCGATGCCACGGACGCAGCTGGCTCCGCCGCCGCGCGCCGCAGCGCCAACCCGGCAGCAAACACCGCCAGAAAGCCGTAGGTATGGCACAACAAGGCCACGCCATAAGCCAGCGCGATGAGCCCCAGCACCATGAACTCGTCCGGGCCCAGCGCCTCGCGGTGGCGGATGCGCAGGTACAAAATGGCCCGGCCCACAACCACGCCCAGCAGGTAGCCAATCAACAGGCCACCCACCACGGCCCAGAGCACGTCCACCGCCCACCAGCGCCAGCCACTCTCGCCCAGGTCGTGCAGCGACATCAGGCCCAGGCCCAGCATCACCAGCGGAAACGCCGCCCCATCGTTCAGCCCGCCCTCGCCCGTCAGGCCAAAACGCAAGCGATCACGGTCTTGCGGGTCGGACACCTGCACATCGGACGCAAGCACCGGATCGGTGGGCGCCAGGATGGCCCCCAGCAGCACGGCAGCACCCAGCGGCAGGTGCAGCAGCCACACGCCCACGGCGGTGATGGCGCCCACGGTGATCAGCATCGACAGGGTGGCCAGCTGCACCGGAATGCGCCAGCGCCGGTCGCGCAGGGGCAGATCCAGCTTCAGGCCCACGGTAAACAGCGAGATGAGCACGGCAATCTCGGTCAGCCGCTCCAGCAGCGGGGCATCACCCACCGGGTCCAATACCAGCAGGCCCAGCCCCCAGGGCCCAATGCCGACGCCCACGGCGAGGTACAGGATGGCCGAGCTGAGCGGCACGCGCGCGATGAAGGAGCTGGTCAGCGTCATCACCACCAGCAGCAGGCCGACCAGCACAAAGCCCAGGGCGGGAAGCAGCTCAGCGGTCATGGAACACGGACTGGAGGAGGAATAGGTTGCACGCGCATCCGGCCACTGTGCACGCCACCCGGGCCCACCGCTGCGGGGGTGCGGCCCCCCGGGCTGTCAGCGGATGTCGCCAATCGGTGGAGCGCCTTTCGGCGTTACCTGGCGTTGCATCTGTGCACAATTCCGTGACTCTTGTGAAAGCCCATGAACGTCTCCACCCTCCTCAAGATCGCCATGGCCCTGCTCGTGGCGTTTTTTGCCGTCGAGAAGCTCAGGGTGCACTACGCCGACCAGCGGCTGCAAAACCACGGGCTGGCCGCTGTCTCTCAGCCACCGGCCGACAGCCCCGTACAGGAGGCCACCAGCCAGGCGGCTTTCGAGTTCCGGGGGTACCAGGTCAAGCCACTGGCCACGTTTGCCGTGCGCGCACGGGTGTTGTCGCGCGAAGACTATTACGTGGGCAAGGAGGCCGAGCTGTCCCCTCTGGACCTGGCCCTGGGCTGGAAGCGCATGGCCGACCCTGCGGTGTACGAAGCCTTGAAAATCACCCAGGGTGGCCGCTGGTACCGCTATACCTGGCGCGACCAACCGCCCATCCCGCTGCAGGAGATCATCGAATCGTCAGCCAACATGCACATGATTGCCGCCACGCCCGTGGTGGAGCGGGCGCTCAAAAAGGCCCGTGCGGGGGCCTACATCCGCATCACCGGCAGGCTGGTGGAGGTGACACACCCCAGCGGCTGGCGCTGGACGAGTTCGCTCACACGATCAGATTCCGGGGCCAATTCCTGCGAGCTGGTATTTGTAGAGTCGGTGCAGGTGGAGAACTGACCCGCCACTGGGCCCTGGTTGCTCCTCGCACTCCCAATTTGATAGCTGCTTGCGCTTTCCCATCAAGCGCCAGGCCCTGTTTTTACTCAAAATCTTACATCTCTACAGGGCAACCCGGGGGCTGGCGCGCCCAAAGTCTGGATACCCTTGGAAGGACAAGCCCCCGCCCGAACCACCGCCCGAAAGGATGCCCATGGCCAAGATCCTGGAAGTGAAATACGAAAACCAGGCCGACGCCCACATTTGCGAGGTGGCGCATGAAAGCCAGGCCGACCTATGCTGGCACGAGGTGCACTACGCCACCCAGGCCAGCGGCGATGCGATCTGGTTCTTTGTGGCCTATGCCAACCAGGCCAGCTTCAAGGTCTACCGCGTCAAGCACGCCAGCCAGGCGGACCTGAAAATCTTCAGGGTCAGCACCCCGGAGCAGGCTGGCTGGCGAACCAAGGACCATCTGCTGATCGGCAAGCTGGGCAAATAGGTCCGGCCCCAAGAGCGCTGCGCCGTGTGAACCGCACCAGGCCCACCGCCCGACTCATCCCCCCACGCACTTTTGCACCTGCTCACCCAGGCCCGTGGCGCCCAGGCGCATCACATCACCGGGCTTGAGGAACCAGGGGGCGGGCTTTTGCCCCAGCCCCACACCTGCGGGCGTGCCGGTCAGCACCACGTCGCCGGGCTCCAGCGTCATGAACTGGCTGATGTACGACACCACGGTGGGCACGCCAAAGATGAAGTTGCGGGTGCTGCCGTTTTGCACGCGTTGGCCGTTGACTTCCAGCCACAGGTCGATGGCGTGCGGGTCGGGCACCTCGTCGGCCGTCACCAGCCAAGGGCCGATCGGGGCAAAGGTGTCGTAGCTCTTGCCCTTGTCCCACTGGCCGCCGCGCTCCATCTGCCAGGCGCGTTCAGACACGTCGTTGGCCAGCACATAGCCCGCCACATGCTGCAGCGCATCGGCCTCGGCCACCTGGCGCGCACGGGTGCCGATGACGATGCCCAGCTCGACCTCCCAGTCGGTCTTGACAGCGCCGAGCGGAATGCGCACATCGTCGTTAGGGCCGCTGAGCGCCGTCACGGCCTTCATGAACAACACAGGCTCGGCGGGCGGCTGCAGGCCCGCCTCGCGCGCATGGTCGGCATAGTTGAGCCCCACGCACACGATCTTGCCCACCCCAGCCACCGGGCTGCCCAGGCGCGGTGTGCCATAGACGGGCGGCAGGCGGCTTGCGTCGATGGCGGCCAGGGCAGAAAGCGTGCGCGGGTTGAGCTGGGCCGGGCCCATGTCGGGCAGCAGCATGGACAGGTCGCGCAGCGTGCCGGTGGCGTCGATCAGGCCGGGGCGTTCTGCGCCGGGCTGGCCGTAACGGATGAGTTTCATGGCGGGAAATCCTGGTGGGGTCGGCGAAAGGTGGCAGTCGCAGCCAGAGCCGCGCTGCGCCGACACGCAGCATAGCGGCACGCAACCCCCAGCGTGTACGCCAATCACCGGCCCTGCCTTGCCGCAAGACGAGGGCCACATCCCCTGCGCAGCCCGTGTGGCGCGCGTAACATGGTGCGGGGTGCACCGCAGCGCCAGCCGCGCACCCCAAATACTCCTGATTTAATAGCTTCCAACGCTTACCAGATAAGCGCTAGCAGCCATTTTTACTCAATTTTCCATGGCCACTGCCACCGATCTGCCCTCCCCGCCCCCGGAATCCCCACCCCGGCCCCAACCCCGCAACCCGTCCGATCTGTTCTGGTCTTTCACCTGGCTGGCCCTGCAAGGTTTTGGCGGCGTGCTGGCCGTGGTGCAGCGCGAGCTGGTGGAGAAAAAGCGCTGGATGACGAACGAGGAGTTTGTCGAGGACTGGGCCGTGGCGCAGATCATGCCGGGCCCCAACGTGGTCAACCTCAGCATCATGATTGGCGACCGCTACTTCGGCCTGCGCGGCGCGTTGGCGGCGCTGGCGGGCATGCTGACCTTTCCGCTGATCCTGGTGCTGGCCCTGGCCGTGGTCTATGCGCAGTTTGCCAGCCACCCGGCCGTGGCCGGTGCGCTGCGCGGCATGGGCGCCGTGGCGGCGGGGCTGATTGCGGGGGTGGGCATCAAGCTGTTTGTGTCGATCAAAAACCACCCCCTCGGCCGCCCGCTGTGTGTGGCGTTTGCAGCGCTGACCATCGTGGCCATGGCGTGGCTGCGCTGGCCGCTGTTCTGGATTTTGCCGGTGATCGGTGGCGCGGCCTGCGTGCTGACGTGGAGAAAGCTCGCGCCATGAATGCAGCCACCACCCTCACCACACCCTTGACGGCCCTGGGCGCCGGCGACTGGTTCAACCTGTTCCTGTACTACCTGTCGCTGTCACTGCTGGCCGTGGGCGGCGCCATTGCCACCGCTCCCGACATGCACCGCTACCTGGTGGAGCGCAACGCCTGGCTCACCGACCCGCAGTTCAACGCATCCATCGCCATTGCCCAGGCGGCGCCCGGCCCCAACGTGCTGTTCATCGCCCTGCTGGGCTGGAACGTGGGCATCAACGCAGGCGGCCCGGGCCTTGCAGGCTGGCTGCTGGGCGCCCTGGGCATGGCGGTGTGCATGCTGGGCGTGATGCTGCCCAGCAGCCTGCTGACCTGGACGGCCACCCGCTGGGGCCACCGCAACCGCGAGCGGCGCGGCGTGCGTGCCTTCAAGCAAGGCATGGCGCCGGTGGTCATTGGCCTGCTGCTGGCCACCTCGTGGGTGCTGACACGCGCACACGGCAGCTTCGACACCGCTTGGCCCCTGTGGCTGCTCAGCGCCGTGACCGTGGTGCTGGTGTGGCGCACCAGGCTGCACCTGCTGTGGATGCTGGGCGCCGGGGCGGTGCTGGGGGCTATCGGCTGGGTGTAGGCGATGGCAGAGGTGCCGCGCTTGGCACCCCTGCGTGACACGGGGCTGGGTCAGCTGATCCGGCGCCCGTTTTCCGCGTACACGGCCAGGTAGATCGCGTCGGAACCGATGTAGGGCGCCTTGTTGCCAAAGCCAACGTTGAAGTCCCCAAACGACAGCGCGCGGATGCTGGCCAGGCCCGCGCGAAGACGGTCGCGTGTGAGGTCCTTGCCCGCGTTTTTGAGCCCCTCGATCATGATCTGGCCGTTGAGCCAGCCTTCAAGCGCGCTGCCGCTGTTCAAGAAGGCCGGGTCAGCCCCGGTAGCCTTCATGGTGCTCTGAAACTTGCGAACCACCACCGATTTTTGCGAATTCGCGTCCGGAAACACCTGCACCAGCGCAAGGCCCCGTGTGGACGCAGCCAGCTTGGGCAGCTCGGACGAGATCACCGTAACCGACAGCCCCGCCAGCGGCACGCCCTGTGCCTTGGCACGGAAGGCCTGCACAAACGCGGTGTTGGCTGTGCCCGTGGTGGCCAGCAGGACGGCACCCGGGCGCTCTGCAGCCACCTTGTCGGCCAGCTCAGCGCCGTTCTTGCCGTCCACGGCCAGTGCAAACTCGCCACCGCGTTCGACCTTGATCTCGTCCAGCGCGCGGGACATGTCCTTGAGCACTTCCTTGCCAAACGGGTTGTCCAGGTACACCACGGCAATGCGTTTGAGGCCCATGTCCACGATCTGCTTGACCAGGCGCTGCGTCTCTTCGCGGTAGGTGGGGCGCAGGAAGAATACATGGCGGTTCTCAGGCGCACGCAGCGAGGTCGCGCCCGTCACCGGGCCCACGGTGGGAATGCCCTTGGATTCGATCAACGGCAGGATGGATGCCGTGTTGGCGGTGCCCAGCGGCGAGATCAGCGCGAACACCGACTGGGCCTCGACCATCTCGGTCACGTTCTTGAGGGTGCGTGCAGCCACATAGCCATCGTCCTTGGGGTCCATGCGGATTTCGCGGCCATGCACGCCGCCAGCAGCATTCACTTCAGCAAACGCGGCCTTCATGCCTGCCACCTGCTCGATGCCAGCCTGGCCCAAGGGGCCGGTCAGTGCGATGGAGCAACCCAGGTTGATGGTGCGGGCGGTCAGTGCTTCTTCGGCGGCCTGGGCCGTGTGGGCCCATGCGGGCAGGCCAGTGGCAGCAACGGCCTGGGTGGCGCGCAAGAGAAATTGACGACGGCTCATGGTGTGGGAGATCCCGAAGAAAGCAAAGGTGGGGCAGCCTAGCGGGAGCTGGGGAAACTTGCTGTCAGTTTCGCGACAGAACATACCCAGAAAGGACCGGCTCTCTCCGGGGGATGCAGTACTTGGCGACGGCAGCCTGCAGTGCACAGGGTGCCGAACCGCACGACACCCCGACATCGTGCGAGCCAACGCCGCACTCCGTGAAACTCACCGGGGCATGTTGTGGATCAGCAGATCACCGCACAACGGCGGCGTCTGTCTGCGTCGCTGCGCCCATGGTTTCTCGACCTACAGGCCCTTGCGCCGAATTGCAGCAAATCCCGCAATGGCCAGAAGTCCGGCGAGGAACAGCATCGCCCACTCGGAAAGGGAGGGGATGGTCGAGGGCGGAACGAATCCATCCAAGTTGTTGGTGAAGGTGCACGCGATGGCCGTCCCTGCTGCAGTGGCCGCAGCATCCAGCGTGACGGTGCGCGTCAAGAGGTCGTTTGTCTGCGTTCCACCTGAACCCAGGCCGGTGCAACTGATGGAAGCCAGGGTGTAACCCAAGGGTGGCGCTGCTTCAGTGATGGAAGTGCTGACACCCGCTGCGGTCAGCGTCTGCGTCGCCCCAGCCACGGCCGAGCCGGATGCCAGGGTCGTGATGGACTGGTTGGCAAAGCCGTTGCTGCCGCTGAAGCCAAACGTACCCACGCCACCATTGGAGATTTTGGATACCGTGATCGAAGGCACGGTGGGGGCTGCACACACGCCAGGGAGCGAAATCGCATTGGCGCTCGTCGTGACGGTTCCGCCCGACGTCAAGGCTCGGCCGGACAAGGTGGCACCGGCGCCCATGGACATACCGGCGTTTCCAATGACCGTTCCGATGAAAGTGGAGTTGGCACCCAGCGTGGTCGCGGCAGTGGGCGCCCAAAACACATTGCCGGCGCAAGCGCCACCATTGAGGGAAACGATGGAGTCGGCGGCGGTGTTGAGCGCCGCAGTCGTCGCCCCGGCGCCGGGGCGAAAGACGTAGATTCCAGAACCGTTCAGGGTTACCGTCGAGCCAATACTCATGGCTCCCGTGCTGGAGTAACAGCCAGGCGGGATCACTCCAGGCGTACCGCCGCTCACAACGACGGCACTGAGATCAACGGCGGAGCCGAGGGGAATGCAGGTGCCCAGTTGGGAATCCAGATCCGCCAACGCAATGCCTTGGTCGGCAATCTCGGTATCACACGGCGTTTTGATGATCCCGGTCACTGTGGTGGGCGCAGTGGACGGGGGGGTGGTGTAGCAAACCGAGCCGTTGATCGTGGTCGGATTTCCGCTGTTGGTAAAGGTGTCGGAAACGATGGCGAAGTTGCTGGCACTACCCAGCGGCGGTGCCGTCGCCGCCAATGCGCCACAGCTGTATGCCAGGGACAGCAGGGAAACAAGCCCCAGGCTCAGCAGCAAGGCGGGATTTTTTCGACCGAACTTGGACAGCAGCGGGGCAGCATCGCGTGTGGCGTACCCTGATTTGGTGAGGGTGGTTGTGCTGTCGGATGGCATGGTGTTAAACCTTCTGTGGTGACTTAAAAGTCATTAATCAAACAAAAACTTATCTTGTGTGACCCACAGTACTGCGCTTGTCTGCCCAGCGGTGCGATTTGCGCGACTTATGTCCACGGCGGCCATTAGTCGGGCAGTTGGCCTACACCCATGACCCCGTCGCGTTACACATGGGCGCCCCCTTGGGCAAGCCTTCCACGAATCGGCCCTGGTTGTGCCACGGCGATGCCTGAACCAGAACAGCGCTCACTTTGGGCCATTGGGCATTGGGGATGCGCAGTGCTCCCTGTGCAGAGGGGTGCGCAAGGGTCATTGCCCCCTATTGACCCCTATTGACCCCTTGCATGCTCACCTGCCACTCGCATTCCAGCGTCGCTCCGTTGCAGAGATTGCATCTACATGAGGGCCAAAGGCAGCGCGCGCGTCTGTCGCTTGTTCAAAAAGCAATACGGTTTAACGCCAAGCGGCTACCACTATCCAACGCACTTGCGGCTTGCCGCCCAACATCAGCAAAATGTGCATGCAAAGCCAGAGACTTGAGGCATACCCTTTTGAGGGATCAGCCGCTGATCATGCTTGCGAAGGAACAGGCTGATTGACTGGCTGCGGACTCATGCGGTGTATCTAAAGTGCCTACCCATGCCGAATGCACCCCGGCGCGATGTCTGAAGGAATTTTTGAACAGCGGCCTGGGGACTGTGCCGCGCAGCCACCCAGCCTCATGAATCGCCAGGGGTCCACACTTCCGGCATCCAGACAATGAACCAGGGAGACCCACACATGTCCGACGGACCACCCGCTTGTCGCCGCCACAGCACCTTTGCAGCCATGGCATTGAGCGCATTCGTTGGGCTGTGCGCGGCTCCGCAGGCCTGGGCGGAAGGCAGCCGTACGCTGTACCCCTCCACCTACCCTACCAGCGGCGGCACCTGTGCCAACACGCTCGACCGGGGATGCCGCGCCAACCTGGACCTCCAGCCAGGCAACCGCTATGTGGGCAAGGTCCAGCGCCGCACCTTCCTGTACGTCTACGCAGAGGCGGGCGAGTATGTGCTGCTGGGCTCCCGCAACCGCACGACGGGCGGCGACATCCTGGTCTACAACCCGCAGGATTTCGGCACACCGGGCGACGAGACCCTGCCGGCCAGCGCCGACTTCTCGTGCGCATCCAACACGCCGCCGCCGGGGAGCTTTGGCGGCAGCACTCTGGGGGAACTGAACTCCCGCGACCAGGAGCTCGCTGGCCCCCACAGCGCCGACGGCAGCGCTACCGTCACCAACGGGTTCGCGCCCTGCGCCTACCGTGTTCCCGCCACCGGGATCTATGGCGTGCAGTTCATGCCCGCCACTAGCGGCAACACCAATCTGAATGCCGACATCTTCAATCCGCTGCCCAGCACCTCCACCGTGGCCGCGTGGGACGTCACGGTGCGGGCCTCGGCCAGCAGTCTCAGCGATCTCAATGGCCGCCTGTTCACCTACGCCTGGCTGGGCTTCACGGGGGTGAACAACCGCCCTGTCTATTCACGCCACGACTACGTGACGCTTGATGGCTACCGCTACTCGCAGGCACTGGCGGGGCTCGATCCCAATGGCTTTGCGCTGTATGCCAACCGGCTGGGGTTTCTGGACAACGGGCATCCCCTGTACAAGGGTGTGCGCGGCAGCGACTCGTTTGTGACGAACCTGGCGGCGGGCCTGTCTGCCCAGCGGCCGGAGTTTCCGATTTTTTTCAGCAGCATCGCCCCCGCAGCCCCCCACTCGGCCGAGGTCAACAAGGTGCTCACAGCGCTGCGCATTCCGCTCACGCCCCAGCCACCTTTGCTGTCGGCCGCCACATTCACCGGGCGCCCGCCCAGCGTGGGTTCACGCACCCTGCCGGGTGCGGGCGGCACGTTCCGGCTTTCGATCACCGGTGCCTCCACCTTCCAGATCGTCGTGAGCCGCGACGGTGTGGATTTCAGCCCCTCCAATACGGCCAACGCAGTCATCACGGGTATCGCCGCCACGGGCACACAGGATGTGCCGTGGGATGGCAACGATGCCGCGGGCACCGCCTTTCCCGCCAGCGCCACGCCCTACGCCTACCGGGCATTTGCGCGTGCTGGCGAGATTCATCTGCCCATGATCGATACCGAGAACAACGGCAATGGCACCAGCACCGCCACGGCGACCTTTGGCGGCGGCCCCACCATCACCAAGCTCAACGGGCCGCAGGCTGGCAATACCACCGTCTATTTTGATGACCGGGGTTATGTCACCCAGAGTGGCACCCTGGTGGGTCAGCTGAACGGAACCCTCTGCCCCGGCTCCCCGCCACCCGCCTCCGACCCTGCGCAGGCCCTGGGCGGTGCGGATTCAACACTGGTCTATGGCGCTTCGTCACAGCTGTACCGCTGGTGGCCGCCCGGTGCCAATGCCAACGCCGACTGTGCGGCCACCGGCGGGTGGGGCGATGCCAAGGGGTTGGACCTCTGGACCTACATCACATCCCCGGCCGGCAATGGCGTGCTCTGGATTGACCCGCTCCTGCGGGATACAGCGGCGTCCATCTTTGTGCCTGCAGCGGCAAGGCCGGGCAGCGGGGTGCAGGGGCGCCTGACTTTTGCGAACCGTGGTGCAGACACAGCCACGGGGCTGCAGTACAGCCTGACCCTGGATCACAGCTGTGCCGATACGGCAGTGAGCTTCTCCAATCTGCCCACCGGTGCGTCCGCATCCTGCGTGGACACGCTGGGCCAAGGCCGCTACGTGTTCTCGGGCTTCCCGGCCACGCTGGCAGGCGGCGCGTCGGTGCTCGGCGCCGATCCCGCGGCGCCCATGGCGTTCTCGTACACAGCCCCAGCGGCCGGAACCGTGACTGCGGCCGCCACGATTTCCGGCCCCGTGCCCGATGACCTGCCCGCCAACAACTCGGCCACCGGCACCACGGTGATCAGCCCGGTGGATCTGCAAACCACCGCCAGCGCGCCCCTGACGGCGCTGGCTGGTGAATCGGTGACCGTCCTGGCATCGTTTGCCAACCTGAGCGGTACCGCAGCGACACCCTGGACACCCAGCATTGCCATCGGGGCGGCGCTGAACTGCCCCTCTGCCGTGCAACTGGTGAGCGCCCCGCCCGGGGTGACCATGGTCGGCTTCGACGCTGCCACCTGTGCGGTGGCCCTCTCCGGCCTGCCCCCCACGCTGGCCGACGGGCAGATCCTGTCGTTGAGCTTCCGCTACCAGGCGCCCACCCTGGGTCAGGTGCCCATCACCACGACGGTGGCAACCCCGGGGGACGCGCACACCGCCAACAACAGCGCCACGGCCACCACCACCATCGCGGTGGTGAACATGGTCATCAGCCTGTCGGGCATGCCGCTGCAAGCGATCTCCGGGCAGCCCTATTCCGGGACGTTTTCCTGCACCAATGCAGGACTGCTGGACGCCGTCGGTGGCACGCGCTGCGCCATCGACTCAGGACTCCCCCCGGGCCTGAGCCAGACCGGCTGCGTGCTGGACAGTACAAATGCGGCCTGGTCGGCGGGAGACACCGTGCCAGCAGGCGCCACCGTCATCTGCAATGTGGCCGGTACGCCTGTAACCATCGGGCAGATGGTGATTGTGGCCAGCACCGCCGCCGTGGGCGAGGCCATCCTGTCTGATAACACCGCCGCCCAGGGCTTGGCGGTGGTGCCCTTGCAAACCATCCCCACGCTCACACAGCCTGCGACCGTGGCACTGGCTGCGCTGCTTTTTCTGATGGCGGCGCGCCTGCGGCCCCGGCGCCGGGCGGGCTGATCGGCGTGTCCCGCAGGAACGGCCCCCCGCCGGCGCACTTGAGCGCCTGAGAGCGTTTCAGGTGCGCTGGCGCAGCGCCTCGTACAGGCACACGCCGCTGGCCACCGATACGTTCAAGCTCTCCACAGCGCCCTTCATCGGGATGCTGACCAGCTCGTCGCAGGTCTTGCGCGTGAGCTGGCGCATACCGTCGCCTTCGGCGCCCAGCACCAGGGCCACGGGGCCTTTCAGGTCGACCTGGTAGATGGTCTTGGGCGCGTCGTCGCTGGTACCGATGCACCAGATGTTGCGCTCCTTGAGCTCATTCAAGGTGCGCGCGAGGTTGGTCACCATGAAGTACGGCATGGTTTCGGCTGCGCCGCTGGCCACCTTGGCCACGGTGGCGTTGATGCCCACGGCGTGGTCCTTGGGGGCGATGACGGCATGCGCGCCCGCTCCATCGGCCACTCGCAGGCAGGCGCCCAGGTTGTGCGGGTCGGTCACGCCGTCCAGCACGAGCAACAGGGGCTGCTCAATGCCGGCGGCTTCCAGGTCTTCCAGCAGTTCATCCAATGAGGTGGCAACCTTCACGGGCTCTACCCGCGCAGCCACGCCCTGGTGGCCATGGCTGCCGGCCAGCTTGGCGATGCGCACGCTGTCGGCTTCGATCAGGCGGGCACCGGCCTCGCGGGCGCGATCGAGAAACTGGCGCATGCGGGCATCGCGCCGCGTGGCTTCGTAGTAAATCTCGATGATGGATTTCGGCGCGGTCTTCAGACGCACGCCCACGGCGTGAAAGCCGAAGAGAACTTTGGGGCTGGACATGGGGGGATTATCCGCTGGCGCAGGGCACCGGCTTTGGAAAACTATCAATTTGATAGCTGCTAGCGCTTTATGAATAAGCGCTAGAGGTCAAAAACACTCAAAAACCTGGTTTCCGCCTCCCTCTCAGCGCGGCAAATTGCGCTTACACGACCCGCCCGGCTTCGATGGTGATGCGCCGCTCGCACTGCTCGGCGATGGCGCGGTCATGGGTGACCAACACCAGCGTGGTGCCCTGCTCGCGGTTCAGGTCGAACATGAGCTTCATGATGGTTTCGCCGGTGGCAAAGTCGAGGCTGCCCGTAGGCTCATCGGCCAGCAGCACGGCAGGTTGCACCACAAACGCCCGCGCCAGCGCCACGCGCTGCTGTTCGCCACCCGAGAGCACCTTGGGGTAGTGAGAGAGGCGCTGGCCCAGCCCCACGCGGGCCAGCATGTCGGCGGCGACCTTGCGGGCATTTTTGCGAACTTCAGGGCGGTTGGCCAGCTCCAGCGGCAGCATCACGTTCTCCAGCGCGGTGAGGTTGCCCATGAGCTGAAAGCTCTGGAACACAAAACCCACCTTCTGGGCCCGCAGCGCAGCGCGCTCATCCTCGTCGATGGCAAAGAGGTCGTGGCCATCGAGCCGCACCGTGCCACGGCTGGGGGTGTCCAGCCCCGCGATGATGGACAGCAAGGTGCTCTTGCCCGAGCCCGACGCGCCCACGATGGCGGCGGTTTCCCTGGCGGCCAGGCGGAAATCGATATCCCGCAGAATGTCGAGGGTTCCGGTGGAATCCGTGACCGATTTGAAGACATGCTCCACGGCAATGATGGGTGTGGCAGCAGCTGTCTTGGGCAATGGAGAGGATTCGGACATGAAAGGCTCTTTACTTTGATTCGATATCAGCAACGGCGCCACTTTATCCTGCGCGCCTCTATCGGGCTTCTGGTGGGGCTTTCGGCGCCCTGCGCCATGGCCCAGGCAACGTCCAAGACAGCGGCCGCGCCGATTCGCCAGCCCGTGATCCTGGTGCTGGGAGACTCTCTGAGCGCCGAATATGGCCTGGCACGTGGCACGGGTTGGGTGGCCTTGCTCGAAAAACAGCTGACCCAGGAAAAGCTGGCCGCTACGGTGGTCAACGCCAGCGTGAGTGGGGAGACTACTTCGGGCGGCCGTTCGCGCCTGGCGGCGCTGCTGGCGCAGCACAAGCCCAGCCATGTGGTAATTGAACTGGGCGGCAACGATGCCCTGCGGGGATTGCCGCTCAAGAACACGGAAGAGAATCTGACGGTTATGACGCAGGCGGCGCAAAAGGCCGGGGCCAAGGTGCTGCTGGTGGGCATGCAGGTGCCACCCAACTATGGCACCGACTACGCCAACAAGTTCGCGGGCCTGTTCACCACAGTGGCCAAGGCCCAGAAGGTGGCCGTGGTGCCCTTCTTCCTGAAGGGGGTGGCCGACGGGCCCGATCCGACCCGCCTGTTCCAGCCTGACCGCATCCACCCGCGCGCCGAGGCGCATCCGCAGATGCTTGCCAATGTGTGGCCGGAACTGAAAAAACTCTTGCGCTGAGGGCTCAGGCGCCGGGAGCGCCTGTGGGCTGGTCCGGGGCCGCAGCATCGCCGCTGGGTTGGCCGTCAGCGGGCTGGTCGTCGCCTTGCGGATCGTCCGGCCTGCGCTGTGTTTTGGACCTCAGCTTCTCTTCCTTTTTTTTCTTTTTGGCGAGTTCGCGCTGGCGTTTTTCGTATCCGTAGTTGGGTGTTGCCAAGGTAATTGCTTCCTGAAGTTGAGACTCACTGTAACAGCATGGGTTTTTCAAGCCCCCGCTGGGGGGCGTTGGAGCGGGATGACCGATGCGCGGTACGCATGCCAGCTTGCAAAGCCCAGAACCGGCCCGGCCACCAGCAGCCCGATGCCCCAGAACCAGAGGGAAAACACCACGAGGGTGGTGATAAGTGCGCCCCAGAGCAGCATGACCAGGGGATTCTCCAGCACCACGCGCATGCTGGTGATACCGGCCGTAAGCGCATCGGTGTCTCGGTCCAGAATCATGGGAATGGACACCACGGAGGTGGAGAACACCAGCGCTGCAAATACGCCGCCCACCACGAGGTACACCGCCACAAAACTCCAGTTCTGCGGGCTGAAGACCGCCTGCAGCACGCCCGTGGTGGACGGCATGCCGGTGTTGAAGAACACGGCAAACACCACCAGCGATGCACGCCCCCACAGCAGCTCCAGCACCACAAGCACCAGCACCAGCATGCCCATGCTGCCCATGTGGCTGTCCCAGCAGGTGAGCGATTCGCTCAGCTCGGGCTTGAGCCCCGCCTCGCGCCGACGGCTGGTGTCGTACAGCCCCATCGCCAAGAAGGGGCCTACCAGCAGACAGCCACTCGCCAGGGACATGGTGTATTCAGGCCGGGTGCGGAACACCCAGCCCAGCACCAGCGCCATGCACCAGAAGCAAACGCCATAAAACAGGGCAATGCCGGGAGCCGCGCGCACATCCTGCAAGCCCCTGGCCAGCCAACGGAACGGGTCCGCCAACCCCAGGCGCTGCAGGGTCACGGGCTGGGCCACCGAGGTGTCTGGCGCCGGTTGCTGGGCCGGATCGGCACACGCAGGGAGAGGGTTGGAGGAATCCGATGGGGTGGCGGTCATTCGGGCAGTTCTTGGAAGTGGCAGCGGGACACCCGCGAACACTCACACTAAGCCAGCCCTCGGCGGTGCGCCACTGAGGAAACTACCACCCCGCGCAAAAAAGACAGGCCTCAGCCTGCCGGGAAGGCGTGCTCCAGGGCCTGCTGCAGATCGCGCCGCAGGTCTTCCACCGCCTCCAGCCCGATCGAAAACCGCACCAGCGTGCCCGGCTTCAAGTGTGCGGGCGGGCGGCTGCGCATGCTCGCGATGTTGTAGGGCACTACCAGGCTCATGGGGCCGCCCCAGCTGTAGCCCAGCTTGAACAGCCGCAGGCCGTCGCAGAACGCATCCACCTGCTTCTGGGTGTAGCGGGCATCAATCATCACGCTGAACAGGCCCGCTGCCTGCCCCGCCCCGACCTGCCCTGCGCCACACAGTGCCTTCCAATGTGTGTGGCCGGGCGCTCCTTCCAGCGCGGGGTGCAGTACCTGCGCGATGGCGGGCTGCTGCTGCAGCCATCGCGCCAGAGTGCGGGCCGCTTCGTCATGGGCGCGGTAGCGCAGGCCGATGCTGGGCAGTGCGCGCAGCACAGCCTCTGCGTCGTTGGCCCCCACCCCCAAGCCCAGCCGCATGTGGGTGAGCTTGATCTTCATGTGCAGGCCCGGGTCCCGCGTCATGACGCTGCCCATCAGCACATCGCCACCGCCACTGGGGTACTTGGTGAGCGCGTGGGCCGAAATATCGACCCCCAGGCTGCCATCACCTGTGAGGTCAAACGGCGCAAACGCGAGACCCGCGCCCCAGGTGTTGTCCAGCGCCGTGGTCACGCCCTGTGCGCGGCAGATGCGCACCTGCTCGCACAGGTCGGGAAACTCCATGCTGACCGAGCCCGGAGCCTCCAGCCACACCAGCCGGGTTGCAGGGGTGATGCGGGCGGCCAGATCGGCTGGGTCGAGCGGATCGTAAAACCCATGGGTGATGCCAAAACGCGCCAGTTCACCATTGGCAAGGTCTTTGCCAGGGCCGTAGGCGTTGTCCGGGATCAGCACTTCGTCGCCGGGCTGAAGCAGGGCCAAGGCCACGTTGGCAATGGCGGCAAGGCCGCTGGGAACCAGCACGCACTGCAGGCCGCCCTCCAGCGCACACAGGCGCTCTTCCAGGATGAAGGTGGTAGGTGTGCCGTGCAGCCCATAGGTGTAGCCGCTTTTGTCCTTCCATTCGCGCGAGCGCATGGCCGCGACGTTGGGAAAGATGACAGTGGAGGCCTTGTAGACCCCCGGCTGGGGTGCTACGAAACCAGCAGGAGGAACGTAGTCATGGTGGACGATGCGGGTGGCGAGGTCGGTGTCGTGCTCTTTCATGCCAACCATGGTAGCGCGCCGCCAGGGCGTGAACCCGGGCGGCGCGTGGTGTGAAGCGCTGTTTGCGGCGCCGGGGCTGATGCCAGCCCGCGCGCTTAGCTCGCGCTGACCACCAGCTGATTGTTCACAGAACTAACGCCATTCACGGCCTTGGCAATGCCTTCGGCGCGCTCACGGGCCACGGCGGAGGGTGCGGGGCCTTTCAGCGTCACACGGCCATTGGCTGTATCGACATCAATCTTCACTGCGCTCAGGTCGGGGTCCTTGGCAAGGCTGGCGCTGATCTGTGCGGTGATTTCTGCGTCACTCAGAAAAACCATGCCCTTGTTGGCGGCATCCTTGGCCGAAGATTCTGCACTCGCAGCACCCTGCTCCACCTTCGTCTGAGCGTTCTCCATGGCACTTTCGGCCTTGGCGCGGGCTTCGGCGGCGGCCTGCTCGGTCTTTTCGACGGCGGAATCCAGGCGCTGGCCCACAGTCGGCTCTTCCTTCTTGCCGCAGGCAGACAGGCCCAAGGCCAGGGCGCTCACGGCCAGGATGGTTGCAATACGGTGTGCAGGACGCTGGGAAATCTTCAGATTGTTCATGCGGAAACTCCTTGCGGTTGAAACATGGCGAGACTGTAAACGCAGGCAGGTGCGCACTAGGTCGGATGCAGCCTAGGCACCTGTAGGACGATGCCGCAAATTGCGCAAAGCTGGCCCGATGCCGAGGCGCGACAATGTACCCATGGCTTTTTCCGCTGCGTCACTCACCCGTTGGTTCCCCTTTTTGTCCTGGCCCCGGCCAGACCGCACCCTGATCAAAGGCGAGTTCTGGGCGGGCATGACGGTGGGCCTGATGCTGGTGCCGCAGGGGGTCGCCTACGCAGCGCTGGCGGGCATGCCGCTGGTGACGGGTATCTATGCCTCGCTGATTCCTGCACTGGTGGCGGTGTTGTTCAGCGCATCGACGCGGCTCGGCGTGGGGCCGACAGCGCTTACCAGCCTGCTGATCGGCGCGTCACTCACAGGCTTGGCCGAGCCGGGCAGCGCGCAATGGGTGGCCATGGCAGCGTGGATCGCTTTGCTGTCGGGCCTGCTGCAGCTGGTCATGGGGATGGCGCGGTTCGGCTGGCTGCTCAATCTTGTGACGTCCCCCGTATTGAGCGGGTTTACCCAGGCAGCGGCGCTACTGATTTTGGGCTCGCAGCTGGCCGCACTCACCGGATTACGGTCAGACTGGGGGGCGCTGCTGTCAACGCCTTCGACCGGGCTGTTTGACCTCACGGCGGCGGCTTTTGGCCTGGGCAGTCTGGCGCTGCTGATTTTGGCCCGCCGCTGGCGGCCGAATTTTCCTGCAGCCATTGTGGTGGTGGGCGCGGCCGGCGCCCTGAGCTGGGCCCTGCACTATGCCGACGCTGGCGGAGCCGTGGTGGGCGCGTTGCCCTCGGGCCTGCCGGCTCCGTACTGGCCCGGTGCGCTGCCATGGTCCAGCTTTTCTGCGCTGGTGATGCCGGTGCTGGTCGTCACGCTGGTGAGTTTTCTGGAGACGGCGTCCAGCGCCAAGGTAGAAAGCCAGCGGTCCGGTGAGCGCTGGAATGAGAACCAGGACCTCATTGGCCAGGGCCTGGCCAAAATCAGCAGCGGACTGTTTGGCAGCTTTGCGACCAGTGCCTCGTTCTCGCGCTCGGCCATCAACCTCTATGCGGGCGCCAAAAGCGGCTGGGCCACGCTGTTTGCCATTGCCCTGGTACTCGTGGTGCTGCTGTGGCTCACTCCGGCGCTTTACCACGTGCCGCAGTCGGTGCTGGCTGCCGTGGTGGTAACCGCCGTGACCAGCCTCATCAAGCCCGGCATGCTGCTGCGCCTGTGGCGGGTGTCAAGGGTAGAGGCCGTGATCGGCGGCATCACCTTCGCACTGACGCTGGCCACGGCCCCGCGCATGTACTGGGGCGTGCTGGTGGGATTGCTGATGAACCTCAGCCACTTTCTGTACCAGCGGCTGCACCCCCGCATCATTGAAGTGGGCCTGCACCCGGATGGCAGCCTGCGCGACCGGCACCTGTGGCATCTGCCCGCTCTGGCTCCCCGGCTGCTGGCGCTGCGCATGGATGCCGAGCTGGACTTTGCCTCGGCCAGCGCCCTGGAGCGGCGCGTTACCGAGCACCTGGCTACCCATCCCGATGTAGTGCACCTGTGCCTGATGGCCCAACCCATCAACCGGATCGACGTGACGGGCGTAGAGACCTTCGCGCAGCTGTTGGCCCTGCTGCAATCACGGGGGGGCACATTGCACCTCAGCGGCCTCAAGCTTCCCGTAGAGCAGGTTCTGCGCCAGGCCGGTTTGCTGGAGCCCGGAACGGGCCTCGCGATGTACCGCACCGACGCCGAAGCACTGGTAGCGCTGCAGCAGCTTCCGCAGCCGGTGGAACGGGTGTGATGCAGGAGCCTTCCCCCCCCCTTTTCCCAGTACCGCTGCGGGTTTCACCTAGACCTGGGGCGGGGGCCCTTCCCGCTGGCGCACTGGTACACTGCACAAACTCTTTTTGCTCCATTTGTGTCTGACTCTGCGGCCTCTCATCTGGTAGATCTGCGCGACCTTCGCCTGGATACTGCCCACGCGCTGGTGGCTCAGGCTGGCGGCAGCGAAGCAGCGTTGCACCGCGAGGTGCCCTCGCGCTACCTGCAGGGCCTGATCGACGGACTGTGTGAACTCTCCCTCAAAGACCCGCTCACCGGTCTGGCCAACCGCCGGCACTTCCGCGCCGTGCTGGAACGCGAAATCGACCGCGTCACCCGCTCGGGAGAGGCAGCATTGCTGCTGATGCTCGACATTGACCATTTCAAGAAGGTCAACGACACGCATGGCCATCTGGCTGGCGACATCGTGCTGCAGTCGGTGGCGCGCACGCTCAGTGCCTGCGTGCGCCCCATGGACACGCTGGCGCGCTACGGTGGCGAGGAGTTCGCCGTGGTGCTCCCCGCATGCCAGGCCGGCTTTGGCAGCGTGGTGGCCGAACGTATCCGGCGTGCCGTTGCCAACACGCCCATCAAGGTCTCGGGCTCGGTGGAACTCCACGTCACGGTGAGCATTGGCGGCGCCTTTGCCCTGCAGTGGATCCGCTCCACCACCTTGCTGTGGACCGATCGTGCCGACCACCAGCTCTACCAGGCCAAGGCGGCAGGCCGCAACCGCGTCAGCATTGAGGAGCAACCCGACAGCACTGTCAGTGCCGAAGAGAAAAGCCTGTTGTTTGGCCCGCTCTACACCCCCTCGGGTTGGGGCGACCTGCCTCCGGTGGACCCCAACCCAACAGGCAGCGCCTACTGAAAGTTAGAAGATGAGCGACGCGCTGTCCCCTCCCCCACCCACATCGCCAGCGGCTCCTGCTGGCGCCGCCTCACCCTCGCACTCTGCAACGGGTGCCCGCATCATTGCCATCACCAGCGGCAAAGGCGGGGTTGGCAAGACCTTTGTGTCGGCCAACCTGGCTGCGGCCCTCACCCGCCGTGGCCAGCGCGTGCTGGTGCTCGACGCCGACCTGGGCCTGGCCAACCTGGACGTGGTGCTAAACCTGCACCCCAAAATCACCCTGCACGACGTCTTCACCGGCAAGGCCACGCTCGAAGAGGCCGTGATCCAGGCCCCGGGTGGCTTCAACGTGCTGCTGGCAGGCTCGGGCATGGTCGAGTATTCGCGCCTCACGCCCGAGGTGCGCAATCAATTCCTGAGCGTGATCCAGGCGCTCACGCCCCAGTACGACGTGGTGCTGCTGGACACCGGCGCCGGCATTTCCGACGTGGTGCTGTTTTCCATTTCGCTGGCGTCCGAGGTGCTCATCGTGGCCACGCCCGAACCCACCTCGCTGACCGACGCCTACGCCGCCATCAAGGTGCTGGCCATGCAGCAAAAGCGCCAGCATGTGCGCATGGTCATCAACCAGGCCGCGCGTCCAGGCGACGGCCGCGCCATCACCAGCCAGCTGCAGCAGGTGCTGGACCGCTTTGTCACCACTGAATCCGGTCGCCCGATGCGCTTGATCCACATGGGCGACATCCCGGCCGATCCCTCGGTACGCGACGCGGTCATGCGCCGCCAGTTGTTGCTGCTGCAAACCCCGGGCTGCCCTGCGGCCCTGGCGATTGCCCAATTGGCCAACAAGATCGAAACCACGCTGCTGACCCCGGCCGCCTGAGACGCTCGCAGGCGCCACAGCCCGGCAGCAGCGCGGTGCCCCCGCTGGCCTCAGCGAGTTGCCTTGACCGAAGTGAAAGCGCGCCCCTCGCTGCGCTCATTTGATTTGCCGTGAACCCCATCGACACCGTCCTGAACATCTCCTGCTACAAGTTCGTGCCTTTGCCCGATGCGGCGGCCCTTCGCGAGCTGCTGCATGCGCGCGCCACGGCGGCGGGACTCAAGGGCACCATCCTTCTGGCCGAGGAAGGCATCAACTTCTTTCTGGCGGGCGCGGCCGAGGCCGTGCGCGGGTTTGTCGATGCGCTGCGCACCGATGCCCGTTTTGCCGATCTGGAGCCCAAGGAAAGCTGGTCGGCCACGGTGCCGTTTCGCAAGATGCTGGTCAAGGTCAAGCGCGAGATCATCCGTATGGACCACCCCACCATCCGCCCCGCCCAGGGCCGCGCGCCCTCGGTGGACCCGGCCACCCTGCGACGCTGGCTGGCGCAGGGCCATGACGATGAGGGGCGCGAAGTGGTCACGCTGGACACCCGCAACGCCTTCGAGGTGGACGCTGGCACCTTCGACAACGCCATCGACTGGCGCATCGACAAGTTCACCGAATTCCCGCCAGCCCTGCGCGCGCACAAGACCGAGCTGCAGGACAAGACCGTGGTGAGCTTCTGCACCGGAGGCATCCGGTGCGAGAAGGCCGCGATCCTGATGCGCGAAGAAGGCCTCTCGCATGTCTACCAGCTCGAAGGCGGCATCCTCAAATACTTTGAACTGACCGATGGCGCGCACTACCACGGCGGCTGTTTTGTGTTCGATGAACGCAGGGTGCTGGCGGCAGACCTGTCTACCGACCCCTTACCCACCGACAGCGAAAACGCTATCAATAAGTGAGCTTATAGCGCTCATCCATCAAGCGCTAGATGCCAATTTTGCTTGAAATTTCAGGCATTCAAAGCCAACAATTTGGCCAAGTCAGGCCTTGAAGCGGCGCTCTGGCAGTGGAATCCACTCCACCTCCCCCGGCACCTGCCCCATGGCCTGGGCATCCCAGTCAGCGGCAGCCTGCACGATGCGGTCCTTGCGGCTGGAGACAAAGTTCCACCACATGTGGCGCGGCGCATCCAGCGCGTCGCCACCGATCACCATCAACCGCACCGGGGTATCACCTGCAGCAAGGTGTGTGGCCTGCCCGGGCTCCGCCACTGCCAGAATCTGCGCAGCCACGGTGTCTCCGTTGAGCTGGACCGGAGCATCCACGGTATAGACCGCCATCTCGGGCACCAGCGCCGGAATCTCCAACGTGGCACCGGCGGGCAACTGGACATCCAGGTACAGCGTGGGCGAATAGGTGGCAACTGGAGAGGTCTGCCCGAAGGCTTCTCCAATCAGCACCCGCACCGTGGCATCTCCCACCAGCACTTGCGGAATGGCAGCGGCAGGCGTGTGCACAAACGAAGGCTCTGCCTCTTCATGGGTCACCGGCAAAGCAGCCCACAGCTGAATGCCATGGTTCACGTAGGCCTGGTTTGCGAGACTCTCCGGGCGGCGCTCGGAATGCACGATGCCGCGCCCCGCCGTCATCCAGTTGATGGCACCGGGCTCAATCTGCTGCACATAGCCCAGGCTGTCGCGGTGCATGATGGCGCCAGAGAACAGGTAGGTCACGGTGGCCAGGCCGATGTGGGGGTGAGGCCGCACATCGTGGCCCGCATCGGGCTCCACCGTCACCGGACCGAAGTGGTCAAAAAACAGGAAGGGCCCCACCGCCTGGCGCTGCACGGCGGGCAGCAGGCGCCGTACCGTGAAGCCACCACCCAGGTCCTTGGCTTGGCCCGACAGACGCAGGGAAGCGTTCATGACAGCACCCCCATCGCATCGACGACAGAGACAAGGTCAAAAAGGTGATTCATCGGGTGGCTCCTTGAGGGCTGGACAACAACGCCGCCAGCCTACCAGCTTCAGCGGTTCAGCTGCCCAGCTTGGCAGCTATCTCTGCCACACGCTGGCCAAACTGCTTGCCGGTTTCCAGGTCGCCAGGGAACATCTCGGCGGCCGAGGCGTCCGATGGCGACTGCGCCATGGCGCCACTGAACGAGCCGATCCAGTTCACATCGTTGCGCGTGGCGGCCTTGGAGTTGGCGGGCATCATGCCGTTGCCCACCCACAGGCCGCCGTGCTGCATGGCCAGGTGGAACATGTAGTCCAGCGTGATCTGCTTGTCGCCATTGGTGCTGGCGCTGTTGGTAAAGCCTGCGAACAGCTTGTCCTTCCAGGCCTGGCTGAACCAGGGCTTGGACGAGGCGTCGGCAAACTTCTTGAACTGCCAGCTGGGGCCGGCCATGTAAGTGGGCGAGCCAAAGATGATGGCGCTGGCAGCGGCCAGCGTTTCCCAGCCGCCTTCGGGCAGATTGCCCTCGGCATCGATGGCGATCAACTGGGCGCCAGCGCCCTCTGCCACGGCCTGCGCCAGGCGCTGTGTGTGACCGTAACCCGAGTGGTAAACAACTGCGATGTGTGCCATGAGAAAACTCCTGTTGAAACGAGGGGAACAAGGAAAGCGAGAACGGCGGAAGAACGGATTGAATGCTGGAAACCACAGCCCTGCGGTCAGCAGGCCTTTTGAGGGGATCGCTCAGCGGCCCGACTGGCGCGCATCCAGGCTCCAGCCGCCTGCGCCAAACGCTGCCAGTGCCAGCAGGCCGCCGGTCACGCCCACGTTCTTGAAGAACATGAGCTGCTGCATCATTTGCTTGTCAGCGGGCAGGTCCCAGAACGCATGAAAGAAGAAGCTGGCCACCAGCGTGAAGAATGCCAGCGCGAGCGCTGCCAGACGCGTGCCAAAGCCGAAGATCAGCGCCAGGCTGCCCAGCACCTCGACCGCAGCGGCCACGGCGGCGGCCACGGTGGGCATGGGCAGGCCTACCGACGTGATGTAACCGACAGTGCCAGCAAAGCCGGTGAGCTTGCTGATGCCCGCAGGCAGAAACAGGGCGGCCAGCAACAGGCGCGATGCGAGAGCCAGGGGGTTTTGCAGGGATGTGAACATGGTGAAGAACTCCGGGTGAAAGTGGGTTGAAGAATGAACGTCGAATGTCAGGCGGCCAGATCAAACACCAGCACCTCGGCGTCGTGGCCATCGGTCAACGACAAGGTGGTTTCCTTTTCCATCAGCAGCGCATCGCCGCCCGACAGGGCTTGCCCATTGGCGCTGAGTGCACCGCGCACCAAGTGCACATAGGTCTTGCGGGCGGGGTTCAGCGCCAGCGTGGCGGATTCAGCGCCATCCAGCAAGCCTGCGTACAGGGCCGCATCGGCATGGATCTTGACCGAGCCCTGGGCGCCGTCGGGCGATGCCACCAAGCGCAGGGCGCCGCGCTTTTCAGCCTCGGCAAAGGTCTTTTGCTCGTAGCTCGGCGGGATGCCACGCACATTGGGCTCGATCCAGATCTGCAGGAAGTGCGTGGTCTGGCCTGCAGCGTGGTTGAACTCGCTGTGCTGCACACCGGTGCCTGCGCTCATGCGCTGCACGTCACCGGGCGGGATGCCCTTGATGTTGCCCATGCTGTCCTTGTGGGCCAGTTCGCCCGACAGCACATAGCTGATGATTTCCATGTCGCGGTGGCCATGGGTGCCAAACCCCGTGCCCGGTGCGATGCGGTCTTCGTTGATGACCCGCAGGTTGCCAAAGCCCATGTGGGCAGGGTCGTAGTACCCGGCAAACGAGAAGCTGTGGAAGGAATTGAGCCAGCCATGGTCGGCGTGGCCCCGGTCTTGCGATTTACGAACAGTCAGCATGTGAGTGCTCCTTTCAAGACTCGACTGTAGGACTGCAGTGCGCCCTGCAGGGGCAGATGAATTGATGGCAATGTTCAAATAATCTGAATTAACATGGCACCACCATGCAAAACGCACGCGATGTCCTGACCCCCGATGCGCTGACCATGCTGCAGGTGATTGCTGAGGCGGGCAGCTTTGCTGCCGCCGCACGGCAATTGGGCCTGGTGCCCAGCGCCCTCACCTACCGCGTGCGGCAGATTGAAGACGCACTGGATGTGCTGTTGTTCGACCGCAGCGCACGCCAGGCCCGCCCCACGGAGGCCGGAGTGGAGCTGTTGCGCGAAGGCGCGCGCCTGTTGCAGGACATTGACGCCGTGGCCCACCGCGTGCGCCGCGTGGCCACGGGCTGGGAGCCGCAGCTCACGCTGTCCATCGACGGCATCATTTCGCCCCACACCATGCTGGAGCTGGTGGATGCGTTTTACGCCATGAAACCCCCGACGCGGCTGAAGTTGCGCGACGGCATCATGACCGGCACGCTGGAGGCGTTGACCTCCGGCCGGGCCGACCTGGCCATCGGCGTATCCGTGGCGGGCAACAACGTGGCGGGCCTGCAGCAGGGCACGCTGGGCGATGTCTTGTTCATCTACGTAGTAGCGCCCCACCACCCGCTTGCGGCGGCTGCCGAACCGATCTCAGACGCCACCTTGCTGGAACACCGGGCCGTGGCCGTGGCTGATTCGGCCACACGTGGCGGCGCCACCATGGGCCTGCTCGGTGGGCAGGACGTACTGACGGTGGACACCATGCAGGCCAAGGTGCGCGTGCAGCTGCGTGGCCTGGGCGGCGGTTTTCTGCCCGAGCCCATGGTGCGCCCCTACCTGGAGGCCGGCCGCCTGGTCGAGCGCCGCGTGGCCCGCCCGGAACGCAACGTGCGTGTGCACTACGCCTGGGGCGGCCCGGGCTTCACCGCACCAGGCCGCGCGCTGCAATGGTGGCTGAACCAGCTGCAAAGCCCCACCACACGCCGCGCTCTGCTGGAAAACCACCATCATTTCTGATCCCGATCAAGTCCCGACAGGGTGATACCGCGTGTAGAGTGGTTCCTGTTGGTTTTGTATTGCATCTCGCTTGCCGACCGTCACCGAAAGGCCTCCCATGAGCAAACCCGATCCTCTTCCCGCCAAACGGCTCCGACGCAACACTGCACTGGCAACCCCCCCCGTTGCAGCCCCCGCAGCCCCCACCACGTTCTCTGGCAAACCCCAGCGCCACTTCGCCATCATCGGCGCTGGCATGGCTGGTATTGCCTGTGCACGCACCCTGGTGCAGGCCGGACACCGCGTGACGGTGTTCGAGAAATCCTCCCAGGCGGGCGGCCGTACTGCCACCATCGACACCCCTTTTGGCAACTTTGATGCGGGTGCCCAGTACTTCACCGTGCGCGACCCGCGTTTTGCCCGCGCCATCGACACCGTGCCCGGCATCTGCAAGCGCTGGAGCGCCAATTCGGTGCAGGTGCTGGACGCCGCAGGCCGTGTGGCCGCTGCGGGCCTGCCACACCGCGAAGCACACTGGGTGGCCAGCCCAGGCATGCAGTCCCTGGTGGGCGCCTGGGCCGAGCCGCTGCTCAAGGCCGGCCAGCTCATCACCCACACCCGCGTCACCTCCATCGAGCCCGATTCGTTGAACGCCCCTGGCTGGCAACTGCGCACCGAAGGGCCTGCGGGCAGCCAGCACGTCTATGCCGGGTTCGACGCTGTGCTGCTGGCCCAGCCTTCGGTGCCCGCCCAGGCCCTGCTGGCCAGCTCGGCGGTGGACACCCCGCTGACCGACGCCCTGTCCAAGGTGGCCATTGCCCCCTGCTGGACACTGATGCTGGCCTACCCGCAGGCCGTGCGCCCCGGCCTGACCACGCTGGGCCCGCAGTGGAATGCGGCACGCAGCACACACCACCGCATCGCCTGGCTGGCGCGCGAGTCGTCCAAGCCCGGCCGCAATGTGGTTGAACGCTGGACGGTGCAGGCCAGCCCCGCCTGGTCTGCCGAACACCTCGAAGACGACGAAGCCCGCGTGCAGGCCAAGCTCATCAAGGCCTTTGCCGAAGTCACGGGTATTCGTGCCGCCCCCGCCCATGCGGATACACGCCGCTGGCGCTATGCCCAAACCACCCACCCGCTGGGCAAGAGCCACCTGTGGGACAAATCCATGGGCCTGGGTGCATGCGGTGACTGGTGCCTGGGGCACCGGGTTGAAGACGCCTTCGTGTCGGGACTGGAACTGGCACTTGCCGTGGCATGACGGCCGAGGTGGGCGCTGCACGGCGCTACGTGGGCCGGTTTGCCCCTTCGCCCACGGGGCCGCTGCATGCGGGCTCCCTGGTAGCGGCCCTCGCCAGCTGGCTGGACGCGCGGGCACACCGGGGCCAGTGGCTTGTTCGCATTGAAGATGTGGACACACCCCGCTGCGTGCCGGGGGCGGACCGGCTCATCCTGCAACAGCTGGCCAGCTGCGGCATGGTGCCCGACGCTCCCCCCCAATGGCAGTCCACCCGCAGCCCGCTCTACCAGCGGGCGCTGGACCAATTGGTAGCCCAAGGCCACGCCTACCCCTGCGCCTGCTCGCGCAAGGACATCGAAGACGCCCATGCCGCCCAGGGCCACACGCGTGAGCGCCATGCCGCGCTGCCTTACCCAGGCACCTGTCGCCACGGGCTGCAGGGCCGCGCCGGGCGCGCATGGCGGTTCAATGTCACAGATTTCAAGCAAAAACAGGCCCTGGCGCTTGATGGCAAAGCGCCAGTAGCTGCAAAAATAATAGCAAATCATCTCCTGCAGTGGGAGGACCGCCGCCTGGGTCTGCAGCAGCAGGACGTGGAACAAGCGGTGGGTGATTTCATCCTGCGCCGGGCCGACGGGCTCTGGGCCTACCAGCTCGCCGTGGTGGTGGACGACGCCGACCAGGGCGTCACCGATGTGGTGCGCGGCGAAGACCTGGCCGACAACACCCCGCGTCAGATCCTGCTGCAGCAGGCCCTGGGCGTGCCCACGCCCCGCTACCTGCACACCCCGCTGGTGTGTGGCGACAACGGCGAAAAACTCTCCAAGCAGAACGGCGCCCGCGCGCTGGACCTGTCCCACCCGCTTCAGGCTCTTGACGATGCCGCGCGGGTGCTGGGCCTGCCACCGCTGCCTGCCCCGCACAGCCCTGGCATCTCTGACGCACTGACCCTGTGGGTCGCCGCGTGGCGACGAAACTACAATGGCGCACCGTGACCGAACTGACCCCTACCGCTTCCGCCCCCAACGCTGCGCCCGCTGCAGCCCCCGCGACGACATCTGGCGGGGTTCCCGCTGGCGTGACCCACCCCAAGACCATCAAAAGTTTTGTGCGCCGTGCTGGCCGCACCACCACGGGCCAGGCCAAGGCCTTTGAAGACTTCGGCCCCCGCTTTGTCCTGCCGTATGCCCCGGCGCCGCTCGACGCCGCTTCGGCCTTTGGCCGCACGGCACCGCTGATTCTCGAAATTGGCTTTGGCATGGGCGAGGCCACGGCCCACATCGCCCGCGTGCGCCCCGATGACAACTTCCTGTGCTGCGAGGTGCATGAGCCGGGTGTGGGCGCACTGCTCAAGCGCATTGGCGAACAGGAGCTGACCAACATCCGCATCCTGCAGCACGACGCCGTGGAGGTCATCGACCACATGCTGCCCGAGGGCAGCCTGGACGGTGTGCACATCTTCTTTCCCGACCCCTGGCACAAGACCAAACACAACAAGCGCCGCCTGATTCAGGGCCCGCTGGTGGCCAAGCTGGCGGCCCGCCTCAAGCCCGGTGGCTACCTGCACTGCGCGACCGACTGGCAGCCCTATGCCGAGCAGATGCTGCAGGTGCTGGGCGCCGAACCCCTGTTGCAGAACACCGCCACGGACTTTGCCCCGCAGCCCGACTACCGGCCCCTGACCAAGTTCGAGAACCGGGGCCTGCGGCTGGGGCATGGCGTGTGGGATGTTGTGTTCGTGCGACGACATTGACAAGCTGTGCCTAGTGCTCCACCGTACATCCCAATGAAGCCCATTCTCCAGAACCTGGTGGAAATGACTGGCCACCGCGACCACTTGCGGTTGGAGGTGTCGGTGCTGTCCACGCTGCAAACGCTCAGTGGCATCGTTGAAGTGCGCGCGCTGGAGCTTTTCACCGTTGACGGCGTGGCCCATGTACGCCCCCGTTCCTGGGTTGAGGACGGACAGCTCGTCTCGACCGATTCAGAAGCCGCCGCAGACCCTCGCCGCGAAACGCTGGAAAAATACCCCGCACTTCGCGATTGCGTAGCCAGCCAGGGGGACAGCGCCCTCGCATCGCCCCGCAGGGGGCGCCATGTGCTCTGGCTGCCGGTGTGGATGCATGACAAGGTCACCACCTGCCTGGAGATCACGCAGTCGCGCGCGTTCTCGGCGCACAAGCTGGAAGTGCTCAAGGGCGTGTTCCAGGTCTACCAGAACTACCAGAGCCTGCTGGACTACAGCGAACGCGACGCCCTCACCGGCCTGTTCAACCGCAAGACCTTCGACGAGCAGTTCTCGCGCCACGCGCTCAATGGCCTTTCCAGTGGCCGCCCAGGCACTGTTACCGAATCTCTTCCCCCCGAAGAAGGCTCACAGCCCGGCGAGCCCGTGCAGCAATGGCTGGCGGTGGTGGATATCGATCACTTCAAGCAGGTCAACGACCGCTTTGGCCACCTGTATGGCGACGAAGTGCTGATCCTGATTGCCAACATCCTGCGCAGCTCGTTTCGCAGCCACGACCGCATCTTCCGATTTGGCGGCGAAGAATTCGTGGTGCTGCTGCGCTCCACCACGCTGAGCACCGCCCACAAGGTGTTCAACCGCTTCCGGCTTGCGGTGCAGGAATACAACTTCCCGCAGGTGGGCCAGGTCACGGTGAGCCTGGGTTTTGTGAGCACCATGCAGGGTTCGCCCGTGGAGATCCTGGGCCAGGCCGACCAGGCGCTGTATTACGCCAAAGAACACGGACGCAACCAGGTCTGCTTTTATGACGACCTGGTGGCCAGCGGCCAACTGGCCGCCAAGGTGGCCAACGACGACGTCGAGCTGTTCTGAAGCTACCCATACGGAGCGAAAGGGCACCACTGCCCGCCTTCAGCGCAATGGCTCATTGGCTCATTGGCTCAACGACTCCAGGATCGCCTCCACATCCACTACATCCCGTTGCGCAGCAGGCAAGAACTGCTCCGCATACTCACGCCAGACCCCGCTGCGCAAAAAGAAGCGGAACACCTCGGCATCAATATGGCGTTCGCGCACCATGTGGCCCATGATCTTGAGCGATTCCGACAGAGTCTTGGGCGGCTTGTAGGGCCGGTCTGACGCCGTCAAGGCCTCGAAGATATCGGCCAGTGTCATCACCCTGTCTGCCAGCGTCAGTTCTGAAGCCTTCAGGCGCCGGGGGTAGCCCGTACCGTCCAGTTTTTCATGGTGCGAGCCCGCAATCGACGGTACGCGCGCCAGATGCGGCGGGAACGGCAGGCCGCTGAGCATGACGATGGTCTGCACGATGTGATCGTTGATCTTGAAACGGTCTTCTGCAGTGAGCGTGCCGCGCTGGATCGACAGATTGTGCAGCTCGCCGAGGTGGGCTTGTTGCGGTGGCAGCACCATGTCAAAGCTCCACAGGTTGGCCGGGTTGCCAACCTCCACCGGCGGTTTGCGGGCACCCCAGGGCACGATGTGTTCAGGCCGATCTGCCAGCAGGGGCTCATTGGCGGGCAAGGGGCGCGTCGGCACATTCGCCAGCCGCCCCAATTCGGCTGCTGACAAGCCCAGCCGGTCATCAAAATGCCGCTGCCACACCTGGCGCCCGATGGTGGCCAGCCGCTTGATGTCGGCATCGGCCATGAACTCACCGCCCACATTGCTGCGGGCCACAAAGGCAAACTCTTCCTGCAGGCGGTCACGCCGCTGCAAAAGCTCGCGCTGCAGCCGCACCGGGTCCACGCCGGACACGTGCTGCTTCCAGTAGTCCAGTTCCGCGTCGCGCCACAGCACCTCAAAGCGCATGCGCACCTCATGGATGCGGTTGTAGAGCGCCTCCAGTTTGGTCGCCTTGTCGATGATGTGCTCGGGGCTGGTGACCTTGCCACAGTCGTGCAGCCACGCGCCCAGGCGGAATTCGTAGCGCTCGGCATCCGTCATGGCGACGTGGGCAAATGGACCTTCCTCGGCCTCGCACAGGCGCTGCATCAGGGATTCCGCCAACTGGGGCACCCGCTCGCAATGGCCGCCGGTGTAAGGGCTCTTGGCGTCGATCGCGTCGGCCAGCAGGCGGATGACGGCATCGAACAGCTTCTTTTGCCCTTCGATCAAACTGCGCGTCTCGATGGCGACCGACAACGTGCCCGAGAGTTTCTCGACAAACGCCCGGAAGTGGACATCGTCCTGCTGCTGGTCCGCACGGTAGCGCAGCACCAGCAGGCCCAGCGGTTGGCCGTCGCGCGTGCGTAGCTGCACGCGGAGCACGCGCTGGGGCGTGGCCTGGTCGTCATCAGGGTGCTGGTCGCCGTCGTGCGGCTCGGAAGGGTTGATGAAAAACACCATGGGCAGGTGCTCCGGGTAGAGCGACTGGTGCTCAGGATCTTCGCAATACCTTGCCGTGCGCAGCAGGCCCGCGCGCTGAGCCTCTACCAGGTACACCGCACCGCCGGTGCAGCTGGTGGCGCGCACCAGCTCGTAGAGCACGCTCGACAGCATGAGGTCCAGGCGCGACTCGGCGCTGATGTGGTGCGTGATGTGCAGGAACTCCTGGATGGTGTCGGACATGCGGTCCATCACCTGACCCAGTGCGCGCACCTCGCGCACGCGCGACATGTGGTGTTGTGTCGGCCGCCGGAAATCAAACCGTGCCAAGGCCTGCGCCTGCGTGGCCAGCCCCGACAGGCTGCGCCCCACACGCCTCCCGGCCAGCCACCCAAAAGGCAGCATCAGCGCGATGAGCCCCAGGGACAGCCAAACCTGGCGCTGCAGGTTTTCGTTCACATCCGCCAGCAGCTCCCGGGTGGGAATGGCCATCAGGATGTGCAGCCCCTCCCAGCGCTGCGACTTGAGTGACATGACCTTGGCCAGCCACTCCTCGCCACCTGCCACAAAGCGACGCGAAGGCCCCTCTTTCATGTCCAAGCTGTGCAGGGCCTGAAGGCTGGGCACCCCCAGGCCGTCGAGTGTGCGCAGCTTGAGGCTGGGCTGGTCGCCGTCCTCACGTACCAGCACGCGGGACATGTCCGGGTAGGCCAGCACGCGCTGGTCCTGGTCCACCACAGCGATCTCGGTGCGCGGCATCAGCCGCAGCTCTCCGATCTCGCGGCCCAGGTCGGTGAGCGCAACATCCAGGCCGATCACAGCACGGCCGTCTTCGCTGGGCTGGCTCAGCGTAACGCCGACCTCCTGCGTGGTGAAAAACACATAGGGGGCAGTGAGGACCTGCGTGTTCTTTTCAGCCGCCTCGGCATACCATGGGCGGGACCGGGGGTCATAGCGGTAGCCGGGGCGCACGGAGGAATCGATGAGACGCAGCTGTGCGTCGTAGTAGTTCCAGCGACCCACCAGGCCCATCAGACCCGCCGCGCTGCGCTCCCGCGCCATCGACTGCACCAGGAATGCAGCCTCCGCAGGCGCCTGAAGCCGTGCCCGCAGCGCAGCGTTGCGCAGCGGACGCATGAGCAAAAACTGCCCGTCGGAATACCCGATGAAGACCGCCGACAGCAAAGCGTTCTGCTCCAGCAGGCGCACAAACACCGGCAGGCGGCGCAGCCGCGCCTGGAGGGTGGTGGCCGAAGCAATGGGATCAAACGCGAGCAGCCGCAGCGTGGCATCTGCCGGGTCGACGATATGGTGCACCCGCTCGCTGATCAACAGGCTGATGTGCTGCGCACTGTCGTCCGACGCCGCGATGATGGCCTGCCGCGCGCTGGTGCCTACCTGGTAGACCAAGAGCACCGTGAGCAGCAGCATGGCAGATACCACCACCGAGGCAATCACCACCTCGAACGGAACGGTGATGCGCCGCCACCAGGGCAGTTCGGCCCCTCCCGAATCAGGCGAACCGGAACGGGTGCCGTGGGCGGGCACCGGCTCTTGCGGACTTTCGCGCAGGGGGTCCATGCGCTTGAATGTAGGGGGAAAGCCGGTTTTCCGTCACCCTATTTTTGGCAGAAATGGCTGCCACACCAGAGCGGCTGGTGCCGCTATGGCGACCGGTACATCAGCCCAGTTGCTGCGCGACCCAGCCTGTCACCGAAGCCAGCGCCGCTGGCAGCTTGGAGGCATCGGTGCCGCCGGCCATGGCCATGTCGGGCTTGCCGCCGCCTTTGCCACCCACTTGCTGGGCCACAAAGTTGACCAGCTCGCCGGCCTTGACCTTGCCCACGCTGTCGGCCGTCACGCCTGCAGCGATCTGCACCTTGTCGCCATCCACAGCGGCCAGCACGATGGCAGCGGTCTTGAGCTTGTCCTTGAGCTTGTCCATGGTGTCGCGCAGGGTCTTGGCGTCGGCACCCGGCAGCGCGGCAGCCAGCACTTTGAGGCCCTTCACATCCACAGCCTGGTTCACCAACTCGTCGCCCTGGCTGGAGGCCAGCTTACCCTTCAAGGCAGCCACTTCCTTTTCGAGCGCGCGGGCGTTGTCCAGCGCCTGGCTGATGCGGCCGTTGAGCTCGGCCACCGGCGCCTTGAGGGTGCTGGCGGCCTGGTTCACGGTGTCTTCCAGGTTTTGCAGATATGTCAGCGCGTTGGCGCCCGTCACGGCCTCAATGCGGCGGATGCCCGCAGCCACGCCACCCTCGCCCACCACCTTGAACAGGCCGATGTCGCCCGTGCGCTGCACGTGGGTGCCGCCGCACAGTTCGCGGCTGGTGCCGATGTCGAGCACGCGCACGGTCTCGCCGTACTTCTCGCCGAACAGCATCATGGCGCCGGTCTTCTGGGCCGATTCGATGTCCATCACGCGGGCCTGCGTGGGCTGGTTGGCCAGGATTTCTTCATTGACGCGGCGTTCGATCTCGCGGATCTCCGCAGCAGTCACAGCGCCGTTGTGGGTGAAGTCGAAACGTGTGCGGTCGGCATTGACCAAGCTGCCCTTTTGCTGCACATGGCTGCCCAGCACTTCGCGCAGGGCCTTGTGCATGATGTGCGTGACCGAGTGGTTGCGCATGGTGGCAGCGCGCACGGCGGTGTTGACCTGGGCCTGCACGGTGTCGCCCACGTTCAGCGTGCCATCTTCGAGCGTGCCGTGGTGGCCAAACACATCGGCTTTGATCTTGAGCGTGTCACCCACCGCAAAGCGTGCCGAGCCGCTGGTGATGACGCCTTCGTCACCCACCTGGCCGCCGCTTTCGGCATAGAACGGGGTGGTGTCCAGCACCACCACGCCGTTTTGGCCGGCTTTCAGGGCCGCAGCGCTTGTTCCATCTACATAGATTGCTACGATTTTTGCAGTCTCTGCCAGGTGCTCGTAGCCGGTGAACTGGTTGGCGGCACCGGTGTACTCCAGCGCCTTGTCCATCTTGAACTTGCCGGCCGCGCGGGCCTGGGCCTTCTGCTTTTCCATGGCGGTCTTGAAGCCGGCCTCGTCCACTTCCACGTCCCGCTCGCGGCAGACGTCGTTGGTCAGGTCAAGCGGGAAGCCGTAGGTGTCGTGCAGCTTGAACGCCACGTCGCCGGGCAGCACCTTGGCACCGCCGTCCAGGGTAGCGTCCAGGATTTCCATGCCGTTGGCCAGCGTTTCGAAGAAGCGCTCTTCTTCCACCTTGAGCACCTCGGTGATGCGCTGTTCCTGCTCGCGCAGGGATGGGTAGGCATCGCCCATCAGGCGCACTAGGTCGGCCACCAGCTTGTGGAAGAACGGGGTCTTCTTGCCCAGCTTGTACCCGTGGCGGATGGCACGGCGCACGATGCGGCGCTGCACGTAGCCACGGCCTTCGTTGCTGGGGATCACACCGTCGCTCACCAAAAACGCGGTGGCGCGGATGTGGTCGGCGATCACGCGCAGGCTTTTGTTGTTGAGGTCCGTCACGCCGGTCTCGCGGCCGGCGGCCTTGATGAGCGCGTCGAACAGGTCGATCTCGTAGTTGCTGTGCACGTGCTGCAGGATGGCAGCGAGGCGCTCCAGGCCCATGCCGGTGTCTACGCAGGGTGCGGGCAGCGGGGTCACGGCACCCGTCTCGTCCATGTTGAACTGCATGAACACGTTGTTCCAGATCTCGATGAAGCGGTCGCCGTCTTCATCGGGGCTGCCGGGAGGGCCGCCTGCAATGTGCGGGCCGTGGTCATAGAAGATTTCGCTGCAGGGGCCGCAGGGGCCGGTGTCGGCCATCATCCAGAAGTTGTCGGACTTGTAGCGGCCGCCCTTGTTGTCGCCGATGCGGATCACGCGCTCGGGTGGCAAGCCGATTTCCTTGGTCCAGATGTCGTAGGCCTCGTCGTCTTCCTGGTAGACCGTGGCCAGCAGGCGCTCTGGCGGCAGCTTGTAGACCTCGGTCAACAGCTCCCAGGCCCACTTGAGCGATTCGCGCTTGAAGTAGTCGCCAAACGACCAGTTGCCCAGCATTTCAAAGAAGGTGTGGTGGCGCGCGGTGTAGCCCACGTTTTCCAGGTCGTTGTGCTTGCCACCCGCACGCAGGCAGGCCTGAACCGACACCGCCCGGTTGTACGAGCGCTTGTCGGTGCCCAGGAACACGTCCTTGAACTGCACCATGCCCGAGTTGGTGAACATCAGCGTGGGGTCGTTGCCGGGCACCAGGGGGCTTGATGCCACCACGGTGTGGCCCTTGGAGACGAAGAAGTCCAGGAAGGACTTGCGGATGTCAGCGACAGAAAAAGTGGGAGTGCTCATGGTGTTGTGGAGTGGTTGCACGCAGCAGGCAGGCCGCAGGACCAGCGCCTGCGCGCTGCCTGTCACTGCCCCTATGGGGACCAACCTTTCATTATAGGTTTGCAGGCTGGCGGTCCGTGGCGGGAGGGCGACAGGGCGGGGATAGACGCCTCCACTCCATGCGCTAACGGATGCTGAAAAATCCGCTTGCGTGCTTTAAATATCTTGTTAATATATTAATAACTGCAACCCACCCACTCATCCAAGGAGCCCCTCGTGAACCCACAACCCCGCTGGCAAGGCATCTTCCCTGCCATCACCACCAAGTTCCACGCCGACGAGTCCATCGACGCCGAGGGCACAGCCCGTCACATCGACTTCCAGATCCGCAACGGCATCCACGGGCTGGTCACCTGCGGTTCTCTCGGCGAGGCCAGTACCCTCACGCTCGAAGAAAAGCTCCACGTTGCCAAGATCGCCCTCGAAGCCGCCGATGGCCGCGTGCCCGTGCTCGCCAACGTGTCCGAGACCAGCACCCGCGAAGCCCTGCGGTACATCGACGGCGGCAACAAGCTCGGCGTGGCCGGCTACATGGTCATGCCCTCGGTGATCTACGTGGCCGATGCCCGCGAGGCCATGGCCAATGTGCGCGCCATGGCGGGCGCCGCCCAGCGCCCCCTGATGGTCTACAACAACCCTGTGGCCTACCGCGTGGACCTAAAACCCGAGCACATGGTGGAGCTGGCCGACTGCGAGTGGATCGCCGCCATCAAGGAAAGCACCGGCGACATCCGCCGCATCACCGACCTGCGCAACACCGTGGGCGACCGCTACCAGCTCTTCCTGGGCGTGGACGACCTGGCTTACGAAGGCCTGGCCCTGGGCTGCGACGGCCTGCTGGCCGGCGTGGGCTGCGCCTTCCCGCGCGAAACCGTGGCGCTGTACGACCTGATGAAAGCGGGCAAATTTGCCGAGGCGCTGCCGCTCTACCAGTGGATGACGCCCATGCTGCACCTGGATGTGTCCAACAAGCTCGTGCAGAACCTCAAGCTCATCGATGCGCTGGTGGGTGTTGGCACCGAACACATGCGCCGCCCCCGCCTGCCCCTGGTGGGCGAAGAACGTGCGTTTGTGGAGAGTGTGGTGCGCAAGGCCCTGGCCACGCGCCCTACAAAATACCAGTCTGTCGCCTGAGACACTGAGCGCCCTACACCAGCACCACAGCACCATGCAACGTATCCACGTGATCGACTCCCACACGGGCGGCGAGCCGACCCGGCTTGTCATCGACGGTTTTCCCGACCTGGGCACCGGCACCATGGCCGAGCGGCGTGCGCTGCTGGCCGAGCGCCACGATGCCTGGCGGGCCGCCACCGTGCTGGAGCCGCGTGGCAGCGACGTGGTGGTGGGGGCGCTGCTCTGCGCGCCGCAAGACCCGGCCAACGCAGCGGGCGTGATTTTCTTCAACAACAGCGGTTACCTGGGCATGTGTGGCCACGGCACCATCGGGCTGATCGCATCGCTCGCCTACCTGGGCCGCATCACCCCTGGCGAGCACCGCATCGAAACCCCGGTGGGCACCGTCACCACCACCCTGCACGCTGATGGTTCGGTCAGCGTGCGCAACGTGCCCGCCTACCGACTGCACCACCAGCTGGCGGTGGATGTGCCCGGCCATGGCCGCGTGGTGGGCGATGTGGCCTGGGGCGGCAACTGGTTCTTCCTGATCTCCGACCACGGCCAGCGTGTAGCCAGCGACAACCTGGAGGCGTTGATGGCCTACAGCTGCGCCGTGCAGCAAGCCCTCAAAGACCAGGGCATTCGGGGCGACAACGGCGGTGAGATTGACCACATCGAGTTGTTTGCCGACGACGACCAGGCCGACAGCCGTAACTATGTGCTGTGTCCCGGCAAGGCCTATGACCGCTCGCCCTGCGGCACCGGCACCAGCGCCAAGATTGCCTGCCTCGCCGCCGATGGCAAGCTGCAGCCGAGCCAGGTGTGGCGCCAGGCCAGCATCATCGGCAGCCAGTTCGAGGCCAGCTACACGCTACAGGACGATGGCAAGCTCATCCCAACCCTGCGTGGCCGCGCCTACATGAGCGCGGAAGCGACCCTGCTGATCGAAGATGCAGACCCATTCGGCTGGGGCATCCGGCTGTAAACCGCCTTCTCCCACAGCGCAGGCCCCATGCAAACCACCGACGTCCTTGTGATCGGCGCTGGCATCGTCGGTGCGGCCTGTGCCCATGCGCTGGCGCGGGCGGGCCTGTCGGTGCGAATCATCGATGCGCGCCTGGGCGGTGCCACGGCGGCAGGCATGGGCCATCTGGTGGTGATGGATGACAACCCGGCTGAGCTGGCGCTGAGCAAATCGTCGCTCGACCTCTGGCACGCCTGGGCACCGCAGATGGATGCCGGCTGCGCCTTCACGGCCTGCGGAACGCTCTGGCTGGCTGCCAACGAGGAAGAGCTGCAGGCCGCGCACGCCAAGCGTTCCACCTTGCAAGCACAAGGCGTAGCTTGCGAGATGCTGGATGCCGCAGCCCTCGCCCGCGCAGAACCCGCGCTGCGCCCCGGTCTGGCCGGCGCGCTCAAGGTGAATGGCGACAGCGTGGTCTATGCACCGCGTGCCGCCCAGTGGCTGCTGGAGCAGGCCGCAGCCCACGGACACCTTGTGTTGGAGCAGGCTGAAGCGATGCAGATCGACGGCCACACCGTCACCCTGCGCGATGGAAGCCAGCGCAGCGCAGGCGCCATTGTGCTGGCCAGCGGCATCCACGCCCCGCAGCTGTGCCCCGGCCTGCCGCTGCGCCCCAAAAAGGGCCACCTCGTCATCACCGACCGCTACCCGGGCACCGTGCACCACCAGCTGGTGGAGCTGGGCTACATCACCAGCGCGCACCACAGCGACGGTACCTCGGTGGCCTTCAACGTGCAGCCCCGGCCCACGGGGCAGTTGCTGATCGGCTCGTCGCGCGAGTTCGACACCACCGACCCCGCCGTCAACAACGCCGTGATGGCGCGCATGCTGCAACGGGCACTCGACTATCTGCCGGGCCTGGCCGACCTCAACGCCATTCGCACCTGGACCGGTTTTCGCGCCGCCACACCCGACAGCCTGCCGCTGATTGGCGCGCACCCCGAACACCCGCACCTGTGGCTGGCCGTGGGACATGAAGGACTGGGGGTGACCACCGCCCCGGCCACCGCGCAGTTGCTGGCGGCCCAGATCGCAGGGGGCACCCCGGCGATCGACCCCACGCCCTTTGCACCTGCCCGCTTTGCGGGCCTGAGCACACCATGACCGCATCCAGAACACCCGCCCTGGTGCACATCGTGGTGAATGGCAACCCCCTGCAGGTGCCCCCAGGGACCAGCGTCGCCGCCGCGCTGGCGCAGCAAACACCCGGCACCACACGCACCTCGGTCACCGGCGCGGCGCGGGCACCGCTGTGTGGCATGGGGGTGTGCCACGAATGCAGGGTCCGCATCCACGGCCGCACGCGCCTGGCGTGCCAGACGGTCTGCACCGAGGGCATGTCGATTCACACCGATGTCGGCACAGCACCCGGGAGCGCCACGCCATGAACCAGCCCGTGACCCCACCCATGACCGAGCAACACTCGGCGCACGAGCGCTGCGACATCCTCATCATTGGCGCAGGCCCTGCAGGTTTGGCGGCTGCCCTCGCTGCCGCACCCAGCGGGGCAGCGATCACCATCGTGGACGACAACCCGCAGCCCGGCGGGCAAATCTGGCGCGATGGCCCCCAGGTGGTCTTGCCCGCCCTGGCGCAACAGCACCGCGCGGCGCTGGCCCGGCACACCAACATCCGCCTGCTGCCTGGCACCCGCGTGGTGGGCCTGGGTGACCCGCAACCCGGCGACAAGGCCCCGGCCCTGCTGCTGGAAGACGCAGACCGGGGCTGGACCCAGCACAGCCACCGCATCGTGCTGTGCACCGGAGCCCGCGAGCTGCTGCTGCCCTTTCCGGGCTGGACGTTGCCCGGTGTGACGGGTGCAGGCGCCTTGCAGGCCCTCATCAAGGCAGGGCTTGACGTGCGCGGCCAGCGCATCGTCATTGCAGGCACAGGCCCTCTGCTGCTGGCCGCTGCCGCCACCGCCAACAAAGCGGGTGCCACCGTGGTGCGCGTGGCGGAGCAGGCGCCGTGGAGCGCGCTCGCTGGCTTTGCAGCGCAACTGCCGCGCTGGCCTGCCAAGGCGTTGCAAGCCCTCACGCTGCTTCACCCGCAGTTGCGCGCCAGCAGCCATGTGCTGGAAGTCCAAGGCACCACGCAGGTGCAAACAGTGAGGCTGCGCAAAGGCCAACACGCCGAAGAAACCATGGCCTGCGACCGCGTGGCCTGCGGGTTCGGGCTGGTGCCCAACACCTACCTGGGGCAGATGCTGGGCTGCGCACTGGGCGGGCCGTTGAGCGGTGGCCAGGGCCTGGCTGTCGATGCCCACATGCGCACCAGCGTGCCCGGTGTATTCGCCGCGGGTGAAGCCACCGGCTTTGGCGGCAGCGAACGTGCACTGGTTCAGGGCGCCATGGCAGGACATGTGGCAGCGGGACAGGTGCAACAGGCCCAAGCGCTGCGCCCGCAGCTGGCACGCTGGGAGGGCTTTGCGCAGGCGTTGCAGGCTTCTTTTCCACTGAACGAAGCACTCAAAACCCTGGCGCAGCCCGGCACCCTGGTGTGCCGCTGCGAAGACGTGCCCTACGCTGCACTGGCCGATCGCGACGGCTGGATCGATGCCAAGCTCCACACCCGCTGCGGCATGGGCGCTTGCCAGGGCCGCATTTGCGGCGCTGCCGCACAGCACCTGTTTGGCTGGACGCCTGCCGCCCCACGGCATCTGCTGGCGCCCACACGCATTGGCACGCTGGCCGCCTGCACGCCCGCGCCCACCACCAGCGCTCAGCGCGAGCCCGCAGCTCCCTCGGGCTGACGCGCGCGCAGCCGTTTTCCCCCGTCCCTCCTTTCAGGGCTTACCCGCACCCGGCAGGCATCCATCTTGCTTTTAAATATATTTGTTAGATATTAAAAAGCACAAGGCTTTTCTTTCATCGCCGCGCCCTCCTCCCCAGGAACCCCATCATGCCCACACCCAACAGTCCACCCGCCCCGCAATCTCCGGCGCCGCGCGCTCCCGTCCGCTGGGTGCTGGCGCTGTCCACGCAGGTTCTGCGCATGGAGCGGCATCTGCTCACCGCCCTCATGACGTTGCTGGTGCTGCTGATCCTGCTCAACGTGGTCACGCGCTACACCGGCATGCCCATCTACTGGGTGGACGAGGCGGCTGTCTACACGGTGGTCTGGCTGACCTTTGTGGGCGCCTCGGTCATGACGCGGCTGCGCATGGACTTTGCCGTGACCATGCTGACCGACCACCTCGGCGCGCGGGGCGCCAAGGCATTCAAGGTGGTGGCCACGTCCGGCGTGCTGCTGTTTGGCCTGGCCATGCTGGTGTTGTGCTGGGTGTGGATGGACCCCATCGGTATTGCGCGCTACGGCTTTGACGCCAAGGAGTTCGCCGCCGAGAGCTTCAACTTCATCTATACCGAGCGCACCCAGACGCTGAATTGGCCCACCTGGGTGCTGCAACTCATCCTGCCGATCTTCTCGGCCACCTTCAGCGTGCATGCACTGGCCAACCTGCTCGAAGACATGGGCGCCGCAGAGCGTGTGACGCACTCAGGTTTCGACGTGGTCAGCGCCGACGCCGTGAACTGACTGACCTCTACACCAGGACCCCACCATGATCACCACCCTGTTTTTCCTTGCCGCGTTGCTGGTGGGTGTGCCCATCGGGGTCTGCCTGTGTCTGGCAGGCATGGTCTACATCGTCAGCATCGGAAGCCCGGTGCTGTTCCAGTCGTTCCCCATGCAGATGTTCGGCGGGGTGGACAGCTATGGCCTCATCGCGATTCCGCTGTTCATCCTGATCGGCGAGATCATGAACAGCGGCGGCATCACGCGGCGGCTGGTAGACCTGGCCATGGCCTTTGTTGGCTCGGTCAAAGGCGGGCTGGCCTACGTGAACATCCTGGCCAACATGCTGGTGTCGTCCATCATCGGCTCCGCCACGGCGCAGGTGGCCATCATGTCGCAGGTGATGGTGCCCGAGATGGAAAAGCAGGGCTACGACAAGACCTTTGCAGCCGGCCTCACGGTGTATGGCGGCATGCTGGGGCCCATCATTCCGCCCTCGGTGATGTTTGTGGTCTACAGCGTGCTGGCCCAGGTGGCCGTGGGCGACATGCTGATTGCAGGCATCCTGCCCGGCGTGCTGCTCACCGTGCTGTTCTTTGTCGTGATCGCGCTCATGGGCTTTGTCTACAACTACCCGCGCAGCGAAAAGCGCACGCTGGCCCAGCGCGCGCGCACCGTGGTGCAGGCCAGCCCCACGCTGCTGATCCCCATCATCATCGTGGGCTCCATCCTCAGTGGCCTGGCCAACCCGACCGAATCTGCCGCCGTGGGTGCGCTGGTATCGGCGCTGGTGGGTCGGTACGTGACCAAGGAGTTCCGCTTCAACGCGATGCCCGCCATCCTGCTGCGCTCAGCCATTTACTCGGCCATCGTGCTGTTTCTGGTGGCGGCAGCTGCCGTGTTCTCGTGGCTGCTGATCTACGGCAAGGTGCCGCAGATGGTGGCCGCCTGGGTGCAGACCGTGGCGCACGATCCGGTCACCTTTTTGCTGCTCACCAACGTGATCCTGCTGGTCATCGGCACGGTGATCGACGGCATCCCCGGCCTCATCATGACCGCGCCCATCCTGCTGCCGATTGCCACCGAGGTCTATCACATTGACCCGCGCCACTTTGGTGTGGTGATCGTCGTCAACCTGGTGCTGGGGCTGATGACTCCGCCCGTGGGCCTGAGCTTCTTTGTCGCGTCGGCCGTCACCGGGGCCAAGCCCGGAAAGATGTTCATCGTCACGCTGCCGTTTTTCATCATCAGCTGCGTGGCGCTGGTGATGTTGTCGCTGTTCCCCAGCCTGTCGCTCGGTTTGCTCAAGTAGCCCGTCGAGCAACAGATCCCCCGTCCCCCTCCCAAGGTTCTTTCACACGGAGTTCACCATGACGACCACGCCCGCCCACACTGTCACCCGCCGCCATTTCATCCAGCGCCACGCCGTGGCCGCTGCCACCGTCACGGGGCTGGGCTTTCCAGCGCTGGTACGTGCAGCCGATACCAAGGAGTTTCGCCTGGGGCTGATCACGCCTGCGGGCCACTCCTGGAACCGCGCCGCGCTGCAGTTTGGCGAGGCACTCAAGAAGGAAACTGATGGCCGACTGAGCGTCACGGTCTTCCACTCGGGCCAGCTGGGCAACGAAGCGGCGATGATGCAGCAGCTGCAGTCCGGCGCGCTCGACATGGGCTGGATCCAGGCGGCCGAGCTCGGCTCGCGCGTGTCCAGCATCGCGGCGATCAATGCTCCGTACCTGGTGCGCTCCACGCCTGCCGTGGCCAAACTCGTCAAACACCCATCTGCCACCAAACTGCTCGAAGTGCTGCCGCGCGAGACTGGCACCATCGGCCTGGGCTGGGGCATCACCGGCATGCGTGCCGTGTTCTCCACCAAGGACATCGCCGTGCCCACCGACATCAAGGGCATGAAGCTGCGCATCAACCCCACGCCGGTGTACCGCGACTTCTACCAAATGCTCGGCGCCGCGCCCACACCCATCCCCACGCCGCAGGTGTTTGATGCCATGAGCAACGGCCAGGTCGACGGGCTGGAGGCGGACATCGAGTTCTCGTGGAACCAGCGCTTCGACAAGGTAGCCAAGACCCTGCTGCAGATGAACGCCCTGTTCATGCCGTTCGCGCCGCTGGTGTCCGGCCGTATCTGGCAGGGGCTGGATGCCAAGGACAAGGACATCATCCGCAAGCTGGTGGCCCAGTCGCTGGATGCGCAGATCAATGACATCGTGACCACCGAGGCCGGGCTGATCGAGAAGTTCAAGGGCACGTCCATCGCCTTCAAGACGGCATCGTCGTTCAACCCCGACGGCATCATCCAGGAGTTCGACAAGCTGTGGCTGCCCAAGGCGCCGCAGATTGCCGAGCTGCGCAAGGCGGGCGCAAGCCTCTGACGGTCCGCAAGGGTCACCGGGGCCGCATCCCATAAGATGCGGCCTCCCGCAACGTCCTTCACGCCCGATGACACTCCGCCGCCCCTCCCCCCAGCAAGACCCCGCGCCCAAGCGGCGCGCGGCGGACGTGGCCTACGACGCCATCGAGACCATGATCTCCACGCTGCAGCTGCAGCCCGGCAGCCCCGTGGTGGAAGCCGAGATCGCCGAGAGCACGGGCCTGGGCCGCACACCGGTACGCGAGGCGCTGCTGCGCATGGTGTCCATCGGGCTCATCGTGCAGCAGCCCCGGCGCGGGCTGCTGGTGTCGCACATCGACCTGGCCGACCACCTGGACGTGATCCAGACCCGCCGCGTGCTGGAGCGCCTGCTGGCCTCCAACGCCGCACGCCGCGCCACAGCGCCGCAGCGCCAGGCCATCGTGCGCTGTGCGGAAAACATGGTGCAGGCCGCAGCGCGCGGCCACCTCGACGACTACATGCTGGCCGACCATGAACTGGACCTCGTCACCCATCAGGCCAGCCAGAACCACTCGGCCGTCAAATGCGTGCAACCGCTCATCGTGCAGTGCCGCCGCTTCTGGTACGCCTACCAGCACGAAGGCGAGGTGTCAGAGGGCGCCCGCGCGCACATGCAGTTGGCGCAGGGCATTGCCAGTGGCGACGAAGCCCAGGCCATTGCCGGCGCGGAGCAGTTGATGGAGTATCTGGAGCGGTTTGCGCGGCGCATCATTGACCGGTAGCACGCGCCACCACGCACACAGCGCCTGCAACCGCGTGGACAGCCTCAGTTCCAAAGGGCAATTGCTCTAATTTTTATAGCTTATTGCGCTTTACCAATAAGCGCTAGCGGCCAAAAAGGCTCAAATTTTTCACCCCAGCAGCGGCAACAGCAGGCCTATTCCGACACTTGCTGGCCCAGCAGAATGCGCTGCTCCAGAAAGCGCCACAGGCGCTCGTCCTGGCTGAACGCCACGTTAAACCGCAGCCAGCCCGTGGGGCGCGGCTCCACCAGAAACAGCTGACCGGGGCCGAGCATGATGCCCGCACCCGTGGCTTCCTTCGACAGCTCGGCACTGTCGGGCAGATCAGGATGGCGCGCCCACAGGTACATGCCCGCCTCGGGCTCGTGAAACAGCTCGAACCCCAGGTTCAGCAAGCGCCGCCCCACCGTGCGGTGCGCCTCGGCCAGCCGCTCGCGCAGGGACTTGAGGTGCTTGCGCCAGCGCCCGTCGGTCACCACGCCAAAGGTGATGCGCTCGGTGATCTCTGACGAGGTCAGGCCCGAGATCATCTTGAGCTGCACCAGCTCATCGAGCAGATCGCGCCGCGCCGCCAGAAAGCCGGTGCGCAGGTTGGGCGAAATCGTCTTGGAGAAACTGCCCAGGTAGATCACACGGTTGAGCTGGTCCAGGCTGGCCAGCGAGGGGCGCACACCGGGGTCCATGTCGGCATAGATGTCGTTCTCCACGAGCATGAAGTGGTGCTGCTCGGCCAGTTGCAGCAGCCGGTGCAGGTGCGCCACCGATGCCACCGAGCAGGTCGGGCTTTGCAGGCGCGGTTGGGTGAAAAACACCGTGGGTTTGTGCTCGGCCAGCAGGGTCTCTAGCGCCGGCAGGTCGTAGCCGGTGGCGGTGCGCGGCACACCCACCACCTGGGCTCCTGCAAAGCGCAGCATGAACAGCAGGTTGGGGTAACCCGGGTCGTCCACCAGCACCACGTCACCAGGCTTGACCATGCGGCGCGCCACCAGGTCCAGTGCCTGGCTGGAGCCCTGGGTCAGCAGCACCTGGTCGGCGTCCACCGCCAGATGGTGTTCGGCCAGCGACTCGGCCACCACCATGCGCAGCGCCATGTGGCCGTGGGGCAGGCCATAGCCATCCAGCTCGGGCCCGTCGGACGACAGCTGACGCATGCTGCGTTTGACCGCATCGCCAAACAGCCAGTCGTGAGGTAACCAGCCGCAGCCGGGTTTCATGGGCAGGTTGCGGTTTTCAAAAATTTGTTTGAGGTACCAGCGCGCATCAAAACGGGGCACCGGCCGCTCGGGCGCACCAGTACCGGGCGACGCGCCCTCATCGCCCCGTCGCTTCACAAAAAAACCTGCATTGGCGCGCGACACCAGCCAGCCCTGCGCCACCAGGCGGTCGTAGGCCTCGACCACGGTGAACACGCTCACGCCGTGGGCTGCCGCAAAGGCGCGGATGGAGGGGAGCTTGGCACCAGGTTTGAGCACCTGGCCAGCGATGAGACCCCGCAGGCCATCAACGATCTGGCTGACCAGCGGTGTCTGAAGATCCGGGCTGAGAGTGAGCATCAAAAGAACAGGGAAAGGGGCCAAATTGTGCACCGGGCCAACACCCGCGAACTCAGGGATTGCTTGTACAGGACGGGACACCTGCACAGTGTGCTCCCGTCAACAGCGACGCGTGCCTGGAGGTACCACCGCTGAGCCCGCATCCGGTCCGGCCGGGATGCCCCTATTGTCCGTCAGCCCCACCTACCCTGGGGCAGCGGTCTCCAGCGATTTGCAGGGCTGTGGGATGTCTTGCGCGTTGATGATGCCGCGCTCGAAAAGGCCCGCAGACCGTGAACGGTAGTGCCCAACCGATGGGCGGTATTCAGTCTTTTGTCCGATGCAGCGGCTGTCGGATTGCATCCACCGCCCGTCCCTTTTTCCGCCGCCGCAATGCGCACACACCCATGCCCCAGCGATAGGCTTGCCCCCCAACTCGATTGGCATCGGTGACCGCAAATCGGGTTTGAAAACCAATACCCAACACACCGAGGGACACCCATGCTGAAACGAACATCTGAACTCAACTCTTCACGGATTTTTCAACCCAGGCCATGGGCCATTGCCTTGGGTCTATGCCTGGGCACAGCCACAGGCCCTGCACTGGCGCAGGCGGCCCACACCCCACCGGCAGGCTACAAGCCGTGCGCCGTCGAGGGACAGAAATGCAGCTTCAGCGGCGCAGCCAACGTGGTCTATGGAGCAGGCACGACCTGGACCAGCCCCCGCAGTTTCACCAACGGTGTCAGTTGCAGCAACGCCACCTTTGGCGACCCCCTGTGGGGTGTGCAAAAGGCTTGTTATGCCAGCGCACCGTCGCCAGCTCCTGCGCCCGATCCCGTGCTGACAGCACCGCCACCGGGCTACACCTTGTGTGCCGTCGAGGGGCAGCAATGCAGCTTTACCGGTACGGCCAAGGTGGTCTATGGGGCTGGCACCACCTGGACTGCCGCGCGCGCATTCACCAACAACGTGATGTGCAACAACGCCACCTTTGGCGACCCCCTGCGGCAGGTGAAAAAGGCGTGCTACGTCAGCAGCCCCGTCCCAACGCCCGCCCCGCCCGCCCCACCGCCAACGCCTCCGGCACCGCCGGCTCCACCGGCGCCTCCGCCAGCACCGACGCCCGGTGGCTCCGTAACGTACTACTTCTCGGACTGCCAGGCGGGCGCCGCCACCGGTTGCGTGCCAGGGAGCAATTCCAACCCCGGCACGCAGGCGGCACCCAAGCAGAACCTCACGGGGATCAATGTCAACACACTGCCTGCGGGCACAGCACTGCTTTTTGCGCGCGGCGGTGCCTGGGTAGTGGGTGTCACCACGTTCGAGAACATGAACGTCCGCGCAGACGCGCCCCTCACCTTCGATGCGTATGGCGCAGGGCCCGCCCCCCTCCTCAACACCAACAACAATGCCATCGCGCCCTTTGAGCTGGGAGGGCGCTATGCCAACACCTCCAACGACGGCGGCTACGTGTTCCGCAATTTGCGACTCCACGGCTCCAACAACTCGGCCTGGGGCTTCTGGCTGAGTGGCAATGTCCGCGACATCGTGATTGAGAACGTGGAGATATCCGGCTTCCAGATTGCCATCCACTCGCAGGCACGCGCTCCCCACGGTGTGAACAACGTGCTGATCCGCAACAACCACATCCATCACAACGGAAGCATGGGCATCCTGGGCCAGTTCCGCAACAGCGTGATCGAAGGCAACCTGATCGAGGCCAACAACTTCAGCGGCAGCGGCTTCAACCACGGCACCTACCTGTCGGGCAGCCATGGACTGAGTGGAACCAACGTCACCTTGCGCAACAACCGCTACATCCGCAACTCGGTGGTCAATAGCATCTGCCAAGGGGGCAACATGACCTTCCACGGCCAGATGGACGGCGTACTGATTGAGGGCAACCGGATTGAGCAGGATGCTGCGACGGATGGCTGCTGGGAGATGTCGATCACGCAGGGGTATGACTCGGCCGAATGGTTCCGCAACTTCGTGGTGCGCAACAACAAACTCATCAACGCCGGCAACACGGGCATGGCAGTGCAGTCGGCACCCGGGATCGTGATTGAGGGCAACGTCATCATCAATACGCAGACGACCTTCCAGACAGCCATCAATGTGGGCCACACCGAATTCCAGAATGGCGATGTACCCGATGGAAACGCTGTGGTGCGTAACAACATTGCATGTTTCCCCACACCCCACGCGGGCAGCACGGTGGTGCGCGTGATTGCACCGAACAGTGTGGTCACGAACAACACCATGGTGACCGGGGCGGCTGCAACGACCGGGGTGTGCGCCCGGTAGCAGAGCGTTCTCGTTTCGGCCAGCAGAGGCCTCGCAGCACGCTGCGAGGCCTTTTTTGTTCTTTGAACCTGTTCAAGATCTTTTCAGGGTCGCACAAGTACCTTGCCGGGATGGGATGCAAGGCGCGGTGCGCAGTTGATAGCTTGGCTATCAGCAAGCGCCGCAACGCCGCAGACCGCCCGGCAAGGCACTTGCCCGCAGGGTTGGAGTGAAATCGGGCGATTGGACGGCTCAGCTGCTTGCATGGGCATGAGCCCATGCGGCGCATCCGAAGCTTCCACGTCCATCACGATGGCACTCCAATGCGGTCCCTGAAAAGATTTTGAACAGGTTCTTACGCACCGTTTTGGAAGATGGCAAGCGGCCCGCCGCTGCATCCCGATACAAACCCCTTCAATCCCCCGAGTGCCCGGTTTTCCTGCAGATCAGCGTGGGGGATTGCACTACGGCTACGCAAAAGGGGCTGCATTGTGCACCGTGTTGGCGCACACCAAATCAGGGATTGCCTGTACAGGATGGAGGACCTGCACAGTGCGCGCAAAACAGCATGCCGGTGTACATGGACGGGCCGTGGCGCGAATTCCAGAATTCGCCCATTCCTTCATTTCGTGTTCAACCCACCCGCCCACCGCCATGCAGCAAGACCGCCACTTCACCAACGCCGCCCTCCTCACCCGCCGCCATGCCGCTGTGGCCCGGGGCGTGGGTCAGGCCCATGAACTCTTCGTCCAGAAGGCGCTTAACGCCGAGCTGTGGGATGTGGAGGGCCGCCGCTTCATCGACTTTGCCGGTGGCATCGCCGTGCTCAACACCGGCCACCTGCACGCCGGAGTGATCGCTGCAGTCAAAGCCCAGCTGGAACTGTACACCCACACCTGCTTCCAGGTGGTGGCGTACGAGCCCTACGTGGAAGTGTGCGAGCGCCTGAACACCCTGGCCCCCGGCGCGTTTGCCAAGAAGAGCCTGCTGCTCACCACGGGCGCCGAGGCTGTGGAAAACGCCATCAAGATCGCCCGCGCCTACACCAAACGCCCCGGCGTGATCGCCTTCACGGGCGGCTACCACGGCCGCACCAACCTCACGCTGGGCCTTACCGGCAAGGTCGCGCCTTACAAGATCGGGTTCGGCCCCTTCCCTGGCGAGATGTACCACGCCCTGTTCCCCAACGCGCTGCATGGCGTCAGCGTGGAGCAGGCCCTGCATTCAGTGGAGCTGATCTTCAAGAACGACATCGAGCCCGAGCGTGTGGCAGCCTTCATCCTTGAGCCCGTGCAGGGCGAAGGCGGCTTCTACGTGGCGCCACCCGAATTCGTCACCGGCCTCAAGGCCCTGGCAGACCGCTACGGCATCCTGCTGATCGCCGACGAAGTGCAGACCGGCGCTGGCCGCACCGGCACTTGGTTTGCATGCGAGCAATGGCCCGTGGCGCCCGACCTCATCACCACTGCCAAATCACTGGCAGGCGGCTTCCCCCTGTCTGGCGTGGTGGGCCGCGCCGACGTCATCGACGCCCCTGCAGCCGGTGGCCTGGGTGGCACCTATGCGGGCAGCCCCGTGGCCTGTGCCGCAGCGCTGGCGGTGATCGATGCGTTTGAAAAGGAAAACCTGCTGGCCCGCAGCCAGGACATGGGTGCGCTGCTGGTCAGGGCACTGAAAGAAATGGCCGCCACAGTCCCCGCCATCGGCGATGTGCGCGGCCTGGGTGCCATGGTGGCGATCGAGCTGTTCGAAGACGGTGATGTCCACCGCCCCGACGCCGCACTGAACAAGAAAGTCGTCGCCGAAGCCGCCAAGCGCGGGCTCATCCTGCTGTCGTGCGGAACGTATGGCAACGTGATCCGCATCCTGGTGCCGCTGACCGCCTCCAACGAGCTGCTCGAAGAGGGCCTGGCCATCCTGGCCGACAGCTTTGCCGCGCTGGGCTGACATGCGACCCGACCTTCATTCTGCTTACAAGGTGCCCCCAACCATGAACCCATCAGCAGAGCCCCTGGTCCGCTTCAGCGGTGTGCAAAAGACGTACGACGGTGAACAACTGGTGGTGCGCTCGCTAGACCTGGACATCCAGCGCGGTGAATTCCTGAGCCTCCTCGGGCCCTCGGGCTCGGGCAAGACCACCACACTGATGATGCTGGCGGGGTTTGAGTCCCCTACTGCGGGCGACATCCTGCTCGATGGCAAGCAGATCACCGGCACGCCGCCCCACAAGCGCAACTTTGGCATGGTGTTCCAGAACTACGCGCTGTTCCCCCACCTCACCGTGGGTCAGAACGTGGCTTACCCGCTCACCGTGCGCAAGGTGCCCAAGGCCGAACAGGCCGAGCGTGTGAAGAAGGCGCTGGACATGGTTCGCCTGACCGGCATGGCCGACCGCCTGCCCACGCGCCTGTCGGGCGGCCAGCAGCAGCGCGTGGCGCTGGCCCGCGCCCTGGTGTTCAACCCCCAGCTGGTGCTGATGGACGAGCCCCTGGGCGCGCTGGACAAGCAGCTGCGCGAGCATATGCAGATCGAGCTGAAAGAACTGCACCGCCAGCTGGGCGTGACCTTTGTCTACGTGACCCATGACCAGGGCGAGGCCCTGACCATGAGCGACCGCGTGGCGGTGTTCAACGAAGGGGTCATTCAGCAACTCGCGGATGTGGAAACCCTGTACGAAGCGCCATCCAACCGATTCGTGGCCGGCTTTGTGGGCGACAACACGGTGCTTTCGGGCACCCTGCAAGGCGCGGGCGCCGACACCGCCATCCAGCTGCCAGGCGGCTACCTGTTGCCAGGAGTGAACGTGAACCAGGCCGCACTGGGCTCTGCCGTGCACGCCTGTGTTCGGCCCGAACGCATCGTGCTGCATGCGCATTCCGAGTACCCCAAAACCTCGGCCATTCCCGCCACGGTGGCGCGCGCCATCTACTACGGCGACCACCTGCGCCTGATGTGCGACCTGGGCCATGGCCAAGAGCCCGCCACGGTGAAGGTGGCGCTGGCTTCGGCCGCTAGCAACCCCCATCCACAACCGGGTGATGCCGTGCTGCTGGAGTTCCCCCCGGTCTCCACGCGCATTTACGCGGTCTGACCACCGGCACAGCCACACCCTTTTCCCGTCCCCTGTTCCTCCACAACCCTAAGGAAAAACTGCACCATGAAAAAGAGCCTTATCGCCTGCGCCTCCCTGGCCGCCTGCCTGGCACTTCCCAGCTTTGCGCAGCAGCAACTGACCGTCGTGAACTTTGGTGGCGCCAACGCCAACGCGCAGAAAAAGGCGTTCTACGAGCCCTATGAAAAGCTGGGCAACAAGATCGTGGCCGTGGAATACAACGGCGAGCAGGCCAAGGTCAAGGCCATGGTCGAGGCCAAGAAGGTGACCTGGGACGTGGTGGAGCTGGAGTCGCCAGACGCCGCACGCGGCTGCGACGAGGGCCTGTATGAAAAACTCGATTACAGCAAGATCGTGAGCAAGTCCGACCTGCTTCCCGCTGCGGTGTCCGACTGCGCCGTGGGCATCTTCGTGTGGTCCACCGTCATGGCCTACAACGGCGACAAGCTCAAGACTGCCCCCACGAGCTGGGCTGACTTCTGGGACACCAAGAAGATCCCTGGCAAGCGCGGCATGCGCAAGGGTGCGCGCTACAACCTCGAATTCGCGCTGATGGCCGATGGCGTGAAGCCCGCCGATGTGTACAAGGTGCTCGCCACCAAAGACGGTGCAGACCGCGCCTTCAAGAAGCTGACCGAACTCAAGCCCAACATTCAATGGTGGGAAGCAGGTGCCCAGGCGCCGCAGTTCCTGGTGGCGGGCGACGTGGTGCTGACCACCGTGTTCAACGGCCGCATCGACGCGGCCAACCGCGAAGGCCGCAATCTCAAGATCTACTGGCCCGGCGGCATCTATGACCTGGACTACTGGGCCATCCCCAAGGGCACACCGAACAAGGACGCGGCTGTGAAGTTCATCGCCTACACCATGCAGACCGCCAACCAGGCCGCCTACGCGCAGAACATCGCCTATGGCCCGGCCAACACCACGGCCCTCGCCAAGCTGGACAAGAAGGTGCTGGACGACCTGCCTACCTCGGCGAGCAACGCCAAGGAAGCCATCCAGTTCGGCGTGAGCTTCTGGGCCGACCAGGGCGAGGCGCTGGAGAAACGCTTCGCCGCCTGGGCCACCCAATAAGTCAGAAAACCGCACCCTCGGAGCGCAAGACACCATGCAAGCCTCTTCTGCCATCGCCCCCGCCGCGCTTGCGCTGGACGCCCACGCACCCGGCGCACTGCGCAAGGCGCTGTCGCGTGCCGAAGCGCGGCGCAAATGGCGGGCCTTTGCCCTGACCCTGCCCTTGCTGGTGTTCTTGCTGCTCACGCTGCTGGTCCCCATTGCCGCGCTGCTGCAGCGCGGCGTGGAGAACCCCGAGGTCGCCAACACGCTGCCCGCCACCATCGAGGCCTTGCATGGCTGGGACCGCCACGAGGCACCAAACCCCGCTGCCTATGCCGCGCTGATCAAAGACCTGGCCCGCCTGCCCGACAGCTCTGATGCAGGCGCCCTGGCGCGCCGGCTGAACTCGGAAGTGCCTGGAGCACGTTCGATGGTGATGGGCGCTTTCCGCGCCCTGCCCCTGCAGGGCACGCCCGAGTCCATCCGCGACCAGCTGATCGACAAGGATGCACGCTGGGGCGAAGCGCCTTTCTGGCGTGCCATTGCCAAAAACGGGGCGCGCTGGACGCCCGACTACCTGCTCGCCTCGGTGGACCTGCAGCGCGATGCGCTGGGCCAGGTCGAACGCATGCCCGAGGAGCAGCGCGCGTTTGGCGGCATCCTGCTGCGCACCTTTCACATCAGCTTTGTGGTTACGGTGCTGTGCCTGCTGCTGGGCTACCCGCTGGCCTGGTGGCTGGCCTCGCTGCCCGCACGCCAGGCCAATGTGCTGATGATTCTGGTCCTTGTGCCGTTCTGGACGTCGATCCTGGTGCGCGTGGCCGCATGGATCGTGCTGCTGCAGTCCGAGGGGCTGGTCAACCGGGGGTTGATGGGCCTGGGCGCCATTGCCGAGCCTTTGCCACTGCTGTTCAACCGCACGGGCGTGGTGATTGCCATGGTGCACATCCTGCTGCCCTTCATGGTCCTGCCGCTGTACAGCGTGATGAAAAGCGTGCCACCCACCTACCTGCGCGCTGCGGTGTCGCTGGGCAGCTCGCCCATCGCCGCGTTCTTTCGGGTGTATGTGCCCCAAACCTACCCGGGCATTGGTGCCGGGGCGCTGCTGGTTTTCATTCTGGCCATCGGCTACTACGTCACCCCCGCGCTGCTGGGCGGGGCCGACGACCAGATGCTGAGCTACTACATCGCCCGCTACACCAACGTCGAAGTGAACTGGGGCATGGCCTGCGCGCTGGGCGCCCTGCTGCTGGTCGCCACGCTGGTGCTGTACAGCGTGTACCGCCGGTTTGGCAAAGCCGAATTGAGTCTGGGCTAACCACTTCAAAAGACACTCACCATGCGTCATCTTCTGCCCCAATTCCCCCTGTACGCCACGTTGGCCGACAAGCTCGGCTGGTGGGCGGTGCGCGCCCTGTGCGTGGCCGTACTGGTGTTTCTGCTGGCCCCCATCCTGGTGATGGTGCCACTGTCGTTCTCCGAGAGTTCATTCCTGGCCTACCCCATTCACGGCTGGTCGCTCAAGTGGTACCGCAACCTGTTCGAATCCGCCGAGTGGGCCCGCGCCACGCGCAACAGCTTCATCGTGGCACCTGCGGCCACGTTGATCGCCACGGCCCTGGGCACACTGGCGGCGGTGGGGCTGTCGCGCGCTGACTTCCGATTCAAGGGCTTGCTCATGAGCATCCTGATTGCGCCCATGGTGGTCCCGATCATTGTGGTGGGCGTAGCCACCTACCTGTACTTTGCGCCGCTGGGCCTGGCCGACAGCTACTTCGGGCTCATCATCGTGCACGCCGCCCTGGGCGCACCTTTTGTGCTGACCACCGTGCTGGCGACTCTGGCAGGCTTCAACCACAACCTCGTGCGCGCCTCGCTGAGCCTGGGTGAGACGCCGTTCAACACTTTCTTTCGCGTCACGCTGCCTGTGATTGCACCGGGCGTGATCTCCGGCGCGCTGTTTGCGTTTGCCACGTCGTTTGATGAAGTGGTGGTCACCCTCTTCCTGGCCGGTGCCGACCAGTCCACACTGCCGCGCCAGATGTTCAACGGCATCCGCGAGAACATCTCGCCCACCATCGCCGCGGTGGCCACGTTGCTCATCCTGTTCACCACCAGCTTGCTGCTGGCGCTGGAGTGGCTGCGCGGTCGCCGTGCCTGATATGCCCCTTGCCGCCCGGAAGTTCACATCGGCGACATGCGGCCGTCGCCCAGGCGGCTGACAATGACCGCTGCCGCTTCGTGCGTGAACCTCGATCTGCCCACGTTTAGCCCCCTTTCTCAAGGACCATCCCATGGACATGAAGACCTCCCCCCTCGCCCTGCTGAACGACCCCACCTTGCTCAAGACCGACGGCCTCATCAACGGCCAGTGGGTGGCAGGTAGCAGCCGCTTTGATGTGAACGACCCGGCCACGGGCCTCAAGCTGGCCGATGTGGCCAACCTGGGCCCGGCCGACGCCGAGGCCGCGATCGCCGCCGCCAACGCCGCCTGGGGCCCCTGGAAGACCAAGACGGCCAAGGAGCGCAGCATCATCCTGCGCAAGTGGTACGACCTGCTGATGGCCAACCAGGACGACCTGGGCCGCATCATGACCGCCGAACAAGGCAAGCCCCTGGCCGAAGCCAAGGGCGAAGTCGCCTACGGCGCGAGTTTTGTGGAATGGTTTGCCGAAGAAGCCAAGCGCATCAACGGCGAGACCCTGCCTCAGTTTGACAACAGCCGCCGCCTGCTGGTCTTGAAGCAACCCATCGGCGTGTGCGCGGCCATCACACCGTGGAACTTCCCGCTGGCGATGATCACGCGCAAGGTCGCGCCCGCGTTGGCTGCGGGCTGCCCCGTGGTCATCAAACCGGCTGAGCTGACACCACTCACCGCCCTGGCTGCTGCCGAGCTGGCCATCCGCGCAGGCATCCCGGCGGGCGTGTTCAACATCCTGCCCGCCGACAGCGACAACTCGATTGCCATCGGCAAAGTGCTGTGCGCGAGCGATGTGGTGCGCCACATCAGCTTCACGGGCTCCACCGAAGTGGGCCGCATCCTGATGGCGCAGTCCGCCCCCACCGTCAAGAAGATGTCGCTGGAACTGGGCGGCAACGCGCCCTTCCTGGTGTTTGACGACGCCGACATCGACAGCGCCGTGGAAGGCGCCTTTGCCAGCAAGTACCGCAACGCGGGCCAGACCTGCGTGTGCACCAACCGCTTTTATGTGCAGGAAGGCGTGTACGACGAGTTCGTGACCAAGTTCGCCGCCAAGGTCAAGACAGCCAAGGTGGGCAACGGTTTTGAAGCTGGGGTGAACCAGGGCCCGCTGATCGAGGAAGCGGCACTGACCAAGGTGCAGCGCCACGTGGACGACGCGCTGGCCAAGGGCGGCCAGGTGGTGGCCGGCGGCCAGCGCCTCACCAGCCTGGGCTCCGGCCAGTTCTTCGAGCCCACGGTGGTCGCCAACGCCACGGCCGACATGCTCTGCGCGCGCGAGGAAACCTTTGGCCCCTTTGCCCCGGTCTTCAAGTTCAAGACCGAGCAGGAAGCCATCGACGCGGCCAACAACACCGAGTTTGGCCTGGCCAGCTACTTCTACAGCCGCGACGTGGGCCGCATCTTCCGCGTGACCGAGGCGCTGGAATACGGCATGGTGGGTGCCAACGTGGGTATTCTGGCCACCGAGCACGTGCCCTTTGGCGGCGTCAAGCAGTCGGGCCTGGGCCGCGAAGGCTCGCACTACGGCATGGACGACTACGTGGAGATCAAGTACCTGTGCCTGGGGGACATTCAGAAATAAGCAGCCCCACAAAATGCTATTTATTTTATAGCTGCTAGCGCTTTACCAATAAGCGCCAGAAGCCAAAATCATTCAAATTCTGGCGGCTGACGGTTGGTGTAGCTCGCGTTGCCCAGCCCCGTGCCCACCGTCAGCACCGCCCAGCGCTCCACGTCCTGCATGAAGGGCATTTCAGACAGGCCCTGCACCACGGCATCGTTGTGCAGGCACACCTGGGTGCGGCCATCGCCAATGTGCGGTAGCCGCTCGCACAGGTCGCGCGGAAGGTGAAAGCGGGTGCTCTCCCAGTTGCCCGGCAGGTTCTGCGTGCCACCGGCCAGCGAGCCGTCTTCCACGATGAGCCCCGGGCAGGCAACGCCGATGTAGGGCGCCAGGCGGATCTTCTTTTTCTCGGCGTACGCGATCAGGCCTTCGAGCAGCGTGGCGATGCCCTCGACCAGTTCGTCGCGCCGGGGTTCGTCGTTGGCATGGGCCCATTTCTCGCGGCGCACCACCTCGGCCAGCGAAAGATCGGGGGCGCGGTGCAAATGGGTTTGCACGATGCCGCAGCGCACATTGGTGCCGCCAATGTCCACCGCCAGGATGGCGTCGTAGCTTTGCAGCAGCTCGGGGGGCGCCAGGTGCACCCAGCCAATCAGGCCGCCCTCGTCCGCATGGTGGCGCAGCGTGCGCAGCTCCACGGGCACCTTTTCGGCCTTGAGGATCTTGCGGGTGCAATCGATGGCGCGGCCACCCACCTCGCTCTGGTGAAAGCCCCCGCCGATGATGATGCGCTCCACGCCGCGCCAGGTCTTGTGTTTCAGAAATCGCTGCACCACATGCGCCAGCTGCATCGCGTAGTCTTCCGACGCGGCTTCGATGGCTTGGGCGGCCACGCCGTCTTTCTCCAGCAACGCATCCAGCTTATGTTTGCTGAGTTCGCGCGTGGGCTTGGTGCCCATAGGGTCCTTGCCCTCCATGGATGCATACAGCTTGCGCCAGGCATCGAGCATGTGGCGAAAGGCCGAGCGGCTGGCGACATCCCCCACATAGCCTTCGCCGTCGCTCAACTCGAGGCTATAGCCTTCGATGATGACCGAGGCCAGCCGCATGTCGCCATGTGGCCCGACGATGCCCAGCTCGCGTTGTGCCTTGGCGTCCTTGCCTTCCTGCGCCGTGCTTGGCTTCTTGCTGGCGGCGGGTTTCTGTGCTGAGTCCTTGTCTTTGGAAGCCATTCATTTCCTCACACGATAGTGCCCCTCCAAAGGAGGTCGTTCCAGAATGGTGGCGTGGGTGGCGGCCGCGTGGCGTCAGCAAATGGCTTGACATGCCCTACTGGATGGGCGCGCGCCCATGCCGTCATCCGTGCAGCATGCGCGGTCAAAACAACAGCAAAGGCAAGGACGGGGGGAGATGATCAGCCGAAGGGGGCTGGAGCGGGTGAAGGGAATCGAACCCTCGTATGAAGCTTGGGAAGCTGCCGTTCTACCATTGAACTACACCCGCCTTCTGTAAGCCGTTGATGGACAACGGTATTTCAGTGAGGCCTGTGAAAACACCGGGTTGGCAGCTGCCGCGCCAGAGTTTCATCAGCAGCCGTATTGTAGCCACGCGGCGGCGCGCCCGAAACGGGTTTGGCCAGAGGCTTGCGTCCCATGTTTGCGCCCCTTCGGCGGGATGCAGACCGAAGGCAGCACAATGGAGCCTTCACAACTACCCGCGAAAGAAGGAAAAGCCCCATGCAACTGAGCGACGACCGCACGCAGGCCACCCTGGCAATCAACAAAACGCTCACAGCGCCAGAGATCGAAAATCTGATTCGTGAGTTGGCCATGTTGCGCTCGCAGATGACGCCTGAAGTCACCCCGGCTCCCCAGGACGGCAATGGGAGCGGGGTCCCGGTGATGTCGCAGGACAACCCCACGCTCGCCATCCAGTACCCGCTGGAAGACGCGCACGTCACCGTGTACCTGCGCAGTATCGGCCTGGGCTGGACCGCATGGCGGCTGCATCCCGACACCCAGCGGGCATTGGCTGAATTCTTCAATTCACGGCTTCCAAAAAGCGCGCCAGCCAAGAGCAAGCCCATTCCGTTTCGCTGATCCTGCCATGGCGAAGCTCCGCTAGCGCCCGCGAGTGCGCGAGCGTTCAGCCGGAGATTGCCGGGTTGCGGGAGCCCCCACGCGCCCGGTTTGGCACACCGGGGCTGGCACTGGCGCCACCCAGATTGAACTGCGCAATGGCAGACACCATCTGGTGTGCCTGCGTCTGCAGGCTGCTGGCCGCAGCAGCCATTTCTTCCACCAGGGCGGCATTCTGCTGAGTAGTCTGGTCCAGTTGCGTCACTGCCTCTCCCACCTGGCCCACACCAGCGGTCTGCTCGCTGCTGGCAGCGCTGATTTCAGAGACCATGTCGGCCACGCGCTGGATAGAGCTCACGACTTCCTGCATCGTGGTGCCCGCCTGATCGGCCAGCACCGAGCCCTGCTGCACCATGGCGCTGCTGGCGCCGATCAGTTCTTTGATGGCCTTGGCCTCGGCGGCGGTGCGCTGAGCAAGGTTGCGCACTTCAGCAGCCACCACGGCAAAGCCCCTGCCTTGCTCGCCAGCACGAGCGGCTTCAACCGCAGCGTTCAGGGCCAGGATGTTGGTCTGGAAAGCAATGCCGTCGATGACGCCAATGATGTCGGCAATCTTCTGGCTGCTGGTGTTGATGTCCTGCATGGTGCTGACCACCTTGGACACCACTTCACCGCCTTGCGCGGCCACGCGGCTGGCGCCCACGGCCAGCTGGTTGGCCTGGCTGGCGCTGTCGGCGTTGTGTCGAATGGTGGCACCCAGCTGCTCCATGCTGGCCGCCGTTTCTTCCAGAGAGCTGGCCTGGCTTTCGGTGCGGCCCGACAGGTCCTGGTTGCCTTGGGCGATTTCGGTGCTGGCCGACGACACGCTTTCGGCACTGGTGCGCACGGTGCTCAGGCTTTCGACCAGGCGGACACGAAAGCCTTCCATGGCCTGGGCCAGGCTGCCGATTTCGTCGCGGGATTTCAGGGTGACTGCGTGGGTCAGGTCGCCCTGCGCCAGGTAACCCAGCGCGGTGCTCAGCTGCTGCACGGGAGCACCCACCAAGCGGCGTGTGGCCACCACCAGTACCACCGTCAGCAGTGCCAGCGCCACCAGCACACCCAGCCACAGCCAAGTGAGCACGCTGCGGGCCTCGCCCATCATTTCAGACTCCGGCGCCTCGGCCACTATGGCCCAGTTCCAGGGCTTGTAGCGCTCCACCGCCACATAACGCGCGGCGGTGTCACCGTCGCCACTGCGGCGCGGCGACCAGCTCGATTCAAAATCGCCGGTTTGCTCGATACCCGACAGTGAAGCAAGCCAGGCCTTGGCCTCATCCACTTTCTCATCGACCTTGAGCGCTGCGTTGGCGCCCGTCAAACCAAAAATGTTGCCCCGTGCAGGGCCTGCTGAAATATTGACCGCGTAGACAGCGCCCGTGGCAAACAGCTTCTGGCCCGCCATCACGGTGTTGAGCTTGCCCAGAATGGGGCCGATGTCCGAACCGATGAACAGGATGCCGATGGTGCGGTTGCCTTCGCGGATGGGTTCATACACCGTCATGTACTCCCGGCCAAACAGATTGGCGCGGCCGATGAAGGTTTTGCCTTCGTTCATCAGTTCGTAGGCAGGGTGCTTGCGATCCAGAAGGGTCTTGTAGGCGCGGTCTCCGTCCTGCTTCTTGAGCGAAGTGGTCACACGGATGAAGTCGTCGCCCGTGCGCGCGAAGATGGTGGCGACGGCACCCATGCTGTCTTTGGAAAACCGATCCACCACCTCAAAGTCGCCATTGATCGGCACCCCCTGAAATGCAAGCGTGGCCTCGGGCTTGCCGTCAGCCCCCGGCGCCTCGCTGAGCGAAAAATTGCCCGGAAAATTGGCCTTGAACAGGGTGAAATCGCGTTTGGCCTGCTCTTGCGCGGTTTCGTCAAACGTCTGCACCAGGGTGCGCAACTGGGCTGCGTATTGCTGGGCATCGCCGCGCGATAGCCGTCCAAAGTTTTGCCAGAGCAAGGCGCTGACGATACCCATGGTGATGAGCAGCACAAGCAGCAGGCTGAGTAACGCCGCAAGCGACAGCTTGAACGCGACGGAACGGTGTGTGGTGGTGGGGCTCATTGTTGTTTTCTTCTGCAGTTTCCGGGCCCTCTGCCCAGAACAGGTAACCAAGTTACCTTATCTGTGTGTAAAAACAAAACCCAAAGCAATGCCATGCTTTCATGAGGGCCACCCCGCCCTCAACGAGCAAATAGCGATTGCTAGTGGTAAACCCTAATCTTCCAGACTCAGCCGCTGCCTGCTCTCAAACATCCGCGGCACGCCCAACACCGGGTCCGCAAACTCCAGGGACCGCGCCAGCAGTTGCAGAGGCCGCGAGTAGTCTCCTTCGGGAGGATCGTTGACCACTGGATAGAACGGGTCGTTGCGCAGGGGCAGGCCCAACGCTGCCATGTGTACGCGCAGTTGGTGCCGTTTGCCGGTGATCGGCATGAGACGGTACCGGGCCCAGGCGCCAGACCTTGCCACCTCCCGCACCTGCATCTGCGTGTGGCTGTTGGGCTCGCCGGGCACTTCCTGCATGCGAAAGAACTGAGGGCTTTCCTCCAGGCGGCTCATGTGTTCGCGGGGAAACACGAGGTCTTCGCGCCACGGAGCAATCGCGTCGTATTGTTTGGTGATCTGCTTGTCACGGAACAGCGCCTGGTAGGCCCCGCGTGTGCGCTGCTGCACCGACAGCAGCACCAGCCCCGCCGTGTCCCGGTCGATGCGGTGCAGGGGCGACAGTTCAGGCAACCCCAGCTGTCGCTTGAGGCGCACCAGCAGTGTGTTGTGCAGATAGCGGCCCGACGGTGTCACGGGCATGAAATGGGGCTTGTCGGCCACCACGAGGTGCTCGTCCTGGTACAGCACCGTTTCTGTGAAAGGCAAGGCGGGCTCTGCGGGCAGGCTGCGGTAGTAGTACACGCGCAAGCTGCCTTCAAACGGCCGCCCGGGCGACACGGGCTCCCCGCGTTCGTCCACCACATCCCCCGCCTGCATACGCTGCAGCCATTCGTCGCGGGTCACGACGGGCAGACGCTGCGCCAGAAAGTCCAGCATGCTGCCCTGCCCCTGGCTGGGCAGCACCACGCAGCTTGGGCCCACTCCATCGCGCATGGGCGGGGCGTGGGGGTGGTGGGGGTTGTGCATGGTGCGCGGATTTTAGGGCGCGGCAGCACCGTTTTCCGCCTGTAGGACAAGGGCGGCAGTTGCGCCTGCACTGCCACTGGGCGCGCCAATGCGGGCTAGCATGAACCCAGGAGGCCCGGTGCCGCATGAGCAAACGCGGCACCCACCCATGTCCCGTGCAGCATGGCTGTTCTGCGGCATGCGGCCATAACCCATACACCCTTCATGCCGTCACCCACCACGCCTTCTGCCGATCTTCCCCGCCCTGCCGCGTCCACCGGCCACCCCGCACCCGCCTCGGGGGTTGGTCGACGTGTAGCACGGTGGTTGCTGGTGGCCCTGGGTGTAGTGGCCGCGCTGCTGGTGCTGCTCGGCGCCTTGCTGGCCGTGATCGACTGGAACCGTGCAAAACCCTGGGTCAACGAAAAAGTCAGCGAAGCCACGGGCAGGCACTTTGCGATTGAGGGCGAATTGTCGGCAGCCTGGCACTGGCCCCAACCCCAGGAGGAAGGATGGCGACGATGGATACCTGGCGTCACTGTCCAGGCCGAGCGCCTGGTGATGGACCAGCCGGCGGGGTTCACCCCCCCCTTCCAGCGTGCCGATGTCAAACCGCCTCCCAAGGACAACGCCGATCTTCCGGAAGCACCCACCATGGCCCGCATTGGCAGCGCCATCGCCACGGTGCGCCTGCTGCCGCTGCTAGGGCGGCACCTGTCGATCGACACCGTGGCACTCACCAGTCCCCAGGTGGCGCTGGCCCGCACCGCCGATGGCACCAACAACTGGACCTTTGAGCGCAAGGACGGCCCCAGGAGCGGGTGGAGCTTCGATGTAGACCGGCTCGTGCTCAGGCAGGGCGTGTTGGCCTATGCCGATGGCATGAAAGACCTGGACCTGCAGGCACGCATTGACACAACGGAGCCCTTTGCCCCCCCCAGCCCACCCGGCAGCCCGGCCGCCAAGGCTTCCGCCAGCGCCGCCAGTGGCACAGCCCCGACGGCAGCGATCGCGGCCCCCGGCACATCCTCCCAGGGGGCGATGCCCTATGGCCTGCGCTTTGAACTGAAGGGCCGCTATGCCAAGGCCCAGATCAAGGGACAGGGGCGCGCGGGCCAGGTCATCAGCCTGCGCAACAAGGTGGTGAACTATCCGCTGCAGATTGATGCCAGCGCGGGCAGCGTGGCACTGTCGGCTGAAGGGGTGCTGGCCAACCCCGGGGCGCTCTCGGGGCTGGATTTTCAGGTGTTCCTCCAAGGCGGCAGCATGGCCGATCTGTACGACCTGACCGGGCTGGTGCTGCCCAACACCCCGGCGTTTGAAACGCGCGGACGGCTGACCGGGAGCCTGGAACCCGAACGCGCGGTGTGGGAGTACAACGATTTTCGCGGCAAGGTGGGTCAGAGTGATCTGCAGGGGTCGCTGAAATACACCTCGGGCAAACCGCGCCCCCGGCTCACCGGCACCATGACATCGAACCAGCTGCGCCTGGCAGACCTGGGGCCGACGCTGGGCACCCGCGTGTCCGGCAACACGCAACGCACCCGCAGCCAGGGTGGCAAGGTGCTGCCGGATTCGCAATTTGCGGCCGAGCGGTGGAATGCCATGGACATGGACATCGTGTTCAAGGGCCGCCACATCATCCGCCCCGAGAGCCTGCCGCTGCAGGACCTGAGCACACGCGCCGTAATGGAAAACGCGCAGCTCAGACTGGCGCCCCTCACGTTTGGCGTGGCAGAAGGCAAGATCGAATCGCAGGTCACCATCGATGGCCGCAGCGCCCCCCTCAAGGCCCAGATACGCGGCACCGTGCAGGGACTGCAGTTGTCGGCCCTGTTCCCCAAGGTGCAGCTCATGAAGAAAAGTTTTGGCCGCATGGACGGAGCCATTGCCCTGGAGAGCACCGGCAACAGCATGGCCGTACTTCTGGGCCACGGCACGGGCGAGATGCGCCTGTATGTGCGCGAGGGCACGCTGAGCAAGCAGATGCTGGACCTGGCCGCGCTCAACGTGGGCAGCATCGTCGTGGGCAAGCTCTTTGGCGAAAACAAGGAAGTGCACCTGCGCTGTGCGGTGGCCGACTTCATGGTGGTGGATGGCTTGGCAACCGCCCGCGTCGTGAAAATGAGTACCGACGATGCTGTGGTGGAGGCCACGGGCACCATCGACCTGGGCACCGAGGCACTGGACCTGCGCATCAAGCCCGAATCCTTGCAATGGAAGTTCTTTTCGCTGCGTTCACCCCTGTATGTGAGGGGCACGTTTGGCAACCCGGATGTGGGCGTCGAGGCCGGACCGCTGCTGCTGCGCGCAGGCGCTGCGGTGATAGCCGCCGTGGTGGCCCCCGCCGCGCTGGCCCTGGTGCCCATCACCGTGCCGGCAGCAGACGACGACACCCATTGCAAGCCGCTGCTGAACCTGGCCCAACAGCCTGTCAAGCCCGGAGTCCAGGGGGCAGCCGGCACGGCCTCGCAGCCTGCACGGCAGGCCGCCAGCAAGGCAGACCCTTCGCGCTGATTCACAGCGACTGCAACGATTGCGAGCGCGGAATAATCGCGCCATGAAAATTGCAAAGATTCTGGGCCTCACCCTGCTGGCCGTGCTGGTGGCGGGCCTGTTACTGCCGGAGCGCATCCAGATCCCCGTGGCCGGGGCCTCCGCAAAAGACTGGAATTCCAAGTCCTTCTGGTTCGAACCCTGGGGCAGCTCGGGTGTGCACAAGGGCATCGACATCTTTGGCAAGACCGGTACGCCAGTGCTGAGCACTACGGATGGCGTCGTGCTGTTCACAGGAGAAATCGCCAAAGGCGGCAAGGTGGTGCTGGTGCTCGGGCCGCGCTGGCGGCTGCATTACTTTGCGCACCTGGACTCGATCGGCACAGGCGCCTTCTCCTTCGTGGCGTCTGGGGAGGCGATTGGCACGCTGGGCGCCAGCGGCAACGCGCAGGGCAAGCCGCCACACCTGCACTATTCCATCGTGCGAATGCTGCCCGCGCCGTGGAAGGTGGATGGCGCTACGCAGGGCGTCAAAAAAGCGTTTTTCATCGACCCCCACGCTTATCTGCTGGAGCGGTGACCGCAAGGGAGTCAGAAGGATGATCCGAAGCGGTTCAGCAGGTCAGTGAAAGTCCCGGCTACCCTGCAGCGCCTGGGCCATGCGACCGAGCAGCGGTGTCAAGTCCTTGAAGCGCTGGGCCACCAGGTGGCGCACTACCGTGGCCGCCTTCAGAGCGCCCCCCTCCCCCTCGGGCACGCTGCACTGCCACACGCCCTCCACCGCCAGCAGTTGCGACCTGAGCAGCGCATTGCGCCATGTCTCCACCAGCGCAGGCCACACGATCACGTTGACGGGACCCGTCTCGTCCTCCAGCGTGACGAACATCGTGCCTTTGGCCGTGCCGGGGCGCTGGCGCACAGTGACGATGCCGCAGGCGCGCACCTTGCGGCCATGGGGCACGGTGTTCAGCTGCAGGGCGGTCTGCAGGCGCCAGCGCGCAAGGCGCGGGCGCAGCAGGGCCAGTGGGTGGCGGCGCAGTGTGAGGCCGGTGGCGGCGTAGTCGAAAAGAATCTCTTCGCCCTCGGGCGCGGCGAGCAGTTGCAGGGGCGCTTCGTGCACGGGCACATCGCGCAGCAGGGGCGGTGCCGTGTGCTGCGCGGCCGCCTCCCACATCTGCTGGCGCCGGTGGCCTGACAGACCCGCCAGCGCATCGGCTGCAGCGAGCGCCTGTAGGTCTTGCTGGCTCAGCTGTGCGCGCAGGGCCAGGTCTTCGGTGTTGGCAAAGGCAGGGCCTGTAGCGCGGGCCTCTACCAGTCGTTCGGCAGCATCTTTGTGCAGGCTGCCCACCAGCCGCAAGCCCAGACGCACAGCGGGCTGCGGCAGTGGCGGCACGCCCAGCCCCCGCGCCGGTCTCAGCGGCTCTGGTGTGCCCTCCAGCGTGCAGTCGATGTCGCTGCAGGTCACGTCGATGGGCAGCACACGCACGCCGTGGCGGCGCGCATCCTGCACCAGTTGCGAGGCGGTGTAAAAACCCATGGGCAACGAATTGAGCAGCGCGGCCAGAAAACACGCGGGCTCATGGCATTTGAGCCAGCTGCTGGCATAGGCCAGCAAGGCAAAGCTGTGGGCGTGGCTTTCAGGAAAGCCATATTCGCCAAAGCCCAGCATCTGCTGGAAGATGGCCTGGGCAAACTCGGTACGGTAACCACGCGCTTCCATGCCTCCGACCAGTGGGCGCTCGAACCGGTGCACGCCGCCCTTGCGCTTCCAGGCCGCCATCGACCGGCGCAGATCGTCCGCCATGCCGGCAGAGAACCCGGCCGCCACCATGGCGATCTGCATCACCTGCTCCTGAAAAATCGGCACGCCCAGCGTGCGCGCCAGGGCCGCTTCCAGTTCGGGCTTCTCCAATTGCAGTGGCTCGCCCCTGCGCCTGCGTTCGCGCGCCTGCAGGTAGGGATGCACCATGCCGCCCTGAATAGGCCCGGGCCGCACAATCGCCACCTCCACCACCAAGTCGTAGAACTCGCGCGGCCGCAGGCGCGGCAGCATGCTCATCTGCGCGCGGCTTTCGATCTGGAACACGCCCACGGTGTCGGCGGCGCAGATCATGTCGTAGGTGGCGGGGTCTTCGCGCGGAATGCCCTGGAGGTCCCAGCGCTCACCGCGCAATGCTTCGCGCAAATTCAGGCAGCGGCGCAGCGCGCTGAGCATGCCAAGGGCCAGCACATCGACCTTGAGCAGGCCCATGGTGTCCAGGTCGTCCTTGTCCCACTGGATGACCGATCGGTGCTCCATGCTCGCGGGCTCCACGGGCACCAGGCGCGTGAGCTTGCCCTGCGTGAGCACAAAGCCGCCCACATGCTGGCTCAGGTGGCGCGGAAAGCCTTTGAGGTCCGCCGCCAGTTCCAGCCACAGCTGGGCCGTGTGCCGGTGAAGCGGTGCACCCAGGCTTTCAGCCAGTTCCTGCAACCGGTCGGTGGCGAACTGTTCGTCAAACCAGTGGTGGTCCTTGGCAAAGGCATCGACCAAGGACGGCGCCACACCCAGCGCCTTGCCCACATCGCGCAGCGCGCTGCGCGTGCGGTAGGTGGTAACCACGGCCGCGATGGCGGCGCGCTCGCGGCCGTATTTTTCGTAGATGTACTGGATGACCTCCTCGCGACGGTCGTGCTCGAAGTCCACGTCGATGTCGGGCGGCTCCTTGCGCTCCTTGCTGATAAAGCGCTCGAACAGCAGGTGTGAGTTTTCAGGCGGGACGGCCGTGATGCCCAGCATGTAGCAGACCACCGAATTCGCGGCCGAGCCACGCCCCTGGCACAGGATGCCCTGGCTGCGCGCGTAGCGCACGATGTCGTGCACCGTGAGAAAGTACATCTCGTACTGGCAGTGTGCGATCAGGTCCAGCTCTTTGCGGATCTGCGCCTGCACCTTCTGTGGCGCGCCCTGCGGGTAAACGCCTTGCACGCCCACTTGCACCAGCCAGGCCAGGGCCTGCGCGGGGGTCATGCCAGCGGGCACGGTCTCCAGCGGGTACTGGTACTTGATTTCGTCCAGGGTGAACGTGCAGCGCCCCGCCACGGTGAGCGTGGCGTCCAGCAACTCGGGCGGGTAGATGCCCGCCAGCCGCACGCGTCGGCGCAGATGGCGCTCGGCATTGGGCTGCAGCGCAAACCCGCATTCGCCCACGCTGCGGCCCAGGCGTACGGCGGTGATCACATCCTGCAGCGGCTTGCGCGAACGGGCGTGCATGTGCACATCGCCCGCTGCCACCAGCGGCAAGCCCAGCGCCGCACCCACACGCTGCAGCGTGGCCAGCCACAGGCTGTCGTCTGGGGCCAGGTGCAGTTCGACCGCCAACCAGATATGGCCATCAAAATATGAGTCAAATTGGCCTCTAGCGCTGGATAGACAAGCGCTAACAGCTATCAAATTAGAAGCATCAAAGCATTGCCGGATAGGCGCCAGCAGCAACTCGCACCCTTGCAGCAATCCCCAGGGGCTGCGCGGGCCCACGTGGTACTGCCCCTTGGATGCGACCGCACGGGCCGCGGTGATGAACTCACACAGATTGCCCCAGCCCTCGGCATCGCGCGCCAGGGCCACCAGCCGCAGGTCATCACCCCACAAAAACTCGCTGCCCACGATGAGGTGCAAACCACATTCCTTGGCGGCCTCCCAGGCGCGCACCACACCCGCCACCGAGCATTCGTCCGTCAGCGCTAGGGCCTGGTAGCCCAGCGCCAGCGCGCGCTTCACGAGTTCCTGTGGATGCGATGCTCCACGCTGGAAGCTGAAGTTGGACAGGCAGTGCAGCTCGGCATAGCCCGGCAGCACGGTGGCTTGTGCAGGCGATGCAGAGGAAGGTGTCAGGCCCATGGAGCCTCCGCAGAGATCACCCAAACACCCCATGCAGGAACCAGCGATGGGGCCGCACGGCGGCTGGGGGGCCGTCCGATACGGACGGCACCGGCGCCAGCCGCTCGCGGAACACCCACACCAGCCCCGCCACATCGTTGTGCGCCACAAAGTAGTCGCGCAAAGCCAGGGCACCTTCACCGGGGGCCGGGCCTGCGCCCTCCCCGGCCGCAGACCACCAGCCCGCTTCAAAGCGGTGGGGCCCGGCCAACAGTCGCAGCAGGCCGTGGTGGCAGGGGCGGTTGCCCTGCACCGCCAGCCGCCGGGGCGGGTTCAGCAGCCAGGTGGGCAGCAGCAGGGCATCGGGAGCTGCATCCAGCGCCGTATTGGCAACACTGACGGAGGCATTCCGGGCTGCAGCGTGCTTTGAGGCCGCCGCCGTCACGCGCAGCACCTCGGCCGCCGGGCGCCATTGCTGCATGCATTCGGGGCGGTGGTCGGCCTGCAGCACCGGGGCCTGCACATGGTCTTCTCCCAGCCGGGCTGACAGGCGCTCCAGCAACTGGTGCAAAGCCTCGCCCTGGGCGCCAGCAGGGTCTCCGCCGCCCAGATGGTCGGGCGGCAGCAGGCTCGCACTGCGGTGTGGCAGCGGGGCCGCCTCCAGCAAACGCAGCGTGATCTGATTGACCGGCGCGGCCAGCGAGGTGCGCGCCAGATTTTCAGACAACAGGCGCCGCAGATGCCCTATGTCCTGCGTGGCCTGCGCCGTGCGCACCTGCAGCGCCTGCGTGGGGGCGATGGCCACACCATCGATGCGCCGCAGGTCATGGCGCCAGGTCAGCTCCAGGCCCAGCACGCCCTGCTGCCGCGCTTGCAGCCAGCCTTGCAAGGCCGTGAGGCAGCGGCTGGCGCTCCAGAGCAGCGCATCGGCCGACTCTGCCAGCGCAGGCAACTCGCCCGTCAGCACAAACTGCTCGGGCAGCTCCAGCCAGGCGTGGGCCTCAGGGGCATCTCCCACGGCCTGGTCCAGCACCCGCAGCACCGCCGCACCAAAACGCCGCGACACCCCGGCGCGGGGCAGCGCCCGCAGTGCCCCCCAGGTGCGGCAGCCCATGCGCTCCAGGCTGGCCACATGCGGGCGCAAGGCTGTGAGTGTGTGTAGAGGCAGGCTCAGCGGCCCCTGTGCAGGGAGAGCCAGCCCCGCCAACGCCACACGCAGCCGGGCCTGCGCCACCAGGGCTGTGGGGCCACTGCCCCAGATCACGGGTGCGCCCGTCGGCTGTGCGCCCGCCGCCGTCCCTTCCCCTGCAGGCCCACACTCGCCAGCGACCTGGGCAGCGGGGGGGGCAGAGCCCCTGGCAGATGCCCCGGCCCAGGCCCAAGCCTGCAGCACCTGGGCCAGCAGCACTTCGCGCCCGCCCCACAGCCGCTCGGTGGTCGACACCTCCAGCAGCACGGCCTCTGCATCCACCAGCGTCACACGCGGGGTAAAACGCAGGGCCCACCAGCCTGCCGCAGCGGTGGGCACAGCCCCTGCAGGCGGTGCGGATGCCTCATCGCACCAGGGCAATGGCAGCGCGATCCAGTGCATGCGCCCTCCCCTCTGGCCCCGCCCCCAACGGCACCAGCAGCTCCAATGAAGGGCGCATGGGCAACGCCCCCGATGCCTTGGCTGCCGCAGCAAGGCGACCTGCCACCAAGGTGCTACCAGCATCCACCTGCGCTGCACGCCGGCGCCCGGCCTGGGCCGCCAGCACCTGGGCCAGCCGGGGATGACAGCCCGGCAGATCCAGCCCTTGCGCCAGGGGCGGCCCCCGGCGCTTGAGAATGTGCACCTGCATCCCGGGGACTGTGCATACACCTCCCGGCATGGCCATCCCCTGCACCTGTAGCCGCAGCAAGGCAGGTGAGGCCTGCGCCGCAGCACTGGCCGGGCGAAACACCCATAGCAGTTGACGTTGCTGCGCTGCTGCCAGTTGCAGCCTGCGCAGGGCTGCGGGCTGCACCTGCGGCAGCCAGGCCATCACTGCCAGAACCTCCCGGCAACGCAACGCCTGCTCTGCCGCCCAGAGCGCAGCGGCGGCATCGGCCCGCACCACACACAGCCGCTCGGCTGACAAGCCCTGGGCCTGCAGCGCCGGTCCAAAAGGCTCGCAAGGCGGCGCTACCACCACCACCGCCCCCGAGCGCGGGGCAGTGGCCTGTACCAGGGCAGGCAGCACCAGCTGCCATTCGTGCAGGCCCGCCAGGGGCTGCAGCACCTCGCTCAACGCCCCCACCGGCCAGCCCCCACCGGGCAACTGCGCATCCAGAGGACCATAACCGGTGGACTGCACCTGCAACTGGCCCGCACCCAATGCGTCCGCATGCCAGACACCGGGCACGGTCAATGGCAGATCGGACGCGACAACCCCCAGGGAGTGGCGTAGCGCAGGCATGGCGAAGACGAGAAGAACAATATGAATACTGTAAATATAACCAGTATTTCGAGCACCGGGGCAACTGGCGGAGAAGACTTTGGGGTGAGGGGCTTTTGGAGGCAACGCGTCCCAGGCTCTATAAAACTGGGCCAACGCACACCACGCTCCCTACAATGGGCAGGACAAAAAAGAGAGGGTCCATTGAATGAAAACAATCCAATCGGCAGCAGTCGCCCTGTTGCTGCTCCTGTCCGGCAACACGTTCGCTGCCTATACGCTCTACTTTTTTGAAAGCGGTGGCAATGTGATCGCCAGTGGCAGTGGCAGCATGAATCTGGGGGCCCTCTCGCCTGCGGGCAGCGGGCCTCTGTCCCCCGGGGTCATTGCTTCGGCTGGGTTGGTCTTCACCGGCACGGCTGGCACCGTGGACGCCTACCTGGGGATATCCGGCCCACCAGCGTTCGGAGGCGGAGGCCCTGTCGGGGCGAATGCAGGATCTGGCGACATGGTGGGCCTGGACAGCACAATGCCCGGTTTCGTCTTCGCCCCGGCAGGCTACGTCTCGGGCTCTGCGCTCACGTCCTCGGCCACCTGGACTGCGACCTCGCTGGCCAGCCTGGGGCTCACACCGGGCACCTATCTCTGGACCTGGGGCACGGGCCCGACAGCGGATTCATTCACGGTCCACATCGGCATCGCGCCGCCAGCATCCATTCCGACGCTGTCTGAATGGGGGCTGCTGGTCCTCGCGGTGCTCATGGCTGGCTGGGCGATGCACCATCGGTTCTGGCTGCGAAGCCGGGTGGGCTGACCACCCTTTTCAAAGCTTCCGCACTGCCCAATCACACCAATCCGCCACCGCTGCATCCGCAGGGGTGGCGCGGTCTGCCAGTTGCGGCCAGCGGCGATAGCTGGCATTCACAATACTTTGCAGCTGCCACAGCGCCTCGCGCCCCACCAGCGCCACTTCAGCCATCCCAATGGCATCGCCCTGCAACTGGGCCATGAGTTCACCCTGCTGCCGAGGGTGTGAACCGGCCTCCAGCAAGGCTTTTTGCAAAGCCAGCAGCCGCGCATCGAGGAACACAAAGGCGCTTCCCGGCAGTGCCTTGACACTGGTTTCGGGAGGCAGTGCGGTCTTGAGCTGATCCCAGCATTCAAAAGCTTCGGCCAGCAGATCGATCTGGCGCGAGGCATCGTTGCCCAGCGGCATGAGGGCAGATTCCCGGGCGACTTCTTCCTGCAGCAGGGGCAGGATGTGCGCCACCAGGGCCGATGGAAATTTGCGATGGTTCAGCCGCAGCACCAGCGACAGGCGCTGCGCGGGCATGTCGTCGTATTTTTCATAGAACGCCGCCACCACCTCGGCCAGCAACAGGATGCGGCCCAGGACAGAGATGTCTGCACCGGCCAGGCCACGCGGGTAGCCGCTGCCATCCATGCGCTCGTGGTGTTCCAGCACCGCCACATCCACAGCCCGGGGATAGACCTGGGTATCGCGGATCATGAGCATGGCGGTGATGGGGTGCGCCACCAGATGCTTGCGCTGAACACCAACGACCTTGTGGTCGGGATCGTCCCAGGCCGGATCCATGTGCAGCACCCCCAGATCGTGCAGCAAGGCTGCTGCCGCAAGATTGGCGCAGTCGCGCTCAGCAAGACCGCTTTTGATGCCCAGGAACACGGCCACCGTCATCATCTGCAGGCTGTGTTGAAACAGTCCGGGCCGCTGATCGCGCATCACGGTGAGCTTGCAGGCCATGGATGGAGGCAAGGGCAGCGAGCGCAGCGGCGCCAGCAGCCGGGCCGCCGAGCCGAGGGCTTCTGCCAGCAGGTTGGGCAGCACCTCCTGTTCGCTCATGGCCTGCCCCGCCGCGAGCAAAGCGGGTACGTCCACGGGATTCTCGATGGACAGATGGCGGTCAATGGGCTCGCGCAGCTTGTGCTGCACCAGGCGGTCATACAGGCGGCTGTCGATGCGCGCGCCTTTTTCGACCAGCTTGATACCTTTGTCGGTGTAAATGGCTGCGTCAGCAACCACCGTGCGCCGGTCAGCCATGTCGGTCAACGCGCGCAAGTAGTGGGGGCTGTCCGAAGTGTCGATGCCCGCAGGCGCAAGGGTGTCCGTCATGCAGATAACAAAAGCTTATTCGGGACTATAGAGCGTTCTCTCCGAGGGGCATCCACGAAAAATACCCGGGCCCCACACAGTCTTGAGCCAGATCAAGTCCCAGTCGCCGCCCCCCCGTGTTTCACAAGGCCGGGAGACTTCCCTGCACGCCATTCACTACCCGATTCAGCCGTCCTGCAACCATGGATCACCATTCCGGATAAACGCCTCATTCATTGCATGCAAAAGCGGTTCAAGCCTTCTTTTCAGGCTAAAAATTTGGGTAAACCCTGAAATTCTCTGGCGGC